>OZ240690.1:0-751087 GCA_965199355.1 Kordiimonas sp.
CATATCGACCGCTTCTCAACATCGCTTTAATTAGCGAAACTTCATAGTCTTCCAAGTGGTGTCTGCGTCCCGCCATAAATATTCCTCACCTCATTTCGCGCTCAGACAACCGCACCAGTAGGCAGCACGCGCCTGTTTAACCTATGCGTCTCTCCGCCTTTTTTTACCATGCTTGCTTAGCGACATTCGTTGCCTGCAATGAAGGATAATAACACAGCTTGTCTTCAAAATCCGTGATTTGAAACACGCCAATTTGCAGCCATTTAAACTGCCTTCGATGCAAATTTCAAATAGCCATTCCCACTGACAGCCCCATATGACCTATCACCGATGAACGCGCGTCAAAACCCGTCAGGTTCGACTTTTTTCCCCAGCAGCAAGCTGCTTCCTCGCGCACCAAAAAAGACGCCCTTCAGGGTCAGGCACCGCCCCAATTCTCTATTTCAGGTTTGAATGGATTGGCGGGCGCTGTTCGACACGCAACCCTCTCATGAACGGTCTGGTTCAGTCAGAGGGACAGGCCCTCTGAGGCAACAAAGGAGATTTAAAATGCCAGCTATCGGACATGTAACAAAATCAGGCGATCGCTTTAAAGGCAACCTGAGCACATTATCAATCACGGCGGATATCGAGATCATGCCAAACCGTGACAAAGCCAATGCAAACCAGCCAGACTACCGCGTGTTTGCGGGCCGTGTTGAAGTTGGTGCAGGCTGGGTCAGAGAGAGCGAACGATCAGGCAAGGAATATATCAGCCTCTCATTTGCAGCACCAGAATTTGGTCAGCGCAAGCTCTACGCCAATCTTGGGCAAGCAGCGGGTCAAGACGACCCTGAAGTCTTCGCTATCATCTGGAACCCTGAAGATTAAACTTCACTTCCAGCATACATTTAAAGCTCCTGCGTACCTCGCAGGGGCTTTTGCACTTCTCCAGATTCTTCGCTATCATGATATCTATGAGACGTTTTTACGAACCCAATTTATTGACATGCTTCAAAAGTGGCATCTTTCTTTTCGCGGTCTGCCTAATGGTGATCGCGACCGCTTTCTGGAGCCGATGGACACTCCTGACAGGTATCATTGGGATCATTGCAATTGCCCTTCTTATGGGGCATTCACTTGCCCGCGCTGGTTTGGACGCAATGCTTGTTAAACTCAGTCAGTTTAATCGTTTCAAAGCGATCATGCTTATCGGGCTTACCATTCTGTTTCAGGGCGTTTTGTTCGTATTTGCTATACCTATAACAATTACAATATTTGACGGCGCCAGTATTGAGTTTGTACGCCTGACTTCCTTAATGGCCGCAATCGCATTCCTACCATTCTTTGCATATATTCTTGCAAGCCTGATACTCAAAGAAACCTAAACTAGAGGGCGAACAGCGCTTCACTATTGGCCGCTATATGTTGTGAGATTTCGCGCTTTAACGCTTTGATATTGCCTGAACGCAGTGCTGAGATAATACGTGCATGCTCATATACTGATTGGCGTACTTGTTCAATCGTATCGAAATTACTCACATCATCAAAACCTTGTATTTGGTAGAGCTGCTGCAATTGACGAGAAAGTGGGCCACTATCAACAGAACCAACAAATGTTTCATGAAATAATCTGTTAGCATCGACAGCCGCCGGAAAATCACCACAAACCGCCTGACTCCAAAGGTCGCGGTTAATCTCCCATAGTCGCCATATGAATGGGTCCGTGACAATCTTTACGAGCTTTTTGGCGGCATAGATTTCAAGCAGTGCCCGCATTTCTAGCGCTTGCCTGAACGTGTCTTCTGTGATCTCTGCCACTACATAACGCCCGCGTTCGCTATGCTCTAACCAGTTTGATCCCTCAAGTTCTTCAAGGGCACGCATCGCGACCCATCTGCCACCACCATACTCGGCTTCAATCTTGCGCTGCGAGATCGTATCACCAACACGGTATTTTCCTTTTTTAATGTCTGAAATAATCGCAGATACGATCGCAGTACGTGCTCCCATAATCCCTCGTTAGACCAATCTCTCTAGGGCATTTTTAACCCCGATTTTCTGGACGGCAACCGCAAGCCGACCAGCATCTTTTTCGCTTAAATCATCACCTAGATGTTTGACAAAGGGTGTACCGAGAACGATCGCAACCTCCCTGCGTTTTGCTTCAAGAAATTCGCCAGATTTGCGATGCCTTTCCTCTAAAGCAGAGAGACTGTTGGAGCGTGATTTTGACATAGTTTGATCCTTTATGTTGCGTCATAAACTTCCCGTTTATCGAGAAATCACATCCCCACACTGACACCACCATCATTATATGGTTGGGCGCAGGCGTCAAATCGCCCGCGAAAAAGAGAACACACCTGACGCACACTCTGCGTTCCGATTCGCTCAAGTTTTTCATGTATTTATGGCACATTAAAAATGAACCTCCGGTTTACAAAGGAGACTTGGTAGACCGTCGATGGAGATTTTCCCGTATTTTCAAGGGTCAACAATGTAGACCGGTAGACCCTGTATTCCATCGCTTGAGATCGTCCCTGAGTTGTGGTTTAATGGACTCGGCTCGAATGAATATGTGTGGTCCCCACTGGAGGACTGCCATGTCAGTTACTTTATCGACCAAGGTTCCGATCGAACGGCGCGACGAATTCACTGCGCTCGCTTACGCCCTTGACACCACCCCGTCTGCCCTTTTGAGGAATATCATCAATCGCTACATTGACGGTGAAAGCGGTTTGCAAGCGCAGATTAGCGCGCTCAGAACTGACGCCAGCCGCATACTGGTTTTGACCCGCTTCCTTGCGGAAGGGGTGGATGCAGAAGCGACCGAACTCCTGCTTGAAGAAACCGACCTGTTCCTGAAAGGAGCGCCGACAGCACACCCGAACGGAACGACGCCTGCGATAAGGGAGGCGGGCCATGGCTAACTTTTTTACCTCCCCTTTTTCCACCTTCATCCGGGGCGCTCAGACAACTATTCACGAATGGCAGATGCTGGTACAGAGCTTCAGGCAAACCCTCGTTGCCGGGCTGATCATAGTCGCCGGGCTCTCCGCCTGTCAGATCGCTCAAAAGACCACGGCGCATGAACGCTATATCTTAGAACGCTGGGTCGCTGCTACCCTCCAAGTCGCCCTGCATGGCCCTAAGGGCACGATCACTTTCACCGACGAAAAGAAACGCAAGCATCAGCTCTATGCGGCAAAATATCTGCGCTCGACCATGGTCAGGGACGCATGGGACAAGACGCTCAGGGCGGCGCTCATTGGCGTCATGATCGGGGCGGCCCTCTCGTCGCTTATCATCCTCTCAGTTCTCTTGTTCTTCTATGTCAACGGGCGGCGTCAAGGGCGCGACTTTCATCTGCGCGGCGCCCGACTGGGCACTATGGGCGAACTGGCCAAGGCCCTCAGGCAATTCGGCAAAAAGGGCGCCATTTCGCTCGGTGGCATCCAGCTTCCCGAAGAAATGGAACCCACCAATGTTGCCATGGTCGGAGCACCGAGAACAGGCAAGTCACAGCAGATTGCGGAGATACTCGACGGTATCCGCAAAGCGGGACAAAAAGCCATTCTCTATGACTATGGCGGATTGTTCACTCGTCATTACTACCGGGAGGGGCACGACATTGTCCTGAACCCGATGGACGCGCGCTCAGCCCAATGGCTACCCTGGTTCGATGCCTCGGAGCCGGCGCATTTTGATCAACAGGCCGCAAGCTTGATCCCGGACAGTGACAGCGGCGAGGACTTCTGGCCCAAGGCGGCTCGTACCGTCTATACAGCACTGGCTCGGCACCCAGCAATCGCGGGCGTCCTCTCAAGCCGACAACTTTATGATTTTCTTGATTGGGGGCTCAAACGGAACATCGATGACCTGACCATGTTCCTCGCGGGCACCGAGGCTATGAGTGCGCTGGGGGTTGACCGGACTGCTGCTTCTGTGCGGTCACACCTCGCCACCTATCTCAAGTCCTTTAACTATCTCAACCAAACAGGCGACCCTTTTTCGATAAGAAGCTGGGTCTAGGACGACAGCGACGATAGCTGGCTCTTTATCGCGACCGATGAAGCGCATATCGATACACTCCGCCCCCTGATCAGTCTTTGGGTCGATACGGCGATTTCCGCAATTCTGTCTCGCGGTGAAGATATCAACCGCCGCCTCTGGTATGTGATTGACGAGCTCACAAGCATGCAAGCTGTCCCGACGCTTGCGAAAGCTCTCACCCATGCGCCCAAGTTTGGCGGCTGCGGCGTGATTGGGTATCAGTCCAAACCAATCCTTGAGAAGGTTTACGGTGACCATTCAGCAGCAGCGCTTTCCGGAGGGTGTGCGGTCCATTGTATTTACCGGGCCAACGATGTGGAAACTGCTGAATGGGCGGAAAAAGCGCTTGGGCAAACGGAGATTGCAGAAACCAACGAAGGCATCAGTTACGGTGTTACCGAGCTCAGGGATGGTCGCACTGCCAGCATCAATCGGGCTTTACGCCCTATCGTTCTCGCGAGCCAGATCAGGGCGCTCGAAAAGTTTCAGTATTTTCTCTCCATGGGTTCCGGCCTGCCGGTGGCTCCGGTCCAGATCGCTTACAAGCCGCGCCCCAACGTTGCACCTTCCTATGTTCCGAGCGGCCATCGACAACTGGTCATTGATGCAGCCTTGATGGGCGAGCCTGCCCTCCCTCTCTTTGCCGCATCGGGAGCAGCGGGGGGAGCACCAAAAGGAGTGTCGGAGAGAAGCATACAACAAGCAGCAACTCAGCCGTGCAAGTCTTCGAGCGAACCACCAGCACAGCTGCCGCTTAAGGGGGGTACGGCCAAGAAACCAAATCGACAGACCCGCAAACCATCGCCGAAAGGGTCGGGTAAGAATTCCGGCCCATCCACCGACACACGAAAACCAGCATCTTCCAAACGCAGCCGGGCGCGCACTAAAGTCACGACAACGCTTGCCGGTAACCCGGCCTCTGGTACTGACGATCCTGGCTCCGATCGTCCTGGCACTGGCCGCCCGGACGCCTGATCCATGCTGTCGATCGCCCTCATCAAAGCATCCCCAACTGCTGCAGCGCGCTATTATACGCAGGGGGATTATTATGCGAAAGACGGGGACGAGCCCAGCGAATGGTTGGGCAAAGGGGCCAGCCTCCTCGGGCATGAAGGATCAGTGGACGGCGAGCACTTCAAGAACCTGCTCAAGGGTGAGCTGCCTGAAGGACATACTGCGGGTTGGTATCAGGCGAAGGAAGACCACCGGCCAGGCTGGGACCTGACTTTCAGCGCCCCCAAGGGTGTCAGCATCATGGCGATTGTCGCAGGTGACAAACGGCTCGTTGAGGCGCACAGGCAAGCGGTTAAAGAAGCGATTGCTTTTGCAGAAACCTATGCATTCGTGCGCGAGCGCAAAGCGGATGGCAGCTATGATATCCGCGCAACGGATAATCTCACCGTTGCCCAGTTCACCGAATTTTTCTCACGCGCCCTCGACCCTCAGCTTCATACCCACAGTGTTGTGATGAATGCGACGTGGGATAAGGAACGGCAAGCCTGGTATGCCTTCCACAGCGAAGCGCTATTCAGGATCAAAATGGCAGCAGGCCAAGTGTACCGGAACGAGCTTGCTCAGCATGTCAAAGCACTTGGTTACCGGATTAACGCCGCTCGGGATACCGGTCTCTTTGATATCAAAGGCATCCCGCAAGCGCTCATGGATACCTATTCGAAACGACGCGAGGCGATTGTGGCTTTCGCAAAAGAGAATGGATGGACCGCCGCTGCCGATTATGCACGGGCAACTCTCCTGACCCGCCCCAATAAAGCCAAGACCCGGCACGACGATGTCCTCGGCGACCTAAAGGAACGTTCGGGCGAAAACTTGGAAACCCTCCATGACCTGAAAAGGCACGCTGTACGTGAAGCCCGCGCTTCTGATCTGGATGACCTGCGCAAGCACCTAGGGGCTGAAAAGATTAACCTTCCGTAATGGGGCAGTTGATGTCAAGCACCTTTATCACACAATTAGCCGGCGCGACACGGTTGACGGTTCACGGGAGAGGGTCTTGTCGGCGTCCCTGTATACAGGGGGAAAGCCTGGATTTTGACTGTGTGGATCGTTGCCTTTGCCTTCTGGAGTCAGGTCACCTTCCTGTATCACCGCCGGGTACGTGCTTCCGTCCGTGGTCGGCGCCATGCAGGGCAAGGGCCGCCAACTTCATACCTTGTCCAATACAGTTCCCGAGTGCCTATCTTTGGGGCGTGCTCGAACCCTGCGCTACATATGTGCGGGGTCCGGCGACAAGGCATCCTGCGTGCATCATCGGGGACTGCGTCCCGGCAGGGACACTGGTGGCCGACCCCTGTCAGACGCGGCCAAACCTCCTGTTTCTTCTCGTACGCTGCTTGAACGGGTTTATACAGAGCGGACAGCCTCTTCGCGGGTGAAGCAGAACACCGTTGCGTCCACCATCATCCGGTGCAGCACCACACCGATGCGTCGGGCAAGGGCGACCGTTGCACGTTTCTTGCCCCGCAGGGCAGCAAGACGCAACGCCCAGGCTTTCAGCCAGTTGGATCTGCCCCCGTTCAGCATGACCGTCGCCGCCTGATACAGGGCGGTTCGCAGGCCGACATCGCCAGCCTTCGTGATGCGGCCGGTAACATCCCGTTCCCCCGACTGGTCCCGGCCCGGCGTTAGCCCCACCCATGGACCGATATCCTTCGATCGGCGGAACTGCCCGGGATCATCCACTGCGGACAGGAAGGTCAGCGACACGACCGGCCCTACACCGGGCATGGTCATTAACAGGTCACAGACCGGGTTCGCCGTCGCCAGCCCTTTAATCTTTTTCTCCAGACCTGCCATCTCCTTGCGCAGCGTGTCGCGCACGTGCAGGACAGGCTCGACGGCAGCTTCCAGCATAGGGTTGCCGGTCACAAGCTCGCGCACCCGTGCCGCGTACCGCCCCTTCGACACCTTGCCCATCTTCAGACCGAAATTGCGCAGGATACCCCGCACCGACAGTTCGAGAGCCTTCAGGGCCTTCTGGATGGCATGGCGGGTCGTCAGCAGCGCCCGTATCTCCTGCGACGAAACGGATTTGCAGTGGACTGGCCGGAACCAGCCCAGATGCAGCAGGCGGGCAATCCCTTCCGCATCCCGGCGATCTGTTTTGATCGGCATGGCCTTCAGCGCGGCCTTCACTCTGCGTGTTTCCATCAGCACCGTCTCGAAACCCGCTTCCGTCAGGCCTTTGTACAACCACTGGGACAGGGGCCCTGCTTCAAGACCAATGCTGGCGACATCGCACCCCAGGCTGTGCACAAAACCCACAAGCGCTGCCGGCTCGCTGGGCACCTTTGCCTCCCTGAGAATCTCACCCTTACCCGTCAGTACACAGACTGCCGTGCTTGCCAGAGAGACGTCTAGTCCTATAAATACAGTCATGTTGTTGTTCCTTTTTGATTGATAAAATGGCGCAGGCCTCATGGCGCGACGCCGTAGATACAGCTTACTGCATCAGGAGCAACGACACCCCCTTCCTATCCACCGTCACGACACGCCGAAACGGAGCAGGACGTGCCAAGCCCCATTACGGTATCTTGAAGGGCGCTGACGGCGATACCGTTGCACATGACGCGGCGCTCCATGCGATCAGGCATTTATCAGCGCGGGAAGCAGTTTTTGAACAAGGCCATATCGTCAAGGAAGCACTCAAAGCCACCATCGGAAAGACCGACCGTCAGGCGGTCGAGGCTGCGGTCAAATCCCTTGATGGCGCCGTGAAGGTTCGCTCCACCACATTCCAGACCGGTGGCAATCACATTTTCCATGGGCGCACGATCAATCGGTCACTTGGTTGGGAAGCCAAAGTGAGTGAAGCCATCGTCCGGCACCGCGAGCAAGTCTGGCCGCTAGCGAGCACAGCGTCGATCAATTCGGTTCTGACGTCACGAAGCCTCACCAATGAGCAGCAGAAAGCTGCCCGGTTTGTCCTTAGGAGTCGTGACAGGATTGTATCTGTACTCGGGGTTGCAGGCTCAGGTAAATCCCACCTTGTACGCGCCGTCGTTGCCGCTACACCAAGCCGCCAGCACATGGCGCTTGCTCCAACCGCCAGCGCCGCCGTTGGTCTGGGCAAATCGGCAGGCATTGACGCTGCCACCCTTGCAGGGTTTCTGGCAACGGGCGGCAGAAAGGCCGGACGCAACACAGTGCTGTTTGTCGACGAGGCCTCCATGACCAGCACACGCCAGGCCTTGCGCCTGATGGCGCTTGCCGAAAAACACAAGTTCCGTATCGTTTTCATCGGCGACACCAAGCAATACGACGCCATTGATCAAGGAAAACCGCTCGCAATACTTATGCAGCAAGGGTTACGTGGCCCGTTCATTGGCAAAAGCTTCCGGCAGAAAAATGCGTCCATGCAGGAACTCGTGACCCGCGCCCGCAAAGGCGATATCCGCGGCGCGGTTGCCCTCCTCGGCAATCGCCTCCAGGAGCATGAGAAGGATGAGCTAGCGCGTGAGGTCGCAGACAAATGGCATGGGCACACTGACCGCGAGCGCATCCAAATCGCCGCCCTCGATAATGCGAGCCGGATTAGGCTCAATATGTATATACGGCGACATCTGCAAGATGAAGGCAAGGTTGACGCTCAGGATTATGATTTCCATATTTTGTCGTCAAAGGGGCTCACAAACGCTCAGCTCGCCATCAGCGACTATTATAAGAAAGACGATGTCCTTGTTTTCCATAGCGCGCAAAAATTCCTCGGCATCAAGAAAGATAGCCGTTTCACCGTCAAAGGTGCACGCGAAGGTCAGGTGACTCTCACTGATCTACAGAGCGGAGAAAGCATCTCGATTGAACCTGCAAAAATCTCGCGCACGGGACTGACCCTCTATGAAGAACAGGCCCGAAAGCTCGCCCTAGGTGACCGTATCCAGTGGCGTAAAAACATGAATAAAGTTGTTGGCGTTCAAAATGGTCATACCGGTACAATACTGGGTCTCGATGGCAAGCATGCCCGGATCGCGTTTGATCATGGCAAGATTGCGATCATCGATTTGCACAAACATCCATATTGGGATCACGGCTATGCGCTTACTGCCTACAAGCAACAGGGCAAGACAACGCCGGTGAACTGGCTTGTCGTCAATACCAGTCGCCCCGGCAATGTGACGGGAAAATCCTTCTATGTCAGCCTGACGCGCGCTGAACGCAGTGTCATGATCTTCACCGATGACCGGGAGAAATTCATTCGCCAAATTGAGAACAATCCTGGTGACAAAACGTCTTCCCTCGAGGGGCGTGGCATTACGGTTGATTTGAAAGAAAAAGCCCGCAAGCAGCAAATGAGCCTAACGGGCCGGATTATCGATCGATTACCAGATCATCTACGCTCGATCGGCACCAACCTGTTAGAGCGTTACAACGATAGGTACCGGCGAGAGCAATCGCAAGGAACTACAAGTATACGGCAACAACTTGACGCTTTGAAGGCATCAACACATTACACAGTGAAAAGCGCCGATAAGGTTGCTGGCCAATCTCATGATCTAGGGCGAGATCGGTGACCCTCGCAAATAGCAAGACTTGAAGCCGATTGCCGTTTTTTCCTGAAGAACTGCTCTTTCGTTTATGCAGGCTTCCAGATTACACCAAGTCATACCAGCACCAACGGATGCGATCAGTGACCTGTGTTTTAGCACCGTTATACCGCTTCACGGGGGGCAGTTTTAATAGGCGGTAGGACATAGTCGTACAACACACAGACGCGAGACCGTTTTGAAACGCGAAATAGATAAGGATCAACTTCATCTTGATCAGCGAGTGCAAATATGAGTGCATTGTTGCGATCTGACTTGTCATTAAAGTCTTTCTGATCCAATTGCCTCATGGCTTGTTTGATCTCTTTGATAAAATGCTCGCGACGATGGACCGCCCAGTCTGCTGCGTCTATTTCCATAAGCACAGATGTAGGATGCTCAAGTGTTTTTTTGCCGTTAAAACAGCGTAATCGAATGACAGTTCCCTCGACTTTGAAGCCATCCAGCCTTGTAGATTTGATAGCTCCAAAAAAGATCTAGCGGCCATCATAGTGTGGTCGATCATGCTTGAATTGGCGGAAAGAACGAAAAGCGTATTTATACAGCCTTGCCGAACATCCAGGCAACTTGATTGGTTGGCTTCGCACATGTGGAAACCAAGCATAATGTTTACATATGGTACGAATGGTCGGCGTTGTATGATTATGCGTACCCTGTTTTTTTCTCTTCGGGCGTTTTGGTTCGTTTCCGCTATTAGGTTTCTCGTCACCAGCGTCAGGTGTGTTGTTTCGCGCGTTTGCGCGCATATAATCCTCTCGCTCGACAAGCTCGTTGATCCAGACTTCAGGAGGATTATCGCAGGTCACGGGCTCCTTGATCTCAAGCTGTTTTCCTTCACGCGCTGCCGCATCCGCGTACATCGCCATCACGCGCCACACGAAAGTATGCCGACTTGAGCCATGGTTTCCCATTTGACTTACATTTTGTAGCTGCACAAGCCACCAAGGGAACATCGCACGCTTCACAGAACCATCTTTTCTGAGCGGCTCCCTCTATATCACGTAGGTCATCCGGAGAATAAACGCCAGGCAATAGGCTTCTGTCATACAGGACTCCGAACTTTCTAACGCTAGACATTGATATCCGAGACTATCAAAACAAAAAACGGCTTAAAATACCGCTAAAGACCAGATAAAATCTCGCTAAATTGAAAATATTCCTCAGGCCCTAAGTACCGTCATTTTAATTGGGGTCAAGATTGACCTTCAGCCACCTTGTGTAAAATTGCTAATTAAGATAGGTTTCATATGAGCGCGCAAAATCACGCTCGGGGCTTCGTAACCCTTTCTGTTAGCGTTCTGGACCATTGTCCCATTACGTACCGCATACCGCTAGCACGGCAGATTAAAACAATAGACATCTGCCGGGTGCCGGTAACGTATTCTCTCGTTGCAGTAGTCAAGCTCAGTATTTTTTACAGCATTGTTTTCATCCAACCTTGTGAACAACAAACATCACCTGCGAGGATTCAGTATTCTCTTCGAGGTCATTTTCCCTTTAGTAGATCGACCTCTTTGAAGGTCAGGGTCAATGCCGTCATTTAGGGTTCTAAAACGGGTGGTGCCTTCATATGTCAACAGCGCCATGAAAGATCAGTTGATGCATTTCTGGCAATACGCTACCCAAGGTCACCGGTCCCGCCGTTCCTGCAGGAGACGCCCGAGCAGGTTCACAATGCCTGCCCGAGTTTTGTTGATATCAGAGGACTAGTTGGTTGCCGCAGCTTGAGCCGCAGCTTCCACATCACCCTGCTTCCAACAAAACACACTCTGGTCACGCCAGATCCTGAACATGATAGTCGCCAGTTTCCGGGCGACCGCTATTTTGGCCTTGTTAAAACCAACCCGCTTCACCAACCGCATACCCCAGGCCTTGAGAGCAGACCAGCGTTTGACACTCACAAGCAAAACAGTCGCAGCCTGTACCAGATGCAGGCGGGTTACACTGTCACCTCGTTTGGTAATCCTGCCTTGATAGTCCTGTTCACCTGACTGGTATCGTCGTGGTGTTAGACCGAGATAAACACCAACATCTGCTGCTTTCTGGAAGCGGTCCGGGTCATCAATAGTAGCTCGGAAGGCTAAAGCAGTCACAGGGCCAACACCCGGTATAGTCATCAACCGCCTGCAAACTGGTTCCGCTTTTGATACAGCTTCCAGCCGAGCATCTGCATCCTTGATATGTTTGGCTATTTGGCGATGTACATCAAGGAGGGGCATAAGGATTTGTCGAAGATCAAGCCCGATATCCTGTGCGTGACATAGGACGTCAATGACACGTTGCCGGAAAGTATCAGCTGAGACTGTGCCACGGGCGACGATGAAGCCGAAAGGTTTAAGAAGGCCACAAAGCTCATTTTCCATATCAATACGCTGTTTCACCAGACGAGCCCGGGCAGCCAATTGTACCCGCAGTTCCTGACTGGCCTGTTCTTTGACATGAACAACTTTCATCCATTCCGGCCCTAACCTGACAAGTTCAGCAAGACCGTGTGCATCATTGCGATCTGTTTTATGCCGTTTGAGTGACAAGGTTCGATGAGCGTGAACTGCATCCAGACAGACAATATCAAAACCTCGCTTCTGCAGACCGTGATATAGCCATGCGGCAAGGCTACCAGTTTCCATGGCGAGTTTCAGTGGGCCATTAAGTCGCTTCTCAAGATAACGGCCAATTTCAAACGGATTGGTCTTGGCATTGCCTTCAACCAAGAGGTTGCCTTCACCATCTACAATGCAGACCTGGGTCCATTTCTGGCTGACATCCAGTCCTACATAATAGATATCCTCGTGATGGATAACGTCTTCGTCCCTGATCTTCCTGGCCATGATAATCTCCAATCGTTGCGTTCCGTTTGATCTGCGTCATTAAAGAAATCTTCTCCAACCCGCTACAACAGCGTGATCCAAATGATCCGCTACTGCAACGACCCTATATGTCCAATGGCTTTCGCCTAAAGGTTATCGGGATTAGGCGCTAGCGGCTGATTTACGAACACCCGGCTTCGATGCCGGTTTGGCCCCAAGAGTAACTGAGGGGTCGAAAAATGATTGTTAAACTGTCAGAAAGTGATTTTCTAAAACTGCCCAATGATCTTGTCACACCAACTAACAAATCGGTGTTCGACTATTGGTCTGAGCTCAAGATGCGTGATCAACCGCCATCATTCTCCGCATTTGAATCAAAAAAAGCGCTCATTGAAACTGATCTGTCGCGTTTGGGAATGGTCTCTATTCTGGAAGAGCGGATTATCATCAATTATTGGGGAACCATGCTGCTCAGTTGGTTCGGCGAAGGATATGTCAATGGACTATCTATCTTAGCCGAAGAAAAACCATCCTGCCGGATGACTGAACTCTTCCATGAGGTTTCACAAACCCAGAAGGCCATTCATATCTCCCTTCACGGTGATTGCGCCAATCTACCTGGGCTTTTCGAAGGCATATTTCTACCCGTAGACAAAATGCATACCGAGAAAAATATCAGTCCGTTTGTCGTATGCGCCTTCGGATATATTGGTGAACAATAAATGCAATTCTGAGAAAACAAATGGTGGACAAAAATTGGAAGCACACTGGCCGCAATCCATTGGATATGTTCATAGGTGAGCGCCTCAGGAAGCGCCGCAAAGCACTTGGTCACTCCAAAGAAAGCTTGGCGGCCATTTTAAACACAAGTGCGGACACCATTGAGAGATATGAAACTGGCCTGGAACGTCTTAGTTCTAAAAGATTGCCAATATTGGCAGAAGTGTTGGGTGTATCTATCACTTACTTCTTCGAAGGTTCCGAACATGTTCTTACAGATCAGGAACGCGAAATATTACCCTTTATGATGCTGCCTGATGGTGAAAGCATCATTGCAGCCTTCGAGAAAATCGACGATCCAAAAATCCGGAGAAAAGCGCTAGAGCTGATGAAATTACTCAGAAAAGGAGTGCTGCTTCACTAAATCATGACTTTAAATTAGATCAATTGACTTGTTTTTTAACATCATTTGAACTATATAATATTCAACAAGTTGAATTGAGAAATGACATGCAACAAACTGCTCCATTGGAAACCAAAAGCTATAAAGGCCCCGCCGACCTGACTGACGCAAGCGTGCGCAAACGGATGTCAGCAGCAGGCTTCAAGGCTTTTGTCCGTATCATGGACGCCTGGAAAATCAATCAAAGCGATGCGGCGGAACTGATGGGCGGTATGTCCCTCGCTACCTACAAGCGCCATGCAGGGAAAGTCATGTCTGGCAGACAAGATATACCAGCGCTTGATCAGGATGAACTGACACGGATCAGCCTCTTTCTTGGAATAACCAAGTCACTACGTATAATCTTTGGCCGGGAAAATGCTGATCGTTGGTTTACAGCAAGAAACAAAGGCCCTCTCTTCAACGGCATAGCGCCCATCGATTATGTCAAACAGGGCGGCATCATTGCGCTTGATCAGGTCAGGCAATATGTCGATGCCGAACGTGGCTATCTTGCATGACCCTGCCTCTGTTCGAGCTTGAGCGAACCCAGGCCCATCGCCTCATTCCCTCAGAATACAGCAGGCCTGTGCTTGACGACCTTTTCGACGATGATATTGAAGCGGACCTTGTATTCAGCCTTGAGGGCGCGACAAGCAGGCGTCTGATCGCGCAGACACCGGGGCTACCGCCGCGATACGGTCAAATCGACAGGCTTGAACTGGTTGGCGGTATTCCCAACGCCCATATCGTCAATGCTGCTTTCTGCTACGCTTCCCCAACAGGTGGACGTTTCAATAATAACCAGCGCGGCGCATGGTATGCCGCGTTTGATCTGGAGACCTGTATCAAAGAGGTAAGCTTTCATAGCTGGCGGCTCATGCAGGATGCAGGGTTCACCCATGATCAGGTCACGAAAGATGACTGGATAGCCAAGTTTGAAGGAGCGTTTCACGACATTCGAGGTGAAGACAATCATCCAGCGCTCGACCCCGATATTGAAACCGGGCACCCGAAAGGTCAGCAACTGGCGCAATCACTTCTTGAGGCAGGCAGCCTCGGCATCATTTACCCCTCGCTCCGGCATGGAGGCGGTACCAATATCGCTTGTTTTCGGCCTGCGCTCGTGCAATCCCCCACCAAAGGCGCCACGCTCACATTCACCTGGAACGGCAACTCGGAGCCTTCAGTTACCGGTTGGTGAGGTCTCCTGCTCACATGAATCCAGCGAAATGGCACCAGAACACAGCTGCTCATGCATACACTCCAGACTATCATTTTTCGCTAATTTCTGCTACCATGGATAGAAATCGGAGAAGTGCTATGACACAAGAAAATCAAAGCTATACTGAAGGCCTAGCGCAGATTACGACCGAAGAAGGTCTACTAGCGTGTGGCATCCAGCGATACATTCTCGGTGTCATTGCGGTTGCATTGTGGATTGCCTTGATTGCATATGTATTCATGGATGCGACACTTGGTGCAAAGTGGCAAGGACAGACGAACATTTTTACTGCCACCATTTTCGGTATCCTCGCTTTTGCATTCTCTATTGGCAGTTGGTGGTCTAATCGCATCCATCAAAAACTGACTGCGCTCAAAGAAAACAAGAGGCGGAATAATTAGAAACGGCGCCCGGGCCATCGACTATCATAATAACCTGGTGGAGCGGTTGGTGGTTCACTAGGCTTTTGTTCATCCAGCTCACGCTCTTTGCTCTGCACTTGAGGGTCTTCTGCTTCTTGGTTCTGCACCCACGCACGGATTTCATGCGCATCACCGCGCAAATTTGACAGTCCACCTAAAAAGGCACCAACACGATCCAATTGGTCACCGTCAAACTGATCATCTCCTATTGTTCCGTCCCAAACATCACGTACCTCAGAGTTCCAAAAGTCAAAAGCATTCACCGATTGTGTAGTATCACTATCTATATATGATTGTGTGCCTTTTGCACCTGCTTCCGCACCAACATCAACAAGGCCAAAGAATTTGAAACCGCCAGAAGCTTTGACCCCCGCATATTGTTCAAATGAACCAGTATCTGAATTTGCCGCAACATAACTAACCTGTTTCCCAGCAATACCTGATAGATAGTTGGATGACTGTTGCGCAATACTATCAAGAAATGTCTCGGTTGATCCTTCTGCTTCATGCTTGTCGAGCAACCGAGCGAAGTTAGCTGCTCCCCAGTTGTTGCCATTCTCAGCAAGATCAGCGTAACGGAACAAGGTTTGACCACCTTCGGTTCCCTGGCGTGCGTCAACCCGAAAACCATCAGCTACATGAATACTATCATCCTGAGAGCCACTTTGGCCCGATCGCACGTCGACCCGTCCAATTTCGCCAGAGAGCGGGTCAAAGGTCAGCGCAAGGCTGGAACCAGGCCGCGCTATGTCAAGTTGGTCTTCAGATAGATAGGATCCAAACGCCGCCAGCGTTCGGTCATTGATCGCCGCTTCAAGATTTGCACCGCGAGCGTTCTGAATATCACTGGTACTGATCCCGTGCGCGTCCGCAAAACGCCGCAATCGATTGTTTTCGATAAGACGACCCGCAGCATCTAACGAGGCCGCGTTCGATGATAGGTCCTGTGGTGTTAAACCAGTATAGTTTGCTGCTTCCTCAACACCTGATGCTTCACCCGTTGCCCGCTCTCGCCTGAGTTCGCCACCAAGTGCCAGATTATTAATGTCCTGATCAGATGCTCCATCAGCAAAACGGCTATCACCGATACCAAACTGCGTATCAAGAAAACTGCTCGCTCGGCTGATTTGTTCGGGGGACAGCCCAGCGCGAGCCCCTGCAGCCCGCACGCCTTCGATACCACCAACTCGTTGACCTTCCTCAGTTTCACCGACGCGGAAGACTTTATTCAAGTCACCGTCAAGGCCTGCAACACGCCCAGCACCAAGCGTCGCTCCATAGCCTTCGAGAAGCGATTTGGCAGTCCTGTTATCTACGCCAATGTGATCGGCGAGCTGACGTGCGCTATCTTCATAGGTACTGGCGTCAAAGAAACTGCGCTCACTGCCTGTGGCTGTCGTCGCTGCTGCGCCGCTCGCAAGGCTTACCTCGTTAAGCCCTGTTTGACGTGCAAGACCACTGACACGACCTGCTGCTTCACCGCCCGCACTCGCACCAGCAAATTGATAGAAATCATTAGACCCAACTCCAGACGTCACACCCGTTCCAGCGAAAGCCCTGTGATGTGCCAGGTTCTGAAGCCACTGCCCGGTAGACTGCTGGACGATACCACTAAAACCCTCAGCCCCCGAAACGCCGAGGCCAGATAAGGAGCCCGCCGCATCTGCGCGCGAGCGGCTATCTGCAGCCAACCGGGCCGGGTTGAGGCGGCTATCGGCCGCATCTGATCCAATTGCTTCGCCCTGACGGGCAAAGGAACCCGTGAGCTGCGCAAAGCTGGCACCTGAAAAACGGAAGATGGCAACGGTTGCGATACTTGCTAGGCTGATTGATATGAGCCTTGATGAACCGAAGACAGTCAACGCTTTTACTGATGCTGGCGGTGTCAGGACAAAAGCATTAAAGGCGAGATTATTACGCCGCACTTCTTCAAAAGCGTCATTGGCGACCCCTTCAATCATGATCTGGAGACCAATATCGGTAATGCCCCATATGGTTACAAAGACAAAAAAACCGATTGCAAGGGAAAGCGCGCGCCACCTGAGAGGCGTCACCAGAAACAACATGGTAAGCGGCAGTGTCGCCATCGAAGCCGCCAGAAAACCAGCCCGGATCGATGGACCATATTCCTGCGCAAAACCAAGAAGCCCGAAAGACTGGGTAGAGAAGGAACGACTGGCCTCCTGTGCGATAGCCCGTTCTGGATTTTCATCAGCAGCCGCATCCTGCATTGCAAGAGCGAGCGCCGCAGACCGCAAGTAAGTGATCCGGTCGCCGCTTCCGGAAAAGACCGTCGGAATGATCTCATCCATGATGTTATTGCACTGCGCCGCCTGCGCAGCACTCGAGGTGTCAAAACCAACGCTGCCACAGAGCGAGGCAACCAGGTTTGCATAGGTACTCGGGTCCAAAAGGTCGGTCCGAAGACTATTATAGGCATCGGTGCAGGTTGTGAGCGTGCCTTGCGGATTAGCTTCTGACCTGAACGGAAACTCTACCGCATTTGACTGTGCAGCAGCAAAGGTCTGCAGTAAGTCTGTCGAGTTTCTATTCACGCTGTTGAGATTAAAACCAGTACCTGGCAAGGCGGCGGCAATTTGCCCGCACTCGAGATAATAGGCTTTGATATTCTCCCAGAGATACTCGTCATCCAGGAGCTGATCGGCGCGGTAAGTATTGCGCACGAGCTCGAAAACTATCCCTCCAGCCGTATTCTCGTATGGAACGGGGCTTGAAGTGTTTGCGATATCGACGGCAATCTGTTCGCCCAGGTTTGCGAGGCCTGCGAGTAGCACGATGCCATCCGGCACACCCGCAACCGGTTCGTAGGCGTTCAACGTTCGATCATAGATGTGAACGGTGCCTTTAGGAATGATGAAAGCGCTATAGATACCAGCGCCAAGTAGGAACATGAAAAACCAGTTCCTGAGCGTGCGTTCTTCACGGTAATCATTCATTGTTGAGCGCACTGCTGCGACTGCAAACCCTAAAACCGCAGCAATATAGACA
Organism: Kordiimonas sp.; assembly: GCA_965199355.1. Classification (GTDB taxonomy): domain Bacteria; phylum Pseudomonadota; class Alphaproteobacteria; order Sphingomonadales; family Kordiimonadaceae; genus Kordiimonas. The sequence continues at coordinate 18,219 of OZ240690.1, forward strand.
AGACCACCATAATCGCTGTTAGAAAAGAAAAGCGAAATATAGCGAAACGCATTCACCATCTGGTTGAAACCGTTGAAAGTGACAAATTCCATCTCAAGGGCACTTGCTGGTAGTGAAACTGTGCACAAACCTCCGAGACATAAGATGATGAACCGCAGTCTCGTCATTGCCTTACCCGTCCGATTGGGCTTTGACGAAGTTCTTGGAGATCGCACCGCGATCCGCTTTAAAGAGCGCCGCCTGCGCAGAGATTGCATGCTGTTGCTGAACCGTCACCTGGTACGCCTGAAACGCTGCTTTTCGTGCGTCCACGAGATCCACACGCAATTGCTCAAGCTTGGCTCGCGCCGGTTCAAAGATTGCCAGATTGCAAGCGTCAGCGCCGCTCACACTTGTGTCCACACCTGGCGTCGATGCATCTAAATGCGCCTTTGAGATCAGGAAGTCGATGTTGGTGAGAAGATCATCAAAAATCCGGTAGGCAAGCGATGACGCAATTGGAAACTCATATGCTGACACTGCTTGATCCACTGATCCCGAGAGGAGGCCCGAGCGAACAATCTCCCAAACGGGCTGTGCCGATTGGTTGATGAAATTCACTTCATCATTTGTAAACGCGCGTTTCGCTTGCAAGCCCGAAGCGATACCGAGCATGTTGGTGCGAACCATCGATATGATCGACACATCTGTTGCGCGTGAGCAAGGACCACCATTCGCAGGCCTGCCTTGAACCTCGCCAGTGAGGAAATCATAGCTTGAGAAGCGATCGACATCGGGGCAGCGGTCAATCCCTCGGATTGTGGGCGCATTAGCGCCGGATGGCCAACTGATGAAAATATCCCCGATATAGGCTCTGACAATCGGCGCCATAGCCCCCATGCCAACGCGTTCAGCCGCGTGCTCAATCACTGAACCATCAGCAAACAACGCCTTGACGCTTGCAGGACATGCGGCCACTTCATCCCGCAAATCGACGGGAGGTTCGCCGCCATTGTCGCGAATAGCTTGCTGAGCGCCATGGTAATGTTTTTCAATCGCGTCCTCCAGGCTGCGCGATCCCGTTGCTTCCTCCAATACATTCGAGAAGAAATCGGGATTATCGCCTGTCACGAGCCGCGCCACTTGATTGGCCATCCGGCAATCATTTACCTGGATCGAGTTAAGGAAGCTGGATGTCGCCTCCAGCTTCGACATGACGTCTTCACAGGTTTCACAGTGCGCCTTGAGTGCCATCGAGAATGCAAGCGCCGGAGCGGCCTGAAGAATGTTCTCGAACTTCTCGACCAGATATTCTGGGTCCAGAAACGAGAGCCCACCAGCGAAAAGATCAATGCCGCCGCACCCCGCACGAATGCGCGGCGGGGTGACCGAAAAAAGATTGTCGGTTGCAAGGCGATACCTTCCCGTGAACTGCCCACCTTGCAAATATCCACGCCGTTGCCCCGAGAAGCTTGATGGCCCGGAACTGGTCTGCGCGTCGAACCACTCTTTAGTCCAGTCCTGTGCAGAAACGCCTGTAAAGCTCATATTCAAACTCAAGAGCAAGGCGGTTGAAAATATCATGGTTAAGGGTCGCATAGTTACCTCCTTGATTGATTTGAATTGGGAATGGAATTGATTGCGGGACGGCTCACATCGAAGAAACCACCTGCGTCGCTCTCATTGGTGAGAAACTGTTGGACGCTAATCTCCCCCTTCAACACTCTGATCGCCCTGTAGGCATTATCCGTGACCTCAGGGAGGGAAACAGCACCTGCTGCAAGCGGGAACCAATCTGGCGTATCCTTGCGGATCAGGATCGTCCTTGGAGTACCTGAAACATTGAAACGCGCCGCCCGCTCTGCGTACACGTCAATATCGACCCGTGTAACGTTCCAGCCGGTACGATCCTGAAACGCTTTCACCGTGCCCCATTGTACGTCACAAAAGCCACAGCTTTCAGAAGAGAACATCACAAAGGCAAACTCACTGCGTTCGGCTATCAGGCGTTCTGCTTTTTCACGCTTGGCCTCCTGGCTTCTCACCCGTCGCCCAGCATTGGTGATCGGGTAGCTGGTTCTCGCATTCAGTTCCGGGATTTTGAGGAGCGCAACGCCCGTTAGGGCGGTGAAGGTTTTGGAGCGCCGTCGAACAAAATCGAGAAGCTGGTAATATTCTGCAACTTCTCCCACTTCCTCGGACACGATCGCGAACGCTAACTGTGCTTCCATCAGGTCGCCAACAGCCTCAGGGGTCATACGCTTAAGATCGTCAAAAGGCGGTAGCACAGGCTCATAAGCAAAGTCGGGGTTCTGCTCTTCGACTTTGGGTGGATCTTCGTACCAGTTCCAGCCGCGTTTGTTCGATGGTTCTTGCGCCTCCAGATAGAGCGCGAAGTAAATAAGCAGCGTGAACGGCAAGAGAAAATAAATGAAAAACCAGCGTATCCAGAACGAACAAGTCATAGCGTTCTCTCCACAACGGTAGCGCTATCGAGCGGAATGAAGCCAAAATATCGACTGTCATAACCGTCAGGATGGTCCGTCCCAGCGAAAAACACGCCTGTTGGCACAGGGCCTTCAATCCAACCAAATATCGGAAGGAGGTCACCTGCATTTGAGTAAGGTTTGGCTCGGGTAATAAGGTGTCCGTTACAAAAGAAGTCAAATCCGTCTCGCCTCAATATATCTCCAGGCATACAGAGCACGTGTTTGGTCATATGGTCGACCCCAACGGGCAATATCGGGTCTTTCCTCTCAAATATGACAGTGGTGTTCTTCTGAACAGTCAGTTCAGGCCGGAGCTTGAAGATTTTTCCATCTACAGACTCGGTCATGTTGAACGCATATCCCTTGATGAAATCCGCGACCAACATCAGCCATAGAACGGCGAGAGTGAGAATGAGCAGGCTATGTCGCCAGTCAACAAGCATGCGAAGCCAGCAATTATAGAGAAAACTGATCATGGATTTGCCTCCTTTCTAAATGTGCGCAGGAGCGATCGTGCTCGTCCGTCACCGAGAAGCGTCAAGGCTTCAAGATGACCCGTGAGATGGGCGTCTCCGAAGGTAATCCGGGAACTTGTGACGCTTGCTGTGTCCATACCTGGGCGTTCGCAGTAGGCTTCAAACGGATCATGATCGATGAGCGTCAAAGCTGGGACCAATTGAACATCGTTCGCACGGAACAGCATTGGGTCGACGATCACGCCAACATCAAAAACCTCACAGTCATCCCTGTTGCACTTGGGATCGCGAAGGATGATCTGTTTCGTCAGCTCCACCATGGGCTTTAGTGCTGACATTCCACCTGGCATGCCTCTAAAGACAATCACTCCACTCGCCTTTTCAAGTTGCGCAGCATAAGCACGCAGTGTCCCGATTGGCATCGACGAGGAAGCAAAGAGAATGGCTCGAACAGAATTGTGTGATCCAAGATTGGAATTTTCTGCTTTGTCTCCTGCTTCCTCGCCCGCGACACCCAAAACTCCGCGTACACGTGCACCCATGGCTTTCGTCAAATCGATCATGGTTTGAGACTTCATCGCTTCGGCAATCGATTTCGCACGCGCTTCGAGCTCCGCGTCTGGCGATTGAATTGGAACCGGGTCATCTCCCGTTTGCGCTTGCAGTTTGTGCGAGGTCAAATGCATAGCGATGAGCCCCATCATGAAGGCAAGAATTGACCGCTGGATGATTAGGGGGAGCACTTTCATTGATCTTTCCCCGCTTGCAAGAACGCTTCGACACCATCTTCAAAAGATTGCTTCAGTTCCAGTTCTGACCTTGCTTCCAGCTCTGCATAATATTCAGACAGGTCCATGTCCGAAAAATTGAGAGCCTGGAATTCAGCGGGTGTGAAACCGCGGCATTCCGGGGATTTAGGTTCACCAAAGCCATCGAACGCTTTGAGTTGCTGACGTCCTTGCTCGTGGATAATCCGCGCGAGTTTTGAATTGAAACAGCAGAATGACCGCGCTTTCTGGATGCAGCCGATAAATGGTATGCGGGCCACACAGTATGTTCCCACAAGGTGGCACATACCGGAGCCCTCCAAGAGCGCGGTTTCAAAATCCTGTTGTTCGCAGCCAAAACCGAGCAGTTCAGTAAACAAGAGATATACGCCCGCTCCGATAATCGCGGGACCACCTGCCGCAGCGATTGCGGCAGACCCAGCACTCGCAGCCCCGGTGACAGTGGCACCTCCTGCAAGAGCAGATACTGCCGCCTCCGCACCAGCGAAGACTGCAACAACCGTCGAAACAGTTGCGGCAGCGCCAAGCGAACCGCCGCTGTCGGTCAGAATCTCGCCTCGATTTTTGCAGCAATTCTTGAAGAGCGTAAGAAGGCCTGGCCGTTGGCAGTCCATGCCGCGCCCCGTGAACACCTGCACATCACTCAAGCATTCTCCGCTTGCGTCTACCGTACCGTCATTCACATAAGCGAGACGTTCGCGTTCCAAGTCTTCAATTGGAAACTGAGTTGTATCCACACACGGTGTATCGGAACAACGACTTACACCGTCAGCAGCGATGACACAGGCATCCACCCCGTCCAAAGGACATAGATCGGGAAGCGGTTCGTCACGGCATTCGCCGGGCACGACCTCATCGATACAATTTCCGGGAACTGTCCGAGTGGTACATTCACCCGGAATGGTTACCGGCCTGCATTCGCCCGGCACTGTCACATCTCGGCATTCTCCTGGCGTCGTCACATTGCGGCAATCACCACCACGAATCTCATCTCTACAGTCGCCTGGGACCGTTACATCGCGGCAATCCACCGGCGTTGTGACATTCCGGCAATCCCCACCGCGCACTACGTTTCTGCAATTACCTGGAACCGTTACATTGCGACAATCTCCTGGCGTCGTTAAACTCCGACAGCGACCCGGTATAGTCTCATTGTAGCAGCTTCCTTTAACGGTCTCCGTATGACAGCTACCAGGTGTACTCACCGTTCTACATGCACCGGACACAACTTCAGTGGTACACTCAGTACAAGTCCGCGTATTTCTGTCGTGGCATCCCGGCTTCTTCACCGTTGTGCATACGCGGCGTACCCGATCGGCATCACAGACCCTGCGTTCAGTCGGTGGGCCACAAACCTCACGCGTTGTATCTGGATTACAAACCCGACGGGTTCGACTAGGATCGCAGACCCGCGTGGTGGTCGGCGGGTCACACTCTTGCCGAGTAGTTGAAGGGTCGCAAACACGGACGGTATAAGTCGGGTCGCAAACCCGCGTCGTAGTGGGCGGATCACATTCCCGTCTTGTCGTCGGTGGATCACAAACCCGCTCGGTGTAAGTTGGATCACATACCCGTGTCGTGGTTGGTGGATCACATTCACGGCGCACCGTATCCGGATCGCATTCGTTGATCGTTTGGTCTGACTCACATTCTGTGATGGTTTCATCGGGATCGCAGCTAGTCACCGTTTCATCCGGCTCGCAAACCTGTTGAACCCGTCCCGTGGCACACTCGGTTGCGGTTAAGGGGCATAGGCCGTTATCGCAGGCCGCTATTTCCCCTTCACCGTCAAAATCCCCGTCTCCATTCTTGTCGATCCCGCAATAGGAGCCGCCTTGCAGAGCGGCAAGGTCTTGAGCACTCGCAGGGCTACTCCAGATCAGAAAGCAGATCGCGATGATCAGTCCAGTTTTTGTTGTACTCCGGTCGTACATGTCAGGTCCTGCCCAGCTAATCGGAAGGTTTGCATGACAGTGATGGCGTCGTTAAACTCCGACAGGCATCCGCAGTCCTTCTCAATGGTTTCGCCCGGACCAGCCGGGCAGACATTCCCTGCACAATTCAAATAACGATAGTTCTCCGTATTGGGGTTTTTGTGGAGTGCTCCGACCACTCCCGCACTTGCAACTTCTGTGTCGGGCTCCGTTACGCTCACCCGGCATATCTGTTCGCAATCGCGTGTTCCATAATCTGTGTCGAAACTATAGGTTCCACCAAAGACTTGTGGTGAACCGTCAGAGCCTTCCCTCAGATCTGAATAAGAACTCGTACCAGAATTCTCAAAAATATGGTTCATACGTGTGAAATCGAACCCACGACCAGCTGCATTGTCGCTTTCGCATTCATAATCCCGGTCGCGAGAAAACCAGTCACGTGAAAAAGTTTCTGTACATTTGGCTCCATAAAGTGTCCGAGTTTGACGAAGCGGTGTTAGACCTGTCCGACCTCCGTTCCGCCAAGTCGACACACCATCAACAGTTTCGGCAATCAAGCGGCAATCATCGTTAGAAGCAAATGGCCCGCACGTGCTGTCGAGCGTCTCGACAAGATCACAACCCGGCTCATAGCGAATAATGCCGCGCACCTGGCCACTCCCGCGTTTTCTGACTGCAATTTTGAGCGTCATTCGGTTAACACCCTCCTTGAGCGCGTGCCGAAAACTACGATTAATGGAGACGCTACGCTGATCATCTATCTGACAATCATCAGGGTCGCTGGCACCATTGAATCCACCCGTTGCGAATATCATCGTACCGTTCACAGAAACATGGATTTGATCTTCATAGTCGCTGTCGATGAGGCGAGCTTCATTCAGACGATCAAGACGATCAACGGTCCAAACGACCTCTTCCGTGAAAATGTTACAGCCCTTTTTCTCGATATGATTATCGGTGTTGTCACCCAAGGAGAATAGGAAACAGTCAGGATCACCCGCACAAGAGCTTTCCGCATAGTCAGCGCTCGAGGTAACACGAGCGATAATGTCGCTTGCGAGCACTTCATCAAGCGTTACTTGGCGTTCAATCTTACATCCGCTCCTGCTTAAATGAGCCGCGTCACCAGATGGAATATTTGAAACAAGTCCAAAAGTACGATCACTTGATGATGCAGTAAATGCATCGCTTGAAAGCCTCATAGGATCATCGACATATTGCTCCTGACGAACTGATCCGGTTGTTCCCGAAGCTACATTGCAAGCGCCTGCATCTTGACCTGAGAGTCGGATCAAAAAATCCTCACGCGATACAGCCGAAACAGCGTATCGGGCATCTTCGACCATTAAGGCGCCAGCCATCCCACCCGCAAGATCATCCAGGATCGTCGCTCTGTTGCTAAACGCGAGGCCTGAGCCACAGCTATTATTCACACAGTAACAACCCGCCAGCTCTCTAAGTTCTGTTTCTTCCAGCCGGAGTTTGCCGCCTGACGATTGCCATCCAAGCGCCCGACAATCATCAAAGGTCCCCGCTCGACAAGATATTACGCCGTTCGCGCACACGCCGGACACTGGGCCTGTGAGAGACGGCGCCCAATCAAACTGCCCATTGAAATCGCTGTCCTGTTTTACCGTAAGCGGCATCAGATCACCACCAGATCCAATCCCATAGAACAGCTCCAGATAAGCCTGTGACGAAGGACATGACACTGGTTGACTGAACTGTTGACGGCCATCAAAAGTCGAAAACGAGGCGCCTCCAGTGATCGGACTGGTTAAGTTTTTTTCTATCGCTTCACTGTTACCAATACGATCCCTGATCGCATCATAAGCCGATTTGGCAGCGTCTTTCTCAACTTGCTTTTCTGCATCCTGTGCCCCAAGCGGCATGTGTACGACGCCCGAACAAATCAGGATCAATAAAACAACGCTTATCATTCGATTATGGACGGACACAGCAGAATACCTTTTCAAAAACCTGCCACGCATAATTGTCGTGGTTTGGAGGATGTTTGAGAGATGACCACAAGAGCCCTGTGCGGCCGATATTAATGCAACTTGATTGTTTGACCGGTCGCATCTCCTGCAGTTTGTACATGGATTTTGTCCAAATCGGTGCGAGCCGTTCACCGCAGCCATTACGGGTCGCTTCACGCGATAGGCCAAGCCTGCCAACGGTAAATATTTGCTTCGCAGCAATAGCAGCGTTGGCTTCCACATGGTCACCGCTCGATGAGCGCCCACCGAGTGGATAGGTCAATCCCCAGCCGCCCATGCACCAAAAGAGCGCATCAATTGTTGCACCAGTATGGCTAATACCTGCATCTGCGACACAGGCGAGGAGCGCTGCCGGATTGCCAAAAAGAACAGCTTCCGGGTTGATAATCGCCCCCAAGACCTCATTCTGGTAGGTGGGAAGAACCTCAGATATCAAGGCAACATCAAAGCCTTGAGTTTCCAGGCAGGGGATGTCCTGAAAGAGGCCAAGCATGGCCCATACAGGCGCGATGTAATAATGCGTCTGCGCAAACGTTGTCCCCTGTCTGCGAGTGTTACGTGTGCCGCCATGCAGACGCCCTGTTTCACCGAGGACGTCGACACCGAGCGGCATCATGCATCCGGGGTTCTCCACTGTATCGATCCAACGGTTCGGCGCCCAGAAGTTAACTCTGATACCGGGGAGCGGAATACCGAAACTCGAGGGGCAGAAACAAAGCGGGGAACGCGGATTATCAGCGTCGAGCGACGATTTCGGTCCAACGCTGATACCAGCGATCTGTACCGGGAAAATACAAGGCCAGTGAACGCGGGTGAGCGGATTGATAAAACCCTGATTGCACGGTGACGCTGTGACGGGATCACTGTCAGATATGACCGTTATCCAAGTTAACACCGATATCAGAATGAGCCTATTCATTGCGTGCTCCTTTTATGAGCATGGCAAGCGATTGTTCATTCTCCAGGTCATCTAAGGGCAAGATCAGATCGCTGTCATTGAGCACGATCTCTTCAATGATAAAGTGACTACCATGCTGTTCAACGATGGACGGCACCCTTTCGATGCTAAGGCGTTCTCTAATCTGATCCTCAAGTTTGAAGATCACGCGGTCATATTGACGACTTGCTTTGAGCGGGTTTGCCCCGGCGAGCAAGATCATGTCGCCTGTTTTGGCAGCCTTAATCCCCCAGGCAAGCTGCCGCTCATCGACTATAATTAAACGGCTGGGCAGTCTCAGATGTTCGAGTGGATTAAACGTATAGCTTGCCGGATAGAGGATATTGCCGTCCTTATCCGGGATATCGAACGATAAGGCGAAAAACGGAATTACCTGCCGCAGCCGATATTCAGATACCATTGGAAGACGAGATGATTGGAGAGCAGACCAGTCGTCCTCCTCACTGAACATCTTGGGGTCATAAGGGTTGGCTTTGACCCGTGCCTCAATCTCTTCAAGCGCATCTTGCTCAACAATAGGATACAGCTTGCCGACAATTGTTTTGGGCTTCGCATCCGCCTGAAGCAAACCTTTGGACAATTCCTGGGACAGAGGGACACCGATCACCATCGGGATAACACTCGCGGCTATTAGAGAAATCGTCATCATGCCGCTTCTCCCCCGCTTCTGGGTCCCTCAATGCGTTTTGCCAGCAACTGCTGATCGCGTCCTTCAACAAGTGCATCAATCGCATCAGCCGGCGTTAGGCCAATCGAGATCAATTTAGAATAGCGAGCGACCTCATCTGCAGCCGATGTATTCATCCAATAGGTATGTGGATCAACAACCAACCGGCCAATACCAACCCCTGACGGGCTATCGATAAAGACTTCCGAATAGTTCGGCTTATTATTGGTCACAGACTTCAGGAGTTCGAGCGCAAAACCTTCATGCTCGATAACTTTGGCGGCAGCCGCCCGACCATAGGTCTCACCTTGCAACAGGAATTTAGTGGCCGCATTATCCCAGATGACATCTCCGACATCGCCAAACGACTTCAAATCCATCACCGACTGGATGACGGTGCCTATCGATCCGTTATATTTGCGAGCACGCCGGTAACCAGCTTCAATAACAGACTTGAAGTTGGCGGCTCTGCCACCAGCCAGATTTTCCTTCAAGAAGGCTGCTGCCTCCTCAAACAGGATGAAGTTGGGAACTGACCGATCGCCGAGATATAAATCCTGGGTTACCGCATTCATCACTTGTAGGACGATGACGCCGAACAGCTGCGGAAACTGCCGCAACCGCTCAAGCTCGATGACAACAAAATCATCGCGTGCAATATCAAAGGTACTGCACCCATTAAAGTAACTGCCATATTCGCCTTCCGAGCAGAAAGGCTGCAAGTTGAAGGCGAGTGAGCGTGCACGTTCAATAAGAAACGATACTTTGTCGCTCTCAAAGGCAGGAAGTTCATCTGGAAAGGTTGACAGGAACACTCGCGCTGCGTCGACGCCCGTACCACCTTTGCCGGTCTCCACAACCCATCTTGACGCAAGCCGTAAGAGATTGAGGCTCTCTTCATCGAGATCACGTCCTGAAGCGCTCGAACACATTAATGCAAGAGCTGCACTCGCCGTTTGAATACCAAGGTCAAACTCCTCCTTATCGCCTGCTTTAAAGTCGAATGGATTGATACAAAGGCCTGCATCCGCGCCAATATCCAAAAACCTGCCCCCCATGAGCGAGCACATTTTCTGATAGGAATAGCCAATGTCGATGATGCGGATTTTGGCACCTTCAGCATAATATTGGTTGGTGAGATAATTGAGAAAGAAACTTTTACCCGCGCCGGATTCAGCAGATACAAGAAAATTCTGATTGTTATTCCCTGGATCAAACAGGTCGAGGGTGATCATCTGGCCTTTGCGTCCAACAAGCATGATCGACGGTTTGCCCGCGCCCCGATAATCACCCTGGACAGGCACTAACTCCGCAAGCGCGTCAACAGGTGCAAGAAAATCCCGGTCCAATGTTTTGAGATTGGCGCCTTCGTCATAAAAACCAAACGGCAGGCTCATAATAAACAGCGGCTTCATCAGGTAACTTTCGTCCTGCACCGCAAAACCAAGATCGGTCCACATACCTTTTGCCCGCGACACTGCTTCACGCGCTTCATCTTCGCTCGAGCCAAACACCCACATGACCGGGACAAAGCGCAGGATTTTCTCATCACCCTCCATCAGATCAGTGACCCACTTGTATTCTTCCATGCGCCGCTCAAGGTCATTCGAGAACTTGGCACCACCTTTTTGAACCCCAACCACATGCGCTTTTGCCATAATGTCGGTTTTGGTAGGCTTGAAGAAAATGGTCAGCGAGTAGAGAAATGGTGACGTAATTTGCCGTGTATCGTCCATCACACCCATGATGCCGCCGAACAGTCGGTTCACCTTTTCGGCGGAAATCTGTTTCGGTATCGCATTTGGCGTAAAGCAACGCGCAAACTGTTGTCCAATTCGGGCCACATTTCCTTTGAAACGATAGCTCTCGCCGCCGTCGCACATCTGTTTTCTAAGCGGGCGATCCTCCGAACATGTGCCACTTACCCTCCCGGCCATGTTGGAGAATAACCGCCGCATGAGCGCTAAAAGACCGCCTGAACCCTCGGCTCTTACTGATCGTACACCAAACTTCCCGAGCGACTCCCGAATGGAAGCGACCATATCGGCATCAAGGCCCTCCTTGGATTTGAGCGCGATGAAAACACGGTAGTTACGAAGCGGGATTCCCCTGAGCGCCTTAACACCATGCGCGTGTTTACGCCAGAACCGGACATAGGCAGAGATATTGTCTTGAACGACCTGTTGCTGTCGTATTTTCAAACTCTGTGAGCGAGCAAAATAGTCATCGACATAAGGGTCAGCGTAAAGGATGAACTGGAGCTGTGTATCTGCGCCCAAATCCATATTGAGGAGCCGTTTTATGGCGCCAACAATCTGCTCCCCGGCATAAGCAACAGGCTGGATTTCAAAGAGATAGCCAGTGCAACTATCGGTCAGCTGATAGGTGTCGGTTGCTGCATCATAACTCCTATACGGCAGAAAATCTGAAAACGGCTCGCGCTCCAACATATACTGCCAATCACTTGCCTTATCTCCACCACGCTTGCCGAACAGGAAATCGAACATCATTTATTCCTTCCCGGTATCGGTTTCGGTGTTTGACCCCACCAAGGCCTCAAGCAACAGTCCACCCTCCTGGTCAAGCAGGTAGCGCCCATGGATAAACTTTGAGGCCTCAAGCACAGAATAGATGTAACGTGGCATGAAGAGACGGTCGGTTTGATCCTGATCGCTATAGGGAAGAATAAGAGTTCTAACCGTGCGCGCAGGTGCCAAAATGGGGGTCGCGGGATCATTCAGCAGACCCTCTAACTCGCGGTACATTACATCCTGATAACGGTCATATCCAGTTGATTGAGAATGAAGGTGACCGATAGTGTCTAGCGCTTCTTCAACAACTTCGATCGGTGCCGCATGATAGCTGCCTTCACTCTCAGCGCGGGCTTCGGCATACGCTTCCATTGGATGCTTACACCCTCCGTGATCACTGTTCTTGCAGGAAAATTCGCTGTCATAGGCGGAGAATAGTGACGCACAGGCCGACAGTGACAGGGCGCTCAAACCGATGATCGATATCTTAGTTACCTGCCACATTGCGAACCTCCTTGATTTCAAGATAAACGCCTTCCTGGATCACAAGCACAGCGCGCTTTTGGGTACCAACTTCGATAACGGGAGAAACGGTTCTCGCGAGGTCCAGATAGTAATCGGATAGGCTTTGGGCGGCGTTGCCGATACCTTGCCCCACACCTGCAATCACGGCTTCCTCCGTGTCAAAAATGCGAGTCGAGCCGAGCGGTGAAACGGTCTGTGTACCAGCACTGGTTTCAGCAACACTTCCGAAACCATCCAGAACGCCCGTAGCAAAGGCGCGGCCGACGATTGCGCCGTCGCGCGTAACAACATTACCTGAAAGACCCTTCTTACCGTCGGTATCGACAAAGTATCCCTTTATCGGTTGGTCGATGACGGTTCGTTCGCTGTCGTCAACGCAGCTCAAGGACACTGCCCTCACGTCAACACGCTCTTTAGCCAGGATGCCGATTGCATTCCCCACTACGAAGCATCCTTTCAAATTGGCGCGGACGTCGTTAGGCAACACAGCAGGTGCTTGCACCCGAGCAAGGACAGGTTCAGGGTTCGATTGTGCCTGGTTGCCAACAAGCGCATCTACACCTGTCAAAAGAACGGAATCCATCATCCCAACCGGCAAATATACCTGGCGTGTATCCCCCTCCGGCTCCTCAGCCTCTGGTGCTGGTGTGGCGCCGCCGATGCCGCCGATCACAGTTGGTATGGTCGGATCTTCAGCACACGCACCAGTACTGTCCTCTGTCGGTGCGGTAAAAACCGCAGGAGGGAACGACGGAACAGTGGGTACGCTCAATTCAGCGAGTTCATTTGCAGGTTTCAAGTCTTCTTCGGTTACGACACCACCATCATCTTCCGATTGCTCAGGCGCTTCGCGCAAAGCTTCGTTTTTAGCCTCAATCGCGTCCCGTGCGGTCTGGTCCAATCTTTCGATTAGGTCGCCAACCAGCTGCTCAAGATTGTCCATACGCGATGTGACCGCTTCCGTCTCAGCACGCACACTTTCACGCAGCGTGTCTTCCATTAGCCCCGACGAAAGTGTCAAGCTATCATTGGGTTTGCTCTTGGCTTTATTCTCTGCCTCTTTTTCGTTGCCCCCGCCGACAGAAAACCAAAAGATGAAAAATGCGGAAACAAGGATGACCGCCATCAACAAGCGTTGCTTTTTCTTTGACGGCATTTCCGCATACCGTTCTTGCATGTCTTCAAGGAGTTTCATGATCAACCCCCAAGTGACACGATGACGAGGCGTCCGACTTCACCGCCTTTGAGTGTCAGCCGGTCAAGCGTTACTGCATAGATCGATGATCCCAGTTCAGGGCGCAGAAAATCTTTCTCATTGAGGCTAATATGCGTTCGCGCACGCAGTCGGTAATCACGGACAACCAGGCCAGTGCCAGAAATCTCGACTTCACGCGCCAGTCGTACATCAAGCTTGGGAACAAGATGGGGATCATAAGGCGAGTTGAATGCCTTGACGGTAAAGTTTGATGGGATGTCATCCTTTAAAACTTTTAGCGACACCGCTACAGCCCGTTCTTCCATAGCAAGCGGAGCATAAGCTTCTATATTGCTTTCGCGGTGAACACCGCTGCCCGGTACAAGAAAAACTGTTTTAGCCGCTGTATTTTGTGGCTTGGCAAGTAAGGTGTATGTGACATCACCGCATCTGAAATAAAACTCAGAGCGCACACGAACATAATTCTGCTGATCACCGAGCTGTTCAATCCGAAACTTGATAAAGGCCTCATTGCCAGCCGCGTCAACAATGGCACCTTTCTCTTCAGAAAAGCGATAACCATTGATCTTGCCGCTCATGCAAACGACCCGATTGGTATCCCGGTTCGAGAGAATTATTTCTGCTGGGGCATCAGGAAGGACGCTTTGGTGCGGTGCAGTATCTTGAGCGTTTGCGGTCAGAGCAATGAGCGCCGACATAGTCACAGGGACAATCAAAGCCTTAGCGTTGAAGCTGGTCATTTTTCACCTCCCCGATGCGCTGAAATTGTATATCTGTGAGCCAGAAACGGCCCTCTTCGATGAAATAGGAAAGCTCATAGTAGCCGCCATCCGAGGTCCTGCTCTTGCCGACAAAGCGTTCTCTGCGGACAGGGACGCGGATGATGCCTGGGCCATGGTCAAATGGCTCATCATATCGGATGTATGTAGCGAAACTGATTTCACGGAAAGCTTGCAGCCGCTCGACATCCCGCCGAAAAGCCTCGCGTTTGGCTCCATATTCCCTTGGGTGAACAAGCTTCAGGACTTCGTCGAGCTGATATTCGATTCCGCTTGATGTATAGGTCCCGACGAGCTGAATAACATTGCGCGAGATTGCAACCAGATACGATTCAGACGGGGTATCACCAACCATGTAGAGATGTTCGACACCCTGGCCAAACGGAACGATGATGGTTTTCTCACGCTTCATGGCGCTCAACGCCACGAAAGCAAGCGCCAGGCATCCAATCAATGTCAGGACAGAGAAGAAGCGCAGGACCCTGTTTTCCGCCCAGATATTGGATGTCGCGTCGGTGAAGCGCCCAAGAAAGGGCCTGTGATCTCCACCACCGGGACCACCATTCGGCAACCGGTCAGCAGGACCGCTACGCATACTGATATGCTGCTGTTCATTCATGGAACTGCTCCGCAACCGCAAGTGGGTAGCCTTTCAAGCGTGCGAAACCTGCTCGGTAAAAAAGGTGGCCAATATAGCCTCTTGGCTTTGAACGCTTGAATGGAATGAAAAGGATCGCCGCACCCATGAACCAGAAGAAGGATGCTCCCTTGAAAAAGAGCGAGAGCGCATAGCCAAGGAATAGGACTGCTAGTTCTTGATCTTCAAGACCGATGAACCTGTTTGGCCGGTGGAGAAATTGTGGAATGCGCGCCATGGCTATGCGTCTCTCTAGGTTGGGGAGGTTTGTTAGATAATGAAGCCGACTGTTGTGACGATATCCTCGCCTGCGACCATTGCTGTTGTTCCAGCGAACCCGCCGCCCATTGCCCACCAGTTACGGTTGGCGATGCCAAAAATGCCGAGGATGACAGAGGCCACCGCGAACATGGCACCTATTGGACCCTCCACGCCGTCATTGATGACAATGTCATAAATCTCGAAGGCAAGATCACCTGCAACCGGTGCCGTGAACGCTGTCGCTGGAACACTCAAAACCAGTACCAGAAGCGCAAGTGCAGCTCGGTCAAGGGACTTCAGAACTGAACCTGTATTTTGTGACGGCACAGGCGCCGTTTGAGGTGTGTAGAAAGAAAAGAAGCTCATTGCGTATCTCCTCCAGAGGCTTGAGCGCCGCGGCTTGCGTTGAGGAGATAATCACGAAGGCGCCCCTCATCGAAGCCGCGAATACGTTCGCCGTCCGCGAACAGGGTTGGAGTTGAACTGACACCCGCTGCCGTTGTGATCTGGATATGTTTTTGAACCCGCGCGTAACCATCGTCACAACGTTTAAGCGCTGCTGGCCGCCGCCGCGAATAGACCTGCTCAAAGGCCAATTCGGGATTGTCGGAACACAGGATATGTTCGGCGAGATTTTGGGCTTCTGCCGAATGGCCTACCGCAAATATGATCTGACGGCGCACAGGATATGAAGCCATATCACTTTCAAGCCAACCATGGAGACGCTGGCACCAGCCACAAAGCGGGTTTGAGTATTCTGTAAGCGTTGGCGCCCCTTCCGGGCCAATCTCAAGTGCTACGCTCAAGTCCAGGTCCTTGAGCCGTTCTTTTGCAGCGATTGCTATAGCTTTATCAGATAGATTTTCGCCGAGATGATTATACATCTCACCAAACAGCAGCACGTTCGCTTTTGCTGAATAGTAGACAATATTGCTGCCGGTATCGATCTCATAGAGACCGTCTATGATCGAAGGCTTCACCGAATAGAACTGAAAATTAGAGAAGCTGCTTTTGAGCAATTTCTCAGCTTGTTCGCTAACCACCCCAAGGTCCGACGTGGGTTGGGTGTCAGAGAGGGTATCGTCGGACCTCAGGGGGAGCGCCAGAACTGCCAGCAGGGAAATGGCAGCTGTGGATGCAAAAAATCTTTGACAAAAGGGTTTCATAAATTTCTCCTCTCAAAAGTGCTTTCATGCACTCTTCGACTGAGCCGCTCATTCAGGCCCTGGTAAAGATCACATTCAGTCGGGCTGGATCGCGGTGAATACCCTTTAAGGGTTTGGGAGAAATCAGGATTTGGAAAGCGGAAACGCTCCCCCTTTTGGCATGCCAACGGAGGGACTTTATTCCCTTGACAGAAAATGTCATGATAACACAATAGGTTACATCAATACTATTAATGCAAGATTGGGCTGAAATTAATTTTAGGAATCTCCGAATAGTTGTTATCAATGGTGTATTGACACTGCAAATTTAGGGTAAAATTAACTCGCTATTTTTCTTATAATTTTTTGATACGAATTAATTGCCAATCAATATTCCATTGATTTTATGTGCTGGTAAGTTGATTTTTTTTGAAAGATTCAGTATAGTGGTTCCGTCAGGGGCATGAAGGTCATTGGAGCGTGACCGCGCAAAAAACCCGTGACACGCAACATTTTTTCCAACTTTCAGGCCCCATTTCACCGCACATGCTGCGGTACATGCACGCACGATTGCATGGGGGATATATTGATGGAACAGTCACTTGGCCAGGCGATAAAATCGTTTCGGCAGAAAGAAAAGTTGCAACAGAAATATGTTGCACTGACATCAGGCCTGAGGCCGCAACGATACAGCAGCATTGAAAATGGGCGTGCTCCCTCGGGCGCTGAGCTGGACCAGATTGCTGCTGCTTTGAACACCGACGCGGCAACATTGGCCGTCTATTGGGCTGATCAAATGCGGGAAAGCCATATCAATAGAGGATCAAATTCCGTAACTAAACCTGATCCTTTGGTATATCAAAATCGATCTGCCACTCGTCTCGGTCATAAACCACGATAAGCTGCCTGTCGTTTTCAGATACAAGAACGCCTCTCTTCGCTAGCGCAGCTTCGACCTTTTTGAGATATTCCTCGCATTTATATATTTGGAGATCACAATAAGTCTCGAGAACCTGAGAGAGATGCCCTTGCGAAACATCGATCTCCCGCCCCATATCAGAGATACGTATCCCAAGTGATTTCATGATGCCCCGCAACACTCTGCCACGCTGAGCATACTTTAGACGAAGCGCCAGATTATCTGCCATCTTCCTTGTCGGGGAAATATTATTAGTCTCTTCTTTCAATGCTGTTCTTCCGCCTGACTGGTAGGAGTGCCTGATAGGAACAACCAGCATACAGAAACCTGAAGAAATCTCCAAATTACAAGAGCGTTCCTTTCCGTACCCAACAATACCTCTTTCAACTACTAACGGCCCCAAAATGGATCGGAAAAACGGTACATGTAACCGTTTTTGCCCAGCGGCTTAAAACCACAGCTGCCATAATATTTATCCAGCGCCTTCTGAGAGGCCGGCTCCGCCTTCTTAAAACTCGAAAGATCAAGATTGGACTGGCCGTCTTTGTAACTCGCCTCAAACTGAAGCGGGAAGGATTTCAAAACGACGAGATCACATCTTGCAGAAAAGAAGTTGAGAATACGCTGCAGTGCTCGCTTTCCCAGGCCCAGACCACGAAATTCAGGCGCCAGGTAAGCGCGGTCGATAATAAGCACTTCCACCCCATTAGGGTCCAAATCCAATTGGTCAACAAACCAATCTTCTTGGTCGTTCCAGATTTGCTCATAATAGCTGAATAAGGACGCGCTATCGTCAAAGGCCCATTTGACGTCGTACCGCTCATACGCCTCGCCAAGCCGTACTATGATCAGCGAGACGAAGCCTGCTTTGACGAGTTCGTCAAAGTCGTCATCGCTATATTGTTGGATTTCCGCAGTAACATAGGTAACAAAATCAGAAGGTTCACCGAAGCTATTTAAGGACAAGTCGGCGCTAAACCGAATGTTTCCAATTATCTCATCACGACCGCCCATTAAACCCTCAACTCAGCTTCTTCAACACATCAGTATTAGAAGCACACCACCTATCAAATACACAACTCTCTTCGTATCTTTAGGGGAGTCTAAAGTGAGTTTTTTGCATATTCATCAAATTTATGGTCTAATTGAACCGCTCGAATAGAATTGGTGATCCTGACTGGAGGATTACCATGTCAGTGAGTTTTATCATCAAGGTGTTAGTCGAATACCGCAACGAATTCACCGTACTCGCCTACACCCTCGACATCACACCGCCTGCCCTTCTTCGAAATATTGTCAATCGGTACATCAAAGGTGAAAGCGGCCAGCAAGCTCAAATCAGTGCGCTCAAAACTGACATCAGCAGCATTCTGGTTTTGACCTACTTCCCCGCAGAAGATGCGGATGCAGACGCGACCAAACTCTTACTTGAAGAAACCCACCTGTTCCTAAAACGATAGGAGGAACATAATGATTGACACTCAGGACCACAACACAACAAGTGCGTCACATTCTTTGTCGAACATGAAAAAGCCGGATGACGGTAGGAAACCCTGTGTTAAAACAGGCCAGCCTTCTATGACCCATCATTATGGCATCATTGAGAATGGCCAGAAGGCCATCGCTCATGGCTTAGAGAAACAGCGTGCCATCAGCGTCGACTATGAGCGTTATGCCGCCCTACTTGATGATCCGGATTTGAGCGAGAAACAGAAACAGGAATTCCTGCAAACCCTTTGGAATATCATTGTGGGTTTTGTCGAACTAGGCTTTGGCGTGCACCCCATCCAACTTGTAGAGCAAGAGACATATTCAATGGAAGAGAACGCCAAGGATTCAAAAAATGTTTCACATGCGCTAGAATCGACACCAACCGATACTGCACAGCCTCAAACAGCCAGGGAGCAACAGGATGAAACCTGAAACAGACGACCATCAGGAAAAGGCCATCATCTATTGTCGTGTGTCCGGTAAGAAGCAGGCCCGAGAAGGAAGTGGCCTCAGCAGTCAGGAACACCGCTGTCGTCAGTACGCTGAAGCGAAAGGATATGAGATCGAAGCCGTTTTCCCCGACGATGTCACAGGTGGCGGTGATTTCATGAAACGCCCTGGCATGGTCAAACTGCTCCAGTATCTGGATGAGCATCCTCAGAAAGATTATATCGTCATATTCGATGACCTAAAACGGTACGCCCGTGATGTCGAGTTCCACCTAAAACTCAGGCGCGCTATGCTCGAACGTGGAGCCAAACGAGAATGCCTTAACTTTAATTTCGAGGATACACCAGAAGGTAAATTCACTGAGATTATCTCTGCCGCTGCTGGTGAATTAGAACGACTCCAGATGGGACGCCAGAACAAGCAGAAATGCATTGCCCGTGTTGAACAAGGCTATGCCGTTATCAGTAGGCCGCCTATTGGCTTCAAATATAAGAAATCCAAACACGGCGGTAAAATACTAATACGGGACGAGCCTCTTGCCTCCGTTGTTCAGGAAGCGCTTGAAGGATATGCCGGTGGTAGATTCGAAACGCCAGTTGAGATAAAACGCTTCCTTGAGAGCAAACCCGACTTTCCCAAAGACTTAAACAAAACTCAGGTGCGGCAGCAAAAGGTCTCCAACATGTTGCGGCAAATTATGTATGCTGGATATGTGAGCGCGCCCAATTGGGGCGTCTCAATCCGAGATGGGAAACATAAAGGCTTAATAAGCAAGACCACATTTAAACGCATTCAAGAACGTTTGGATGGCAAGAGTATTGCTCCCACACGTAAGGATATACATAAAGACTTTCCTCTACGCGGAGCCGTGCATTGCTCTTGCTGCCAGAAGCCACTTCGAAGCTGTTGGTCAAAAGGCTTGACGAAATCCTATGCTTATTATTTCTGCCAAAACAAAAAATGTGAGCGTTATGGCAAATCTATTGCTCGCGACAAAATTGAAGGGGATTTTGCCAAGCTGCTAGAACACATGACGCCTAATCCAAAGATTTTCCGTGTCGCTATTCAAATGTTCAAAGATGCTTGGCAGCAGACCCTGGAACGACTGACTCAAGATAGACACGAATTCAAAACACAAATCAAAGCCATCGAGAGACAAATCGAACAACTTATTGATCGCACTCTAGAGGCTTCCAATTCGCGCGTCATAGCTGCTTACGAAAACAAGATTGAAAACCTGGAAAAAGAAAAGCTGATTCTGCTTGAAAAAACTTCAATAGTGCCTGCTCCACAGCGGCCCTTCGACGAGATGCTCGAACTATCGTTAGACTTTCTCGCAAACCCGCAGAAACTATGGGTTTCTGATGAGTTCACACTCAAAAGGTTGGCGCTAAAATTAGCCTTTTCAGAGCCTTTGGAATATTGCCTTGAAGAAGGGTATCGAACTCCGAAAATCTCCTTGCCTTTTAAGGCCTTAGAAGACTTTCGGAGTTCGAAAAACAATTTGGTGCGGTCGAGAAGACTCGAACTTCCACGGGCTCAATGCCCACAGCGACCTCAACGCTGCGCGTCTACCAATTCCGCCACGACCGCTGAACGGGCGCCTTAGTATCAGCTAAGACGGGGGCCTGCAAGACATAAATTACGATTCTTTGAAAGTGGTAACCAGTTAACCAACTATACTTGGAGCTGGCTCATCATGCGGGTAATCGAAACGCCGATTTTTTCGCCAACAATCATGATTTCACCACGCGCAACCAGTTCGTTGTTAGCGTAAATCCAGCATTCGTCCTCATGCTTGGCATCAAGGTCAATTACCGCCCCACGGCCCATTTTCAGTAGCTGACGCACAGGCATGTGCGTGCGCCCCAAGACCACGGTAATATCAACGGTAACTCTGCCAACAGCATCTACATTCATGTGCACTTCTCTACAACGCCGACGACGACAAGTCCACCATCGCATTACTTCCTTATGATTTCGTTAACCATAAATAGAACTACCCAAGAGACATCAATAGCGGCTTGGCTCCGAGCGTAAAAAGGAGTAAACCGCCGTTAACAGCAAGAGAAAGAAGCGACATGCCCGTAGACGCCGCAAAAACCATAGCAGACCACCCCGTTGAGTGGCGCATCAGCGACCAGCTGATTGACTATCCATCAGCGCTTGCTGAAATGGAAGACAGGGTACAACAGATTCGCGCGGGTGAAGCGCCCGAGCTTGTCTGGCTTCTGGAACACCCTCCGCTCTATACCGCAGGCACAAGCGCGAAAATTGAAGACCTAGTGGACCCTGATCGGTTCCCGGTTTACGACGCAGGTCGTGGCGGCGAATACACCTATCACGGCCCCGGTCAGCGGGTCGGCTATTTCCTGCTGGACCTAAAGAAACGTGGCCGTGATGTCCGGCAATTTGTCTACAGCCTCGAAGAAGTGATTATTCGCACCATCGCAGCTTTCGGCGTGACCGCAGAGCGCCGGCATGGCCGGGTGGGTGTTTGGGTTACCCGTGAAGATGGTCGGGAAGAAAAAATCGCCGCTATCGGCGTGCGGGTGCGCCAATGGACCACTTATCATGGCATTGCGATTAACGTGGAACCTGACCTTGAACATTTTGAAGGTATCGTTCCGTGTGGCATCGCAGAACATGGTGTTACCAGTTTTTCTGCGCTTGGTCTGCCTATCACAATGGATGACCTGGATGTTGTTTTGAAACAGGTTTTTGACGAGATTTTTGGACTTGTTCCACGCGCGATGGCGCTGAAAGTTCAGCCAGCACCAGATGCCCCCACAGCAAAAGGCACAATGCCTATCGAAACCACTCACCCCGTGTTTCAGGTTTAGTTTTCTTCACCCAACAGCAACGCATCCAGCACATCCTTGCCCCTGGGTAGGCTGATACCGCCGACTATCACGTTATCTGCGTTAAAAGACTGCAGATGACGGCGGTTCAATACATATGATCGATGCAAACGGAAGAAATATTGGGGCAACATCTCCAAAGCAGCCTTAATGGAGCCATAGACCACTAGTTTTTCGCCGCTCTTCAGGAAATAGGTCACATAATTCCCCATACCTTCTATGTAGAGGATATCATCAGGTGCCAGCATATGGGTTCTGCGGTCCGCCCTTACTGAGATTTTGGGAACCGGCACTGTGTCCGCCTCTCGCTCCGCAACCACAATAAAATAATGCTGCAACAGCTTGACTGCCGCAACAGAGATGACCGTTGTATTGACAAGAACAATACTGCGCGCAAGGGCACCCAGAGTAATCAGGTTACCCTGCTCACCCAAAAACAATTGCTCATAAAAAAAGAAACCGGACAACCGCTGTATGAGCGCGGCAACGATGATCAGCAGTCCATACCCGGCGACGAACATCAGAATACGACGTCTGAGCAAATAAACTGGCATCAAAAAGTAAATTGTTGCGTAAACAGCCAAAATTCTGGGTGGCAACAATACAAATTCCAGAAAGAACGATGCTAGAAGGCCGTTTTCCGTAGTGGCCCAAATAATACTGAATAACAGATAGTAACCGGCCCAGAATACAATATGGGTCAGCACTCGCGAGCCAAACAGATAGAAACCCGCTTTTACTGCCTTGGCATCGAACTGAGCCACATCGTCAGATGCATCATTCATATAAAATTTGGCTCCCTACGCATAAAGCGACCTGTTCCATCTGCTTCCAATCATCGACCTTAGAGCGACCGCCGAACGTTAACGACCAACACTTTCCCAACATAATGAGACAGGATACCGATGATTTCAAACATGAAACGGATGGCTATTGCCGGATCTATCGCCAGCTGCCTTTTAACAACGCACACGCTCGCAAATGACCTCCCTCTAGATCGCCGCGCACAATGGGGGGCAAGCTTTGAGCAAATGCCCTCAGCAGGCGTACGCATACAAACCCTTGAAGATAGCTCAGCACTTCATGCCGCAGGGTTGCGTGCGGGAGATATAATTGTCCGGGTTAACGGCACCACTATTCCTGATGCAGCAACATGGGACGACATTACGGACGCACTGGTTGCTGGCAGGCCGTATGAGATCATAGTCCGCCGTAATACGGATCAGATTTCCATCAATACAGAATTCAACCCTGTCCCTAAGGAAAACTACCCCGGCATCGAAACCATATATGACCAGATAATAAGCGACTATGGCGTCAGGCAGCGTATCATTATTACCAAACCGGAACAAAGCACCGCGCCTCAGCCGGTAATTTTTGTGCTGCAGGGACTTAGTTGTTCAAGCATCGAGCACTGGCCCGGCAGGCGATCAAACTTCATCCGTGTATTAAGAAAACTGGTGACCGACAGTGGGATGGTTGTTGTTCGCACCGAAAAACCCGGCTTGGGCGACAGCGAAGGAAACTGTTCGGAAACTGACTTTGCAACCGAGCTGAACGGTTATGAAACAGCCCTAAAGCACATAAAAGCCCTGCCGTATGTGGATGCAAGCCGCGTCCTCGTATACGGCAGCAGTATGGGCAGCGCGTTAGCACCCTATTTCGCAAACAAGTTTGATCTGAACGCCGTTATATCCGACGGCACCTACTATCGCACATGGTTCGAACATATGCTGGAGATCGAGCGCCGCATAAAAACCTATCAAGGCAATGATGAAAGCACGATCAATGATTTGATGAACAAGGCTTATATCCCGCTTTATTATGGCCTGCTGGTGCAAAAACGGAGCTACGGCGACACGATAAACGACTACCCCTTGCTTGGGCAGCACAACTATCATCAAAGCCGCCACATGTACGGTAGACCTGTCGAATTTTATCACCAGATGCAAGACTTTGACATTGCCGGAAACTGGCAGAAGCTGAAAGTGCCAGTCCGTATTAGATGGGGAACATCTGACTGGATTATGTCAGAAGCGGATAATCATATGATTATGGAAACACTACAAAAAGCAGGGCATCAGAATGCCGAGCTGCATATTTTTGAAGGTCTTGATCATTTCGACACTATCCAGCCATCTATGGAAGCTTCCTTTCGGGGTGAAACAGGCGAATGGGATGACCGCATTGCGGACCAAATTGTTGACTGGGCAAAAGAGCTAAATGCAAAATAAAACTAGTGATCGCAATTTGGCCAAGACTTGTTTCTTGCCCCTAAACCCAGCGTCGGGCGGGCGTTAAAAAAACACCTAACGTCAGCCTGTCCCATACTGTTCATCTAATCAAATTACTTGAGCAGCTAGCCCAAAAACATGAAAGTCCAGGAAACCACCTCCAGGTCACCGGCAAGGTCGTCCGTCAAGCGCAACTATTGCACTTTGAAACCGGAACAGCCAAGGTATCACTATGCGATGCCTTCTGTATTACTCTTCATCTGAAAGAACCCTTGTCTATGTCTATTGACGTTCAAAAGTTCCTGACAGACCTAGCATCTCCCGCACCTGCGGAATCAAAGGGGGAAAGACTTGAACTGGTGAAAGCGGCGACGATTGTCGCACATTCCTATGAACAAACCGACCCGAACAACCAGTTAATATTATTATCTTTGCTCAAAAAAATGACCGGGCACAGGGATAGTTTCAAAGGCGCTCTTGTTGAGTCCCTACTTTATCATACTACTCATAAGACCCAGCATTTGAAGAAACTGGCTTCACACCTCCTGCTCCGCCAAGGAGATTTTACAGAATCAAATGGCAGTTTCTATTCTCTTTCCGGCCTCTCCTTTAATGCGAGCGGTAATAAATCAAAACAACTGGAAACTCATATAGGCCGCCGCTTATTCATGAAACTTCTGAAAGATTGCAAGGCGCATGTCCAGGAGTTGTATGACCAACATACCGAGCCTGACGAAACTCCCTGGCCTGCGAATAACCAAGTGGTTATTCTGACACGCCAAATATTGATGCCGCCGCACGCACCTACCGTGGACACACTGCAATTCGCGTCCCGACTTATCAAAGAGTACGGTAAGCAGGTTGTAATCATCTCAACATCAGAAGCGTCCGCAGCCCCTGACGGGGCTGTTGCACCTGCCACTTTTGCCAATCTGGACCAACGCTTTGCTGGTAACAACAAGATCGATTATGATGGCGTTTCAATCCCGTTTTTGCTGGCAGGCAACGGGATTGCCAGTGAGGAAAGCGTCGTTCAAATTCTACAGGTGATAGACAAAGTGAAACCTGAAATGATTTTGTCTATCGGTTCTCCATCCCTGATGGGGGAAGCCTTTGCTCATCGATGTTTCAGCTTCATGTACCCCACCAGTAAGGGCATTCCACTGGTCGAAGATATATCTTTTCATACATGGGACCAAACTGATGCCGACATGGAAAACCTTCTTAGAAAAGAAAAGCTCGCAGACAAACATCTGTTCGCACAGCATCCGGGTTTTGACGTAAAACCGCCATCCAGCAGTTTAACCCGCGAGCAATTCAATATCCCTGCGGACGCTTTTGTTTTCGTAGTTGTAGGCATACGTCTCGATACCGATGTCTCTCCAGATTTTATCGATGTACTGAATCGTATTGTTCAACACCCAAAAGCTTTTGTCGCCTTTGCCGGTAATTTTGAAACTTATGAGGATATGGTCAAGGACCATGAGACGTTGGCAAACCAAAGTTGCTGGCTTGGTTTTCAAACCGATATTATGGCTGTCTACAATATATCCGACGTTTTCATAAACCCGGACAGAAAGGGTGGTGGCAGCGGTATCGTTTATGCTCTCCAGGCTGGCCTACCAGTTCTCAGTCTACCGAACGGCGACGCTGGGCTTGCTGCTGCTGGTTTCCCCGCAATCGCCACATATGATGAGATGGTTGACGTTGCGACCAGCCTGCTGGAAGACCCTGTAATACTGAAACAGTATCAGGATACTG
This sequence comes from Kordiimonas sp., assembly GCA_965199355.1. Taxonomy (GTDB): domain Bacteria; phylum Pseudomonadota; class Alphaproteobacteria; order Sphingomonadales; family Kordiimonadaceae; genus Kordiimonas. The sequence continues at coordinate 44,320 of OZ240690.1, forward strand.
CAACCGTCGAAGCTCCGAAATTTTCCGGAAGAGCCGCACTCCTGCAACGCATTATGGAAGAATTCAACAAATATCAAGCGACCCGGACAAACTCAAAAACTTAATCACCGCTAAACAGTCGGCTTAACCTCGAAACGCCGCGGTGCAATGCCTTTCGCTGGCTCGGTTTCAATTTGATCAACCTGAGCCAATTCCGGGCCTTTAATACACAGGTCGAGCATACGGTCAACCAACTCGGCCTCGCCGCAAAGCAAAGCCTCTACGGTCCCGTCGTCGCGGTTCCTGACCCAGCCAAACAGACCAAGATGCTGTGCTGTTGTTTGCGTCCAGCCCCTGTACCAAACGCCTTGTACCTTGCCATAAATGCGCGCGCGAACAGCTTTAAATTCTGGTGTGTCACTCAAAACCGTTTCTTCGCTTATTCGAATTCCAGAATAACCGCATCAACCGCCAAACTGTCGCCAGCGGCGGCAGATAACTTCTTCACCACACCGTCTTTTTCTGCCCTTAGGATGTTTTCCATCTTCATGGCTTCCACCACCGCAAGCGCCTGACCAGCCTTCACTTCGTCCCCTTCAGCAACAGCGATCGAAACAACAAGGCCCGGCATTGGGCAAAGCAGGAACTTCGACGTGTCTGGTGCCTGCTTCTCCGGCATCAATGCGAGAAGCTCAGACGCACGGGTAGACATCACCCGCACTTCCCTGGAAACGCCATCAGTTGTCAGCGTCCAACCAAGGCTATTTCTGTCCACTTCAATCGCTACGTCGCGTCCACCGATTTTAGCCTTCATCACAGGCACACCCGGCACCCAGTCACTTTCAACGGGCAGGCTTGTGGCACCAAATGCCACCTCTGCATGCTCCTTCAACGGAACGATGGTCGTTGTGATTGTTTCATCGTCAATACCAATCGCCCACTTCTTTTCTTGCGGGCCGAGAGGCGTTGAAATCTGACCTTCCACACGTGCCGCACGGGACTGCTCAACCGCATTAATGAAGGTAGCGGCTGCAACGAACACTTCACGCACACTGCCGGTCAGTTCGCCGCCGTCAAAACCATCAGGGTATTCCTCAGCAATAAAACCTGTTGTCATGTCACCAGACTGAAAGCGTGAATGCGCCATCAGGGATGAAAGAAACGGAATATTGTGAGCGATTCCGCGAATATAAAATTCATCAAGCGCGCGGCGCTGGGCGGCGATGGCCTCATCTCGTGTATTACCGTAGGTCACCAATTTGGCAATCATCGGATCATAAAACATGGAGATTTCAGCACCTTCATAGACGCCGGTGTCAACACGCACGGTCTCTGTTTCTTCGGGTGGCATATAGCGCGTCAATCGCCCAATAGAAGGCAGGAAGCCACGGAACGGGTCTTCCGCATAAACACGGTTCTCGACGGCCCAGCCAGTAAGCTTAACGTCATCCTGTGTCAGCGATAGCTTTTCGCCGTTGGCCACACGCAGCATCTGCTCCACAAGATCAATACCGGTAATATATTCGGTTACAGGGTGTTCAACCTGAAGACGGGTATTCATTTCAAGGAAATAGAAGTTTTTGTGCTTGTCGACAATAAACTCGACCGTGCCAGCGCTGCAATAATCCACTGCTTTCGCCAGCGCTACAGATTGCTCCCCCATCGCCTTTCTGGTGGCTTCATCGAGGAAGGGAGACGGTGCCTCTTCAACAACCTTTTGGTGACGGCGCTGGATGGAGCACTCACGCTCGCCAAGATAAATCACATTCCCATGCTTGTCGCCCAGCACCTGAATTTCGATGTGGCGGGGTTCTTCAACGAACTTTTCGATAAACACCCGGTCATCGGCAAAGCTCGCCTTGGCCTCATTCTGGGCGGAAATAAAACCTTCGCGGGCTTCGTCGTCATTGTAGGCAATGCGCATGCCCTTTCCGCCACCACCCGCGGACGCTTTCAGCATCACAGGGTAACCAATTTCTGCGGAAATTTTTGCAGCTTCTTCAGCGTCCGCAATAATACCCATATGCCCCGGCACCGTTGAAACACCGGCTTCAGCCGCCAGCTTTTTCGAGGTGATCTTATCGCCCATGGCATCAATCGCCTTAGGGTCTGGCCCGATAAAGGCAATACCCGCTGCCTGCACGGCCTCAACAAAACTCGCACGCTCGGACAGGAACCCATAACCGGGATGGATCGCTTCGGCACCAGTTTGCTTACAGGCGTCTAAAATCTTGTCTGCAAGCAAATAGCTTTCCGCTGCTGGCGGCGGGCCGATATGCACCGCTTCATCCGCCATTTCCACATGGAGCGCATCAACATCCGCATCCGAATATACCGCGACGGTTTTAATACCCATCTGGCGGGCCGTTTTAATAACCCGGCAAGCGATTTCACCCCGGTTGGCAATCAGGATTTTCTTGAACACAGCTTCATGCTCCTATTTAACGCGTGACCGACGAGCGGCCAGAAACCAGAGCGCAGCAACAACTGCTACGCCAATGATAAAAACATACGATCCATCGACCGCATCGGAATAGGTGGACCCAAGGCCAAACCCAATAATAACACCCACAATCAGGGCAAAAACCGCTACCGAACGCACTTCGGCACGCTTGGCTGCCCCCGCAATCTCTTGTTCCAGATCTTTTGGTAAAGGCCGAGCCATTACTCCGCCTCCTTGGGTGGCACTGACTTCGGACTCATTATCCGCACGTACAGTATCGTGGCGGGCCAGATAAGGAAGTTAGACATACCCGCATACATGGGAGCAAACGGTGTGGGCAGCCAAACAATAGGTATGGTAAACAGCGGCACCGTTGCGACAATCATATATATCCCGATATGCAGGCGTGTGCTGGACGCTTCCTCTTCTGTCAGGTCCAAGTCTTCGCGCGCACCAAGCGCAAGGCTATAAAACCAGGCAAAACAGTAAAAAACAGCCGCAAAACCAATGGCATAAATGGTGTGAAGCACAGGGTAGTTCAAACCGCTTCTGTCCAGTTGGTCGGGCATGTCAAACCCAAGCCACCGCTCAAGGAAGATATAATCAATCACGATGGTGGCAAAAAACTTCAATGGAAAAACAAAAAGCAGCACCACAAACATCAAGATGCCATTAACCCAAACAACCTTGCCTGTATTCAGCCCATATTGACGGAAAAAACGGTAGTGCCAGTACCAGATGAACATCATCAGCAGAAAGGTCACGCCAAACGCCGGGAAACTGAGCATCAGTTTAACAAGCTGATCGTAAGAGGTGGGTGGTTCAAGCGAGACAATGAGAAGCGTGATGGCAAAGCCAAACATGGCATCAGTGAGACCTTCAAGGCGCGTCACCTCAAGGCCGCGCACACGAATGCCCTGCATCTCCTCCCCTTCATGACTGAGCATGTGCCTGCGCAAGCTGTCCCCCTAGCCTTTGCCGTCGTCTTTATTCTTACGCATTGGATGCACAAGAAAAGCATATCCAACAGTGAACAACACGACACCCAGCATGACTTCACCAAGAAGAGGAACAGCATCCGCGCCTAAATCAATCGCCTTGTCAGCGATCAAAAGGATAGCCACCGCGATAAAAATCGCACCGATAATACGCTGGTTGTCTCTTATGAACTCACGCATGATGCGCCCCTTAAAGCGGGATATTGTCGTGCTTTTTCCAAGGGTTCTCAAGGTCCTTATTCGCAAGTTTCTTGAGCCCTCTGATGATACGGGCACGCGTGTTATGCGGCATAATCACGTCATCTACAAACCCGCGTTTTGCAGCAACAAACGGGTTGGCAAACAGGTCTTCATAGTTCTTGGTACGCGCCGCGATTTTCTCTTCGTCGTCCTTTTCTTTTCGGTAAAGAATTTCAACCGCACCCTTTGCCCCCATCACAGCGATCTCAGCTGTGGGCCAAGCGTAATTCAAGTCACCGCGCAGGTGTTTTGACGCCATGACATCATAGGCCCCGCCATAAGCCTTCCGGGTGATCACGGTGATTTTCGGCACCGTAGCTTCGCCGTATGCAAAAAGCAGCTTCGCACCGTGTTTGATAATACCCCCATACTCTTGTGCGGTGCCAGGCAGGAAGCCGGGCACATCAACGAGGGTGACAATCGGAATGTTGAAACAGTCGCAGAAACGAACGAACCGGGCCGCTTTTTTGCTGCTGTCAATGTCAAGACAGCCAGCAAGAACCATTGGCTGATTGGCAACAATACCGACCGTTTCGCCGTCCATCCGGGCAAGGCCGATAAGGACATTGCCCGCATGCTTGGGTTGAAGTTCGAAGAAGTCACCTTCATCAACAATCTTGTTGATCACTTCATGCATATCATAGGGCTTGTTTGGGTTGGACGGGATCACACTATCAAGCGACTGTTCAATACGGTCCGCCTTGTCAAACGTTGGCCTTAGCGGTGCTTTTTCCCGGTTGTTAAGCGGTAGGAAGTCAAAGAAGCGGCGCATCTGTGCGAGCGCTTCCACATCGTTTGCAAAAGACTTGTCCGCAACCCCAGACTTGGTTGTATGCGTCGAAGCACCGCCCAATTCCTCCTGCGTTACTACTTCGTTGGTAACCGTTTTCACCACATCAGGCCCGGTTACAAACATGTAGCTGCTGTCTTCAACCATGAAGATGAAATCTGTCATCGCCGGGCTGTATACCGCACCGCCAGCGCACGGCCCCATAATCATGGAGATTTGCGGCACAACGCCAGACGCCAGAATATTCTTCTGGAACACATCGGCATAACCGCCCAGAGCAGCAACACCCTCCTGAATACGTGCGCCGCCGCTATCATTAAGGCCGATAACAGGTGCACCCACTTTCATGGCCATATCCATGACCTTAATGATCTTCTGGGCATGTGTTTCCGACAGCGAGCCGCCAAATACTGTAAAGTCCTGACTGTAGACATAAACCAACCGACCATTGATCGTGCCAGAGCCAGTTACAACACCATCGCCAGCAAACCTCTGCTCTTCCATGCCGAAGTCGGCACAGCGATGTTCAACAAACATGTCGTATTCTTCGAAGCTGCCGTCATCCAGCAGTAGCTCGATGCGTTCTCGAGCTGTTAGTTTACCGCGGGCATGCTGTGCCTCAATGCGTTTTTCACCGCCACCCATACGTGCCTGATTGCGCTTTTCTTCAAGCTGTTCGACGATATGCTTCATGGAATACTCCGACCTGATTGATGGCCGCTAATGCGGCTAGCTCCCTAAATCCGTTCCTGAATATAGGGTTATGGGCGGTTTTACCAGTCATTTAGAGTAAATTGGTGATAGTTTAAAACTATTAAACGCCGGGATTAGGCTTGGATAATACCCCATGAAACAAGACTGGTTTCCAGTTCTTTTTTTAGTCGGTTGCGTTTCTCTTCAACCTCTATATCCAAACCCCACAGGCTTTCTTGATGTATTTCATCCACGTGGGCTGCCTGCCAGCAGCTTTCAAAGTCCCCAAAGCCCTTTACGAGCGCAAAAGCGATAGCAATGGAGCCAAACCCGCCGACAAAGGCGTGAAAAGCCGTTAAAGAAAATACATCAAGCTGCTGCAACTCAGACCGCAGAGTTTCTATGACACTGTCATCCTGCGCGATGGGCATAATGCCGCTCGTCACCTTTAACTCTATGCCGAACATGGAATGCAGCCAGTCGAGGTAAGGTTGCCATGCTTCCAACTGCTTTGCAGCCAAATCATCTTGGTCGGTTGTCCGGTAACAAATAAGATCAGTGTGCGCAAAGGCAACCAGCTCTTCCACCACTGCGTCCACACGTGGCCCCACACGATCAATGGCTGTGTTTACCAACTGGGTCATCGGCATGGTGGCTGGATCAATGTCCTCCTCCTGCGCGCGCCACTCGTCCGCAACCGCTGATGCCATTGCCTGTGTTGGAACCAGAAGAGGTGATTTACCGGGTGTTTTTATTGCACGGCCATCAAGCGTAACTGCGAAGCCGCCTTCTTCTGCGACGGTTGCCACAGTCTGATAGAATTTCTTCATTTTGGGATGGCCCTATTCCGTCTGGTCAGCATCTGCGGGTTTATTTTTTGCCTGTTGCTGCATCTCTCGCGTAACCGCGGCATAGTGTTTGCGCGAATGACGCGTCTGTTTCCGTCTGCTATTAACACGCTTTGTGTCCACACCAGTATCAGACTTGAACCCAGCAGAATATTGTACGTCAGACTTTGCGGTCATCTTCGGGTTCGCATTGAGCCGGTGATACCCCAACACCCGGTTGCCCAAACTCGGCACCCTGTAACAAACAAGCAGAGCCATGGTGACCAGAACCAACACCACCAGCAACAGCGCATAGGTAACGCCGTCTTCACCAGCAGGACCGATGATCTCATCCTCGAAGATATAGGCGGCAACAGCCAGCAGTGCAGAAAACGCTGCTGCAACCAGAAACCCGATACGAGGTTTTGCCATCATTTCATTCAGGCTATCGTTTGGCTCATCCATTCGTCTTCCCCAAAGAATGTGCAATGTCCGGCAACTGGTCATAACTTGACAAAAGGTGCTGTGCACCGCCTTGCCGCAGTTCATCTTCGGCATGATAGCCCCAATTCACGCCAACCGCCAACACACTAGCAGAACGAGCCATCATCATATCATAGCTGGTGTCCCCAACCATGATGGTTGTGGTTGGGTGTGCGCCGGCATCTGCCATGGCTGTTTCAATCATGGAAGGGTGCGGTTTTGAAGGGTGCCCATCGGCTGTTTGCAAAGTAACGAATACGCCCTCTAGCCCGTGTTCTTCTATCACACGTGCGAGCCCGCGATTGGAGTTACCTGTTGCAACACCGAGCATAAAACCTGCCTCGGTCAGTTCATCCAGCACTTCTTTGGTGCCCGGGTATAGAGGATCGGGCTTGGCAGCCTCCTCTACACGCAGGCGGTAAAACTCCCGCTTATAGACCTCAGCCATTTCTTCGTGCATGGCTGCTTCGGCCTCTGGCCGCAGCATCGCCATCGCTTCAACAAGACTGAGCCCCACTATAGAGCGAACCCGCGTGTCGTCCTCTATAGGCAAGTTCAGCTTACGATAAGTGGCGTGCATGGCATCAATGATCATATGCTGGCTGTCGACAAGTGTGCCATCGCAATCAAAAACCACCAATTTATTATAGTCGCTCATGTCTGCGCCTACTCGAACTCTGGGTCTTCATAGTCCCCAACCGTAAAGCCCAGAAAATCGAAACTTGCCTTGATATGTTCAGGCAGCGGTGCAGTTACAGTTACCTGCCCACCATCAGGGTGCGGGAAGCTAATGAAACGGCTGTGCAGATGCAGCTTGCGGGACACCGCCCCATTCAGGAAAGCAGCCTGACCACCATATTTACCGTCACCGATGATCGGGTGGCCCATTTCCGCACAATGCAAGCGAAGCTGATGCGTACGGCCGGTATGAGGCTTTAATGTCAGCCAACTTGCCATCTGCCCAGCGCTTTCAACAACACTATAGTCCGTCACGGAAAGCTTACCATCCGCAGACACGACCATTCGTTCGTGTCCTTTGGCAGCAACTTTGTCCATCCTTACGCTTATGCGGCCATCGCGCTCGCGCGGGGTGCCTGCGACCAGCGCCCAATATCGCTTGTCTGTCTCACGGCTTTGAAATGCCTTTGCCAGCGCAGCCGCTGCCTTTGACGTGCGCCCGAGCAAAAGCGCACCAGATGTATCTTTATCAAGCCGATGAACAAGCTTCGGGCGATAGTCAGCGCTTATTAATGCATCCAGTAGGCCGTCCACATGGCGCGACTGTCCGGTGCCACCCTGCGTAGGTAGCCCCGCGGGTTTATTCAGGGCGATAACGGCATCATCTTCATAGATTACCCAGCTACGCACTTCCTTGATATCTGTATCACTAAGGCGCGGTGTTCTTCTCTTGTGCTGCTGCGGCTTTGCTGCGTCACCAAGTGGGGGCACCCTCACTGTTTGCCCCTCAGCAATACGTTCGCTGCCCTTCACCCGCTTACCATCCAGGCGCACTTCGCCTTTGCGCATAATCTTCTGAAGCTGACCAAAGGAAACGGCGGGAAAATGTCGCTTGAACCAACGGTCAATGCGAACCCCGTCGTCATCAGCCTTTACGATAATATTCTGGACACCACTCATACTATAACTCGTCCTAACCACATGCCCGCTATCAGTGCCAGCACGCCAATGATCAAAGAGCCTCCTGCATATAGCGCGGCGCTTTGAAACTCTCCGTGCTCTATCATCAACACTGTTTCCATTGAATAAGTCGAAAAGGTCGTAAAACTGCCCAGAAAACCAACAGTCAAAAGCGCGCGCAGCGCGGGTGTCATATCAAACCTGTGCGCAAATGCAATGATCAACAGCCCCATCAGGAAACTGCCCAAAATGTTGACAAAGAATGTACCATAGGGAAAACCACCGCCACTGATTTTCATCACCGCACTCGCGACAAAATGCCGGGAGAGCGCACCAAACGCGCCGCCTAAAGCTATGGCAACAAGGGTCTGCACCAGACCTCTCCTTCAACGAATACCGAAAATCCACCCTTCGGTTTCGCGCACCTTAGTCGAAAGCTGTTTCGGACGCCAGTATTCTGGCTGTTCTGCGATCAAGCGCAGTCCGGCACTGGTCATGATGGCATCGGTAACGTCATCAACGGTGTTTCCGCTCGGTAGCGTTACCCCGTAGGGTTTTGACCCCAAGCCAGCAAGGCATTCATTGAGTACTCTAATGTCCCTGACCTTACCTTTGCCGCCACCCAGTTTCGAAAAGATAGCCGCATATATTTCAACGAGAACTATGGGCGCATCGGCTGCGTCATCGAACGGCCAAATAACAATATTGGAGTTACCCTTCAGCTGATGCAGCATGTTTATGGTGGACAAGGCAGACTTACCTACCTGACTAGCGCCAATCAGGTTAAAGACACTCTCGCAAGGGCCATATTTTTCATCGATACAAATATGCTCCGCAATCCTTAAAAAAGGTTCGAAGTATTCCTTATCCACGATAGTATCAAACGCACGCCGTTCGGCGTTATATTGCTGATACCGATAGTGTTTGGCGTGCCGCTCAACGAAAGGACCGCCAAATAAATCATCCGCGCCATCGCAAGCATGTGCAATTTCCGCCCAGAGTTCATAAGCGTTTTGGCCCTCTACGTCCCCTCGCAAATAACCGCCTGTTTCAATGAAGGGGTAGCCAAAGGCTGCATCAACACCTACTAAGCAGCGAGCGCTTGCCGGCAATCCCAGGCCGCAGGCAATCCAGTTTGTACACTCTTGTCTACTCCAGTTCTTGCTATTGCTTGGTGGTGCAACAAGCCTTGGCGCTTTCTCACCGCTTTCACAAACAGCGACTTTCAGTCCGGAGTGACGTTTTCCCTTGGCACCCGTCCAATCAATCCCGACGAAGTGGGAAAAAGGCTGCATTATTCGGTATCATCTTCGGGTGGCGCGGCATCCCGAATTTTATTGAAGTAAGCAAGCCGCTTTTGCACCTCACGTTCAAATCCGCGCTCTACTGGTTCATAGAAGGTTTGGCGCGCCATATCGTCTGGGAAATAATTCTGGCCAGAAACACCAGCTTGGGTGTCATGGTCATAGGCATAGCCCTTACCGTAGCCAATGTCCTTCATCAGCTTTGTCGGTGCGTTCAAAATATGGGCTGGCGGCATTAAGCTGCCAGTGGACTTGGCGGCGCGCTTCGCGGACTTTTCTGCCCGGTAAGCCGCGTTGGATTTGGGCGCTGTTGCCAGATACAGCACGGCTTGCGCAATTTGTAACTCACCCTCGGGACTACCAAGGAATTCATAGGCATCTTTCGCAGCGAGCGCCTGATGAATGGCCTCTGGGTCCGCCAGACCAATGTCTTCACTCGCAAACCGCACCAATCTGCGAATGATGTAAAGTGGATCTTCCCCCGCAGTCAGCATGCGGGCCGCCCAATACAGTGCTGCATCAGGGTCTGACCCTCGCAGCGACTTATGGAGGGCAGAAATCAGGTTATAATGCCCATCCCGGTCTTTATCATACGCTGGCGCACGCTTTTGTAGCAGTTTGGTTAAAAGCGCTGTGTCAATTTCGTCGCCCCCAGCAGTTTCAAACAATGACTCAATGCAATTTAGCAAAAAACGCCCATCCCCATCTGCCATGGCTTTCAGGTTTGTTCTAGCTTCGTCTGTCAGGGCGAGGCGCCGACCAACATCCGCCTCAGCTCTCAAGATAAGTTCATCAAGTGCACTTTCGCCGTGTCGGTTCAGTACCAGCACCTGCATTCGGGAAAGAAGTGCGCCGTTGATTTCAAAAGACGGGTTTTCTGTGGTTGCGCCAACAAGAGTAACTGTGCCGTCTTCCACATAGGGCAGGAAACCATCCTGTTGTGAACGGTTAAAACGATGAATTTCGTCAACAAACAAAAGCGTGCCACGGCCATCCATCCTGCGCATTTTCGCGGCTTCGAAAACTTTCTTGAGGTCAGCAACACCTGAAAAGATTGCTGATATCTGCTCAAACGCAAGTTCCGCATGATTGGCAAGCAATCTCGCAATGGTGGTCTTGCCTGTACCGGGCGGGCCCCACAGGATAAGGCTGGATAGCTTCCTGCTTGCAATCATGCGGCCCAACGGACCGTCAGGCCCAAGAAGGTGATCCTGTCCTACAACCATGTCAATAGTGGCAGGCCGCAAGCGGTCGGCAAGCGGCCTCAGGCTTTGCTGGTCGTTTGCCGCTGATGCAAACAGGTCGCTCACGGTGTTACCGGACTGTGTTGCAACGGAAAGACCGGTTCGGCACCACAATACATTCCTGAACACGACCACGACGCTGCACCTGATAGACGTAGCGCTCAGCTGTTTCGTCAATGGCGTCATTAAGATCGGCGACATAATCAACATTGATGCCATTGACCGAAAGAATTACATCGCCCGGAATCACAAACTGATACCGCGCCGACGGTGAGCGCCGCTCGACATTCAACACGACAACACCTTTGCGGAAGGTATCTATCTGTAGCTCTTCATTAAAACGCGGCGACATGTTGCCAACGGTCACCCCCTGGAAAGGGTGACGACCATCAAGTTTAGACACATTGCGCGCGGGGTCTTCCGGCGGCAGAAGCAGCGAAACGCGGCGTTCCTGAATGAACCCTTCAGAAAGAACCGCCAGCGGCACTTCATCACCTTCCTGCTTTGTCGCAATGCGGAAATTAAGGCCGGGCTCGTCGATCACTTCCTTGCCGTCAACTGCCATAATCACATCGCCAGGGTTGATACCCGCCGCTGACGCAGGCCCGCCAACATACACTTCATCAACAAGCACACCGCCCGCCCGGTCAAGGCCGAGGCCAGCAGCCAAATCATTTGTAACCGTTTGCCCGCGCACACCAAGCCATGGGCGCACAAGCTCGCCTTCATTCAGGGCAGCCCGCAACACGGACTTAACCATGTTGGCAGGTACAGCAAAACCAATACCGTTAGACGCGCCTGTCCGGCTGTAGATTGCAGTGTTGATACCTAGAAGCTCGCCATCAATACCAACCAGCGCTCCGCCCGAGTTACCGGGGTTTACTGCTGCATCTGTCTGGATAAAGAACCCAAAGTCAGAAATACCCTGCTGAGTACGTGCAGTTGCCGATACAATACCGCTCGTAACGGTTTGCCCGATACCAAACGGGTTGCCAATTGCTAGAACGATGTCGCCCACCAAAACATCATCGCTGTCCCCAAGGTTCAGGATGGGCAGGTTTTCTTCGCCTACATCAATCTGGAGGATAGCGAGATCTGTGCGAGGATCTGCCAGAACGATCTCAGCATCGAATTCTCGACGGTCGGCAAGCACCACACTCACTTCATCGGCATTTTCAATTACGTGATGATTGGTAACGATAATACCGTCTGGCCGCACGATAACGCCGGAACCAAGCGAACCGCGCACTCGGTCTTCTGGCGCGCCAAAACTGAACTGGTCACCAAAAAACCGTTTGAAAAGCGGGTCGTCAAACATGGAAGAGCGACGAGACCTTACCACTTGCCGGGTGTAGATATTAACAACGGCAGGCGCACTGTCAGACACAAGCGGCGCATAAGAAAGCTTCACCTCAGTGGCTGATTGCGGCAGAACACGCTGCTGCGCTATCGCAGGCAGGGCTACTGCACTGATAACGGCAACCAACACTGATAAAAACCGAAGCACTTTCATGCGCTCTCACTCCTTGTAAACTCTGTGCATCCTATATGACTAAGCCTCGCTTATTGCGCAAGCTGTCATACGATTAATCGCGACATAAATGCGGCAATTTGATGAACTTTCGATCTCAGCAGACCTCAGGGCGCTGGGTGTAACAGTTTCAAGCGGGCTGTATTCGCGTCCCGAAGTTGGTCAAGAATGCTTTGATCCGTTGCCCGGTTGCAGGCAATGCCCAAATCCGCAGGCCGCCAATCAAAAGCCACCTTTGGTGGTGCAAGCCCTGCCGCTTTCGCCGCGTCAAACGCACTCGTTCGACCCGAGAGCCAAAAGTCCACCCTGCCTCCATAAAGAAGCTTGGCCGCAGCAACATCATCAACCGCACGCGCTATTGGCTCGCCAAGCTCCTCCTCAAGCACCTCGGTCGCCACACTATCCATCTTACCGATTACCGAGTGTTTTTTTAAGATCGGTCAGGCTTTCTAACACCAATTCACTGTCCGGAGCCTGATATATGGCCCACCCACCCGACATAATGGGGCTGACCCAACTAAAAGCCTCCTCGCGCTCTGGCGTTTTATTGGCGGCAAAAACGCAAACATTTGGCTCGGTTGATGCGCGCCTGTAGGCACGGTTCCAGGGCAGCAATGTCAACGAATAGGATATGCCTGTTGTCGCCATCAATTCTCGGACGATTTCTACGGCATCGCCGGTGATCTCACCGGACGCTTCATCCATGAACGATGCAGGCGGGTTGTTTTCTGTCAATAAGATAAGTGCAGGCACCTGCGCCCATGTTGCCCACGACAAGCACACAGGCGCTAGCGTGAGCCATATTGCTGCCAAGAGCGAGCGCATACTAAATCGTAGCATGACCCTTGCCTGCTAACAAGAACCTGGGCGCTCAGGTAACCGGATCAGGCGGTGCATCCAATGCATTTATGTTACCGATATCACTTTCCGATAAACCAACAAGAAACAGCGTTTGGATATTGGAAATATTGATCAACAAGCCCGAAACGCCATCTATTGTTTGCTCCTGTGCAGCGTTGATGAAATCGTCAACTTGCGACTGCTCCTGAATCAGGAAAAATTGCAAAGTGTCCTCATCGGTGCTGAAATCCGTAATGACATAAGCGTCATCATTGTCGCTAAGGAACTGAAACTGATCGGCCCCGTCACCGCCCGTTACGGTGTCAGCACCCTCAAGTCCTATAACGTCATTACCTGCCCCGCCCCGAATACGGTCATCGCCGCCACTGGCCTCGATGTTATCGTTACCTGCGCCACCATAAATCACATCAGGCGCGTTACCGGAGGTACTGATGTTATCGTCACCGTCGCCGCCAAAAATAGTTTGGACTATCGTCATGGTGCTGCCATCGGCGAGCGTGATTGTTTGCGGTGCACCTTCTCCGGCGAATATTGCGTCATCGCCTGCGCCACCGAAAACCAAATCAGGTCCATCAAAACCGAAAATTCTGTCACTACCGGCACCACCACCGATGGTATCAAACCCGTTCTGACCGAAAACCATATCGTCGCCAACGCCACCCCAGATGATGTTATTATAGCCCGGTGAGGTCGTCAGATCGGTTGTGCTCAGGAACACCTCACCGCCAGCAATTGATGCATCGACAAATCGGTCTCCGTCTTCATCCGTCCAACTGCCGCCAACGATAACATCGTTGCCTGCACCACCCACAAGTAGCTCTGCAAAGGTGGCGGGAGGTTGCAGCTGTGGACTTTCAACTCCCGAAGTTGTTTCTTCAGAAAGCGCCAACGCCAATTCCAGAGGTTCAGAAACCACACCGCCACCAACGATAAGGTCATTGCCCTCACCCCCAATCAGCGTGTCCCGGTTCAAGCCGCCTACAAGTGTGTCATCACCGTCGTTACCGCGGGCAAAATCACGGCCATCTGCGCCTACCAGAATGTTGTTTTCGTCATTGCCAGTCAGAAACTCTACCTGGTCATCATCCATAATTACTCGCCCCCGCCTGCATGTCTGTTATTGTGTAAAATCAATTAGCTGGAACGATCAGTATCTGGAACATGTATTTTGTACAAGTCTGTATTTTACATCCAGATAAGGCAGGACATTTCGATAGAGAGAAGGTCGTTGCACAAATAATGATAGGAAAGTCAGGATCAGTCAGGTTTTGTTACCGCAGTCCCGCAAGGCGTTGCTCGTTTGCACCTCTCAACCGTTCGAGCGTCAATGCATCCGTTGTTAAACTACAGGCCAAGCCAAAAAACGCAGGTTTCCAATCGAAAGCTTTTTTTAATGACGGCACCCCCAAACGCTGAGCAACATCTTTGGCATCATTGACGCCACTTACTAACAGATCTGCCCTCTTGCCATACAGCATCCGAACGGCGGCTGAGATATCGGCGGCTTTGTAAATTGGTTTCCCAATAATTGCTTCAAGTTCCTCGGTTGATTGGGTGCCGAGTCGTCCAACTATCCTGTGAGACGTAACATCCTTCAACGATGAAAGCGTGATATCATCATCAGGACGCTGAAAAATTGCCCATCCACCAATTTGCGTTGGGCTTACCCATTCAAACGATTCTTCTCGCTCCGGCGTGTGATTTATTGCCAATATACATACATTTTTTTCATTATTGATTCGCCGCAATGCACGTCTTCTTGGTGTAAGAACTAATGAGTAGTCGACCCCCGAATCCTTCATCAAGGTTGCAACGATGTCTATTTCCCGACCACTGAACTCACCGTTTTTTTCGTCATACATGATATGCGGGGCTTTTTCCTCCGCCAATAGAATCAATCCTTTGTCCTCATCTCGCGCTTGCGCAGCAAGAGAAAATAGAAGTACTTGGATGAAAATTATGGATCTAACTGTGGACATGCTCGACCTAGGTCAGGAAGTGATGTCAGCCACTCTACTTCCCAATTCTTAACATATTATGTGCAAGAAAAAAGGCGACCATACGGCCGCCTTTTTGGATTGAATATAGATCGGAACTTATTCAGCGTCGTCTACGAAATCAACTTCAGCAGTTGGACCGCTGTCCTGACCTTTGGCATCTTCATCACGGTCAACAAGCTCAATAACAGCCATTGGCGCGTTGTCACCTTTACGGAAACCCGCTTTCAGAACACGGGTGTAACCACCAGAACGCTCTTTGTAACGCTCTGCAAGGTCATCAAATACTTTGCGAACCAGGTCTTCGTTTTGCAGGCGTGCAATCGCGAGACGACGGTTAGCAAGGCCACCTTTTTTACCAAGCGTGATCATTTTCTCAACGATTGGTGCAAGGTCTTTCGCCTTTGGCAGAGTTGTTACAATCTGCTCGTGCTTCAAAAGAGCCTGAGACAGATTCATGAACATCGCCTTACGGTGCGACGCGGTACGATTAAGTTTACGACCAGCTTTTCTGTGACGCATGGTTTTTACTCCTAGTTGCCTATCCGGCCTTGGGCACCAACATGCCTAGTACCAGTAGGTGGCCCGCATGGTTAAGCGGGAGGTTTAATAGGTGAAAGCCCTTCATCTGAAGGGCTTTCGGTTTTAGTAGTCTTGCTCAAGTTTCTTGGCTAGCTCTTCGATATTCTCAGGCGGCCAAGCTGGCAGTTCCATACCAAGGCGAAGGCCCATGGTAGACAGAACTTCCTTGATTTCGTTCAGTGACTTGCGGCCAAAATTTGGCGTGCGCAGCATTTCTGCTTCGGTCTTCTGTACCAAATCGCCAATGTAAACGATATTGTCGTTCTTGAGGCAGTTTGCAGACCGTACAGAAAGCTCCAGCTCGTCCACTTTGCGCAGAAGCTGACGGTTGAACGCTGGTTCTTCGTCTTCTTCTGGCTTTGCAGCTTCTTCCGGCTCATCAAAGTTCACAAAGACAGACAGTTGGTCCTGAAGGATACGAGCAGCAAAAGCGATCGCATCTTCTGGTGTTACTGTACCGTCAGTTTCGATTTCCATAGTGAGCTTATCATAGTCAAGAACCTGACCTTCACGGGTGTTTTCCACCTTGTAGGACACTTTCTTAACCGGGCTATAGAGCGCATCAACCGGGATAAGGCCGATAGGCGCATCTTCTGGGCGGTTGTGCTCTGCAGCAACATAACCTTTGCCTGAAGCGACCATCAGTTCCATGTTCAGTGTTGCACCTTCGTCAAGGTGACAAAGAACCAGATCCTTATCAAGGATGTCCACATCAGCAACTTCGCTGATTTGGCCAGCTTTAACTTCACCCGGACCAGTAGCAGTCAGGTGCAGGCGCTTTGTGCCGTCCGAAGTTACGCGAACAGGCAGACGCTTGATGTTCAGAACCATGTCGGTCACGTCTTCGCGAACGCCAGGTACAGATGAGAACTCGTGCAGAACGCCTTCAACCTGAATGCTGGTTACAGCGCCGCCCTGCAAAGAGGACAGCAATACACGACGCAGGCCATTGCCCAAAGTCATGCCGTAACCACGCTCAAGTGGTTCCACAACAAGTTTGGCTTTACGAAGTGGGTCGGCACCCGGTTCGATGGTTAAGCCATTTGGTTTAATAAGTTCTTGCCAGTTTTTCTGGATCACAGTGTAACCCTCATGTTGCATGGCCGCTCTAGTTTATTGAGTGCCAAGGGATTCGTGCCAATACTCTGATACTAACCAATTACTTCCGTGCGATTATACGCGGCGGCGTTTTGGAGGACGGCAACCATTGTGTGGAATTGGTGTCACGTCGCGGATCGAGGTGATGGTAAAACCAATCGCCTGCAGCGCACGAAGCGCGCTCTCGCGGCCAGCGCCTGGACCCTTAACTTCCACTTCCAGTGATTTCATGCCGTGGTCCTGCGCTTTTTTACCGGCGTCTTCCGCAGCAACCTGTGCAGCGTAAGGCGTGGATTTACGAGAACCTTTAAAACCCATCATGCCAGCAGATGACCAGGAAATCGCGTTACCCTGCACATCTGTAATGGTGATCATTGTATTGTTGAATGACGCATTTACGTGAGCAACACCATTGGTGATGTTTTTACGTTCACGACGTTTTACGCGTCCTGTGTCTTTTGTAGCCATCTCTATCAGACCCTAAATTACGGGGGAGCCCTAAACAGCGTTACCCTAAATTATTTCTTCTTACCGGCGATCGGAACCGCTTTACCCTTACGAGTGCGCGCGTTTGTGCTTGTGCGCTGCCCGCGGGTTGGTAGTTTTGCACGGTGACGAAGACCACGATAAGTCTTGAGGTCCATCAACCGCTTGATGTTCATAGCAACTTCACGGCGAAGGTCACCCTCTACCACAAATTCGCTGTCAATCATTTCACGGATCTGAATAACTTCAGCATCCGTCAGTTCCGCCACACGACGCTCACGTGGAAAGTTAAGCTTTTCACAGATGTCCTTGGCAGCCGTATGGCCAATACCATGGATATAAGTGAGAGCGATTTCCACTCGCTTGTTGGTCGGAATGTTAACGCCTGCAATACGCGCCACGACCATTCTCCTGATCAAAAATGTTCACGTTCAAGTACTAATAAGCCGCAAGACGTGTTGAAGCCGGGGATTATATGAACAAACCCCGGAACGTCAACCGTCCTGTGACAGTTTTTTACGCAGCCAAAACCGCGTTTATTTGTGCAGTCACGTCATCAATGGCAGCCATGCCATCAACCTGCTGCAAAATTCCTTTTTCTGCATAGTACGGCAACACTGGTGCCGTCTGTGCATAATATTCATCGAGCCGCTTCGCGACCGTCTCGGCATTATCGTCCGCACGGCGCTTAAACTCTGTGCCTCCACAAACGTCACACACGCCTTCAACCTTCGGCTTAAGGTTGGTATCGTGGTAACCTTCGTTGCAGGACGCGCAGGTATAGCGGCCAGAAACACGATCGACAAGCGCTTCGTCGTCAACTTTCATCTGAACAACAGCATCCAGCTTCACGCCTTCTTCCCGCAGCATCACGTCAAGCGCCTGAGCCTGGGCAACATTGCGCGGGAAACCGTCCAGAATAAAGCCGTTTTTGCAATCATCTTCCTTGATACGGTCGGCAATGATGCCAATCACGATATCATCGGAAACCAGTTGCCCGGCTTTCATTTTTTCTTCAGCTTTCTGACCATAGTGCGTTTTCGCTGCTACTGCAGCACGCAGCATATCGCCGGTAGAAAGTTGAACAAGGCCATGATTCTTTTCAAGGCGCTGTGCCTGGGTGCCTTTACCAGCACCGGGAGGGCCAAACAGAATAATGATCATCTGCCACGACCTCCCTTCAAGCGGGCCTTCTTTAAGAGACCTTCATATTGTTGCGCCATCAGGTGCGAATGGATCTGGCTAACTGTGTCCATGGTTACATTAACCACGATCAGCAAGCTTGTACCGCCAAGATAAAACGGGATCGCAGACGCGCTGATAATAAACTCTGGGATCGCGCACACCACAGACAGGTAAGCTGAACCAATCACCGTCAAGCGTGTGAGCACGTAATCGAGATATTCTGCTGTGCGCTTACCCGGACGAATACCCGGAACGAAACCACCGTTTTTCTTCAGGTTATCAGCCGTATCTTCAGGGTTGAACTGAATGGCTGTGTAGAAAAAGCAGAAGAAAACGATCAGAGCTACATATAGTGCAATATAGATCGGTTGACCCGGCGCAAGAATAGCAGTCACCGTGCCTAGAAATTCGTTACCGCCCTGCGCAGACATACCAGCCACAGTAAGCGGCATAAGCAGCAAGGAGCTTGCGAAGATCGGCGGGATAACACCAGCAACATTAAGCTTCAGCGGCAGGTGAGACTTGTCACCCTGGAACACACGGTTGCCCTGCTGGCGCTTTGGATACTGGATAACGATGCGGCGCTGAGCACGTTCGAAGAATACGATGAACCAGATGAGCCCAGCAGCACCAGCAAGCATAGCAAGGAGCACAGGAAAATTCAGCTGGCCGGTACGGGTCAGTTCAAACGCCTGGGCAAGAACACCCGGCAGTTCTGCGACGATGCCCGCAAAAATGATAAGGGAGATACCGTTACCGATACCGCGCTGGGTGATCTGCTCACCAAGCCACATCAGAAACATGGTACCGCCCAGTAGCGTCACAACCGCTGTAAAGCGGAAGAACAACCCCGGGTCCACGACAACACCCGGCTGACTTTCAAGACCGGCGGCAATCGCCCAGCCCTGAACGATAGTCAGCAACACAGTGCCGTAACGGGTATATTGGTTGATTTTCTTGCGGCCCTGCTCACCTTCTTTTTTCCACTGCGCAAGCGTGGAACTCATGGTGGTCAGAAGCTGCATGATAATCGAAGCCGAGATATAGGGCATGATGCCGAGCATAATGATCGACGTCCGCTGCAATGCACCACCTGAGAATGTGTTGACGATGTCAACAAAGCCACCCTGAAGGTTCGCAAACATGCGCTCCACTGCAGCAGCGTCAATTCCCGGAATAGGAATATAGCTACACAGACGGAACACAATGAGTGCGCCAAGAGCGAACAGAATCCTCTTCTTCAGTTCGTCCGCCTTCGCAAAGGCGGACCAGCTGAGGTTGGACGCAAGTTGTTCTGCAGCAGATGCCATAAACGCGGTCTCCAGCCCTAAATGTTATCTCGGCTTAGCTTCTGGTTATGCGACGGTAATTTTACCGCCAGCCTTTTCAACAGCTTCTACTGCGGCCTTGGACGCACCAGTTACCGTAATATCAAGCTTGGCTTTCAGCTCACCCTTCGCGAGAAGGCGAATGCCGTCCACAACCTTGCCAACAACACCCGCTTCAACGAGTGTCTCAACAGTAATTGGGGATTTAGCGTCCAATTTACCAGCGTCGATTGCTTTTTGAAGGCGACCAACGTTGACAAGCTGAAAATCTTTCTTGTTGCGGCTATTAAAACCACGCTTTGGCAGGCGTTGATAAAGTGGCATTTGGCCACCCTCAAAGCCATTAATTGCTACACCGGAGCGAGCTTTCTGACCTTTGTGACCGGAACCGGCGGTTTTACCCTTACCAGAACCGATACCACGGCCTACACGCATCGCAGACTTGCGAGCACCGGCGTTATCTTTGAGTTGATTGAGTTTCATCACAATTCTCCAAACGCCGGCTTAATCTTCAACGCGCACCAGGTGGTGCACCTTGCTGATCATGCCGCGCACTGCAGGCGTGTCTTCAAGCTCACGCGTCTTGTGCATTTTGTTAAGGCCCAAGCCAACCAGCGTCTGACGCTGATCTTCACGGCGACGGATCGGGCTACCGATCTGGGTTACTTTTACTGTCTTTTTCTTAGCAGCCATCGGTCATTACTCCGCTTCAACAGCGTCGGCTTCAACAGCCTTCACGTCACCACGACGGGCAACAATGTCAGCTACTTTTTTGCCGCGCTTGGAGGCAACCATACGTGGTGAGTTCTGAAGTGACAGAGCGTCAAACGTTGCACGGATCATGTTGTAAGGGTTTGAAGACCCTTGTGATTTCGTAACAACGTCTTGTACGCCAAGTGCTTCAAACACCGCACGCATCGGACCACCAGCAATGATACCAGTACCAGGAACAGCTGTGCGCAGCAGCACCTTACCAGCGCCGTGACGGCCCCGGATATCATGGTGCAGCGTACGGCCTTCCTTGAGCGGTACACGGATCATGTTTTTCTTGGCAGCTTCGGTTGCTTTGCGGATCGCTTCAGGAACTTCACGGGCTTTACCGTTACCGAAACCTACACGACCGCGCTGGTCACCAACAACCACGAGGGCTGCGAAACCAAACCGACGACCACCTTTTACCACCTTGGCCACACGGTTAATGTGGACAAGTTTTTCAATCAGTTCACTCTCTTCACGATTGCGTTCTGGGCGTGCCATGGGACATCCTTTTCCTTATACCAAGCCTAGAAGCTCAGGCCGCCATCGCGCGCTGCTTCAGCCAGTGCTTTAACGCGACCGTGGTACAGAAAACCACCACGATCAAACACAACTGTTTCAACGCCCGCGGCTTTGGCCCGCTCGGCAATCAGTTTTCCGACTTTAGATGCTGCTTCTACGTTAGAAGTCGCACCACTCTTAAGGTCAGCGTCGAGTGTAGAAGCAGCTGCAAGAGTTGCTCCTTTAACATCGTCGATAACCTGAGCATAAATATGCTGGTTTGTCCTGTGGACAGAAAGGCGAGGCCGCCCGCCACCAACTTTCTTAAGTTGGGTACGGTTGCGCTGGCGACGCTTTTCAAAATTGTTAATAGCTTTTGCCATGGGTGCCACCTACTTCTTCTTGCCTTCCTTGCGGAACACATATTCGCCGTCATAACGGATACCCTTGCCTTTGTAAGGCTCTGGTTTCCGGTATTCACGGATCTTGGCAGCCGTTTCACCAACAAGTTGCTTGTTGATACCGGATACCACGATCGTGGTTTGATCAGGCGTCTCAATCTTGATGCCTTCAGGCACCGGGAAATTTACGTCATGGCTGAAACCGAGTTGCAGGTTCAGGCTAGTGCCTTTCATCTGCGCACGATAACCAACACCTTGCAGACCAAGCTTCTTGGAGAAACCGTTGGTCACACCTTCGATGATGTTATTAACCATTGAACGCTGCATTCCCCACATTGAGCGGGCACGCTTTGTTTCATTAGCAGGCGAAACAACAATCTTGTCGTCTTCGTGACTAGCAGTCACTTCTGGAACGAAAGACATGGACAGTTCGCCTTTTGGGCCTTTGATGGACAAGTCTGAACCGTCAAGGGAAACGGTTACGCCTGCCGGGATAGCCACTGGCTTTTTACCGATACGGGACATTTCGTTACCCTTCCTTAGAATACGGTGCAGAGAACTTCGCCGCCCACATTGCTCTCACGCGCTTCAGCGTCTGAGAGAACACCTTTCGGTGTGGAAACGATCGAAATTCCAAGGCCGTTGTGAACACGTGGCAGATCACGAACAGAGCTGTACACGCGGCGACCAGGCTTAGACACACGATTGATCGTGCGGATAACCGGCTCACCTTCCATGTATTTCAGCTCAATAGAAAGTGTTGCTTTGTTCGCATCACCTTCAGTGCGTGTGTAACCACGAATATAACCTTCCCGCTGAAGCACATCGAGAATGCGCTGACGGGTTTTAGATGCTGGCGTATCTACAACGGATTTCCCTGCCATCAGGCCGTTGCGGATGCGGGTCAGCATATCTGCGATAGGATCAGTCATCGACATGAGCTTTCCCCTTTACCAGCTTGATTTAACAACGCCAGGTATCTTCGCTGCAGAGCCAAGCTCACGCAGTGCAATACGAGACATTCTGAACTTACGGTGGTAACCGCGCGGACGACCGGTTACTTCGCAACGATTGCGAAGACGGGTCGCTGCACCGTCACGTGGAAGCGCAGCAAGCTGCAAAGCAGCGAGCCAACGCTCGTCTTCTGACAAGCTCTTGTCGTAAACCTTTGCCTTCAGGGCAGCACGCTTTTCAGCATACTTGGCAACGATCTTTTCGCGGCGCTTGTTTTTTTGAATGGCGCTCTTTTTAGCCATAATAAAACCCTCCTGCTACGCTTTGAACGGCATGTCGAAACCGCGCAGAAGCTCACGTGCTTCGTCGTCGGTCTGTGCCGTGGTGCAGATGATGATGTCCATACCCCGAACCTGATCTACATTGTCGTAGTTGATCTCAGGGAAAATGAGTTGTTCCTTAACACCCATTGCATAGTTGCCGTTAGCGTCAAAAGACTTCGGGTTAACGCCCTGGAAGTCACGGATGCGAGGCATTGCAATGGTAATCAGGCGATCAAGAAACTCGTACATGCGCTCTGAACGAAGTGTTACCTTCGCACCAATCGGCATGCCTTCACGCAGCTTGAAGCCTGCAATAGACTTACGAGCACGTGTAACAACGGGCTTCTGGCCAGCAATTGCTTCAATCTCTGAAGCTGCCTTGGTCACCTTTTTCTTGTCCTGAACGCCGTCACGACCAACACCCATGTTGATCACGATTTTGTCCAGCTTTGGAACCTGCATAGGGTTATTATAGCCGAACTTCTCCTGAAGAGACGCACGGATCTTATCTTCATACTTCGTACGAAGGCGTGGCATAGTTGTATCAGCCATTGATCACCTCTCCGGACTTTTTGGCAAAACGAACTTTTTTGCCGTCCTCGACTTTGAAACCAATCCGGGTCGGAGCGCCATCTTTCGGGTCTTCAATCATCAGATTGGAGAGCTGAATAGGAGCTTCTTTGGTATTAATACCACCCGGGCTCGTCTGCGTTGGGCGCTGGTGACGCTTAACAAGGTTTACACCCTGTACAACAGCACGACCTTCGCTTGGCAGAACTGAGAGAATTTCGCCGCGCTTGCCTTTGTCTTTACCGGCAATCACAACGACCTTATCGCCTTTTTTCAATTTAGCGGCCATTAGAGTACCTCCGGTGCAAGCGAGATGATTTTCATATGCTTCTTCGCACGCAGTTCACGAACAACCGGGCCAAAAATACGTGTACCGATTGGTTCGTGGTTCTTGTTCACAAGTACAGCAGCATTGTTGTCGAAACGGATAGCAGTACCATCGTTACGGCGAACTTCTTTGGCTGTACGTACGATGACGGCGCGATGCACGTCACCTTTCTTCACACGACCCCGTGGGATCGCCTCTTTGACTGAGACGACGATAATGTCGCCTACTCCGGCTGTCTTTCTTTTAGATCCACCAAGGACCTTAATGCACTGCACCCTCTTGGCCCCAGAGTTATCGGCCACATCGAGGTTGGTTTGCATTTGAATCATGGGTTACACCCTTTTCTTCAATTATAACCGACGCATACAAACGATGAGGCTTACGCCTCACCGCCTACTACGCGCCAAGTCTTCAGTTTCGAGATAGGACGACACTCTTCAATACGAACAGTTTCGCCAACCTGAATTTTGTTGCTCTCGTCATGAGCGTGGTACTTCTTAGAGCGTCGAATAATTTTGTCAAGCAATGGATGCTTGATCCGACGTTCAACTTTAACAACAACGGTGTTTGCACCCTTGTCGCTTACGACCACGCCTTGCAGAATACGCTTTGGCATTGAATTCTCCTTACGCCTCTGCTTGCTCAGACAGGATCGTCTGGATACGCGCTACATCGCGGCGTACCTGGCGAACCCGTGCTGTGTTTTCCAATTGTCCACTTGCGGCTTGAAAGCGCAGGTTAAACTGCTCTTTCTTCAAGCTGACAAGCTCATCGCGGAGCTCGTCTTTGGACTTGGCACGAAGATCTGCTGCCTTCATCACTCTTCTCCGCTTAGTGCATGCGCTCTACGATGCGGCTTGCAACGGAAAGCTTAGCAGCCGCCCGCTCAAACGCACCGCGTGCGATTTCTTCAGAGACACCGTCGATCTCGAACATAACGCGACCAGGCTTAACCTTGGCCACCCAGCGATCAACGGAACCCTTACCTTTACCCATCCGAACCTCGGTAGGCTTTGCCGTTACTGGCACATCCGGGAAGATGCGAATCCAGACTTTACCAGACCGTTTCATGTGACGGTTCATGGCACGACGCGCCGCCTCGATTTGACGAGCGGTTACACGACCAGCAGTGGTTGCTTTCAAACCAAACTGGCCAAAGTTCAAATCAGTTCCGCCCTTGGCATTGCCGTGGATACGGCCCTTGTGGGCCTTACGGAACTTTGTACGTTTCGGTTGCAACATTGTCTGTGCTTCCTTCGACTATCCCATCCTGCCTAGCGGCGGGATGGGCCACCCTGGCTTTGGGCTTCGTTTGCACGACGCTCATGAGCCATTGGATCGTGTTCCATGATGTCGCCTTTATAGACCCACACCTTGATGCCTGAGATGCCATAAGCAGTCAGAGCTTCAGAAGTGCCATAGTCAATGTCGGCGCGCAGCGTATGAAGCGGCACACGACCTTCGCGGTACCACTCGGTCCGTGCGATCTCTGCACCACCCAGACGGCCAGCACAGTTGATACGAATACCACCGGCACCAAGGCGCATAGCGCTTTGAACAGACCGCTTCATCGCACGACGGAAAGCCACACGGCGCTCCAGTTGCTGTGCAATGCCATCAGCGATCAGCTTGGCGTCAACTTCAGGCTTGCGAACTTCAACGATGTTGAGGCTCACTTCGGCGTCGGTGAAGCCAGCAACTTTGCGGCGAAGCTTCTCGATGTCGGCGCCTTTTTTACCGATGATCACACCAGGGCGTGCCGAATAAATAGTCACGCGGCATTTTTTTGCCGGGCGTTCGATCACAACTTTGGAAATACCAGCCTGAGCCAGTTCCTTAGTGATGAACTCACGGATTTTCAGGTCTTCGTGCAACAGGCTGCCGTAGTCATCGCCTTCGGCATACCAGCGCGAGTCCCAGGTGCGGTTAACACCAAGGCGCAGACCAACTGGGCTTACTTTCTGACCCATTATGCAGTCTCCTCTACTTCACGCACAACAATGCGCAGACGACTGAACGGCTTAACGATCTTGCCAACCCGACCGCGAGCGCGAGCACGGAACCGTTTCATGGTCAGTGCTTTACCCACAGTGGCTTCAGCAACGATCAGGCTGTCCACATCAAGGTTATGGTTGTTCTCGGCATTCGCGATGGCGCTTTCGAGAACAGATTTAACATCAACAGCGCTACGGCGGCGGTTAAAGCTCAGAGAGTTCAGAGCTTTTTCCACTTTCATACCGCGGATGCTGGCTGCGACCAGATTCAGTTTCTGGGGCGAGCCACGAAGCATAGTTGCGGTTGCAACAGCTTCGTTATCCGCCAAACGGCGTTTTGCTGATTGCTTACCCACGATTACTTCCTCTTCGCTTTCTTATCCGCAGCGTGACCGTAGTAGGTGCGCGTTGGTGAGAATTCACCCAGCTTGTGGCCGACCATATCTTCGGTCACATAAACAGGGATGAATTTCTGGCCGTTGTAGACATTGAAAGTAATGCCTACGAAATCCGGAAGAATAGTCGACCGGCGTGACCAGGTTTGGATGACGATAGCGGATTTGCCACTTTCTTGAGCTGCTTCCACCTTCTTGAGAAGGTGCATGTCAACGAAAGGACCTTTCCATACAGAGCGTGCCATATTCGGGACTCCTTAACGTTTCTTGCGCTCGTGGCGCGACCGGATGATAAGCTTGTCAGTAGCTTTATTAGAGCGAGTACGCTTACCTTTAGTAGGCTTACCCCATGGTGTCACAGGGTGACGACCACCTGAGGTACGACCTTCACCACCACCGTGTGGGTGATCCACCGGGTTCATGGCAACACCACGAACAGATGGACGTTTACCCAACCAGCGGTTCCGACCCGCTTTAGCGAGCTTGATGTTCTGGTTATCGGGGTTGGAAACGGCACCAACAGTTGCCACGCACTCGCCGCGAACAACGCGTACTTCACCTGAGCTCAGGCGCAGCTGTGCGTAACCACGGTCACGACCGATCAGCTGGGCGTATGTGCCTGCTGAACGAGCGATTTGACCGCCCTTGCCTGCTTTCATCTCCACATTGTGGATGATGGTACCAACAGGCATGTTGGAAAGCGGCATAACGTTACCTGGCTTCACGTCAGCTTTCTCAGCAGCGATAACAGTATCGCCCGGAGCAAGCCGCTGAGGCGCAAGGATGTACGCTAGCTCACCGTCTTCATATTTAATAAGCGCGATGAACGCAGTACGGTTCGGGTCATACTCAAGACGCTCAACCGTTGCAGGAACATTCCATTTAGTACGCTTAAAGTCGATTTTCCGGTAAGTACGCTTGTGACCACCACCAATGCGACGTGCAGTGATACGGCCCGTGTTGTTGCGACCGCCAGACTTGGTCAAACCTTCAGTCAGCTTCTTGACTGGCTTGCCTTTGTGCAGACCTTCACGGTCAACAAGAACAAGACCACGCTGAGACGGAGTAACCGGTTTATATTGCTTCAATGCCATCGGTTAAACTCCCGTCGTCACATCAATGCTGTTGCCTTCAGCAAGTGTAACCATGGCTTTTTTGTACTCGGCCCGCTTGCCGGTTACACCACGGAAACGCTTTACCTTGCCTTCTTGGCGCAGCGTGTTGACCTTAGTGACTTTCACTTCAAAGAGCGCTTCAACCGCAGCCTTGATTTCAGGCTTGGTGGCATCAATCGCAACTTTGAAAGTCACTTGGTTGTTTTCAGAACCAAGTGTCGCCTTTTCGGTGATCACTGGGCTTTTGATAACGTCAAAATGCTTTACGTTTGTCATTTGAGCCTCTCCCCGAGTGTCTCAACAGCCGCTTTGGTCAGCACAAGCGTGTCACGACGCAGAATGTCGTAAACGTTCGCGCCTTGCGTTGGCAGCACGTCAACATTTGGGATGTTCTGAGCAGCACGGAGGAAGTTTTCGTTCACTTCAGCACCATCAACAAAGAGAGCGTTGGTTACACCAAGTTTCTCAAGCTTAGCTTTAAGCTCCTTGGTTTTGCCTTCTTTAAGCTCAGCAGCATCAACAACAATGAGTTTACCGTCAGCTTGCTTGGCAGAGAGCGCGCTCTTCAGGCCAAGTTTGCGAACTTTCTTCGGCAGGCTAAAGCCATGATCGCGTGGGATCGGACCAAACGCACGGCCACCACCAACAAAGATGTTGGAGCGACGTGAACCGTGACGAGCGGTACCACCACCCTTTTGGCGACCAAGACGTGAACCAGTGCGAGATACGTCAGAGCGGAACTGAACCGCGTGAGTACCAGCACGGCGCTTAGCAAGCTGCCAGTTTACAACACGGTGCAGAATGTCTGCCCGCGCTGTTACACCAAAGATAGCCTCATCGAGATCGATGTCGCCGGCTTTCTTGGCATCAAGTGTAAGGACATTCGTCTTCATGACTTATTCCTCATTTCCTTCAGCCGCTGCTTCCTCTGCAGGAGCTGCTTCTGCTTCAGCAGGCGCTGCTTCTTGAGCAGGAGCCTCTTCTTCAGCTGCAGGCGCACGGAAAGCCGCTGGCATTGGCGCATCCTCAGGGAGCGCTTTTTTCACTGCGTCTGAAACCAGAACCCAACCCTC
Source organism: Kordiimonas sp. (assembly GCA_965199355.1). Classification (GTDB taxonomy): domain Bacteria; phylum Pseudomonadota; class Alphaproteobacteria; order Sphingomonadales; family Kordiimonadaceae; genus Kordiimonas. Next base: position 72,437 of record OZ240690.1, read on the forward strand.
TTTAGAGCCAGGAAGACCGCCTTTTACGAGGATCAGGCCCTCATCGGCGCGAGTTTCGACGATTTCAAGGTTTTGAACAGTTGAGCGAACATCACCAAGTTGACCAGCCATCTTCTTACCTTTGAACACGCGGCCCGGGTCTTGACACTGACCAGTCGAACCATGTGAACGGTGAGAGATAGACACACCGTGTGATGCGCGAAGACCACCAAAGTTGTGGCGCTTCATCGCACCGGCAAAACCTTTACCCTTTGAAGTGCCGACAACGTCTACACGCTGGCCAGCTACAAAGTGGTCTGCAGTCAGTTCTGCACCCACTTCCACAAGAGCATCATCGCTCACACGGAATTCAGCCAGTTTAGCTTTTGGCTCAACTTGCGCTTTCGCGAAGTGACCACGCTGGGCTTTGGATACGTTTTTAACCTTGCGGTTACCGGAACCAAGTTGAAGTGCCGTGTAACCATCTTTTTCAATCGTGCGCTGAGCAACAACCTGACAGCCTTCGAGCTGCAGAACTGTTACCGGCACATGATGACCGCGCTCGTTAAAGACGCGTGTCATGCCAAGTTTTTTTGCAATCAAACCAGTACGCATTGGACTTACCCTTGCAGCTTGATTTCGACATCGACACCAGCAGACAGGTCGAGCTTCATAAGAGCATCAACTGTTTGCGGTGTTGGGTCTACGATATCGAGCAGACGCTTGTGCGTACGCATCTCGAATTGCTCGCGGGACTTTTTGTTCACGTGCGGGCTTCTGAGAACCGTGAATTTTTCAATTCTGGTTGGCATCGGAATTGGACCGCGAACAAGAGCGCCCGTACGCTTAGCCGTATTGGCAATTTCACCGGTTGCTTGGTCAAGCACACGGTGGTCAAAAGCCTTCAGGCGGATGCGAATATTTTGCGCTTCCATTGATCTTACACCTTAAAAAGCGGCGCCAGAGACATAGCTCCAGCGCCTAATTATTCTACTCGATGATATTTGCGACTACGCCAGCACCAACTGTGCGGCCACCTTCGCGGATCGCGAAGCGAAGACCTTCGTCCATCGCGATCGGCGCGATAAGCTCAACAGTCAGGTTCACATTGTCACCAGGCATTACCATCTCTGTGCCAGATGGAAGCTCAACGTTACCAGTCACGTCAGTTGTACGGAAGTAGAACTGTGGACGATAGTTCGCAAAGAATGGCGTGTGACGGCCACCTTCCTCTTTAGTGAGGATGTAAGTCTCTGCAGTGAACTTGGTGTGCGGTGTGATAGAGCCAACATGGGCCAGAACCTGACCACGCTCGATCTCGTCACGGGCAACACCACGAAGAAGCGCACCAATGTTGTCGCCAGCCTGACCTTCGTCCAGAAGCTTGCGGAACATTTCAACACCAGTGATTGTTGTCTTCGTAGTTTCCTTGATGCCTACGATTTCAATCTCTTCACCAACCTTGACGATACCACGCTCTACACGGCCTGTCGCAACTGTACCACGACCAGAGATAGAGAATACGTCCTCAACAGGCATCAGGAACGCACCGTCAACAGCACGCTCTGGCAGTGGGATATACTCATCAACAGCAGCCATCAGCTCAAGGATCTTCTCTTTACCGATGTTGTCGTCGCGGCCTTCAAGAGCTGCAAGAGCAGAACCAGCTACGATAGGAATATCGTCGCCAGGGAATTCATACTCGGAAAGAAGCTCACGAACTTCCATCTCAACAAGCTCAAGAAGCTCTTCGTCGTCAACCTGGTCAACTTTGTTCAGGAATACAACAAGAGCAGGTACACCAACCTGACGTGCAAGTAGAATGTGCTCACGTGTTTGTGGCATTGGACCATCTGCTGCGTTCACAACAAGGATGCCACCATCCATCTGTGCCGCACCAGTGATCATGTTCTTCACATAATCGGCGTGACCCGGGCAATCAACGTGCGCATAGTGACGGCCTTCCGTCTCATACTCAACGTGTGCTGTAGAGATCGTGATACCGCGCTCACGCTCCTCTGGTGCCTTGTCAATGTTGGCAAAGTCAACTGCTTCGCCAGATCCAGCTTCCGCCAGAACCTTCGTAATCGCAGCTGTCAACGTCGTCTTACCATGGTCAACGTGACCAATCGTACCAACGTTACAGTGCGGCTTATTACGCTCAAACTTCTCTTTAGCCATTTTAAAACCTTTCTATCGGCCCTTGTTTACCAAGGGGTCCATAACGCTTTTTTGTTATCAAATTATCCTGCAAGCTTTGCTTTGACTTCGTCAGCAACTGCCTGCGGAACACCTTCGTAATGGTCGAACTGCATAGAGAACGTAGCCCGGCCTTGTGAGAAAGAGCGGAGCTCGTTCACGTAACCGAACATGTTCGCCAGCGGAACCATTGCATTCACAACCGTGTTCGGACCACGGGTTTCAGAACCCTGGATCTGACCACGACGCTTGTTAAGGTCGCCGATCACGTCGCCCATGTACTCCTCAGGAGTAACAACCTCAACTTTCATCATTGGCTCGAGGAGCCGGATACCTGCATCTTCAGCAGCCTGACGTGTTGCACCACGGCCTGCGATTTCAAACGCAGAACGCTAGAGTCAACATCGTGGTAGGCGCCGTCGATCAGACGAACCGAGAAGTCAATGATCGGGAAGCCGATCAGTGCACCGCTCTCGGCGATATCCTTGATGCCTTTTTCAACACCAGGGATGTATTCTTTAGGAATGTTACCACCCTTGATCTCGTCGATGAATTCGAAGCCAGAGCCACGCTCACCAGGAGTAACAACCATTTTCACGCGACCAAACTGACCGGAACCACCAGACTGTTTCTTGTGCGTGTAATCAACTTCAACTTCTTTGGCGAAGCTCTCACGGTAAGCAACCTGAGGCGCACCAACGCTACACTCAACCTTGAACTCACGCTTCATGCGATCAACAAGAATGTCGAGGTGCAGTTCGCCCATGCCGGAAATAACGGTCTGGCCACTTTCTTCGTCAGAAGCAACACGGAAACTTGGATCTTCCGCAGCAAGACGGTTAAGGGCAATACCCATTTTTTCCTGGTCAGCTTTGGTTTTTGGCTCAACCGCAACAGAAATCACCGGATCAGGGAATTCCATGCGCTCCAGGATAACCTGAGAGTTGTTAGCACAAAGAGTGTCACCGGTTGTCGTAGACTTCAGGCCAGCGAGGGCGATGATGTCACCAGCGCGCGCTTCTTTGAGGTCCTCCCGGTTGTTCGCATGCATTTCAAGCATACGACCGATTTTCTCTTTACGTTGCTTCACAGAGTTCATCACCTGAGTACCAGTCTCAAGAACACCTGAGTAGATACGGCAGAAAGTCAAAGAACCAACGAATGGGTCGTTCATGATCTTAAACGCCAGAGCAGAGAATGGCTCTTCGTCGTCAGACTTACGAACAATCTCTTTTTCCGGGTCAGCAGCATCAACACCGTTGATCGCAGCAACGTCAGTTGGCGCAGGCATGAAATCAACAACAGCATCCAACAGAGGCTGAACACCTTTGTTTTTAAATGCAGTACCGTTTAGAACCGGAACAAAATCGCCAGCGATCGTACCCTTACGGATAGCAGACTTCAGCTCCTCTTCGGTGATCTCTTCACCTTCGAGGTATTTTTCAAGCAAAGCCTCATCAGCTTCAACGGCTGTTTCGATCATCTCCATGCGCGCTTCTTCAGCGGCATCAGCAAGCTCTGGGCGAATGTCTACATATTCGTAGGACGCACCAAGGTCTTCACCTTTCCAGAGAACTTCCTGGTTTTTCACGAGATCGATCAGACCTTCGTACTCGCTTTCAGCGCCGATTGGCAACTGAACAACAAGAGCCTTCGCACCAAGGCGCTCCTTGATCATGTCTACGCAGCGCTCAAAGTTCGCGCCCATGCGGTCCATCTTGTTGACGAAACACATACGCGGAACGCCGTACTTGTCAGCCTGACGCCACACAGTCTCAGACTGAGGCTCAACACCCGCCACTGAGTCAAATACAGCTACAGCACCATCAAGAACCCGAAGAGAACGCTCAACTTCAATAGTGAAGTCCACGTGACCCGGGGTATCGATGATGTTGATGCGATGATCGTTCCAGAAACAAGTTGTCGCGGCGGAGGTAATGGTAATACCCCGCTCCTGCTCTTGCTCCATCCAGTCCATGGTCGCGCCGCCATCGTGCACTTCGCCGATTTTGTGGCTACGGCCAGTATAATAAAGGATACGTTCTGTAGTCGTTGTTTTACCCGCATCAATGTGAGCCATGATGCCGATATTGCGATAATCACTTAGTGGCGTTCTGCGTGCCATCGAACCAGTTCCCTACTTAAATACTTACCAGCGATAGTGCGAGAAGGCTTTGTTAGCTTCCGCCATCTTGTGAGTGTCTTCCCGCTTCTTAACAGCAGCACCACGGTTGTTAGCCGCGTCCATCAGTTCACCTGACAGGCGATCAACCATTGTGGTTTCGTTGCGGTTACGAGCAGCAGCGATCAACCAGCGAATAGCCAGAGCCTGAGCACGCTCGGAGCGAACTTCAACAGGCACCTGATACGTCGCACCACCAACCCGGCGGGAGCGAACCTCAATTGCAGGCTTCACATTATCCAATGCTTCATGGAACAGTGGCAGCGCATCTGTTTTTGCGCGATTTTCCACACGATCAAAAGCACCATACACAATACGCTCAGCGACAGATTTTTTGCCATCGAGCATAAGGCTGTTCATAAATTTCGTCAGTACCACGTCACCGAACTTCGGATCGGGCAGGACATCGCGTTTTTCTGCGCTATGACGACGAGACATGCGTTAATTCCTTCTTCAATCTTACTTCGGACGCTTGGTGCCGTATTTGGAACGGCCCTGACGACGATCTGCAACACCCTGGGTATCAAGCACACCACGCAGAGTGTGGTAGCGAACGCCAGGCAAATCTTTCACACGACCACCGCGAATCAGAACAACAGAGTGTTCCTGCAGGTTGTGACCTTCACCTGGGATATAGGAGGTCACTTCGTGGCCGTTGGACAAGCGAACACGAGCAACCTTACGAAGGGCTGAGTTCGGCTTCTTTGGAGTTGTTGTATAAACACGTGTACACACGCCGCGTTTTTGCGGACATGCTTCAAGCGCTGGCACTTTATTGTGCACTGGCTTGTCTTTGCGAGGCTTACGCACAAGCTGGTTAATGGTAGGCATTCTTTTTCCCTATTGGTATTTTAGCCGTTTTTCTCTGTCACCATCATTCCAGACAACCTTTCTTGCATACAGCAAAAACAGCCTCAACCGGCAGCATTTCGCTCCAATCAGGCTATCTGAATCGATTCTAAATATGTACTTTAGCCAGCAAACCCCAGCGTCTAGGCCGCTTTAGCCTACCACCTGAGCTCTGGCGAGGTGGGCTATCTATACCGAAACCGGGAAAACGTCAATCAAAAAAGGAGTCTGCGTTACTGACGCTTTTCGCAACGATAGGCCCCTCGCAACAGCTTATCTCTCGAAGCTGAACTGAGCTAACTTCCAGAATAGCGGTTGCCAAAGCTGCAAAGCTGATTAAGGTTGAGCCAACACACGGGGGTGAGAGGCCGCAGACGTCACTATGAAATTAATAATCCAGATACCCTGTTTCAACGAAGAAAAGACCCTGCCTGAAACTTTTGCTGATTTGCCGCGAAAGATCGATGGTATTGATACAATTGAGTACCTGATTATTGATGACGGTAGCTCGGATAACACCATTGAGGTTGCCGAGAAACTGGGCATTCATCATATCATTCGCCACAAACACAATAAGGGCCTTGCGCGGGCGTTTGCATCCGGCATGGAAGCTTCCTTGCGCGCTGGAGCCGATATCATCGTCAATACAGATGGTGATAATCAGTATGCCGGTGCTGACATTGCTAAACTGGTTGAACCAATTATCAATGCAGAGGCTGATATTGTTGTTGGCGACCGGGAAACCCATAAGATCAAGCACTTTTCCCCGCTGAAGCGATTATTGCAACGGGTTGGTAGCGGTGTTGTACGCCGACTGTCGGGTACGCGAGTGCCGGATACCGTGAGCGGCTTTCGCGCCTTTAGCCGGGACGCGGCCATGCGCCTCAACATCGTTTCAAATTTCTCCTACACCACCGAGACAATCATCCAAGCCGGCATGAAACAGATGACTATCGCTTCTGTACCTGTTGGCACTAATCCGCAAACGCGCAAGTCCCGACTGTTTAAATCCATGCGGTCTTTTATTCAGGCTCAGATGACCACGATTATCCGTATGTATGCGATGTTCAAACCGCTGCGAGTGTTCTTTTTTACCGGCATTGTTTTTCTATTGGTCGGTTTGATGCCTATCGTCCGGTTTCTATATTTCTATTTCACCGTTGGTGGTGGCGGTCACGTGCAGTCGCTGGTGCTTGGTGCCGCCCTACTCGTGATCGGAGTGTTCACCCTGTTGATGGCTTTGCTTGCTGACCTAATTGGTCGCAACCGCCAACTTACAGAAGAAGTATTGGAACGCGTTAAAAGACTTGAGATCAAAGAATAGCCTTACCAACTGTGAGGCCTGTCATATGCGCTTGTGGATTGGCTTGTTTTCTGTCTAGTCTTTACCCGCTGCCTTTAAACTGAACCCAAGTATTACAGCGATGAAATCGCCCAATACTGTTAATAGCCTGTGCAGAATCCCGGCAACAAGTATGTTACCTGCGCCCCACTCCGGGCCAAGAAGAATCAGAAGCACTGCTTCGCGTACGCCAATACCACCGGGTGCCCCAATCGCGGCAAAACCCGCCACCCAAGCAATCGTCGAGACTGCGACAAGACGTAACCATGAGATATCCGGAATCTCCATTGCTGCCGCGACCAGATAAAAGGAGGTGCCAAAGACAACGAAATTCAGTGTTTGCACCCCAAAAGTTACACCTGCTTGCCAGTATCGCTCAGCTATCCGGGCGGACAAGTTCTGATTTGGAATATACCTGAGAAACAAGGCCGCCAAAACCAGACCGATCACAACAGTCCCTAACGCAGCTGTTTGCACAAAGCTCGTTAACAAACTAACCCCAACCATCCGCTCAATGAATGGTATCAACATCTCTGCTGCTCTTGCTTCCAGCGATATCAACAAAAGGGAAATAAACAAACTGGCTGAAAACATGTTGCCCAGCTCATAAAGCATGGCGAACGAGATTTTACGTTTACCAATGCCAGCTTGGGCGGCCATGACGGCCTTGCCAACCAAGTGGGCCAAATTGCCAGGCACATACTTTGCCACACTTGATATCAGGGAAATTCTCATGCCTGTCGCAACAGCTGTTTGATCATTAACCAGACGCAGGCAAAGCACCCATATCCCTGCCGCCACCAATGTCGAACCTAGATAAGTGCCCAAAGACAAAACCAGTTTGCCCTTTCCAACACCAGCCACATCAACATGCTGAACAGCAGACCAATGCTGCATTGCCTGATCATACAAATAGTAGAAAGAGATCAGCATGACGCTCATCCCGAAGACGAATTTCACAATGTTGAGCGACTTGCTGTTCATAAGTTGTCAGTTCGACCAAGGGTAAGCAGGCAATCGGCATAAGACTGCCAGGAGAAACGTTGCTTATATTTTTCAATCGCGGGAACCATGCCAGAAAAAGTGTTACGGTCGGACCTTTTGAGCAGGTCTACAAGGCTTACTTCATCAGGCACGATAAAACCCGTTACACCATCTTCGACCACCTCGGTCAGTCCAACATGGTCTGTCACAATCACCGGCGTGTCATAACGGTATGCCACAGGAATAACACCGGATCCTGTTACATGTTTATAAGGCAATAGCACGACATCCGCTCGATGAAAAAACTCAGCTGCTTCTGCGTCAGAAACATATCTGCTGGTAACTTCAACTTGGTCAGAGAGGCCGAGTTCTTTGATCAACGACAACGTATCCTGTTCACCTTCCCAAAATTCACCAACAACGCTCAGGATAATGTCTGTATTTTGGCTTTGCGATAATGCCTTCAGGGCCATGTCCAGCCCCTTGTAGTGTCTGATCAGACCAAAGAACAAAATCTCCAGATTTTCACGTTTGGGCAAAGCACCTTCAGGTTCTGGATATTGATTGAACAATGGATGTGGGTGAACCGATACAGTGCCCCCACACCCCAGTTCCTCTATATCGCTTTTCAATTGAGACCCATGTGTAATGAAGCGGCTAGCTTGCTGTAACTGAAACTTGCTGAGTTGGCGTTTCCAAAATGCACTCTCATGGTCTACCGCGTTATGCACTATTTGCACGACCTCGATCCCCTTTCGGCGACAAATCCAGGCAACAACACCCAGACATGGTGCCAGAAAGAAAGTCCACGCTGGCAAGATAACAATTTCTGCACCCGACTTGATGACAGCATTTGCCACCGTGAACCATGTCGTTGGATTGACCGAATCCAAACAATAGCTGACGTCCAATCCTTCGGGAGCCCCGGTATTTGCATCCCTGTCATCATCGCCAGGGAACAGAGAACGAGGGTATTGGCGGCTAAAGGAATATACCTTCAACGAGACCTCTGCTCGTGTCACTAGCTCCAGAGCCAGTTCACTCGTGTGCTTTGCAACACCACTTCTAAAGGGTGCTACCGGGCCAACGATGGCAACTGAAGTTGGCTTACTCACACGCCAACTCCGTACAAAGTTTCATAGCATATTGAAGCATATCAGCTGCTCTCACCGTTTTGACCTGCGGCTCCAACGGATGACACTTCGATAATATAAACTGGTTGGTTGGCAAAGATCAGCCGTTTTGGAATTGGCAATAATTGATCCAGACCAATGAACCTGATCACGCTGCCAACAACTGTGGGGCCTGTTTGGATTGCCTGACGCACGGTATACATACCCTGTTCCGTGTCTTCTGCCTTCAGGTCAGAGTATTCTTGCTCTCGCAGAACCAAATACTGTGCAGCTGCTCTGTCGACACATTCACGCCTGGCATCATCAGGTTGATAGCCAATTTTGAGAAATTCACCTGCTCTTCGGCAAACGTCAGAATCCGCATAGACTGTTTGTCCAGGATAATCGCGATAGGCTTTCAAAAGGACTTCCTCAGCGTAGCGCGGCTCTTTGTTCCCAAGGTCCATCAACAAGAAACCAGTAGAAGCAAGTATCGCAAACACAATAGCGGCCATTCTGTGCAGCTGTTGCTCTTTTGAAGCAAAGCTTGATGCAAAAACCATCGAAAGGGCAAACAATGCCGGCATAAACAGGAACGAGAAATATCTAGGTAACGGGCGCAACCCCATTAAATAGCCCACGACTACAAAATGAATAACACTGCCCCAGAAAAGCAAAACGACGAAGTCTTGTCCCTCAAAAGAAATTCTCTTGCGGCGTGCCCATAACCAGGCAGCAACAGCTGCATAAAACACAAACCCAAATTCATTGTTAATCAACAGCATCATGATTGGTTCCCAGCGCGTTCCAACCGCTAGGTTCCCTGTCCCTTCCGCCACATGGACAATGCTCGGGTTATCAATACCAACATGTGAGAAGAGCAGCACATTAAGGCGATAAAGCGGGTCGCCGGTCTGTATCAGATAGAACAACCAGTCGGCACCGAACACCAAGGCGGCCCCGGCGCCAAGCGCTAAATAAGCCTTCCTTGAATGGTAAGCACCCATTAGAAAAAACAGGCCGTAAGTTACAATCAGGGAAACAGCCGTCGCCCGCGACAGAAACGCAAGCCCCACCATCAACCCTGAAACAAAAAGTATCTGGGTTTGCTTTTCATTCCCTCTGGCATGATAAAACAGCATCAGAGAGGCCATGAAATAGAAGGTTTCCACCACATCTACATTCGACGTGCCGGCAAGGAACATGAAGCCAGGCGCAACTGCTGCAACCAACAGGAACCAGAGCTTTGCATTTCCCGGCACATGCTTGTTCAGCCACCAATAGCAAAGCACCATGAGCATGACAAAATACACGGTTGTGACGAGAATCAACCCAATTTCACTGGGACCAAAAACAGCGAAAACTGCGGACAATGGCAGCACAAGCGTTTGCCTTAACGACCAATGTGAACCACCGATAAAAGGAAAGTTTTCATTCCAGTTTATGGCTGTTGCTGCATAAGACGCATCGTCACTCGCAAGAAAGCCCACACTGTTAAACCAGGCACTGACGGCCAGTAATACGACCGCAAGCAATACCGAGTATGAAACACCAATGCTTTTGCTCACGCAGCAATCTCCCCTGATGCAGATAGGCTAAACTGAGGACCAACGCCGGGCAATAAAAAAGGCCCGCCGAAGCGAGCCTTTTTAATAACTTATAGCCGCGTGCCTATGCTTCGGCGTTATCGCCTTCAGGGGCCGCATCACCGCTGGTTGCTGCCGCAAACTCAGCTTCTGCAGACGCCATTGGATCTTCAGCTGCAGCTTGTGCAGCGGCAGCGATCTCATCACGCTTGTGTGCCTCATGGCGAAGCTTGTTCACCACAGAACCCGTACCAGCCGGGATCAGGCGACCAACGATCACATTCTCTTTCAGACCAACGAGCTTGTCTTTCTTACCGGCAACCGATGCTTCGGTCAGTACGCGTGTTGTCTCCTGGAACGATGCCGCAGAAATAAAGCTGCGCGTTTGCAGGCTTGCTTTGGTAATACCAAGCAGGATCGGGTGGCCTTTGGCTGGCAAACGGCCTTCAGCTTCAAGCTTCGCGTTTGCTTCCTCAAACTCTTCACGATCAACCTGCTCGCCAAGAAGCATAGTGCTGTCACCACTTGCTGTGATCTCAACTTTTTGCAGCATCTGGCGAACGATCACCTCGATGTGCTTATCGTTGATCTTCACACCTTGCAGGCGGTAAACATCCTGAACTTCCTTCACCAGATAGTTCGCAAGTGCTTCAACACCCAGAACCTGGAGAATATCGTGCGGTGCAGGGTTACCGTCGATCAGATATTCACCCTGTTGGATGAAATCACCTTCCTGAACGGCAATGTGCTTTCCTTTTGGCACCAGATATTCAACCGGCTCACCTTCACCGTCACGTGGACGGATAGAGATGCGGCGCTTGTTTTTATAATCACGACCAAATTCAACGATACCATCGATATCAGCGATAACTGCGTGATCCTTAGGACGGCGAGCTTCAAAGAGTTCCGCCACCCGTGGCAGACCACCGGTAATATCTTTGGTTTTCGCAGCTTCGCGTGGAATACGTGCAATCACGTCACCTGCCTGAACATGGCGACCATCTTCAACAGAAAGAATGGCTTCCACTGATAGGAAGTAGCGTGCTTCCGTACCGTTTGCGAGTTCGACAACATTGTCTTTCTCGTCACGGAGCGTGATGCGTGGACGCAGGTCAGCGCCTTTTGGCGCTGAACGCCAGTCGGTCACAACCTTCGATGCGATACCAGTTCCTTCGTCAACAACTTCCTTAACGGACACGCCTTCAACAAGGTCTACGAAACGGACAATACCTGTTTGCTCTGTGATGATCGGAACAGTATAAGGATCCCACTCAGCGAGCTTTTCGCCCTTAACAACGGTGTCACCCTCGTCCTTGAACAGATGTGAACCATAAGCCAGGCGGTGTTTAGCGCGCTCACGGCCTTCGTCGTCAAGAACCACAACTTCCATGTTCCGGCTCATCACAACCTTGCGGCCTTTGCTGTCCTCAATAACGTTACGATTATCGATGCGAACTTTACCGTCGGCTGAAGATTCAACTGCAGATTCTGCGTTCACTGTTGCTGCACCACCGATGTGGAATGTCCGCATCGTAAGCTGTGTACCAGGCTCACCAATTGACTGTGCAGCAATAACACCAACAGCTTCGCCCATGTTCACTGGTGTACCACGAGCAAGGTCACGGCCATAACAAGCCCCACACACACCGCCTTTGGTATCACACGTCAGAACAGAACGGATTTTCACTTCTGCGAAACCGGCTGTTTCAATTGCATCAGCCTTCACTTCGTCCAGAAGTGTACCAGCTTCAAACATCACATCACCGGTGATCGGGTCTTTTACGTCAACAGCAAGGCTACGGCCAAGGATACGCTCGCTCAGCGGAACAAGAACGTCACCGCCCTCGGAAACCTCTGAAATCGTGATGCCGTTTTCGGTACCACAATCATGCTCAACGATCACACAGTCCTGAGACACGTCAACAAGACGGCGAGTCAGATAACCGGAGTTCGCTGTTTTCAGGGCTGTATCGGCAAGACCTTTACGAGCACCGTGAGAGGAGTTGAAGTATTCAAGAACCGACAGGCCCTCTTTAAAGTTAGAGATAATCGGCGTCTCGATGATCTCGCCAGAAGGTTTAGCCATCAGACCGCGCATACCAGCAAGCTGCTTCATCTGAGCCGCACTACCCCGTGCGCCTGAGTGAGCCATCATGAATACCGAGTTCACATCGGTTTGACGACCCGTATCATCAAGCTCGGTTTTCTCCATTTCCTTCATCATCGCGTCCGCGACTTTGTCGGTACACTGAGCCCAGGCGTCTACAACTTTGTTGTATTTCTCGCCCTGAGTGATCAGACCGTCTTGATACTGTTCTTCATATTCCTTCACGAGAGAACGGGTTTCATCAACCAATTCAAGCTTCGCTTCTGGAATGATCATGTCGTCCTTACCGAAGGAAATACCCGCGTTACAAGCGCGCTTAAAGCCTTCGCCCATAATCGCATCAGCAAACAGTACCGTCGTTTTCTGACCACAGTGACGATAGACCACGTCAATAACCTCGGAAATTTCTTTCTTGGTTAGCTGACGGTTGATCAAGCTATATGGCACTTTCTCGTGCAGCGGCAGGTGGCGACCAAGAAGCATACGGCCCGGCGTTGTTTCAACGCGCAGGTCAGTTTCTTCACCGTCATCACCAATTGCACGAATACGCGCAGTGATTTTGGAGTGCAGAGTGATCGCACCACTATCAAGAGCGAACTGAACTTCATCAAAGTCAGCGTATGCCTTGCCTTCACCAACGTCGCCTTCACGCAGGCTCGTCATATAGTAAAGGCCAAGAACCATATCCTGTGACGGCACGATGATCGGCTTACCATTCGCTGGTGACAGGATGTTGTTTGTAGACATCATCAGGACGCGTGCTTCAAGCTGCGCTTCGATAGAAAGCGGCACATGTACCGCCATCTGGTCACCATCAAAGTCGGCGTTAAAGGCAGCACACACCAATGGGTGCAATTGAATTGCTTTACCTTCGATCAACACTGGCTCAAAAGCCTGAATACCAAGGCGGTGCAGCGTTGGGGCCCGGTTCAGCATCACAGGATGTTCACGGATCACCTCATCAAGGATATCCCAAACTTCCCTGCGCTCTTTTTCAACCAGCTTCTTCGCGGCCTTAATGGTGGTCGCGATACCTTTTTTGTCGAGGCGCGAGTAGATGAAAGGTTTAAACAGCTCAAGTGCCATCTTCTTCGGCAGACCACACTGGTGCAGCTTAAGTTCCGGACCGGTTACGATTACGGAACGACCAGAATAGTCAACACGCTTACCAAGAAGGTTCTGACGGAAACGGCCCTGCTTACCCTTAAGCATGTCTGATAGCGACTTCAGCGGACGCTTGTTCGCACCCGTGATGGTACGGCCACGACGACCGTTGTCGAAGAGCGCATCCACTGACTCTTGCAGCATCCGCTTCTCGTTACGGATGATGATGTCTGGCGCACGCAGCTCAATCAGACGCTTCAAACGGTTGTTCCGGTTGATAACACGGCGATACAGGTCATTGAGGTCAGACGTCGCGAAGCGACCACCATCCAGCGGCACGAGTGGGCGCAGCTCTGGCGGAATAACCGGCACGACAGTCAGGATCATCCACTCAGGGCGGTTTCCAGAGTCGATAAACGCTTCAATAACCTTCAGACGCTTAACGATCTTCTTCGGCTTCAGTTCTGACTTTGTTTCAGCCAGCTCAACGAGCAGTTTCTCGCGTTCGCCTTCAAGGTCAATCGCTTCCAGAAGCTTGCGAATAGCTTCCGCGCCGATACCCGCAGTGAAGCTATCTTCACCGTATTCATCCTGCGCGCGGTAATAATCTTCTTCGGACAGAAGCTGGAACTGCTTCAGTGGTGTCAAGCCTGGCTCGATAACCACATAATATTCGAAATAAAGAACCCGCTCCAGATCCTTCAGCGTCATGTCAAGCAGCAGACCGATGCGGCTTGGCAGTGACTTCAGGAACCAGATGTGTGCAACAGGTGCAGCGAGGTCAATATGGCCCATGCGTTCACGGCGAACTTTGGAGAGAGTAACTTCAACGCCACACTTCTCACAAATGATACCGCGATACTTCATGCGCTTATATTTACCGCACAAGCACTCATAGTCCTTCACAGGACCAAAGATACGGGCACAGAAAAGGCCGTCTTTCTCTGGCTTGAAGGTCCGGTAGTTAATGGTTTCCGGCTTCTTGATCTCACCAAACGACCAGGAGCGAATACGCTCTGGTGACGCAACAGAGATTTGAATCTGGTCAAACGTCTCTGGTTTCTGGTTCGGGTTGAAGTATTTCATCACTTCTTGGTTCATATCCGGCGTCTTTCTTCCAACTTCGGTCTAAGCTGACCGCCATCCTGAATATTCGTGCCCGCGTTTCCGCAGGCGGGGTGACAGCAAACTGCCACCCGGCTCTGGGCCATGCCCTAGTCTTCTGTTCCTGTGATCAGCTCAACATTCAAGCAGAGGGACCGCATTTCCTTCACGAGTACGTTGAAGGATTCCGGGATACCTGCTTCAAATGTGTCATCGCCGCGAACAATTGCTTCATAAACCTTGGTCCGGCCCTGAACATCATCCGACTTCACAGTGAGCATTTCCTGCAGTGTATAGGCAGCACCGTACGCCTGCAATGCCCACACCTCCATCTCACCGAAGCGCTGACCACCAAACTGGGCCTTACCACCAAGCGGCTGCTGGGTAACAAGGCTGTATGGGCCAATCGAACGGGCGTGGATTTTATCGTCCACCAGGTGATGCAGCTTCAGCATGTAGATGTAGCCAACAGTTACTTTACGATCGAACTTCTCACCAGTACGACCATCGTAAAGGTCAACCTGGCCAGAACTATCAAGACCGGCTTTTTCAAGCATGGTCACAATGTCTTTTTCGACCGCACCGTCAAACACTGGCGTACCCATTGGAACACCATTTGTCAGGTTACCGGCAAGCTCGATGATCTGATCATCGTCAAGGTCTTCAACGTCGGTACCAAACTGGCCGTCACCGTATACGTCTTTGAACTTACTGCGGAAATCATCAACCGAACCGCTACCGTGGCGATAGGCTTCCAGCATGCCGTCAATCTGACGGCCAAGGCCACGAGATGCCCACCCAAGGTGCGTTTCAAGAATCTGACCAACGTTCATTCGTGATGGCACACCCAGCGGGTTTAGAACCACATCAACTGGAGTACCGTCTTCAAGATGTGGCATGTCTTCCTGTGGCAGGATGCGAGAAATCACACCCTTGTTGCCGTGACGGCCAGCCATTTTGTCACCAGGTTGAAGCTTACGCTTCACAGCAACAAAAACCTTAACCATTTTCAGAACGCCTGGCGGCAGTTCATCACCACGTTGCAGCTTCTCGATTTTCTCGTCAAAGCGGCTTTGCAGTTGAGCACGACTTTCATCGAACTGCTTACGCAGTGCTTCGATCTTACCCATGGTGTCGTCATCATCGACAGCCAGATCCCACCACTGAATACGTGGCAGACCATCAAGGCCCTCATCAGTGATCACAGTGCCTTTTTTCATATCCTTAGTGCCGGAAGACACGGTCTTACCAACAAGCCAAGGCTGCAAACGGCCATAGATGCTACGCTCAAGAATTGTACGCTCGTCTTCACGGTCTTTCGTAAGACGATCAATTTCCTCACGCTCGATTGTCAGTGCACGCTCGTCCTTGTCCACACCATGGCGGTTAAAGACACGTACCTCAACAACGGTACCAGCAACACCCGGCGGCAAACGCATGGATGTATCACGAACGTCAGAAGCCTTCTCACCAAAGATCGCACGAAGGAGTTTTTCCTCTGGCGTCATTGGGCTTTCACCCTTTGGCGTGATCTTACCAACCAGAATATCGCCTGGGTGAACTTCGGCACCGATATATACGATACCAGCTTCATCAAGGCTCTTCAGACCTTCTTCACCAACGTTTGGAATATCGCGCGTGATTTCCTCTGGGCCAAGCTTCGTATCGCGAGCCATCACTTCGAACTCTTCGATATGGATCGAAGTGAAGACATCTTCTTTCACGATCCGCTCGGAGATGAGGATGGAGTCCTCGAAGTTGTAACCGTTCCAAGGCATGAAGGCCACGAGAGCATTCCGACCAAGTGCCAGTTCACCAAGCTCGGTTGACGGACCATCACAAATGATGTCGCCCTGCTTGATCTGGTCACCCACTTTCACAAGCGGACGCTGGTTAATGCAGGTGTTCTGGTTTGAACGCTGGAACTTCTGCAACGAGTAGATGTCCACGCCAGACTTGCCTGGGTCAACTTCTTCCGTCGCACGGATAACGATACGGGTTGCATCAACCTGCTCGACCACACCTGTACGGCGGGCGGCAATTGCTGCGCCACTATCGCGAGCCACAACAGCTTCCATACCAGTACCAACAAACGGTGCTTCCGCACGCACAAGTGGCACGGCCTGCCGTTGCATGTTTGATCCCATAAGCGCACGGTTCGCATCATCGTTCTCAAGGAACGGGATTAGCGATGCTGCCACAGAAACAAGCTGCTTTGGCGATACGTCCATCAGGCTGATCTGTGCTGGCTGTGTCATCACATATTCACCAGCCTGACGACAGGAAACCAGATCGTTTACGAAGGTACCATCGTCATTAAGCGGCGCGTTTGCCTGCGCAACGGTATATTTGGCTTCTTCCATTGCTGACAGATAAACAACCTCGTCAGAAACTTTGCCATTTTCAACACGGCGGTATGGGCTTTCGATGAAACCATACTTGTTCACTTGCGCGTAGGTCGCCAGTGAGTTGATCAGACCAATGTTCGGGCCTTCCGGTGTTTCAATCGGACAGATACGACCATAGTGGGTTGGGTGTACGTCACGAACTTCAAAGCCCGCACGCTCACGCGTCAAACCACCTGGGCCAAGCGCTGACATACGACGCTTGTGCGTGATTTCTGAAAGTGGGTTGGTTTGGTCCATAAACTGTGAAAGTTGTGATGAACCAAAGAACTCACGTACAGACGCGACAACAGGCTTCGCGTTGATCAGGTCATGCGGCATTACTGTATCGATATCGACAGAAGACATACGCTCGCGGATCGCGCGCTCCATGCGCAGCAAACCGATACGATACTGATTTTCCATCAATTCACCAACGGAACGAACACGACGGTTGCCAAGGTGGTCAATATCATCGATCTCACCACGACCGTCTTTCAGTTCCACAAGTGTTTTAACAGTTTGCAGAATGTCTTCGCGGCGTAGGGTGCCAACAGTATCTTCACACTCCACGCTCAGGCGCATGTTCATTTTCACCCGGCCAACGTCCGACAGGTCGTAGCGTTCTGGATCAAAGAACAGGCCATAGAACAGCGCGTCGGCTGTTTCCTTGGTTGGTGGTTCACCAGGACGCATCACTTTATAAATCTCAGCGAGCGCACCATCTGTACTTTCAACCTTGTCAGCCATCAGCGTGTTACGGATGTATGGACCAACAGAAACGTCATCAATGTCGAGAACTTCGATTTCGTCGCAACCAGCTGTAGAGAGCGCTTCAACAATCTCTTCAGTCAATTCCTGACCAGCTTCCACATAAATGGCGCCGGTGTCTTCGTTGATCATATCTTTCGCGGAGTAGCGACCGAGGATCTGATCATCAGGAACCAGAATGGCTTCAACACCACCGTTTTCGAGCTTCTTGCCGAGACGCGGTGTGATTTTCTTACCGGCTTCAACAACAACCTCGCCGCTATCAGCGTCAACGAGATCAAATGCTGGCTTCTGTCCGCGCCACGTTTCAGCGCGGAATGGCATCCGCCAGCCACCTTCCGCACGGCGGAAGGAAACGGTTTTGTAGAAATATTCAAGAATGTCTTCAGCCGTCATGCCGAGAGCGTACAAAAGACTTGTCGCAGGCAACTTACGGCGGCGGTCAATACGCACATTCACGATGTCTTTGGCGTCAAATTCGAAGTCGAGCCAAGAGCCGCGGTAAGGGATCACACGTGCAGCAAACAGGAATTTGCCTGAACTGTGGGTTTTACCGCGGTCATGATCGAAAAACACACCTGGCGAACGGTGCATTTGGCTAACGATAACACGCTCGGTTCCGTTAATTACAAACGTACCGTTGTCAGTCATCATAGGCAGGTCGCCCATGTAGACGTCTTGCTCTTTAATATCGAGAACAGACTTAGCTTCTGTTTCCGGGTCAACTTCAAACACGATAAGGCGCAGGGTAACCCGGAGCGGAGCGGCATAGGTCATGTCGCGCTGCTGGCACTCTTCCACGTCATATTTCGGCTCTTCGAGCTCGTACTTCACATACTCAAGCGATGAAGTGGCCGAGAAATCCTGAATCGGGAATACCGACTTGAGTACTTTCTCAAGGCCAGAACTCAGCCGCTCTTCTTCTGTGGCGCCTGCCTTGAAGAATTGATCGTAAGATTGACGCTGAACCTCAATAAGGTTCGGCATCTGGGTCACTTCTGAAATGTGACCAAAATCCTTACGTACACGCTTTCGACCGGTGAATGAAGTCGCCATACTTCGTCCTCGTCTCTCTAAATGTGGCCTTACCGACAATGAAATGCCAGCTTGGCGTCCTATTGAAACCTCAGCACATGATTTTCAACCGTGCCGCGGTTTCGAAAATACCTGTCACCCCTAATAAACTACGCCGGAGTGCAGCGCCGGATAGTTGATTTTTGTCCCCTACCCCAAGGACGCCGAAAGGCCGAGCGTGTAAACCACGCCCGACCTGCGGTTCGTATTGCTCAAGAAATTACTTGAGCTCAACAGATGCGCCAGCAGCCTCAAGCTTGCCTTTAATTTCTTCGGCTTCAGCTTTTGGTGCAGCTTCTTTAACAGTCTTAGGAGCACCTTCAACCATGTCCTTGGCTTCTTTGAGGCCCAGGCCAGTGATTGCACGTACTTCTTTAATCACGTTGATTTTCTTGTCGCCAGCGGCGGTCAGAACAACGTCAAACTCGTCTTTTTCTGCAGCAGCTTCTTCGCCACCAGCAGCACCAGGTGCAGCAGCAACAGCTACAGGTGCAGCAGCAGATACGCCCCACTTCTCTTCGAGAAGTTTTGAAAGCTCAGCAGCTTCCAGAACAGTCAGGGCAGACAGATCTTCAACTAACTTATCAAGGTCAGCCATTTTATTCACTCCAAATAGAACGGTCCCAACGCGGGATCCACAATTCACAATGCTTTGCTCTCAGGCGGCCACCATGGCCACTTGAGAAAGGTTTAAGCTGCGTCTTTGCTTCCGTAAGCACCAAAGACACGGGCCAGTTGACCCGCAGGAGCCTGAGTAACCGCAGCGACCTTCTGAGCAGGTGCTTGCAGGAGACCCACAAGCTTGCCGCGAAGTTCGTCGAGCGACGGCAGGGAGGCAAGCGCTTTAACACCAGCCTGATCCAGAACCGTAGTGCCCATGCCACCACCAAGAACACGAAGCTTTTCGTTATCTTTGGCGAATTTAGACAGGACTTTCGGTGCTGAGACTGGGTCTTCAGCGAAACCAATTGCCGTCGGACCGGTAAACAGGTCCGCAATGCCTTCGTAGTCGGTACCTTTAAGCGCAAGACGAGTCAGCCGGTTTTTGGTCACTTTGAGGGATGCACCCTCTGCACGCATCTGTGAACGCAGATCAGTGATCTCAGCAACGCTCAGGCCGTCATAGTGAACTACGACAACTGAAGCGGCGCCAGAGAACATATCGTGCAAGGACGTAACCAGTTCCTGCTTCTCGGCTCTTTCCACTTTTTTCGTCTCCGACTTTGAAACCCTTGGTGAAGCACACCGTAGGTTTCGTTTGTTTGAGCCACGCACCCACCATCATGGTGGATACACTCCCCTGTCCGGGGCGCAGAAAAGGAACGTCCTTTCCCGTCGGAACCGCGTCTATCGCCCGGTGGCTTGCGCCCTTTGAGCAATAATTCCGTTACCCCATCTCATGCAGGCCATGGCTACGCGACGACCAATTCTTTTAAATTACGACGGTCAGATACTAGAAACCCACGCCGCAACACCTGCAATCTCGGACAGTTACTCCATTCTGGCAAAACAACCGCCAGAATGATTGCGCCAGCCTGAGCGGGCGCAAATTCTTGTATTAGCCAGCTTCCACAGAAGCGACATCAATCTTCAGGCCAGGGCCCATTGTAGAAGATACAGCTATCTTCTTCACATAGGTACCTTTCGCGCCTGATGGCTTGGCTTTGATTACAGCATTGATGAATGTTTCAACATTCTCTGCAATCTGACCTTCTTCGAAGCTTGCCTTACCAACACCGCCATGTACGATACCGGCTTTTTCCACTCGGTATTCAACCTGACCAGCTTTGGCAGCTTCAACAGCACCTTTAACGTCCATGGTAACCGTACCCAGCTTCGGGTTAGGCATTAGACCTTTAGGGCCCAGAACTTTACCAAGACGACCAACAACACCCATCATGTCAGGGGTTGCGATCACGCGGTCAAAGTCGATGTTGCCTTTTTGAACTTCTTCCATCAGGTCTTCAGCACCAACCTTGTCAGCGCCAGCAGCCGTTGCTTCTTCAGCTTTCGGACCACGAGCAAACACAGCTACACGCAGTGTTTTACCAGTACCATGCGGAAGAGAAACAACGCCGCGAACCATTTGGTCAGCGTGACGCGGGTCAACACCAAGGTTCATGGACACTTCGATAGTTTCATCGAACTTAACGCTGGAGCGTGTTTTCAGCTCTTTAACAGCGTCAGCAACGGTATAGAGCTTTTCGCGGTCCAGACCGTCGTTCATTTTTTGAATACGTTTTGCAATCTTCGCCATCAGACTAGCCTTTCACCTCAAGACCCATAGAGCGGGCCGAACCCTCGATGATCAGCATGGCTGCATCGATATCATTCGCGCTCAGGTCTTGCATTTTCGCTTCAGCAATTTCACGAACCTGATCTTTGGTTACAGAACCCGCAACTGAACGACCTGGCTCTTTACTGGCAGACTTAAGGCCAGCAGCTTTTTTAAGGTAGTAGCTTGCTGGAGGCGTCTTTGTGATGAACGTAAAAGACTTGTCCGCATAGATAGTCAGAATAGTTGGCACAGGCATGCCCGGGTCCATCTTCTGAGTCTTAGCGTTAAAAGCCTTACAGAATTCCATAATATTAACACCGCGCTGACCGAGCGCAGGGCCAATTGGTGGTGACGGGTTGGCTTGGCCAGCCGGCACCTGAAGCTTCAGATAGCCATCAATCTTCTTCGCCATTTTCGTTCCCTTTCAAAACAAACTCTTTACGAGCAAACAATGGGCTTTCGCCCTTCAGGGTGCGCGGTGCGGCTCATGGCTTGCCTCCCGCGCGGGTTATTCGGGGCAGCGCCCCAAAACTTAAGTAATCTTTTCAACCTGCGTATATTCAAGCTCGACAGGCGTTGCGCGACCAAAGATAGACACAGACACCTTCAGGCGTGCCCGATCCTCGTCCACTTCTTCAACAACACCGTTGAAGCTGGAGAATGGCCCGTCGGTAACCTGCACCTCTTCGCCAATCTCGAACACAATGTTTGGCCGCGGGCGCTCAACACCTTCCTCAACCTGATTAAGAATGCGAGCAGCCTCAGCGTCAGAAATCGGACTTGGCTTACCTTGCGCCCCCAAGAAACCGGTAACCTTCGCATGACCATTTGCAAGGTGATAGGTATCATCTGTCAGGATCATCTTGATCAAAACATACCCCGGGAAGAATTTCTTCTCGGATGTAACCTTCTTGCCCTTGCGAACTTCCACCACCTCTTCGGTTGGCACAATCACTTCATCAACAAGCGCGTCAAGACCCTGCTGCGCAGCTTGTTCTTTGATTGCAGCCGCAACCTTGCTCTCGAAGCCTGAATAGGCGTGGATAATATACCAGCGAGACTTGCTCACATTAATCTCCGAAACCGAGGAGTGTCTGAACACCAGCATTGAGCAAAAAGTCAACACCAAGGAAAAATACCGACATGATCACAACCATGATGAACACCATCAAAGAAGTGATTCCCGCCTCTTTGGGTGTCGGCCAAGTAACCTTTGAACCCTCTTGGCGGACCTGCCGGGTAAATTCACCTGGAGTGGTTTTTGCCATCCTTGCGTCCTTTAATTCGCTCAACAAGCCCGCGCTTCTATTCCTAAAACCGCAGGCTAAATAAACACTTATCATTTTTTCCCGCATACGCGGATCATGACCCGGACCATGGCAGGGGCGGAGGGACTCGAACCCCCGACACCCGGTTTTGGAGACCGGTGCTCTACCAACTGAGCTACGCCCCTAAATCCGGATAAATCATGGTCATGAGG
Source organism: Kordiimonas sp. (assembly GCA_965199355.1). Taxonomy (GTDB): domain Bacteria; phylum Pseudomonadota; class Alphaproteobacteria; order Sphingomonadales; family Kordiimonadaceae; genus Kordiimonas. The sequence goes on from OZ240690.1 coordinate 94,972, forward strand.
GGTGGGGTTTAACGCCCGTTTGCCCCCCATGCAAGTGTTTTTTTCACCATCCGATAATTTGAGGTAACTCTTGGGAAGGCTTGGGGTTTTCACCAGCCTTCCCTTACGACAGTGCCAGTATGTTTTTATCAGACCGAAACCAGGCCTTTTAGGAAAGCCAAAGGACGATTTCGATAACCACATACATTAATTTCTAGCCACCGTTCTTGTTAGCACCTGCTCCAAAATTGGCTTTAAGCAAGCATCTATTTGTCACGTTGAACATTGTTCGCAAACCAGTTTTGAAACATCTGGTCCATTGAAGGGCTATAGAATAGAACTTCCTTCACATCCTTTCGCAAGGCAGCACGGTTCTTTGTAAAAGCGGTGAAATCTTTGCTTTGATAGCTTGGCGGACCATAAGAGGCTTCTAATTTCTTCTCTAAACCGTCTTCTTCTGCTGCCGTTGTCAAAATCCACACTAGAACCAGCTCACCATCCCTAAATACAAACTCCGCTAATCGCTCCTGACCCTCGAATTCAAATCCGTGGCAATCTAACTGAATATGAGCGTTTTTCGTACCCGGCAGTTGAGGTGGGTCAAATTTACGTTCTTCAAGGGTATCACACGAAGCTTGCAGGTGAACCCTAGTAGCCTCCAGCCCTCTGTCGAAATCTATTGACCGGGGTTTCATATCCGCGCCTGCCTCTGTAGAGACGACAAACAGAACGCAAATGACGGCCATGGTCGTAATTAGTTTATTCATCTTCGATCCTCGTTGTTTTTGTAAATAACAAGGGTCAAGATGAAATCGAGCACATCAGGTGTCGTCCGGAATCCGGTTTTTGGACGCTATTTTTGTCGCTCGCGATATTCTGAAGGCGTCATGCCAGATATAGCTTTGAAGGCATGATTAAAGACAGACTTGGAATTGAAACCCACCTCATAACTGAGGGCAAGGATATTCAATGGCTTGTCTCGGGTGGCGTCCAGTCGCTCCATGGCCGCCTCAATCCGCAGAGTATTAATATACTGATTAAAACGCTGGCCGGTGTGAAGGTATAAAGCGCGAGATAGAAACCGCTCTTTCAAGCCAGTAACAGATGCCAAATCAGCGACCTTTAGCTGAGGCTTCAGATACAGCCGTCGAGATTTCAAACAGCTGATAGCTCCTTCGATATCTCGCTCCTCAGTATTGTCAAGAGGCTCAAGCTCTTTGTCACGGGTCTTTAGCAGCTCAAGATCAACATGTGTAAACCCCGCAAACACTTCTGGGTAACGAAGAGCCTTCAAGGAAAACCAATTCACGAGACCAATCAGCGCCGCGAGCGACACAAGAGAGAACCCTTGGTCTCGCAGGAAGCCCCAGTAACGCGCCCCGATGGAATGGGAAACGTCAAACAAGCCAATCACAAAGATCGTGAAAAATGCCCTGGTAATCCAATCAAGTCTGCTGACCTGAAAAGAACTGACAATATCATCTACGCCGGCATGAACCCTACGCACAAGCAAGATAGTGCAAGTAAAGTATGCGGAGATACTCACCACCCCCAGTATGTCATACACAATACTTGCGGAAGCAACCGGTAACGCCACCAAGAAAGGTAAGGCGTGCAAATAGTCTATTGGCCTCAAGCCTGCCTTTTCCTTGATCACTTCCCTGACAAACAAATAAATCAACGGGCCATAAGCAAAGCGAAAGGCAAAGGTCACATCAGGCACGGGCAAAGAAACGTCAGCATCAATCACGAAGTTCATGGCCATGTGAACAACGAACACCGCCAATAAGAGCGCATATGGCCTAAGTCTTGGCTGAGAAACGGTTAGCATCAAATAGACGCAGGCTTGTGCTGCAAAAACAAGCTGCAAAATATTCACAATCGTGATGTGCAAAATATCAGCCTCCTGCATCCGTTTTGACAATTAAAAAAAGGCTGACCCGTCTGGGTCAACCCTTCTTTGAATTCTGTGCCTCGGCCTAAAAGGCTATGGCAATATCACCTAAGTTATTACTCGATGATATTTGCGACTACGCCAGCACCAACTGTGCGGCCACCTTCGCGGATCGCGAAGCGAAGACCTTCGTCCATCGCGATTGGCGCGATAAGCTCAACAGTCAGGTTCACATTGTCACCAGGCATTACCATCTCTGTGCCAGATGGAAGCTCAACGTTACCAGTCACGTCAGTTGTACGGAAGGCTATGGCAATATCACCTAAGTTATTACTCGATGATATTTGCGACTACGCCAGCACCAACTGTGCGGCCACCTTCGCGGATCGCGAAGCGAAGACCTTCGTCCATCGCGATTGGCGCGATAAGCTCAACAGTCAGGTTCACATTGTCACCAGGCATTACCATCTCTGTGCCAGATGGAAGCTCAACGTTACCAGTCACGTCAGTTGTACGGAAGTAGAACTGTGGACGATAGTTCGCAAAGAATGGCGTGTGACGGCCACCTTCCTCTTTAGTGAGGATGTAAGTCTCTGCAGTGAACTTGGTGTGCGGTGTGATAGAGCCAACATGGGCCAGAACCTGACCACGCTCGATCTCGTCACGGGCAACACCACGAAGAAGCGCACCAATGTTGTCGCCAGCCTGACCTTCGTCCAGAAGCTTGCGGAACATTTCAACACCAGTGATTGTTGTCTTCGTAGTTTCCTTGATGCCTACGATTTCAATCTCTTCACCAACCTTGACGATACCACGCTCTACACGGCCTGTCGCAACTGTACCACGACCAGAGATAGAGAATACGTCCTCAACAGGCATCAGGAACGCACCGTCAACAGCACGCTCTGGCAGTGGGATATACTCATCAACAGCAGCCATCAGCTCAAGGATCTTCTCTTTACCGATGTTGTCGTCGCGGCCTTCAAGAGCTGCAAGAGCAGAACCAGCTACGATAGGAATATCGTCGCCAGGGAATTCATACTCGGAAAGAAGCTCACGAACTTCCATCTCAACAAGCTCAAGAAGCTCTTCGTCGTCAACCTGGTCAACTTTGTTCAGGAATACAACAAGAGCAGGTACACCAACCTGACGTGCAAGTAGAATGTGCTCACGTGTTTGTGGCATTGGACCATCTGCTGCGTTCACAACAAGGATGCCACCATCCATCTGTGCCGCACCAGTGATCATGTTCTTCACATAATCGGCGTGACCCGGGCAATCAACGTGCGCATAGTGACGGCCTTCCGTCTCATACTCAACGTGTGCTGTAGAGATCGTGATACCGCGCTCACGCTCCTCTGGTGCCTTGTCAATGTTGGCAAAGTCAACTGCTTCGCCAGATCCAGCTTCCGCCAGAACCTTCGTAATCGCAGCTGTCAACGTCGTCTTACCATGGTCAACGTGACCAATCGTACCAACGTTACAGTGCGGCTTATTACGCTCAAACTTCTCTTTAGCCATTGCCCGTATCCTTGCAAGCAACCCGCCGTCACATAACCTTTGGCCCATGTGTCGGCGATATTTCAGTTAACCGAACGACAGCCCACCCCGGACTGCCGCATGAAACAATTGCCCGAGAGGGGCAGTAATTGGAGCGGGTGAAGGGAATCGAACCCTCGTCGTAAGCTTGGAAGGCTTCTGCTCTACCATTGAGCTACACCCGCACAAGACAAAGCCGCTCTCTCGAACACATACAAGCCTTCCCGACATTCGTGGGAAGGTGGTGGAGGGGACAGGATTCGAACCTGTGTACTCATACGAGGCCAGATTTACAGTCTGGTGCCTTTAACCGCTCGGCCACCCCTCCGTAAAGGACACGCCCGAAACCCTGGGCGCGACGTGAGGCCGCAATATGCCCATATCTTTCACCTTGTCAACATCAACTTGACCGCGCTAAGCACTTTTTTAACGCACAATGTGCAGACCATGAATTCAAGCAGGCATCACCGGCTTTATCAGGACTTTCAACAGAATGAAGACATCAGCAAAAAACCGGACCGACCGCACAGGCAAAAACCAGCGAAACAAGCGGGGTAAACAGGATAGACCGAACCAACAGGCTCGTCCCGGCAACCGCATGCGCGACGCTGCTTTTAAACTGCGCTCACCTGACAATGTATTGCTCTACGGCAGAAATTCTGTGAATGCGGCGCTCCAAAATAGCCGCCGCCAACCGGTTCGTCTTATGGTAACAGAAAAAGGCAAAGACGCCATTCCTGCAAAGCACAGTTTTCCTGACCTGAGAATCGACCCTCTGCCCAATGTGGAAAGCCTTCTGCCCTTGCTTCCGGAAGGGGCACCCCATCAAGGCATCTTTCTTGAAACCAGACCTCTGGACGGTGGCATTATTGAAGACCTTCTGCCCGTGGACGGAAAGAAAAACATTATCCTGATGCTGGATCAGGTAACAGATCCGCAAAATGTGGGCGCATGCCTTCGCTCGGCTGCTGCATTCGGGGCACGAGCAGTCATCACCCAAGACAGAAACAGCCCTGCCGAGACAGGCACCCTCGCCCGCGCCTCGGCAGGTGGACTTGAAGCCACCCCGTGGATACGCACCGCAAATCTCGCACAGGCTCTCGAAACCTTAAAGGATATGGGCTATTGGCACGTGGGTCTTGATGGTGGCACTGACATGTTGCTAGGCAACGTCAGTCTTGGTGATAATCTGGTCCTGGTTATGGGCTCAGAAGGCAAAGGCTTGCGACCACTTGTGCGCAAACACTGCGACATAATTGCCAAAATACCCATGACAGGTGCTGTTGAAAGCTTGAACGTCTCCAACGCGGCTGCAATCGCACTATATCAAATGCTTCAAATGTAAACGGGGAGCATAGGCAGCTTGCGCTTCTTGCGCGCCAAGGCCCAACCATTTTTTACCCACAGGCGGTTATAGCTTGAGTGCTGACCCACGAGCAGTTCCCATGTGCGCTCCACAGGGCTTATTTTCTGCTCCTCTTCCGGCCAGTGCGACGCCCACTCCTTGCCTTCCGCGGTCCAATCAAAATCGTCAAACAGAATCAGGCCACCATCGACAAGCAGCTTATCAACCAGAAAAAACGCAAATCCAGTGTCACCCCAATTGTGGCCGCCATCCAGATAGCAGAAGTCAAACTTCCTGCCCTCTTCCACAAACTTCATCAACCGCCACAGATAGGTTCGCTCTTCATAGAAGGGCTCAATTCTGTCCTGAAGACCCAGATCGGCTGCTAATGCCTCGATATTGGGTTCTTTGTCGCGGGCGATATTCTTATCAATAGTAGTGAGCTTCCCGTCACCCATCTCATCCAACACAGCCGCCATATAAACAGATGACACCCCGTGGAAGAAGCCGAGTTCGAGTAGATTCTTACAGCGATACTTCAGCAGAACTTTACGGAGGCGCTTGGCTTTACCATGTGTCATATAGGGTAAATCACCGACATGATCGGCAACTGTTTCAAGAAGCATGTTGGCGGTTCCCTCGTTTACGGTCTGCGGACCATTCACTCCATCAAGCGTGAAACTGCAACCATTTTCTGATCATTTGCACGCCTCCATTACCCAAATTGGTAATTTTCAATTCCTAGACCAACGCAAATTTGCAAAAGTAAACAACCATCTGCTCACCAACATATCAACGGAGCCAGCAGTGAACAGTATAGACGAGATTGTCAAAGCCCTTGACCTTTCCCCCCACCCGGAAGGGGGCTACTACAAGCGCACATACAAAAACGACCGCGGCCCTGAAACGCCAGAAGGCGAGAACCGCGGCTACGCTTCTGCCATTTATTTTTTACAGCTGCCAGACTATAGCCGCTGGCACCGCACCGACGGCGACGAGCTTTGGTTTTGGCATGCAGGTGCGCCGCTAACACTGGAATTGAAAAATGCAGACGGAAGCACCACACAGAAAACACTGGGGCTCAATGTGGCCGATGGTGAAGCGCCGCAGCTTCTCGCCCCAGCCAATGTTTGGCAGCGAGCCAAAAGTAATGGAGACTGGACGCTGGTGAGTTGCTCAGTTAGCCCCGGCTTCCTGTTTGAAACATTTGAGATGCTCGAATAATACACAAAAAGGCCGCTCAATGAGCGGCCTCTGAACATGTTTTGTTGTCAGTGATCAGGTTGCTCGTTTCCTGAGTTCGATTGAGCCGTATATGAAACCGCCTGCGATCAAAAGGCCAATCCAAAACTGTGCGCTACCCATGGTGTAAGTCAAAGCTTCCCACTGCAAGCCCCCAAAGATAAGGGCAAGGAAATCTGCCGGGCCATCGATATTAACATGCATATCTTCATAGGCGTAGACTTGCCACCCACCAAGCTGAATACCAATCCAGCGCAGGAAAGTTGTGGTTTCAAACAGAATGCCTTCCACCGCAACGATGATAGCTGGCGGCATCAGCGCCCACATAATTGGCAAGCGAGAGGCATATGCAGAGACAAACAGCACCCAAGCAAGCACAGGCAATACCCATAATGTCATAGTCAGATACAAAGTCGCAAAGTAGAACCAAGTCCCGATCATCGACGCGAGCGGCCAAAGCTCAAGAATTGGACCACCTTGGAACAACACCACGATGCTTAGGAACAAAGCGACGATTAGTTGCGATGCAATGGCAATCGCCAAGAAAATAGCAGGCGCAAGGAACACCGGTGTTATAAATTTCACCAATACTTCCTGCCAATCATCAACCGGCATAGACTTCCAGAACAGAATAGACCGGTCCCGACGTTCTTCGTAAAGCGCGCCCAGCAGAGTAAAAAACACTACAAACGGCAGTGCTACCCAACTGATGCCGCCCATCACCCAGTAACTGAGTGTTATAGCGGCTGGCAATTCGGCCTCTCCACGCCTCGATGCGGCGGCCTCGTCCAGTGCTTGACCAAGATTCTGAATTTCATGGTCATCAAACACTCCATCAAACTCAATGGTTGCACCAAAACCAATTGTGGAAACAATTACCAGAAAGATGGACAGTGCTGCCAAAATTACCGGCACCCTCAGGTAGCCATTTTGGCCGTCTAGGAACTCTCTTTTAGCAAGGGCGATATAGGTATTCATTGGCCCTCTCCTGTCATGGTCGCCACGAAGATATCAGCAAGGCCAAGGCGGCGTGTTTCGCCCAGTTCCGCCAGCTTTTCGCGGTCGATATTTTTATAAATACACGTCGTTTTACCGAAAGTTACCCCTTTGGAGATTGGACCCAATTTCTGGGCTTCTTCTTCCTTACCGGGGGTGACCATCACTTCAATGAACTGCTGAGTTAGCGTGTCCATTTCAGCTTCCAGAACAATTTCTCCGTCCTTGATGAACATCACATCAGAAAGGATATGTTCGATTTCCTCCACTTGGTGAGTTGTCACAATCACCGTGCGATTTTCATCGAAATATTCTTCAAGAAGTGCGGCATAAAACTGCTTGCGGAAAATGATATCCAGGCCAAGGGTCGGCTCATCCAGAACAAGAAGCTTCGCATCAATAGACATCACAACAGCCAAGTGCAGCTGAACTGTCATACCCTTGGATAGAGCGCGGACTTTACGGTCAAGCGGCACATTGGTGCGCCTTAAAAAGTCCATCGCCTTAGCGCGGTCAAACCGGGGGTGAACGCCTTCAACATAGTCAAGGACTTCACCAACCTTCATCCATTTGGGTAGTGTTGCAACATCGGCAATAAAGCAGACATCCTGCATCAGTTTGCCGCGTTCCTTTGAAGGGTCGAACCCCATAACGGATAATTCACCTTCGAACGAGCTTAGCCCCAAAACCGCGTTTAACATGGTTGTTTTGCCGGCACCGTTTGCACCGATAACACCAAGAATACGACCAAGTGGCACGGTGAAACTTGAAGGCTTCAATGCCTGAAAGTCACCAAAAGTTTTCGAGAGGCCGCGTGCTTCAATAACTGTATCAGTCATAATCTGCCCTCCCTTAGTTTGCAGTGCTGTTTTTCAACAGCGTCTCTGCGTCTAAACCAAGCCGCCGGATGGTTTCCATCACCCGCGGCCATTCGTCTTTAATAAAGCGCTCGCGTTCGTCTTCCATTAGCTTCGAGCGCGCACCATCAACCACGAACATTCCCAGTCCGCGTTTCTTTTCAACCAAACCGTCCATTACCAGCTCCTGATAGGCTTTTGAGGCAGTGATAGGATTTATCTGCATATCTACAGCGACATTTCGAACCGATGGCAGGGCTTCGCCCTCGCGCAAAGACCCTTCCATAATCGCTGCTACTACCTTGTCCTTCAGTTGCCGGTAAATCGGCTGATCTTCAGTCCAATCCGGCGTCATACTTCCTCCCTCCGCTTATGCAGCAATGCTGATGCGGTTATGAAAGACACCCTGCCCAAACACAGGGGTCACCAACGCGTTGGTTTGACGCGCAACACGGCGGCTGCGGCGAACATTACGTTTTGTGGTTTGGTAAGTGCGGGTTGTCATTTACTTTCTCCTCGCTGTTGGCCCCCTTACCGGGGGCTCTGTTATTCGGCTTTTTAGCCTTGTTGTTAGCTGTCGTTTCCCGGGCCTTTTTTTGGCTCTTGTGGGGGGGGTGTGTTCCTTGGGTTACCACACCCCCTTCTGCTCCTCGCTGTAGTGGCCGGTTATCCGGCTCTATTGTTATCTCTGTCGTGCTCGGGCCGTGTCTTTTTTCTTTTGGCCTCGATCCGGCTTGTCCTCGCTGAGCCCGTTTTCGGGCTTACCCTTTTCTGTGAGCCTTTTGGCTTCTGTTTGGGCGTTTTATCGTGCCGGTGTATTAGTTATGTAGTACACCTATTTTAAGTTGACAAGAATAAAATCAAAACCCTGACTCAAAATTATATTAAATATTTGTTTTATATATATTTTATATTTGATTTTCTTAGAACTAATTCTGTGTTTAGGTGTTATACATCAGCTAAAACACCTCGAATCAACGGCGTTATACAACACAGCTACCGACAATAGAATCACACTTCAGCCCACAATCTCCATCGACCTACAGCAATGATCTGTGGACTTTTGATTGAGTTTGCTATGTTCTGCCGCCTGTGGCCCCTTTCGGGTTATTAACAACACTGCGTAGGTGAGTGATGAAGAAAAAAATCCTGGCGTCAATCGTATCAGCGTTGATCATGACTGGTTCAGCCGTAAGCAATGATAAAGACACTGCCCCATCTGAGGTAACGTTTGGGTCCTTCAATGTGTCCTTTGCCCATGACGGTGATCCTACAGAAAACTTCGAGCAATGGGTCATGTTCATGAACCTTTCTGTAGAGAAGCAGGAAGACATATTGGCCACATGGCGCTCAGGGAGCCTCGAAGGAGCTGAGCTGAAACTTGCTGAACGCATCATTCAAATTCGCAATATTGCCGCCATCATTCAAAAGAACCGCCCGGATGTGCTGTTATTGACAGAATTTAACAATGACGGCATGGCGGAAAGTTACGAAGCATTGAGCGGATTTCAGGCAAATTATCTCACACACCCCCAAAGCATGAACAGTGTTGATGGCGGTGATTTGCTTGAACCAATCACCTACCCCTATGTTCAAAATTACCCCACAAACACTGGTCTGTTCTCCGGGCATGATTTATCGAACACTGGCACAGCGGAAGCAACCAACCCGGACGACGCACACGGCTTCGGCTTCTACCACGGGCACTATGCCTTTGCCCTGATGTCCAAATATGAGATCGACACGGCCAACACACGCACTTTCCAAACCTTCAAACGATCCGATTTTCCGGGAGCGGCAAACCCAACAGTAGCCCCTATTGATGATGTGCAAACCTGCGCTGAGATTGAAACCACCTACAGCGTGAAATGCGGTGAACCCTGGTACAGTGAAGAGGAATGGAAAGAGATCCGACTATCGTCAAAAAACCATGTGGACGCCCCAATACTGATTCCAACACAGGACGGTATTAAAACCATTCACGCCTTGCTGGCGCACCCCACGCCTTCAGGTTTTGATAAAGCTTCTGACAATAACAAACTCCGTAACAGTCAAGAGATTGAATTCTGGCTGCATTACATCGAAGGTGCCGATTTCATCTATGATGACAAAGGTGCGTATGGTGGTTTCACTGGCGACAGCTTTGTCATCATGGGTGACCTGAACGCTGATGCATTGGTCGGAACCGGGGCACAAGCAGGCTACAATGGAATCCGCAAACTAATGAACAACAAGAAGGTTAACCACGCGGTCAGTCAGGTGACCGGTAAGTTTGCCCCGATCAGCCAAGGCGCCGCCGAAGCCGTAAACCCGGCAAGTTCGTGGTCAGGCACCCACCCCTACCCTGAAATTCGCTCCGCCATATTCGGCAGCAGGGTTGATTATGCGGTACCATCAGCAGATCTGGAAGTTGTAGATGCAGGTACATATTGGCAACCGGAGGGCGCAGAAGGCCGGTTGCTGTTTAATGATGCCCGCGTTGGTGCTGGTAACAGCAAGTCTATATCAAGTGACCACAGATACGTTTGGTCAACCATCAAGATAGAATAGCGACAAACCCTAAGCGCCGGGCAAGACTACCCTTACTCGCTGTCCTCGGAAAACTCGGTCAGGCAAACAGTCTTGATGCCAAGGTCTTGAAGCAGGGCATTTCCGCCGAGGTCAGGAAGATCAACAATAAAACAGGCATCTTCAACAATGCCTTCCCCCGCCCTGACCAGTTTAACGGCTGCTTCAGCGGTACCGCCCGTCGCGATAAGGTCGTCAACTAAAAGAACCTTCTCTCCGGGTTCAACACCATCCACATGCAATTCCAGAAAGTCCGTCCCATATTCCTTTTTATAGGCTTGGGTTCGGGTCTCATACGGCAGTTTTTCGGCCTTTCGCACTGGAACAAACCCCGCATGCAGTTTTTCGGCGAGCACACCTCCCATGACAAAACCTCGCGCTTCAATGCCGACTACTTTATCAAAGTGCCTGCCATCATAATGGCTAACCAGTTCTTCAATCATTTTCGAAAAGGCATCCGCTTTCTGGAAAAGCGTGGTCATGTCGCGAAATTGAATACCGGCCAGCGGATAATCTGGCACCGTCCGGATATGATTCTTAATCCATGACATCACACATTCCCCTTCAGCCTATCGCTTCAAAACATGTTTACCGGATATCTCGGCAATTGAGCGCGCACCAAGAAGGGCCATATCACGTTCCAGCTCTGCCTTGAAAAGGGCCAGCAACCTGCTCACCCCCTTCTGACCACCTGCTGCGAGAGCATACAAATAGGGCCGCCCGAAGGAAACTGCGTTTGCCCCTAGTGCAAGAGCCTTGATCACGTCTGTGCCGCGCCTTACACCACCATCAACAACCAGTTCCAGTTTGTTGCCAATCGCCTCTCTCATTGGCTCAATACAGTCCACTGGGGCAGGAGCATAGTCCAACTGCCTGCCGCCATGGTTCGATATCATCACCGCGCTCGCGCCCACATCCACTGCCCTTTTTGCATCGGCTGGCGACTGAAGCCCCTTTATGGCAAAAGGGCCGCCCCAGCGCTCAATCACACCAGCAACATCATCCCAGGTGACGGAGCGATCAAACTGGCTATTCACATAGGCGATTACCCCCATTGAACCGCCTGCAATAGCGCTGCGTACCTCGCTCAAGTTCGCCAAGCGGAAATCCGGGGAGCGCAACAGGTTCAATGTCCATGCCGGGTGAGCTGCAAAACTCAGCAGACTGCTGAACTTTAACCTTGGCGGCATTTCAAAACCTGTACGCAGGTCACGCTCCCTGTTACCTGCCAGAGCTGTATCAACCGTTAGGCAAAGTGCCGAGTACCCTGCAGCCTTTGCGCGGTCCACGAACTCGTCGGTTAAGCCACGATCTTTGTGGATGTAAATCTGGAACATACGCGGCGCGTCCGCGGTTTCAGCAACTTCTTCAATACTGGTGGTTGAGAGAGTGGAGAGGCTATACATCAAACCCGCGTCACGGGCAGCCCGAACCACGGCCTTTTCTTTGTGATGATGAAACAGGCGCGACATACCAGTGGGTGACAGGATAATTGGCGCAGAAAGCGCAGACCCTAGCACTTTGGTTTTTGTGTCAATTGCACCGATATCTCTCAGATACTCGGGCATCAGTTCGTACCTGGAAAAAGCGCTACTATTGTTGGCCTTTGACCACTCATCGTCCGCTGCACCGGCCAGATAGTGATAGACAGGTGCAGGCAGCGCCCGACGCGCGAGGCGGTGAAAGTCCTCTACATTATGGCAATCACTCACGCCCATTTAAATTGCCTAGAACTGTGTATTGAAACTAAACAAGCCAACCACTGCAGAAAACCAGACTACAACGACGCAAGATGCCAGAAAGACCATAGCAGACAGCTTGGTGACCCAGCCCGGCCAGTCGATCAATTTCACGAAAGTGGTCCAGAAAGCGATAAGAGTAGCAAACGCTGGCAGAACAGCCGCTGCATACAGCAGTGTCATCCAGGTCTCGTTGCGGGCACCCTCAAGGTTAAACACATCCCCACCAACCCAAGCGAAGAAGCTGCCCCACCCGATGAGATACGCCAGCATAAGGAAAGCAGCGATAGGTACCGCCCGGTACACGCGCTGATCGCGACCCTCATAAGGAAAGGCAACCACAAAACAGCGACGGGCATAAGCGCGGATCGGCCAAGACAAGAATGTCAGCAGTAGAACGAACACTGACACGGCCATCGCCGGTGTTAGCCACTGGGAGGAGCGATACCATGGGACAGGTGTAAAGGCGAACAATGCGGGGTCACCTGAAACCGCAACAACACGGCCATCTTCAAGCCGCGCGCCGATGCGCCGACCAGATTCAGATTGCCATATCCAATCTTCAACTTCAGACATTGGCTCAACTTCGCCAGCATAATCCCGTACAATTGGCACAATAAGTTGATTGTCCTCATTCATGGTTATCTGGGCTTGGGACGCATAGCGTGCGATTGCGAAGGCGCTTGTATCGTGCCCGCGCGAAACCTCATACGTGCCTACCATGGCCTTACCATGTTCTTCAGCAGACCGGCGCACGACCAGGCGACGTTCGCGCCCCGGGAAATAACGATCGGTGAATGCGGTGAAGAAGTTGCGCCTTATCGGCCCGGCCCTGTCGCCGCCCGCGCTATTCATCGAGATATATATTCCAACATTTTGGTCAAGGAACAGGTACAGATCTGAGTGAAACCAAAGTGTATCACCGCCATGAGAGATAATCCTCTGACCATTGCGATCCATTCGATAAAAGCCAAGAGCAAAACCATTCAAACCGGGAAACTGATTGTCCAGGGTTTCATGCATCAATTCGGCAGTCTGTCGGCTCATCAAACCTTCCCCGCCGTTCAAATGAGCCATCATGAATTTCGCAATATCACCACCGGTTGCCGAAAGCGCCCCAGCAGGCATCGGGATAACAACCTCAAAAGACTGGGCCGTACCGTCGGAGCGGCTTTTATACCCATCAGACATGCCTTCAGCGAGGTTTTCAGGCAGTGGCTGACGGAAGCTGGACCTTTCCATGCCCAGCGGCGTGAAGATGTGGTCCTCCACATAGGTTTCGAAACTCTTCTGTGTCAGGCGTTCCACGATGTACCCGGCGAGGGTTGTCGCGTAATTCGTGTAGGCTGGCGTTGTGCCTGCATCAAACATCTGACTTGGGATATGGTCGACCAAAAAGCGCCTAAGGTCGCCATCATTGAATGTGGCCCCTTCAACAAACAGGTCTTTAAATACCTCTTCAAAACCTGGTGTATGCGTCATCAAATAGCGCATGGTGATCGTCCCGCGCGGGTTAGGGATGGTGAAATCAAGGTATGTATTTACATCCGCGTCGAGATCAATTTTACCTTGCTCCACAAGCTGCATCACGGCAGTCCAAGTGAAAAGCTTGGAGATCGAACCGGGACGGAAAAGCGTCCTGTCACCGTCGACCGGAATATTATCCGCGATATTCGCAACGCCGTAGCCTTTGTTAACCAGCATCTGACCATCTTTGACCACAGTAACAACGGCACCTGCCACATCTGCTGTTTTCAAGGCGTAGGGCATAAACCCGTCCAGCCATGCCGTCGCATCCTCGGTTGTAAGCTGCGCACCCCCCATTTCAGCTGCTGGTTGCTTGGCAGACACGCCTGCAACAGCAATCATCATGAGAGCAACGCTAATAATCTTGGATATTTTTCTGGTCATAGCTTTCCCCGCCCTAAGCCTATCCACCTTCAAAAGGATAACTCCACTGTCCAAAGTCTAATCAAGAAACCTGTCAGGTCCAACGATTTTCACGACCAACTGGCCAGCTAAGCGCCCCTTATGAATAAACATTTTGACTAAAACAGAAGTTTAAAATTTTGACCTGATGGGTTTCCATGGTACGCTAATATCGGTTATAAGGTCCGCAAGGGCTTGGGAAAAACCATGATAAACAAGATTTGTATCAGCATTGCTGCAGCTTGCTTTGCCTTTTCCGTTTCGGCGACAAACGAGCAGGGAAAGGCATCAAAAAAGCAAGCCGATATATCTATTGGCAGCATGACAATCCCGTTTGCCTATGAAAAGAATGGTGACGGGGTTTATAACCAGATACTTGACAAGCTCGTTGAAGGCTATCGCGGCACCATTGAGACCAACTTCTTGCCTGCCAATCGCCTAAACCGCGCGCTGGAAACCCGAAAGGTAGACTGTACTTACATAACAACGGCTGGAATTGCATCAAACGCTCCAGAAGGCAGCTCATACCGGGATTTGGAATTTGTCGGGCCGGTTAACATCGTGTCTGTCGTTTTGTATCAACGAAAAAAAGCCCCCGAAATAACCGACTTATCTCAATTGTCAGGCATGCGCGTTGCGTCGGATGTTAATCTGGTAAGACTGATAAACCACCATGGTATCAATGAGGATTTTGCCCTGCAAAGCCAGCTAAAAATGATTGAAATGCTGGTCGCGGACAGGGCTGACGTTCTGATTGGGTACGATTTTGATCTGGATTTCTTATCAAAGCAGCAAGGCGTTAGGGATCAACTCAAAAAGGCCGACATCACACTTCAAACCATCGGCGACGGTATTGCTTGCTTTAATAATGAACATAACGCTGAGTTCCTTCGACACATAAAACGCCGCTTCAATGAAATGAACGACTCAGGTTGGTTAGACGAAGCTCTCAAAGATTATCGCTGAAGTTTATGCGTTTTGTCCCCCACCGAGATCGCTTCAACACCTCAAATCAATCCGTTTGTCAAAATTCACCTGCCCCGTTCGACATAGTCATGTAAGCGGTATACTGGCGAAGGCAAAACCAGCTAGTTGCTGATGCAAATCAGCACCAGTGTGTGGCAAAATAACCGAAATTTGCGGCCAGAATTGCAGTTTTTCCTATATTCAACTTTATGGTTGAATATATATTCCGCTCGATAAAGAAAAGAGAAAAGAAGAAAGAAATCGACAGTGAAACTAACACGTCAAAGCCTGGATAACCCCGCCGCAGTCGCCATCGTAGCTGCTGTAGTCATGCTCCTTGGAATCGCCTCTATATTTCAATTGCCCGCGCAACTTTTGCCACAAATTCAGAAACCGGTAATCTCCGTCGTCAACAACTGGCCCGGTGCCTCTCCGTCGGAAATTGAGAGCGAAATCACCGTACCGGTCGAAGAAGTGCTGCAAGGCACACCCGGCATGACCGAACTACAAGCCTGGAGCATGGCCAACTTCGGCTTCATGCAACTGGAGTTCGCGATTGAAACAGATATGACGCGGGCTCTGATCGAGATTATCAGCCGCCTGAACCGCCTGCGCCCTCTTCCTGCGAATGCTGAACAACCACGCGTAATGATGGGGGAATGGGGCGACGCGAACGATCAGCTTATTGAATATTATGTTCAACAGATGCCGGGAACTGAAGACCGGGCATCTGAAAACTCCAAATACCTGCGTGATGTCATCAAACCTCAACTACAGTCGCTTTACGGCGTATCGGAGATTCAATTTGATGATGGAAATGGTGGCCTTGGTGACCAGCTTCAAATCATTTTCGATCCATACCGTGCCGCCGAACTTGGCATAGACATCGCCCGGGTGCCGGCACGCATTGGCCGGTCGGCTGATATCTCAAGTGGAATGGTTGATGTCGGTCGCAAGCAATATACCGTTCGGTATGAAGGCCGGTATGACGCGGACGAATTAAGCGACCTGATTCTGGAGTGGCGCAATGGCCTGCCAATTAAGCTTGGCGATATTGCCCGTATCGACGTTGGCCCAGGGCGAGCTGACGGCTTCATCTATCAAAATGGTAACCGGGCATTCCGTCTGGGCGTATCCAAAACCAATGATGCCAACGTACTTGAGGCGCTGGCGGGTGTGAAAGCACGCATTGCTGAGCTGAATGCAGGCGAGTTTAAAAATCGTGGCTTGGTTGCCCAACATAGCTTTGACCCCGGTCTTTATATCGACCGTTCCATTAACCTGCTGGGCAGCAACCTTGTGATTGGCATGCTGCTAGCGATAACGGTGCTCTGGCTCTTCTTGCGGCAATGGCGTGCTACTATGTTAATCGCGATGGCAATACCCCTGTCGCTGCTCGCCACCTTCGTTGTTCTCAATCTAACCGGCAGGACACTGAATGTGATCTCACTTGCTGGTCTGGCGTTTGCAACCGGCATGGTACTGGATGCTGCCATTGTGGTTCTCGAAAACATCGTGCGCCTGCGTGAACGCGGTGAACGGCCAAAAGACGCCAGTGATATGGTTTGGGGGGCCTTGCTTGCCTCCACCGCGACAACTGTTGCCGTTTTCATCCCGATCATGTTCCTCAAGGATGCCATTGGGCAAATGTTTGCCGACCTCGCGCTCACCATCGCAATCGGTGTTGGCATTTCCCTGATTGTCGCTATGACCGTGTTGCCGACCATGGCGCGTTTCTGGATGCGGCAACTACCTGACCCGGATGGCGGTAAAACGATTTGGGAGCGAATGTCAGATAGCTTAATGACGCTGACAGACACCAACCCAAAACGGTTTTTCTGGATTTTTGGCCTGATGGGCATGTCTTTCTCGCTCTTTTTCCTGCTGATGCCTCAGCTTGACTATATGCCGCCCGTGAAACGAGACACGGTGGACACCTTCCTCTTCTTCCCGCCCGGCACAAATGTGGCGACAGCGGACGAAGAGATTGCTCAGGTTATTGATGACCGAATTCAGCCCTACCTGACAGGTGAGAAAGAACCAAAGGTACGCGACTATTTCCTATGGTCTTTCCCCGGCGCAACAGGTGGCTGGCTTGCCCTAAACGCGGAAGACGGCACACAGATCGAACCACTTCAAAATATCGTCCAAAGCGAGATTATCGCAGGCATACCTGACATGTTTGGCTTCACGCTCAGGCGCAGCCTATTTGGCGGTTTTGGCGATGAAAACAGCGTGGAGCTGCGCATCAGCGCACCAGACCTGAAGGCAGCGCAGAACGCCGCCATGCAAGGCATGGGTATGGTTATGTCGCAGATACCGGGTGCGTCGGCTAACCCACAGCCCGACCCATTTGCAGAATCATCTGAACTCAGGTTTGAACCCAATGATGTTCGGCTTGCTGAAGTTGGTTGGAACCGGGAAGACTTAACCCAAGTTATACTTGAGCTAGGTCAGGGCTCATGGCTTGGGGAGTATTTCGACGGCACGGAACGTTTGGACATCTACCTAAAGTCCGAACGGTTTGAAACGCCGGAACGCATTTCTACCCTGCCCGTGCAAACACCGCTAGGTGGTGTTGTACCGCTTGGCGAATTGGCTGACATCACAGCAACACTCGGGCCGAATGCCATCGTTCGAGTAGACCGTGTGCGCACCTACAGCCTTCAGGTGAATCCGCCTGAAGGCATGTCACTAGACACCTTGATCACCGAGTTGAAAACAAAAGTAGAGCCGGGCCTTCTGGCAACCTTACCTGCAAACGCCAGCATAACCTATGCTGGTAGCGCGGATGACTTGGCGCAAGCGCTCGTTGTGCTAGGTAAGAACTTTGGTGTCGCCCTCGTGCTGCTCACGCTCATCCTTGCGGGACTGTTCAAATCATTGAAAGACGCCTTGATGGTGGTCCTGACCATCATTACCGCAGTAGCCGGCGGCATGATTGGCATCTATGTCATCAACCTGATCAAATATCAGTCGCTCGACCTCTTAGGCATGATTGGCTTCATTATCCTTCTGGGACTTGTGGTGAATAACGCCATCCTGTTGGTAGCTCAGACTCGCAAAGCGCAGAGCAGAGGCATGAACCGGCATGAAGCCGTGCATGAAGCACTGCGGCTGAGGCTGCGTCCTATCTTCATGAGCACGCTCACCAGCCTGTTTGGCATGCTGCCACTTCTTTTGTTCCCCGGTGCCGGCAGCGAGATATACCGCGGCATGGCCGCGGCCATTGTCGGCGGCATGAGTATCTCAACAATTTTCACTTTGGTGTTGCTGCCAAGCTTGCTGCAACTACGGTTCAGTCCCGTGCCACAGCGCACGAGCATAAGCCCGTCAGCCGCCGAATAAACCGATTTACAAGACTTTTAAGAAATAGAATTCGACATGCGAATAATAATAAAATCAATAGCCTTCGGGCTCTCGCTCACTACTGGCCTGTTTTCTCTGCAAGCCAGTGCCCAACAATTTGAAATGCCACCCGCACAAGTGCAGGTGGCGGAAGCAGAAGAAAGGCTGATGTCGCCAGTTATCGATGTAACTGGCACCGTAATCAGTCTGAACGACAGCCGTATCGCCACCGAGGTGGAAGGCAGGCTGACAGCTGTCGCCAACGTGGGTGAATATGTCAACACCGGCGATGTCATTGCGAGCATCGATGACAGGCTACTCTCCGTCGCGTTGCGTCAAGCACGAGCAGCGCTGAAACGACTGGAAGCGGACATGGTTTTCCGCACCCAGCAGGTTGCCCGTTTTGAAGACCTGGCGGCCCGCGACAATGCCTCTAAAGCCCGTCTGGAAGAAGTAATTGCCCAGCGCGAGGTCGTTGCACAGGACATTGAAGACGCCAAAGCACGCCTTGAACGGGCGGAAGGTGACTATGCCCGCGCGCAAATTCGAGCGCCCTTCCCCGGCACCGTGGTTGAACGGCTGGCGAACACGGGTGAATATCTAAACATTGGTGCCAATGTTGTGCGGCTTGTGGATACAACAAACCTGGAAATTGCCATACCTGCGCCTATTGCGGTGATGCCTTACATCAAAGAAGGGGCGACTGTGCCTGTAAAGTCAGGCGACGCTCGCCATGACTTGTCAATTCGCACCGTTGTTCCTGTGGGCGATATGGTCTCGCGGATGGTGGAAGTCAGGCTAAGCGCCTCTGACGCAGGCTGGATTATCGGCACCCCGGTAACAGTTAGCTTGCCGCGCGCAGAAGCACGCCGAGGCATTGCCGTACCAAGGGATGCCGTCGTCTTAAAGGGCGGCGACATGTATTTCTTTAAGATAACCAGCGATAATGTCGCCGAGCGCGTCTCAGCCGACTTGCGCAACGCCATCGGTCTTTGGGTGCCCGCCCCAGAAGGCGTTGACGTTGGCGATAAAGTGGTTATTCGTGGTGCCGAAAGGCTGCAACCCGGCCAGAGCGTGATGGTTATGGAGCCATCGCGCTAAACCAGTAACGCTTTTGCTCTAGTCCGCAAGATTGGTGCGCAACCAGCGCTCCACAGTTTCGACACTCACGTCTCGCCGTGATGCATAATCTTCAACCTGATCCCGCGCAATTTTTCCTACGCCAAAATAGTGCGCTTGCGGATGGGCAAAATAGAAACCCGAAACCGCGGCAGTTGGCAGCATGGCATAGCTGTTGGTCAGCGACACACCTGCTTGCTCCGTTGCATCAAGTATGCGGAACAGTTCCACTTTCTCGGAATGATCAGGGCAGGCCGGATAGCCGGGTGCTGGGCGAATGCCCTGATAGCGTTCTTTGATCAGGTCTGCATTGTCGAGGTGCTCATCGACAGCAAACCCCCAAAACTCGGTGCGAGCGCGTTCGTGCATGCGTTCAGCAAACGCTTCGGCAAGTCGGTCAGCCAGCGCCTTTAGCAGAATTTCATTGTAATCGTCATGCTGTGCTTTGTAGCGCGCAACATGTTCGTCGATACCGTGACCTGCTGTGACGACAAAGCCACCGAAATAATCTGCTGGGCCGTTTTCATCTGCAATGAAGTCGGCAAGGCAATCGTTTGCACGTCCCTCGCGTTTTTTTACTTGCTGGCGCAGGAAATGGAACCGGGTGAACTCTTGCGAACGCTCTTCATCTTCAAAGAGGATCACATCATCGCCTTGTCTGACCGCAGGCCAGAAACCAACAACGGCCTTTGCCCCAAGCCACTTTTCATCGATAATTTGCTTTAACATCGCTTGCGCATCAGCAAACAGACTGCGGGCACTTTCACCCACGATCTCGTCATCAAGGATTGCAGGGTAAGTGCCCGCAAGCTCCCATGTGCGGAAAAAAGGCGTCCAATCGATACGGTCAACAAGCTCGCTTAGTGGATAATCTTCAAATACCTTTGTACCAATAAACTGAGGTTTTTTAGGTGTATATTGGTCGAAAGAAAGCTGATCCGCATTGGCACGAGCGGCCTCAAGATCAACAAGCCGGTCTACTTTCGGCTTCGCGAGACGCTTCTCGCGAATATCATCATACTCTGCTTTGGTGTCCGCAATAAAACCAGCCTGCAGGTCTTCCGATAGCAAATTGCTCGCCACACCCACGGCACGCGATGCGTCAAGCACATGCACCACAGCACCCTCGTATTCAGGGGCAATTTTAACTGCTGTATGCACACGGCTGGTGGTCGCCCCGCCGATCAACAGCGGCATCTCAAAGTCAGCGCGTTGCATTTCTGCAGCTACCGTTACCATCTCGTCAAGAGACGGCGTGATCAAGCCAGAAAGCCCAATCATGTCAGCATCATTATCCTTCGCGGCTTTTAAAATGTCTGCCCAAGGCACCATAACGCCCATATCGATCACTTCGTAATTGTTGCACTGCAACACAACACCAACGATGTTTTTACCGATGTCATGCACGTCGCCCTTCACGGTCGCCATGATGATTTTACCCTTGGCGCTGGCACCTTCTTCTTTTTCGTCTTCAATGAAAGGCTGCAGGTAGTTAACCGCCTGTTTCATAACCCGAGCGGATTTAACCACCTGAGGCAAGAACATCTCTCCGGAACCAAACAAGTCGCCGACAACATTCATGCCATCCATCAGAGGGCCTTCGATCACCTGAATCGGTCGATCATATTGCTGGCGCGCATCTTCAGCGTCTTCTTCGATATAATCGGAAATGCCTTTTACAAGGGCGTGCTCCATGCGTTTGGCAACCGGTTGCTCGCGCCACGAAAGGTCTTCCACTTTCTTGGCTCCACCCTGACCCCGGTATTCGTCCGCTATATCAAGCAAACGTTCCGTCGCGTCATCACGGCGATTGAGAACCACATCTTCCACACGCTCTTTCAGCTCAGGTGGGATATCAGAATAAACCGTCAACTGGCCCGCGTTTACGATACCCATATCCATACCGGCACGAATTGCATAGTAAAGAAACACGCTGTGCATGGCTTCACGAACCGGGTTATTGCCCCGGAAGGAAAAAGAAACGTTCGACACACCGCCTGACACCTTGGCGTGCGGCAGGTTTATTTTGATCAGCCGCGTGGCCTCAATGAAGTCCACACCGTAGTTATTATGTTCCTCGATACCTGTGGCGACAGCGAAGATGTTCGGATCAAAAATGATGTCTGCAGGTGGAAAACCTACCTCGTTCACCAGAATATCGTACGACCGTTTGCAAATATCAAACTTGCGGTCGATACTGTCTGCTTGCCCGTCCTCATCAAAGGCCATCACCACCACAGCGGCTCCGTAGCGCATGATGCGTTTGGCCTGCCAGACAAAAGGCTCTTTGCCTTCCTTAAGGCTTATTGAGTTAACAATCGCCTTGCCCTGCACGCATTTAAGGCCCGCTTCAATCACAGACCATTTGGAACTGTCGATCATCACGGGTACGCGCGCAATATCAGGCTCCGCAGCGATACGATTGAGGAACTTCACCATCGCGTCCTCGGCGTCCAGCATCGCATCATCCATATTGATGTCGATAATCTGGGCACCGCCCTCCACCTGGTGGCGAGCAACATCTACAGCTGTTTCATAGTCACCTTCAAAAATCAGTTTTTTGAAGCGGGCAGAGCCGGCAACATTTGTGCGCTCCCCTACGTTGATGAATTGTGCAATTGCCTGGCTCATACTTGTTACTCAGCTACAGGAACATTGTTTCTTTTGAAGGGGGACCACAGTATCAATTGACACAGGGTCAATGCCTGAAAGGCGCATAAGGGGTGTGACTTCCGGCACTTTGCGCGGCTCGCATTCTTCCATCGCATCGGCAATCGCGCGAATATGCTCCGGCGTGGTGCCGCAACAGCCGCCAATGATATTAAGGATACCTTCCTCGGCCCAGCCCTTGAGCAAGCGCGATGTCACTTCTGGCGTTTCATCATATTCGCCCATCTCGTTTGGCAGCCCGGCGTTTGGGTACATGCAGGTGAATGTATCGGCAATATCGGAAATGGTCACAGCATGCGGACGCAAAAGTTCTGCACCAAAGGCACAGTTTAGACCCACCGCGAAAGGTTTGACATGTAGTACACTGTGCCAGAAGGCTTCGATGGTCTGCCCGGAAAGGTTACGCCCAGACATGTCTGTGATGGTACATGACATGATGACCGGGAGGCGTTTGCCCTGTTCTTCGAAGACTTCTTCCGTCGCGAAAATCGCAGCCTTTGCGTTCAACGTGTCAAAAACTGTTTCAATGAGGATGATATCAGACCCACCCTCGATCAGCCCTTCGACCTGTTCTTTATAGGATGTCATCACCTGATCAAACGTCACGGAGCGATAACCCGGGTTATCAACATCCGGGGACACGGAAAGCGATTGGTTCATTGGGCCAATGGATCCGGCTACAAAGCGCGGCTTTTCCGGTGTTCTTGCAGTCCATTCGTCCGCGACTTTGCGAGCAAGGCGCGCACCTTCAACATTGATCTCGCGAACATATTCTTGCATGTCATAGTCCGCCATGGACACGCTGGTGGCGTTAAAAGTGTTGGTTTCAACGATATCCGCGCCAGCAGCAAAGAAGGCATCATGAACCTTCTCGATCACTTCGGGCTTGGTCAGCACCAAAAGATCGTTATTGCCCCGCACATCTTTATGCCAGTCCTTGAAACGCTCACCACGATAGTCTGCTTCCTGAAGCTTTTCACGCTGAATCATTGTACCCATCGCGCCGTCCATGATCAGGATGCGCTTTTTCGCAAGCCCCTTTAGCGTTTCTTCAAGATTGTCTCTGTTAAAATCGGGCATCTAGCCCTCCTCTGAGTGGCTGTCGGGCCGGTGGCCCAGCATGTGGCACACGGCAAATGTGAGTTCTGCACGGTTCAGAGTGTAGAAATGAAAGTCACGTACACCGCCTGCATATAATTTGCGGCACATTTCACTCGCCACTGTTGCAGCAACAAGAGCCCGCGTTTCAGGCCGATCATCAAGACCATCAAACAAATGCCCAAGCCAATCGGGCACGCTGGCACCCGTGGAACCTGCAAAGTTCTTGAGCGTTTTGAAGTTGGTTACCGGCAAAATGCCCGGCACGATTGGCACATCTATTCCATAAGATTGGCAGTGATCCAGAAATCGGAAATATTGATCTGTTTCAAAGAAAAACTGCGTTATCGCCCTGTTCGCACCTGCATCAATCTTGCGCTTCAGATTGTCCAGATCAGCAGCCAGATTAGGGCTATCCGGGTGAATTTCAGGGTAAGCTGCTACAGAGATGTCAAAGTCAGCAATTTTGCGGATGCCTTCAACCAACTCGGTCGCGTTCGCGTATCCACCGGGGTGTGCCTCGTAACGGTTTGCACCTTCGGGTGGGTCACCACGAAGCGCGACAATGCTGCGAACGCCAGCAGCATGATAATCACGGATCACATCATCAACTTCTTCGCGGGTTGCGCCAACGCACGTGAGATGAGCAGCAGGCTTCATACTGGTTTGTTCAATAATCCGCTTAACCGTATTGTGAGTACGTTCCCGAGTTGAACCGCCGGCGCCATATGTTACCGAAACAAAAGACGGATTGAGCGTTTCGAGCTTCTTGATAGATGCCCACAGGGTTTCTTCCATCTTTGGGGTTTTAGGCGGAAAGAACTCAAATGAAACATTGGCATCGGTGATCTGAGCTGCAAACAAAGAACCTGAGCGGGCCAGCGCGTCGCGATAATCATTCATACTAGTTAGCCTTTTTGCCAAAATGCCAGATGGTCACCCTAAGGTCGCCGCCATCCAGGTGTGTCAGGGTATTGACCGCCAGCCCAACAGCCTTACCCCAGCCAGAAACTTCATCGTCAGCGAAACCCAACCGGCGATGCGCGTGATCATCACGCAGAAACTCAAACTCATGGGGCGCGAAATCCGCGACCAAAATCCTGCCGCCGGGTGCAAGGGCGCGCGCGGCTTCCGCAATAGCCTCTGCGGGGTCTTCTGCGAAATGGAGTACCTGATGAAACACGATCAGTTCCTGACTGCTGTCAGGGACATTCAGGTCATACATATCGCCCTGTCGCACCTGACAGTGGCCATAACCTTCACCGTCCAAGTGCGCTCTGGCGATCGTCAACATGGCACGCGAAACATCAATGCCCAGCGCCTGTTCAGCAAAGGGGGCAAACAGTTCCAGCATGCGCCCTGTGCCCGTACCTACATCCAGAAACGAACCAATTCGCTCGCCACCCTGTTGGCGCAACAACTCCTGCTCAACTTGCTCTTCAGAAACATGGAGGGAGCGTAGCTTGTCCCAGTCACTTGCATTTTGCTGGAAATACGCCTGCGCTCGGTCTGCCCGCTCCTGTCGAATCGCAACCAGGCTATCAAGGTCGTCTGAGAGTTGCGTCGCATCCTGTTCCAAAATTGCCGTCAGGGCATCATTCAGTGAACCTGAAATGCCGTCAGTTGATAGTCGGTAAAACACCTGCGTACCTTCTTGAAACCGGTCAAGCAGGCCGGATTCGCCCATTAACTTCAGGTGCCGGGATACCCGTGGTTGGCTTTGGTCAAGTATTTGTACCAATTCACCAACGGTCAATTCCCCTTTTGAAAGCAATGCGATGATACGAAGCCGTGTCGCTTCGCCTGCCGCCCGTAATGCCGTCAAAAGCCGTTCCATAACTTGCTCCAAATTCAAGTTTGATCTTTATATAAAGAAATCTTTATATAAGTAAAGATAGTTTTAAGGCACATGCTTCAGAAAATTGTGATTGATCATCGCTAGGTAGGCTGGTCAAATCTTGATAAAGCCATATTTCAGGGCCATTGACCGCCCTAAACTTGAAAGATGCCACAAAGAATTGCTGGAAACTTTATGAATTTCTCTCCGTTTATCCGCACAACACTGATCGCTGGACTAACTATCGCGGCAGGTGCCTGTGCTTCAAAAACCGCCAACATTGACACGGATGTAAACGATCCTTACGAAGCGATGAACCGGAAGATTTTCGAATTTAATCGGGCGTTTGACCGTGAAATTTTCAAGCCACTGTCATCCGGGTATCAGTTCATTATGCCTGACCCACTGGAAGACGGGGTGAGCAATGCCATGCGCAACCTGCGGGAGCCATGGGTATTTATCAACGACATCCTACAGCTTAAGTTCAAGCGTGCCCTGACCACACTTACCCGCTTCACGCTGAACACTACTGTGGGAGCTGCTGGTTTATTCAAGGTGTCAGACGGTATGGGCATTCCATACCATTCGGAAGACCTAGGCCAGACCTTGGCAGTTTGGGGAGTTAAAGAAAGCCCCTATTTCATCATTCCATTTGTTGGACCATCAACCAATCGGGACTTTGTTGGCTTTACGGGCAATTTCTTTCTGGACCCGGTCACACGAGTACTTGTCGACAATGGAGAACAGGGCCTCTCTCTAATTCGCACAGGGGTTGATGCCCTTGATACCCGCGTACAACTGCATGACGCGCTTGACGAACTATATAAAGAAGATGACCCGTATGTTGTGATGCGCTCTATCTACTTCCAGACACGCCGATATGAGATTTATGACGGCAACCCACCAGCGGACGATGCAGAAGAAGATTTCTTCGATGATCTGGAAGACTATGAGGACGGAAACTAGCGCTCCTGTTCCGCTGAACTAATTCAAACAGTTCATTGCGGTCGGTAGAGCATATTTTGAATAGATATTTCGGAGTTTCTTCTCAAAAGAAGGCATATCCATCAGGCTTGACAATTGCTGGGCAATACCTTGGTAAACAGTATTCTCAGACACCGACAATGCTAGCGGTAGCGCCTCCAGATAATATGGTTCTGCGAAGTCTTTCCACCTGTCTTTCGGTATCTTGAATTCAGGATATAGGTCTTGGCGATAGCCTTGCCAAACAGCATCGCTAATTACAAATGCATCAAGTCTTTTCCGCAAAGCCATTCGGAACATCACGTAATTCTGCGCCACTTTCACATCATCATGCTTCAGTTTGGCAGCAAAGCGTTTATCGAAATAACCACCGCTAGGATAGGCTATCCGCATACTACGCATATCTTCAAACCGTTTTACGGGCCGATCTTTCAGGGAAACGACAACTGAATTCAAGCACCCTAGATCGAACAGATACTTTACACCCTCCACTACCTGAGGGGCGCGATATGTGAGGGTAACATCAAATTCACCGGTCGCCATCCCGCGTAAAACGCGTGGCACTGGTGCAATAACGATTTCAGACCGAAGTACGAGCTGTTTGTTGATCGCATCAGCAATGTCTACAAACATACCTCGCAGATTTTCGTCTTCCCGCCACCCGTAAGGAAACCAATCAAGAACAGCAAATTTGGGGACATGCTCCTCATCTGTCTCAGCTGCGTGGATCTGCCCAACAACAACACTCATGAGCAAATTGAGAATGATAAAGGTAACTAACCTTTTCATGCATTTTACCAATTTTCTGTCGAATAGGCCATTATTCGACAGTATCCGCTCGATTGAGTAAGAGCAAGCAAGCGTAAAAGAAAAGGCAGCCCCAAAAGAGGAGCGGCCTATAGATTCAAAATTAAAGGTCTGCTTAGCGTGCAAACTTACGATACTTAATCCGGTGCGGCTGCGTTGCATCAGCACCGAGGCGGCGCTTTTTGTCTTCTTCATAGGCTTCAAAGTTACCTTCAAACCATTCTACATGGCTATCGCCTTCAAACGCCAGAATATGAGTTGCGATACGGTCAAGGAAGAAGCGGTCGTGGCTGATAACCACGGCGCAACCTGCAAAATTCTCAAGCGCTTCTTCAAGGGCTGCAAGCGTTTCCGTATCCAGATCGTTTGTCGGCTCATCGAGCAGCAGCACGTTACCGCCATCCTTGAGCATCTTGGCAAGGTGAACCCGGTTGCGTTCACCGCCAGAAAGAAGGCCAACCTTTTTCTGCTGGTCACCGCCACGGAAGTTGAACGCCCCTACATAAGCCCGAGTGTTAACCTCTGTTTTGCCAAAGGTGAAGATGTCATGGCCGCCGGAAACCTCTTCCCAAACATTTTTGTTCGCATCCAGCGCATCACGCGATTGGTCCACATAACCAAGCTCGACGGTTTCACCCACGTCAATAGAGCCATCATCTGGTTGCTTTTGACCAGTAATCAGCTTGAAGAGAGTGGTTTTACCTGCACCGTTCGGGCCAATAATGCCTACAATACCGCCGGGAGGAAGTGAAAAATTCAGGTCTTCAAACAGAAGCTTGTCACCAAAGGCTTTGGTCAGGCCAGTTGCCTCAAGCACTTTATTACCAAGACGCGCAGGCGGCTGAATTTTGATCTGCGCCGGGCCAGACACACGCTCCTGCTGTTGCTGCAACATCTCGTCGTATGCCTTGATCCGCGCTTTTGATTTCGCCTGACGGGCTTTCGGGCTTTGTCTGATCCAGTCCAGCTCATCATTCATGGCTTTCTGGCGCGCTTTATCCACCCGCTCTTCATGAGCCATACGCTTGGTCTTCATTTCAAGCCAAGCAGAATAATTGCCTTCAAACGGGATGCCCCTGCCACGGTCCAGCTCCAGCACCCAGCCAACCACATTATCAAGGAAATAACGGTCGTGCGTTACGAGGATGACACAACCTTTATAGTCCTGCAGATAACGCTCCAGCCATGCAACGGTTTCAGCATCCAAATGGTTGGTTGGTTCGTCAAGCAGTAGGATTTCCGGCTTTTCCAGAAGCAGCTTACACAAAGCGACACGGCGTTTTTCACCCCCGGAAAGCTTGTCCACACCCCAGTCATTTGGTGGGCAACAAAGTGCGTCCATCGCTACTTCGGCCTGCGACTGCAGATCCCATGCGTCTGCCGCATCAATCTCTTCCTGCAATTCACCCATGCGGGTCAACAGGTCCATATTGTCAGGGTCCATGCCATAATCAGCGGCGACCTGATTAAACTCGTCCACCAGTGCCTGCGTTTCGGCAAGGCCGTCCATCACGTTACCAAGAACATCCTTGCTTTCATCTAGCTGTGGTTCCTGCGGCAGATAGCCAACGCGAATACCGTCAGCGGCCCATGCTTCACCGGCAAACTCCTGATCCATGCCTGCCATGATTTTCATCAGGGTGGATTTACCCGCGCCGTTTTGGCCAATGATCGCAATCTTGGCGTCGGGCAGGAAGTTAAGGGAAATATTGTTCAGAACCTGTTTACCACCCGGATAGGTTTTGGACAGTTTCTGCATTTGGTAGACATACTGATAAGCAGCCATGGGCGTGTTACCTTAAATTTGAGAAAGATTGCGCTTCAATTAGCGCAGAAACCGGGGCCAAACAAGCCAGATTTAGCCTATCTACTCGTGTGGCCCGCTAAACATATCATGCCGGGGCAGTCCGTCCTCGATTTGCACCCACGGCATGCAATTACGCATATAGGTGTGAACCTCAGGCTTCAGGTCTGCAGCGCTATCCAGTAAAACCGCATGTAGATGAATTTCATCAGGCCAGGCATCGCTTTCAAAAGAAATTGAAGTACCACAGTTGCTGCAAAACCGGCGGGTCACTCTCGGGCTGGAGCGATAAGCTTTGAGCGTAGCGCCGGAAAGTTTGACCAGTTCTTTTTTGAAGCCAGCGTAAGTGGTGAAAGCACTGGATAGGGCCTTCTGGCAACTGGGGCAGTGGCAATGCCCAACCCACAGTGGTTCGCCAACTGCTTCAATCTTCACTTCACCACACAGGCATTTGCCGACATGACCAGCTTCCATGCCTAGCCCCTGTTCGCCATGAATTTTTCAAAGCTTTTGTCTGCGCGTGCTTTACTTGCCTGATAGATATCCGTCGCCTGAGCATTCTGCCAATAGGCGTGAACCTTTTCATACTGACCAAGGTCAGCAACACCAAACTTGGGCATTAATTTTTCGAACCAGTAAAGGTGAGACATGATGGTTGCATCCGCTGTGGTCCAACCATCGCCAACCGCAAACCTGTCGCCTTCAAGGCAGTGACCCAGATAGCGCATGACTTCTGGCAGTGCCCGATCTGTTGCGTCAGCCAATTCTTCCTCAGTTGCACTACCACCAAATGCCATACGTCCCATAGGGCTGATGGCATTTGCATAATATATATCCATGACACGGATTATGCGGTTTACCTTCGCCGCCTCGAACGCGTCCGATGGCCTGAGGCGCTTACCACCTGCTACCTCGTCCAGATACTCGGTAATTGCCTGACTTTCCGTCATGCTCCTACCGTCATCCAGCAACAGGAACGGGATCTTCCCAAGAGGATGAAAACTCATGTGCTCTTCCGACTTGAAGCCACCCGGAACGTCGGAGAGCGCCACCGCGTCAGGCACACCTTTAATATCAAGGGCGATCAGCACCCGCTCCACAAATGGTGAAACACTATGTCCACACAGTTTCATGTAAATCTCCCCGCTATGATACCCGTCGAAGCCGAATTATTTCACTTTTGCGGGCGAAGCATCAAGTATTGAGTTGAAAACTAATCAGATTGACGGCCACGAAAATCATAACAACGGCAATGAGACCATCAAGAATTCGCCACGTGATAGCCTTCTGGAACATAGGAGCCATTCGCCTGCCACCTATCGCAAGGCCATAGAACCAAACACCGGAAGCCACAATGGCCCCAATGAGAAACGCCGCGCGCTCAGCATCTGTGCCATAGCGAACACTTACGCCGCCGATCAACACCATGGTGTCCAGATACGCCCACGGGTTTAGAAGGGAGAACGCGGCCGCGTGCAGCATGGCGGTTTTAACACCCGCACCTTTGGCTGCCCCGGCAGCTTCGTCCATCTGGTCGGCATCCAAGCCTTTGGCGTTTATGGCGGACCGGATGCTGCGCGCAGCAAACCAGGCTAGAAAAGCAACACCGCCCCACCCCAGAATAGTCGCAAGTGTTGGATTGCTGGATATATAGCGCCCCACCCCCAGAACGCCGAGACTGATGAGAACGGCATCTACCACAAAACAAACACTGGCAACCGGTATCGCATGCCTGCCCCTTATGCCCTGCCTGAGCACATAGGCATTTTGCGGCCCGATCGCGACGATCAATCCGATTGAAAGGACAAAACCCTCAAGAAAAATGACGCCAGAGTTCATCAGCTAGAAATGCTTACCAAGCCATTCCAGCAGCTTGGCATTCACATCTTCTGTTTTTTCTTGCTGGGTCCAGTGGCCAATGCCTTTAAAGTCCACCCGCTCGTAGGGCTCACAAAGGTCTTCCATACCGTCAGCAAGCTTGGGCGGGCACGCCGCATCATATTCTGCTGTAAACATCAGACACGGCTTCATCACCTTGGGCAATTCACCATCAACCAGAAATTGCTGCTGCGCTTCCCAGTTTGCCTTCATATTGCGATACCAATGAAGAGGGCCGGTGAAGCCGTTCCGACTGTAGGCATCAATATAATATGCTGTTTCTTCTTCATCCAGCAGCGGTTGGCCACCCCAGTTTTCCTCACCTGCTTCCAAAAGACTGATCAAGTCTAGGCTTTTGGTTGCAAAGGAAAACTCCTTGCTCGACATGCCTTTGGTTCTGTTATTGCCGCCCGGCTTGCGCAGGAAAAAGCCAAAGGTTTGCGACAGGTCACGCTCAAGGATTGGCTCGCATGCCCCTTCCGTCTGGAAGCGCACGATATACATGCTTTCGCCCAATGTTTGCCGGAACAGGGAAACAGGGTCGATCGGATAATGACGCATCAGCGGCACATTCATACCTGCGCACCCGAGAACCCGGTCGCCAATGTAAAAAGGCGTTTGCCAAAGCACGATTGCGCCCCAGTCATGGCCAACCAGCACAGCCGCATCAATACCATAGTGGTCCTGAACAGCAACAATATCGCTGGTCAGCTTGGCCATAGTATAGTTCTCAACACCCTTGGGGGCATCTGATCGTCCGTACCCCCTTCCGTCATATGTGAAAACCGGGTAGCCAGCATCACCAAGAGCTTGCAACTGGTGCTTCCATGTAATCGCCACATCAGGCCAGCCATGCATGAAAATGACAGCTGGTTTATCCGTTTCAGAAGGCAGGGGGCCGTGCCGATAAACGGCAAGCTTCACGCCATCATTTTCAACATATTCGGGGTTTTGAAAATTCAGCACATGGCCCTCCCAAGCTAACCAAGAATCGTACTCACAAACAGCGCCGTTATCGCGATTGGCACCAAATAACGGATAAGTACATACAAGGTTTTAAATAGCCTTGAGTTGCCAAGCGACAAGGTCTCAACCACACGCTCTTTTGGAAGCCCCCAGCCGACCATCAGTGCAAAGGTAAGGCCACCAAGCGGCAGAATGATATTGTTCACGCCTTCCCTTATCAGATCAAACCATGTGTGCCCATCCAGCCCCATGAACGCGAGCGGGTAAAACTCCTTCCAACTGGAAAAGGAAAGCACAGTTAAGCTGCTCAGAAGCAACACTACAAGCGCCATTGCCCACGCGGCAACCGGGCGTTTCACACCCCATTCCTCAAGCTTGGCGGTTGTAGGCGACAAGAGCACGATCGACGACGTAAGTGCAGCGAAGGTCAGCAGTAAGAAGAAAACAAACGCCACAATTGCACCCGCTGGTATTTCAGTGAACACCACCGGTAATGTTACAAACACCAGCCCCGGTCCCACATCTGGGTCCATATTGCTGGCAAACAGAAGCGGGAAGATGGCGAGGCCAGCGAGCAACGCCACCGCAAGGTCCATAAGCACCACAGCACCAGCAGCTTTTGGCAGATGCACATCATCCCCCATGTAGGACCCCATGATCATAATACCGCCCACACCAACGCCGATGGTAAAAAACGCCTGCCCAACCGCGTCCAGAAACAGTTTCGGCCCCAAATTCACATTGTTAAAACCAAAGAGAAAACTAAGCCCCTCAGAAAAACCACCGCTGAAAGCAGCATAAACAACCATACCCAGCAGCATGATTAAAAGCGCCGGCATCATCAGCTTGCTCGCGCGTTCAATGCCACCCTGGACACCCGCCGCAACAATAGTGGCGGTCACCGCACAAAATATTGCTGACCACAGCAGAGGCCCAGATGGATCAGCTTTGAACTCCCCATCAAATGCTCGGATCGCATCAGCCGACCATTCTGTCATGCCTCTGAACAGGGCTTCGAAGCCATAGGCCATAATCTGACCTGCGATCACACTGTAAAAGCTTAGCACCATGATGGTGGCAAAAAGGCCAACCCACGCCACCCAGTGCCACGGCAGCTTACTGCTGCTTTCATTTGCAAGCCGCTTCAAGGCACCAACCGGACTCGCACGTCCCATGCGCCCAAGAAGCAGTTCCGCTACGAACACAGGTGTGGCGATGAAAGCCAAGGCAAGCAAATACACAAGCAGGAAACCACCGCCCCCGTTTACGCCAGCCACATAAGTGAAGCTCCAGACGTTACCAAGCCCAATGGCGGAACCTGCGGTTGCGATAATAAAAGCCATGCGGCTGGAAAACCGTGGCGTTTCAGGCAGTTTGCTCATATGCCCTCCCCAAGCTTTGAGCGGCCAGTGACCACCATAGCCCTAAGCGGTTCAGAACCGTTGTGCAAGGGGCCAATTGGCTAACTCAATTCCACTGACCGACCAATATCGGTTTGGACAAGCCCCCTCTATCGGATACTAATGCATTAGGGAGGAACTGGTCATGGCTTTCAAAAACTCATTCATCGGCGCTCTTGCCGCAACACTATTGTGGTCTTCTGGCACATACGCTCTTCAAAGCAAACAGCCAGAGGTGGGCGAAGAACGCGCTGTCTCCATCAACAAACTCCCAACCGTTGCCAGCCCCCGAGAGGCACACCTGTCACACGGCCCCTATAAACGGCTTGTCATACGCGGTGCCACACTTGTGGATGGGACTGGTGCACCAGCCATCGGCCCGATGGATATTGTTATTGAAGGCAATCGTATTGCTGAGATTCGCTCTGTCGGTAATCCGGGCGTGCCCATCCGGGAGGCAGGCCGCCCTGCCCCAGGTGACTATGAAATTGATGCGAATGGCAGTTATGTGCTGCCGGGTTTCATTGACGCCCACAGCCATATCGGCAATGCCCTCTGGGGTTTAACCGGCGACATGCCTTCAATGGATTATGTCTTCAAGCTTTGGATGGGCCATGGCATCACCACCAGCCGGGAGGTAGCCTGTGGCTTGGGCGCTGATTACACCATCAGCGAAAAACGCCGTTCTGAGCGCAATGAAATTACCGCCCCGCGCCTCGTTGTACACTGTGCTTTCCCCGGTGGTTTTTCGGAGCCAAAACAAGCGCGTGACTGGGTAAAAGCGATCAAACGCAAGGGCGCCGATGGCATTAAGTTCTTTGGCGGTCATCCCCGCGTTCTTGAAGCAGCGTTTGATGAAGCAAAAAAGCAAGGGCTGCGCACCGCCTTCCACCATGCCCAGCTTTCAGTTAGCAGGGTTAACGTGCTCACATCCGCCCGCTGGGGGCTTAATTCCATGGAACATTGGTACGGTCTGCCCGAAGCCCTGTTTGATGACCGCACAGTGCAGGATTACCCGTACGACTATAATTACAATAACGAGCAAGACCGGTTCGGTGAAGCAGGCCGGCTGTGGCAACAAGCTGCCAAGCCGGGCAGCGACAAGTGGAATGAGGTGATGGAGGAGTTGCTGTCACTTGATTTCACGCTAGACCCCACCTTCACCATCTATGAAGCTAACCGCGATGTGATGCGCGCTCGCAATGCGGATTGGCACGACGACTATACCTTGCCGTCCGTATGGC
This sequence comes from Kordiimonas sp., assembly GCA_965199355.1. Taxonomy (GTDB): domain Bacteria; phylum Pseudomonadota; class Alphaproteobacteria; order Sphingomonadales; family Kordiimonadaceae; genus Kordiimonas. Next base: position 129,181 of record OZ240690.1, read on the forward strand.
GGTTCTTCCAGCCGAACCGCGTGTTGCACGGCTCCTACCATTTTGACTGGACCACCAAGGACGAGATCGACTGGAAGCGCAATTTTGACATGTGGATGACTTTCGTCAACGAATATAAAAACCGGGGTGGCCGCGTAACTGCCGGGTCAGACAGTGGCTTTATCTTCAAGCTGTTTGGCTTTGACTATATCCGCGAACTGGAACTGTTGCAGGAAGCGGGCTTCCACCCGCTGGAGGTTCTGAAAAGCGCCACCTTGAACGGTGCGGAACTGATTGGCCGGGAAGCTGACCTTGGCAGTGTGGAAGTCGGCAAGATTGCTGACCTTGTTATTCTGGATGAAAACCCGATCAATAACCTGAAAGTACTGTATGGCACCGGGCATATGCGCCTGAATGATGAAACCAATGAGGTAGAGCGCGTTGGTGGTGTTAAATATACTATTAAAGACGGCATCATCTATGACGCTGTAAAGATGCGGGCCGATGTGCGCGCGATAGTCCAAGCAGCCAAAGATGCAGAGGCTGCTTCCAAACAATAACCGCGTCAAAAAGTCATCTTTTTTGCTAACGTTTTGTGCCTACATTGAAGACGTAGAAAGAGAGGCATTGTGGACTGGTACCTGATCCTCAAAACAGTTCATATACTCGGTTCAACCATTTTGTTTGGCACCGGCCTCGGCATTGCTTTCTTCATGTTTCGCTCCCACTTCACAGACGACTTAAGGGAGAAACTTTATGCCGCAAAGAACACAGTTCTCGCCGATTATGTCTTCACCTTACCCGCAGTTGTCTTACAACCGCTAACTGGTTTCTGGCTCTTGCAGCACAGTGGCTATGACTGGAATGAAACATGGCTCTTAATCACTTATGCCCTCTACATTCTGGCTGGAATTTGCTGGCTGCCGGTTGTCTGGATTCAAATCAAGCTGAAAACCATGGTCGCACACGCGGTGGACACCAACGCAGATTTACCGCCTCGATATCACAAGCTTTTTAAACTTTGGTTTCTGTTGGGCTGGCCCGCGTTTATCGGCCTGATTGGCGTCTTCTTTCTAATGATAGGCAAACCAGCATGAGCAGCGTAACCAATCTATCCGGTGTTTGGTTTGTCTATGATGGAGAATGCCCCATTTGCCAGCATGCTGCTAACGCCTTGCAAATTCGAAAAGCACTAGGCCCGCTAAACCTTCTCGACGCGCGAGAAAGTGGTGGTCACCCGCTAATGACCCAGATAAATGATCGAGCGCTGAGCCTTGATGAAGGCATGGTTATCTATCACGATGGCAATTTCTACCATGGCCGGCATGCGCTCGAATTTATGGCGGTGTTTGGTGCTAGCGATGGTCTATTTAACAGAATAAACCGCCTGTTATTTAGGTCCAAGTGGCGAGCAAGAGTATTTTACCCTGTTATGCGTGCGGGTCGGAACATACTGTTACGCATGAGAGGTAAGGATAAGATCGCCAATCTAACGCCTAGAGATCAACCCATTTTTGGCTCTGTTTTTGGTACCGACTGGGAGAAACTGCCGTCTGTAATGCATAAGCATTACGCCAACCGGCCCTTTTCTGATGACCGCGGTACTGCCATTGGAATCATGAAGGTCGAAGCCGGGACACTGCTTCGGTTACTGGCACCCCTTTCCGAATTACTTGGCGGTATTCCCGCTTACACGCAAGCAAACATACCGGTTAAAGTGATTTTCGAGAGTTCGCCTGACCATCAGGGTCTGACCTTTAACAGAACTTTCTCTTGTCCGGGTCGCAAGCCATATATTTTTAGATCAACAATGATGCCAATAGAGCAAAACCTGCTGGCCGAACAAATGCGTTTTGGGTTGTGTTGGCTGGTGAACTTTCGCTGGGAAAACGACAAAGTATGCTTACACCATAAGGGGTACGGATTCCGTTTCTTTGGCAGCATCTACAAAGTTCCGCTAAATTGGTTACTGGGCACCATTGAAGCGCAAGAAAAGGCCACGGGGCCTAATAGCTTTTCCATGTCTGTCGAAATTCGTCATCCTTTGTGGGGCACTTACTATCGCTATAGCGGATCATTCGAAATGGTCGAGCATGACTAAGAGAGTTTTGGTCATCGGTGGGTATGGGAATTTTGGCAGATTCATATGTGAAGAACTGGCAAAAGACAGCAACATAAGCCTAATTGTTGCAGGCCGTTCTGGCGAGCAAGCTAAGAATTTTGCTTGCTCTCTTGTTGCTGAACAACATGTTGCCAGTTCCGCCATTGACGTTTCCAGGTCAATAAAAACAGCGCTGGAAAAACTGAAGCCTGATTTGGTTATCAACACTGTCGGGCCCTTCCAGGATCAATCATATCAGGTTGCTGAAGCCTGCATTCATTTTGGGTGTCACTATCTCGACCTTGCAGATGGTAGGGATTTTGTTGTCGGGATACGGGCACTGGAAATCGCTGCAAAATCCCAAAATATCAGTGTCGTTTCAGGCGCTAGCTCCGTGCCATGCCTTTCAGCTGCTGTGATTGACCATTATTCGTCTCAGTTCGCATCTCTCCATAGTATTGAATACGGTATTTCAACTGCACAGCACACGACACGCGGCCTTGCCACCACTCAAGCTGTGCTTTCATATGCAGGAAAGTCTTTCCCAACCCTTATCAATGGAGACCGGAAAAAGATATTCGGCTGGCACGGCATTCGATCATACCGTTTCAAAACCCTTGGTAAGCGCTGGCTTTCCAACTGTGACGTACCAGACCTAACTCTGTTCCCTGAACGTTACAAGACCCTCAAAACAGTTCGTTTCTATGCGGGGCTTGAAATTCCCCTCCTGCAATTCGGCCTGTGGGGGCTGAGTTGGCTGGTTCGTTCACGACTGATAAGCAACCTTGCCAGTTGGGCAAAGTTCCTCCTGAAGATACCGTAATGGGGCTTGGCACGTCCTGCTCCGTTTCGGCGTGTCGTGACGGTGGATAGGAAGGGGGTGTCGTTGCTCCTGATGCAGTAAGCTGTATCTACGGCGTCGCGCCATGAGGCCTGCGCCATTTTATCAATCAAAAAGGAACAACAACATGACTGTATTTATAGGACTAGACGTCTCTCTGGCAAGCACGGCAGTCTGTGTACTGACGGGTAAGGGTGAGATTCTCAGGGAGGCAAAGGTGCCCAGCGAGCCGGCAGCGCTTGTGGGTTTTGTGCACAGCCTGGGGTGCGATGTCGCCAGCATTGGTCTTGAAGCAGGGCCCCTGTCCCAGTGGTTGTACAAGGGCCTGACGGAAGCGGGTTTCGAGACGGTGCTGATGGAAACACGCAGAGTGAAGGCCGCGCTGAAGGCCATGCCGATCAAAACAGATCGCCGGGATGCGGAAGGGATTGCCCGCCTGCTGCATCTGGGCTGGTTCCGGCCAGTCCACTGCAAATCCGTTTCGTCGCAGGAGATACGGGCGCTGCTGACGACCCGCCATGCCATCCAGAAGGCCCTGAAGGCTCTCGAACTGTCGGTGCGGGGTATCCTGCGCAATTTCGGTCTGAAGATGGGCAAGGTGTCGAAGGGGCGGTACGCGGCACGGGTGCGCGAGCTTGTGACCGGCAACCCTATGCTGGAAGCTGCCGTCGAGCCTGTCCTGCACGTGCGCGACACGCTGCGCAAGGAGATGGCAGGTCTGGAGAAAAAGATTAAAGGGCTGGCGACGGCGAACCCGGTCTGTGACCTGTTAATGACCATGCCCGGTGTAGGGCCGGTCGTGTCGCTGACCTTCCTGTCCGCAGTGGATGATCCCGGGCAGTTCCGCCGATCGAAGGATATCGGTCCATGGGTGGGGCTAACGCCGGGCCGGGACCAGTCGGGGGAACGGGATGTTACCGGCCGCATCACGAAGGCTGGCGATGTCGGCCTGCGAACCGCCCTGTATCAGGCGGCGACGGTCATGCTGAACGGGGGCAGATCCAACTGGCTGAAAGCCTGGGCGTTGCGTCTTGCTGCCCTGCGGGGCAAGAAACGTGCAACGGTCGCCCTTGCCCGACGCATCGGTGTGGTGCTGCACCGGATGATGGTGGACGCAACGGTGTTCTGCTTCACCCGCGAAGAGGCTGTCCGCTCTGTATAAACCCGTTCAAGCAGCGTACGAGAAGAAACAGGAGGTTTGGCCGCGTCTGACAGGGGTCGGCCACCAGTGTCCCTGCCGGGACGCAGTCCCCGATGATGCACGCAGGATGCCTTGTCGCCGGACCCCGCACATATGTAGCGCAGGGTTCGAGCACGCCCCAAAGATAGGCACTCGGGAACTGTATTGGACAAGGTATGAAGTTGGCGGCCCTTGCCCTGCATGGCGCCGACCACGGACGGAAGCACGTACCCGGCGGTGATACAGGAAGGTGACCTGACTCCAGAAGGCAAAGGCAACGATCCACACAGTCAAAATCCAGGCTTTCCCCCTGTATACAGGGACGCCGACAAGACCCTCTCCCGTGAACCGTCAACCGTGTCGCGCCGGCTAATTGTGTGATAAAGGTGCTTGACATCAACTGCCCCATTACGGAAGTCATCCTTTACCTTTGACACGTTTGGTGGTGATGAGAGCGGCTTTTTCATGCAGATGAGTGGAACAGACTCTGATGGAAATAAAACTCACATGACCTTTGAACTTACCGCAAAATCGGGCCATGGACCGCTGATACCCTGCATGCCTGCAATTTTGTTAGCTAAAAACTTCGCTTCCGGAAAGCCTTTGCCAGTGGGCGCAAAAGCGTGCGTGGGTCTAATCACCTTAGAGGACTATCTAGGCGCTTTAAGACCGCTAAACATTGAGTGGGAAACTTTTTAAAGTCTACGGCAAGTCATCATTGACCTAGGCCAAGCTTCTCAATTTTTCCGCTATCAACATCTATAATCCAAAGGGTGGCAGTGCGCCCTTTGGAGATGTGAAACGCAATCCGTTTTCCGTCTGGTGACCAGGTAGGGCCGCCAGCGTTTTGGCCGAGTTCAAGCTCTGTCAAAACTCGCCTTTCACCTGTTTCAAGGTTGGTAACGGCAAGGTTGCCTGCCCCGTCCTCTGGCTTCGCGGCGCCATAAGCATAGGCCAGCATTTTGCCATCAGGCGACAACGCTGGCACGCCAGCCCTCATGCCTTCAGGCACATCAATAACCAGGCTGGTCTCACCAGTTTTTAGAGTATAGGCGAAGATGCGCCCAGCTTGCCGGCCACCCGCATCGAAAAAGACTTGGTCCCCTGCCGCGCTGAACTTGGGGTGAAATTCATTATCTTCCGTCTCGGTTACCCGGGTTTCCCGGCCCGTTCCAATATTCATAAGGAACATATCGGTTTTAAAACTGCCATCTTCGGATGGCACCCGCTTTTGATAGGCAACCAGATTACCATCTGGATGCCAACTCGGGTGCCCCTTGCGGCCTTCACTGTGGGTGACTTGGGTCCGTTCTCCGGTTCCCATATTTTGCCTGTAAAGCTGCCATTCACCACTACGCATATTTGGCCGGGCGGACGCGAATAGTATTTCTGTGCCTGACGAGTGCCACACAGGGTTTGAGTTAAAATAGCCGCCAGAAACAACCGTTTTTACTTCACCAGAACTCACATTGATAGTCTGGATCCAGCTTTCCGAGAAGTCGGACGGCACCCGATAATAAACAATTTTCGACCCGTCCGGGGACCACTGCGGGTGTATATTCATATAGGTAACAGCTTGCTGCGCCTTTGCAGACACCGCCAATGTCGATATTAGTAAAAAAAGTACCCGTACCGAATTTATCATCACTCACCCTCTTTGTTGTTCCAATGGCATAACAAAGAAGGGCGGATCTATGCACCCAAAGAAGGCAATAGGCGTTAAACGTGGGTTAAATGGTATTATGCGAGATTGAGACGACTAAAGCAGCGCTTCAATCGCCCTGCGGATACCGTGGGGTGTATCGGTTGGGGCAAACCGCTTCACCACCTTGCCTTCGCGGTTAACCAGAAACTTGGTGAAATTCCATTTGATGCGTTTGGTGCCCATCAGGCCGGGCTTCTCGTCTTTAAGGTATTTGTATAGTGGATCGGCACTCGAACCGTTCACGTCAATTTTCGAGAACATCGGAAAGCTGACACCATAGTTGATTTGGCAAAACTCACCAATCTCATCATTGCTGCCCGGGTCTTGTTTGCCGAACTGGTTGCAAGGAAAACCAAGGATTTCCAAACCTTTTTCTTTCAAGTCGCCATACAGCTTCTCCAGCCCTTCAAATTGCGGGGTGAACCCACATTTGGAGGCCGTGTTCACAATCAACAGCACTTTACCTTTATAATCAGCAAGCGATTGGTCCTTACCATTCAGGCGCGGGGCGGAAAATTCATAGATTGCGGACATTGGCTGTCTCCGGGCGGTTTCGGAGCGAAGAAGATTTCTTCAATCCAACCTAGAGCCTTTATCGCGGATGGCAAGTTCCAGCCGGGTGATCGCCCGCATCGTTGCCGCGCGGTTAATCTCCATCCATGCCCATATTTCAAAGCCAATCATGGTCACACCCGACAGGACAGACCACACACCCCAGAAAAGCTGGTCAGACAAGTCAGCCGCAACAAAGAAGCGCCACAGGCAATAGGCAACCGCAATACCGGTAATTGTGGCAAAGCCAACGACCAGTTTAACCACGCCGCCTGTGCTACCCTTAAGGGCAGCGCGGAACATTTCATTTATGTCGCCGGTTTCACCAATGATTTTATCCACATCAAGACTTTCGGCTTCCAGTTCCTTCTTGATGCGTTCATCGATACTATTCATTTCACTATCTCCAGTTTAACTGTGTCGTGGCTCGGGCCAGTGTTCGGGGAAACACTGGCTTCACTTGGGGGTTCTAATTCTTTGCGCAATCTGTCTCGAGCGCGGGCCAGCCGGGATTTAACGGTACCAGCCGGCACCTCTTGGATAACGGCTACCTCTGCCACACTCAGATCTTCCAGATAGAACAGATAAAGCGCTTCACCTTCACCATCCGGCAATGCCTTTATTAGCCGCCTAAGCTGGTCTTTGGTGGCCCAAGCCTCTGGCTTGACATCGGCAACCTGCTCCTCAAAGAGTTCTTCGCCTTCTGCCCTGCTTCTGCGGCGGATACGGTCAAGCGTGCGCCAACGCACGGCCTTGAACACACGGGCGCGGAAGGTATCTGGTGGGAAGCATTGCGCCAATGACCGAAGCGTTAGCATCCAGGCATCCTGTACGGCATCCCGGGCAAGAGCATCATCGTTGCAAAGGCGAAACGAAAACCTAAGCAATGAAGGCTGATAGAGCCTGTATAGCACTTCAAACGCGCGCTGGTTGCCGCCCTGTGCGGCCAGCACCAGCTTTTCTTCCTTTGCGCGTGTATCAAAGTTTGCCAACGGGCCTATCCCTGCATTTTATGTTGGTGTCAGCCTAAGAACGCATCAACATCAAAGTCGGTTCGCAAGGATAGAATATTTTGTGGACCTTACCTAGTTCCGCTGTTGGGCGAGAACTGCAATAGCAACCTCAAGCCGCTTGATCTCACGCATCAGATTGGCGCGGTTCATTTCCATCCACTGCCACTGCTTTATGGCAATCTGCGGCATGGCGCTAAACAGAAACCATATGCCCCAGAACACCCTGTCGTCCGCTGTTTCCGCCAGGAAAAACTGATATCCGGTCCAGAACATCAGCATCGTTAACACAAACACAATGATGGTGGTGAACCATACCCAGCGCCTCATGCTGCCTTTGAAGGCTGCCGAAACCATATCTGGCAAACCACCATCAGCCTGAATCAGGTCATCAATGGCTTGCGTTTCGTTTTCTAACTCTTTCAGGATTTTTTCGTCGATACCGGACATTATTTGTCTCCTTCGATTTGCTGTCGCAACCGGGCTTTGGCCCTGTTTAGCCGGGATTTCACGGTGCCAACAGGCACATCAAGAACACCGGCAACCTCCGTAAGTTTCAACTCATCAAGGTAAAAGAGCGCCAGCAACTGTCTGTCGGCGGCGGAAAGCCGCTCCAGATGAGCAGACAGTTGCCCCGGAGTAGCATCAGGTTCATCCTCCGGTACCGCCACACCCGCTGCGTCATCAAGGCTGACCAGCTTCAACTTGCGACTGCGGGCACCATCGGTCACCCGCCAACGCACAGTCTTATAGGCCCAGGCGCGAAACCCACGCGGATCATCAAGTCGGGACAGTGTTTTGGAAAGCGTCAGCCATGCCTCCTGCACAGCGTCCGCCCCAAGCATCTGGTCATTACAGAGCCTGTAGGCAAACCTTAGCAACGGCTTGTTATAGAGGTGAAACAGGGCTTCAAAAGCCCGTTTATCTCCCTGCTGTGCCTCAATCACCAGCAAGTCTGTTTTGGCATGATGTGCTTGCATAAAACCCTCTTACCATTCAGTAAGACGAGGGCTTAGCGAAAAAGGTTCCATTTTGACGGCAATTATTCTGGCAGGAAAAGGGTGCCCTGCATCACTTCAACAGCTTGTCCCGAGATCGGGATGCGGTCGCCCCGCGCCTCGAGCCACAGGTCACCGCCTCGCTCAGAAATTTGCCGAGCGTAGAGTTGCTTCTTGCAAAGGACTTCAGCCCAATAAGGGCCAGAGACACTGTGAGCTGACCCCGTCACCGGGTCTTCCCCCAACCCATGATTGGGAAAGAAACAGCGGGAGATAAAGTCTACATCACCTTCACCCGGTGCAGTAGCGATAAAACCAAAGGGCGAAAATGCCTTTAGCGCATTCATATCAGGGCTGAGAGCTCCAACAGTTGCCTGGTCTTTGTAGACAAGCAGCAGATCCCTGTCGCCTTCCTCACTCTTTAAAACCGCTTCCGGCTCTATACCCATCGCGACACCAAGACCATCCGCCTCACCATAAGGAAATGGCTTGTAGCTCGGAAAATCCATACGGTATCTGTCACCACCCCGATTTACCGTCAGTACGCCTGACAAAGACTGGAAACGCACTTCTTCAAGCTCTGGCTTCAGGTGAGTGAAAACCACATGAGCAGCAGCGAGGGTTGCGTGGCCACACAGCGCAACCTCTGTGCCCGGCGTGAACCAGCGCAAATGATAGTCAGCATCCACACCATCCAGCGGCACCAGATAGGCTGTTTCTGACAGGTTATTCTCAAGCGCAATCAGTTGAAGCAGGTCATCGCCAGGAAACTCATCCATCGTGCATACCGCCGCCGGGTTACCACCGAAAGCTCGATTGGTGAAAGCATCGACTTGATAGATTGGAAGCTCAGGCATCGGCGCGCTCATTTAACTCAACTAAACCGCACCAATCAACGGTTCTTTCCGTTTTTCGCACCGCCAACTCAAATGCATCAAACACCTTAGACAAAATAAGTTTGTGGCTCTCAGCGTAGAAGATAGTGCCTACGGTGAAGTAGCCATACCCTAAACGCAAATTGATCCGTGACAATGCCCTTTTGCCCCAACTGCGTTGGTCTTGGTCGACCCAACTTGGCTTCATATTGAAACAAATGTACTTGTACGTAGGAGAAACGGGTGTAACCTTTTGAGAAGCAAGAAAAATCTCTTCAAAGTCGTCCCACTTCAACACCCCCGACCAAGCGCCAAGAATAAGTCCTTTGTCAGTGATTGCGATTTTCTCTTTTTGGCTAGCTAGTAGATAGGCAAACCTCAGCGCTGCCGCACCAAAAAAAACAATTGCAAAGACCGCAAACACAAGCTTAGTCAGCTGCGTTTCATGGAGTATCCAATATCGTAATAAATAGACAAACGAAAGTGCTCCTAAGAGACCCAGAGCCAACCTAAATTTTGAAGCCTGAAAGGTTATTACCTTCATAGGACTCAGCTTAATGCCCACGCTTTGATGTCATCCGCGTCTTTGGCGGCGAAGCCGAGGCGGTATTCGCCGTCTTTCATCCAGACAGGACGTTTAACAAGGGCGTCATTCGCAACCATCAAAGCGATAGCTTTCTCTTGGTCTACACCTTCACGGTCCGCGTCGTCCAGCTTGCGCCATGTGGTGCCGCGTGTGTTCAACAGTGCTTCCCAACCCAAGCTGGCCGAAAATCCATCGAGAAGTTCTGCATCAATGCCATCAACCCGGTAATCATGAAAATGGTAATCTACACCAGCACCCTCCAGCCATTTTCTGGCCTTCTTCACTGTGTCGCAGTTTTTGATTCCATAAAGTGTCAGCATAGGTCCCCCAAAACGCATCTGGATAGAGTAGTGAATGTTGAGAACGCACACTCTGATGGTTTCTTGCCCTTTTGTCACCCCGGAAGGTCAATAAGCACAAAAAAAGCGCCCGCTACTCACGGACGCTTTCAGAATTTCGAGAAGTTTAGGGTTTTAGTGCAGTTTGCCCTCAACGTCGGCAATTGCGTTATTGACAAGCGCTGTGCCAGCCTTGCCTTTCATGGTATCCGCAAGAACTGAGCTTGCTGCATCAACTGCAATGTTAACGGCAGCCGCTTTAACTTCCTTAATTGCATTCGCTTCAGCCTGGGCAATCTTCTCCGCTGCGCCGCGCTCACGGCGACGCATCAGTGCCTCTAGGTCTGCTTTTGCTTGCTCAGCCATAATCTTAGCGTCTTCAGCGGCCTGCGTAACCATGTCAGCAGCTTCACGCTCTGCATCGCGCTGTTTGCGCTGATACTCCACCAGCAGGTTTTCAGCCTCCGCACGCAGGTTCTTGGCTTCTTCAATTTGCGCAGCAATAGTGGCGGACCGCTCATCCAGCATTGCACCAATTGCACTGTGCGCTTTGAAGTAAAGAATGAGGCCAATAAATCCTGCGAAGGCAAGACCAACCCAGAAAGTAGTGTTAGCGAGGATTTCCATGGCTTATGCCTCCTTCGCTGCGGCAGTTACCGCTTTGCCAACAGCATCCGCAGAAACATCAGCACCGCTCAGCTTGCCAATCATTTCCGCAGCAACGTCTGTTGCAATCGCTTCAATACCCGAAAGCGCTTCCGCTTTTGCGTCCGCAATGCGCTTTTCCGCTGCTTCCGCGTCAGCAAGCAGCTTGGCATCCAGCTCAGCTTGCGCCTTCGCAAGATCAGCCCGTGCCGCTTCCTTGGCATCCAACAAAGTTTGTTGCGCCTTGGCCCTGGCATCTGCAATTGATGCTTCATAGGCTTCACGAACACCTTCTGCTTCAGTGCGTAAACGCTCTGCCGCATCAAGGTCGCCAGCGATTTTTTCTTCGCGCTCTTCAAGTACCGACGTTACGCGCGGTACAACCATGCGTGAAACAACGATGTACAGAAGAACAAAGGTCAACAACAACCAGGCAATCTGGTTGGTGTATGTGCCGTCTTCAAAAACACTGATCTGCGGCAGGCCGCCAGAGCTTTCAGTGCTTTGTTCAACAGTTTCTGTAGTGGCTTCAGCCATTGCTCAACCTCAGTGGCAAACAGTTCCTCGGGATGGTGCCAACCACGGCACCAAACCCACAATATTGGCGCTCAAAACGCCACCGGTCCCAGCATTCCAGAGACCAGAACCCAGTTCTTAGTTTGAGAACAGGATCAGGAACGCGATCACGAGTGCGAACAGGCCAGTTGCCTCAGTAAGGGCAAAGCCGATCAGCAGGTTCGTGAACTGCTTAGGAGCAGCAGATGGGTTGCGCAGTGCGCCTGCAAGGTAGTTACCGAAGATGTTACCAAGACCGATACCGATGCCTGCAAGAGCGAGAGTTGCGATACCAGCGCCGATGAATTTTGCTGCTTCAGCTTCCATGATTAAGTCCTTTTCGTGTGTCAGAATATGAAGTTAATAAGTTAATTTGCTCTGATCTATCTGTTCGCTTAGTGCGCCGGATGCATTGCATCATGCAAGTAGATAGATGTCAAAACGGTGAATACAAACGCCTGCAAACAGGCAACCAGAATTTCAAGGCCAGTCAACAGCACAGTCACTACAAACGGCGCGACAGCACCGACGATGCCAACAGCGCCAAGTGCGCCAAGACTGATGATAAAGCCTGCAAAAACTTTCATCATAATGTGGCCTGCCAGCATGTTCGCAAACAGACGAACCGCCAAGCTGATCGGACGAGTGCAATATGAAATCACTTCAATCAATACGATCAGCGGCAAAAGCCAACTAGGTACACCGCTCGGCGCGAACAGTTTCAGATATCCTGCGCCATTTTTAATGAAACCAATCAGCGTAACGCCGAGAAACACAAAAATTGCCATCGCAAAGTTAACCGCGATATGGCTTGTCACTGTAAAAGAACCCGGGATCATGCCTGCGAGGTTCGACCCCAGAATAAACATGAAGAGTGTCAGAATGAACGGGAAATATGCCTTCCCTTCTTTGCCCACATTGTCGCGGACCATGCCAGCAACAAACTCGTAGGCCATTTCCACCATGGACTGCCAGCGGCCCGGTACAACCGCACTTTTACGCATACCGCCAACCATAAATACGGTCAGCGCAATCAGAACAATAACCATCCACTGGGAACTGTTGGTGAAGGAGACATCAATGCCTGCTACTTCAAGAGGAACCTTCGTATGGACTTCAAACTGTTCAATAGGACTTGTTGCCACGAGTATCGTCTCTTCATCTATGTGGCTGGCAAAAGCCTGCCACGATCAATCTCTATTCGCCTTTTCGGCGCTCTCTTCAGCTTCATGCATACGGGTTGCTTCACGAACAACATTCCGAATGCCACTTGCAAACCCGAGGATCAGCAACACCAACAGAAAAATTGGCATGGTGCCGAGCCAGCGATCAAACCAATAACCGATAAAGGCACCAACGCCACTACCAACCACCAGCTCTATGCCCATTTTAAAAGCAATTCCCATCGGGGAGACAGGTTGATCTTCCGCATCTTCGAAAGACGGCCCCTTTGCTTTCGCCTGAGCACGCTGAAGTCGCTCTTCAAAGGACTGATCCTGCGGGTTTTCGCTATTATCACCCATCAAATCCGTTCCCTATCATGCGCTTCAACCGGGTTGCTCCGCGCTGAATCGGAGCTCTGCCAAAGGCACGCGCAACATAGTGAAGGGCCTACCATGTGTCAAGAACCAATAAATATATGTTAAGTTATTGAATTTATTGAATTATATTTAATATCATGGCCTAGCTGGCGTCACGAATTGCTTCCGCACCTTCGAGGTCGACCGAGACAAGGGTTGAGATTCCTCGTTCCGCCATTGTTACCCCAAACAACCGCATCATCCGGGACATGCTGACCGCATTATGGGTCACAATCAGGAAGCGCGTGTCGGTGCGTTCCATCATTTCGTCCAGCAAATTGCAGAATCGCTCGACATTCGCATCATCAAGCGGTGCATCCACCTCGTCCAGCACACAGATGGGCGCCGGGTTGGTAATAAACACGGCAAAAATCAGGGAAAGTGCCGTAAGCGCCTGTTCCCCACCTGACAGAAGCGAAAGTGCCTGAAGTCGCTTACCCGGCGGACTCGCGAAAATTTCCAGTCCGGCATCAAGGGGGTCATCCGATTCTGTCAGTTTCAAATGCGCTTCACCGCCACCAAACAAAGACACAAACAGTTCGCCAAAGTGGTTATTCACAATATCGAAGGCAGCCAACAGGCGTTCACGGCCTTCCTTGTTCAGGTTACCGATGGCTTGACGCAAGCGCGCGATTGCAGCTTCCAGGTCAGCACGTTCACCAACCAGATGCTGCATCTGCTCGTCAATCTCATTCAGTTCCTCGTCGGCACGTAAGTTAACCGCACCCATATTGTCGCGCTCGCGTTTCAGTTTTTCGAGCTTACTTTCAAGAACCGTAACGTCAGGCAGGCTGTCGGATGTTTCCAGCTCAACCTTTTCCAGAAGCTGAGTTGGTGCACACTCGAACCGTTCACCAATCTGGGCGGCTAGGTCTTTGCGGCGTCTTACCGCATTTTCAACAGCCGCATCTGCCCTGATTTGACGCTCGCGCGCGTTGGCTTGCCCTTCCTGAATGTCCTTCAACGCTTTGTCGCGTTCAGCCAGAACCGATTCTGCCTTCATAAGCGCATCGCTTGTATGACGGCGGGTAGCTTCAGCGGTCGATATCTGGTCAAGCAAGGCGTCGCGCTGGCGAACAAGCTCTTTAGGGCCCGCCTCAGCCGCAGCAAGCTGCTCTTTAGCAGCAATTTCCCGCTCTTCAAGAGACACAAGCTGCTTGCGCGCACCGGTAACACGCAGTTGCCATGCACCACTTTCGGTGACAATTGCAGTCAGGCGGTCATTGCGGGCCTCAGCTTCCCGGCGCAAGCTATCGTATGCGGCGCGCTTGGTGCTGAGGTCGGAACGCAGGTTTTCTACCTTCTGCCGAACTTGTCCCAGCTCCTGTTCAAGCGCGGCTGTTTCAGGCAATTCCTCGATACGTTTATCAATATCTGCCAGACGTTTTGCTGTTTCTTCCTGCTCAGCGCCAATACGTTCACGGGTTTCTTTCAGCAGGTTTACCTTGCTCGCCCGACTGCTCGCTTCCTGCTCCGCCGCAACAAAGGCACGACGAGCGTCGGCAAGAGCTTTCTCAGCATCCTGGCGTACTTGCCGTTGGGCATTTTCGGCCTCGCGGGCTGTGGTGTGAGCTTCGCCTGCCGCGTTGGCAGCGGTTTCCGCATCTTCGACCCGTTTACTGGTGTGTTCTATTTCGCCTTCGAGCACCGACAGGCGGTTTTTCTGCTCCAACCGCAACGCGGCCTGGCTCGGGGCGTCGGCTCTGGTGGTATAACCATCCCAGCGCCATACAGACCCTTGTTTACTTACCAGTTGCTGACCCGGTTTCAGGTTAGCAGCCAAACTGTCACCAACAGCGTCATCATCGATAACACCGGTTGCAGCAAACAAGCTGGATAACTCTTCAGGGCCTGACACATGGCTGGCCAAAGCTTCTACTTGGCCGTCCCAATTGAAATCAGGTACATCGCCAAGCTTTTGCCAGAAGCGTCCTGCTTCAATATCAACGCCAGCTTCCGCAGCATCGCCTAGCGCAGCACCTACAGCTTTTTCAAAACCCGGTTTGGCCTCAAGGCTATCTGATACCGGCGTATCGTCTCTCGCTTCCCCGGCGGCAAGCATGCGGCGAATACTCTCTGCTTCAGCCTCAATTGCTTTTAATTGCGCGGAAATTTCTGCTCTTGCGGATTCGCTATCTTGCCTGCGGGTACGAGCGTCCAACGTCGCTTGTTCTGCCGCTTCAAGCGAGGAGCTTGCGGTTGCAAGACGTTCTTCCTCAGCGGCAACCTTGCTTTCTGCTTCTTTTAAAGCAGACAGGCTTTCATCCGAATCAACAAGGGCTGCAAGCTCACCGTCCAGTCGAACAGTTTCTGAGTCGAGCTGTTCAGCCCTACGATTGATGGCAAGCCGATCGCTTTCAAGGCTGGAGCGTTGTGCCCGAGCACCTGCCGCCTGCTCACTAATCCGATCAAACTCCGCCTCAGATTCGCTCGCAGCCAAAACCGCCGCTTCCAGAGCCTCTTTCGCCTCTATGCTTCCGCTCTTTTCAGCATCGCGCGCTTCCTCGAGCCTGGCTTTCTCGGCATTCAATCGATCAAGCGCTGCGGACGCGTCATCATTGATTTCCTGCTCGCGCACCCTGTCGCCCGCGATTTGCTCAAGGGTTGCGCGAAGTGCTATGGCGGTTTGCTTCCGACGTTCCGCTTCCGCTTCCAGATTCTCACGAGCGATTGACAAACGCTGGAGGGCTGCAGCAGCCTCCACATCACGGTCTCGCAGCGGCGGCAGCGTGGCCGCAACCTCTGCCTGCTCCTTACTGATGGCGGCAACCTTACCTTCTATTTCTGCCGCAGCTGTTTCTGCTTCCCGGTGGCGGCGTTCAAGCGAGATAACTTCCTCGGACGCCTGGCTCCAACGCAGATACATCAGGCTCGCTTCCGCCTTGCGGATGTCCCCGGAGATGGAGCGATACCGGACAGCCTGACGTGCTTGCCGCTTTAAGCTATTGATCTGACCTTCCATGGCCTGAATAACATCATGCACGCGGACAAGATTGTTTTCAGCTCCGCGAAGGCGACTTTCGGCCTCTTTCCTGCGTGTATGCAAGCCCGAAATACCCGCGGCCTCTTCAAGGATTGCCCGCCGGTCCTGCGGTTTGGCATTAATCAAACTACCAATCCGCCCCTGGCTCACCAATGCAGGCGAGTGAGCACCCGTGGCAGCATCAGCAAACAAAAGCTGTACGTCTTTCTGGCGCACGTCTTTGCCATTGATGCGGTAGGCCGAGCCTGATTCGCGTTCAATCCGGCGCGTAACCTCAATCAAATCCTGATCGTTATAGTCAGCGGGCGCAGATCGGTCGCTGTTGTCGATAACCAGGGTAACTTCCGCCATGTTGCGCGCTGGCCGCCGATCGGTTCCAGCGAAGATGACATCATCCATCCCGCTACCGCGCAGGGATTTGGCGCGGTTTTCTCCCATCACCCATCGAATGGCTTCAAGAAGGTTGGATTTGCCGCAGCCGTTTGGCCCCACAACACCTGTGAGGCCGGGCTCGATCAAAAGCTCGGTCGGGTCAACGAATGACTTAAAGCCTGATAATCGCAACCGCGAAAAACGCATAGGCGCTTCAAACTCCCCTACCGCCGGTTCAGTAGTCCTTTAAGCAGCATCCCCATGCCACTCTTCATGAACCGGCTTCATCCCCTCTTTGACGCTGCAGCGTCTGTTTTAATTCAACTCCGCATCAATGGCTGATTTCACAGCGTCCCAGTTATTGGTCGCTTCAACCTTGGAGCCTTCAACCAACAAAGTTGGCGTTGCATTCACCCGGTAGCGCACAGCGCCGTCCTGAGTCATTTTAGCGAGATGCTGTGACATTTCGCGGTTCGCCACACAGCGGTCAAACTGTGTCCGGCTAATGCCGCCTGCTCTGCGCGCGAGGCCCGCAAGTGCAGCAACACGGTCTTCCGCACGGATCCATTCAGATTGACGCTCGAAGTAAACTTTCATCAGCCGCTTCGCGACCTCAGGTGTTTTACAGCGGGCAGCCGCAGACGCTGTCATGTCGTATGGGTTCATCACATAGTTGCGATAAACAAACTTAACCTTGCCAGTATCAATGTACTCAGACTTGATCTTCGGGAAGATATCAGCCGCAAAGCGCGCGCAGTGCGGACAGGTTAGAGAAGCATACTCTATAATCTCAACAGGCGCGTTCGGGTCTCCATAAACGATGTCACCCCAGACGCCTTCACCCCCGGCTGCTGCCGCAAGATCTTGAGCTTCGGCGGCTGCTGCTGCTTCTTCAGCTGCGATCACTTCAGGATCGGCGGTGGACGCACTATCACCAGATTCGGAACTACAGGCAGCAAGCCCGAATAACAGGCCAGCAACCATCACTTTTTTCGAAACACTGAGATACTTCTGGTAGTTCATAGGAACCTCACATACTAGATATTGTGTTTAGCGCGTTCGAAGCGCCGTTACGAGTCATTTTTTACATCAAGGCAATTCGCGGTTGCCTCAACATAATTCAGGGCACAACTCTGCCCTTAGTTGTTTGAAATGGATTGGGTCGCAATCTGGGTATCAATCCGCAGTTTCAAGCGCTCATACCCCGGGAACTGCATAGCCACACCATTAAGCACAAGGGTTGGCGTCGCCTTAACCTCATGCTCGTCAAGGCCGTGCTGGCGCATTTCCACAATATGCAGGCGAACGCTCTCATCATTAATGCACTGGCCGAGTTGATCCTTGGAGAGCCCATACCGACCTACGATTTCTGCCATAGCTTCATAAGGGTTATCGCTCCTCATCCAGCTTTCCTGCTCTTTAAAAAAATCATCGAGAGCGGCTTTTGTGCCTTCTTCGTCTGCAACACAGCGGGCAGCAGCAGCAGCCAAGTCATAGCGATCTCTCACAAAATTGCGGAAAATGAATTTAACTTGCCCTTTGCTAACGTAATCCTGAATCAAACGAGGCACCACTTGCATCGCAAAACTGGCGCATGCCGGGCAGGTTAGCGAGCCATATTCAATCAGTTCAACCGGCGCGTCTTCATCGCCGTAAACAATGTCGCCCCAAATGCCCGCGCGCTCAGGAATGGTCGGCGCTTTGGCTTCCGTCTGAGTGTTCGCTGCCGAGGACGTTTGCGCCATCGCAGTTGGGCCACTGGCAAAAAGTGCAGCCGCAAAAAATACTGATGCCCAAACAGGTTTATTCATAACTTAATCTTCCTCACTCTCGACATCGCTTGTAAGCGATTACATCACTTTGCTTTCGGCTTCGTGACAACAATTTCACCCAAGCTGCGAACCGCTTGCCTGAGGGGACTAAGATCCCCTTCCCCGACAAGCTGCGCCAATTTTTGTTGTTGCCCCCGGTTTAGCTGCCCTTTTTCAAGCGGCGCTTTCACCGGCTTGTGCATCATGGGCCCTTGCTTAACCTCTACCCGTTCAACTGCTGCGTACCCAAGGTAACGGTTTACCCGTTCAATCACATGATTGGCTCGTTGCTGCAAAAGAGGCGCGAAGGCAGATTCTGTTCGAATAAAAAGCGTTGCGCCCTGCCGCTGCCCTCTTGGAAATTGTAGCTTAAGGGGCACTGTCGCGCGTGCTAGGTCCGCACCAACAATCCGAGCCCACCGCGTCACAATCTCGGCTTCCGCAAACCCTTTCGCGCGAACTGCCTTACTGATAAGGGGGGCTGAAGCACGTGAAAGCTTGGCCACTCCTCGACGCTTCGAAGACGGCTTGGCTGTATTCACCCTATGCTTGGCTGCGGCCATTCCGGCGCTCCCCCAAATGCCGTGATCAAATCACGGTAAGATATTTGTTGCTAACAGGTGCGCCCGCAACCAGCAAGCCCTAACCCAACATATCAATCGCTTGTGAAGCTTCACCACAGCCAGACATGTCGCAGACACAAGAAAATAGTTTCCCTTTGCCCGGCAGCGTCCTAGACATCCTTTAACGGAAACGGTTGCAAGATGGACAAAGAGCACCCATGCAAGATGCGATTTTAGGCACTGGCGGCATCATATTTATTGGTCTTTACCTGATGTCTCTTCTGGTTATTGGCTGGGCTGCAAATCGTTCACGCGCAGATAACAGCCTGAAGGACTATTATTTGGCGGGCAGCTCGCTGGGGAGCGTAAGCCTGTTTTTCACCCTCTATGCCACACAATATAGCGGAAACACTTTGTTTGCTGTGCCGGGTAACGCATACCGGAACGGCTTTGTTGGCCTGAGTGTTGCTGCTGCGGTCATGTTTGTGGTGTTGGTGTACTTTACCTTTGCAGGCAGATTGAACAGCCTTGCGCACAAACATGGTTTCATATCCCTGGGGGACTTTATCCGGTGGCGCTACGGCAGCAAAAACCTGCTCGTTGCAGTAAACTCGATTGGTGTGATCACACTTGTCAGTTATGCACTAGGCAACTTTAAGGCCGTTGGCTTGCTGCTGGAGACGACGACAGGCGGGGCCATTCCTTTTGCAGGCGGCATTATCCTGCTTGCCCTGATTATGGCCATTTATGAAAGCCTTGGCGGCTTGCGCGGCGTGGTTTGGACCGACATGATTCAGGGCAGCTTGCTTTTTATCGGGTGCCTGCTGCTGTTTTTCGCTGTTCTCGCCCTCAACCCCGATGGCATTGGCGCAAGCGCCACCAATTTAGCAGAACGATTGGGGCACTATTTCAGTGCTGACCTTGACGCCACCAGCTTCCTGAGCGTGATGTTGCTGGTTGGCATTGGTGCTGCTGTATACCCGCAAGCGATCCAGCGCATCTATATTGCCCGCAATCCACAGGTTTTAAAACGTTCCTACAGCTTGTTGTTATTGATGCCCATTTTAACAACCATCCCGATGATATTGGTTGGCGTTATGGTTTCTGATTGGTTGCCTGACCTGAGCGAACAGCAAAGCGAAAACGTAATTGTGTATGCCGTTGGCAGGATTACAGAGACCTACCCCGGCCTTGCATGGTTACTAACCCTCTATTTGGGGGCGTCTGTCGCGGCCATTATGTCCACCATTGATTCCGCGCTGTTGTCACTGGGTTCCACGGTGACGAAAGACTGTTTCGCGAATGATGAAACGATGGACAGCAACCAGCTTTACCGCATCAGTAGAATAACGTCCTGGGTGCTTATGGCGGTGATGGCAACACTCGCAATCATTCTGCCGCAAACCATTTGGGCGCTGATGATCTTCAAGTTCGAACTGTTGATCCAGCTTGCGCCAGCGATCATACTGGGGGTGCGTTCACAGCGCCTTAATGGCAGACAAATACTGGCAGGGCTTGGCGTCGGCTGTTTTGTTGCGATTGCCTTGAAGCTTTCGGGCTATACGTCATTTGACCTCAGCTCCCCGCTCGGCCTTCACGCCGGTTTATGGGGGCTGGCAGCAAACCTTGCAGGAGCAATTCTTTGGCGAAAATAGCAGACAATCTGCTTCAATGGTATGACCGTGAACGCCGTGACCTGCCGTGGCGCGCCGCACCCGGTGCGTATGCGGAACCATACCATGTGTGGCTATCAGAGGTGATGCTGCAACAAACAACCGTCGCGACAGTGAAGAGTTACTTTGAGAAATTCCTGAAGCGATGGCCGACCGTAGTTGCACTTGCTGAAGCCCCCCTTGAAGAGGTTTTGAAGGAATGGGCGGGCCTTGGCTATTACGCGCGGGCTCGCAACCTGCACAAATGCGTACAAACGGTTGCCTTTGACCTTGGTGGCGCTTTTCCAAACACTGAAAATGAATTGCGGAAACTGCCCGGCATTGGTGACTATACAGCCGCAGCCATTGCAGCCATCGCCTTCAATGAACCTGCTGTTGTAGTAGACGGCAATATTGAACGAGTGGTCTCGCGCCTATTCCGAATTTCAGAGGAACTCCCAAAAGCAAAAAAGCCAATCAAGGCGGCAACAGCTACCATCACCCCCAAACAAAGGCCCGGTGATTTCGCGCAAGCCATGATGGATCTGGGGTCAGGCATCTGCACACCGAAAGCACCCAAATGCCTCCTCTGCCCTATTTCAAACGCATGCGAAGCCCAAAAGGCCGGGGATATGGAAAAGTATCCAGTAAAAGCCCCGAAGAAAGTGAAGCCGACCCGGCGAGCCATTAGTTTCTGGCTGGAGCATGATGGCCATGTGCTGTTGGAACGCAGGCCAGTAAAAGGGCTTCTGGGCGGCATGCCCGGCTTCTTCTCCACGGAGTGGATTGAACGCTCCGATTTTCCGGCGCAGGAAACTGTTAATCAGCAAGCACCGGTGGAAGCAGATTGGCAGATAGGCGAGGCAATCGCCAAACACACCTTTACACATTTCCATCTGGAAACACGGTTGGCAGTTGCCCCCGCAACTGCGCGGTTGAATATCGAAAATGGATTTTGGGTACCGCTTGCTGACCTTGAAAGCACAGGCTTGCCAACTGTGTTTAGCAAAATCGCCAAACTCAGATAGGCTGCCCGCCTGTTCGAATTCGGACATTGTAGCTATTCGACACTGTTCGGGATTGAACAGTCATGCCGTTCCCAACGAATCGAATCCACGTAACTATTTGAAATTTATAAATATTATCGGATCGAAAAAATTGGCCCGCCATTTGCTGCTTTCGGGATCATAAGAACCCAAGTCACGACACACTCTAATGAGGCTGGCATGCTTAAAAACTATCTGATGATCGCGCTGAGGAACCTGCTTCGCCACAAGCTATACAGTTTCATTAACATTGGCGGCCTCAGCCTCGGCCTGGCGGCCTGCATCATGATATTCCTGTTTGTGGAAAACGAGCTGTCCTATGACACCTGGATTGCTGACAGTGAACGCATTTACCGGATGGAAGCGACACACCACACGCCCGGCAAACCCGACAGCATTGTCTCCGGCAGCCCTGCCCCAATCGTTCCGCCGCTTACCGAGCGTTTCCCGCAGTATATTGAAACCAGTGCCCGGCTGTTTGGCGATACGTCTATTATAAAAAGAGACAATGTTCGCTTCATAGAAACAGTCAATATGATTGAGCCAACATTCTTTGATGTTTTTGATCTGCCAATGTCGGCGGGCGACAGGAGCCAACTTTTTTCCGATTATAATTCAGTGATACTGAGCCAAGACATGGCGACAAAGTATTTCGGCAAAAAATCACCGATAGGCGAAACAATCGATATAGAAGGCGGTGTGGTTGAAGGCCCTTTCATAGTAGCTGCAGTGATGGAGCCTCTGCCGGACAACACACATCTGGAGTTTGATTTTCTGCTGCATTTCAACGAGCCAGCGTATGAAGATTACCCTTGGGTAGCCAAATGGTGGCTTTCCTCAAACGCCCATAATTATTTCAAACTACGGGAAACGTCCTACGCTGCTCTTCTGGAAAAGGAAATGCCCGCCTTTATGGACACTTATGCCGTTGGCAGTAGTATTACCAACAGCAGTCGCCAACCTAGTGAGGCTATCACTTTAAACTTTTTACCGCTGGAAGATATTCATCTGCATTCGCGCGGTAAATTTCAGATTAAGCCAACGAGCGACATCGCAGTCGTTTACAGCTTTGCCGGCATTGCCACGCTCATTTTGGTGATCGCCATCATCAATTTCACCAACCTTTCCGCGACTCAAGCGAGCCTGCGCGCACGCGAAATTGCCCTCAGGAAAGTCGTTGGGGCAACCCGCAGGCAGCTAATATTACAATTCTTGGGCGAAACACTGGTTACAGTGTTCATCGCCCTTACAATAGCTTTCGCGATTGTTGAGCTTTGCCTGCCCTGGTTCAATGATTTCGTCACAAAGCTTCTAAGCCTGAATGTGTTTGATGACCCGGCCCTGCAACTGGGCCTGCTTGGTGTGCTTGCTGTTGTCACCATCGGTGCTGGCGCTCATCCTGCGTTCAAGGTGTCTTCATTGCGGCCAGCAAGGTCATTGCACTCCAACAATGCAGCTATGGCGGGCTCGGTAAAGCTACGGGCCATCCTGACCACTTTTCAATTCACCATATCAATCGGTCTGATGATCACAACAGCGGAAGCGATTGTAAATGGGGAGCGTCAGTCAATTAAACTGGAAACAATTCCTCTTGGCTTCGACTTTCTGGAATTTTACGGCGCGCAATTAAAAGCTGGTAGATTATTCTCTGAAGATATGCGTTCAGACGTACCGACCTCGGTTTCTGAAGAAACCGATTCAAACCAGCAAGCTGGTATCATCAATGAGACCACCGCGCGCCAATTGGGGTTCTCCCGCGCTGAAGATGCGATTGGCACGATGATCCGCATACCAGACCCGGACGGCACTGTTGCCGAAACAACGGTTGTTGGTGTGGTGAATGATATGCACCTGCGCTCGTTAAGGGATACGGTCGGCTCGACCATCTTCCTGGTCCGCGATGGTGCGCTGAATGTCCTGAACATTAACCTGTCCAGCGATACCCTGCATACCCGCGCCGCTATTGAGGCCATTTGGAACAAGCATGCGCCGGAAATTCCATTTTCATACAGCTTTATCGAGGAAGACACACAGGCGCTTTATGAAACCGATGCCCGGCGCGGCGAGGTTTTCGCCTACTTCTCGGCCTTCGCCATTCTGGTTTCCTGCCTTGGGTTATATGGTCTTGCAAGTTTCACTGCCGAGAGACGCGTTAAGGAGATTGGGGTACGCAAGGTGATGGGGGCGAGTGTCACCGATATCGTCAAACTGCTGACCTTCCAGTTCTCCAAACCTGTGTTGTTTGCAAACCTGATTGCCTGGCCGCTCGCATGGCTCATCTCCAGCGACTGGTTGCAGGGCTTTCAGTACCGTATTGACCTAAGCCCCACATACTTTTTTGCTGCTGGCGCTACGGCACTGTTGATCGCGTGCCTGACAGTTGCTGGTCACGCCTACCGCACTGCTCGGGCGAACCCGGTGGCTGCCCTGAAGCATGAATGAACCCACGGACTCACTGTAGTCCACGCAACTACCTCAGCCGGTCGATGACATCTGTCATTCACCGGCTTCTTTTTAACAAAAAAAGACGCCGACCCCAGCGGGCAAGCGCCTTTTTCAAAAGAAAGTTTTTGGATTCTAATGCACCTTCAAGCTGCGATAGAGTTCCGTGCCTTGTTGGGCGAAACCATTGGCATTATGTACAGCGTCAGAAATCGACCCCAAGCTGGTGTTAATGTCCTCCACTGCACAAGATGCTGCCTGCATGTTAGAGGTGATTTCACGAGATGTGGCTGCTTGTTCTTCGACAGCACTTGCCACTGTTGTGACACTGCTTTCTACAGAAGACACCGCACCTTTAATACGATCAAGCCGCTGCACAACATCTGTACTGATCTCCTGCATGCCCGCAATCTCGTTAGAAATCTGCGTTGTTGCATTACCAACCTGATTGGCAAGAGACTTAACCTCGCTCGCCACAACCGCAAAACCCTTACCGGCTTCACCAGCCCGCGCCGATTCGATGGTTGCGTTCAAGGCAAGAAGGTTAATCTGCCCCGCGATGTCATTGATCACATCAACGATATTGGTCATGGCACCAGCGGCATCTGTTAGCTGCTTGGCAGAGGTGTCTGCGCCGCTTGCTTCATTCATTGCACGGCCCACATCAGTGCGCGATGTTTCCATGCTGTGGGCAATTTCCTGCGTAGATGCCTGAAACTGTTCTGCTGCCGCAGCCACAGAATGCACAGTTTGCGCCGTTTCAGATGAAGCCGCAGAAGCACTGGTTGCCTGATTGGTCGCATCACCAACAGCGTTCAGGATTTTATCCAGATTTTCATCAACCATGGTGCCAACGCGGTTCTGTTCGTCACGCGCCAATACCTGGTCAGTGATATCTGTGGCATATTTCACAACCTTAAAGGGCTTTCCTTCCGGGTCAAAAATCGGATTATAAGACGCCTGAATCCAGATATCCTTACCGCCTTTACCCAAGCGGTGATATTCGCCTGAGTCAAACTGGCCGCTGCCCAGTTTCTGCCAAAAGCCCCGATATTCAGCGCTTTGCGCAAATTCAGGATCCGCAAACATACTGTGATGCTGGCCTTTGATCTCATCAAGGCTATAGCCGACGGTCGCTAGGAAGTTTTCATTCGCGGTGATGATCGTGCCATCAAGCTCAAACTCGATAACAGCCTGTGCCTTATGAATGGCTGCAATCTGGCCGGTAAAGTCCGCATTCTTCAACACCTGGTCAGTGATATCGTTTGCATATTTAACCACTTTGAATGGCTTGCCATCAGGATCAAAGATCGGGTTGTAGGAGGCCCTGATCCATATTGGCTTACCGTTCTTACCAACCCGCTTGTAGCGGCCTGAATGAAACTCGCCCTTGCCCAGTTTGGCCCAAAATTCCTGATACTCAGCAGACTGGGCATACTCTTCTTCCACAAACATGCGGTGATGAGAGCCCTGAATTTCCGACAAAGAATATCCAACAGTCGCGAGGAAATTTTCATTTGCATGCCGGATGGTGCCATCCAGCTCAAACTCGATCACTGCCTGTACTTTGTTAATCGCTGCCATCTGACCTGAATAATCAGCATTCTGCAGTGTCTGCGCGGTGATATCCGTCGCATATTTAATCACTTTGGCAACGTTGCCGGCTTTGTCCCTGACCGGGTTGTAAGACGCCTGAATCCAGATCTCCTTGCCGCCTTTACCATAACGCTTATATTCAGCGGCCTGATAGGTACCCGCCGCAAGGCTGCGCCAAAATTCCCTATATTCATCGGAGTTTTCGTAACCCGGCGCGACGAACATTTTATGATGCTGGCCTTTGATCTCATCAAGGCTGTAGCCGACCGCCTGCAGGAAATTTTCATTTGCTGTCAGGATTGTGCCATCTGGCTTAAACTGAATAACTGCCTGTGACTGATCGAGTGCTGTCAGGACAGCCGAAGCTTCAGCAGCACCGATGTTGCTAGTTTTGGAACCAGAACCATTTCCCTGTTGCTGGTTACCCCGTCCGAAAAGTGTATCGAACATATGACATTCCTCTCATCAGACCCCCGGCGTTTCCATAAGAGAGCGTATAGTACCAGCATGGTTTCCCATTCCTCTCGCCAGCACTACCCTTTCCACGCCTTAGATCATTAGTTTATAAAAGTTAAAATTTTACTATCAATCCCAGCTAGTTAGCCAAATTCAGAGATTCAAATTTCTCGTCAAAAAAACACTAATGCAAAAGAAATCAGCTTAAGCGTTTTCCATACGTTATAGTCATGCGACTAGGGAAACTGCGGTATTGCGGTCGTTCTATTGATAAACCTATCAACACCTAACCTCCCCCAAACACATACCTGGTAGCAAAGCCAATAATACAGTTCCCCTACAAACAAAAATTGACCAAAAGCAAAAATGAGGTCGAAAAAATAAAAAGCGAGAGCACCCAAATGGATGCCCTCGCCCGCTGATTCTTTCCGCCTGCTTATCCGATCAGATACTCAATACATCTGGATGAAAGGCAAGCAATCTGTTCCACATAACTAGAAGTTAAACCCGAATGTCACACCAAACTGCCGAGGCGGTTTGTATGTGATATTCTCGGGACCACCACCGCCGGGGAAATCGAGGAAGCCGATATCCCGGAACACATTACCAATCTGTACGGTATTAAACGCGTTGGTCAGGTATGCTTCCAGCGAGTATGTTTCATCTTCACTGAACCAGAACAGGCGGAAGTTTGCATTGGTGTAGCCTTCTGCAAAGTCCGATCCCCCCGGATCATTGAATCCAGCATTCCTGTTAAAGGCAGTGTAGAAAATGCTGGAAGTATAGTTGACTTCAGCCCGGAAACGCATAGAGCCGTTGCCCTCAAGTTCCCAGTCCGCTGTCATGCCAGCATTATAGGTCCACTCAGGCGTACGTTGCACCCGGTTACCACCAAGCTGCACACCTTGCACCACCTGATCATCAAACGTTGCGTCAGTGTAGCCAACAGAACCGTCGAACTGGATACCTTCGGCAGCAAGCGCGATAAACTCAACTTCAACACCGTTCACTGTTGCACCAGACGCATTGAATGCTTCTGGGCCCGAAAGGCCAAACACCTGGAACTGCAGGTCATCATACTTGTTTGCATAGAAGGCAGCGTTTAACTGCAACCGACGATCCAGAAGCTGTGACTTAAAGCCAATTTCAAAGGCTTCAACCGTCTCCGGCGCGAACACTGGGTTCGTCAAAGCCGGAATCGCGACCTGGTTAATACCACCCGACTTATAGCCTGTTGAGAAGCTCGCATAAGCAAGCACATCGTCGGTCAGATCATAATCCAGTGCCAAACGATAGGTAAACCTATCAAAGTCAGCACCGACCTCGCCCGAATAAGGGAACGCAAACTGGAAGCCGCTATTTACGCCTTCCTTGCTGTCATTCGTGTAACGAATGCCGCCAGTGAAGGCGAGACGATCTGAAATCTCGTAGGTTCCTTGAACGAACGCCGCGAAGGATTCAGATTCGATATCACCACCAACGTCGAAACCACTTTCCACACCAGCACCAGCAGCAATGATGTCATAGCGACTACCAAAGAACTGCGACCGGCGCGATGCATCTTCTTTGAAATAGAAGGCACCCAAAATCCAGTTAAACGGGCCGTCGTTATTGGAAAGAAGCTGCAATTCCTGAGAGAACTGCTCTGCGTCCTCAGTCAACCTTAACTCGGCAAGTGGTAGCGGCGAATAATCCTGATCGCTCAATGAGTCGAAGCTGGTTTCCACATAACCTGTGATCGACTTCAGGGTGATATTCTCAAAGTCATATTCCAAGGTCGCAGAAATCAGGAAGAACTGATTGTCCTGGGACTGAGGTGCATCTTCAGCCTCAATAAACGGCCTCAAGTCATTCACCAGTGGCGCACCGTTCACAATATAGTTGTTGGTGCCCGGAATTGGTGGACCAGCAAGGTTTAGACCGATCTGAGAACCAGGGAATGGCTCACGAAGCTCTGGCTGGCTGCCGACGCCGCCACTTTCGATATAATTAGCCGAGAACAAAGCGCGGAAATTCTCGCCATTGTCGTAGGACAGATGCCCCCTCAAACCCCAGTTTTCAGCGTCATTGGCATTACGCCCTCCGGGGAAAGTGTTTTCTGTGAAGCCGTCACGGTCTTCCCAGAAACCAACAATGCGCACCGCTGTCGCATCATTAAGCGGCGTGTTAGCGGCAAGTCTGATACGCTTGCGATCATAGTCACCATAGGTCAGGTCACCTTCAAACGTGGTTTCCTGAGTAGGCTTCTCTGTAATATAGTTGATCGAACCACCAGTAGCGTTCCGGCCATACAGTGTTCCTTGCGGACCACGCAGCACCTCCACTCGCTCCGTATCAAAGGCAGAAAACAGTGCACCCGCCGGGCGACCAATATATACACCGTCAAAGTGGAGGGCGACACTAGGGTCACCGCCAGCTGTGGTGTTTTCGTTACCAATGCCGCGCACAGTAACAAAGGCAATGGGACCAAAGTTGCTGAGCTGCAACCCCGGCCCAAGCCGCGACAGGTCTGCCAGGCTATCAAAGCCAGTAGTAGCCAGCGCCTCGGAATTAAGCGCGGATACCGAAATTGGTACATCTTGTAGACTTTCGGCCCGCTTTTGGGCTGTTACCACAATTTCTTCAAGAGTAAAGGTATCGTCGGAATCATCCGTTTGAGCTGTGGCAGCAAATGAAATAGGCACCGTAAGTGCAAGAGCACTTGCTGATGCCTTTAGCATATGCATACCGCGCCTCAAATGCGGAGATCTTAGTTTCTCGGTCGTGTAATCAGTCATCGTTCTCTCCCTGAACGTGATTATAGTCAGTTAGTGGTCCTAAAACGGCGCGCAGTCCTCCCCGACTGAACACCGTTTTAGTGAACAGCTAAGGTTGTTACTCAACACCGTCATACGTATCAGACACGCCCGCCGTATAGACACGCAGGTTGTCTTTATACATCTTCTCACCCACCATCTTCTTCGCAGATGGCGTCATTTCCACATCCTGAATGAAAGGTGTATCGCCTTCCCAAGGGCCCGTATGCACCGCATATTCAAGATAGTGGCCTTCTGGTGAATTAAAATAAACAGACTTACAGAACAGGTGATCAACGATCTCCGAAGTCTCAATACCGTTTGCACGCAAATGGTTCATCGCGGCTTCAAGGTCTTCTTCGCTTTCAACACCCATCGCAACATGGTGTGCAAAGCCGGAAAGCATCGTTTCCGGAACAATTTCCTGCTCACCGATATCAAAAAACGCAACGGAGTCGCCGTTGCCAATATCAAAGAAATAGTGACGGCTACCAGCAAGATCACCAAAAGGCTCGCCCCAGGTATTGTCCGCATATGGGTCTGGGTCAGGCAGCTTGAGCATAACCCGCATTTTACAGCCCAGAACCCCGGACCAGAACTTAACAGTTTCGTCCATGTCTCGCGTTACAAGCGCCATGTGGTGCATGCCTGTCGACTTAAACGGGACCTTTGGGTATGCCGCAGCGTCCCCGGATGTTGCTTGTGTTGCCATAAACCTTCTCCTCTCCAACTCTAAGGGCCAATAGTTAACAAAAAATTATTCCAACTTAGTCTTAATTTTGTGCGCATATCGCACATATGTACGTATTTTAACAGCTATCATAACTGTACGCAAGAGTACGGTTTTTGGACTGCAGATAGCTGCAACCAATTCAAAAATCTGGGAAACTCCACAGGGCAAAAAACGGCCTTCCGCCACCGAAAATGAAGGGACAGACAGCGCTCTACCTTTGTAAGAAGTTTAGTTTAAGAATTAAGATCCTGCGTAATCCGGCGGGAAGCCTCCAGCAGGATCGCCAAATAGTTCTCACGGCGCTCAGGGTCACTTAGCCGAGAGGTTGGACCATCAAAGCTGATTGAAGCCACAACATGCCCTGCCCTGTCAAAAACAGGGACAGCCACGGCAGACAAATCAATCTCCAGTTCGTCCTTAACAAAGCAGTGCCCTTGGTGAAACACATGGTCCAGAATTTGCCGGAGAGCGTTTTTTTGAATAACCGTATGCGGTGTGAAAAGGCGCAAGTTAGAATTTTCCAGCACTTCTTCAATCTTGTCCTTTTCAAGCTGCGCTAAAAGCACACGACCAATCGCTGTGGCAGCCGCGGGCAATCTTGTGCCAATACTGATGGTTGACGACACAAGACGTGCGTTCGGCACCCGGGCATTATAGATCACCTCGGTACCGCTCAAAACTGCCATGGACGCGGTTTCCCCGCTACGCTGTCCCGCAACCTGTAAGTGAGATTGGGCGATCTCCAGCAACCTGTTTGACGACAGGAACGCGTAACCGAGATCGAGTACTTTACTGGTCAGGCGGAATCGGCGTTTCTCTTGCGTAACATATTCCAGAGCCTCCAGTGTCAGCAAGATACGCCGTGAAGTTGCCCTGTTCAGGCCGGTTACCTCGGCCACTTCAGAAAGTGTCATGGCTTCACGCCCCGGCCCGAAACATCGAATAACCTCGAATCCGCGCGCGATCGAGTTGATGAAGTTTTTCGAATTGTCCGTCTCAGAACTCACAAGAACCCTATACGCCATACATATTCACAACAGGTCGAAAATATGCTTTCCAAAAACAAAATCAAGTCATATGTGCGAATAGCGCATAAATATTTGCTTGGCGAACAATCATGCTTGCAATAGCGTAGTGGCATCTGGCGACCCAAATTAAGCCCGAGTGGAAAGGGCAAAACATCATGCAGAACACATCTTTACGCTTGGCAATAGGAAGGCTTGTTTACGCCTTGTTTGTGGCGGCAAGTTGCATGGCCAGCAATGCCCATGCCGACGAGAAGAAAATCACGGTAACATTGCTCGGCACAGGCACTCCGCCCGTCAATGCCAAACAATTTGGCATGTCTACTTTGATTGAAGCGGGTGGGAAGGCATTTTTATTTGATTGCGGCAGAGGCTGTGGCACAAGACTGATGCAAGCCCGGCCAAAAGTATATAACCGCATCAATCACCTATTTCTGACGCATATGCATTCCGACCATATGGTAGGCGTTCCCGAGATATATATGAACGGGTGGCTTCTTGGTCGCAGAGAGCCTTTTTTCGCCTTTGGACCAAAGGGAACGCATCACTTCATGCACGGTATTAGGTCAGCGTTCGAGCCTGATGTACACACGCGAACTGTTTTGGAACGGTTCCCAACCAATACATCCGGACTGATGTTAAAAGTGCAGGAAAATAAAGAAGAAAGCGGCGTGGTCTATGACAAAGACGGCGTGAAAATTACAGCTTTCCTGGTAGATCACGCGGCAGCCAAACCAGCATATGGATACCGCCTGGACTATGAAGGGCTTAGCGTCATGCTGTCCGGTGATACCCGGCTAACCGAAAATCTGTTTGTATATGGTGCGGGGGCAGACCTGATTGTTCACGAAGTGATCCCGCCCGCGTTGATTGAACGACTTAACCAGCTTTATCCGCCTGAACAGGTGCAAACAATTGTTGATCATCACACAAAAGCCGCCGACGTGGGGCGCGTGCTGGCGGCGACAAAGCCCCGCCTTGCAGCATTTTCGCACTATCTAAGCACGCCTGAATCTGACCCGGCGTTGCTCGCTGAAACTGGAAAGCTCTGGAAAGGACCATTGGTCGCAGGGGCAGACCTGATGCGCATAGAAATTGGGGGAGCTGCAATATCGGTCTGCCCCCAGGGAGATACCTGCAAGGACTATACTAACAACTAATCGTTAGTAATTTGCTGGGGCCTAAAGCTCAGGCCCCAGTTTCAAGGCGATGCCATCATGGCTATCGTCCAGTTCGATCAAGCAGCTCAGGCGCGAGCTGCCTGCATGATAGTCACCGGTTCCATCAATCATATCAACCTCAACGTCTGTCGCAGGCCCGGCCACCTCATACGCCGCCGGAGACAGCTGGACATGGCACGTCGCACAGATTTGCATGCCACCGCACTCAGCGCGCACAAGACCCGCATCGCGCAATACTTCCATCAGTTTGTCACCAACGTCATACTCCAGGCTCTGCTCCTGTCCATCATGATCAGTTACGAGAATTTTACTCATCGGAATGTTTCCTCTGTTCAATTGGCAGCATTCAGCGCCCTAGTTGGCAACGAACTGGTTATCCAGATAGCGAAGCAGGAAGTCTTTGTCGTCCAGGCTTGAACGGAAGGCAATGTAACCATCGGGACGCACGAGATATAGACGACCTGCATCACCATATACTGCTGCAACGGTGTCGCGGTCTTCGTCAGCAACCGTGCATGTGTTCAAGATATGATCATATTTAGCCGACACATCGCTCGCCAAGGAGGCCGCGGCATCACCGTCACCTGCGCCCGGCATCAGAACAAGGGTCATGCCGGTATGCCGGAATGCTTCATGTAATGTGGCACCGCTCGCAAAATCAATATCAGGTGCGCGATCACCGGCCTCTGGCCCACCTTCAAGGGCACCAAGGCCATCTTCAAATTCCATGAAATCACGGTAAGTATAGGACACACCTGCAACAAGCTCTGTCACTGATGTCTGCCAGTCGGGGGTTTCGGTTAGCGCCATACGCTCTGTCATACCGCGGCCATGTGCCATGATAATATCATGCATAGCGTCAGTGCCGTCGATCACCTGCTGTGCAATTGGCTTGCGCTCAACTTCATAAGAGTCAAGCAAGTCTGCTTTCGCCTCGCCGCGCAGCACCATCGCCAGTTTCCACGCAAGGTTCCAGGCATCCTGGATACAGCTATTCATGCCCTGCCCACCTGATGGTGAATGCACGTGCGCACTATCACCACACAAGAAAACATTGTTGGCACGGTAAATGTTGGCTAGCCGCTTCCAGATAACCCACTGGGTAATCCATTCCGGCTCGTCAATCTTGAAATCAAGACCGTGGCCATCAACAACCTTCTGGAACGCTTCTTCACGAGAGCCTTTGTCACGGGCTGTTTCCCCCATGTCACTGATGAGGATACGGTGATTGCCGTTCGGCAGCGGTGTAGTAAGCAGGAAGTTCTGGTCCTGCATGAAATACTGAATCCACTCCGGATCGCAGTCATAGTCTTTTGTACTGGTATCCATCATCTGCATGATCATGCCTTCGTAGGCTTCACCATCAAATGGCAGGTCCATGGATTTACGAACGAAGCTATGTACGCCGTCACAGCCGATCACATAGGATGGGTCCATGGTGGTAACTTCACCGGTTTTCCGATCTTTAATCTCCACCTCAAAAGAACCATCTTCAGCCTGTTCCAGCTTGGACAGTTCCGTGTTCCACTCAATTTCCATCCCTCTGTCATCAGAGAGATGCTCACGAAGCAGGCGTTCAGTTTCAGCCTGACTGTAGACAAGAATGTAAGGATAGCGGGAGCGAAGAATACGGAAATCCAGCACCGGCTTTTTCTCAAGCCCTTCAAAATTAAAGAGGAAGCCGTAGCTCTTGATACCTGTACTCAGGTATCTGTCGGCAATTCCCATTGCCTCAAAAATCTCCAACGTGCGGGCATGAATAGTAAAGGCCCGGGAACTTAATGTTGGGCCTTCTTTCCGGTCAATAATACGGCATGGCACATTACGGCGCACCAGCTCTGCCGCCAGCATCATACCGGTAGGGCCACCACCAACAATCAAAACAGGTTTGATTTCAGTCATAATCTTGTCCTTTACGCTCAATCACAATTGAAGACTTATCGGCTATTTATACTTGACATACATAAACAATACCGTACTGTCCAGTACATATTTATTTTCGTCTTCAAACAAAGGCTTTTTGGGCTAAGCTGCGCCCTCTTGTTCAAAGTCTATCCGGAAGAGAGTATGTCAGTAACTTGGTTGAAAATAGATGATGCCCCTTCAGTTGATGGCGACACCACTGAAAAAGAGGCATCAAACAGTCAGACAACGCCGGTTGTCCGTGATGGTCGCCGTACGCGCGCCGAAGCAAAGCGCAATCAAATCCTCAAAGTTGCCCGCGAGGTGTTTCTGAAAAACGGTTATGCGGGCACCAGCGTTGATTCCATCGTTGATATCCTTGGGGGCTCGAAGTCGACCATCTATAGCCACTTTGGCAACAAAGAAGGCTTATTTGCTGCAGTTATCCGTGAGTCCGGTCATGACTCCGAGACCCCGGATTTCCCAATTACTGATGGCAACACCTATAACGAGCTACTCGCATTTGCCGAAGACCGGATAAGACGAGTTTTCTCCTCTCTCAATGTCGATATCATGCGTATCGTCATCGCTGAGGCACCCAGACAACCTGAAATCGCAGAACTATATTTCCGCAACGCTCCCGCGCCCACATACAGAACTTTTAGTGCATATCTGACAAAGGCTGTGGAACGCGGAGACCTTGCTATCGACGACATCGAACTCGCCACCGACGAATTCATAGGCAGCCTTCTGATGCGCGGTTTCCTAACCCACCTATTTGGCGTTGAGCGGGATGTCAGTGACGAGGAAGTTCACGCAAAAGCACGCCAGACTACAGAAAGTTTTCTTGCCCGATACGGTACCAGTTCCGTACAGGGGTCATAGCTCAACACTCTGGTCAGCCACTATACCGATCAGCAATGAAGGATCAGCGATCATGACTGCAAACATCAAACCTCAACCGGCTTACTCCGACAGGCTTAGTGCGCAGTTTGCAAAAACACCGATGCTGTTCATAAATGGGGAATGGACCGCGTCCAGCCATGACGCCACCATACCCGTTATCGATCCAGCAACAGAGAAAGAAATCGCCCGTATTGTTGACGCAAGTGACACGGATGTTGACCGTGCCGTAGCGGCAGCGCGCACCGCATTTGATGATGGCCGCTGGACCGGCCTGCCCCCTGCGACCAGACAGAATATGCTTTTAAAACTGGCAAGCCTTGTGGATGAAAACGCGGACGAGTTAGCGGAGATAGAAGCCGTTGATAACGGCAAACCATACAGTATTGCCCGCAACTTTGATATCCCACGCTGTGCGGAAATATTGCGCTACATGGCTGGTTGGATTGCCAAGATAAACGGTGATTCACTTGATCCCCTTGGGGCACCAACCGGCACTTTCCACGCCTATGTGCGCCGGGAACCTATTGGTGTCGCGGCACAGATCGTTCCCTGGAACCTGCCGCTTTTTATGGCGACAATGAAAATTGCGCCTGCGCTGGCAGCCGGATGCACGGTCATACTCAAACCTGCTGAGCAAACATCGCTATCAGCCCTGCGTATGGCGGACCTGATAGCCGAAGCTGGCATCCCGGCAGGGGTTGTGAACATTATTACCGGACGCGGTGCCACCTGCGGCGACCAGCTCGTGCGCCACAAGGACGTGGACAAGATTGCCTTCACCGGCTCCACACAAACCGGCAAGACCATCAACCGCACAGCTACTGACACCTTGAAACGCGTTACGCTTGAACTGGGTGGCAAAGCCCCGCTTATCGTTATGCCGGACGCGGATATCGGTGCCGCGTCAATGGGCTCAGCTGGGTCTATCTTCTTCAATAGCGGGCAGATTTGTATCGCTGGCTCCCGCCTCTTCGCCCACCGCGATGTTTTTGACGAGATGGTGGAAGCTGTGGTTACGCAGGCCGGTAACTGGCGCATGGGCCCCGCGCTCGATCAGGAAAGCAAGATGGGGCCGCTTGTTTCCAGCCAACAGTTTGACCGTGTGACCCGCTATATCGAAAGTGGCCGCAAGGAAGGTGCGTCGGTTGTCGCAGGTGGCGACGCCCCGGCAACAGATGGGTATTATGTCAGCCCGACAGTGATGGTTGATGTAAAACCGGGCATGAAAGTAACCGACGAGGAAATCTTTGGGCCGGTGCTTGTTGCGCAGCGGTTTGATGACCTTGATGAAATTATTAGAGCTGCAAACGATACACCTTTGGGCCGGTGCTTGTTGCGCAGCGGTTTGATGACCTTGATGAAATTATTAGAGCTGCAAACGATACACCTTATGGCCTCAGTGCCAGCGTTTGGACAAAAGACCTGACCGCCATGCACAAGCTGGCTGCTGGCATCAAGGCAGGCACCGTTTGGGGTAATTGCAATGCCCGTGTGGACCCTGCCCTGCCCTTTGGTGGCTACAAGCAATCGGGCCTGGGCCGTGAACAAGCCCAAGATGGTATCCGCGCCTATATGGAAACAAAAACTGTGATGATTGCACTTTGATCATTCTGTATACGGAGACCTTCTGAATGACAAAACGTGTTTTGATAGCAGGTGGTGGCATTGCTGGCCTGACAGCAGCACTGGCAGGCATTAAGGCGGGGCTTGATGTCCGGGTATTTGAGCGCGCACCCGAACTTTCGGAAGTCGGCGCGGGCATTCAAATTGGCCCCAACGCCGCACGCGTTATCCGGGAAATTGGCGCTGATGACGTCATGCGGAAGGTCGCCTATGTGCCGGACTATCAGGAAATGCGGCTTGGCCAGATAAACCAGAATATCTTCCGGTCCCCCCTTGGCCCGATTGCCACAGAAAAATACGGTGCGCCTTACTATCTGGTCCACCGTGCAGACTTTATTGAGGTGCTGGCCAGCACGCTTAAAAATGTAGCACCAGAGATTGTCACCCTGAATGCCCATGCCACTCGCTACAGTCAGGATGAAAAGGGGGTGCAACTGCATTTTGAGGACGGCACCACCGCAGAGGGTGATGTGCTGATCGGCGCAGATGGCATCCATTCCACAATGCGTACCCAAATGTGTGGGCCTGAAAAACCGCTGTTCACCGGCAACGTTGTTTGGCGGGTCATGGTGCCTGCCAATGACAGACTGAAGAAGCTGATTCCCAATTCAATGTGTATTTGGGTCGGCCCTGAGAAACACTGCGTAACCTACTGGCTACGGGGCGGTAAAATTCTGAATTTTGTTGGCGCTGTTGAACGCGATGACTGGACCAAAGAAGGCTGGGTAGAACCCGGCCCCAAAGAGGATTTTGAAGCTGATTTTGGCGGCTGGTGCAAGCCCATATCGGCAGTTGTGGATGCAGCAGGCGAATGTTCCCGCTGGGCGCTGTTTGACCGTGACCCAAGCCCGAAATGGACTGACGGTAGAGTTGCTCTGATTGGGGACGCCTGTCACCCCATGCTGCCGTTCCTTGCACAAGGTGCCGCCATGGGTATTGAGGACGCATGGACCGTTATCAAGGCTATTGAAACCGCCGGTGATGATATACCAACGGCCCTTAACACCTATCGGGATGCGCGCTTCCCTCGCACATCAAAAGTGCAAAATGCAGCCCGTGCGAGGATGCACAGCAATCACGAACGCTCACTGTTGGGGCAAATTCGCACATATGCGCCCATGTGGTGGGCATCACGGATGAAGCCTGATCAATTTAACAAACGGTTCGACTGGCTTTTTGAAAAAGATGTCATTCGTGAATCTTCTGAACTCTTTGGAGGTTAAGCTATGATTTCGTTCGCCTATCAAACCTTGCCCTGGAATATTGTTTTTGAAGTGGGTGCACTGAAACGACTACCGGACGAACTGGATAAGCTTGGCTTCTCTAACGCCCTTGTACTCACTACCCCTAACCAAAAAGGGGATGGGGACAAAATCATTCAAATGATCGGTGACCGCGCCGCAGGTCTTTTTAGCGACGCCGTGATGCACGTTCCAGCTGCAACGGTTGCGGACGCAACCGCGATGGCAAAGGAAGTTGGCGCAGATTGCACGGTTGCCCTTGGTGGCGGTTCTACAACCGGCCTCGGCAAAGCATTGGCCGTCCGCGAGGGGTTGCCAAACATCGTCATTCCAACCAGTTACGCCGGCTCCGAGATGACCAACATCTGGGCGATGACGGAAGGCGACCGCAAGGTTACGGCTCGTGACAATACAGCCGTTCCAACGCTAACCATCTATGACCCCGAACTAACACTCACCCTGCCGCCAGCCTTTGCGGGTGCAAGCGGGCTGAATGCCATGGCACAAGCAACAGTAAACATCGCGACCGACCAGATAAATCCAATCGTTTCCTGTCTTGCGGTTGATGCAGTTCGCGCGCTTGCGAAGAGCTTACCCGTGATTATGTCTGACCCAAATAATATGGAGGCGCGCGCGCAAGCTCTTTACGGCGCTTGCCTTGCGGGCGGTGCGCTCGGAACAGGGGCGACAAGCCTGCACCATAAAATCTGCCATACACTTGGCGGCACCTATAATATGCCGCATGCGGAAACCCATGCTATTATTCTGGCGCATTCTGTCGCCTACAATGCAGCTGCAACACCGGAAGGAACAGCGCGACTGGCTGATGCCCTTGGTGCGCCTGACGCTGCCCGGGGTATTTTTGATTTGCTCAAAATCGTTGGCACACCAACAGCGCTCAAGGATTTGGGGTTCAAGGAAGACGACATCGCTGATGCAGCCCGCATTACCCTTGAAAAACCTTTCCACAATGCGGAGCCGGTAACAGAAGAGCGGTTGACCGCCCTCTTGACCAACGCTTTTCATGGCAATGCCCCTCAGGCCATCGATTAACTTCAAAACGAGATTATTAATGAAAACTGTCCCGATATTGACCTCTCAGGAAGCCGCAGAAAAGGTGAACTCAAACGACACCCTGATCGTCGGTGGCTTTGGCATGACAGGTGCTCCGGTCCACTTGCTGCATGCTCTGGCGGAACGAGACATTCAAGGCATTACATTTGTCGGCAACAATATCGGCGAGCCCGGCCTTGGCGGCGGACGCATGCTGAGAAACAAACAGATCAAACATGCTGTTGGCTCCTACTTCACCAGCAACCGTGAAGCTGTTGCCGCAGCGCAGTCAGGCGATATTGATGTCACCCTATTGCCGCAGGGCACACTTGCAGAAGCTATCAGGGCTGGAGGGGCTGGTATTGGGGGCTTTTTCACACCAACCGCGGCAGGCACAGCGCTTGCGGAAGGATGCGAGACCCGGGAAATCGATGGCAAGCAGATGATATTCATCAACCCGATCAGAGGCAACGTGGCACTGGTTCGGGCATGGAAAGCTGACACAGCAGGAAACCTTCAATACCGGATGACAGAACGCAACTTCAATGAAGCAGCGGCCACCGCTGCTGATCTCGTGATCGTCGAAGCTGAAGAAATTGTACCGGTCGGCGATATAGCGCCAGAAGAAGTTCACACACCCGGCTGCTTTGTCGACTTTCTGGTGCAGGAGAACATGGCCCTTGAAGACCTGGGCTCTTCAGCGTCTGTGTCTGCCAGCAACAAAAAAGTGGATGAAAGCCGCCTGAATATGGCGAAGGCAGCCCTTGGTGAGCTGAACCGCGGCGATATCGTTAATCTCGGTATTGGCATCCCAACATTGGTTGCCGACTTCATTACACCAGAGCATGGGATCATTTTACATTCCGAAAATGGAATGCTGGGCGTTGGCCCAG
Source organism: Kordiimonas sp. (assembly GCA_965199355.1). Classification (GTDB taxonomy): domain Bacteria; phylum Pseudomonadota; class Alphaproteobacteria; order Sphingomonadales; family Kordiimonadaceae; genus Kordiimonas. The sequence continues at coordinate 168,399 of OZ240690.1, forward strand.
AGCCAGAGAGTGGCGGCGCCATGGATTACCCCGTAAATGCGGGGAAAATACCTGTCACAGCCCTATCAGGCAGCAGCTATTTCGACTCCTCCTCCTCTTTTGGCATGATCCGCGGCGGGCATGTGGACGTTGCAATTATGGGCGGCCTTCAGGTTGACGCTTCCGGTAATCTGGCCAACTGGGCTGTGCCAGGCCAACCGCTGCTTGGCGTAGGTGGGGCCATGGACCTTGCATCTGGCGCGAAGAAACTCATCATCACCATGTCGCACTGCGCACGGAACGGATCGTCGAAGATTGTGGAAAATTGCTCCCTGCCACTGACAGCACATAAGGCCGTCAGCACCCTTATCACCGACCTTGCCATGTTTCGGATCGATGAGGCCGGCATGACGCTGGTGAAGGTAATGCCGGGATCATCACTTGAAGAAATAGCCGAGAAAACCGAAGCACCTTATAAGGTCGAGCTTGAATAACTTTCAGTCAGAAATGCCATCTCGCGTCTGTTTTATAGTCTAGGAACCCAACAGACATACGATAGGTCAGTGCCAACTCTAGGCACTGACTTTTGGCTATTCAGATACCTGACGCGCAGCGCTGATGCGATAGAAAACCCCGTTTGAAAAGTCATCCAGAATTTTGAAATGCCCTTCGATCAGCACAGGATCATAGGTAAACTCCACCGGAAAGTCTGCTTTCACTTCCACATAACCACCGGGGCCGCCCGGCATGTGAAACGGACAGGCATGAGGATAAGCCATAAGGATAAAGTGGCTTTGCTTTTCTGTCGCCTCAAGCGGCACCATATAGCCATTTAGTTTTACGGTTTCACCGTCATAGGCTTTAACCAGAAGCGGGAAAGTGGGATTATACTGGATGTAATTGTCCACAATCTCCTCTTCCACCTCGACATTGATCAATACGCTCCAGTCCATAGCGCCGGGTGGTGCCGGTGCGGGTCGCCAAATCTGACCCAGCTCGTCTTGCAGTTCAGGCGTCAGCTCCTGCTCACGGAAAGAACCTTGCTGGGCTTGAACAGCGACGGACAGAAACAACAGAAAAATTGATGAAAGAGCAAAAACTCGCATACTAGCGCCCTCCTTTAAGAAGTAGCATAGGGTCGACCCTATAGCTACTTACCGCTGGCCAAATGGCAGCTACTATTCCAACTAACACACTGCCAACCAGCAAATAAAGTTCCGAACTATAAAATTCGCTACCGTTCAACCCAAAAACCGCTAGAGGGTCATAGGCAGAAGCTGCAAGCATTAGCGCAAGGTGTGCAAGACCAATACCCAACAGCCCGCTGAACAGCGCAACAAAGGCACCTTCATATATCTGTTGCACAAAAACATCATAAGGTTTTGCGCCCATGGCCCGTAACAGCGCGATATCGTACGTACGGTGCACTGCAGCATTGCTGACAGCAACAAAAATACTAAGGCCACCAATGATGGTCATGATGATGGCCATCACCCTGCCTGCGTCCATCAAGCCGGATGAAAGGTTATATAATCTGGTTATCTCAAGCGCAGGTGAAGCCGCTTGCAAGCCAGGTTGTTCATTTATGTCCCGCGGCATCCTAACCGCAGCGATCGGCGAAGAATATTGCACTAGCAATGCTGTGACAGCTCTGTCGCCCGCCACCATGTTTTTAAGGTCAGAGACTGAGTGCTCATCATGATGATGTTCTTCCTCTTCATGATCTCGATGCTCTGCCTCATCATCGTGATGTTCCGCGTGCGCGTCATGGTGAGCTTCAGGCTCATCGTCATGATGGTGGCCTTCATCTTCATGCTTATGATGGTCAAGTTCTTCATCATGATCGTGCTCAGCTTCACCCTCATGGTGTTCGTGCTCGTCATCATGAGCATCGCCATCCGCCGCAATGTCTCCGTGAGCATGCCAAACACTATCAACCGATGTAAGGATCAATCGATCTATAATGCTTGCTCGCGGCTCAAGAACACCAACAACTTCATAAGCAGCATGGTCATGTTGAATAAGATCTGCATCCGAATAGGAAAGCCCGTGTGCACCGACAAACTTTTGACCAACGTCCATGCCAAGCTGTCTGGCAACCTCTGAACCAATCACCACTTGCTGCGACTTGTTCCAAAGCTCTCCGTCTTTGATGGTCGCCTTATACAAATCGAGAAACCCGTCGTCTGTGCCGACAATACGGAACCCGCGAAAACTATCGCCCAAAGCAAGAGGAACCGCAGTTTTGACAAACTGGTCTTTCATAATCCTTTGTGCGTCAGATAATGGAATATTGCCCGTTGGCACGTCCACATGAAGCAGACTTGATAAAATCAATTGCAAGGGGCTGCCTTTTGCCCCCACAACCAAATCAACATCTGCCAAATCCCGCGCAAGACGTTCGTTTGTATAGGTGGAAAATTGCAACAAAATAGATATCAACGAAACAGCGGCGGCAAGTGTCGCAACCGTAAGCGCAGTGGGCAGTGGGCGCGCAACAAGGTTTGCCCAGGTCAGTTTTAGGAAAAAACTTTTCATTGTTTCTCCTCCTGCAACTTTCCAAGCACAAGCGAACTTGAGAAAAACGACTTTAACCGCTGGTCATGACTGGCCACCAGCATGGTGGAACCGGCTTCCTTGCTCAATGCCTGAAGCAGTTCCATTACCTTCTGCGTATTGTCGTCATCCAGCGCTGATGTTGGCTCATCAGCAAGCAATAATGGTGGCTTTGTAACAGCGGCGCGTGCAATTGCAGCGCGCTGCGCTTCGCCATGGCTCAAACTCGCTGGCTTCGTGTCGTGATATGAAGACAACCCAAGCTGACCCAATAGGTGCGCCGTCCAGTCCGGGTCCTCTGGCAAGTCAGCAAGCTGGCGAGCCAGTCGCATATTTTCGCCAATCGTCAAGCTTGAGATAAGATGATGATCCTGAAAAACAAAACCGATATTACGTGCTCTGAATGATGACAAGTCCCCAACCGACATATCTGTTAGCGTCTTTCCCAGTGCGCTGACAGAGCCAGCACTTGGGCGTAACAGGCCGGAAAGGATGCCGAGCAACGTAGTTTTACCGCTCCCGGATGGGCCCAACAGCAACTGATGCTCAAAGGGCTCAAGATACCAAGCATTCAATGACAAAACCAACTTGTCTCCATACTGGTGAAGTAGGTTTTCTACCTGCAACAAAGCGTCATTTTTGTCTAGGCTTACCGACATATCAGCAAACTCTTCTATATCCCTGTTCAATCACAAATCGGCACAGTTCGGCAAATCTCATAGCGTCATCATTGATTGGTCATCAAACCATTGTCAATGCCCCGACAGGCTTGCCGAGACCGTCGACGCAAGAGTGTTAATACCACTGCCATACGCAATAAATAATCGGCAGGAGGTGCCCCCACTGCGACGATGTTTACACCCTAAAAGTTACCACGCACACTGAACGTTAGGCGAAAGCCAAAATCACGATCACGGCGTTCGCGGAAAGAAAGCGGGCTGAGTGAGCGCAAACCACTAAACACCCGGCGGTTTCTGATTTGGCCGTTACTAAACACATTGCCCATTTCCAACCGGAAACGAAGACCCCCAAAGCGGGTAGCCTCGATATAAATATCAGCATCCACCTCACGCTGCGTGCGGTCCAGTTCATCCACGCCAAAGAAGGTTGTCGAGCTTCCGAAAACCAGTATACCGCCCCACGTAATCTTGGATTTTGGGAAATCCTGTCGAAACTCAGTTGCGATTTCCCACCAGCGCTCATCCGACAAACGGCGCTGCTGCCCGGTGACTGGGTCTGTCACACGGGACCGCTGGATAAAGGCTTCAAAATCCAGTCGCCCGCCCGGCAGGATGGGATCAAGCGGCAATGTACCTTCGGACTCAAACCGAGAGCGTGTCGCATCACCAATATTACCTGTCGCTTCAAGTCCCGGCCCAACCGGCAGTACGTCAATTACATCACTTATTTCTTCATGAACCGCCTGGAGCGTCAGGCTGCCAATCCCTCCGAACCGCCATTCAGATGCAACGCTGAACCGCCAGCGCGTGTCTGGCCGAAGCTCTGAATTACCAAGGGCTAATTCATTATCGCCAAGGTCAGTAGAGCTGGCAAAATCACCAAAGTTCAACTGCCCAACGAGGCGTTCGATCCGAGCCCTATATTGTGACGCCCCTGAAGGGGAATAACTCGCCGCAAGCGAAGGCTTGAAGAATGTGAAGCTACGGCTGTTTTCCAAATCCCCGGTTTGTTGAATAGTTGAGGTTTCAGCAGCGAGCGTTGTGTCCACAACCAGCTTATCCAAGGTCCAGCTATCTGAAAGCGAGAAGTCAGCGCGCTCTTCGCGAATACGTGTGTCTGCGCCAGCCACCACCACATCCACCAAACTGCCACCGGGCGTATCAGCGGACTGAAGCGTAAAGTTGCTGCGTAGGCTGTTCACGGCATATTCACCAGAAAACTCCAGAATATGGTTTTTCCAGCCTGCATAATCTGCTTCCAGGCGGCCAATGCTTTCTGTAGTTAAAGTTTCCAAATTACTGTCGGTTAACAAGCCGGCATTCGCTTCGGTGGAGCCGAAAGAAAGGCTACCGCCTTCAACTTCATCTTCACGGGTATAAAGACCCACTAGTTTGGCAGTCCAGTTAGCACCAAAACTCCGCTCAATGTCGCCACCTAACTCGAAAGTACTTTCATCTTCATCGCCGCCCTGTATGAGGAATGTTGGCGCAGAAGCGCCCGCAGCCAGACGTTCTGAAACCTCGGCTTCTTCGGTGTCACTATCACTATAGGCTGTATTCAGGCTTATCTTATAGTCGCCCAGGCGAGCTTGCCCGTTAAGCGAAAGCTTCCATTCCCAGCCTTCCCGCCCGAAGTTTTCGTCCCGCTGTTCAAGAAGCTCATCCGCTGGCCCAAGAAGCTGTTCATCGTTTTCGGTTTGGAAGGTACCGCTACGCTCAACCTCTGCACCTACGGTAACATCATACCAATCCGACGACCGGGACAGCGACACATTTCCGAATGGGAAAAAACCCGGATTTACTGACCGGCTTTGTGTACCCACTTCATAGGTGACGGAACTTCGCCCCGCATCCACTAGAATCACATTCACCACAACACTTTGACCGCGCAGATCAAGCCCGCCTGATTGACCCCGGATCAACTGAACCTCTTTCACCACATCAGCAGGCATACGGCGCAGAATGTCAGATATGGTTTCTGATTTTGCCGATGGGCGTTCGCTATTTATCAGAACGTTCCCGGCTGCACCGGCAAACCCACGCGACCGGTCGCCTTCATCAATTTGGAAGCCGGGTGTATTGCTCACGACATCAAGCGCAGTAATTGGCGAATATTGGTCAAAGAAAGAACGTGGGTACGTCAGCACACAATCACTGCCGACGCATGCGGGACTTGCCGTGTTGTCTGGCGATACATCCTGAGCAAGAGCCACATTGCATGCGGGAAAACCCGCGACAATCAAGGAAACCAATGCCCGCTTCATAAATCCCCCAACTACGTGCCTGTGAAACCGGACTGTAGGGGATATTGGAGCGATGTTCAATGTGAGGAAACAGAATTTCGGGGTCAATATGGTGCGCTCCTGTTGACTCCAGAAAATGACAGCTCGAATATCTCCATCTGATACACCAAACCTTTTAGCATCAAACATATTGCTTGTAACGAACAGGAGCTTGCCATGTCGCCCAAACTCAATCGCCGAGACCTTCTGTTGGCGACCGCGTCAACTGTGTTGGCGTCGAGCGCATCACCCGCTCTGGCTGCTCTCAGCGGATGGCGACCAGCACCTTCGCTCCCTCTTGCAGTCCAGGAGATATACCCCAGTTCGTTGGACGAGCGCATACATATAGCAGGCGGCTTGTACGCAGAAGGTGGACAAATACGGGGCGCCACCGATCACCACTTCACATGGGCACCGGGCGAAAAAACCTGGGTGGAAAAGGCACCCCTGCCCCAGCGACGCCACCACCCCAACCTTGTGGGTATGGATGGTCTACTATATGCGCTGGGCGGGTTTGACACGCGCACAAGCACGCTGGATTGGACCATGACAGCGGACACGCTGATCTATGACCCCGCGACTGATGTTTGGGCAATTGGACCAGCGGCACCAGAACCCCACGGCGAAACTGTCTGCGTAGCAGCAGACAAGCAAATACATGTGGTTGGTGGGCGCACTCCAAAAGGTAGAGCCAATTTGCGCTGGACAGACCATATCGACTCTGACCGTCACTTTTTTCTGGACACCACAACTGGGACTTGGGAACGCGCAGCCCCTGCCCTGACAAAACGCAACTCTGCCGCTGGTGCCCTGTTGAATGGTGCCATTCATGTGGTGGGTGGACGACAGGTGAGTGGCGGCAACCTAACCAACCATGAAATCTATGACCAGCAAGAAGACCGCTGGCACGCGGCTGCTCCTATGCCTCAGGCGCAAGGTGGTCTTGCTGCAGCAAGCTTGGGCGGGCGCTTGTATGCTTTTGGCGGCGAATACTTCAACAATGGCGGCGGCGTATACCCGGAAGCATGGACATATGACCCCCAAGCAGACCAATGGGCCGCAATTCACGACATGCTAACACCGCGTCATGGCCTTGGTGCGGTCACACTCGGCAACGACATATATGTTATCGGCGGCGCAGCTGCGGTTAGCGGCAACCAGACCTCAACAGTGGTGGAAGCTTATCGCCCCTAGCGGCATAAGGCCGTTCCTGAAAACGTCAGCCCAGCCTGACACCATTTTCGACCTGTTGGTCTGGCACAGCGAGCACGACCGCACCGTCTTCACGATAAAAGCCGGTGATCAAGCACTCGGACATAATAGGTCCAATCTGCTTCTTAGGAAAATTCACTACACCTATAACTTGTTTGCCCGTTAGCTCTTCGGGCGTGTAGAGGTCGATGATCTGCGCGCTTGATTTCCGAGTTCCAATCTCGGGACCAAAGTCTACCTGCAGTAAGTAAGCTGGCTTGCGCGCCTTTTCAAATGGCTCTGCTGTCAACACCGTGCCGACACAGAGTTGCACGCGTTCAAAATCGGTCCATTCTATCATTTCACTCGCCTAGTCCTTTACCTACAAGTGGCAGTTATGCGTTGAGTGTGACAGAGGTTAAATACAAGCAGACTACCGAAATCAGCAAACTCCGGCTGATAGCTATAGCACCACATTGCTCGCTGACAAATCCATGACATCAACACCAGCAAGGAACACGCTGTGACCTTCGCCGGTATCAATCAGCAAGCCTGATTGGCTATTTATAGTAGCGTCAGATGCTGCGGCCTGAACCGAAGCGACGCTGGAAAAATCAGTGACAGCATTTACAAGGAAAAGTCTGTCTTCTGCGGGATCAAAATCCGTGATTATGTCAACGCCATGGTTTCCGGCAAAGAAGAAGGCATCAGCGCCGCTGCCGCCGGAAATTGTATCATTACCTGCACCACCAAACAGGCTATCAGCATCATCACCACCATCCAGCACATCACCACCCGCGCCGCCAAACAGAAAATCCATGCCGGAACTACCGGCAAGCCAATCGTTCCCCCCGCTGCCAAACAACGTATCACTGCCCCCGTCACCGTGCAGGGTATCGTTTCCATCGTCATGACCTCCCCAGACAATATCAGCGCCGTCTCTGCCCAGCAGAAAATCACTGCCTTTACCGCCACCGATCGAGTCCGCTTCGCCGCCGCCAATCACGACATCATCTCCCAAGCCACCGTAGAGCTGGTTCCGATCAGAAGATGTAATCGCTTCTTCCAGCAGATCGTATACACCGTCTTCATCAGCATCAACCCAGTGTACGCCAATAATGGTATCATTTCCGGCACCACCAAAGATGACATCCAAGCCATCAGCGGCATCTAAATCCACGCCCAAGAAACCGCGCGCAGTGGCATCGCCACCGATCAAAAGGTCATCACCTGCACCACCCGCAAGCAGATCATCTCCGGCACCTCCAACAATGTAATCCCGGCCACTATCACCTGCACCTGCCCAAATGGTGTCATCGCCGCGCCCGCCAAATAGTTGATCATCACCATCAAACCCGCGCAACAGATCTTGCCCGCGCATACCGATCAGTGTTTCTGACTGTGCTGTACCTATGACTGTATCGTCGCCGTCGCCTGTGATTGCCAAATTGATGCTGGTGTTATCACCAAGCGAGAAAGCCTGCTCACCGCCAATCCAACTGCTGGCACCAGTTGCGAGCGATACACGCAGCGCACCTGACACAGCTGCAAGGTTAAGACTGTTGCTGCCATCCGTATCGTCAATAACAGGTACACCGCCATTGGCTTCATTTTGCAGTGCCCAGTCGTCAGTAAAATAATAGGTATCGTCTTCGCTCGCCAGATCACCCTTCCATAAGATATCAAGACCGCTCAACGTACCTTCGTTGCCATTTTCGACCACATCTTAAATGGTGATAGTCCAAACACCGGCTGTTTCCTCACCCCAGAATTGGCGAGAGAGGATGGTGCGGCCCTCAAAGGTACCGCCGAAAGCATCTTCGCCGAATCTTTCAATCCACTCAGCAATTAGGTCGTCACTATTACTGAGCCCTGGTGTGTCAAACAAATAAGACACAGTGCCTAGTGGTGACGTAACGGTAATTTGTATTTCGCGGTAGGCATCATGTGTGAACACCGGCACCAGTTCCAGCACATCGAGATCAAGCGCATCCGCGGGTGCCTGAACTTGTATAGTGATCGGGTTACCATAGCTGAAAACGAGATCGGAACCTTCAGCGACCAAGGTTTCAGTTTGTGTCACCAGATTGTGGCTGTGGCGGGTTAACGCCCAGGTTTCAGCAAGGCGAACAGCTCCATGCACGTCAACATAACCAAAACCGTAATCCACACTGAAATGGTAACCGCCGCCATTTATATTGGTCGCCCCGTTTATGGTCCAGGGACGATGTTCCAATTGGGTTGTTCTGTTAAACTCCACAAACGGGTTGTCGCCGCCCGGCCCAAGGTCACTGCCGATGTGGCGTGCACTAACAGCCAACAATTCCTGCACGTCACGCCAACCAAGTTCAGACCCAAAAACATTGTTGCCGGAAGCTTCAAGAACCAAAGCCACAGAGCCTGATACAACCGGGGTAGCAGCAGAAGTACCATCAAAAAGCTGGTAGTCTCCCATGTCCAATCCAAAGAACGAAAGATCAAGACCTCGCTCCTCAAAAAGCTCAAATTGCGCTGAGGCGGTATCTACTGAAACCGCCCCTGCAGCCCCCCGTATGTCGGTGGAAATAATTACCCCACTCGAACTGGCAATACCCGCAAGTCCGGTAACATGAATTCCTGATCCAAAGTGCCCTCCAGCAGTTGTACTGTTAACTGCATCACCCCACGCCACAGTCAGGATTTCAAACGTGCTGGTGGAGTCACTTAACTCTGTGGAAGCATCTCGCCTCCCACCATTTCCCGCAGCATTCACCCAAATAGTTCCAAGACCTTCACGGCCATTTTCGGCCAATGGGACTGCGTCTTGTCGGGTTGTTTCAAAAGGGACAAAAATGGGATTACCACCATTCCCCAAAGATCTCTGTAAAATATCTGATTCAAGGTTCAACTGATCTCGAACCAGTCGCGCGTTATAAGCAATACCAACACTGCCAATCCCATTATCCGCAGTAGAGGCAATGATGCCAGCAACACCTGTACCATGATCATTTTCCACGCCAGAAAGATCAGTCCCGTTCTCGCGTAAATCAGGATGAGATACGTCGAAACTCTCCCTCGTTGCTATTACTATCCCGTCACCCGAATATTCTTCCCATACAGGAAGAATATTGATGTGCAATGTTGGTGTAAGGACGAAGCCGTTAAAATTGATATCAAAACCCGTAATGAAACTGGAGAGTCTTAGAAGCGGATCATTAAAAGGCAGTGTCAAGCCTGCGAAATCACCCACAGGAATAGTGAACTCATCGGCGGTGAAGTCCACGTCATCAACAGTTAGATTACCATTTTGATCTGGCACGCAATTTCCCGTCTTCGTTTCGCGATCAAGCTATGACAGATAGTATGACGGGTCTATTGTCCCGTCATACTGATTTTTGCCTAGAAGTAACCGAGCAGAACCTGCTGCAAGCCATTCAGGTTGTTTTGCAGGCCATCCTGCTCGACCAAGCTTAATGTGCCATTGTCGTTGATGGTAATCGCTGAGATACCCACATCGGAAAGCGTCAACAACTCACCTGACTGGCTGACGCCATCTCCATTTGCATCTTGCCAGATATAAAGATTTTCAAACAGGCTATCCAAATCATCAAGGACAGAGTCACTATTGTCGTCATAGAGTTGAGCCAGCAGTGTCGGGCTTGCAATACCTCCAATTTCCAGACTGCTGTCAACAACGCCATTGGCGTTATGGTCAAAGACCAGAATGCCATCATCACTGCCAATCCAGTTGATCGCCTCGTCGGTGCCATCAAAATCAACATCAAGCGTGATGCCATTTGATGCAGCATCAGTTGTAGTGAGGCCATCACCATTAAGATCAATGCCAACAAGGTTGATTTCCCGCTGGAAGATAAGCGCCACATCAGCAACAGCAATTGTGCCGCCTTCGCCGGTAGAGGCTGTTGTATTATTGATAATGAAATTATCAGTTTCCGTGCCCGTGGGCGCCCCTGTCGGTGTACCATTCAGGTCAATGCTTTCAATATCCAGGTCACTCAGGGAAAACAGCTCACCGGACTGACTGATGCCATCCTGGTTAATATCCTGCCATATCTGGAAATCACCATACTGAGCATCAGCCGATGTCAACAGCCCGTCACCATTGGTGTCAAAGGCTGCAAGCCCTTCAAGGTCACTGGTGGCTCCCTCAACATCACGAAGGAAGGAAATCTCGGCACCATTATCGATCTGACCATTGCCATTACGGTCAAGCACTAAGATACCATCGTCACCACCGATCCAGCCGGTCCGATCAAGAACGCCGTTACCCGTGATATCAAAGAAGATATTGGTCTCATCAATGGAAACAAGCTCTACCCCATCACCGTCAAGGTCAAAGACGATCGGTGGAAAACCGCCTGTGTTCGGCGCAATGTAGCTCGAAGTAATACCACCACTCAGAACGGAATTACCTTCATCATCCGTCACCCTGACCCTGAAGAACTTAACTTCATTATTGCCGGGAGGAGATGTACGAGTGTTACGGATGTTGCCAAAACTATTCACCGTGAAGTCACCACCACTCAGAATACCCGATAGGTTTCCAAACGATGCAATTGAGTAGGATACCGAGCCACCGTCAGGATCAAAAGCATCCACGTCACCAAAGATGGATCCGGAAGGAACACCACTGGTGTTGGTGTTCGGGTTCACTGTGATACTTTGCACCGATGTAATAACAGGTATCTCATCAGGATCATTAAAGATTACTGTCAGGGCCTCGGTATTACTGCCGTCGTCATCACTTGCGGTGATGCTCAAGGTGTAAGATTGTCCTGCTACGATAGCGCCAAAGTTATTCACTGTGACCAAGCCGGTCGATGCATTAATACTGAACGCACTGTTACCACTGAGCGAGAATGTGATTGCATCATTTTCCGCATCCACAGCATTCACGTCCCGGATAACTGTGTCACCGATATCCCGCGTGACAGTTGCCGGTAGATTCGTAATGTCCGGCGGCGTACCTGGTTCATCTGCTCCCAAAATAGTGATCGTAACTGTTTCACCATCGCTATGCGTACCATCAGCAGCGGTGACCACAAAGGTGTCTGTCAAGCTCTCGCCTGTATCCAAGTTTTGAACAGCCGAATTACTTTCATTCAGGTTATACGTCCAGGTTCCCGTGCTGCTAACGCTGACACTGCCAAAACTGGCACCCGAAACCGACCAACTGAAACTGCTGTCCGGCTGGCTCTCAGGGTCAGAGACATTCAGGTTACCTGAAATATTTGATGTACTGTCTTCGCCTACAGAACCTGAAGCAGTACCCACGATAACATGCGGTAGGTTTGGTGGTGGTGGAGCAGGATCATCATTGTTGATCGTACCCACGGCTGATCCATCAGCAATGGAGGCACCCCCTGTCGGGCTCGACAGCGTCACATTGAGGGTCTCATCGCCTTCAAACTCACCATCCTCAATCGTCTGCACGCTAAAGGTCTGTGATGTGCTGGTACCAAAGGAGAGAGTGCCGGATGTGGCGTTGTAATCATTTGAGGAAGCACTGCCATTGCTAGTGGACGCATCAACTGTCACACCGCGCTCAGACACATGCGACAGTGAAACATTAAAGTTCAGTGTACCGCCTTCACTCACAGACGGATCGCTAATACTGATAGTTGGTGCAGCATCATTATCAGCGATCGTGCCAGTGCCACTGTTATCTGCGATGGAACCTTCATTGACACTTGTCAATGTTACTACCACAGATTGACCACTTTCATCCCGATTGTCATCAATTGTTGGCACTGTGATAGTAGCCGTTGTCTGCCCTTGTGGAATAACCAGCGACAGGTTACCGGCGCCGGAATAATCAACATTATCTGAGCTATCTGAAGGGATAGTGTAGTTTACTGTGACATCCTGGTCCGCAATACGGTTCAAGGAAACAGTGTAAACAAGGTTACCCCCTTCGCTCACGCTACCAGCGTCGGAAATGGAGACCGTTAGCGGCGGCAAATCATCTACAGGGTCATCCGTGATAGTCACCGTTATCGTCTGTTCATCACTGGCACCGTTGCCGTCTTCGGCACGCACAATGACCTCATAGTCATTGTTAGCCCCATTATCTGTTGGGTTTTCAAAATCTGGCGCTGTAACAAAGGTTAACTCACCTGTGTTCGCGTCAATCTGGAACAAGGCTGCGTCTGCTCCTCCAAAAATTGAGTAAGTTGGTGTATCCCCGTCCACGTCAGTGGCTACGACCGTTGTGATGTCGGCATTGTTTTCCTGAATGTCCAGAGCGGCTGTATCTCCACCTTCATCAGATGTAATTACAGGTGCATCATTAACAGGTGTAACATCGATAGTGAGCGTCGAGGGGCTTGCCGTAAACAAGCTGCCATCAGACACGCTGAAGCTGAAGCTTGCATAACCACTGCCATTCCCGTCAGCTTCCGGTGTAAACACCAGATTACCGGCAACAATATCCGCAACCGCAACAACAGCACCCGCAGCAACCGGCGAACCAGACAAGCCAAGGCTGCCAGCAACCGGCAAACTATCAATCCGGACAGACTGCAAACTGTCACCGGCATCAACATCCGCAAACGGGAAGTCAGACGCGGTGAACGTATAGGCAGTATCTTCATCCGTTGTCACTGTCGTCGCACCAGACGTTGGTGCATCCGCAACCGCCGTCACATCAACAATAGCCGTCGCTGTATCGCTCTCCGTGCCATCACTGACCGTAAAGCTAATGGCAACATCATCACCAACAAAGTCGGCAACCGGCGTGAAGGTGAAAGTACCATCCCCGTTATCTGTAACACTGCCACTGGCCGCATCAACAGACACAGAGGTCACAGAAAGTGTGTCACTGGTGTCAACATCACTACTGCTCGCAAGCAACTGAGCCTCGGTAATCACAAGTGCCGTATCCTCAGACGTAGACCCAAGGTCAACATTACCCGCAACAGGCGAATCATTCGCGCCATTGATGGTGATAGTCACCTGCTGGCTTGTGCCATCCGCAGTGGTGACCGTGATCGTATCTGTGAGGCTCTCACCAGTAGCAAGCACTTGCACAACCGACTGACTGTTGTCTGCCACATACGTCCAGCTACCCGCCGCATCAATCGTCAGGCTACCATGCGTGCCAGCAACAGTGCCCGCCGTGAAGCTTGCCTCGCCAGCATCAGCATCCGTAACCGTCAAAGTGCCAGCGGTTTCAAGAAGCCCGTCACTGTCAGGGTCAACATCTTCTGTCACAGACCCTATGGTATCCCCTGCAATCACTGCTGCATCATTAACACCTGTAACTGTCACTGTGATCGTCGCCGTATCACTGCCACCATTACCGTCCGTCACCTCAAAGTCGAAGCTGACGTCACGGGTAGCCCCCGCAGCCAAATCCTGGAAGTCACTGCCAACATCAAAGCTGTAGCTGCCATCAGGGTTTATTGTCACACTGCCCTCAGCTGGCTCCGTGCCCGTAACAAGGCTGTAGTTCAAGCTGTCCCCATCAACATCACTCGCGACAAGCGTACCGGCAACCGAACCGCCGTCTTCCGTCGCCGAAAGTGTGCCCGCATCCGCAACAGGTGCATCATTAACAGGTGTAACATCGATAACCGCAGTTGCCGTATCTGTCAGGCTTCCATCACTCACGGTGAAGCTGATGGTAACATCATCGCCGTTGAAGTCAGCCACAGGCGTGAATGTATAGGTACCATCGCCATTATCAACGATAGCACCACTCGCCGCATCAACACTGACAGCCGTAACAGACAGCGTATCACTGGTATCAGCATCACTACTGTTCGCCAGCAGCTCTGCTACCGTAATGATCCGAGAGCTATCTTCGTCATCAGCGCCAAGATCAACATTACCTGCAACAGGGCTATCATCGACACCATTGATCGTAATCGTGATGTCGTGAGTGACACCGTCAATAGTTGTGACAATGATTACATCCGTTAAGCTCTCACCATTGCTCAAGCCCTGAACAGCAGCCTGACTATTATCTGCCGCATAAGACCAGTTTCCAGATGCATCAATAGTGACAGAGCCATAAGTGCCCGCAACAGTGCCTGCCGTGAAGCTACCCGCTACACCACCTATCTCGGTTGCTGTCAAACTACCCGAAACTTCCAATAAACCATCACTGTCAGGATCATCATCTTCAATAACTGTTCCTACAGAAGAACCGAAGATACGAGTATCCAGCACTCTTGCAGTGATTGCGGTGCCATCGCTATCGACATTTTGAGATTGCCAAGTGGCTACAATAGAGCCATTGGAAAGCGTTGTTAACGTATCCTGGAACCAGGTGTATTGAGAACCAGCGATTGTCTCGTTAACAACAAACTCATTACCTATACGGTTGCCGTTAGCATCAAACCGTTGAGCGTAAATGCCATCATTATCACCATCATTGCCACTACGATCTGTCCAGCGAACAAGAAAACCGCCATCATCAAGGGCTGTCACATCTGGAGCCCTCTGATCACCAGACGTTGTCGTATTGACTATAAACTCACCGCCAACCTTGTTGCCACTCGCATCAAACCTTTGCCCGACAATGCCATGCTGGTCCGTGTCCTGCGCATTGCCTGCACTTTGCCAGACAACCACATAGCCACCATCGGACAAGGCCGTGACCTGGCCAAGTTGCTGATCATTGCCGGTTGTATTGTTAACAGCGATACGATTGCCCAAAGCCTCTGTATCCGGGTTATAGTGGCGAGCGAAAACATCCCAGCGACCTCCAGACGAAAACTCCTGATAGATAAATACGATATTACCGTTAGCCAAAACCTCGCTCTTGCCGAACCACCCATTTCCTTCAATGGTGAACTGGCTACCGATAGGTTGATCGTTTGCACCGTAAAGCTGGGCCACAGAACCTGCTGATGTTGTCCAGGAAACTACATAGCGACCATCGGCAAGTGCCTGAATATCCAACGCATCTGTTGCTTCAGCCACATCGCCATACGTAAACGGATGATCAATTGCGGGAAGAGAAACAGCATTGCCAACAGCATTGCCCGCTGCATCATATCGCTGAAGGAAAAAGTCCTCTGACCCCGATGAATTATCCATCCAGGCGATGAGGAAACCGCCATCAGCCGTTCCTTCAACCTCAGACAGATATTGGTCGCCTGCCGTTGCAGAATGCACCCGAAACTCATTGCCAACCGGGTTACCACCAGCATCATACCGCTGGGCATACACACCTGAACCAGAGCCATCCTGGCCAATCGAATTCCAGGCAATGATGAAACCACCATCTGACAGAGCAACCGTCTGGCTCCAAGACTGCCCACCAGCCTCATTTGTATTAACTTGAGATTCACCGCCATTCGCATCCAGTGCGCTGGCTGGCGTTGCATTAACCGGGTCAACGACACTGATTGCTTCAATATCTTGATTGCTCAATACTCTTGCAGCGATAGCTGACCCATCACTATCAATATTAGTCGTTTCCCATGTAACAACTATTGATCCGTTATTGAGTGTAGCTAGAGAATCCGAGAACCAGCTATATTGTGAACCAGCGGTCGTTTCGTTGATGACAAAATCATCACCAACTCTGTTACCACTGGCATCAAATCTCTGGGCAAAAATGCCATTGCTGTCACCGTCATTACCACTACGGTCTGTCCAGCGAACAAGAAAACCGCCATCATCGAGAGCTGTTACGTCAGGTGCCCTCTGGTCACCAGACGTCGTCGTGTTGACAATGAATTCACCGCCAACCTTATTGCCGCTCGCATTAAACCGCTGACCATAGATACCTTGTTGATCACCGTCTTGACCATCACTCTGCCAGACGATGACATAACCGCCATCACTAAGAACATCGACCTGGGCCAACCCCTGGTCACCTGCTCCTGTTGTATTAACTGTAACCCGGCTCCCTAAAACTCCAGTATCCGGGTTGTAGTGACGCGCAAAAACATCCCAACGGTTCGAGGTGTATTCCTGATAAACAAGTACTATATTCCCGTTAGCTAAAACCTCGCTCTTACCGAACCAACCATTTCCTTTAATGGTAACTTGGCTGCCAATAGGTTGATCGTTCGCACCATATAGCTGCCCCATTACATTGGATTGAGCTGAGGTCCATGTTACAAAATACCGACCATCATCAAGCGCCTGAATGCTTAATGCATCTTTTGCTTCATGCCAATCGCCATACGTAAACGGGTGATCAATTGCGGGAAGAGAAACAGCATTGCCAACAGCATTGCCCGCTGCATCATATCGCTGAAGGAAAAAGTCCTCTGACCCCGAGGAATTATCCATCCAGGCGATGAGGAAGCCGCCATCAGCCGTTCCTTCAACCTCAGACAGATATTGATCACCTGCCGTGGAAGAATGCACCCGGAACTCATTGCCAACTGGATTACCACCAGCATCATACCGCTGAGCATACACACCAGAGCCAGAACCGTCCTGGCCAATCGAGTTCCAGGCAATCAGAAAACCACCATCCGAAAGCTTCGTTACCTGCGATGTTATCTGACCACCAGCCTCATGTGTATTAACTTGGGTTTCTGAAGACGTGATCTGTGATGGCATACAACCCTCCAATTAGCTAGACAAAGATACCGTAATGGGGCTTGGCACGTCCTGCTCCGTTTCGGCGTGTCGTGACGGTGGATAGGAAGGGGGTGTCGTTGCTCCTGATGCAGTAAGCTGTATCTACGGCGTCGCGCCATGAGGCCTGCGCCATTTTATCAATCAAAAAGGAACAACAACATGACTGTATTTATAGGACTAGACGTCTCTCTGGCAAGCACGGCAGTCTGTGTACTGACGGGTAAGGGTGAGATTCTCAGGGAGGCAAAGGTGCCCAGCGAGCCGGCAGCGCTTGTGGGTTTTGTGCACAGCCTGGGGTGCGATGTCGCCAGCATTGGTCTTGAAGCAGGGCCCCTGTCCCAGTGGTTGTACAAAGGCCTGACGGAAGCGGGTTTCGAGACGGTGCTGATGGAAACACGCAGAGTGAAGGCCGCGCTGAAGGCCATGCCGATCAAAACAGATCGCCGGGATGCGGAAGGGATTGCCCGCCTGCTGCATCTGGGCTGGTTCCGGCCAGTCCACTGCAAATCCGTTTCGTCGCAGGAGATACGGGCGCTGCTGACGACCCGCCATGCCATCCAGAAGGCCCTGAAGGCTCTCGAACTGTCGGTGCGGGGTATCCTGCGCAATTTCGGTCTGAAGATGGGCAAGGTGTCGAAGGGGCGGTACGCGGCACGGGTGCGCGAGCTTGTGACCGGCAACCCTATGCTGGAAGCTGCCGTCGAGCCTGTCCTGCACGTGCGCGACACGCTGCGCAAGGAGATGGCAGGTCTGGAGAAAAAGATTAAAGGGCTGGCGACGGCGAACCCGGTCTGTGACCTGTTAATGACCATGCCCGGTGTAGGGCCGGTCGTGTCGCTGACCTTCCTGTCCGCAGTGGATGATCCCGGGCAGTTCCGCCGATCGAAGGATATCGGTCCATGGGTGGGGCTAACGCCGGGCCGGGACCAGTCGGGGGAACGGGATGTTACCGGCCGCATCACGAAGGCTGGCGATGTCGGCCTGCGAACCGCCCTGTATCAGGCGGCGACGGTCATGCTGAACGGGGGCAGATCCAACTGGCTGAAAGCCTGGGCGTTGCGTCTTGCTGCCCTGCGGGGCAAGAAACGTGCAACGGTCGCCCTTGCCCGACGCATCGGTGTGGTGCTGCACCGGATGATGGTGGACGCAACGGTGTTCTGCTTCACCCGCGAAGAGGCTGTCCGCTCTGTATAAACCCGTTCAAGCAGCGTACGAGAAGAAACAGGAGGTTTGGCCGCGTCTGACAGGGGTCGGCCACCAGTGTCCCTGCCGGGACGCAGTCCCCGATGATGCACGCAGGATGCCTTGTCGCCGGACCCCGCACATATGTAGCGCAGGGTTCGAGCACGCCCCAAAGATAGGCACTCGGGAACTGTATTGGACAAGGTATGAAGTTGGCGGCCCTTGCCCTGCATGGCGCCGACCACGGACGGAAGCACGTACCCGGCGGTGATACAGGAAGGTGACCTGACTCCAGAAGGCAAAGGCAACGATCCACACAGTCAAAATCCAGGCTTTCCCCCTGTATACAGGGACGCCGACAAGACCCTCTCCCGTGAACCGTCAACCGTGTCGCGCCGGCTAATTGTGTGATAAAGGTGCTTGACATCAACTGCCCCATTACGGAAGCCTGTCCTGCACGTGCGCGACACGCTGCGCAAGGAGATGGCAGGTCTGGAGAAAAAGATTAAAGGGCTGGCGACGGCGAACCCGGTCTGTGACCTGTTAATGACCATGCCCGGTGTAGGGCCGGTCGTGTCGCTGACCTTCCTGTCCGCAGTGGATGATCCCGGGCAGTTCCGCCGATCGAAGGATATCGGTCCATGGGTGGGGCTAACGCCGGGCCGGGACCAGTCGGGGGAACGGGATGTTACCGGCCGCATCACGAAGGCTGGCGATGTCGGCCTGCGAACCGCCCTGTATCAGGCGGCGACGGTCATGCTGAACGGGGGCAGATCCAACTGGCTGAAAGCCTGGGCGTTGCGTCTTGCTGCCCTGCGGGGCAAGAAACGTGCAACGGTCGCCCTTGCCCGACGCATCGGTGTGGTGCTGCACCGGATGATGGTGGACGCAACGGTGTTCTGCTTCACCCGCGAAGAGGCTGTCCGCTCTGTATAAACCCGTTCAAGCAGCGTACGAGAAGAAACAGGAGGTTTGGCCGCGTCTGACAGGGGTCGGCCACCAGTGTCCCTGCCGGGACGCAGTCCCCGATGATGCACGCAGGATGCCTTGTCGCCGGACCCCGCACATATGTAGCGCAGGGTTCGAGCACGCCCCAAAGATAGGCACTCGGGAACTGTATTGGACAAGGTATGAAGTTGGCGGCCCTTGCCCTGCATGGCGCCGACCACGGACGGAAGCACGTACCCGGCGGTGATACAGGAAGGTGACCTGACTCCAGAAGGCAAAGGCAACGATCCACACAGTCAAAATCCAGGCTTTCCCCCTGTATACAGGGACGCCGACAAGACCCTCTCCCGTGAACCGTCAACCGTGTCGCGCCGGCTAATTGTGTGATAAAGGTGCTTGACATCAACTGCCCCATTACGGAAGGCTGTCCGCTCTGTATAAACCCGTTCAAGCAGCGTACGAGAAGAAACAGGAGGTTTGGCCGCGTCTGACAGGGGTCGGCCACCAGTGTCCCTGCCGGGACGCAGTCCCCGATGATGCACGCAGGATGCCTTGTCGCCGGACCCCGCACATATGTAGCGCAGGGTTCGAGCACGCCCCAAAGATAGGCACTCGGGAACTGTATTGGACAAGGTATGAAGTTGGCGGCCCTTGCCCTGCATGGCGCCGACCACGGACGGAAGCACGTACCCGGCGGTGATACAGGAAGGTGACCTGACTCCAGAAGGCAAAGGCAACGATCCACACAGTCAAAATCCAGGCTTTCCCCCTGTATACAGGGACGCCGACAAGACCCTCTCCCGTGAACCGTCAACCGTGTCGCGCCGGCTAATTGTGTGATAAAGGTGCTTGACATCAACTGCCCCATTACGGAAGCCTGTCCTGCACGTGCGCGACACGCTGCGCAAGGAGATGGCAGGTCTGGAGAAAAAGATTAAAGGGCTGGCGACGGCGAACCCGGTCTGTGACCTGTTAATGACCATGCCCGGTGTAGGGCCGGTCGTGTCGCTGACCTTCCTGTCCGCAGTGGATGATCCCGGGCAGTTCCGCCGATCGAAGGATATCGGTCCATGGGTGGGGCTAACGCCGGGCCGGGACCAGTCGGGGGAACGGGATGTTACCGGCCGCATCACGAAGGCTGGCGATGTCGGCCTGCGAACCGCCCTGTATCAGGCGGCGACGGTCATGCTGAACGGGGGCAGATCCAACTGGCTGAAAGCCTGGGCGTTGCGTCTTGCTGCCCTGCGGGGCAAGAAACGTGCAACGGTCGCCCTTGCCCGACGCATCGGTGTGGTGCTGCACCGGATGATGGTGGACGCAACGGTGTTCTGCTTCACCCGCGAAGAGGCTGTCCGCTCTGTATAAACCCGTTCAAGCAGCGTACGAGAAGAAACAGGAGGTTTGGCCGCGTCTGACAGGGGTCGGCCACCAGTGTCCCTGCCGGGACGCAGTCCCCGATGATGCACGCAGGATGCCTTGTCGCCGGACCCCGCACATATGTAGCGCAGGGTTCGAGCACGCCCCAAAGATAGGCACTCGGGAACTGTATTGGACAAGGTATGAAGTTGGCGGCCCTTGCCCTGCATGGCGCCGACCACGGACGGAAGCACGTACCCGGCGGTGATACAGGAAGGTGACCTGACTCCAGAAGGCAAAGGCAACGATCCACACAGTCAAAATCCAGGCTTTCCCCCTGTATACAGGGACGCCGACAAGACCCTCTCCCGTGAACCGTCAACCGTGTCGCGCCGGCTAATTGTGTGATAAAGGTGCTTGACATCAACTGCCCCATTACGGAAGGCATCTTCAAGCCGCTCTCGCCCGGTCTTTTCTTTAAGGTCAGTGGCACTGCCTTCAGCGCATATGACGCCATCTGAAATCACTGCCAATCGGTCTGCCAGAATCTCAATTTCCTGCATTACATGGCTTGAAAACAATATGCCCGTTCCCTCGTCCCGCAGCCTAAGAAGCAGCTTGCGCAGCTGCCTTAGTGCAAACACATCAAGCCCGCGCGAGGGTTCATCCAAAATCAGATATTTGGGGTTATGCACGACAGCCCGCGCCAAAGCGGTTTTCACCGTTTGTCCCTGGCTGAAACCTTTGGTTTTACGGTCGATGATATCTTCGAGCCCAATCAGATTAACAGCCCGGTCGATGGCCTGTTTTAACGCTTGACCTTCAACAGCGTGAGCCCGCGCAAAGAAATTTAAATGCTCTCTTACGGTCAGGTTAGGGAAAAGCCCCGGTTTGTCAGGAAAAACACCGATTTTACTACGAGCCCGAAGGGGCTCTTGAACTGGGTCAACACCGTCAATGGACACGGTCCCTGAATCTGCCCGCAACAACCCCGTCAAAATATTGATTGAGGTGCTCTTGCCGCTGCCGTTACCGCCCAACAAGGCGAGTATTTCGCCTTCATGCAGTGCGAAGCTAACATCACGAATGGCTGTTACATCACCGTATGATTTAGCAAGCTTTCTGGCTTCAATCATTGCTCTTGCCCTCCCTGTCCGGTGAAAGACAGCGCAGGCAGTCGCACAAAGTCAGGCAAATGTCCTTCGCCCATGCACTGGGTATCTTCGGATATATGCTCAGGGTCGTCGATAAAGCTATTTATGTAATCTGAAACACATTGCACCGCCGAATTGGAATGCCCGCCGTTAGGTACAATGATATGCTTAAGCGTTGAATAATAGCTTTCTGCATGCTGGGCCAGGCTTGGCGGTGTAATCGGGTCAATGCCACCGGAGATCATAACCGTTGGCATTTTGAGACTGCCGGGCGTGGGTTCAGGCAATTCAATTTTGGCCACAGGCCAACGATCACATGCCTGACGGAAAACGTCCTTCAAACTACCCAAATCCTGAAACAAACCATCGCTTGACACAGCATCATCATCGCTTAGGTCTTCCTCCGCACACAGGACGCTTAACCGGGCCCCGAAATAAATATTTTCAACGCCAAAATACCAACTAGCATCAT
This sequence comes from Kordiimonas sp., assembly GCA_965199355.1. GTDB lineage: Bacteria > Pseudomonadota > Alphaproteobacteria > Sphingomonadales > Kordiimonadaceae > Kordiimonas. Next base: position 190,747 of record OZ240690.1, read on the forward strand.
CGGCAAGCGTGGCAAGAGGTGCCCAATTGTCGTGCTTTACTGCTTCCGTCAGAGCATATGGCACAGCTGCTCGCGTTGCAGGTGTATATAGCGCCCCGAAAATAGCCTGAGCCATCGTTTCGCGATTGGTTTTTGTCTTCACATACTGCCCGGAAACTGGGTGCCTGTAGGAAATTTCCCGAATGCCCTCTATCTGGTCCAGTAAACCATATATATCGAACTCAGGGAAAGCTGCTGAACAGGTTACGTCTGCCGCACAATCATCAAGTAATCTCTGAACGGCACTCGTCGCACTTTCAGGCGTGACATCAATGTAAGCCGGGCTAAAGGGCACAACCCCATCAAGCACCAGACTGCGCACTCTGTCTGGGTAAGTCACCGCATAATATTGCGCCAACCTTGTGCCATAGGAAACGCCCCAGATATTCAGTTGATCAACACCCAGATGTTGCCTCAAGGCTTCAAGGTCGGCTGCGGCTGTCCTTGTGTTGGCATCGGCTATCGCCTTTCCTTCCGCCTCATAGCACTCCCGAATAGGCTCATACGCCTCATCCGACGCGACATAGGTAAGCGGGGGATAACTGTCAGTGAAAGCACGGCAAGAAACAGGGTTACTTCTGCCCGTACCGCGAATATCGAGGAAAATCAGATCGCGATCCCGAAGTACTTCGCGAAATACACCGCGCAATAGCGGCGCTGCATCACTTGCCGCCTGCCCGGGGCCACCCAAAAGGATCACCAAGGGGTCACCTTGCGGCTTCACCGCATCGGAAGGCAAGATAACACCACCCACATCAATGGCCCCGCCATCTGCGCGCGGCCGGGTCATTTTGAAACATTTCTGAGGCCCGGATATACCGCTTAAATGGCAGTCTTCCTCCACATACTCCTCTCGCGCAGTAACGCTTTGAAAAATCGAGATCGCGGAAATGGTCAGGAGGCCAACAAGAAGAGAGTTTAATCGCATGAGAAGCCTCTAATGGCGGAAACTAACACTAAGGTCATCCATGCCGGGAGAATTTTCAAGTGTTGCTTTTTAACAAAAAAGAGATGAAGCGTTCAATCCCGTCGATAACCTTATATCTTCACTATGGCGTCCGCTCGTCATCTACTGTAACCTGTAAGAAGTTAAGCAGGTGATTTTGAGGGACACACTGCTTCTGGGGGCTACTATTGATACGCTCAAACGCAAAGTATCAGATATTTAGGGCTGCAACTTTTGCGGCGCTAGTTGCTTGGCTGGCACTTATTGGCCAAACCTTTGCCCATGCTGATCACGCCCATCATACCGATTTGCCAAATAGCCACTGCATCTCATGTAGTGTCGCTGGCTTTGATAAGGATGATGCCCCGCTTTCCGCCTTAAGCCCCGAGCTCGGGACGGTCTCAACAAACGAAGGGTTTGCTGAAGAGACTGACCAGCCAACACCTGATCAGACAAAAGTACCACGACCACCGGCACGCGCCCCGCCCCACTCCTAAAAACTTTTCAAAACAATGAATTACACAGTTCAGGCTAAGTGTCTAGGCACCGCAGCCTGAGTGCTTTGTATAAAGCTGTGTCCTTTTTTGCGAGCTGAGCGCAGACGCCAGCCAAAACCAGAAAACAGGGGATCATCATGTCTTCGACTGATGCCAACAACAATGGCCGCATCGCCATGCTTCAAACCATAAACCTTCGCAAAACATTCGGTGATATTGTTGCCCTTGAAGGGTTAAACATCAGCGTCAAATCGGGCGAAACGCTTTGCCTGCTGGGCGCAAACGGCGCGGGAAAAACGACCACTATCAACCTCTTCCTCGGGTTTCTGGAAGCAACATCAGGAGAGGCTCTTGTTAACGGACGCAACGTGGCGATGGCCCCAGTGGAAACCAAAAGGGACATTGCCTACATCCCCGAGCAAGTTGCCCTTTACCCGGCCTTATCCGGGCTTGAAAACCTGAAGTATTTTGCGGCACTCGCGGGGCACGATGGTTATTCAGACAAGGAACTGTATGAATTCATTGACCGTGCCGGGCTCAGCAAATCTCAAGCTGATCGGTCAGTTTCAGGTTACTCCAAAGGCATGCGTCAGAAAGTTGGTGTAGCAACAGCCCTTGCCAAGCAGGCAAAAGCGTTCCTGCTAGATGAGCCGCTCTCTGGCCTGGACCCAAGTGCTGCTAACGAATTCGCAAACCTGGCAGAAGAACTGCGCAAAAGCGGTGCGGCTATCTTGATGGCAACACATGACATTTTCCGTGCAACGGAACTTGCTTCTCGCATCGGTATCATGAAGGCAGGAAAGCTTGTTGAAGAACTGGACCCAAAATCGGTCCACAGCAAAGAAATTGAGGCGATTTACCTTAACCACATGCGGACAGAGGATACTCCCAACAGGGAGGGGGAAGCCGCATGATCAAAGCAATAATATGGAAAGAATTGCTGCAATATCGCCGTGATGGCCGCATCATGGCAGTGCTGCTGATAACACTCGCGCTCGGGTTAGCTGCCGCCTTCAATGGCTGGTCGAACGTTGAAAACCTGCAGCGGGAAAGGCAAGCTGCTGTTGAAAGCGACCGGCAAACATGGGACACCCAAGGCAAGAAAAACCCTCACACTGCGGCGCACTTTTCTCGCTATGCTTTTCAGCCCACTTCTAGCCTTGCCGTTTTTGACCCTAGTTTAAAGGACTTTATGGGCAGCGCCATTTGGCTGGAGGCACATTACCGAGACCCGGCCACCTTGCGCGCTGTTGAAGATGCGGTTGAGATTCAGCGGTTTGCACGGCTCACGCCCGCTTGGATACTTCAGGTATTTGCCCCCCTTCTTGCCATTTTGCTTGCTTTCGCTGGTATAGCAGCGGAACGGGAACGCGGCACACTAAGGCAAGTAATGAGTTCCGGCGTGCCACCGCAGCAGCTTTTTATCGGAAAAGCCATCGCCGCCCTGTGTGTCATCGCGCTATTGGCACCAAGTGTTATTGCGGCTGTTGTCCTTGCCGCGAACGCGAATGACGAAGTTGGCTTGCCGGGCGCGGGCTTGCGACTGACGGGGATTGTGGTTGCTTACGCGCTTTACATTGCCGCCTTCACATTTGCTGCCATTGGCATTTCTGCCCGCGTTGCAAAGTCAAAAACCGCTCTTGTGGTTCTTGTGGGTTTTTGGGCTGCCTCGGTTATCTTTGTACCGCGCCTCGCTAGCGATGTTGGCTCCAGCCTGTCGCCTGCGCCTGTTGCAGCGGACTTTGAAGCCCGGCTTTCGTCCGAGTCATCCGGGCCGTTTTGGGGTAGTTCTGACGAAGCGCAACAGCGACGCGCAAACATAGAAGCCGAAGTGCTGGCACAGTACGGTGTCGACAAAATTGAAGACCTGCCCATCAACTATGACGGTTACCTGTTGCAAGAAAGCGAAGAATTCGCAAACGGCGTGTTCGACCGCATGTATGATGAACTTCCGTAATGGGGCAGTTGATGTCAAGCACCTTTATCACACAATTAGCCGGCGCGACACGGTTGACGGTTCACGGGAGAGGGTCTTGTCGGCGTCCCTTCCGTAATGGGGCAGTTGATGTCAAGCACCTTTATCACACAATTAGCCGGCGCGACACGGTTGACGGTTCACGGGAGAGGGTCTTGTCGGCGTCCCTTCCGTAATGGGGCAGTTGATGTCAAGCACCTTTATCACACAATTAGCCGGCGCGACACGGTTGACGGTTCACGGGAGAGGGTCTTGTCGGCGTCCCTGTATACAGGGGGAAAGCCTGGATTTTGACTGTGTGGATCGTTGCCTTTGCCTTCTGGAGTCAGGTCACCTTCCTGTATCACCGCCGGGTACGTGCTTCCGTCCGTGGTCGGCGCCATGCAGGGCAAGGGCCGCCAACTTCATACCTTGTCCAATACAGTTCCCGAGTGCCTATCTTTGGGGCGTGCTCGAACCCTGCGCTACATATGTGCGGGGTCCGGCGACAAGGCATCCTGCGTGCATCATCGGGGACTGCGTCCCGGCAGGGACACTGGTGGCCGACCCCTGTCAGACGCGGCCAAACCTCCTGTTTCTTCTCGTACGCTGCTTGAACGGGTTTATACAGAGCGGACAGCCTCTTCGCGGGTGAAGCAGAACACCGTTGCGTCCACCATCATCCGGTGCAGCACCACACCGATGCGTCGGGCAAGGGCGACCGTTGCACGTTTCTTGCCCCGCAGGGCAGCAAGACGCAACGCCCAGGCTTTCAGCCAGTTGGATCTGCCCCCGTTCAGCATGACCGTCGCCGCCTGATACAGGGCGGTTCGCAGGCCGACATCGCCAGCCTTCGTGATGCGGCCGGTAACATCCCGTTCCCCCGACTGGTCCCGGCCCGGCGTTAGCCCCACCCATGGACCGATATCCTTCGATCGGCGGAACTGCCCGGGATCATCCACTGCGGACAGGAAGGTCAGCGACACGACCGGCCCTACACCGGGCATGGTCATTAACAGGTCACAGACCGGGTTCGCCGTCGCCAGCCCTTTAATCTTTTTCTCCAGACCTGCCATCTCCTTGCGCAGCGTGTCGCGCACGTGCAGGACAGGCTCGACGGCAGCTTCCAGCATAGGGTTGCCGGTCACAAGCTCGCGCACCCGTGCCGCGTACCGCCCCTTCGACACCTTGCCCATCTTCAGACCGAAATTGCGCAGGATACCCCGCACCGACAGTTCGAGAGCCTTCAGGGCCTTCTGGATGGCATGGCGGGTCGTCAGCAGCGCCCGTATCTCCTGCGACGAAACGGATTTGCAGTGGACTGGCCGGAACCAGCCCAGATGCAGCAGGCGGGCAATCCCTTCCGCATCCCGGCGATCTGTTTTGATCGGCATGGCCTTCAGCGCGGCCTTCACTCTGCGTGTTTCCATCAGCACCGTCTCGAAACCCGCTTCCGTCAGGCCCTTGTACAACCACTGGGACAGGGGCCCTGCTTCAAGACCAATGCTGGCGACATCGCACCCCAGGCTGTGCACAAAACCCACAAGCGCTGCCGGCTCGCTGGGCACCTTTGCCTCCCTGAGAATCTCACCCTTACCCGTCAGTACACAGACTGCCGTGCTTGCCAGAGAGACGTCTAGTCCTATAAATACAGTCATGTTGTTGTTCCTTTTTGATTGATAAAATGGCGCAGGCCTCATGGCGCGACGCCGTAGATACAGCTTACTGCATCAGGAGCAACGACACCCCCTTCCTATCCACCGTCACGACACGCCGAAACGGAGCAGGACGTGCCAAGCCCCATTACGGTATCTTTGGGCTTTGCCGCCACTGATTTGAGCAATCTTGCCGTTTTCCCAACGCTTCTGGCCTTGAACCTTCGCGCCTTTGAACTTCATCAGAAGCTCTTTACCGATTGTATCACCAGTATTGGTGCCGTCCTGAAAAACAACCGTACCACAGATACGGCGAGATTTTTCGCTGCAACGATCAACCTCAACAACTGTTTTACCGTCATCAGCAAGCCACAGGCCCTTGATGTCATCATCCTGCGCGCTAACCGGGTTAGCGATGAAAGTCGCAGCTGCAAGGCCAACAACAGCCGCGAGTGTTGCAGCGGTTGCACGTGCACCCATTGTTTTGCGGGAAGCAGCAGGATTGCCTGTAGCCTTAGCAAGATACTCAGGGTGTTCGGTGCCCATCAGGCGGTCCCACCAAGTGAAGTAAAGGCCGAAGTTTGAATTACCAGATGCATGATGCATGTCGTGATGTGTAACCATTGTTATTTGTCCTAAAATTGGGTGCATGGCCCACCAGCGGGGAAACAGTTCATATCCTGAGTGCCCAACCGCATTCCTGACGATCATATGTGTAAGAAACAGGAATATGGCGAACCAATGCATGGGGAGAAAAAGTAAAAACAGGGGAACGAAAGCGGCATGGATAGCAGCCTCGGGGATATTGAAACTATAGGCTGTCCATGGGGTTGGGTTGATTGATTTATGATGCTCGGAGTGACCGCGCCGAAATGCCTTGGGCAGATGCAAAAGTCTATGTGTCCAGTAAAAGTATGCATCTTGTGCCAGGATCATCAGCAACAGTGACCCAATGAAATAGGCTGTACCATAGCCCATTCCATCATCATAAATGGTCATCACGCCTGAGCGAATGCCCAAATCAATCAGGAACCCAGAAGCAGAAAAGGTCGCAGCCGCGAAAGCAGAGCTTTTGAACTCGCGAACAATCTGCCGAAACCCGGGGGTTTTCGATCTGATTTTACGGTTAATAAGAACACGCGACAGAATCACATTCACAATAAGATAAACACTGCCTGCGCCGATGAGATAGCGCCCAAAATCAAAGGCAAACCAGCCCGGATATTGGGGCAGCATTTCACCGGCCCACGCAGTAAGTTGATCTAACACTGTGACATCCATGTGTCTGTCCTCGCGCCTCGCAAACATGCCCTTCAATAGACATGTGTTTCTTATGAGAGCGTTGAGTGAAGTCTGGGAAGGAAGTGCCGTGTTCACTCGCGGCTCGTAGCTATAAACGCAGGAAAACGGATTTGGTTCTTGCCGATTTCGGAAATGACACGCTTTTTCAGAAATCGGCGAGCCTTTTTAACTTTCGGCAAGCCTTTGTTTTCGATACTCGGTGGGGGTGTGGCCGGTACGTTCCTTAAAGGCGCGATTGAACGGCCCAAGCGAACCGTATCCAAGCTCCATCGCGATGGTGAGGACCGGAATATTGCGGTCCTGAACGCTTGAAAGACGGTCTTGAGCAGCCGTGATTCGATAATGATTCAGGAAATCTGCAAAGTTGCGATAGCCAAGGTGTCTGTTAATCAATCGGCGCAACCGGTGTTCAGGCAGCCCGGCTTTTTCCGCAAGCATCGCAATGGTTAACCCCTGCTCCAGATAAAGCGACTGCCCCTCGATCAATGACCTGATGCCATCAAGGTCATGCTTTTCGGCAGGGTCTTCAACCGGCACTTCCTGTCGCCGTTCTTCACTCACTGCGGAAAAAACAATATGTTTCCTGAGGTCAATACTCATCCAGACCAGAATAGTTGCAAGCAGCCAGAAGCCCGCCGCTTGCAGCAAATATATGCCGGGCTGGTTTCTCTCACTAATTGTAAGGAAAGTTTCTGAAAATGTTATCATCAACACTGTGAAGGAAACCGTATAAATATAGATGGTACGAAAACGCCGCCGGGCTTCGATCAAATCATCCCTGCGCCCTTCCCATGCCACATAGAGCATATGGGCTATCAGACCAAACCGGGTTGCGGCATTGACGATTTGTGCCGTGACCCCAAGCAATGTTTCGTCACCGTAATATATATTCCAATAGATACGCGTGATAATAAAGTAGCCTAGTCCTACCAAAATATAGGTCGGCCAAACTTTTAAATTGTCCCGAAACTGTGACAGGCTGAACAACCAAACAGCAATTTGACCGGTTTGACAAAAAACCTCCACGATTGGCGCGGCTGGTCCCAAGGCTTCTCGCAATGGTCCATTTGTACAAACCAGATAAGCAGCGCCAGACAGTGCAGACCACACGCCAAGGAAACGCGCCTGCCGCCCGGGGATGTAGCGCGCAATCAATGCCGCCATCAAAAGAAAAAGGCTGATCGCAGAAAACCGAAAAAAACTGTCGATAATATCCATCAAGCTCGCGCTCTCACCATTTCTTCCATTATAGAACGAAAAAACTGATCGGACGCAAGAGAGCGGGTGACAAAGGTAGCGTTATTTACTCCGCGGAAACCCATTCCGCAGCCAGCGAATGGGTGCGGAACTCGGTCGGTGTCTGGCCGGTGCGCTCTTTGAAGGCGCGATTGAAAGGACCAAGCGACCCATACCCCAGCTCCATGGCGATGGTCAGCACAGGCGTATGTCGGTCCTGCGCATTCGCAAGGCGGCCTTTCGCAGCTTCAATCCGGTGGTGGTTCAGAAAATCGGAAAAGTTCCGGAAGCCCATGTGTTGATTGATCAGGCGACGCAACCGATGTTCAGGCATCTTCGCGATTTCAGACAAGCGCGTGATCGTTAATCCCTGCTCCAGCAAGGTGGCGTTTACAGCCAAATCATTCAGGCGCGCCAAATCCAGGCCATCAGCCGGTTCGCTCAATGGCTGCAACGGCGCGGATTCAGATTGTGTCAGGTCACCCAACAGCCATTCGCTGTCGATCCGGGTTACATTCCAGAGCAGGTAAAACACAATCGCAAAGATAGCAGCAGATGCAGCCACATCAGTCCATACCAAGCCCTGTAAAGGTTGGCTTTTGCCAGAACTCAGGGAAAAGACAACAATCGCAACCACAATCGCGCCGCTAACAACAAACGTGGAACGGAACCGTCGCCGGGCTTCCAGAAGGTCATCGTCCCTGCCTTGCCAAGCGGCCAAGAGCATATGCGCCATCATGCCAAACTTCAGCACGTCGCTGATGAAAATAATAACGGCTGGCACGCCGCCCAGTCCATCAACCGCGTGATGCAATTCTTGCGGGGACATATTAGGCCAATAGCCAAAGTAGGAATAAAATATTGGGAAAATAGACGCCCCGGCGAGCCAGAATGCACCCGCGACCAGCACATGCAAGCGCTCAATCTTGAAATTGTCATCAAACAGCGAGAGCGAAAACAGCCACAAGGCACCGGGCGAGAAAAGCGCCAGTATCTCCAGAGGAATCCCCCAATACCCAACAACATCACTGGCACCCGGGGCCGTAATGACCAAAAAGCTTGTGGTGCAAACAGACAAAGCCACCGCCAGATAAGCCGCAAGACTGCACCGGGCATCGCGTAGCGCCAGCCCGGCAATCAGCAGGCAGCAAAACACTGCCCCAAAGCGGAATATGTCGTCTAACAGCTCTATCATCTGCTCCTATGATGAATGTCCAGCATGACATTGATTTTGTTTGATTTTAAAGTGGGTAAAATCCTCGAAGACCCAGCCGTTTTTCAGTGTGTCATAAATGATTGACAACAGCTTGCGTGCGGTTGCGATAATAGCCTTTCCCGACCCGCGCCGTTCTTTAATCCTCCGGTAAAAGCTGTTGAGATAGCCATTGTAGCGGATAGCAATAAGCGTGCATTGCACCAGCGTGGTGCGCATCAGCTTGTTGCCGCGTTTGGTGATCCGCCCCCGATTGTCCGTTTCATTGGACTGGCTCACCTTTGGAACGATACCCATATAAGCGGCCAGCTTATCAGCCGTTTCAAAGTCATTGATATTACCGATACCTGACAAGAGGACAGCAGCAGACCGCGGCCCGACCCCCTTGATGGAACTGATCCCTTCGTATCCGGGGAGATCGGATCCAGCCTCTTCAATGGCCTTATCAAGAGACTTCAGGCTTGCAGTGAGACTGAGGGCTTGGTCGCGCAGGACGCCCAGTTCCACTTTTTCAAGAGGCGTGAAGGGGCTAAGATCCAGGTCGCGCAGACGTTTCCTGCTGCTCAGTCCTTCTTTCTTCAACTTCATACCGCGTTTTACAAACAGGGCATGGATCTTGTTCAGCAGCATGGTGCGCTGCTTGACCAACACATCGCGGGTTGAGACCAGAGAACTCAGTTCTGATTCCGCTGTTGTCTTCAGGCGGGTTTCCGGCAGCATATCCTTTGAGAGGAAAAAAGCCAGAGCGCTGAATGTTGTTTTTCTGGCATCGTTCTTATCGGTCTTCTTCACCGATTTGCGGATCACCTGAAACTGACGGGGATTGACCACCACAATCCGTCCGACACAGCAGCGAACTTCATCGCAAAACCAGGCCGTGTTTCCCGTCGCCTCCACAGCAATCTCATCATTCGCATCAAGACTGAAACAAAAGCGGCTCAGATCGCTGGCACTCAGATTAAAGGTCTCAAAAACTTCCGCTCCATCATCCTCAAGACGACAGCTCGTAAAAGAATTGGTATGTAGATCGACACCGATATAAGACATGACTATACTCCATTTGTTGGGAGGCGGAGCCCCATAGGGGGTGTGAACGGCCAAAGCAAGCTCCTATACAAGGTCACCGACATATATCGGGCCTTACGCGGGCTGTTCGGAAACAGGCGAAGGCTAAGCTCCCGTGCAGGGTCACAATGCCCTAAGATGACATTCAGCCTGAGACCTATCCGCCTCCCCAAATTCAATACCAAATCCGGGGCGTTTGACCGATCACTATTCATTCATACCCCCTCCTGTTTTCCCTAATCATACCATCAAGTCGGCTTCGCGTCATGGCCCTGCTATTTTGCCGCAGCAAAACCAGCCTCCAATGACCGAGTACGAAATTCAGTTGGGGTTAGACCGGTTCGCTCCTTAAAAGCACGGTTAAATGGCCCAAGCGAGCCATAACCAAGTTCCATCGCTAGCGTTAAAACCGGTGTATTGCGGCGCTTATGGTCCGAAAGCTGCTCTTTAGCAAGCTGTATCCGATGGTGATTAAGAAAATCTGAAAAATTGCGGTAGCCAAGGTGCTGATTGATCAGATGCCGCAGGCGATGTTCCGGTATATTCAGCTGCTGCGACAGCTTGCTGATCGTCAGCCCCTGCTCCAGAATTTTGTCTTCTTTGGCAAAGGCTTTGATCACATCCAGATCATGCTGATCTGTTACCGACAGTTCGCTATCAACGTTATCTGGGTGCGTAACGGCCAACACCGGGGCAGCTTCCCTGAAGAACAGGTCTTCGCCTCCGGGGGCGGACAACCGCCACAAGGGGTAAAGAGTGATGGCAAGAAAAGCACTGGACTGAACCAGTAGCAACACATCGTTAAAACCACGACCAACAAGGAAGTTTTCCGTAATCAGAATACCGATAGACAGCACAACCACTGCGGAAACAAATGTTGTCCGAAAATGTCGCCGGGCTTCAACAAGGTCATCACCCCGGCCATTTACGGCCACATACGTAAGGTGAGCAACCATGCCAAGCACAATAGAATTAGAGACAACCATGAAAGGCATATGCAATGCATCAAGGCCCAGCTTATAGGTCAAATACCCACCAGCACCGGAAACCATCTTGGTAAACACAATCAAGCCATGGGTTTTATTGAGCGCAAAATCATCATCAAACTGGGTCAGGCAGAAAAGCCAGGCAAATGCGGGCGAGAGAGCCAGCAACGGCAGCAGGATCAAATCAAGATCAACGCCGCCAATATGAAGGCCGGGCTTGGTGCTGATCAAATAGGCGGCAGAAGTAATGGCCGCAAGTGCGCCCAACCAACCCGCGAGCCGGTTTCTGAAACGCCTGATCAATAGTACGGCGAGCCAGAGCATGAGCCCAAATGCGCTGAAGCGCACAATGTCATCCAAAGCTTCCAATGTTCCCTCGCATCCACAAAATCGTGGCAGGCCAGCGCACTATTATTTGTTTTCGCCAGCCTCAGTTCGCGTCATTTCAGCGCCATATATGGGAATTGAGGCAAGAAAATGCCAGCAAATAAAATTGCATGGCTGATGATACAGGCTTGCATAACCCAAGCATTTGGCTTTAAGAGAAGAACAGAATTTCTCACTGCATAATTAATCGCCTTTTTCGATTTCAGAAATCGAATACACCCCATTGCTTTTACCGCCTGAAAGCATAGAGTTAGCCCACTGATTCCTGCGATGACTGCGGGCCGTAAACTATGGCTTATAGTCGTTGCAAAACCGGGCTTTTGCCCATTTACATCAACCATGATCAACCTGTTTAGGAGCACATCCATGGCTGTTCTCGCCGGAAAACCAGCACCAGACTTTACCGCAGCTGCCGTAATGGCCGACGGTTCCATCAACCCAAGCTTCAACCTGAAAGAATATATCGGTGACGATTACGGCCTGGTATTCTTCTACCCGCTTGATTTCACCTTTGTATGTCCGTCTGAAATTCTGGCGTTCCACAACCGCATGGACAAGTTCAAGGAACTTGGCGTGAAGGTTGTTGCCGTTTCTGTTGACAGCGAGCACACACACGCTGCGTGGCGCAACACACCAACAAGCGAAGGTGGCCTTGGCCCGGTCGACTTCCCGATGGTTGCCGACAAAACCAAACAAATCGCCCGCGATTTTGACGTTCTAATCGAAGAAGACGGCATTTCCCTGCGCGGTACTTTCCTGATTGGTAAAGACGGCATGGTTTGGCACCAGTATGTAAACTTCCTGCCACTTGGCCGTAACGTTGACGAATTTGTGCGCCTTGTTGAAGCGCTTCAGTTCCACGAAGAGCACGGCGAAGTTTGCCCGGCTGGCTGGAACAAAGGCGACGAAGGCATGAAAGCTGACGCTGCTGGCGTTGCTGATTACCTCAGCAAGCACGCTGAAGAGCTTTAAGCTTCCTTCGATACCAAGTTATCGAAACCCCCATGAAGGCCCTGGCATCCGCCGGGGCCTTTTATTTTGCCTAGCTCACCCTTCTATACGCCAAGGAGGGAAACGCCGGTTCGGGCCCGCATGAAACAGGCATAAGCGGTTACCCGCCGGGTCACGGAAGCGGGCCTCCCGCCAAAGCCAAGGCTCGTCCGTTGGTTCTGTATCGAACTGTACATCCACCTCCCGCAGTTCGTCGTAGCGGGCATCCACATCGTTCACCTCAAAATAAAACACTGCGCCACCAACAACTGGCACCTCGTTGTGATGCAGGGATAATGTTGAACTCCCTGATGGCAGTTCAAACCGCGCATAACGTCCCTCCGAGAGAACAATAAGCTTCAGGCCAAGCTGCTGATAGAAGGCGACAGAGGCGTCAAAATCCGCAGTTTCAAGGGTAATCTGATTCAGGTCCATTTTTACATTTCCTCACTTTGCGACCGTGCATATCGCTACCCTGCAACCTCAAGCTTGGTTGAGATCAAGAGAAAATTTCAAACGCCTTCATTTTGTCTGGCACAATAATCACCTTATATTAAGCCTGCGGGAGAAAAGGCATGGACATACCTGTTCCACAGATTGATGAGGCAGCATTGAAGCCCTGGTTAAAGGGCCGGTCCTTCAATGACTGGTACGCCGAGTACGACGACAAAGGCTATGTCATCTTCGAAGGCATCATGCCAAATAGCGACATTGAAACCGTTCGCAGTGCAGTAGCACCATACTTCGACAAAACAGGCAGGAACGATTTTGAAGGCTTCAAGTCCAACCGGGTATATGCCCTGCTTTCCAAGGCGCCGGATGTTTTCGCCCCCATGGCGGCACACCCGCTATCGCTTGCTTTTGCAGAACGCGAACTGGGTACGAGCTGCCTGCTTTCAGCCATGCTGGCGATAAACCTGCATCCCGGCGAAACGGTGCAGGACTGGCACATGGACGACAACCATATCCAGATACCGTTGCCGCGCCCGGCATATGGGGTTAGCACCTTCTGGACGATTGATGCGATGACCGAGGAAAACGGCGCGACAGAAATAATCCCCGGCAGCCATAAATGGACAGAAAATCAAATTGAAGCCATCGACCAGCAAGCGATCATGAACCCCGAAGGGCGGGACATGAACATTGACCCCAAACCGAGAGCAGATGCCATTAAGGCCAAAATGCCAGCAGGCAGCCTGATGGTCGCCAAAGGCACATTAATGCACCGGGGCGGTGCCAACAAATCCGGCAAACCGCGTCTGATCGTGACGCCACAATATTGTCCCGGCTGGGCCCGACAACTGGAAAGCATGATGCTGACCATGGGTAAAGAGGAAGCCGCAGCCTTGCCCAAACGAGTGCAGGAACTTGTTGGCTATTCCATCCACGGCATGTTCATGGGGTATACGGACGGCACGCACCCTTCAAAAGTACTGACCACAAGCTAACCCTGTTCACCTCATAGGTCAGACTTCGCAGATAAAGCTTTTTGAAAGAACCTTTTTCCAATCATCGCGAGAAAAAGCGAACATGGAACCATCTTTGTGTCCGGTTTACTCAAGTTTTTCTGTACAAAATCAAATGGTCATGGCTAAGCTTTGAACAGTGGGAAAGGGGGATTTGTGTCCCATTCTGTGACAAGTAAGCCAAGTGTGGGCATCGTGGAAGATGACACCATGACGCTGAAGCAGTTTGCAGGCATGGTAAAGGCATCCCCTGACCTAACGCTTAGCTTCGCAATCGATAACTTTTTTGACGCAATGGAAGCGTTATCTGAACCACCGGATGTTCTGGTTTCGGATATCAATCTGCCGGATGGATCCGGCATTGACCTGATCAAACACTGCAAACGCCATCATCCCAGCACCGAAATCATCGTAATTTCCGTTCTCGGGGACGCCGCGTCTGTTGTGAATGCTATTGAAGCAGGAGCGACCGGCTACTTGCTGAAAGACGCCTATCAGATAGAGATTGCCAAGGCGATCAGGGAACTATTGAACGGTGGCTCTCCAATCTCGTCCACCATCGCGCGGCATATTCTGACCCGTTTTCAAGGGCAACCAGAAGTACAGCAAAACTGTGAAGAAAAACACCTCAGCACCAGAGAAAGCGAAGTACTTACCCTGATTGCAATGGGCTATTCCTATAAGGATATTGCGAGCAAAATCGGCATATCGCCCAACACGGTTCCAACCTACATCAAAAGTATATACCGCAAGCTTGAGGTTAACTCCCGCGGGGAGGCTGTCTTTGCAGCCATGCGGCATGGTCTCATTGATATCCGACCGGAAAACTGAGGAGATCAGTTTGACGGCTATAGAACACACCGTAAGACCCGCAACCGAAGCACCCACAAATAAACGCTTCCGCCGCACCTTCCTGATTATCGCACAATCGATCATCGTGGCGATCGCACTGGCACCTTTTGTTCTGGACCTGCCAACACCCAAGTCCGGCCTTGAGATTTACTATATGTACTTTTCAGAGCACGGGCAGACGGAAAAAAATATCAGAAAACTGCCTGACAATTGGCGACATAACCAGTCGGCTGACGCCATGCGCGGCTATTATGAAATTCAGGTCACTCTGGAAGAAGCACCCGAGGCACTATGGGGGATATTTTTTCCAGCCCACCGCTCTAACCTGTCAGTCACAATTAATGATGTGTATGTGGGGGATGGTGGCCCGTTCGAGCCGATGCTGGCCCGCAACTATATGCAGCCACTGTTGCTTAACATCCCGGCAGGGCTTTTAATGGCTGGCGACAATGTAGTTCATATTGAACTAAGGGCAGACCCAGCAGGACACGGCTTTCTGGATAAATTCTATCTTGGCCCGTTTGAAGACCTGAGACCAAGCTATCAAGTTCACACTCTCTTTCTACATACATTCGTGCAAATCATTGTATTTGCCATGTTTGTCCTTGGACTGATCATGCTGATCCTATGGTTGTTCCAGCGATCGGAGCCAAGCCATGGCATGCTCGCAGGCATGGCATTCATGTGGAGCCTGCACACAGTTAACCACGCTATCAGCCTTATCCCTCTTCCCCTGGAAATTTGGGATAAGATCATGCTGCTTGCTTCGGTTTGGACAGCGATTTTCGGCTATTTTTTCATCAACTGGTACTATCTGGACCGCACCGCCAAGTTGACAGGGCTGGAGCGGAAAACCTATGGCCGCCAGATCCTGGTCTTCTCCCTTGCCCTTACACTGGTGCTAATGGTCCTGCCGATCGATCTGTTTTACCCCGTCGCCTTCGCTATTGCTGTGCCTTACTATGTGATTCTTCTGGTTTATATGTTGGCACAGATGGTGGTGGTCGCTCGCCATAGCGACCATTGGGCTGACCATTTGCTAACTGGCATTGCCTTTCTTGGTGTTATTTACCCAACGCATGATGCCCTGATCACAGCGGGTGTCATTCAGGACCATGTTTATTATATCTCCGCCTATTTCGGCTTTATCGCTTTCCTGTTTTTTGGCTCCACCCTGCTTCAGCGCTTTATTGAAAATGCTCGTCAGCTAGAAAGCGTTAACACTGACCTGTCCCGAAAAATCGCAGAGCGGGAACAAGAACTCTACACTGCTTTCGAAAACCAAAAATCCCTTGAGAGACAATCAGCCCGGGAAAAAGAACGACAGGCAATCATGCGAGACATTCATGACGGCCTTGGTGGCCAGCTTGTTTCCATTCTATCCGTTGTAGAGTCAGACAAAACATCGGACGCCGAAGTGGCAAATGCTCTCAGGGGCGCATTGGATGAACTGCGCCTGACCGTTAATTCGCTGGACCATCACAATCAAAGCCTGCCTGCCCTTTTGGCGTTGTTTCGCGACCGTCTGCTTAGCCGATACGAAAACGCGGGTCTTGTTGTAAACTGGCAGGTAGAACTGACGGATGAGCCCGCAGAATATTCCCCCAGCAAAGCCCAGCACATCCTGCGAATTTTGCAGGAAGCGCTCACGAATGCGATCAAGCATGCCAAAGCCAGTGAGGTGACACTATCGCTCAAACCCACATCCGACGACAGATATACTGCGGAGCTAGTATTTTCGGACAATGGCACGGGCTTTGACATAGGGGAAGTCACACGAGGTTTTGGCCTAGGCAACATGAAATCCCGTGCGTCTGAAAAGGGTATGCAGCTAGACATTAACAGCACCCCCGGCAGCGGCACACAGGTTCGGCTGCTGATCTAACAGAAATCGACGGAATACCCCATATCCATGGGAATGCGCAGGCAGGGCCCCTTCGCTACCCTCCCCTTATCTGGTTTGGGAGAGGGTAAAAGGGGAACCAACATGTCTATCAGAAAACACATTCTTGCCAGCTGCGCTGTCATCGCGCTTGTGCCTGCTATCAGCACTGCAGCGAGCGCCAAACCCTTCAAGGCGAAATACTATAAGGAATGCTACGCAGACGTGAAAGATGTCGCGAAGCTCGTGAAACCGAAAGAATCCATGCAAAAAAAGGCGAAGAAAGCCTCTGGCCTGTTTGGTGCAATCGGCAGCGTTGCGGGCCTGGGCGGCCTAGGCGGTAGTGCCGTGAAGGCATACAACACAGCTGAAAAAATCAATAAATATAGCGGTATGATCGATAACATCAGCGCCTTCAGCGAACAGATGAACACTGATTACCCTGATGCCAATGATCGCTTTGCCGCCTACAGCAATCATATGAGCGAAGATGCGGCAAACCTAGTCAAGGTGCAGAACGCTATCAGCGCATCGCAGGACTGTTACAACAATGCCTACGACACTGTGGTTGCCGAGCAGGAAGCTGGTACACTCAAAAAGCGCAAGGCGAAAAAGCGATTAAAAGAAATCCGTAAGGGCACCATCGCAACCGGCGACGTACTGATTGATGCCATGAACCATATCAACAAGAACCTGGGATCATACAACTCGGTTCTCGGCGGTGAAGAGCAAGCCCTTTCAACCGGTATGGGCGGGTATGCAAGCAGTTTCTTTGCGCGCCACGGCAGTAGTGTTGCCACCGGCCTTGTTGCCGCAAATGCAGGCTCTGCAGCCGGGGCTGCCCGTTATATGCAGGCAAGTGGCTCACAAGCAGCCGTTAAAGCAAGCCTGATCTCAAATCTTGCTGGCCTTGCCAACATGGATGGCCAAGAGAGCGTAGACCCCGGTGTGCATGCCATTGCCCAGTCAAGCGAAGAGTATCTCACGCTTCACCAAAGTTATCTGGGCACTGTTGAAGCGCAGCGCCAGCTGGAATTGAAACTGGCCAAAAAATAACGATTGCCCGGTGACAGGCTTTGGGAGGCTTTGATCCGAATTCACAGCAAGAATTGCCAGTCAGGGCTTGCCCCTTTGTCTCCCAACAAATGACGGCTGGTGGGGCCCCGGATACTCCGGGGCCTAATTATTTGTGGCCTATTTAACTTTGTCCCACGCTGATGCAGGAACATCAACCGGCTGCGTCAGATCGAAACTGACCATAAAGTCCCGCCCGCCGGGGCGCGTCAGACGATAATTCAGCATGTCGCCCCCGACAGACATCTGCCATACATTTTCAAC
Organism: Kordiimonas sp.; assembly: GCA_965199355.1. Lineage (GTDB taxonomy): Bacteria > Pseudomonadota > Alphaproteobacteria > Sphingomonadales > Kordiimonadaceae > Kordiimonas. The sequence continues at coordinate 208,555 of OZ240690.1, forward strand.
CGACGGATTCAGCCCTTCGCGCTTGAACATCTCTATACTGAAGTCATCAGCCGGAAAGTTTACTTGCGCGTCGCCTGTCGCACCATCTGGCATCACACTGCGGCCACCATATTGGGTAACGGCATCTTCGCTGCCATCTGCATGCCGGTGGTCATGTTTAAGCTGCAAGCCGCCATCAGCCTGCCGGGTCAGCACCCAGATACGCGATCTGTCATCATTGAAAGAAAGCGGTATTCTCAGTTCCGTATCGCTGCAGTCACGTACATGAGCGATGAGCGTAGCACTGCGCCATGGGTCGTCGGCGGCCCCCCGCGACACAAAACCCTCAAACGCCTTGCCGCAGTTGGCCTGCAGTGTTTCAAACAAACCATCAGCCGCACCTGCTGGTGCACCTATCAAACCCAATACCAAGACCAAAGCCAACCGCATAAACCCCCTCCCCAAATTGATGATCGCTACGCTAATACCAGCGTCTCAACACCACAAGACATTTACGGAAATTGATCGCATTCCTCGAACCGGGCGGGCCTGCTGTCGGATGTATTGGTTCGCTTGCTTTAACGCCTTGTTAAACTGTCCGATATAAAAATTTTGTATTCGCAATCAACTTGGCTACCTTGCCGAGGTGAAACTTTTAATGGAGAAATTAATGTCTGCGACCAAGAAGTTTCGAGACGACCATGTCAGATTATTGTCAATGTTTGATGAGCTTGGAACAGTACTTGGTGCTGGCGAAAAAACAGTAGCCGAAAATGCAGCAGAAATATCGAAAAAACTCAGCGCTTTTGGCGGAATATTAAAATTGCACTTGGCTGCCGAAGACAAATATCTCTACCCCAAACTAGCGGACAGTTCTGACGCCAATGTTGCCAATATTGCAAAACAGTTCCAGCAAGAAATGGTTGGGATTACAGACGTTTTTAAAAACTATTCAGGCAAATGGAATGTCGCAACTATTGCAACGGACCCGACTGGTTTTATTGATGAAACCAAACAAATTGTTGATGCCGTTAAAAATCGGATAGACCGGGAAGAAAATGAACTCTACGCTGCGTTTGATAAGCTTTCCGCCGGCTAAGAGCTATTGAGGCAATGGCAAATCTTGCAAACTAAAATTTCACTGACTTTTATATCAGTCTCTCCGCGAACCAGTCGCGGAAGTGGGTGGTTGCCTCGGTGTCTGACAGCCCAATAAGCTGCGCAAGGTTGGGGCCTGCAATACCATCCCCCACGGCTGTCGTTGCCACCAGATAAGCGATAAAGCGTGCCTGCTTGATCGCCACATCGTCCTTCACCACCATATCACCAGCGGCGGCCTGCACAGCGGCGGCAACCCCTTCGATAATGCGGGTAAACAGAGCTTTCAGCCGTTCCTCGCCCTCGCCTGCGGTTTGCAGGCTGGCGCCGCGCAACATGGTCCAGGCAAGCAGGCGAGCATGGCCATCATCTGACAGCACCGCAAACACTTTGAAAAGAATCGAGTGATCATCAGGCACATGGTCGTCGTTTGCATCCATCACCTGTAAAATATCATCCAGAAGCTGCTCGACCATCATTTCAGCAAGCGCAACACGCAACCCTTCCGCACTGCCAAAATGATGCAGGATAGTAGAATGGGTAACGCCAGCAATGGCGGCAATTTCCTTGATCTGCAACCCTTCCGGCCCCACCGCCTTCAACCGGGATTGTGCCGCCGACAGAATAAGGGCACGGGCCTGCGCCGGACTGCGACGAATACGCTTTTTGGGGGCTTGTTCTGCTGCAGCGTTTACCAAAGCTTCATTCCCTATTGATATTATTATATTTAACGACTATCTTATAAACACAATTGTTGATAAATATTGTAGCGCGAACGACCAGCCCAGAGCAAGAAAAGTGCATAGCGTGCACAGGGATAGCATAATGACAGCGACCACATACGAACCACCCAAGATGGAGTTCAAAAAGGCATGGAATGCCTTGCAGGAGCTGATTGCCAACCCGGAAGACACCGAACAGGTGTTCACCATTATGCGAGCGCTAACGGGCAAGTCTTTCTACAAAGAATATCTACGTTTCAAAGCTGACAAGGTGGGCTCACAAATCCTGCGGGAAAAGCGTGACCTGATTGACACCCTTGCGAACCGCGAAGCGCTGAAGCAATTGCCGGAAGGCACACTTGGCAAAACCTATATCGACTTTATGGAACGGGAAGGCATTAGCGCTGAGGGTCTGGCTGAAGCCAGTGAGCAAAGCTACGACGAGTTTGAAGACAAGGACATGGAGCGCTACGCCTTCCGGACACGCGACATGCATGACCTGTGGCATGTGGTAACCGGCTATGGCCGTGACGGTCTTGGGGAAGTATGCGTGGTTGCCTTCTCCTATGCGCAAACCAAATCGCTCGGTTTTGCTGCCATCGCACTGATGGGGGCCTATGACTTTTCCCGCCGTTTCCCTGGCAATCGTATTTTCCGTGCTGCATGGCAGGCATATCGCACCGGTAAAAAAGCGGAATGGTTCACGGCGCAAGACTGGGAACATTTGCTGACACTACCGCTTGAAGATGTGCGCAAGTTGCTGAACATCCCATCACCGGACATTTACCTGAAACATGATGATGTGATTGCAAATACTCGGCCAGAAGCTCTGGCAGCAGCAGAGTAAGCTGTCAGGGGCGCAGACGTTCTATGATGTCTGCACTCATCCAATATACATCACCTTCCGTAACCTTCGGCCAGCCACCATCGGCAGGCTCGCTGGTTCGGCGTGAGAAGAAAAAATATTTCCCGTCAGGCGTTACGAACGGACAATAGTCCAAACGCCCGGTGTTCACCTCTTGTCCCATGTTAATGGGCTCGCCCCAACTGCCATCATCCGTCCGGAAAGAGATATACAGGTCACCTTGCCCAAAACCATCCTGTCTACTGGAAGAAAAGATAAGATAACTTTCATCCGGTGCAACAAAAGTATCGCCGACAGCCTCACCACCCGCTAGAGCGACAGGCTCAGGTGCTTCAAAACCGCCACTCTCTTTTGCTTGTGCACGGTACAAACCAGCGCGCGACGCCCCATCACCGGCAGGATATGTGGTGTAATAAAGGCTGCCATCGGCAACAACTGAGGAATAAACCTCATGCGACCGGGAATTAAGCGGGGCAGGTAACTTCTTCGCTGTCTCCCACTTGCCATTTTTCTTCTGGCTGGCCCAAATGTTCAAATCGACATCCCCGCCCTTGCTAGGGTGCGGCCCCATGAAATAGAGCGTCTGTCCATCTGGTGACACGGACATATCCGCCGCCCATGCATGAGGCGCATCGGGGAACAGGCGCAAAGGCTCAGGCTTTGACCAACCGTCATCGGTATAGACTGAGTGAAACAATATGAGCCGCAATTTACCCGGGTAGCCCGCCTGTTCATCCGGGCCATCAATCATACGGGTGAAGAAGAACTCTTCACCATCAGGGCTGAAAACACCGTTCAATTCAACAGCACCCGTGTTGACCATGCCTGGCGCGAAAAGTATAGGTTCCTCCCCCGGTAGGGTTTGCCCCAAATAGGGCGCTCGGCGCCCCTCTTCCGCCTTCAACGCACCACAAAATATCGCCAGCGCCGCCGCAAATAATACCGCTTTTCTATCTATCATGCTCTGCCCCCGGATTATGGACATACTATGGAACACTGTTGAGGGTGTGGCAACAAACAGTGTCCACGCCAAACATGCCTCGAAAGCTCGGCCATTAGAAAAAGCTATCAAAGTGCATAGCAATTACTATTGACATTTATGTTTATTAATCATAGTTATGAACAATTATGTCAATTAATAGTGAAAGATTGAAAGATGGCACCCTCCCCCGCCCCAGCTCTTACCATCGTTGAAACCGAAAGCTACACACCGCCCAGCATGGACTTTCGCGGTGCCTGGAAAGCCCTGAAGGCGCTGATGGCGGACAAGGAAGACACGGCACAGGTTTTCAAGATCATGAGTTGTTTGACAGGCAAATCATTGTGGAGGAAATACCAACAGTTCGCAAAAACTGACCTTGGCAACCGAGTTCTGTCTGAGGAGGTCGACCTTCTTGACACGCTGGCAGACCGTACTGCACTCGCAAAGTTACCTGAAGGGTCGTTAGGGCGCGTGTATCTGGACTTTATGCAGCGGGAAAATATCAGCGCTGAAGGTCTGGCGGACGCGAGCGATGGTCGGTATGAAAAGCTTTCCCACGCGGGCCTAAGGCGTTATGCCATCCGGTCCCGCGATATGCATGACCTTTGGCATGTGGTCAGTGGCTATGGCCGCGACGGGCTTGGCGAAATCTGCGTTGTGGCTTTTTCCTACCCACAATCCGGCTCGCATGGTTTTGGCGCCATTGCCCTGATGGGCCTTGTCAATCTATCACGCGAGTATCCGAAACGCGGCATTTGGAAGGCCGTTTGGCAAGCCTACCGCATGGGCAAGAAAGCCGCTTGGCTGCCCGGCCAGGACTGGGAACAGCTTCTGAAAGAACCATATCAAGATGTGCGCGAGAAGCTGGGCTTGAACGAGCCAGAACATTATCAAGCCTTGTCCGACATCATTGCGGCCACACGCCCCGAGGCGATCGAAGAGGCGAAAACTGAACTGCAAGCCGCATAACAACCCCCTGGACTAGAAAAGGCGGCTGTTGCCGCCTTTCTTTTTTTATTCTTCTTGCTCGCGGGCCAGTACGCGCTGATAGGCAGGTCGTTCAAGGCAGCGGTCAATATAATCGTTGATCGGGCTAGCTTCCGGCAGAATGCCAAACATCTTCAGGAAATTGGCTGACGAGCCAATCATCACATCTGCCGCTGAAAACTGATCACCAAGAATCCAAGGCCCTGCGCGCAGCCCGGCCTCCAGGGTTTTGATCATACTGTCAAAATCGCCCCAGCCATGCTGAAACGGTTTCGGTTCCCAGCCACCAAACTTTTCGGCCATCGCAGGTTCCAGCACACCCGGCGTAAAAGTCATCCAGTAAAGGTACCTACCCCGTAGCGTATGATCCACCGCTGGCGCAAGGCCCGCATCCGGGTAGCGATCCGCCAGATACATACAGATAGCTGCCGACTCGCTAAGAAGTACGCCGCCATCCACGATGGCCGGCACCTTGCCCATAGGGCTCGCCATCAAAAAGCCCGGATTTGCTTTGGGTTTTTCATCCTGAATATCAATGCGGGTTACCTCAAATGGTTGCCCCAGCTCTTCCAGCATCCACAGCGCACGCGCGGCACGGGTACGTGGGCTCCAATATAAATTGATCATACCTAAACTCCCTCACTGTCTGGTGGCAGGCTAGCACCCTGCCAGCTGTCCCTCAATCATTGAACCTTCATCATTCAGTGTTTTAAGGTGATAGTCGCGAGAAAGGGGATGGATTAGTGAGCGAAGACAGAGTTTTTCAGGATACGGGCACCGCCATGGCGCTGATGCTGGAGGAAGGGCTAAAACTTCCGGAAGCATGGGAAGACCACCCGTGGGGTGAAACGGTTCTGAAGGTACGCAAAAAGGTGTTTGTCTTCCTGAATGGCAGTAAGGCAGGCGTTTTCGCTGCATCCGTTAAACTGCCACGCTCCGCAGAGTTTGCACTGCTGCACCCTTTCGCGAGCAAAACCGGTTACGGCCTTGGCAACAGCGGTTGGGTAACGTGCGAGTTCAAAGACGGAGACAACATACCCGTTGACCTGCTTCTTGAATGGATGGTGCAAAGCTACTGCGTTGTGGCCCCAAAGAAGCTTGCTGTCCTTGTTCCGGAAACGTAACAACCGAAAAATGGTTTGGTTATCGACTGTCCCGATCAAATATATTGAAAACTTCCATCGGGCTTAACTGCTTCAGGTGCTTGGCAAGTGCGCGCCAACCGACTATGTAATGCACAAGATTTAATCGCTAGAGGCACAAAGCCGCCTCGCCCACTAGGGGACTACAGTCATGAGTGACACGAAACATACCAAAATGCTGATCATCGGGTCCGGCCCGGCAGGCTATACAGCTGCCATTTATGCAGCGCGCGCCAATGTGCAGCCGACCATCGTTACCGGCATGCAGGCAGGTGGCCAGTTGACCATCACCACCGATGTTGAAAACTACCCCGGCTTTGCCGATGCGGTACAAGGCCCCGAGCTGATGGAAGCAATGCGCCAGCAGGCAGAAAATGTGGGTACAGAAATCATCTATGACCTGATCAACGAAGTAGACCTGAAAGCAGTGCCAAAGCGCGCAATTGGCGACAGCGGCACAGTATACACAGCCGACACCATTGTGATCGCTACCGGGGCTCAGGCGCGCTGGCTTGGCCTACCGTCGGAAGAGAAGTTTAACGGCTACGGCGTGTCCGCCTGCGCGACATGCGATGGTTTCTTCTACCGCGGCAAGGAAGTGATTGTTGTTGGTGGCGGCAATACCGCTGTTGAGGAAGCTCTGTATCTTTCGAACATCTGTTCCAAAGTGACGCTGGTGCACCGCCGTGATGAGTTGTGTTCCGAGAAAATCCTGCAAGACCGCCTGTTCGCGGCTGACAATGTAGAGATTGCCTGGAACAGTGTGCTTGAAGAAGTTGTTGGCACGGAAGAGCCACTAGGTGTGACCGGCGTAAAACTGAAAAGCACGCTAACGGGTGACATCACCGAGATTGACGTACACGGCGTATTTATCGCCATCGGCCACACGCCTTCTACCAAGATTTTTGAAGGCCAACTGCCGATGGACGAAGAAGGCTATATTGAAAAAGAGCCAGACAGCACGCAAACAGCCATTCCGGGCGTTTACGCCGCTGGCGACGTGACCGACAAGATATACCGCCAAGCGGTAACTGCTGCGGGCATGGGCTGCATGGCGGCACTGGAAGCTGAAAAATATCTGGCGACACTAGAGCACGCGCAAGCGGCTGAATAGGCGCTCCAGCCAAAACAGTTTTAAGGTAAAAGCTCGTCCTCTTTCGGGGCGGGCCTTTCTTCTTCCTTATCGGCGGCAGAAGAGGCTTCGCTCTCCCCGGGGTCAATTTCTTCAATCTCCACAGTGCCCTCGAAACGCCTGAAATTGAGCGCCCTACCCTCTAGCGCATGTCTAACATGCAACGGTAAATTCCGTTGCCCAAGCAAAGTACCTTCTGCGTCCTGAATTGTCCGTGGTCCGGTCCGGCCCGCCTGATGCAAATGACCATTGTAAAGGTCAGCAATATTCCAGTCGTCAATCTCGGCTGAAATTTCGCTGACTGTTATCAAGCGCCGCGCGAACTTGGCGCGTGCATACTTCTGTATGTGGCGCATGATATCAGCATCAAAATTCGGGAACTTTGACGCCATCCGTTCATAATAGCTGGCAACCCTCAGGTTGGAGCCATCCCATATTTGGGTGCCTCGCACGCTGTTCACAAAATCACGGGCGTTTTCCTCAAGCTGCACATACACCCTATCGCCCTTGAAAGCATCCTTTCGAATATTGGGGGTGCCGACTGCGCCCATATAGAAACCATAGATAACAAGGGGGTCTTGCCAGTTTTCAAGCACATGGTCCTGAATATCGGCAACAGACACCGTTTGCCCCGCAACTTTGTAGTCAGCCTGGTTGATGAAAGCATTTGGTTTGCTGCGATCAAACATGGGACGCACATTGTTGAAAGGGTAGGCACCTGCCATTTCCACCAGCACAATCGCATTATGCAGGTTTAGCCAATAGGCTAGCTGATGATTGCGCGACAAGTCCTCGATATTCAGCTTATCATGAATGCCAAGCAGATCATCGCGGATAGCCCGCAACACCTGATGGTGGATATCTTCAAACAGATGGAACGCTACGCGGTTACCTTCAAAACGAGATGCTTTGCGACTGCCGCCATAAAGCCTTGTGGCAGAATCCCGCTGCACCCGGTGGGCCCGCTCATGCGTTGATGGACCCATTTCCAGAACCGATGCGCCAAGCACATAGTCCAGGTCACTGTAATCAATCCATATCTGTGAGTCGCGAGCAAAGCCTGTCGGCAAATCACTAGCATTTGCGCCAAATGCGACCAGTAAACAGAATAGAAACTTTGCAAAGACCTTCAGCATAGGCGTCTTTATATCACCACAGGCTGATCCGTGTCTTTATCATCCTCTTTTTTAGCTTCAGCGTCGGCTTCTTCCTCGGTTTCGCTAGCATTAATTTCCTGAATATCAACGCTTCCTTCAGCACGTTTGAAGTTGTTGCTGCGCCCGATAATGATGTTGCGAACATGCATTGGGGTTACACGCGGCCCAAGAAAGGTACCATCAATAACTTGTGTCGTACGTGGATATGAACCCATGGCATCGATAACGCGGCCATTATACAAGTCCGCTATATGCCAGTCATCTATCCGCGCATCAACGGAAGCCACACCAACCAATCGCCTTTCAAATTTGCGGCTGGCATATTTTTTAATGTGTCGAATGAGGTCTGCCTCAAAGTCAGGGAATGCCTTGGCCATTCGCTCATAATAGGTTGCAACGCGCAATTCGCCGGTTTTCCAGATCTGGGTTCCACGTACGCTGTTCACAAAGTCAAAGGCGTTCTCTCTTAGCTGGTCATACACCCTGCTGCCCTGATACGCGTCCTGACGAATATTGGGTGTGCCGACCGCCCCCATGTAAAACCCATAGATAACAAGCGGGTCTTTCCAGTTTTGGAGCACATGGTCCTGAATATCCGCAACGGAGATTTTCCTGCCCGCAATCTCATAATCAGCTTTATTTATGAAGGCGCCCGGTTTGCTGCGATCAAACATAGGGCGTACGTTGGTGAAGGGATAAGCGTCCGCCATTTCAGCCAAAACAATGACATTATGCAGGTTCAGCCAATAAGCCAGCTGATGGTTTCGCGACAGCTCGGTTAAATCAAGCTGTTCAGGCAGCGCGAGTAAATCATCCCGAATAGCCCTTAAAACAGCCCTGTGTTTTTCTTTATATTCATGGAACGCAACACGGTTTCCTTCGTGGCGGGTTGCTTTGGGGTTACCGACATACACGTTGGTGATCCAGTCTTTTTCAGGTCGGCCAGCACGCTGATGTGTCGAAGGCCCCATACTAAGCACTGAAGACGACAGGACATAATCCAGATCGCTATAATCGATCCAAACCTTTGACCTTGGTGTGTGCTTGGTTGGAAAAATACTGTCTGCTGCAACCGCTTGCACGGACAGCATCATCAGCGCCACTGCTGCAATGACCCTCATCACTAGACCCCTTCTATTTGTACCAATAGCAGAGCAACCATAAAGGCGTAACCTGAACACTAGCTGAACAAGCTATATCACCGTGCTATCTGTCAGATTTTTTGGGTGGTGTTACCAGATTGCGGGCGCGGGCTTGCATGGCTTTACTGCCCTCTTCAAGGGCAAACTTCAGCGCCTTCACCGAGGCTTCCTGATAAGCAACATGCTGTTTGCCAAGGTCATAAATCGCCTGCAAGGCGTTGGTTCGCGCAATGCTGGACTTATCTTTGTAAAAAACGGCTTCAAGCCGCTCACGAAAACTTTTTTCCTGCGGCGCACTCAGCTTCAGCCCCGGCAGTATTTTAGCAAGCTGCTCCAACGTTTCCCACTGACTGCCTGAAAAAGCCTTCAGCAGCTGCCTTACAAACGGTTGCAACAGCGCAGGATTAGTTTTGAAAATGGTGTGAAGGGCATGAGCAGCGTGGGACACAATGGTTTTGTTGGGGGAGGCAAGCGCTTCAACAAGTGTTGCTGCAAGCTTTGGTTCTTTCAGCACCATTTTCGCCACCACGGTTGCATTTGCCACCGCGTTTCGTGGGCCTTCGGCCAACATGGTCACTATCTCACCGGGTTGCATCACCTACCCCGAAAAAATATCGGCAATTGCCTGCTTTGCTTCCTTACCACGCTCGGTCAACAGGATGGTTGTACTGCCGGTTGACTGCGCCTCCACGGTCACCAGCCCGGCGTTCCTGAGCGGTGCCATATACTGAAAGACTTGCATGTCCGGCAGGCCAATCGCAACGGAAATATCACCGATTGTCGGTTTGTCATGATCCGCGATAATAAGAAAAGCAATAACCGACTCTGCGTTCAGAGACGGGTAGCCTTTCTTGAACACATCTGTCGCCATTTGCAGGATTTCGCGGTTACTCATCAGCATTCCCCAACATGCAACGCCATAAGCTAAGCCAGATTGGTAAACATATCGTTGACCACATATATGGCAGAATGAGATAGTGCCACCCGCACCGTAGCGTGCAAAACCGGGGAGACATCATGGACTGGGACAGGCTTCGCATTTTTCACACAGTTGCGGAAAGCGGCAGCTTCACAAGCGCGGGAGCGCAGTTGAATTGCAGCCAGTCTGCCGTCAGCAGGCAGATACGCGCGCTTGAAGAAAGCCTTAATGTTTCCCTGTTCACACGGCACGCACGCGGCCTTGTTCTTACCCTTGAAGGGCAAGAGCTGTTTGAAACCGCACGCGAGGTGGTGCATCGCATCGATGAAACAGAACGACGCTTGATGGAATCCAAAGAACGTCCTTCAGGGCTTCTAAGGGTTACAACCATGGTTACCTTTGGTGCTGTGTGGTTAACCCCGCATCTGGAGCAATTCATGCTCGAATACCCTGAAATTAACCTTCAGGTTATCCTTGATGATGCAGACCTGGACTTATCTGCCGGGGAGGCGGACGTAGCAATCCGCCTGCATGAACCAGAGCAGGCAGAACTGATTCAGCGCCCACTTGCCACCTTCCATTCCCATATTTACGGCAGCCCCGAATATCTGGCACGCAGAGGCACACCCGTTACCACCGCTGATTTGGATGGCCATGACCTGATTACCTTTGGCTCAAGCACTGCGCCTGTGATCCGTGGCCTTAACTGGTTGCTGGAAGCGGGTAAAGAAACTCACAAACGCACACCGAGACTGGAAGTAAACAATCTTTACGGCATTATGCATGCGGTTGAGTCAGGCATGGGCCTTGCTGTTTTACCGGACTATCTGGTGCACAATAGACAAAAGCTTGTCCGCGTTCTGCCCGACGTGGACGGCACACCCTTCAACAGCTATTTCTGTTACCCGCCGGAGCTGAGAGGCTCCTTGCGCGTGGCGCTTTTCAGGGATTTTCTGATCCGGCAAATCCGAGCAGAAAGCAATATTCTTTAAGCACTACTCACAGGCTGCTGATGGTGCCTTGGCTGTTCTTGCTTCCAGAATTATGTCACCCTCCTGCAATGCATAGGCTGCATCCATACCTTTGATCACATGGCCAAACACAGTGTAGCGCCCATCCAGATGGCGGTTGTGTTCAAGATTGACAAAGAACTGCGCACTGCCCGTGTCGGGCCCGGCGGTTGCCACGCCTACCGTACCGGGCATGTGACTTACCTCAGCCCATTCTTCACGAATGCTTCCCCAGTTCGCCAACTCCTGATCCTCAGACTGGCCTGCCTGCGCAACGAAACCCGGGATGACCCGGTGCCATACCATATTGTTCATCTTGCCCGAGTCGGCCAGCAGCATGAAGTTTGCTGCGGAATAGGGCGCAACTTCATCAGGTGCAATGCAAACGATACCGCGTGACGTATCTAAAACCAGTTCCCGCTTTTTATAGGATTGCACCAGTGTTTGCGCCGGTGTCTTGCGTGCATACCCGCCACCTTCTGAAGACGGGTTGATCACGCTGGCAACTTCCTGCGCGCGTGAAGTGCCCGGATTAGCTGAAACATAGTTTGCAAGTATTGCTTTGCCGACTTCAGACTGATTAAGAAGACCAAGCGCCACAAATGAGCGGTAATAGTTTTCCCCGCCAAGCCAATCTTCCAGTATGGGCGTGATGTCATCATCACCAAGCGCCACCAAGCTGCGCGCTGCTGTTACGGCCAACCAGTCATTGTCGGCTGGAACAAAACTCCAAATATGTCTCAGGGTAACCTGATCAGCATCCGGTCGGGAAGCGAGCGCCGTAAGCGCCAGTTGCTGAAACTCAGGAGCAGCACCAGCCAAAATACCGACCAGAAACTGGCGACTATTTTGATCAGACAGCCCCCCAAGCGCGCGAACCGCAGAGACCGCCACCCGGCGGTCGTCCAGATTTTCAGACGCGTGGCGACGAGCGAGCTCGATCAGGCCATCACTGGCACCATTACCAAGCTGCCCCATCACACGGGCCATAAGAAATTTCTGCCCAACGGAAACATCAGCGGATATTGTCTGCGCCACGTCCGTAGGCGTTAATACCGACCCCAGTCCCTGCAACCGGATCAGCAGATAAGCAGCTTCAAACCCTAATGCCCCGGGTCTGGATGCCAAATGGAGAAGGTTGCTGATGTCCAGGCCGGGTAATTCAGCCGGTGACACACCTGCATAGGTTATGTTTTGCATCAAACCATAGAGTGCTGCGGCTTTCTCCTGATCATCCGCAGGGCTATCCAACACATTGACAACCAGTGCCACATGGTCCGTGCGCCTATCTTCTGGTGTTGTGAAACCAAGCGCCTTGAGAGCAGCAATGCGAACCTCAGGATTATCATCTTGGGTGGCCAGAACAGACATTTCGGCGAACGAGTCTTGGTCGCGGCAGTTGGCTAGCCCCTTGATGGCTTCTATCTTTACTGTACCGGGCTCCTTTAAGAATGGACGAATCAACTCACAAGTTTCAGCGCCGCCTTGGCCCGCATAGCTTAAAATTGAAAATTCGCCATTTTTTACGGCTTGCTCCAGATGGTCTGCCGTCACTGCTCGCTGGTCAACCGCCTCTCTAGCTGGGCTCAAATCATCAGCGACGACGGCGGCAGCGGAAAGCCCTCCTCCGGCCAAGGCAGATAAAATACCTTTTAAAACAACAGATTGCTTTATATTCATCGCACATACACTCCCCACTATAGTGTGCTCAACCAAAGATAACCCGCTCGTGTTTGTTATATTGAAATTAGCGAGCCATGCATCAAACGCATAGCTGGTTTGCTGAATCAATGGGTTCTCTCTGCCGGTGGATCAATCTATATACACGTCATCGCCGACGAGCAAACAAAACAGTGACAGCTTAGACGCAAACAGTTTTGACGGTTTTCCGTCATAATGGCCGGTCCTGGTAACTCTCCCCCCTCCCCCACTTCACCAGGGCCGGCCAATTAGTTTCCCGGGATGTAATCCGGAATTTTAGTCCCCCAAATTTTTGGCCCCACTTTTGTGGGGCCTTTTTTTGTCTCAGGGATTAGTTGTTCACGCACACAGACGATCTATATGCTTCACAAGTGCAAATGAAACGGATGAGGCGTGCTCGTGGTTGGTTTTCTTTATACTGGTTTGGTTCTGGGCGGCACAGCCATGTCGTATGCTCTGGGCATGCGCTACCTGCGCGGGCCAAATATGAGCAAATGGGATACGCCGATCCCAACCACCTTTGACGCCGACGAGCCGTCGAGTGAAGCAAAAGGCGTTAACGAATATCTTTCACGGGAGGGGGTATGAATGAATAGTGATCGGTCAAACGCCCCGGATTTGGTATTGAATTTGGGGAGGCGGATAGGTCTCAGGCTGAATGTCATCTTAGGGCATTGTGACCCTGCACGGGAGCTTAGCCTTCGCCTGTTTCCGAACAGCCCGCGTAAGGCCCGATATATGTCGGTGACCTTGTATAGGAGCTTGCTTTGGCCGTTCACACCCCCTATGGGGCTCCGCCTCCCAACAAATGGAGTATAGTCATGTCTTATATCGGTGTCGATCTACATACCAATTCTTTTACGAGCTGTCGTCTTGAGGATGATGGAGCGGAAGTTTTTGAGACCTTTAATCTGAGTGCCAGCGATCTGAGCCGCTTTTGTTTCAGTCTTGATGCGAATGATGAGATTGCTGTGGAGGCGACGGGAAACACGGCCTGGTTTTGCGATGAAGTTCGCTGCTGTGTCGGACGGATTGTGGTGGTCAATCCCCGTCAGTTTCAGGTGATCCGCAAATCGGTGAAGAAGACCGATAAGAACGATGCGCGCGCTCTGGCTTTTTTCCTCTCAAAGGATATGCTGCCGGAAACCCGCCTGAAGACAACAGCGGAATCAGAACTGAGTTCTCTGGTCTCAACCCGCGATGTGTTGGTCAAGCAGCGCACCATGCTGCTGAACAAGATCCATGCCCTGTTTGTAAAACGCGGTATGAAGTTGAAGAAAGAAGGACTGAGCAGCAGGAAACGTCTGCGCGACCTGGATCTTAGCCCCTTCACGCCTCTTGAAAAAGTGGAACTGGGCGTCCTGCGCGACCAAGCCCTCAGTCTCACTGCAAGCCTGAAGTCTCTTGATAAGGCCATTGAAGAGGCTGGATCCGATCTCCCCGGATACGAAGGGATCAGTTCCATCAAGGGGGTCGGGCCGCGGTCTGCTGCTGTCCTCTTGTCAGGTATCGGTAATATCAATGACTTTGAAACGGCTGATAAGCTGGCCGCTTATATGGGTATCGTTCCAAAGGTGAGCCAGTCCAATGAAACGGACAATCGGGGGCGGATCACCAAACGCGGCAACAAGCTGATGCGCACCACGCTGGTGCAATGCACGCTTATTGCTATCCGCTACAATGGCTATCTCAACAGCTTTTACCGGAGGATTAAAGAACGGCGCGGGTCGGGAAAGGCTATTATCGCAACCGCACGCAAGCTGTTGTCAATCATTTATGACACACTGAAAAACGGCTGGGTCTTCGAGGATTTTACCCACTTTAAAATCAAACAAAATCAATGTCATGCTGGACATTCATCATAGGAGTTCACCATGGGTGAAACACTTGCAGACAAGCGCAAGCGCTTTGATGCCGGTGGCCAAACCCGTGATTTTGGCTGTGAGTTCAAACCAGACACCGCCAGCTTTGATGGCATAAGCGTTCCGGGTGAATGGACACTGGTTGACGGCGCTGATCCTGCCAAACGCATTCTCTATCTACATGGCGGTGCCTTTACAGTGGGTAGCCCGGTCAGCCACCGGCCCATCACCAGCAACCTTGCCAAGCGTACAGGCTGTGCAGTGTTCACGCCTGACTATCGCCTTATGCCGGAAAACGCCCGCATAGAGAGTGTGCTGGATGCCCGCGCGAGCTATAGGTGGTTGCTGGAAAACGGCCCCGACGGTGCGGCGAAAGCGGATAAAGTCGCGGTCGCTGGAGACTCCGCTGGTGGCAACTTAACGCTTACCCTTTCGAACTGGATTCGCGACAAGGGCATCCGCCAACCGGATGCTGTTGTCGGTATTTCGCCCGCAACTGATGGCTCCGCAACAGGCCCGAGCTACCGCGAGAACCTGAAAACAGACCGCATGCTAAAGCCGCTGGTCGCGCCAATGCTGAAGGTGCCGCATGACCTATTGATGCTGGGCATGTGGCGCAGGTTTGGCCTGGCACCATCAAACCCTGTAATTTCGCCGCTTCATGACAGGCTGCATGGCCTGCCCCCAACCCTGATCCATGTCAGCACAACTGAAGTGCTATATAGCGATGCTGTTCGCTTCACCAACAAAGCGCAGGCTGCCGGGTCATCTGTAACGCTGCAAAGTTGGGCGCACCAGTGCCACGTTTGGCATATATTTGACGAAATGCTGCCCGAAGCACATCACGCACTGGATGAAATTGCCAAATTCCTGAAGGAAAACGGCGTTTCCAAATAACGATATCGCACAAAGAAAAAGGCCCTTGCCCCAAAAGGGAGCAAGGGCATCGCCTGACGGGTGAATGTGTGAAATCAGGCGACCGGAGCATCCTTTCGGTAAACTTCAAAATCTACGTCTTCGACGTTAATCTGCCGCAGGGTTAAACCAATCCCCATCACCAGACACAGTTGCAGGTAGAAACTGGTAAACGGTGGGTCCAGAACCTCAAAGGCGAACACGTCAGCAGCCTCCATCACCAACATGAAGAAACTGACCATGGTGCTGGAGATCACCAGCGTGTTGATGGTGACACCGATGGTGCGCATCTGGTCTGCCGGCGCTTGATAGGGGTCAATTTTCTTGCCGACCAAGTGCTTCCAGATAATCAACCCGTAGGCCAGATTCATGCCCGGTATCAAAACAAGCGTTACATAAACTCCTTCGCCCCAGGTCGAGATGTCGCCAGCCTGCCAGATATAGAAAGCTAACCATGCTGCGAACATTAAACCTGCCACCAGCACATAAACTGGCGAGATAAAATCGAATAGCTTGCGAGGGCGCAACTCCGCTGACCTACGGGCGGCCTTGTACCCCTCCTGCATTCTACGAAATTGCTGAAACTCGTTGTAGGAAAGGAATAAAAATGGCGCTGTTTGCAAGAAGAAGTACAACATCACGACGATCTCGTCGCCACCTTCAGACTTGGGCCGGTACCCTGAAACAAGCATCAAGAGAAGAATGGCAACTCCAACAGCCGCGACCACTCGGGTATACCCTTCAATCAACCGAAGGCGTCGCTGTTCCCGGTCTGCGATGATGGCGGAATGACCTTCCGGGTACAATTTGGGATAGTCTTCTGGTGGATAGTTATTCAACACATACCGGATGCGTTTGATCCATTTTGCCGGATAATGAAGCGAGATCACATAGATCTGGCTCGCAAAAACAAGATAGAAAATCATGAGTATCAGGGGCATGGGGATATCAATGGGCATTTCAGCCTCCGTTCGTTTGTGATTGTTGCATTGCCGCTGTGAAGGCAATGCGAATTTCGCTGTCAGTTGCGCCGCGGTCGCGGCACACACCAACCACATCTGTTATTTTTGAAAGTACCCATGCATTCAGGTCTATGCCCACATGGGTGGCGGCATCGGGGTGCACAAACGTACCCCGATAGCCTTTGGTTTGGATAATGCTGTCGCGCTCTAGCAAACGGTATGCCTTCGCCACGGTTTTATTATTAAGATCCAGATCATTCGCCAGTTGCCGAATGGAAGGAAGCGGGTCACCGGGCGCAACCGCCCCCTGCTCCACCGCCCCCTTTATCGCCGCAATCAACTGGGTAAAGAGAGGTATCTCGCTGTCTATATCAATGGTGATTTGCATAACTTATATGTTCCATATGTACCATTACATGTAGGGGTACATATGGAACATCAAAGAGTCAAGCCCATAATTCCAATTTGTCTACTTTCACGATTTCGGGAATTGCACGCGCCCGACTTGACCCGCTCTCTCCTTTTCTACACGCTACTCACCGGGCATTAAGGGAGGGTCTTGTGAATTTTCTATCGCGCGCCATTGGCACACTGGCAACATTAGCAATCTTGAGCACCGCTGCAGTCGCGGACAGAAAAGCACTGGTTGGAGGACGCCTGATTGATGGCTTTGGCCACCGGCCCATCGCCAACAGCGTTATCCTTATAGATGGCGATACCATTGAAGCCGTGGGCAGCGTTGGCACACTGGCTGTTCCAGAAGGATATGAAGTTATCTCCACCGAAGGCATGGATGTTTTGCCCGGCCTCTGGGAAAACCATGCGCACCTGATGCTGAACGGACATTCGAACTACACGCACTGGGACAAAACATATATTGACCGGCTCGCCAGTGAAATCATGCCCGCCAGCGCGCTTCAGCTTCTGATGGCAGGCGTCACCTCCGCCCGTGATCTTGGTGCACCGCTTGAAGACACAGTTTCGGTTAAGGAACGCATCGCGAGCGGTGAAATTCCTGGTCCGCGACTGTTTACATCTGGCCCGTTCCTGCAACATGAAACCAGCCCATCTGTCGCCCACTTCCGCTGGGCTGTCACAAGCGTGGCTGATGCCCGCGCCAAAGTGAACAAGCTTGCTGACGCGGGCATGGAAATCGTCAAGCTGATTGATCAGGACCAGATGGAGCTTGACGTTGCGCAAGCAATTGTTGATGCGGCGCACGAGCGCGGCATGAAGGTCATCGCTCATTCCCACCGGCCAAATGAGGTCCGGCGGGGCCTTGAAATTGGTGTTGATAATTTCGAACACACGGGCCTGACCACAGCACCGGAATACCCGGAAGACATTATGCTTCTGCTCAAGGAGCGTACTGCGACTGGTCGCATCGCTGGCGGCCCGATGTATTGGACACCAACGGTTGAAGGGCTGTGGAACTATCCCCTAACCGTAGATAACCCGGAAAAGCTGGACAATGATTGCTGGCACGCCGGTCTGCAAGAAGACACCATTGCAGATATCAGGGCTTCTATCGAGAAACCGGGGCAGTTCAACTACTCGGCACTAGTGCCCCTTCGCCGCCCAACACTGAAACGCAAAATTTCCCAACTCCGGGAGGCCGGGCTTGTGCTCCTTGTCGGCACAGACAGCGGCATACCGATGAAGTTCCATTGCCAAAGCACCTGGAATGAAATGGCTGCCTGGGTTGATGTGTTTGATATCCCGGCAATGGATACAATCCGCGCCGCCACATATTGGCCTGCCGTTATGATGGGCGTTTCAGACAAACTGGGTACTGTGTCCGAAGGCAAATATGCTGACATCATCGCCGTAAAAGGTGATGTGCTGCGTTACATCAACCTACTACAGGACGTGGACTTCGTGATGAAAGACGGCGTGGTTTATAAGGGACGTAACTAAAGGGACACGTTGCCAGAACAATAGGGTGTATCAAAAAATACACCCTGTGTCATAGCGCGCGGGCTTAATTTATTGCTTATTAGCCATACATGGTTGATAGGGACACTTTCAGGTGACCTCAAAAAATTTAATTTTACCCGATAGCGAGCAAACAATTCCATGTCCCTTTATTCAACTTCCTTAACCCGCCGACATTTCCTGAAGGCTGGTGCCGCGGCGTGTGGCGGTATTGTTCTTGGGCTTAATGTACCGTCCTTGGCAGATGATCAAGACCCGGAAACACAACTCCTGCCACTTGTAACGATCTCCCCGACCGGTCGTATCACTGTAGCCAGCATCATGAGCGAAATGGGTCAGGGCGTGTTTACAAGTTTGCCACAAATTGTTGCAGAAGAACTGGACGCGGACTGGGCACAAGTTGTCGTTATTGAAGGCGCGGCGGACGAAGAAACCTTCGGTTTTCAGGGCACGTACGCAAGCCTCAGCATTTCCACAGCATGGGACACACACCGCACCGCAGGAGCCAAGGCACGCCAGATGCTGCTAAGCGCAGCCGCAAAACGCTGGGGTATTTCACCTGATGAATGCAGTACCCGCAAAGGCTATGTTACAAACAATCTGAATGGAGAGCGGCTCGCCTACGGTGCTCTTGCTGCTGACGCGGCGACTTTACCGGTACCGGAAGCTGCTACCTTCAAGTCACCTGAGAATTATTCAATTGTAGGCACGTCAGTGCCCCGGCGCGATACTCCAGCCAAGGTCTCCGGCGCTGCTACCTTCGGTGTGGATGTACAACTGCCTAATATGAAAGTGGCAACAGTCCTCAAAAAGCCTTTCTTTGGCGCGGAGCTGAAATCTCTAAACCAAGAAGCAGCTTTGGCAATGTCAGGCGTGCAGCATATTTTCCCCATCAGCAGTGGTGTGGCCATTGTTGCAGATCACTATTGGCTCGCGCAAAAAGCCGCTCAAACCGTTGAGGTGGATTGGCAACGCACTCAAAGCTCAAATCTTTCAAGTAATGTCCTGAAGTCGCAATTGAACTCAAATTTGGACGTAACAGACATAGAGTTGGTCAACAAAACGGCGCAGCAGTTGGTTCCTGACACCGCTAGGACCCTATCATCAGAGTTTGAGTTTCCTTTACTCGCTCACGCAACCATGGAACCCGTGAACTTCACAGCGCATGTTACACCAACCTCTTGCGAGCTTTGGGGTCCAACTCAGGACCGCAATCTGGTGCGCAAACTAACCGCCCAACTACTAGAACTGCCGATTGAGTCGGTAATAGTACACACCACATTTGTTGGTGGTGGCTTTGGCCGGAAGGCGGATTTAGACTTCGTGCAGGATGCCATTGAAATTGCACAGAAAGTAGACGGGCCGGTAAAAGTGATGTGGTCACGTGAAGCTGACATACAGCACTGCATCTTCCGCCCCATGAGCGCACACCGGCTGTCCGCCGACATCACATCCGAAGGCTCAATATCCAATTGGACGCATAGAGTAGCGTCACACGGCCCGAAAGACATGATATGGCTGTCAACGGATGGTGCTGGTCACATACCTTATGACACCAACGGGATGATGGCCCAGGCACATCTGACCGATACCCCAATCGCAGTGGGAACACTTCGTGGCATTGCCCACAGCAGTACAAATTTCGCAAATGAAGTGTTTCTGGATGAAATCGCCAAGTCTGTTGGCCGCGATCCGATTGATTTCAGGATTTCCTTATTGGATAGCAACCCACGCGCGCAAAAAGTACTGCGTTTGCTGTCAGAAAAAGCCAGCTGGAAAGAGACGAGCGACCCCACCTTGTTCCGTGGTGTGGCGCTGTTCGACAAACCGCGAGAGCATACAAATTTTTACATCGCGCAAGTGGTGGATGTTCGGCGCAATGCGGATGGACTACTAGCGATAGAACGTGTCGTAACTGTTGCTGACTTTGGTATCCCCATCAACCCTGCAGGCATCATCGCACAAGTTGAAAGCGGCATTGCATTTGGCTTGTCGATGGCCCTTTATGGCCAAATTTCGATTGAAAACGGCAGTGTTATTGAAAGTAATTTTCATGATTATGAAGTGGTCCGCATGCCACAAATTCCCAACATGGAAACACATGTTGTGACGAACGGCGAATTCCCACGTGGCTGTGGCGAACATATCAATCCGGCCTTTTTGCCCGCATTGGCAAATGCTGTTTCCAGAGCAACAGGGCAGCCGGTTCGCAACCTTCCGCTAGATCGCAACCTATTTGCTTGAAACAATACCCTGTTATGAAAGACGGCGTGGTTTATAAAGGCGGCAAGTAGCCGCCCCATGAACGCCATTACCCTAGGTGACGATTGTCAGGTTGCTGAAGTCGTCACTTGTCAGGCCAACAAGGAAGATGCTGTCCCCTTCACCTGTGGTCAGCAAAAGGCCAGACGCACCACCCGCCACAGTCTCTTCAACCTGAAGCGCGGGCAGCCCTTCGGATGTACCAGTACGAGCGGCAACCCCATAGACTGTATTTGTTAATACCAAGGTATCAATACCCAGTTCGAAATCCTCAATCCGGTCAGCGCCGTGCCCTTCAGAAAAATAGAAGGTATCATTACCTCTTTCCCCTGAGAGGATGTCATCACCGCTACCAGACCATATCAAATCATTACCAGACCCTGCGCGGACGGTATCATCCCCTTCACCGCCGAACACAACATCACGGCCAGTGCCGCCAACGATAAGGTCGTTTCCTGCGCCACCGCCAAGGGTATCGCTGCCTGCGCCTGCATACAGGCTGTCATCGCCGGAACCACCCCAAAGGATGTTCCTGATCGGGCTTGGGAAAATCTCAATCACAAAATCAGGGTTCAGCACTTCTTGCTCGTTGAAGCGACCATTATCAACAAGGCTGTCATCCCAGCCACCGCCGACAATCAGATCGTTACCACCACCCCCAACAAGTAACTCTGCGCTGAAAGAGCCACCGGCTTCGCCGGGCTGGAGCGCTTCGAAGTCAAACCTGAAATGCTGCCCTTGAATAACAGCATCACCAATGATGGTGTCGTCCCCGTCACCACCAATAAGCGTATCCGCGCTGTCACCGCCAACAATGACATCACTACCACTGCCACCACGGAAAAAATCTCGGGTATCGCTACCTTCAACAAAATGGGGCGTATTGTCCTGCATGTGAAATTCCTCTCAACTGAATAAATCTGCCAAGACCCTCTCCAACATCCACGCAATTGAGGAGGTGTTATTATTGTGCGGAATTAAAATCTCGAGCGATGAAGAAATATTCAGTGTTAACTGAACAACAGATGAACACAGGCAGCATAATAATACTAGATAAACATAAGTTAGATGGGATGATATTTCACACTTAAGTCATTAAAAAGTATTACATTTAGAAATACAGGCTAAAATTGAACATGCCAGCACCGTGATAAAGATAGCTTCAGTCACGCTCCGCCGCACCAGCGACAAGCTCTCGTATCCTGTCTCTTACCGGACGGGCGGCCCCGCCATAGTTGGAGAGCACGGCAGCAACAAACCCCGTATCCAGAAATATATCCAGATTGGCGCTAATGCCCAGGAAACCGCCACCATGGCCGATGATACGATCGTTGGAGACCTCTAACAACCTGAAACCATACCCATAAGGTTCGCTGTGAAACTCTGACTTCGGAGTATATAAGCGTTCGGTATTTTCAGCCGACAACAGCTTAAAGCTAGTTAGCGCTGCCGCAAACCGGTTCAGGTCTTCAACGGTCGAAAAACAGCCACCAGCAGGGCCGCCTTTCACCACATGAAGGTAGAGATTATTTTCCCATCCGGTTTCATTGTCTTCACTCGGCGAATAGCCGATGGCGAGATTCTGTACGGGCTGATCCATCTCGTAACAGCCAGAGTTCACCATGCCAGCAGGTTTATAAATATGGTCTCGGATATAGCTGAAATAATCCCGCCCACTGGCTTGCTCAATCACAAGGCCAAGCAAGAACATGCCGGTATTGCTGTAGCGATAGTCTGTTCCCGGCTCAAAACGTAAAGTCTCGCCAACGATCAGCGGCTTGTAATCCTCCAGCGCCTTAAAGGCTAACTTGGAGCTTTGCCAGAACTGATCATTAAAATAACTACCTAACCCCGAAGCATGCGTCAGCAGATGCTGAATCTCGATTTTGCTACTCACCTCAGCCGAAAGCCATGTGTCATCAACATATTTGTTTAGGCGATCATCGAGCTTAACCTTGCCCTGCTCTACCAATTGCAGGATGGCGACAGACGTGAACATCTTATTCATCGAACCAAGATTAAGTTTGGTGTCCAAAGTGTTTGCAACATTGAAGCGTTTACTCGCCAGTCCAAAGGCACCGCTGTAGATGACCTTTCCTTTATGGGACACAAGCACGGTGCCAGAAAACCTGTCTGCCGCCGCTTCTGCTTGAAGGTATTTGCCCAGCTCGGTTGATAGAGTTGGTTGCGGCATATCCTCCGCAAATACACCGGAACTCAAGGCTGCGATGCACAGTGTCAGTACACAAAATATGCGTTTCATCTCATGCCCCCCAAAACATTCTTAACCAGCAAGCTCTTCACCACGTCGTTTGGCGGCGGCGACAGCACGGGTCATCAGGTCAGACAGCTCTCCGCTTTCCATCAGCACCTCAAGTGCCGCTGCCGTTGTGCCCGCCGGGCTTGTCACCTGCTCCCGCAGGGTAGATGCGGTCACTTCAGGGTTGGCTTCCAACAGCTTCGCAGCACCGATAATAGTTTGTCGGGCAAGCAACATCGCGTCCGCTGCAGGCAAACCCGCTTGTTCCGCCCCTGCTGTCAGTGCTTCCACCATATGGAACACATAGGCTGGGCCACTGCCTGATGTAGCAGTAACCGAATTGATCATCGCTTCATTTTCAACCCAGATGGTTTTACCTGCGGCCCGCATCACCAGCTCGGCAAGTGCGCGCTCACTGGCAGAAACACTTTCTGCTGCGGCAAGGCCCGTTGCCCCCGCACCAATCGCCGCAGGCGTATTGGGCATCGCCCGCACATAAGCAGGGCCAGAGCCAAGCTCCCGCTCTAACTGATCAAGTGTAACACCCGCCGCGACAGAAAGGACAAGTGTGCCTTCACCCACCACATGCTTAACCGATTTCATCACATCGTTGGCAACTTGCGGCTTCACCGCAAGAACCATAAGGCGGGCCTGAAGGTTGGCTGGCAACATATCGGCTGACGCCACAAAGGTGGCCTGCGAAGCCTCTGGCAGTTTTTCTGCTGACGCCGCCGGGTCTATGATCACTAGTGCTGCGGGTGCTAGCCCCGCCTTAAGCCAGCCACGCACCAGTGCGCCGCCCATGTTCCCGCATCCGACCAGAACAAAAGGTGCATCAGGCGTAAACAAAGAAAAGTCACTCATCAGGTGGCTCCAACTGCCAGACAAAACACAATGGGCGGAGCATAGCCCCGCCCATAGCGCACTGCAATGATGGAGGTTGGTTCGTTAGGCGCTACCGGCGCACTCCAGCATCGCACTTTCAATCGCCTGCGACGGCGACTGACCACCCCACATGACAAACTGGAAGACCGGATAAAAGCGTTCGCACTCCCCAAGCGCTGTTTCTATCATCGTAATAATATGGTCTTCGCCGATTGCCCCCAGGAGCGGGTCATTGGCCAGGCTCGCATGCCGATACAACAGCGCGCCTTCTTCACCCCAAAACTCAAAATGACCAATCCACATACGTTCATTAATCAGGCTGATCACTTCATAGATATTGCCGCGTTTATCTTCCGGCACCTTAAGATCGAACATGCAGGCAAATTGAAGCGTCTTGAAATCATCCCGCCAGAAGACACGGAATTGCAGGTCAGTATATTGACCGCTGATAAACATGGTAAGTTCATCATCGCTGTGCCGTTCAACGGCCCAGTCATTGGCACCTGCCAACTCCTCAGCCATATCAACAGGATTGATGTTCAGAATGTCTGAATGTCCGGTGGTTAAGGTCGTCATCTCGATTCCCTTCTGAGATGGCCCGCCGGAGCGAAAACCGGCGGGTATGTTACGCCGGTTAAAGTCCTAGTCTTTAATAACCAGATGCACGAAATCTGGCTCCCTTTGCTTGACTAAACACTAAATATAGCGTGCCAAAGCCAACTGCCCGTGGCAAGGAACATTTGGGATATCTGTGCATTTTCCTGTGGATAACTTGCTCATGCAAAGCACGAAAAGCGCAAAATTATAACGCTTGTACAAACCGTTAAGTTTGATAGTTGATGCAATAGGTTTGCACCATTTTATCAGCAATAAAATATCAAGATTTGTTATAGCTTGGGCGCGAATCCGGCTATTTGGATTTAAGTGCCTCAATTTCAGCGCGCAGGTCTTCATTTTCCATGCGGGCTTTTTCAGCCATTTCACGTACAGTTTCGAACTCTTCCCTGCTCACAAGGTCCATGCCGGCGATCTGCTTATCAAGCCACGCGCGGAACATGCCTTCCATTTCGCCCTTCACAGAATGCGCGGCACCCACGGCACCTGTCGCCAGTTTAGCCATATCATCCATGAATTTATTGCTGGTCTGCATGTTTCTGCTCCTTGTCAGCGCGTGACACTCATATGGTTGAAATCAGCAGCAAACGCAAGGGGCGATGTGCCGCAGGCCCGTCATTGGTCTGCCGCGTCTGCTATTGGATACAGGCGCCCACCAAACATGGTGCCCCAGATGGGGATGTCCGCAAGACGCTCAGGCGCAATTTCATAAGGGTTTTGCTCCAGAATGGTCAGGTCCGCCTTCTTGCCAACCTCAATGCTGCCAATCTCGTTTTCCATTCGCAGCATATAGGCGGCATCAATAGTGATCGCGGCAAGCGCTTCATGAACCGTAAGGCGTTCAGCCGGCGCCATCAGGTTTCCCTTGGCCGTCAGGCGGTTTACCGCAATGCTGGCAAGCGTAAGCGGCGCCGCTGGCGCCATGGTGAAATCAGAATGCAGGGAAACCTTCATACCGCTGCGCACCATTGACCCAAGCCGTACCATTGTTGACGCACGCTCTGGCCCCAGCCCATGCTCAGAATATTTGTCCGCAAGCGCCCAGACATAATTGGGCTGCGCGGAGATAACCATGCCGAGCTCTGCCGCGCGCGCTAGTTGAGCAGGCATTGATATGCCAACATGATGCAAGGAAAAGCGGTGATCCGTTTTGGGCGTCTCTGCTTGCAGGGCCTCGGCAATGTCAAGCACCACATCCAGCCCGGCATCGCCGTTCACATGCACATGGATTTGATACCCGGCTTTCCAATAAGGCTCGATTAGGGTGGCCAGCTCTGGCGGCAATGTCATCCATTTGCCTTCATGTCCATCCAGATAACCGGGCGGGTTCATTTTCATATTCTGGGCAAAAAAGCCACCATCGGCAAAGAACTTGGCGTGCCGCCCTATTCTGATCTTGTCCGAAGATTTTCCTGCGAAATCC
The DNA here is from genome assembly GCA_965199355.1 of Kordiimonas sp. Classification (GTDB taxonomy): domain Bacteria; phylum Pseudomonadota; class Alphaproteobacteria; order Sphingomonadales; family Kordiimonadaceae; genus Kordiimonas. Next base: position 234,510 of record OZ240690.1, read on the forward strand.
TCTACATTCTCAAGTGTGATATCCCCTACAGCGAGCGTGGGAGCCACAACCAGAAACATCCTGAACGACGTATCTTCACCGCTGTATTTGGCCTTAAACAGTTCCATCTCGCGCGTGATGCCCAGATAACCGCCAACACCCATGTCACCAATGGTCGTTATGCCACCACGGTGGATAATGTCCCGAATTTCATCCAGCGAGCGGTTAAGAACTTCAGGTTGGAAAAAAAAGGGCACCAGTTTTGTCAGCGCAGCATCAATGCCCCGCTCCGAGAATATACCGGTTTCAAAATCGACATCGAGGGGCGGCGGTGCTGTTTCATCAAACTTAAGCCACCGCAACGCTGCCGAATTCATAATGAACTCGTGGAAAGATCGTTGGATGATAACAATGGGCCTGTCGGGCGCGATTTCATCCAGCAAGGCACGATCAATATGGCCATGCCACAACTCATGAAAGCCCCAAGTGATGTACGGCGTGCCTGCGTCACCCTCATTAACACGTTCCCGCATACGAGCAATATAGGCATCATGCGAACGCGTGGCAGGCGTAACATGGCCGGGAACATTCCAGGGCTGGGGAGTGATCCAGTCAGTATTCAACACGATCGCCGCCAAAAACGGATGCAGATGATTGTCAATGAAGCCGGGTGCAATCACTTTATCTGCGAACCGCCTGTCCAGTGATACGGCATGTGCCTCAAAGGTCTGCGTAAGCTCAGCTTCGCTGCCAACCGCAACAATCTTGTCGCCGGAAACCGCGAGGGCCTCAGCACCAGGCTGGGCGTTATTCATCGTGATGATCGTTTTGGCGGGATAAATAGTAACAGGATCACTTGCTTGCACGAGCGGTCCAGACAAAACAGCCAAACCAACCAACAGCATTAGCGAATAGCGCATACACCCCTCCTCACCATGACCACCTTCACCATCCCTTAGCCAGCGCGAATATGCAAACAAAAGAAGGAGGCTTCATCGCTGGACAGCCTCATATCTGCCACTATGATAGCGCTCAAATAATATACACAGAAACTGCCAAGGATTTCCCGTGTTTGATATGCTTGCCATGAGCGTGATCGAGTTTCCCAACATCAGCCCTATTGCGCTGGAACTTGGCCCTATAGCCATCCGTTGGTACTCCCTCGGTTATATCGCCGGACTGGCATTTGTCTGGTGGTATGTGCGCCGGCTGACGACGCAGCCGCAGGCCCCCATGTCCGCGCAACACATTGATGACTTTATTACGTGGGCGATGCTTGCCATCATTATTGGTGGTCGCCTTGGGTATGTTCTGTTTTACCGGTTCGACTATTATCTGGAAAACCCCGCAGCCATTGTACGACTATGGGACGGAGGGATGGCGTTTCACGGTGGATTGCTAGGCGTTATTCTCACCGTTATCTGGTTTTCAAAGAAAAACAAACTCGACCTCATGCGGGTTGCAGATGTGCTTACGCTCGTGAGCCCGGTAGGCATTGGCCTTGTCCGTATCGCCAACTTTGTGAATGGGGAACTATGGGGCCGCGCTACTGACGTGCCATGGGCGATGATCTTCCCGGCAGACCGAACCGGCCTGCCCCGCCACCCAAGCCAACTTTATGAAGCACTAGCTGAAGGCTTGATCCTGTTTCTGGTTTTGCAATTCCTCTATCAAAAGACCCGCCTTGCAAAAGATGCGCCTGGCGTGATTGCAGGTGTGTTTTTCGCAGGCTATGGGCTCGCACGCTTTCTTGTTGAATTTGTGCGCGAACCTGACGCGGAGATTATCCTTGGCCTGACCAGAGGCCAGCTTCTTACAGTTCCCATGTTCCTGTTCGCAGCGTGGTTGATCAATAATGGCCTTAAAACGCGCCGCGCCAAACTTGCCAAAGCATGACTGACCTGAAAAAGCAGCTTATCAACCGCATTCAGGCAACCGGGCCCGTCAGTCTGGCGGCCTATATGGCTGAATGCCTGATGCACCCACAGCACGGCTATTATCAAAAAGAAAAGGTGTTTGGCGCACAAGGCGACTTCACCACCGCCCCAGAAGTTAGCCAGATGTTTGGTGAAATGATCGGCCTGTGGCTTGCTGATCGCTGGATAAAAATGGGTAAACCAGAAGCTTTCAACCTTGTAGAACTTGGCCCGGGTCGCGGTACGCTGATGGCAGATATCCTGCGCGCGACAACCCCGGTAGAAGAGTTTCAGGATGCAGTCAGCATCCATTTTGTTGAAACAAGCAAGCAGCTGCGCGCCTTACAGGCAGAAAAAGTACCACTTGCGACATGGCATGACAGCTGCTCTGGCCTCCCCCCCGCTCCCACGCTGGTTGTCGCGAATGAGTTTTTCGACGCCCTGCCCATTCACCAATATGAAAAACGCGATGACAAATGGCATGAACGCCTTGTCGGCACCGATGGCGACAATCTTGGCTTCATGCTCGGCCCTTGCGGGGCACAGTTTGCCCTAATTGATGACAGTCTGAAAGGCGGGCCAGAAGGCAGCATACTGGAAGTTTGCCCTTCTGCCCTTTCGGTTATTGGCGATATTGCTGACCACCTAAACCTCCATGGCGGTGCTGCCCTCATGATCGATTACGGCTACCGCCGTGCTGCAAGCGGAGATAGTTTTCAGGCCCTGCAAAAGCACACCTATGTCGACGCCTTTGAAGCACCGGGCAATGCAGACCTGACGGCGCATGTAAACTTTGAAACGCTAAAGAAAGCAGCAATGGAAAAAGGGCTGAATAGCTTTGGCCCAACCACACAGGGCATGTTTTTGATGGCTATCGGCCTTGGGCCCCGCGCTCAGGTACTGGCGGCGGACACCGAATCATCACAGCAACAGCAAATTCTGAATGACTTAAAACGCCTGACATCGCCCGAGGAAATGGGCACTCTTTTTAAAGTGTTGGCGTTGCAACCGCATGACCTTGCGCCGCCTCCCGGCTTCTAACCAACCATTTTCGACGATTAGTAACGTTTGATCCGTTCAAACGTGCGATCAGGACGATAAGGAGCAAGATTCGGCAACTTCTGGTCTCGCGTAATTTCATGAGCCACAAGCTGGCCAACAACCGGCGCAAGCGAGACGCCGCTGTGCATTACGGCAAGATAAACATCCGGTCGCGTTGTCGAAGCACCCAGAACCGGATGACCATCAAGCGGTAACGGGCGCCAGCCGATAAACACATCTTCAACCTCTACTGCATTCATGATGCCGGGGGAAAAGATATCGGCGATGGCAAGCATACGCGCAGCATGCTCCTCCGCTCGTTCTCTTGTTGGAAAATCATTCGGCCTGCCACGCAACCTCTCTGTATGCGTTTCGGGCGCGCCTTCCTGTTCACCGATAACAACACGACCATCAAGGCGCTGGTGCATATGCACACCGGGTGCTGCAATAATATGGCTCATCCGGCGCGTGGTTGGTTTCGTAATCACAATCACACCGGGTGTTGTGCGCTGCGGCACGTGAACGCCCGCAAACTTCTTCGCCATGTCCGGCGCAGCACCGGTAGCAAGCACCAACCGGTCGGCTGCGATACGCCCGGTGGACGTATCAACATGTGTCAGTTGCTCACTACTATAAACTGCCCCAAGCAGCTCGCAGGGCGCTATCAGTTTCGCGCCCATTTCCTGAGCTGCCGCCAGCATTTTATTAGTAGCAACAACCGGATCCACCCCGCCATCATTACCGGAAAAGGCCACCGCTGACGCGCCATCAAAGTTAATCTCAGGGTCAATCGACTGCGCCTCTGGAAGCGTCAGCATGCGGGCATCTTCGCCCCAATCGGCTTGTTCCTGTATTTGCTTCGCAAGCAATTCCTGCCGCGCGTCGCCATCAAACCATTCAAGCGACCCACCCCAGCGAACGGGAATACTTAAATCATTCGACAAGGTGTGCCAGCCGGAAACCCCTTGCTGGGCCAACTGATGATAGTGTCGGGGTTGTTTGGCATAGGTTGCATTGATCCAGGCAAACGTGCCGCGGCTCGCATGGCTTGCCGGGCCTTGCTTATCGACCACCGTTACCTGCGCCCCATTTTTTGCCAAATGATAAGCGATGGAAGCGCCAATGATGCCGGCACCCGCAACCACAACCCGCTGTTTGCCAGCCTTTGCCGCAGCTTTGGGTGACACAACTGCCGCAGCAGCCATTAACTTTAGAAGTGTTCTACGATCCAATGCCTGCTCCCTTCTTCGCTAATCAGGGTCGCAGCGACAAGCCGTCTTGTCAATCAGACCACAATAGTCGAGCGAGAATTTCCGGCGCCATTAGCTTGGTGTGTAACCGCTCATCCGTTCCTTTAGGCAGGCCAAACCCGATGTCGATATATTGGCCCTGAAAACAATCAGCCGACACCACAATCTGTTCTCGCGGTTCCCCTACAAGGTAAACATTCGACGCTTTGGTCATACCGAGTAACATCGTCGACCCACTAGAGTGTTTTACAGGCAGCAAAAGGCAACGGGATAAGCGGTTTGTGCCGTCAATGAACGCCGTAGAATATTGCATAATGCCAGCGCACGGCGTTTCACTTAAACTGTTCCACCAGTTCTCCCCCGCCGCACGCATATCAGATGCCACAAGGTCCAACCAGTTGATATCCATGCTCTGTAACTTGACCCGGTCAGAAACGCTACTGCCCATCAGTCTGCAGCGAAGATCATTTGGTGACTTTAGTTCATAGAGCAGAAGGTCAGGAGCAAAACGAGCGAAATCCTGCAAGCGGACGTCCGATCGCATCGGAACATTATTGCCAGAGCGCAGCTTTTCCCAAGCCTCCCGAAATGCACAAAAGTATGCGTCGTCCAAAATGGACGTAAAGTCAGAATCCATAAAAATCCGCCATAGTTCAAAAACGCGTAACTATGGACTTCCCCTAGTTCGCACCCCAATCCGGAGCGCACAGTGAAACATAATTGCGCGCATGTCCAGCCCGTATCACGGCATTTTTTTGAGCCGCCTTTTAAGGCAAGTCATTAATAAATATGAAGAATTATCACATATCCCAGTACAAAAAATTACGTTTCAAAAACACAAAGCGCATAATTACTGGGCTTTCCTGCAAGTGTTCTTTTTTATGGTTCCATCGCTCACCAAGTCTTGGCAAATTGACACTATGACAAGCCACATCAAAATAAATGACTTTTCATCCATGCCTCACGCCTTCCTCTCAAATGATGGAGGCGTATCAAAAGGTATCTATGAAAGCCTGAACTGCGGCAGTGGTTCGGATGATGACGCAGACCTAGTGCTGGAAAACCGCCGCATAGCCGCAAATATAATTGGGGGCAGGCGCGATACCCCTCTTGTTAGCTGCTATCAAATACACAGCGATATCGCGGTTAACGTTACCAGCAATTGGGCTAGTGAGCGGCCAAAAGCAGATGCCATGGCAACAAACAGGCCCGGGATCATTCTGGGCATCCTAACCGCCGATTGCACGCCCGTCCTGTTTGCCGATGAGAAGGCTGGTGTGGTGGGGGCTGCGCACGCTGGATGGAAAGGGGCTCATGCCGGTGTGATTGAAAGCACAGTATCCCTCATGGAAACCCTTGGCGCCGACAGGCACAACATCAATGCCGCGATTGGTCCAACCATTGCTCAACCCAGTTATGAGGTAGGCACCGACTTTTACGACCAGTTCCTGTCGCTAGACTCTGCTTTTGAAAAATTTTTCATACCCGGTAAAGACTGTGCCCATCATCAATTTGACCTGCCTGCTTTTGTAACCCATCAGTTGGACGCCACTGGTATAGGCGCGGTCTTCAATTGCGGTGTCGATACCTACACAAGCCAGTCGCATTTTTCTTATCGGCGCACCACACACCGGAAAGAAGCAGACTATGGCAGGCAAGTTTCCGGCATCATGCTTAGTGGATAAAAACCGGCTCTTCGTTCGCAAATTGAGCATAAGATAAGCTGATTCGTTGTCAGACCGGAACTTCAGCGTCATTTCGTTTCAAAACGAGACGAAAAAACGCACCGGACCCTAGCATCAAAAGCGTTTTTAAAGGAAAGATGACAAGATGATGACTGCCCGCTTTACAGCGCCGGGGTGCGCTGCTAAAGGTCCGGTCATCAGGGTTAGTCTTCATCACTGCGGAGGCCATTATGGGCATGAAGATTCTTACGGGCAACGCCAATCCGGAACTTGCTGAGGCGATTGGAGCTTATCTCAATATCCCGCTTGCCAAGGCATCGGTTAAACGGTTTTCCGATCAGGAAGTGTTTGTAGAGATCCATGAGAATGTGCGGGGTGAAGATGTTTTCCTCGTGCAGCCCACGAACTTCCCGGCCAATGACCATATGATGGAACTGCTGGTCACCATTGATGCGCTGCGCCGCGCTTCTGCCCGCCGCATCACTGCCGTTATTCCTTATTTTGGTTATGCCCGGCAGGACAGGAAACCTGGTCCGCGCACACCGATTTCTGCGAAACTGGTTGCAAACCTGATCACCACGGCTGGCGCAGACCGTGTATTGACCATGGACCTGCACGCTGGCCAGATTCAGGGCTTCTTCGATATCCCGACCGATAACCTTTATGCCATGCCTGTGTTGGTGCGTGACATGAAGGAAAAATACGCTGGTCGCGAAACAACCATTGTATCGCCTGATGTTGGCGGTGTGGTTCGCGCACGGGCCTACGCAAAACGCATGGATGCGCCCATTGCCATCATCGACAAACGCCGCGAACGCGCGGGCGTTTCAGAAGTCATGCATCTGGTTGGTGAAGTTGCCGGTACAGACTGTATTCTGGTTGATGACATCGTGGATAGTGCAGGCACACTGTGTAACGCTGCGCAAGCCCTGATGGACGCAGGGGCGAAATCAGTTTCTGCCTATGTTGCGCACGGTGTTCTGTCTGGCCCAGCTTATGACCGCATCAACTCAAGCGTAATGGACGAAGTTGTTCTAACAGACAGCATTCGTCCAACGCAGGCTGCCAAAGATAGCCCGAAGATCAGGCCGGTAACGGTTGCACCGCTTCTTGCAGAAGCGATGAACCGCATCGCGCATGAAACCAGCGTATCAAGCCTGTTTGACTAGGCGGGCTGCTTTTACAGCATTCGCTTCAGTATCTGTTTCTTGCCAATAAACTGGTGGAACAGCACAGCACCAATATGCAGCACAAACAAGGCGGCAAGGCCATACCATGCCGCCACATGCCACTCTTCCCAATAGTGATGCAGCGCCATGTCCCGCTCATACGGGGTAGGAATGCTGAACAGGTCAAAAAACGGCACATCCCAACCAACGGTCATAAGCGATAGCGACCCCGAGATGACCATAAAAGTAACGATACCGTAAAAGGCCCAGTGTACCAGTCCGGCAAGAAGCTTCTGCCAGCTCGCACTGCTTACAGGCTTTGGCGCAACACTACTTATTTTCCAGCCAAAGCGCACCAAAAGCAGCATGAAGGCGAGCAGGCCGCCTGAAGCGTGCAAACGGATCAGTTCCGACTTTTCATCACCCCTTGGCAGGCCACTCATATAGAGACCCAGAGCAACCATCGAAATAATCAATAGCGCCATAAACCAATGAAGGCTTTTGACAGGCCAGCCATAGCTGGCCTCAGTGTTTTTAAAAGACATCATTCCCCCCACAGGGTTTAGAAACTTGATGTCCAGGAAACCTGGGCACGCAAGTTACGGTTCGGGCCTGGCACGCCAGCAAACGTACGCACAGCATTTGCGTTGAAGATGTTATTCATACCAACGTCAAAACGCCACCCTTTCAGGGTGCCTTCGCTTGGCTGCCAAATCAAATATGTGTCCACTGTTTCATAAGATGGTCGGGCTTCCGCAGGGTCATTCACTTTGTCGAACGAACCTGCAATTTCGGCCCGCATACCGATACGCAGATCAGCGTCCGGCATTTTAACCTCACCAACAAACTGGAAGCGGTTTGGTGTCAAAATGCCCACATAGTCACCGGTGTCTTCGTCGCGACCATCAATCGTGGAGTAGGCAGCAGACAGGAACAGATAGTCGCTGCTGTATTGGCCTTCAATCTCAAAACCATCAAGCTGCGCACGCGCTGTGTTGACGTTGCGGCTGGTGCCAGAGGTACACACACCAAACGGTGCACCAAAACAGGCTGGCGAAAATTCCACATTCACTTCAAGGTCGATCAGATTGTTCACGTCGTTTTCGAAATAGTTGCCTTTGATTACCAGTTGGTCCCCATCATAGGCCACATTCTCAAACGTCAGGCCCGCACCAAACTCATATGCTTTTGCCCGTTCTGGCTGCAGGTCCAGATTGGGCACAAAGAAATTAGGCGCCTGAACAAAAGGGCCAAGCGGGATGGTGAAGTGAATATTGTCGGCGAAAATTTCGTTGAACGACGGGGCCCGGAAGGCTTCGGAATAACTACCGTAAAACAGTAGCCAATCGGTTGGCGCATAAGACACACCGATTTTGGGTGATGTCGCGCCATCCTTGGTATTCAGGCCCGGGTTTTCGTCTGACCGGTTTTCGAAATTGTCATAGCGAACCGCCGGAATAATCCGGAACGTGCCAGCATCGGTTTCTATGCCGATATCAGCCTGTACAAACAGACCATATGTTTCTGCGGTTGCGTTTGGCACACCACCACGGTTTCCGTCAGTTGTGGTATTGTCCTGCCCAACTTGCTCGTCTTTATAATACTCACCGCCATAGGTGAAGGTCACCGAACTATCACCGCCAAGCGCCACCTTGGAACGGTTATCAAGCACAAAACCATAGGTTTTTACCCGGCGGCTGATTTCACGGGTAGTATCAAGCTCAGCTTCGTCCACACGTGCGTTATTCACATACCCAATGACACCCAGGTCAATCAGGTCACTATCCGGGTTATAGTTAACCCGCGCGCGCCAGGTTTCACTTTCGATATCCTTGCGCACCAAATCACCTGTGGAGATACCCTGCCCGTTATTAGGCTCCAGCGCGTCGTTATTGAACCGAAGCCAAGAGGCATCAATCTTCAGGTCATCCGTGATTTGCGAATTTACTTTCACAAGGCCCGACGCGATTTCATCATCGCCTTGCAGGTCATTGCCGCGCGCCACATTAATGTCGTCCGAGTTGCGGAAGGTGAAGCTGGCCAAACCGCCAGTTTTCTGGTCATCAGTGGTGCCAAAAACCGAACCGCCCAGCATCCATTCATCATTCAAGCCCTGGAAGCCGCTTTTAAGACGGAAGCCAAACTGGTCGCCATCAGCCAGCAAGTCTTGCGCAGTTACAGTTTCAAAGGCAATCACGCCGCCAAGTGCGCTGGAACCATACAAGGCAGAGCCTGGGCCACGCACTACTTCTGCCGCACGCAGAAGGTCCGGCTCAATGAAAAAGCGGCCATCATGGCCTGACAGGAAGTTTTGCCGCACGCCATCAAACAGCACCAGCACACCTTCGCCGGACACACCGCGAACGGCAGGAATTTCCCCCGTACGGCGCGGCCCACCAGTGAACTGAATGCCCGGCGTTTGCGCGAAGATATCAGAAATACTCGCGGTAATACGGCTTTCAATTTCATCGCGAGAGATAACGCTGACGCTGCCCGGGAACGAAAACACATCTGACGGGCCGCGTGTTGCAGTGATACTGATCTCCTCAATTTCGGTCAGTGCCAAATCTGCTTCATCTGCTGCCTGCACCTGCAAAGAGGCAGGCAAAGCAATGGCTACCGCAAATGTTGATACGCCGCTGCGCAGAAAACCCCCTGGATTATTTTTTTTCATCATGAATCCCTAATTTATATTGCGAATCATTCGCACTTGCATTAGGAGGGGCATTAACAGTTAGTTTTTGCAAATGCAAGTGAGTCTTAGTATTATTTTTTATGGGAGTGAAATGTATGTTTGGGAATTTTCAGAAAGCTGTCGTGCTGACCGCCGGGTTGGTACTTTCAGCGTGCGCGGGCGATGCACCAGCCCCGCAAACCGTTGCAGCGGCCACAGTCGCTGAGGCAGACTTTGAACGCGACCGCCAATCTATTCTGGCAATGGTTGGCGATTATAAGGTTACCTTCGATTTCCGTGAAACCGTTGCGTTGAAGGACGGGTATACACCCAAGGAAGCCTATGTGACCGGCGCGCAGGAAATTGTGCGCGTCATCGAAGATCGCGGCGACTTTATCAGCCTTCAACATATTCTGCTGGTTGGGGGCGAAGAGAAATTCCCCATCAAACACTGGCGGCAGGACTGGCAGTTTGAGCCAACATTTGTAACTGAATATGTTGGTGGCAACAGCTGGGAAAACGTGCAGCTTTCGCCGGCACAATCAGCGGGCAAATGGGCTCAGTTTGTATATCAGGTGGACGACGGGCCGCGTTATGCCGGTATTGGCGCATGGCGCTATGACAGTGGTTTTCCTGAGTGGGCATCAAACCCATCCTGGCGCCCCCTGCCCCGTCGTGATGCAACAAAGCGGACAGACTATCACACCATCGAAGCAGTCAATCGCCACGCCATTACACCAAACGGTTGGGTGCACGAACAGGACAACACGAAACTGACCTTGACGGGCAATCAGCCACAGGCGCTTGTGCGTGAAGTTGGCGTTAACACATATGTGCATGCTGATGATCTGGCAGCCGAAGTGGCCATGGACTATTGGGAAAAAACCAAAGACCTATGGGCAACCGTGCGCGCGGAATGGAGCCGCCTTGAGCAAGACACAGATGGCTTTGGCCTGACGGTACAGGGCGAACCGGAAGAAATTTACATGCAAATCCTTGGCGTCGCGACGGGCCTTGTGGAAGGTGATCTAACCCTCGCACAAGCCAAAGAAGATGCCGTGCAGTTGATTTCCGACTATACCGCAACAGACCTGAAACCACTTCAGGCCCGGCTGGCTGAAATTCCGCCAATTGAAACAAAAGAAAGCGACTAACTACCAGTTGGTCAGTCAAATATTGAGAAAGCCCGCCATACCGGCGGGCTTTTTTTATTGCGAAGCAGCTAGTGCTGTTTGAAAACAGCCTCGGGTACATCTGCGTTCGGATACATCCTGGACATAGCCTTCTCAAGGAAGACCGCAAACATAGGGCCAATCCGTCTACCGTACCAGTCTCTGGGGTATGGGTGGCCATCGCCATGATACAAGACACCCCCGGGCTGATCTGGTGTGTCATAAACGGTTAATGCTTGCTCGAATAGAATGTCGCCCTCTGCACCGAGAAGCCTGACAGTGCCTTTCATAACAGTGTTCGGCCCTCGAAAAGCACCAAAGTTGGTATTCCGCGCATAATAGTCTTCTATGGAAATAAACAAACGGTGGTCAGTTTCATGTTCACCGATGTGCTCAAGGTTATACTCGGCCATCCGTTGAACCAGAGTTTCAACCGAATAATCTTCGATATCAGGAATTAAGCGTTCTTCGGCGGTCGAGAGACCATACCAGCGCGCAGGTGAACGATATACAGAGTCTTGGCGTTGATCCCGAAACTCCAGCTCACGATTTTTTTCATACACATTCAACCGCGCCATGTGTTTTTGAAGCGAACTGCCGAATTCAATGACGACTTCCGTCGCCTTCGCGGGTGAAACACAAGCAATCAGCATTGCCAAAAACGCGATGAAGGAAAAGCCATTCTTCATATCATTGCTCCTACTAGCGCCCTGATTCAGGCTGCTGATTGACTTCTTTCTCAAAACGTTTCTGACGCGATTTCCAATCACGATCACTAAAGCTTGGTGTCAGCCGGGTGCCCCTCATAACGATAGGTTCTGGCACTTCTGTGCCTGGATAGGCATCCGACATAACGCGGTGCAGAAAAACGGAAAGCATAGCCCCAAAACTGCCAACAAACTCATATGAGGGATAGGGGTGACCATTGCCAAGGTAATGGGTAACTTTCTCGTACCGTTTACGGGTGCGCACCCATAATTTGTTATAGTAAAGAGTGTTCCCCGCTGAATCCAGCAGTGTTATTTCGCCCTTCATAAGGGCATTCCCATTATCCCCCCGAAAGGCCGGCAATCTGAAAGATCCGCCATAGAAATCATTCACCTTGATGATCAGGGTATTGTCGCTATCCCCTTGTTCAATCACATCAAGATTATATCTGATCATACGTTCAGCCAGGGTTTGCAGCGTGTATTCACGCATATCGGGAATAAGTCTTTCACTGGATGTTGAGTAGGCATACCAAATTTGTGGGGAGCGCGAAGCCTCCACATTCCACCTGTCTCTGAAATGTTCCTCGCGGCGGCGTTCACTCGCCTCTAGCCGCTCCAGCCTGCGTTCAATCGCAGGGCCAAATTCAAATATGACATCAGTGGCCGATGCCTCGACAAAAGCAGCCAAGACCAATATCAAACCTGAAAACATCCTGAATAGTTTCCGCATTCTCCCTACCCTTCCCCATGATTCCCACTGGAAAAGATAGTGTTAGCAGAACATTCCTGAACGGTCGATTAATCGCGTAATCCGAGAAAACGCGCAGTGAACCCAATAGAGTTCATATAACCATGCGCCAGAATTTGCGGGAGAAGATTGTTCTTGCCGATCCATATATAGAAAAGCCCAAGCGCAAAGCCAATAACGCCGGTTACAACAAACCCATATGCACCCTGATAATAGGCATGACGATAACCAAAGAACACTGCAGCAAGGGTTACTGAGATCAGTGTGGCCGCCGTTGACCCGCCAAGAAACGCGCCAAACCTGTTAATGATAAAGGCACGAAACAGCATCTCTTCAAAAAAGGCGGAATGCGTCCAGACAAGGCCCATCCATATAAGATAGACGGGCAGGTTACCCTCCATATCTCCGAAGCGATCCGCCACATAGCCACGCTCAAAAAATACACCGGCCAGTTCACCGCCAACAACACCCGCCAAAACAATAACGCTAAACGCCGCGCCGGATAGCAAAAGCGTTTTGAGCCAGCTTTTCGGCTTTACAAAACCAAGGTCAGCCCACCCCATACCGCGAACGCGCAAACGCCAGGTGGCAACAGCCATTGCTGTGAAAGTGGAAATCGGGCCTGCGTATTTCAGGGTGTAAAGCAAGAAGAATTGCTTAACGGCAACAAGCACCAGAATGATGATAAAGGCATCAGCCAGTGCCCCATAATTTAGCTGCCGGCCTGTTTGGCCAGCCTCTTCATTGATACCCGAGCTAGTCATGTTGATCCTCGCTGTCGCGGTTTCGCGACCTTATTATTTTTAACGTGGTATTGAAACACAGCTCTAGGTTAGCAAACAGCATGTCAAACGAATGTCAAAAAAAAGCGCCAGCCAAAAGGCTGACGCTTACTGAAATCTTCCCCTTCCACTTTAGGGGCAGAGGGAACACCTGACTGCTATTGCCGGATAAAGATCGGCCCCGGCACATCAGAGCCCGGATACAGCCGCTCAATCCCTTTCTTCAGGAAAGTTGCAAGCACCGGTGCAACCCGCACATTCGCAGATTGGCGCAGGTAAGCATATTCAGGGCCTGTATAGTTAAAATCGGCGGTGAACTGCGGCACAAGAACCGTATCTATCTTCTCACTGGCAACTGTGTTGCCATTTTCATCCAACAGGCTGACCGTACCGACCATGCGAGTATTGAAACTATTGAATTTATTCAGCGAATAATTCGATGTCCAAAAGTTATCAATTTCCACCAACAGTGTTTGGCTTTCATCCCGGCCTTCGACCTGAGACAAACTATGTTCCGCCATAGCTTCAACCAGATTGGCGAACGAAAAATCCTCCATCTCAGGGATCAGGCGTTCATTGCCGAACTCTGTATCAATGAATACGCTGGTGTTCAGGTTACGGACGCGGCGGCGGTTCGGGCCTTCCACCCTGTGTTCACGAAAGAAAGCTTCACGTTTGCCTTCGATCCGATCAATGCCACTCAGGTTGTTTGCAATCCGGGGCGCAAATTTCACTTCCACATCCATGGCAGAGGCAGCTCCTGCCGCACCAAAGGCCGCCAAACCAAAAGCTAGTATCGCTAGTTTTTTCATTATCGCTCTCCATCTACCGGAAATATTCTTATCGTTGTCAGGAGTTCTACAAAAAGGAAACTGAACCGGGCATGAATAAGCCGCTAATGGGCCATTACCAAACCTTCGAGGCCGTAGTTTCTGAAAAATGCATGAATATCCATACGGGAAAATAACCGGTCCAGTTTCTTGGCATTGATTGGCCCACCAACCCGGAGAACCGCCGAAAGTTCGTATTCCTGATCAGGCAAAGGCCGCTGCACCAACTGATATTGCAATTCCGGGCGCCTCATAAATTCTCGCCGCAGAAATAGATCAGACACCAACGCAACCTCAACAGCTCCTGACCGAAGGTAGCGCAGAGTTTCAGACACGCTTTCGCTAAAAACTGCATCTACTTTTGAATGTATGAATGACTGATCGGCATTATAATCAGCAAAGGCATAATGATAGCCAAGGGTAAGGGCAATCTTCCTGTCTGGGCTTAACTGGAATAGATTGTCCTGATTTGCACTGGAACTGTTGGCAACAAAAACCTCCGCACCTCTGAGCAAGGGGTGTGTGACCTCAATTTGCTCACCATATGGTTCCCAGCCCCACAGCGGCATTTCAAAAAACACGGCGTCGATCACCCCGCGCCTCAGCAACTCGTACCGGCGCCGCGCCGGAATGGGAACAAACTCAAAATGATACCCATCCTGAATGGTGTTCAACTCTTCAAGAAACACGTGGGTGATACCGCTGCCTTGCTCAACAAAGGGTTCGAACGGGTAACCACCAACCTTTACAACGATTTTGTCGGTCGCACTGTCATCCGCGCCCACCTGCTGACCCAGGGCTAATAGCCCCATCGCCAACAAAATTCTTCTGATAAACTTCCTGGTAAGTTTCAAACAGTTTTTTGTCATTCTAACACGCGCCTGAGAGGCACAGCCTCATTCTACTGAATCGGGCGGCACCTTAGTCCATATCAGTTAATATCCGGTAAGGATTTTGGTCAGAAAGATGCGGAAACCGTCGATAAAGCTTCATCTTTCCCTGCGATACTCATAAATGGATCAGAAACTGAGCAAAACAAGCGGCAATTGCTTGCTTTTTAGCCGTGAACACGGTAAACCGCGCCGACTCACACGAGAGGGCTCGTGAGAGCAATCCGTCCTTGCATCCCTGGAGGAAGAGACGGTCGGCATCTGGACGGTCCAGATCGCTGAACAAAAGTTTGGAGAAAGTGAATGGCTGACGTCATCACCATCGAAGCGCAGGCACGTGACCGGCTTGGCAAGGGAGCCAGCCGCGCAACACGTCGCGCAGGCTTCGTTCCCGCTGTAATTTACGGCGACAAAAAAGACCCTGTTTCAATTCAGATCGCAGCAAACGAAATTCAGCGTCTGCTGAACCGTGGCGGTTTCATGTCACAAACATACGACGTTGTTGTAGACGGCAAGAAAACATCTGTTCTGCCACGTGACCTGCAACTGCACCCTGTATCTGATCTGCCGATGCACATCGACTTCCTGCGTCTTGGCAAAGGTGCAACCGTTACTATGGCTGTACCTGTCCATGTTGTTGGCGAAGAAGAATCAACTGGCCTGAAGCGCGGCGGTGTGATCAACCACACTCGTCACGACATTGAATTGAACGTTCCAGCAAACGCTATTCCTGAGCATATTGCTGTTGACGTTTCTGGTCTGGACCTCGGCGAAGCAATCAAGATTTCTGATGTGAAACTTCCTGAAGGTGCAACACCAACAATCACTGATCGTGACTTCACGATCCTAGCGATTGTTGCGCCAAGCGGCCTCAAGTCTGCTCAAGGTTCTGCCGACGATGAAGAAGGCGAAGAAGCTGAGACTGAAGAAGGCGGAGACGCTGAAGAATAGGTTCCGGGGGCGCATCGCGCTCCTCGCTGCATAATGCAGCAAGATAGATACGAGGGTTTTCATGAAACTGTTTGTCGGACTGGGTAACCCCGGCAGCCAATATGAAAACCACCGGCACAATATCGGTTTTATGGCGGTGGACGAAATGGTTCGCCGCCATAATTTTTCCCCGGACGTCGGTAGCGGCAAGAAACGCTGGCAGTCTCTCACACACGAGGGCCGGTTGGGCCGAGAAAAAGTGGTGATTATCAAGCCACAAACCTACATGAATGAAAGTGGCCGCGCGGTTGGTGAGGCCATGCGCTTTTTCAAACTGGAACCTGAAGATGTGGTCGTTTTCTACGACGAACTTGATCTGGCTTTCGGCAAGATAAAAGCAAAACTAGGCGGTGGTTCAGCGGGGCATAACGGCATTAAATCCATCGCAGCGCACATTGGTGCCGACTTCGAGCGCATTCGCCTTGGTATCGGGCACCCGGGCGACAAATCCCGCGTGCACGGCCATGTGCTGGGCGATTTTGCCAAGTCCGAACAAGACGGCAAAGACGCGATGATTGAAGCTGTGGCTTGCGAAGCAAACTGGCTGGCTGATGGTGACCGTGCTCGCTTTCTGGCGGAGGTGGCACGGCGTTTGTCCCCTCAAAGAGAGAGCAAACCGAAGCCACAACAAACAAAAACTGATGGGCCAGCTTTAAAGCCCTCAAGCAAGCAGCCGCAGATCGGGCCAATGGCTTCTGCCCTGCATGCGCTTGCGAAAAAAATGAAAGGTGACAACTGATGGGTTTCAAATGCGGTATCGTAGGGCTGCCAAATGTAGGCAAATCAACCCTTTTTAATGCGCTTACCAATACGGCGAATGCCGCTGCTGCAAACTACCCGTTTTGCACCATTGAACCTAACGTGGGTCAGGTTCCTGTGCCGGACGAACGCCTGTTCAAACTGGCCGAACTCGCGGGCAGCAAAGAAGTTATCCCGACACAACTTTCCTTTGTAGATATCGCAGGCCTTGTGCGCGGCGCCTCCAAAGGTGAAGGGCTGGGCAATCAGTTTCTTGCCAATATTCGGGAAACCGATGCCATTTGTCATGTTCTACGCTGTTTTGAAGACGGTGATATCACCCATGTGGATGGCAGAGTTGACCCTGTTGCTGACGCAGAAACTATCGAAACGGAACTGATGCTGGCTGATCTGGAAAGCCTTGAGGGCCGCATCCATGGCCTTGGCCGCAAGGTGCGCGGCGGTGACAAGGAAGCCAAAGCAACAATGGATATGATTGAGCGCATTATCCCTCTTCTCAAAGACGGCAAACCCGCTCGCCTTGCCGACATTGACGGCGAAGAAGAAGAGAAAACATTCAAGGAACTGCAACTTCTGACCTCTAAGCCCATTCTTTATATCTGTAACGTGGATGAAGACAGCGCGGCGGAAGGCAACGAATTTTCGAAAGCGGTTGAAGAGATGGCTGCTGCCCAAGGCGCGGGCTGCGTAGTGATTTCAGCAGCGGTTGAAGCGGAAATCGCACAGTTGGATGACGACGAAGAAAAAACAGAATTTCTGGAAACACTTGGCCTCGGCCAAACCGGCCTCGCCCGTGTCATTCGTGCCGGTTACGACCTTCTGGAGTTAATTACCTATTTCACCTGCGGCCCCAAAGAGGCCCGTGCATGGACCATCACAACAGGCACCAAGGCACCTCAGGCAGCTGGCGTGATCCATACGGACTTTGAACATGGCTTCATCAGGGCGGAAACGACATCTTATGATGATTTCGTGGATAATGGCGGCGAACAAGGCGCAAAAGATTCAGGCAAAATGCGTTTAGAAGGCAAAGAATATGTCGTCGCCGACGGTGACGTTATGCATTTCCGCTTTGCGAACTAACCTGCTTTTGAACTTCTTCACGCTTGGGAACAAACGCATAGATAATGTAGGGAACAGCTCCCTGCACATAAAGCAAGAACGGTGTCGCCACGTACCAAAGTTGGCTTTCTGATTGCGTATCGAACGCAAGAACCCCGAACAAGGTTAGAATTGGGAAATACAGCAACAATGGCCGCTTTCGGATTGCCATAGTGTTTGCGCTCCGAAACCGATACAGCATTATATATTGGAACAAGAGTGCCAGTAACCAGGCCACATTCCCCAGCACAAAAACATACGTAAATTCATCGATATCGGGGCGGACGGAAAACCAGCCATTAGCCAGGGCGACACCCCCGGTGATACTGGGCATCAGAACAGCCACACTTGCTACCAGAAACATAATGATCTGGTTGCGCTTCCACCGTCCGCTTGAGTTTGTTATCGGATCAACATAGCAAAACCAGACAATCCCAAAACTCATGATCTGCAAATTCAGCACGACCTCCCACCACAGGCGAGAGCGTGTAATTGCAGAATCAGACAATTGTAGCGAGATATATTGATCAACGAATTGCGCCAATATGGTGCCCGATATCAACAGAGCAATACCGACAAGCAAAGAACGGCCTCGATGCACCTTAAAACCTTCCGGCAATTTATTGAAACTCGCTATCGACACAGGTTTGCCTCTATGTTTTTTTTTGCGCCGCGACAATATCGCGAGACTCATTTCCGCTTCCTTAACGCCAGCCAAATCCATCAAGAATAAAAGCCATGGCGCTTTGCAGATACAATAGAAACGGCATAGCAATCCACCAAAGGTTTCCATCTGTCAAAACATCAACAACAAGCACGACCGCAAGCACTAGCAGAGGCAGAAACTGACTGAGTGGGAGGGTCACAGCGTTACCTGCTTTGTTCTTTGTTGACCGCCGCCAGTGTAAATGCTGCAGTATCAACCCCACAGCCCAATTCAAAATACCTGCAGCCACGACCACCCAGAAAGCCGACTCGGGTGGTCTGGTTTCGAACCAGTTATTCCATACCGCAATTGCCCCAACAAAACTTGGCATCAACAGCGAAAGGCAGACAAAACAACATTGCAGTATGTAGACATACTTACGCTTGGCCTCTGTCATACCGATAATATCGGAATAGGCAAACCACACAAAACCAACACTAAGTATCTGGAAGTTTAGGACAATTTCCCACCACAACCTTGACCTTGGCACCCCGCCAACAATCGCGCCATCCGACATATAAAGATACACCATATTGGCCATGATAATGCCGGTCGTCACCAGAGCACCCGCAACCATCAGGGAACGCGTCCGGGCAACGAACCCAAATCGTTTTGCCCCTATGGCTACCTTGCGCTTGTCCATACTCCCCCCTTTAGAAAGAAAGTATATCCGAAACAATTAGCCAAAGCATCAGAATAGCGACGGAGGCAAGAAACCATGGATGGATCAAAGGGGGCGCGGCCTCAGGCACCTGGGCGAGATCAGCCGCAGACTTGCTTACCGGCGGACCTTCAGATGCACTGATAAAACGCTTGGCGGCGTGCACATCGTCATCTGGCACCATAATGCGGTAACCGACAGTAAAGCCGAGTTCCGGCATGGCGCCGCCACCACTGTGCAGATTATCCACATGGACGATAAAACCAGCCTGCTCAAGTATGCCTTTCTTTATCAGAACATCAGGATAGTCAGAGGTTTCATAGATAATTTGCATGACTTAGCGTACACCAAATGCTTTCACGATATAAGGCATGGACCCCTGCAAATATGTAAGCGCAGGAATACCCAGCAACCATAACTGGCCCCCCGTTGGGGCATCCACCGCAATTAACACTGCGAGCAGGGAAGCGGGTATAAAGAAAACCAGCCGATACCGCAGGCTGCCAGGCGGCAACCGCGTCTTTCGCATACGGGAGACAAGCCAGTTCAGCCAAACACCAAACAGCCAAAAGGCCAGAACGAGCCCGGCAAACAATAGGATAGCCGTTTGGGACGGTGGTTCCATAAACCAATTCTGCTGGATACCCAGCAAACCCAGGAAGGACGGCTGCAGGATGGTGATCATCGCAAACCACAGGCGCGCAACCTGAAGGTTATGTATCTTCCCGTCCGACCCCTCAATACGATCGCTGTAACAAAACCACACAAACGCAATACTGAGAATTTGCAAGTTAAGGATAACTTCCCATACAAGCCGAGACCTGCTGAGCCCCGTAGAGCCAGCTGGTGTTTCCAGATATTGATAGAGCATGAAGGCCAGAATCCAGCCAGTGATATTGAGCGCAACCGCCCCAAGAAGGGCTCGGCCATCATGAAGCGCAAACCGGTAAGAATTGGTTGCAGCGTCATTCACCTGATCGTTCATTCGGCATTGCTCCTGCACTTTGAAAGTGCACGCCCCTTCATAACTGTAGGACTGTTCGTGACGCCAATTCAAGCAAACTGTGATTTCCAGCAAAAAAGCCGGCGCAAAACACCGGCTTTCTATACTGGAGCTAGTTCAGCTTTAGTCTTTGTAAACCTCACCGCCCTTCATAACGAAGGAGACATCCGTCAACGCGCTGATATCGTTGAGCGGGCTCGCATCCATGGCGATGATATCCGCATATTTACCAGCCTCAAGCGTACCAAGTGTATCGCTCATGTCGGCAAGGTCTGCGGCATTTACGGTTGCTGACTTCAAGATGTCGCTTTCCGTCATGCCTGCTTCTTTCATCAAGATGGCTTCTTGCGCATTGGTGCCATGTCGGCTCACGCCAGAGTCTGTGCCAAACGCAATTGGCACACCCTCGCGGTAAGCACGCTCGAAATTTCTGGCCATATCAATGCCGACGCGCAGTGCTTTGGCTTTGATGACAGGGCTCATGAAATCACTGTTCTTTGCCATTTCCACAACAGTAGCCCCAGCGAGCAAGGTAGGCACCAGATAGGCACCAGTTTCTTTAAACAGGCGGATCGACTCTTCGTCTGCATAAGAACCATGCTCAATGCTATCCACCCCAGCGCGAAGTGCTGCATTGATACCCTGCGCAGCGTGGGCGTGGGCAGCCACTTTGCGGCCCAGCGCATGCGCGGTGTCCATAATTTCGACCAATTCATCGTCAGCCATTTGCTGACCTGTACCCGTGTTGGTGTCACTAAGCACGCCGCCCGTTGCGGTGATCTTGATAACATCTGCGCCAAACTTCACCGCCCGACGTGTTGCCCGGCGGCAATCATCACCACCATCACAAATGGTTTTGGAGGTATATTTTTCGAGCAAATCATGACGCATGCCGTCCACATCGCCGTGACCGCCTGTCACTGACACACCGCCAGAAGCGATGATGCGCGGCCCATCAATCCAGCCACGCTCCACACCGTCACGCAGTGCATAAAGCTGAACTGGGTTTGCACCCAAATCCCTTACTGTGGTGAAGCCTGCAAGCAGCGTTTTTTCAGCATAATGCACGCTTTGCATGCCTATATCTGCGTCGGAAAAACGAAGTTTCTGGCTGTCATTGTTCGGCCCGATTTCCATTTGGATATGTACGTGCATATCCATCAAACCCGGCATTACAAATTTGTCTTTCAGGTCAATCTCAACGGCATCGTCGCCAAACTGGCCGGCGTTCTGGTACCCATCGACTACCTGCGTGACACGGCCATTTTCAACAACAACCGTTTGTTCCCGTTTCGGGTCAGTGCCTGGCACCGCAAGCAGTTCGCCCGCATGGATAACTTTCACGTCCGCCATTGCGGCAGACGCACTGCATGCAACTACGATCACTGTCGCCGCAGAACTCAGCAGTGTTTTTTTAAACTCTTTCATGGACAACCTCCCCATACGACATTTGTCGTTTAATGATTTCAAAGCCGGAGGCATCGCGTAAACTCAAAACCCGGCTTGAAAAACCGGGGAATTTCCCCCTAGCAGCAGCCCCGCCGCAAATTGATGTTGAATAGTGGCACAGCAGACAAAAATGTCAATTGAGACAGTGATCACTATTGCAGCCGGGCGGGACGACAACAGCCAGATTTACCGGGAAGGTGTTGATGTTTCGCTATCCATTTTTGCCTGCGCTTCATCAACCTGTTCGTTCAGGGTCAGTTCGCTTAGATACATAACCACCCGGCCTAGCCCGGACTGGAACTCTGCACGTACAGGCAAGAAATAGGCACCATCCTCGACCGGCTGCATCCAGATTTTTGGCGGCTGGTTTTCTTCTTCCTTACCCTTTTTGCGGCGCTTTTCAGCTTTGCGGCGCTCTTTCTCGCGTTTCTTCTTTTGTTTTTCGGTCAAGATGCGTTTGCCTGCAACCAGCTCCCCGCCATAGCTGCACTCATAAGCATTGCCTGCAAAGGGTGACTTTCCCGATTCTTCGAGGACCACAGGTTCCGGGGCACAGCTTACTTTCCAGTCAAAAACGCTGTCGCCGTCAAAGGTGCGCATCACCAACGGTTCTTCCCCGGTGGCACGTTCAAGCGGTGTCTGGATCAGTGAAATAACAAGCGAAGCTGGGTCCGGCCCCACCTGCAACTCCTCAGGTACCGGTTCCCGCTTAAATTCCTCAATCCATTTTTCCGGCCAGTCCAACTGGTTATCCAAAAGAGCCCCATCACCATCGAAAGTCATGGTCTGGGAATAATCCTTACCGTCCCAGCGTCCGCTGTTTTCATACAGCTCAGGCACTGGCACTCTATCCTCCAAGCGGCCTGAAACCTTTGCCGAACTGCGACCATTGGCAAAAAGTTTCGCAACACCCCGCATTCTGAAATCCAGGGCAAACTCGTAGGCGTCTTCTGTTATCAAAGCACTGGTATCGGCCTGAGAGACTACAAAGCCCTTCCAGTAAAACTTATAAGTCGCATCCAGCTTGTCAGCCGCATGGGCTGTGGGCACAAGCCCGACCGCCCCACAGACAGCCAATGATGAAAAGAAAGTTCGCATGTCGTGTCCTTGTTTTTTTATGTGGCGCTATGCTTCACCCAAAATATGGCCAGATCAAGGGCAAAATGATTGCCGTTGCCAAACCATTTGCTGCCATGGCAAATCCGCTTGCTGCCCCCATCAAGTCACTACGGCGAATGGCTTCTGCTGTTGCAACACCATGTCCAGCGGTACCCAGTGCAATGCCAACGCCCAACTCGTCATCCACGCCAATGCGGTGTAGTAGCGCAGGCCCAAACACTGCGCAGACCACACCTGAAAGGATAATGATCATAGCAGCGAGCGAACCATCACCGCCAAGCCCGGGCATGATACTGAGGGCAACGGGTGTGGTGATAGACTTTACCGCAAATGTTGCCATCAGCGCCCCATCTGCGCCCTGCAAGATAACCACAAACACAACAGCGGACGTCGCGCCTGCCACCGAACCGGCAGCAATTGATATTCCTACGGCTTTATAATCGCCCCGGATCGCGCCCATGTTGCGCACTAACGGCAGAGCAAGCGCAATCACGGAAAGCTCCAGCAAGCCCGCAAGTGGCGCAGTGGCGGTCTGATAAAGGCGTATAGAAACGCCTGCGAAATCCAGAGCAAATACCATCGCAATGGGTGTCAAAATAGTGGGATGCGACCAACTGGGCCTGTTCAGTTTCCGGTACAGAAAATCAGCACCAAGGAAAGCACCTACTGTCAAAGCAAACCAAAACAGATGCAGCCCGTTCATTGGCCTATTTCCTTCAGTTTTTCATGGCCGTCCTTGTTTTTCAGCAGCCGGAACAGCAAGCCACTAACCAGCAGCCCAATCATTGAGCTGACAAAAACTGCAAAAACGATGGGCAGCCAAAGGTCTTTCACCTCTGCCCATTTATCAGCAATCCCAACAAGCGGCGGCACGAAGAAAAGCGGCATATAGCGCAGCTGAAAGTCTGCGGCGGACTCCATAAAACGCCGGATAGATGTGCTGAACGCCAACAGGCCAACAAACGCAATCAGCAACATAATGGCCGGAGGAACAGGAAAAGGACCAAGCAGCCGTTTCACGCCCCAAAGGAACAGGAACAAGACACCCATCCCCGCAACCAAACGCCATAACGGCGCCTTGGGCGGGTACGCGCTGTTGCTGTCACTACTCTCTGTTCTATATTTCTTCATAGGCCCTATTCATCAACTTGGCTTGAACCAAACTGGCCCTGCCCCAAATTCACCCCTAAGAGTTGATAACAACCTTCCAACAAAAAGTGAGGCGCTGTCCATGTTCAAAATCTATTTTGAAGACTTGGAACCGGGGAAAACTGAGAACATTGGTACCTATGATGTCAGCAAAGAAGAGATCATAGAGTTTGCCAGTAAATATGACCCGCAACCCTTTCATATAAACGAAGACATCGCGAAACAGTCTGTTTTTGGCAGCTTGTGCGCCAGCGGGTGGCATACCTGCGCCATGACCATGCGCGTTTTGGTGGACCACCTGATGAAGCAGGGACTGGCCAGTCAAGGCTCACCCGGTGTGGATGATATTAGATGGAAGCGGCCTGTATTCCCGGGTGATACCCTGCATGTGAAAGGGTGTGTTCTGGAAAAACGGGACAGCAAATCCCGCCCCAACCTGGGGCTCGCCAAATCACGCTATCAGGTATTTAATCAAAATGATGACCTGCTAATGGAGATGACCACCAATGTGATGGTCTTAAAGCGTGGCACCTAACCGCGTTTCAACAAGGCTTTCGGCACGATTTTGCGCCACCTTGCCCCCAACAATCCAGCGAGGATTGCGGCATACACCAGTGGTTCAATCTGAAAACCCTTACGCATCATAATAAAATGCACTATGGCCAGAATGCCTATTATATAAACGCTTTTGTGCAGCTTTTGCCATTTCTTGCCGCCAAGCCGCTTTATCCAGCCCTGCGTGCTGGTTACCGCCAGCGGCACGAGCAACAGGAAGGCAGCAAAACCAACGGTAATATAGATACGCTTCAGCACATCTGACCATAGCTCCGCCCAGTCAAACAACATATCGAGCCACACATAGCTGGTGATATGCAAAACCACATAGAAAAAGGCGAACAAGCCAATCATTCGCCGGAACAAAATGGGCTTGGGTGACTTGATCAGTTTGGAAAAAGGCGTAACTGCCAGCGACAGCAGCAGAAACCTCAGCGCCCAATCACCGGTAAACCTGTTTGATGTCTCCTGCGGGTTAAAACCCAAACCGTTCGGCTGATACTGGAACGCCAGCCACCAATTCCAGGATAGCCAGACGGCTGGCACCAACATAAGGGCGAATACAAGCGGTTTACCGTAACGGCGCAGGTCTGCTGTCGAAAGGTTCAGGCTTCCCATTGACTACCCCTGTGGCTCTTGAACCGGTTCAGGCCATCAGTAGTTGGCCCGAAGATCCATACCAGCATACATGTCCGCAACTATTTCGCCATAACCGTTAAACTTTTGCGTTTCGCGGCGGCCAAATTCACCAATGCGGCGCTCTCGCTTTTGGCTCCAACGGGGGTGATCCACCTCTGGGTTCACATTTGAATAGAAGCCATACTCGCTAGGCGCGGAAAGGTGCCAGCTTGTCTGCGGTTCAGTGTCTGTCAGGCTGATGCGAGCGATAGATTTAACTGATTTAAACCCGTACTTCCATGGCACAACAAGGCGAAGCGGCGCACCGTTCTGGTTCGGCAGCTCCTTGCCATAAAGGCCAACAGCGATAAGGGCCAAATCGTTCATGGCTTCATCCATCCGCAGACCTTCCACATAAGGCCAGTCCAGCACAGGCCAGCGCAGGCCCGGCATTTGCTTGGGGTCAGCCAGCGTTTCAAAACGAACATATTTTGCACCAGACTGCGGTCCAACCTTCTTCAATACAGAAGAAAGAGGCACGCCAATCCATGGAATAACCATCGACCAAGCTTCGACACAGCGCAGTCGGTAAATCCGGTCTTGAAGGGCGTTAAAGTCCACCAGATCTTCAAGGGCATAATCACCCGGCTTGTCTACAAGGCCATCCACCTTCACGGACCATGGTTTTGGTTGTAACCGCCATGCATTTTCATACGGATCGCTCTTGCTCGTCCCGAACTCGTAATAGTTATTATAATGCGTGACCGCTTCTTCCGGAGTGAGTGATTCGTTGGACGTATAATCCGTTGGCTGCGCCGCAAGAGGTTCAAGCACCCTGTCGCGCTGCGCAAAAACCGATGGTGCTGCAATTGCGGCCCCCGCCGCTGCGGCACCAACCATGAGGTTGCGCCTATTCAGGTAAACGCTTTCGCTGGTTACGGAATTTTCAGACTCATCCCAAGAGTTTTTGTGTTTGATTAACATGCCCAGGTCCTTTCAAGATTTACATAGGCAATAGCGCTGGTAACGTCCAATCACGAAGCTGTTGTATTTTGGTTAATTTGGCGTTAGCAAACTGCTGCCGGTATGGTTAATCCGTCATGGAGGTGCTCTTGATTTAGAGTGGATGGACAACGCCATTTTGGTGACCTTGGACAGGTCGGCGGTGTTTCGCCTTTGTATTTGTTTTGAGTTTGGACCTCTGTGTAATGCACGATCATTATAATGAACTGCGCCTGTATCCCAGCGCTTCAACATTGGTGGACTATTGGCTTAAACTGCGACAGCCGGGGCATCCCTGCCCGCACAAGCGCGACTTTTCCCCCATGCATCTGGGCAAAGCCCTACCTGACGTTTTTCTCACGGAATGGATAGACCCAGACAATATTCTGATCCGGGTTGCAGGGTCCAACACCTCTGAAATAACACGGGCAGATGTCACGGGAAGAAACCTGTTGGATGTGGTGCCATCAGAGCACCGCGATATTATTTTTGATTTTTACAACAAGATGCGGACAGATCACTGTGCCGTCGTGACAACATATGAACCCCCAAGGGTTTTGACACCCAAAATCGCCAAGACCCTGCACCTTCCGCTGTTTGATGATGATGGCATAGCGCGCTTCACTGTCGGGGTTACCAAAGCGATTGCGAAAGACAGGGAACAGGCTGATGTTCGCGCTATACTTTCAGGTTCAAAAGTGAGCGTCAGCATCCACAATACCAACCTTAACTTATAAAAATACACCAATTTAGCGAAAATTATTTGATAAATCAGTAACTTCGCTTAAAGTCTAATCATGAGCAATACGCGTTATTGTTGTTTTTTTAGTCAATAAGGTGCACTTTCGAATGCCAACCTATAGTTGGTCAGACAATTTCTTTCAGGTCTTCAGCTACAGTGAAGCCTCAAAGAATCTTGCGCACTATTGGCATGGCCTGCCTCGTCGTGAAGGGCACCTTATTCCTCACCGAAGTGACTTCCGCCTGCACGAAATTGCAGCCTTTCTTGACGAAACCTACATGAGCAAATTCGTTGGCCCTAAAGAACTGGTCATTCTTGCTTCCGGCAGCAGACTGGTGAAAATTCTGGGCGCAGACATCACGGGCCGAAACATTTTTGAAATGGTGCCTGCCGGAAACCATCAAGCGCAAATTGACTATTACCATGCCTTGCGGGACCAGCCTTGCGCCGGTGCTCTTACACGCTGGGGCGCAAGCCTGAAGGAACGCCCCTTTGTTTACCGAACAAGTCAGCTACCTTTGTTGGGGGACGATGGAACAGTTGAGTTTTTTGTTGGTAGCGGTGCAATCAGAACGTCGCAAAACGTCGGCGACCAGCTTAGTGTTGATGAAGTCGTGCATGTGGACCAGCATGCGCAGGTGTATGTGGATATCGGCGCAGGCATTCCCGAAAAATAAACCCGAAAGAAAAATGGCGCCCCGAAGAGCGCCAAATCCATTTTTACATAGCTTACTGCTGGAAGTCGTAGATGCTGCCTAGTTGCAAAATTTGCGTCAGGTCATCAAGAGCTGCAAAGCATTCTTCCATCAACTTCGGATCACCAAGGTCATCTGCCGTGACACGGTCACGGTAATGCTTGTTAGCCCACTGCTCCAGTGTCGCGACAAGCGCATCATCTAGCACGGCGTTTGCGCCCATCGCGTTAAGCTGCTCATCTGACAGGGCAACCCGCAGACGCAAGCACGCAGGACCACCACCGTTGCGCATGCTTTGACGCACATCCAGATAGTCCGCCGCTCCGATTGGCCCGTTGGAGCCCAGCATTTCCTCAACATAGGCATGGGTGCTATTCGTTTCTTCAACCTCAACCGGCAAGATAAGGCGCATCTTGTCCTCGCCCGGCACGGAAATAAGCTGACTGTTAAACAAATAAGAGGTTACTGCGTCACCAAGCGGTACTTTGGCCGCTGGCACTTCGACAAACTCAAAATCAATTTCAGGTGCGGCTTCCCGTAGCATTGCCTGCATGGCTGCCGGGTCTTCAAACGCATGCTCATGATAGAAGAACACGTTGCGGTTAGAAACCGCAACAACGTCATTATGGAAAGCACCTGCGTTAATCGCCGCCGGATTTTGCCTGATGAAAAGCGCGCGGCCCGATTTGAGCCCATGCTGGCGGGCAATCGCTTCACTGGCTTCAAGGGTTTGACGCCCCGGGAAGGTCAGGTCTTTCGCCACATCAAATGCACTACGCCCGTAAACATAAAGCGCAATGCCCTCTTCGCCGTATGCTGTACAGAAGCGGTTGTGGTTGGCTGCGCCTTCATCCCCCATATGGGTGCCACCCGGCAGGCCGGGATGATGTGCGAAATGATCACCTTCCGGAAAATAGGCCTTCAGCACCGCCCCGGTTGTTTCATGCTCGATAGAGCGATGGTACATGGCTGCCAGATTAGCGGGCGTGAAATGCGTGCGGCCATCTTCCGTGTCAGGTGACGGAGAGATTGTGCCCGCGTTCGCTGTCCACATTGTGGCAGAAGACATCAGGTTTTTCAGCAAGGCCGAGCTTGTTTTCCACGCCGCTGTGAGCATTTCTGCATCACTCCCTGAAAAACCTAGCGACCGCAGCGTGCGCAAATGAGGGCGTTCATGGGGTGGCAAAACACCCTGTGTCATGCCCAGACTGCGCAAATGTTGCGCCTTCTTCAGGCCCTGCAACACGCCTTCGCGCGGGTTTGCTATCTGACCTTCGTTTTTCGCTGACGCCACGTTGCCGTAAGAAAGACCCGCGTAATTGTGGGTGGGGCCTACGATGCCGTCAAAATTTACTTCGCGCCAGTTCATGCGTCCTCTCCCTCAATGGTTAAACCCTTTGGCATTGCCGCCACAGTTACTTTGCCATCTGCCTGCTCCATTGAAGCAACAGCATAAGCGCAATAGTCAGCAGCATAATAGGCGCTTGGCCGGTGATTGCCGGACCAGCCAATGCCACCAAACGGTGCTGTCGAGGCTGCACCTGTGAGCTGCTGGTTCCAGTTCACAATGCCTGCACGAGACCGTGGGAAGAAATAGTCATAAAGCTCGCGGCTGTCTGAAATCAGACCAGACGCCAAGCCATATTTGGTATTGTTTGCTTCTTCGACCGCAGCTTCAAAGCTATCAACCCGAATAAGCTGAAGCATGGGGCCAAACACTTCCTCGTCTGGACGGTCCAAAACCGCTGTTACGTCGACCAGGCCCGGCGAAAGGAATGCATCCCCTTGTGGCAAACGCTCCACACGGCGGATAACGCGGCCACCCGCTTCTTCAAGCGACGCTTGCGCCCGCAGCACATGGTCTGCTGCCGCAGCGCTGATAACCGGGCCCATGAAAGGTTCCGGGTCCGCGTCACCTGCCCCCACTTGCAATCCGTCCATGGTACGTGCAAGGGCTTCCACAAAGGCATCGCCCGCATCGCCCGTCGGCACGATCAAACGGCGCGCGCAGGTACAGCGCTGACCGGAGCTGACAAACGCAGACAATATTGTCATCACAGCCGCAGCTTGCTGGTCTTCAACTTCGTGAACAATCAGCGGGTTATTGCCGCCCATTTCAAGCGCCTGAATGACGTTTGGACGGTCAAACAATTGTTTGGAAATAGCAAAGCCCGTGTTGGCGCTGCCGGTAAAGAGCAGGCCATCAATCCCATGGCTGGCGGCAAGTGCGGCACCGGTGTCCCGTGCACCCTGCACCAGATTCAGCACACCAGCAGGCAAGCCTGCTTCTTCCCAAATACGGACCATCTTCTCTGCCACTGCCGGGGTTTGCTCGCTCGGCTTGAACACTACCGTATTGCCAGCGATCAGCGCGGGCACAATATGGCCATTTGGCAAGTGCCCCGGGAAGTTGTACGGGCCAAACACCGCCATCACACCATGCGGGCGGTGGGACAGTTTTGACCGAATGGCCCCATTCACCGCTTCACGGCTGCCGGTACGGTCCTCGAACGCCTTGAGTGAAATTTCGATTTTGTTCGCCATGGCGGTTGCTTCGCCAAGCGCATCCCACATAACCTTGCCTGCCTCTGCGCTGATCAGCGCTGCAAGCTCTGCCTTGTTTTCGCCCACCAACTCAGCATAACGGCGAATTATCACCAAGCGTTCTTCAAGAGTGGTCAGGGACCAGCTGACAAAAGCTTCGCGAGCAGCAGCCACAGCTGCATCAACCTGGCTGGCGGTTGCTGCATCACCAGACCAGATCTGTGCATTGTTGGCTGGATTTGTTGAAATGAAAGTCTCACCCGAACCATCCTGCCAGGCACCGTTGATATAGTGTGTCATTATTTGTTCTCCAGCGGTTTGCGGCCTGTTTCATCAAGGTTAATCGGGACATAGCGAATGGTATCGCCCTCTCCCACTTGCAGGGCACTTGCAGCCCCATCAGGGAGCCACAAGCCGCTAGAGCCTTCAACAACACTGGTTGCAACAACCCGGAAATTTTCCAGCGACACATTTGCCGCAAGATGTTGATGGTCCGCACCGCCACCCTCAACGCTGCCAGCCAGCACACCTTCGGTGCTGGCACGCACCGTCGCAATGGAGCTTAACCGGGCATCATAAAGGGGTCCGGCGTCAAAAATATCCACCGCACCGGAGAAACGGAAACCTTCTTTTTCCAGCAGCTTGGCAGCCGGTATCGCACCATCATTTGGGCGCGCGATAACGTCTTGCGCTTCTTGCGGGAGAAGGGCCCGATAGATCGGGAAAGCAGGCATAAGGTCAGAAATGAACTGACTATTGCCTGCCCCATTGATGTCGTCCGCTTCATGAAAATCCAGACTGAAGAAATGGCGACCAATCGCATCCCAGAAAGGGGAATTGCCATTGTCGTCAACCCAACCCCGGATTTCTGCAATCACAGTATCAGGGAAGCGGTTTGAATGTGTCGCCATAAATAGATACCGCGCTTTTGCAAGCAGTTTACCCAGCTTAGCGGGCCTGAACTCTTCAGTGCGGTACTCAGGGTCAAGAAACAGCGTGGCCACTTCAATGGCACCAGTGAAATCGTTTGAAAGCTGCAACAGCTCGGTATCAACCCGAACATCGGGTTCCTTACTGGTCTGGGTATGGTGAATAATGCGGTAACTGTAAAAAGGCTTATCAAGGCCAATGCCAACAATCAAAGCACTCGTGCCAATAATTCTACCGGTTGCCACTTCTTCCAAAACCAGAAGATAGTTGCGTTTTTCCGTCAGGTCTGCCGGGCTGTTAAACGCATGTTCCGCCATTTCCAAGCGTTCTTTCAGCAAACCTTTATCAGTTGGGAATGTTGTCATGCCCGGCGCTCTAACTTGCGCGAGCCTCACCATGCCCTCAAGATCATCCAATCGTGCAGGTCGCACCACAAACATGGGATTTTCCTTCTTTTTTTGTCCGGGCAACTGAAGGGCCCCGGTCGCCTTCGGCCCGTCTCCGGGCCTGAGGTCTGGCTTCATACTGGGCGTATCAAGCCTTGTTGGCTTTCGCAGCAAGCACATCATCAAGCGCACCTGCGGCAAATGCCATCAATATCAATGCAGACAGTTTGGCGCGCTCGGTGAAACTGTCAACCACTACAAATTCGTCAGCGGAATGGATCAACCCACCGCGCACGCCAAGCGTGTCAACGTTAGGCAAACCGGCGGCTGCAAGGTTATTACCTTCGCAGCATCCCCCTGTTGGAACATAGTCAACTTTAATGCCAAGTTCGGCACCACAGTCTGCTATGCGATCCATCAAAAGCTGATTCGCTTCCGAAATTGCTTTTGGTGGTCGGTTTATACCACCATGCAACCGCACTTGGAACCCATCACGGGCACCAAATTCATCAACAATTTTTGCAAGTTCACCTTCAAACCACGCCGCATCCGTTGGCTCTTCCAGTCGAACATTAAAGCGGCAAAGCGCCCTGTCCGGTACAACGTTCGGGGCAACCCCGCCCGTAATCACTGCAGGGTTAACGGTCAGCCCGGGTTTGCCGTTTGTCAGGCCCGACAAGCGGCCAATAATTTCTGCAATCAAAACAACTGCGTTACGCCCCGCGAAGAACTCACGGCCCGCGTGCGCAGCCTTGCCTTCTACAACCATAACAAAATTGCCGCTGCCCTTGCGGGCACCCGCCAGTGTGCCGTCAGCCAGCGCGGGCTCATAGGTCATGCCAATATCGGCGGCAACAGCACGGTCGGCGAGCACCTTTGCAGACCCAAGGGAACCTGTTTCCTCGTCGGGTGACAAAAGCACTTCCCAGCCAATTGACTGCGCATAGGATGATTTTTCAAGCGCCATCAAGGCATTCAGCATCACGATGATGCCACCCTTCATGTCCGCAACACCGGGGCCGTTCAGCGTATTGTCATCCAGCCACACCGGTTCCTGAAACGGATGATCGATGGCAAAAACAGTATCTGTATGGCCTGTCATCAACACCCGGCGGTTTGCGTCTGGCCGCTTGAAGATACGGATGCACCGCCCGTTCTTGATCGTTTCCACATCACCGGCAGGCGTGACACCTTCGCCGTCGGCAAGGTCGATAAACTCAATTTCCGGCTCCAGGACGCTGAAGGCTTTTACGATGATGTCTTCCATAACCTGCAAGCCATCCAGGTTGCGGCTACCGCTGTTCACCTTTGACCATTCGACAACGGTAGAAACCATGTCCTGCTGGCGGGTATCTATCTCGCTCAGCAATTGCTGGATGTCGTCATTCATTGCGATGTCAGATGGTTTCAACGTCATAATGGTTAACCGCATAGGCCCCTGTTGGAGTGACAGAATATGCCCCGTTCTTGAACCTTTGAAAGCAGGAAGTCAATGCCGGGCATGCCAATTGGGGAAATGGAGCTGTCAGCTAGCACAAGCAATCCGCTCAATAACCAACAATAGCCCCCAAGGCTTTGCTCAGGCAAAACGACTTATCCAGGGAATCTGCTGTTCGTCGCATCGGTCACACGATTCGTCTCATGGGCTCCAAATCGGCTTAGACTTAGGATTAGGGTGGTCTCATTATAAAAACGGGCCAAACAATGGCCTTCCCACCAAGTGCCAACGCGCATCTAAAAACTTGGGGGACAGCGAGCGAGGAAAACATGAAAGCACTTATAGTAGACGGTGAAGAACTATACAGATTGTCGATGCGGGAGGTTGTTTCCGTGTCTGCATCCTTCAGTGAAGTGATCGACGCCGGTAGCGAAAGCGAGTTTATTGAGGTTACCGCCCGGCACGACAAGCTGGACCTTGTGGTTATCCACCCTGATAGTCTGAGCACAGGCGATGCAGACGCACGCGAAGGTCGCAATTGCCTAAAACTGGTTCGCCGGCTTTACCCCGGCGCGGCCATCATGATTGTTACCGATAATTCTTTCTCCAATCCCATTTGGCAGGGCGCAACCATTGTTCGGCGCAACGCCGGTGTGGCAGAAGTGATCCGCAAAATTCGCCGGGCATTGAACCTTCCGCAGGACCGCCTTTCCGGCAGCGCAATCATTCCTGCTTCGCCCAATGTGCGGGCCTATATGCATGACCGCCGCGGCGACGATGTAAAAGACGAAACATATGTGGACCTGAGCCGCCTGTCTTTCAGGCAGAAGCAAATCCTCGCCATGGCAGCAGATGGCTTGCCCAACAAGGAAATTGCAGCACGGCTGACAATTGCGGAAGGCACCGTAAAGGCGCACATGCATGCAATTTTCAAAGTGCTGGACGTGTCAAACCGCACGCAAGCGGTAATCAAATACGGTGCGCTTAACCAGCCGCTGACACATGCCGGCAACTTTGTTCCCCAGCAAACAATGTAATCCCCTTCCCCAACTTATTCACACAGCCTGCGTTGCTTTCCCCAACGCGGGCTGTTTGCATTTAGGCAGGGCTTTGCAATTCGCGGTTACCGGAAGCTGATAGCCACTTACAAGGCTGTTTATGGCGGAAAACTCAGTAAAAACCAGTTCAAAGGCACATGTTTTTATTCTTCATGTGATAACTTTTATCTATCTAAATGGGTATTGTTTGACAAGAATTTACACTCACATTAATTTTGATTTTGCGAATCGACGCAGCTTGGTCTGCGTATTTTTTCTAACAGGTGTGAACCGGGAACCACTGCCCGCAATGCAGCAAAGCAATACAGCAGTGGCCTAGCGAGAGAGATAAACGACAATGAGCACGACAATTACTGAACAGGAACTGACAGAAGCACGCAAAATCTGGGGCGACGCGCTAGTAGCCATCTCCACAGCGTATGACGAAGAAGGTTTGGAAGCCGCAACTGCCCTTGCAAACGGCGCGCTTGACGCTGCCTATGGCTACAACCTTGGCCTGGTACTGTTCAAACCAACCCTTGCCAGCGGTGAAAAAACATTCCGCCCAACACGTGATGGCGCGCTGGCTTACTTTGTTGGTCACAGCGACGACTATCCGCTTGATGGTGGCTTTGGCCTCAAGAGCTGGCGGTCAGTTGTTTCTGAAACCTCTGCAAGTTTCATCCAAGGTGATGTCGCCATGTGGATGGGCTGGGTTACCTTCACCGACAAGGACGGCAATGTAACCAAAGTAGACAAAAGCTGGGGCTACAAAAAAGACGAAGAAGGCACACTTCGCATTGTGCTGCATCATTCTTCACTTCCTTACCAGCCATAAGACTAGAGGCGATAACAAGAGATATTGGCGAACCCTTCCCTCGCCAATTAGGACAAAGCCCGGTCACTTGATCGGGCTTTTGCCTTTCAGGAAACACCAAAACTTTGGCGAAGGACGGCGGGGACCACACGGTCTCTCGTTAAGGGTGCGAGTTCAAGGGCTGGCAAAGAACGCACATCAACCCATGTGATTTGTTCAATCTCCGCGCGCGCTTCGATATCGCTGAATTCTTCCCCGTCAATCAGGAACATATGGGCAGTCACTATGGTGTCTGGCTCGTTAGCGGCAGGTGCTGAAAACACTTCCATTGGTTTCAACGCCTGTTTAGGCGCGATAAGCCCCAACTCTTCCTCCAGCTCGCGCAACAGACAATTTTCAGGCGTTTCGCCTGCGTCCAGTTTGCCACCCGGCTGCATGAAGGCTGTTGTGCCCCGTTTGCGCACAACCAGCATTTCACCATTTGCATTTACAATGGCGGCAGCGGCGATGATAATTTCATGGGTCAAGACGGCGGATGTATCAGGCATACCACTACTTCTGCCATTTCTGCACTGGTGGCTCATAGGCCCGGAAAGCATCAACCAACGCCGCAATATCGCTATCAATCATAAGCGAGTCCGCAAATGCCTGCTTTAGAAACCCGGCTGCAACCATGTCACGGATCATGCGCAGCAAGGCGTCGTAGTAACCGCCAACGTTAAGCACGCCGCTTGGTTTCTGGTGTAGGCCAAGCTGCGCCCATGTCCATTGTTCAAACATTTCTTCCATGGTGCCCGCACCACCTGGCAAGGTCAGGAAGGCATCTGAATGGTCAGCCATGGCTGATTTGCGTTGGTGCATATCATCAACAATGGTTAGGGATGTAATGCCGGTATGGGCAATTTCCCGGTCAGCCAGATGTTTGGGCATTACGCCCGTAACTTTGCCGCCACCCGCGAGCACCGCATCCGCCACCGCGCCCATCAGGCCCACATTGCCGCCGCCATACACAAGGTCAATGCCGTTTTCAGCGAAAAACCGCCCAACTTTTGTTGCGGTTTCCATGTAAACCGGGTCATTCCCGGTTCTGGAGCCACAAAAAACACAAATTTTCATCTATCCATCACCCTTATGCCCTGCGTGTTTGCCTGGTCATTGATCAAGAATTTCAAGCGCTATAACGCGGCGTGGTCCGGAGGGACCAACAAGCAAGCTGCCCGCAATATCAAAATCAGCAAAATATGGTTCGATTTGATAGATTGGAACAACACCACCATGATTATCAAGTTGATAAATGGGTCGGTTGCCAATTGCGGAGACTATGTATCTACCTGCACCGTCAGGCATCACACCTTCAAGATCATAAAGGGTTTCTTTTGGTTCCAAAACCGTGCGTTTTTTGCTGGTTTTGTCAATATGAATCAGGTGATAAGCGGCCACCACAATGGCATCGTTTGTTACCATGATACCATTGGCAAACCGCAACAGCTCCTCATCTCGAAGCCAAACCTGCAAGGCCCCATCCAGAAGCTGATAGATGGTGTTGCTTTCAGAACCGGTTACGAACACCTCGCCCTTTGGGCCTACAGCCACATCATTCAACATAGGATTGATATCGGGCGTTGGGTAAGAAGCGACAATGCGGGCGGAGCGGATATCAATCTCCAACAGTCGGTCAAAATCCACCGCCCAAAGCGTGTCACCCACCGCCTTCAAGCCGGTTGGTGCGTGGATGCCATCGAGCCAAACAAGCCTGTCCAGCTTTCCATCAAGGGACAGGCGGCTGATAAAACCCTCATCATTCTTTTCATATCCGTTCACGTTGGAAACAAAGACTGCACCGTGCTTTCGCGAAATCGCGGCGCTTTCCGGGCTTTTGAAATCGGCTTGAAGTGACCATGCAACCGAGGGCTTCTGACGCTCGCCCGCCGAAACCCCTGACGGGCATGCCATGAGGAAAAACAGTGAGAGAACGCCCAGCATTTTCTTCGTCATATTTGGCCCTTTCTGGGGCCTTGCTTACAGTGTGCCCGCCAGATGTTTGATCACACCCGAGAAATCAACGCCGCCATGGCCTTCGTCATTCATGGTTGAGTAAATATCAGCCGCCAGATGACCAAGCGGAGTGTTCGCACCCGCCGATGCCACCGCTTCCATCGCAAGGCCAAGATCTTTATGCATCAGGGCCGTTGCAAAACCGGGCTGATACGCATTATTGGCGGGCGACGCGGGCACGGGGCCCGGCACGGGGCAATAACTTGTAAGAGACCAGCACTGGCCCGATGCGTTCGCAGCAACATCATAAAATGTTTGGTCATCCAGCCCCAGCGCACGACCAAGGTTGAAGGCTTCCGACACCCCAATCATGGAAATTGCGAGCAGCATATTATTGCAGATTTTCGCCGCTTGTCCGTTACCGGACGCACCGCAATGCACGATTTTGGCGCCCATAGGTTCCAGTATAGGGCTTGCCTTGGCAAAACCAGCTGCTGTGCCACCCACCATGAAGGCAAGCGTGCCAGCCGCCGCACCGCCAACACCGCCTGAAACTGGCGCATCGACCATCTCGAACCCGTGGGCTTTGGCTTCCTGCGCCACATCACGCGCGGTGGTTACATCAATGGTGGAACTATCGATCATCAGCGCACCCGCTTTGGCGTTTTTAAACACGCCGTCTTCGCCTTCATAAACCGCTTTCACAATTGCGCCCGATGGCAACATGGAGATCACGACATCAGCGTCCGCTACCGCTTCAGCAACGGTGGCAAAAGCCTGCCCGCCTGCGCCAGCCAGGCCCGCACGGGCGTCTTCGGAAAGATCAAACCCCAACACATTATGGCCTGCGCCTAACAGATTTTTGGCCATTGGCAAACCCATATTGCCCAGCCCGATAAATGCGATATTTGTCATGATTTTTCCTCCAACCTAATCGATTGTGGGCCTATCGCCCTTATTCTTAGCACGGCTATTTCTAATGATGCTGATTGTCATTTCAGCACAAAAAGTAATTACTAAAGTCCCCAAAATTGTTGGCCCCAATAACCAAAAGTCCAGAGCATCTGTTGCCCAACTCTTGATCCAAATATTAACGCCAACAGTAGCAATCACTATAGATGCTATCACTCGAAGAACAGGCCACAACTTTAGCAGCACCATAGTCACATAAGGCACTAGCAAGAACCCAGCCCATATGCCCAAAAACTCAAGCAATCTGTACTTTCCTAATTAACAGCCAACTCATTCTCTAAAGGCTCAAAATACGCTTCAATTGCCTCGTTTGATACCCGGTCCAGCGAATTCGGGTTCCAAACAGGCGCATTATCCTTATCAATCAGGATTGAGCGCACACCCTCATAAAAATCACTGCCTTCCATCACACGGTTAACCATGCGGAACTCCATACGCATATTATCCCGGAAGCTTTCCAGCACCGCACCGCGCCGAAGCTGCGCCAATGTCAGCTTCAAACTTGTCGGCGATTTGCTGCACAATATCTTGAACTGTTTTTGCGACCATTCGCATTCTTCCAGTTCAAGTTGGTGTATAATTTCATCCACCCGCACACCGACAAAAGCACCGTCAATCCGGTCAAAATACTGCGCAAGTGGCGCTGGTTCCGGGTTTTTGTGAAAACGGTTCAGCACGTCCGCCACATCACGGTTATCCTTGATGGTCGCGCCCGCCAGCGCATCAACCACCGCATCCATCTGGTCGGATGCAATATGGTGCGTCGCGATACCAAGCGCATAAAGGTCAGGTGCCTTGATACGCGCACCGGTTAGCGCCAGATACATGCCCGTCTCACCCGGCAGGCGTGGCAGGAACCAACCACCGCCCACATCAGGGAACAGGCCAAGGCCGGTTTCCGGCATGGCAAACAGTGTCTTCTCAGACGCAACCCAGAAGTCACCGGGGATGGAAACACCCACACCCCCGCCCATGGCAATGCCATCAACAAGGCTGATGTATGGTTTGGGAAACTCGTGAATGGCGATATTCATCAGATATTCGTCATGGAAGAAATCACGCCATTCGCCGGTGCCTGCCTTATAGGATTTGGTCACCTTCACCACGTCCCCACCAGCGCAGAAAGCTTTGTCACCCGCACCAACAACCACAACCGCCTGAACAGAAGGTGTGGTTTTCCATGCATCAAGCTGCCTGTGGATTGCCACCGCCATACCATGCGTCAGGCTGTTTAGCGCCTTTGGCCGATTAAGTGTAATCAGGCCGATATTGCCACGGGTTTCAAAAAGAACTTCTGCTTCTGCTGTATCATTTGGCATGACCTCTAATCCTTTAACAGTTCGCGGCTGATAACCACGCGCATAATCTCATTCGTGCCTTCCAGAATTTGGTGCACCCGCAAATCACGCAGGATGCGTTCAATCGGGTAATCCTGCAAATAACCATACCCGCCATGCAGTTGCAGCGCGTGGTTCGTAACCTCAAAACCAACATCGGTGGTGAAACGCTTGGCCATCGCCGCATGAGCTGCCGCACCCGGCGCACCATCTGAAACCTTCTGCGCTGCTGCGTACAATAATAGCCGCGCGGCCTCCAGCTCTGTTGCCATGTCAGCCAGCTTGAACTGGGTCGCCTGAAAATCCGCGATAGATTTACCAAACTGCTTGCGGTCTTTGGTGTATGTAACCGCTTCATCAAGCGCGCGCTGCGCCCCACCAAGCGAGCATGCCGCAATATTCAAGCGCCCGCCATCAAGGCCCATCATGGCGATTTTAAAGCCCTGGCCTTCCGCGCCGATCAGGTTACTTGCCGGGACACGACAGTCATCAAACATCACCGCAGATGTTGGCTGGCTGTGCCAGCCAAGCTTTTTCTCCTGCGCGCCAAACGACAGGCCGGGTGTGCCCTTTTCAACCACGAAACAGCTAATGCCGCGCGCACCATCGTCAGACGTGCGAGCCATCACCACATAAACGTCGCTTTCGCCACCGCCGGAAATGAAGGCTTTGGCCCCGTTCAGCACATACTCGTCGCCATCCTTCGCCGCTTTGGTCTTCAGGCTGGCGGCATCGCTGCCTGCGCCCGGTTCTGTCAGGCAATAGCTCGCCATTTTATCGAACGTCACGAGGGGGCCCACAAAGCGGTCACGCTGGTCCTCATTGCCGAATTTGTCGATCATCCATGTCGCCATATTATGGATGCTGATCATCGCGGCTGTGGAGGGGCACCCCATGGAAAGCTGTTCGAAAATCAGCACGCTTTCTACCCGGCTTAGGCCGCAGCCACCGCCTTCTTCAGACACATAGATGCTGCCAAAACCCAGCTCGCCAGCGGCTTTGGCCACACCCTTGGGCCACACCTTCTCTTCATCCCAAATATGGGCGTTAGGGGTGATTTGGTCGGTTGTGAAAGATCGCGCCATATCCTGAATGGCGCGCTGATCTTCATTAAGCGAGAAGTCCAAGACCTGCTCTCCTGATAAACAGTTTACTCATGCGACTAAGGGCCGGCAGCAGCCTCCCCTAAGCCATGCGTTGTTAGTTGGCACCCAACTGCTTCTCAAGGAAGTCAGCCAGCCGCCGGTAAAAGATAATGCGGTTTTTCATCTTGCTTACGCTGTGGCCCTCATCGGGGAAGCGCAGATATTCAACCTCATAACCATTGTCGCGGATCGCTTTTACGATGATATCGGTCTCCGTTACCGGGTCGCGCGGGTCATTCACGCCGTGCTCGAAAAACATCGGCGCTTTGATCTTGCTCGCATTATTGATCGGCGAATTTTCGGCATAGAATTTCTGCCAGCGCTCCTCACGGATATCGCCATATTCAACCCGGTCGCTTGCTTTCAGGCCCGGCGATGCGGTTTCAAGTGCACGCACCCAATCCGACACGCCAACGAATGATGCACCCGCCTTGAAGGCATCGGGGTAAGAACCCATCACCGCATTCACCATATAGCCCCCGTACGAGCCGCCCATAACCGCAGCACGGTCTGCGTCCACACGGCCATCTTCCCGCATCCACGCCAACGCATCGACAAGATCACGCACGCTATCAAGACGCTTTTCCTGATTATCAAGCCGCGCAAAGGTTTTGCCGTACCCGGTGGAACCCCGCACATTGATATCCAGCACCGCAATGCCCTTGCCAACCAAATACTGTGTAATCGGGCTCCATGTCGGGCGCGCCT
Organism: Kordiimonas sp.; assembly: GCA_965199355.1. Classification (GTDB taxonomy): domain Bacteria; phylum Pseudomonadota; class Alphaproteobacteria; order Sphingomonadales; family Kordiimonadaceae; genus Kordiimonas. The sequence continues at coordinate 275,214 of OZ240690.1, forward strand.
GCGCAGTCGGGCCGCCGTGAACATCAACCACCACAGGTGGGTTTTCAACGCCGTCCGGCAAATACAGAAGGCCGTGGGCGGTCACACCGTCCCGCGCTGTGAAACTGATTGGTTCCGGCACTTTCATGTCCGCTGCATTTAACCCCGCGAGGTTAGAGGCATAGGCATGCACTGCCGCACTGTCGCCAATTGTCCAGGTGAACAAGTCACCTGCCATGCCGGGGCCAGAAACGCGGATGGCAACAGCGTTGGTACCCTTTGACCAGTTCACGCTCATCACACCACGAGGCAACTCCGGTACATCAACAAAGCTGTCGGTCTCCAGGTCCATTATATGAAGCTTGCTGTATCCACCTGCATTAGTGCTGAAAGACAGGTAGCGACCATCATGCGACAGGCCGAGGTCTTCATGGTCCACATCACCTTCAATGATCATCTTGCCAGTACCTGTTGCGAGGTCATATTCAGCAACACCCAAATATTCACCACCTTCATTGGTCAGATAATAGAAAGACTGCCCTTCGGGCGCCCAATGAAAATCGGTAAACTCTGCCGAAATCTCAGGCTGAAACAGCACGTCCAGCTTACCGGTTTTTGTGTTCAGCATGTAGGCATCATGGCCGTCTTCACCGCGAACATCAGTGATAATCAGCAAATCACCATCCGGTTGCTTGGCAGCAGGGTAGTAGTTGAAGCTGGCTTCCAGAAGCATCCTGCTTTCGCCGGTTTCAAGGTCAGCCTCATAAACGTCGAAGTCGAGGCCATTACGCTGTGTAGAGCTGAACAGAAACTTCTTGCCGTCGTCCGTGAAGGAACTGAACTGACGGAAGGCATCGGCATAGCCCATCACCTGACGTTCGGTCTCCCCGTCAGCGCTGATCAGATAGTAAGCTTCCCGCTCATCGCCATTATTGTCTGCACCGTAAATCAGCTTGTCCCCATCCGGGTGCCAGGAATAAAAAGTGATACCATTACCGAATGTTAGCTGACGCGGCTGGCCGCCGTTGTGGTCCATCACCCAAAGCTGCCTGTCGCCTGTAACATTGGTCACAAACGCAAGCATGGAGCCATCGGTGTTCAGGGCCGGGGCAGCGCCACCGCGCGCAAGCAGAAACCGCGTGATGTCAGCCGGCTTTTGCCCCGCGAGCCCAACGGAAACCTGTGCAACCGTCGGCGTATCTTGCGGATACGGCCAATCCTTACCCTCTTGCGCTAAAACAGAGGTTCCTAAATTTGCAGCCAAAGCTGCCATCAACATACGGTTCATTTATTTTCTCCCCACGAGATAAATGGTCCATCTGGAACGGGCCAAGTTGTTCCCGGCATGAGCTGCCGTATCCGACCTCAAAACAGAGCAAAGGAGCCCAAACCCCATACGGATTCGGGCACATTAGTTTAGCTGTTAAGCGTTGGAATCACAAACTCGGCACCAGAGCGAATGCCGGTTGGCCAGCGACTAGTGACGGTTTTGGTTTTTGTATAAAACCGCACCCCTTCCATACCGTGCTGGTTGATGTCGCCAAACGCAGAGCTTTTCCAACCGCCAAAGGTATGGAAAGCAAGCGGCACAGGAATTGGCACATTTACACCGACCATACCCACTTCCACATTGTTGGTGTAGGCTCGGGCAGTGTCACCATCACGGGTGAAGATAGAGGTACCGTTGCCGAATTCGTGATCAGATGGCAGGCGGATAGCTTCATCAAAGTTTTCTGCGCGCACGATTTGTAGCGTCGGGCCAAAAATTTCCTCCCGGTAGGTGCGCATATCAGCTTTCACATTATCGAACAGCGAACCGCCGAGATAATAGCCGTTTTCATAGCCCTGCATGTTGTATTTGAAATTACGGCCATCCACGACAACGTCCGCACCTTCTTTTTCGGCGAGATCAAGATATCCGCGCACTTTCGCAAGATGATCAGCGGTTACAAGCGGGCCCATTTCCGCCTCCATATCCATGGAATGGCCAACCTTCAGGGCTTCAACGCGTGGCTTCAGCATCTCAACCATTTTGTCGGCGACCTGCTTGCCAACCGGCACGGCAACAGAAATTGCCATACAGCGCTCGCCAGCAGAGCCGTATGCCGCGCCTACAAGCGCATCGGCAACCTGGTCAAGGTCCGCATCCGGCATGATGATCATGTGGTTCTTCGCACCACCCATTGCTTGGCAACGTTTGCCGTGCGCCGTAGCCGTCGAATAAACATACTGGGCGATAGGTGTTGACCCCACAAAAGAAACAGCCTTCACGCGCGGATCGGTGCAAATGGTGTCTACCGCTTCTTTGTCACCGTTGATGACGTTGAACACACCGTCCGGCAGACCAGCTTCTTTCCAAAGGTCACCAAACATAATTGGCACACTTGGATCTTTTTCAGAGGGCTTCAGAACAAACGTGTTGCCGCAAGCGATTGCCATACAGCTCATCCACAGTGGGATCATTGCCGGGAAGTTGAACGGCGTAATACCGGAAACCACACCCAGCGGCTTGCGCATGGAATACATATCAATGCCGTTTGAGACATTGTCGGAGTATTCACCTTTCAGAAGGTGTGGGATGCCCTGCGCAAACTCTGCAACTTCAAGCCCGCGCTGTACGTCGCCCTGCGCGTCAGAGAAGACTTTGCCATGCTCGCTGGCAAGCGCCTCGGCAAGTTTATCCTTGTCACGGTACAGAAGCTGCACGAGATTTTGCAGCACGCGCGCCCGCTTCACAACCGATGTGCCAGACCATTCCGGGAATGCAGCGTCCGCAACAGCGATGGCTCCCTCAACTTCACCTTTGGAAGCAAGCGCAACCTTGCCCTGCTGCTCGCCAGTGGATGGGTTAAAAATCGGGCCAAAACGGCCAGAGGTGCCTTCAACACCTGCGCCGCTGATATAATGATGGCGTTCGTACATATCTCTCTCCTGATACTGCCCTAATACCGGGCGACTGCTACGGGGCGGCCTGCGCACCATGCTTTTAAGTAATTGGAGAGAAACTACATGAGGTAAAATCGCAGGTCACTAAGAAGTATTGCATTGTTTTTTGTGTATTTTTGCACATTATAAAAACATGTTTGACTGGAATGATTTGCGATACTTTCTGGAAGTTGCCCGACGCGGCAAGCTAACAGCAGCCGCTATTCGTCTGGGTGTGGACCATACCACCGTTTCGCGCCGGATCACTGCGCTTGAACATTCTCTTGACCTCAAGCTGTTTGATCGCAGCGGGCGCAGCTACACCCTCACCGAAGATGGACGCCGCTTGCTGGCTCACGCCAAAAAGATGGAAAGCGGGTCACTGGAGCTGATGGATGCGTTAACGCCCTCGGAAACTGTTGTTACTGGTACCGTGCGCCTTGCCAGCACTGACGCACTTGGTAGTCAGTTTCTATCAAGGCATGCAGCAAGCTTTCACGCCCACAATCCCGGCATTCAACTGGAACTGATTGCCCAGCTTAGGCAGATGTCCCTATCGCGACGCGAAGCTGACGCAGCCATAACCCTCTCTAAAACCACACAGGGGCGTGTAACCAGCCAAAAAATTGGCGATTACCGCCTTTGCCTCTATGCCGCGCCAGGTTATCTGCAACAGCATCCGCCCATCATTCAGCCGGGGGACTTGGGCGACCACCACTTCATCTGGTACGTGGATGACCTGCTGCCGGTACCGGAACTGAAGATGCTGGACAAGATGATCGGCGCCATCAATGTGGTTTTTCGCACCACCAGTGTAATGGGACAGGCAAATGCTGCGGCTGCGGGTATGGGGCTTGCGCTGCTGCCCTGTTTTGTTGGCGATACCATGCCTTCACTAACGCCAGTGTTGCCGCGTGAAATTTCCATCGTTCGGGACTTCTGGCTGACAGTGCATCAGGATTCTGCCGAACTACCGCATGTGCAAAAGCTAACTGAATTTTTGAAAGCCCTGTTCTTGTCAGAACGCCGAACCCTGATGGGGGCGCGTTAACCCATCAATTCAGGCAACCGATATGGCTTCGTGCGTACTATAGCTGTGCGGGACCGGTACGGCTGGCAGCTTGATCGTGACGCAACTGCCAAAATCTGGCTTGGCATCGATCATCATGTCACCACCATGCAGTTTCACAAACTGGTTCACCAGTGCAAGCTGTAGGGCAAAACCTTCGTGGGAGCGCGCAAGCAGGCTATCCGAATGAGTAAAGGGCTCCGTCGCCAGTTTGATGTCTTCCTCTGAAATACCGCAGCCTGTGTCCCGCATGATCAAAACCGGCCTTCCGTCGGTTTGTTGCAGGGTTACCATCGACACTCTGCCGCCCTTCGGCGTGTTTTTGATCGCAGTCCCCAGCAAGCTAAGAACCACCTGCAACATCATGCGGCGATCAACGCTTACTGCAACGTCTGTGGCGAAGTTTGGTTCCAAAACCACACCTTTCTCCATCGCCTTCGGTTGCAGCAAATCGGTGCATTCCTCGACCAGAGTATTCAGCTTCACCTTCTGGTGGCGTAGTGTCATCTGCCCGCCACTTATTTTTGCCAGATCCAGAATATCGCTAATGTTATCATGCAGTTGACGGCTACTGTCATTGATGGCTGCCAGATATTCCTTGTAGCGGGATGTACCAAGCTTGCCGAGGATTTCGGATTCCATGATCTCGCTAAAACCAATAATGGCGTTGAGGGGGGTGCGTAAATCATGACTCATGTTGGCCAGAAAATCGCTTTTCGCCTTATCAGCCCGTTCCGCACGCTCTGCCACCCGAGCTAGTCGTTCGTTAACTTTCACAAGCTCTTCTTCGGCATCGCGCCGCCGCGCCACCTCAAGCTTCAAAGCTCTGGTTTCCCTCGCCCAACTTGCAAAACCAAATCCCACAAGCGCAGACCCCGGCACGAAACCAAAGATCACCATGAGAATATGCGGTGTCATGACATCTGATGATACGACTAACCCACGGTCCACAAGCGTATGCAAACTGAAGTCCACAGACCAACTGAGTGAGAGAAACACACAACCCACTGCAATAAGCAGGCTGGACACATTAACGGTGCGAATTTCGGAGGCGCGATAAATGATAGCCGCAGGCAACGTAGACACCAGAATAAAGAAGATGAGTTCTGGGTTTATGTGCGGCACCACGTATCTCCTGCTTCCACACGAGAGAGCGGTCACCAACATCAAGTGGTTTAGTACGCCGCGTCCCTTCGGTGGTTGGTTTGTCTTACCCGGCTTCAGAAACCCAAGGGTGTAGCAAACCTTATTATTAACTCACCTTAATTTTGCGCCCGATTCCCTTAAATGTAGCAAAATACAAATTGACTTGGTAGTCAAAAATACACCTAAGCAGATATAATAAATTGATTTTTTACTTCTTTCGCAACAGAAACGTATCGAAATGAAACACTTTATGGTTGTGATAACTATACACTTATGAGTAGCACAAGATGGCCACCACCAGCTTATCACACCAAAACGCTGAACAGCTATTTCGCCAGTCAGTTATCACTTCAATTCATTTCAGTTTAATGAAAAGCTTATCGCTCGCCATGTTTCCATGATAGACCAGCCACTTATTAAAAAGAGAGAGCAACCCTGTGCTGCGCGCTGTTATTGCAATCATCAAAATACCCATTTGGCTTGTGTCACTTCTTACACCTGCCAAATCCTTCCGGGACAACCCGGTGATTGGCTCACGCACACTCAACACACTGGGTTTGCATGTGTTTCGCATCCTATTGGCACGGGCCTTTGTCTGGTTGCGTTGGATCATCTTGAGCCCACTTGTTGAAAAAGCAAAACGTCAACAGTTTCACCGTGAAGGCTTCATGGTGTTTGAAGACTTTATCTCTCCGGAGCAGGTCAGCGACATCAGGCGCGAAATCCGGAACCATTCGGGTGAGACCCGGCAGATGATTCAAGGGGACACCGCGACACAGCGCTTTCTGCTTGATGACGCCAACTTGGCGCACAAGCCCGCGTTAGCGACCGTTACAAAAAGCAAGATACTAAGGCGGGCCTTGAGTTACGGCGCCGCCAGTCTGAACCCACCGCTTCTGTATATTCAGCGAATTCGAAACGCCCTGAATAGCGGCAAACCAGACCCGCAAAAAAACATGCACGCTGATACCTTCCACCCAACCATGAAAGCATGGCTGTTCCTTGAAGATGTCACCGCAGATAAAGGCCCTTTCACTTATGTACGCGGTTCCAACCGCATGACATGGGCCCGATTGAAGTGGGAATATAAACGGTCTCTTAAAGCGCGACAGAACCCTGATGGATACTCGGAAAAAGGCTCATTCCGCGCCACCGCCGACGACTTAACCCAAATGGGCCTGCCGGTCCCAGAAGGGCTAACAGCCAAGGCAGGCACGCTTGTCGTTGCTGATACCAATGGCTTTCACGGGCGAGGGCAGGCAAAAGCGAGCGAGTCCCGTCTTGAAATCTGGGCCTATTCCCGCCCAACACCCTTTAACCCCCTGCCCGGTTTTCCCTTCAAATGGCTGGACCGAGTACAAATGTCGGTTCTGAAATCTCATTGGCGGCGCAAAGACACGCAAGCCGCCCACCGGAACAGCAAAGCAAGTTGGCACTTAATTCCAGCGAACCAGATGACTGATCTCGAAGACTAGGACCAAAAATTCTTCATATTTTACTGTCACAAATGGGTTTGAAAATTATTTCCAGCCATTATGCTGGCGGCATCGGGGCGGGGCAGCGGGCATATCCGAACAGGTCAACAGCCTCACCGGAACACAGGAAAGGCTTCCATGGCACAATCTTCTCTTGCGGCTATCGTACTTGCTGCTGGTCAAGGCACCCGGATGAAATCGTCCAGGCACAAGGTTCTGCACCCTGTTGGCGGAAAGCCAATGGTTGCACATCTACTGGACGCACTATCGTCCTTAAAACCATCGCGCACTATCATGGTTATCGGCGCGATGGGGGAACAGCTTAAGCAAGCGTTTGAAACGCTTGAATTTGTTACGCAAGCAGAACAACTTGGCACCGGACACGCGGTACAGTGCGCCCTGCCCGCACTGGAAGGCGACACAAGCGATATGCTTGTCCTATATGGTGATGTGCCTTTCATATCGCCTGAGACCATGAAAAATATGGTAGATGCCCGCTCGGAAACCGAACACTGCGGCATCACTGTGCTGGGTTTCAGAACAGACAACCCCGCCGCCTATGGCCGGTTGATCACAGGCGAGGATGGCTCATTGGAGCGCATCGTTGAGTTTAAAGACGCATCCGAGAGTGAGCGCGCCATTAACCTGTGCAATTCAGGCATGATGCTTATAGATGGGAAACATGCCCGTACGTGGCTGGGGGAACTTTCTAACGATAACGCTGCTGGCGAATATTATCTGACAGACCTTGTTGAAATCGCGCGCCGTCACGGCAAGTCCGTTGCCGTGGTTGAAACCAGCGAGGCAGAGTTAATGGGCGTGAACAGTCGCGCCGAACTCGCAGCAGCAGAAGCTGTGTTTCAAGACAAAATGCGTGCTGACGCCATGGCTGCCGGTGTTACCCTCACGGCACCTGAAACAGTTTTCTTCAGCCATGACACCAGCCTTGCCGCCGACGTGACCATTGAACCCAATGTGGTATTCGGCCCCGGTGTCACGGTGGAAAGCGGGGTTACCATCAAAGCCTTCAGCCACCTTGAAGGGGCGACTGTGCGCGAAGGCGCAAGCGTTGGCCCATACGCTCGCCTGCGGCCAGCCGCCGATATCGGTCCCGGCGCGAAAATCGGCAACTTTGTCGAGGTGAAGAAAGCAACCCTTGCGGAAGGCGTGAAGGTCAGCCACCTGACATATCTGGGCGATGCCACTGTTGGGGCAAACGCCAACATCGGCGCTGGCACCATTACCTGCAATTATGACGGCTTCCTGAAGTATCAAACCACCATCGGGGCGGGCGCGTTTATCGGCTCCAACTCCGCGCTTGTCGCGCCCGTGAACATTGGTGACGGCGCCATTGTTGGTGCAGGCAGTGTTATTACCAAAGATGTTGATGCAGACGCCCTTGCGGTCTCCCGCGCGCGGCAACGATCCATCGACGGATATGCGGCCAGCTTCCGCGACGAAAAAACTGCCGAAAAAGCAGCAAAGAAAAAGGATTAAGCCATGTGCGGTATTGTAGGCATTGTTGGCAACTCCCCTGCGGTTCCCCGCATGATGGAAAGCCTGAAACGGCTTGAATATCGTGGGTATGACAGCGCAGGGGTTGCCACGCTGAAGGACGGCACCCTGAGCCGCCGCCGCGCACCCGGCAAGCTGGAGGCTTTGGCCGACAGGCTGAAAAGCGAACCGCTGGAAGGCAATTCAGGCATCGGCCACACCCGCTGGGCAACTCACGGCGAACCAACGGAAGCAAACGCCCACCCGCATATGACAGACCGCATCGCCATTGTTCACAATGGCATTATCGAAAACTTCAAATCGCTAAAAGAAGAGTTGCAGGCGGATGGCGTCAGCTTCGAAGGCGAGACGGACACCGAAGTTGTCGCACAGCTGTTGACCCGGGAACTGGGCCGCGGCGTGGAAGCACGCGCGGCTTTCCAATCTATCATCGCGCGGCTTGAAGGGGCGTATGCCCTGTGCGTTCTGGTGGCCGGCGAAGAAAACCTGATGTTCGGCGCGCGCGAAGGCAGCCCGCTTGTTGTTGGCCTTGGTGACGGGGAAAATTATCTGGGCTCCGACGCCATGGCGCTCGCGGGCCTGTCGAACCGCCTGATCTATCTGGAAGAAGGTGACTGGGCCGAACTCAGCCGCGATGCCGTTCAGGTTTTCGACCGCGGGAATAGCCCGGTTGAACGTGCCGTCAGCATCAGCCAAGTAGCGGCGACAATGATTGACAAGGGCAATCACCGCCACTTCATGCAGAAAGAAATTTACGAGCAACCCACCGTGGTTGCCCAAACGCTTGGCCGCTATCTGGACCCAAACGCGGGTACCATTCGCCTGCCGGACGCACCTTTTGACCTTGCATCGGTGCCGAAGGTTACGCTGGTTGCCTGCGGCACCAGTTTCTATGCAGCGCAAGTCGCCCGGTACTGGATTGAGAAAATCGCCCGTGTTCCTGTTGAAGTGGATATTGCAAGCGAGTTCCGCTACCGCGACCCGGTGTATGTGGATGGTGGGCTCGCCATTTTCATTTCCCAGTCGGGCGAAACGATGGACACACTCGCTGCGCTCCGTCATGCAAAGGAAGCCGGGCAGCATATTGCTTCTATTGTTAATGTGCTGGGTTCCACGATGGCGCGCGAAAGTGATCTGGTTCTGCCAATATATGCGGGGCCTGAAGTAGGCGTTGCCAGTACCAAGGCTTTCACCAGCTCCCTGTCTGTGCTGGCAAGCTTCGCGGTGCAACTGGCGTTCGCAAAGGGCCAGATCGACGCGGCGCAAGTTGCAGACTATGTTAGCGAATTGGAACGAGCCCCTGCCCTGATGGCAAAAATTCTGGGCAATGATGGTGAGATTGAAGCCATTGCACGAGATATCGCCACTGCGCGCGATATATTGTTTGTGGGGCGCGGCATCTTCTTCCCGATTGCAATGGAAGGAGCGCTGAAGCTGAAGGAAATCAGCTATATTCACGCGGAAGGCTATGCCGCAGGAGAACTGAAGCATGGCCCTATTGCGCTGGTGGACGAAAACGTACCTGTAATCGGCATCGCACCAAAAGGTGGCCTCAGCGACAAAACCGTTTCAAACCTGCAAGAAATTATGGCCCGCAAAGGCAAGGTTGTGCTGCTGTCAGATATGGAAGGCGGTGTTGCGGACGATATGTATGCACAGTTCCATATGCCGTCAGGCGGCGATCTGATCACGCCTATCCTGTATGCGATACCAGTGCAGCTGCTGTCCTACTATGCGGCGGTTGAAAAGGGGACAGATGTGGACATGCCGCGCAACTTAGCTAAATCGGTAACGGTGGAGTAGGTCAAACTATGGGGTTGGAGGACTGTAAATGGAAATTCTAGGGGTTTTCGGATTTATCTTCGGGCTGCTCGCCTTTGTGAAAATTCAGAAACTGGAGCGAGCTTTGAAAGACAAAGGCGTTCTAGGACCAGACTATAAAACGGATTGATCAATCATACTCAGTCAATTGAACAGCGCGGAGTAAGCACAATGTCGGACCTCTTCAACAACGACCAGTGGCTCAATCAGGTTGAAGAAGAGATCATTGACCTTGATCGCCCGATTATTGACCCACATCATCACCTATGGAACCAAGACGGTCTGGTATACACGCTGGAGCAATTGCACGCTGACACGGGCAGCGGCCACAATATCGTTAAAACTGTTTTCATTGAATGCGGCGCGAGCTACAGGCCCGATGGCCCGGACCGGCTAAAGCCCGTTGGGGAAACCGAGTTTGTTGCGCTGAATGCAGCCCGCTGTAACCCTGACAAGGGTCAGTCTGTTATTGCGGGCATTGTTGCCCACGCTGACCTGCGACACCCAGCACTGGATGAAATCCTTGATCAGCATAAGATTGCCGGCAATGAACTTTTCAAAGGTATTCGTCATGCAGGCGCCTGGGATGAAAACCCACAAGACCTATTAATTCCGCCGCCAGCACCGCGCCATCTATTCGCGGACGAACATTTCCGTAAAGGCGTACAGCGCCTTGGTGAAGGAGGCTTAAGCTATGAAAGCTGGCACTATCATCACCAGAATATGGAATTTCGTGATCTGGCCGCTGCGTGCCCGGATACCACAATGATCCTTGATCATTTTGGTACACCGCTTGGTGTCGGGGCCTATGCAGGCAAGCGCGAGGAAATTTTTGAAGGCTGGAAGCAAGATATCGCTGCGATCGCAGCCTGCCCCAATGTTTACGCAAAGCTTGGCGGCCTTGCCATGCCCGACAATGGCTTTGGCTGGTTTGGCGGACCAAAACCGCCCACATCGGACGAGTTTGTAGAAGCGCAAGCCCGCTATTACCACCACGCTATTGAATGCTTCGGCCCGGATCGCTGCATGTTTGAAAGCAACTTCCCGGTAGACCGGGTTTCAATCAGCTATCCAGTGTTGTGGAACGCTTTCAAGAAAATCGCCAAAAGCTATAGTGAAGACGAGCAGCACGCCATGTTCTATGGCACCGCCGAAAAGGTCTATCGCCTTTAAATCTCTCGCCATTAGGCCATAAAGTCATACGTGGCATCAGAGTAAAAGTAAGGAATATCATGTTGTCAAACCTATGCCGTCGTTTCCTGGCAGCTATTTTAATGCCATGCATAGTCGCTATTGCAGCTACCGCACAGCCCAACGATATCGCCTCTGTCGCGGCAACACAGATGGAGCAGTATGATATCGACGGCGCCATTCTGGTCGCTCATGACGGGAATGTTCTTTACGAGGCCGGATTTGGTCCAGCAAACCGGGAATGGAATGTCGCCAATACGCCCGATACGCGGTTTCGCATTGCTTCCATGACAAAGTCGTTCACAGCGGTTTTGATCATGCAGCTTGTGCAGGCGGGACAGCTGGAACTGGGTGCGCCTTTTGGCCGGTATTTGCCAGACTATCCAGCGGACTATGCCCGGCGCATAACTGTTCAACATCTTCTCACCCACAGCTCAGGCATTCCGCACTATGCAGAACTTCCCGGCTGGAGGCAGGGCAAGTACCGCGCGACGAACTCATCCGAAGATTTCGTCAATGCCTTCGCGGCCCAACCATTAAACTTTGAGCCTGGCACCAATAAACGCTACTCCAACTCGAATTATTACCTGCTTGGCAAAATCATCGAAAAACTGACAGATGCGCCCTATGCCACTGCGCTGCGCGACAGGATTTTGACACCACTGAAGATGAACGACACTGGCGATTTCAGTAGCGGCGAAATCATCCCCAAATTCGCCTCCGACTATATGAAAAACGGTGAAGAGATAAGCTGTACGCCGCAAAGTGCGGACTATTGCAAAAGCGGCTTTGTGAATATGGCGCTATTTACAGCGACGGGGTCAATGCACTCCACAACACAGGATATCTTGAAATGGGACCAAGGCTTGTATGGAACAGTGCTTCTTTCTGAAGAAAGCAAAGCAATTTTGTTCAACCCGGAAAACCCTTTTGCATGGGAAGTCGGCAACCTGCCCATCGGCAAAGACGGCAGCCCAGTCACTGTGATCAGCTATAATGGTGGCATCAACGGCTACACTTCCATCATTGCCCGTTTCCCTGAAAGCAAACACACAATTATAATTCTGAACAACAATGGCTCAGGCTATAATAAACTTGCGCAAGCAGCCGTCAGCATTGCACAGGCTTTGCTTAACTGACCATCAGGAGAACCGGCATGATCATTAACCGCACCATCACAGCGCTTTTTCTGATTGCCGGGCTGATCAATTTCGCTCCTGTTGTTGGTATTATTAGCGATGAACTTATAGCCACCGCCTACGGCATTGATGTGACCAACAGGGAACTATCGCTGCTGCTGCGCCACCGCGCTCTTCTCTTCGGTATCGTGGGTGGACTGCTGCTTGTTGCAGCCTTCAGGCCCAACCTTCGGCCTGTGGCAAGCGCTTGCGGGTTCATAAGCATGGTGGGGTTTGCATTGCTGCATATGATCATTGAACCAGAGGCCATCGAGCTGAAAAAAGTTCTGGAGCTTGATTTTGTAGGGCTTGTCGCCCTTACAGGCGCCGTGATGCTGCCGAAACTGCAAGAAACACAGAAGGAAGACTAACACCTAACCAGACTCTCTCTCAGGCTTCAACTCATGCATGTCGCGCATAACCCCCGGTCATTTCATCTTGTGTGAAAAACCATTCACATCATTTTGGTTCGGGCCTCGCCCACACCTCGCTAAAGCTTTTGCAACAACAGCAAGAGGTTAAATATGCGACAGTTAATGATAGCCCTGATGGCGATGTTTGCTTTCACTGGGCTTGCCCGCGCGGACGAAGTTACCAATCGCGAGATGAACGAACAGATCTGGGTGCCCTTTATCCAGTCTTACGCTGAAGGCGACGGCGACCTGCATGCCAGTCTCTACAGCGACCAGATGGTGCGCGTTAGTCGCGGAAGGGTCCAGACGGGTAAAGCATATATTGAACGCGTGCGAGGGCAGGTTGACGGCATGCGCGAGCGCGGCGGCAGGGCCATTGCCTTCCGTTTCACGGAACGTAGCAGCAACGAAGATGCCGTATACGAAACCGGTGTTTTTCGGATAATGCGCGGTGACGGCACCGCATCTTATGGCCAGTTTGAGATCGTTGCCCGCAAGGAAGATGGTCGCTGGAAGCTGACGTTCGACCATGACCAACCAACGAACCAGGTGGCGTGGGAAGCGGCTGAACCAATGGAAGCCATACTTATACCTGCTGGCCGCTAGGTCTTACTCTTTAATCAGACTATCAAGCGGGATGCGGTAAATATCATCGCCTCCCGCGCCCGCCCCGTCAGATCGGCTGGATGAAAAATACAGCCAACGACCGTCATTGGAAATATAGGGCGCAAACTGGACAGTGTCCGGCACGTTAACTGGCGCGGGCAATGCGGCAAACTCACGCCATCGTCCGTCAGCGCTCCTCACACTGAAGTAAAGTTTTGGACTGCCGCCTTTCGACCCCGCAGCGACAATCATATTTCCATCTGGTGAAATTGCGGGATTTGTCAAGCGCAGCCCTGACGGCTGCGTCTCTATCAGCTCAGGTTTGGCAAAGTCAGACTGATATCGGTCCGCAATCATCAGATAAGCAGGGCGTTCACGCCCACGTCCTTCACCGAAACGGGCAAACAGCAACTGCCCATCCTTGCTTTCAGAAACAAAAGTGTCCGACGCATCGTTGTTAACCACCGCACCAGCATATTGCGGTGCACCCCATTTATCGCCGACGCGCGGGGAAAACCATGTATTGGTCTCCGCCGTTGGTTCTTCGGTTCCACTATCCGGCAAAGGTCGGTCACTGCTGAAGTAAAGACGGTCACCACTTCTGCTAACAAACGGATCCAGGTCCATATAGCGCGGATCACTGAACCAGATTGTCTCCGCAGGCTGGAAGCCACCATCGGCATTTTTACTAACCCAAATATGCCAGGCTCCGCTCTCAAGCGAGCGGTTGAAATAAACCGTTTCCTCGTCAGGTAAAAAGCTAACGCCAAACTCTCGCGCGGGCGTAGAAATCGTCGAACCACCAAACAGTTCAAGACCGTTTTGATGGTCTGTGGTTTGTACTTGCCCGGCTGCCCCAAATATGACCAGAAGAGCAGCTGCTTTAAGAGGACCGCGGTTTTTCATTTACCCTCCGTGTCTAAGTGCCAACCTAATGATGGCATATCGCGCCACCTTCTTCCAATGCACCAAAGTTTAGGCTGGAGGCACACAGTTGATTTTCTGCCGTCCTACAAATATGCATGGTGGAAATCACGAAACTGTTGTTTGACTTTGCATGCCAACTGCCTGCTTGATTTATGTTGAGGTTAAGTACACAGTCTGGGCCAACTAATACCGATGCGGAACGCACATTCCGCAAGCCCTCGGAGAAAATTACAATGGCTGAAAATGCCAGCAAAACTGCCGGGAAACCACCCGAGCAGCAGGACGACAGCAACCATATTGACGCGCCTTTCACCGAAGGGTCGGTGTTCAAGCATGTGATCACCATGACGCTCACTGGCGCGGTCGGGTTGATGTCGGTTTTTGCCGTCGATCTGCTGGATATGTATTTTCTTAGCCTGCTTGATGAACCCGAACTGGTTGCAGCCATCGGCTTTGCGGGCACGATCATTTTTTTCTCCGCCTCCATATGCATCGGCTTGTCCATTGCCACCGGCGCACTCACCGCGCGGGCTGTTGGTGCGCGTGACCGGGCCCGCACAAGTGCGATTGTCACCAATGCGCTGACCTTCTCCTTTGCGGTTGCTGCTGCTGTTATGTTCCTGATGTGGCCATGGCTGCCGGAATTGCTTGCGCTTATCGGTGCGAAGGGGCGCACTCACGAACTTGCACTTGTTTATATGCACATCATCCTGCCCACCCTGCCACTGATGGCAATGGGTATGGGTGCTGGTGGCGTGCTGCGCGCACTGGGCGATGCGCGCCGTGCCATGTATGTGATGATAACAGCCGCTGTTGTGAACGGTGTGCTGGACCCGATCCTTATTTTCGGCATGGACCTTGGGCTTGAAGGGGCGGCTTATGCCTCCGCGTGCGCGCGGGCAGCCATGATGCTGAGCGGCTTTTACGCCATCTTTCACGTGCATAAACTGCGCGGTCGCTGGTCGCTTGAAAGCTTCAAGGCTTCCCTTGCGCCCATGCTGAAAATCGCAGGCCCTGCAACCATCACCAATGTTGCCACGCCCATCGGCAATGCCTATGTGGTTGCCGTGATCGCAGAATTTGGCGATAGCGTCGTTGCAGGCAACACCATCGTTGCGCGCATAACGCCGGTTGCATTTGCGCTCTTTTTCTCCATGTCCGGCTCTATCGGGCCTGTAATTGGCCAAAACCTTGGTGCGCACCTTTATGGCCGTGTGCGCGAAACTGTTGCCAGCTCCCTGCGTTTTATCGTGGGTTACACGGCTGTGCTGTGGGCTGTGTTTGTCCTGTGTCAGGAAATGGTTATTGATGTCTTCAACGCCACTGGGCCATCGGCAGACATGATCCGCGCGTTTTCTGTGTGGGTGGTTCCGCTTACCTCGTTCCTTGGTGCACTGTTTGTCGCAAACGCTGCTTTCAACAACCTTGGCCATCCGATGCGGGCCACTTTCTTCAACGTGTCAAAAGCCACCATCGGCACGGTGCCCTTTGTTTATGTGGGGGCGAAATACTATGGCCCTGAAGGTGCATTGATCGCGCAGGCGATTGGTTCAATGGTGGTTGGTATTGTGGCGGTTTATGTGTGCTTCTGGACCATTCGCACCATAACCCTTGCCGCTGACGCAAAAGCGGACGAGGAAGTCAGCGAACACGCTGATGATGACGCCTCTCCCAAAACGCCCATACTCCCTTATTCTTCAGCGCGTGCCTTTCATGCACAAGGGACGCCAGCCAAACCAACCGATAGCTGAAGCGTAACAAAAAAGGGCCGGCCCAAAAGGCCAGCCCTAAAAACTGCTTCAGCATTCTTTTAGTTACGCGGCGTTACTGTCACTCGAATTTTAGTGGAACGGTTGCCGCGTTCAATCAGGATAACGGCCACGCGGGTCGGCTTGTCGTAAACCAGCGTTGTGTCATCTGCCTGGAACTCACTGATCAGGCCCCAGCCTTCATTTGGCATATTATCCTTGAAGAACTTCACTACCAGTTCGCTGTCCGTGCGGACCGTGCTGATAATCTTGCCAAAGGTATTTTCCCCGGCACCTAGGATAATAGAGTTTTTCTCGTCAACAACTGTTGCATCCGGGAAACGAATATCACCTATTGCATCACCACGAACCAGCAACAGCTCCTCTGGCGGTTCCGCACCCGTGCCGTCATAGGCAGCCACAGCTTCCGCGTCCGGCTCGGCACTGTTTGCAAGGCCCTGTTGGCACCCTGCTAGAAGAACACTGGCAATGGCCAAAACCTTGGCTTTTTTGCTCATAATCTCACTCCCCAAACATGCCGACACTAGACACCGGCAAACCGATCTACATTAAGGCGTTTTTCCCATATCTTGTGGCAGATGTCTAGAATCCTCAGCATGTTGTGAAGTTTTTAGCCCTAACCAATCCGGCCCTAGAGTGAAAACCCTTTATATTGCTGGTCTTCCGGGCGGCAGTTAGTGGGACTTAAGCAAGGAAATAAAACTCGTTAATCCATAAAATCCCGCTGGCTCGCTCGGTATTTATCGCTAAAGTGCTATCGAACTAAAAATGAGGACTGTTGCCAATGCAACGCATGATCATTGATCTCAGCATTGACCCGCGCGTGTATACGATCGACAAGTTTCTGAGCCAAAAGGAATGTCGGGAGATCATTGCTTACGCGAGAAATGAAGAGATGAAGCGCGCGCTTGTGTCCAGCACAAACCAAGGAATCGTGACAAAAGCGCGAACAAATGAGGTTTTGTGGGTGCAGCATTATGCCAACGAAACCTTCACAGCTGTTGCTCGCAGGATTGCTACTCTCATCGGCATTCCGCTGTCGCACGCGGAAGCTTTTCAGATCATCCATTACGGGCAAGGTCAGGAATATCGCCATCATTTTGATTGTTTTGACCCCACCACGGATGTTGGGCGGCGCAACTGGGAATATGGCGGACAGCGGCTTGTAACAGCGCTTTGTTACCTGAACACCGTTAAGGGAGGCGGGGAAACCAATTTCCATCATCTCAACCTGAATATTCCGGCTGAACAAGGAAAGCTGATCGTGTTCCATAACACGGAGCACGGAACAATCCGCAAACACCCCCATACGCTTCATGCGGGGTTGCCCGTGACAAACGGGGAAAAATGGGCTTTCAATCTTTGGTTTCGTGCCCGATCACGTCTGGAGGGAAAAATGGACCCGACAAAAGTCGAACTGGACGAATATACCCGTTTCAGTGAAAAAGAGACGTAACGCTGCCGTCACAGACCATCCCTATGGTCCCGACCATGAGATAACCAGTAAACAAAACAATACCCGCACGACTAGCTGTTTGGAGAATCTAGATAATGTTTGAAATGAACTTTGGCACAGAAAGTCTGGAACGCCAGCTGGAACAATTGGCGATTACAGATGCTTATCAAGCCAATCTTGAAAAAGCAGCCAAGTTCGCAACTGAGTTGGCTGAAAGTGGCCTGTTGCCATTTGCCCGACAAGCATCAGATTCACCCGAACTTGCATCCATTGACGCCGCCGCACGCCATATCCGGGACAATTACAAGCACCTGATTGTGCTTGGCACGGGCGGCTCAAGCCTTGGTGCGCAGGCGGCAATTGCTATTGCCCGCTATCTACCGGGCCATATTGATGGCAGCGCCACGCAAATTCACACGCCCGACAGCTTGTGCCCTTTTGAGATGGACCGGCTTTTTGCTGAGCTGGACCCAGCAGAAACCCATGTACTGGCCATATCCAAATCCGGCACCACGGCGGAAACGCTAGCGCAGCTTCTGGCCTGTCGTGCCTGGATTGAAAAGGCGGCACCTGACAGCGACCTTTCCGGCCAATTTACCTTTGTCACCGAGCCGGGCAAACGCCCGTTGCGCACGTATGGGGAAAAGCTGGGCTCCACAATTCTTGATCACCCGACAGATGTGGGCGGGCGTTTCAGTGTTCTGACAACTGTGGGCATGCTGCCTATCGCTGTTTCCGGCCTGTCAGCAAAAGCGTTCCGTGAAGGGGCCGAAGAAGTTACCGCAGCCTTCTGCGATGCACCTGCAAGCGCCCCTGCTGTTGTTGGGGCTGCCCTAACCCAGACGCTTAACAAGCAAAAAGGCGTTACGCAGGTTCTTCTTATGCCATACGCCGAAGCCCTGCGTGCTTTCACCCGCTGGCACGGACAGCTGTGGGCGGAAAGCCTTGGCAAGGAAGGGTTAGGCACGACCCCAATACGCGCTATCGGCCCGGTTGATCAACACAGTCAGCTTCAACTATTCCTTGATGGCCCTAATGACAAGTTTTGCACCTTCATCACCATTCCAAGCCTTGGTGAAGGGCCACGCATTGACGTTGAAGCGGCCAAAGCCTACGGGCTGGACTATATGGCGGGCCGCACCATTGGTGACACGGTAACCTGCCAGTCCCGTGCGACGCAGGAAACCCTTCGCAAGAAAGGCCGCACAGTGCGCGAGCTTGTGATCGACCGGATGAGCGAAGAAAACATTGGCGGCCTGTTTGTTTCCTTTATGCTGGAAACAGTGGTCACAGCCCACCTTATGGGCATCAACGCCTTCGACCAGCCTGCCGTTGAAGAAGGCAAGGTGTTAACACGCCAGTATCTGGCAGAATTAGGAAACTAGAGGAAAACCCATGCACGCACCTGTTAAAAAGATTGTGCTGCCTGTTGCGGGCCTTGGCACCCGTTTTTTGCCTGCCACGAAGGCAATTCCCAAAGAAATGCTGCCAGTGCTTGATAAGCCGCTTATCCAGTATGCGGTAGAAGAAGCCCTTGAGGCCGGCATCGAGGACATCATTCTGGTTACCGGTCGTAACAAGCAGGTGATGGAAGACCATTTTGACCATGCCTATGAGCTGGAGCGCATCCTTCAGGAAAAAGGTAAGGAAGAAGCCCTTGAAGTCTCGCGCTCCATGCTGCTTGAGGAAGGCCGGATATCATATGTGCGGCAGATGCGCCCCCTTGGCCTTGGGCATGCTATCTGGTGTGCGCGAAAGCTCACCAACGGCCAGCCTTTCGCCGTTGCCCTGCCCGATGACCTTATCAAAGGCAGACCAGGGGCACTGAAACAGATGGTCGACGCTTATAACGAACTTGGCGGCAATATGGTCGCGACCATGAATGTATCGCGGGAAGACACGTCCAAATACGGTGTGATCACACCGGGCAAGCATGACGGCAAACATATTGCTGTTGAAGGTCTGGTTGAGAAACCCCACCCGGAAGATGCGCCATCAACTCAGGCCGTTGTTGGCCGCTACATCCTGCAACCGGAAGTGATGGACCATTTGAACAAAAAAATGGTTGGTGCCGGCGGCGAAATTCAGCTTACCGACGCCATGGCTCAGTTGATTGGCAAACAGCCATTTCATGCGCTGGAGTTTGAAGGCACACGGTTTGATTGCGGCAGCAAAATTGGCTGGCTGATGGCCAACCTGTCAATGGCCGCAGAAGACCCGATGATGGCCAACGAAATCCGGCAACTGATCACGTTTCGATAATCAGCCAATTGGTAAAGAAAACTGTCTAGAAAGCTATCTGGCGGCGGCATGCCACATGCCGCCAGATGGTTGAGCTACTTGTCTTTTTCGCGGTTAAAATCGTCTTCAATGCGAACGATATCATCTTCACCAAGATAAGAACCCGACTGAACCTCAATCAATTTCAGATTAATCTTGCCGGGGTTAGTAAGGCGGTGAACAGCCCCAAGCGGCAGGTAAACAGACTCGTTTTCCGAGAGCAGTAGCTCTTCATCATCACGTACAACCACCGCAGACCCCTCGACAACCACCCAGTGCTCCGCCCGGTGATGATGTTTCTGCAGAGAAAGCCTCTTGCCGGGATAAACCTCAATTTCCTTCACCTGATAACGTTCGCCCTCGGCAACGCCGCGGTAATTACCCCATGGTCGGTAAACGGTGGTATGAAAGTCTGCTTCGATGCGCTTGCCGGACTTCAAGCGCTCCACCACTTTTTTAATATCCTGATCGCGCTCTTTGGGGGCAACCAGCACCGCATCATCGGTGGAAACCACAATCAGATCATCAACACCGATCAGGCTAACCAGTTTGTTTTCGCTGGAGACAAAACAGTTTCGCGCATCTTCCAGAAGCACATCACCGACGGTGACATTGCCGTCTGCGTCCGCTTCCTGCACATCCGCAAGGGCAGAAAAACTACCCACGTCTGACCAACCGAACTCCGCGGGCACAACCGCCGCTTCGCTGGTTTTTTCCATGATGGCATAGTCAATCGAATCTGCCGGAACCGCCTTGAAAGTTTTTTCATCCATACGCAGAAAATTCAGATCACTTTCAACTGAAGCCAGCGCTTTCTCGCAGCCTGCCAGCATTTCAGGCTGCAGCACTTTGAATTCTTCAATTAAAGTAGATGCTTTCATCAGGAACATGCCGCTGTTCCAGCTATAGCTACCGCTTTCCAGATATTCTTTTGCGGTTGCTTCGTCAGGTTTTTCCCGAAAACCATCGATGGTGAAAGCGCCAGCCACATCGGCAAGTTCCTCACCCGCAGCAATATACCCATAGCCTGTGTCAGGCCGGGTCGGCGTCATGCCAAAACAGCACAGCTTTCCACCGGCTGCTGCGCTAGCCGCCACTTTCACTGCCTTATGAAAGCCAGGCACATCAAGGATCACATGATCAGATGGCAGGAACAGCAAAAGCTGGTCTGGGTTATCTTGCACCGCCTTCAAGGCGGCCACGGCAAACGCCGGCCCAGTGTTGCGGCCAACTGGCTCCAGAATCAAGGCGTCAAGCTTTATGCCAGCACTATCGGCCTGCTCGTTAACGATGAAGCGATGATGTTCGTTGGCAACAACGAGCGGAGCTTCAAACCCATAGCTTTCCGAGACCCGTTCAAGGGTCTGCACGAACAAGCTTTTGCTGCCGAGCATTGGCAAAAACTGCTTAGGGTATTTCGAGCGCGACAAAGGCCACAGGCGAGAACCTGCACCGCCTGATAAAATAACAGGTTTGATTTTCTGCGTCATAAAATGCCCCGTCTGCCCACTATGCGTTACTTGATGACTATAAGTCCGAACCAACTGGTTTTAAAGGCAGAATAGCCTTGATGTCATCAGCGAAAATCCAGTCATAACCGGAAACATACATTTCAGAAAGCTCCCCAACATGGAGCTTTGTTGAAAAACGACTGGCCGCCAATAGGCGCAGCATCATTGAAGGCCCGGGCGCGACAGAGATCATCCGCCCCTCAGCCTTAGCCCGCAAACTGATAACTTCCCCCGCAATCCATTTAGACAGAGGAACCTTCTCATTGTAGGGATGAGAGAGGACACTGTCATATACGAACATGTCATCCGAAAGCCCCAAGTGCTTGGGCGGACTATAGCCTGACATTACGGTATCAATGTCCGCGAGAACCCGGTGAAGGCGCCGGTCTTCGGGGCGGTTTTCCAAAAAAATCATACGCTCCAGCACACGCTGCGCAGTTTGCCGGTCCTTCTGTTGCATTGCGTCGTTTAGGTTAGCTTGCAACTGCGCTCTGTCCCGGCCCTCTAATGCGTCTGCAAGAGACACAGTGTCCTGGTTTTGGAAAGCCGATAAAGTCAACTTGCCGATAACACCGATACGCCGCGTGGGCGCAAGGCGCGAGAGCCGCACAATACACCAAACTGCACCATCTGGCAGATCAAAATAAGCTGTTTGGCCAGCGGCTGTATCCATGGGGTCGGCAAAAAACAGATGCGTGTCAGAGCCCGCATTTTTTGGGAGCTTGCGCCCGAATAAATCGTGGAAAGAAGCCGTAAGCGCCACCGCACCGCGCTCAGCCCGGTCGCCTACCGTTACAACACATAGGTTGGCTGCAACTTGGCCTTGCTTGCCACCGCACCAGAAAAGCTGCCGGAGCGGGCGGCGCGGCATAAGGTTTTTGCCATTTGAAAGCGCCGAGAACAAACCAGATTCAGCAATCACCGAACGCCATCTGGGTATGGGTGTAAAACCGGCTTCTTTCAGCCGCTGCAAGGGATTTTGGCCATTGGCTTTGCCCGTCATGGCGTCACCAGCGTTCCCTTAGGGCCGCGAAGAATGCCTTTGATATGGCGCGCGGACGGTGTATCTCTGCCCAATGGATAAGCGATGTCTCTGTCTCGGGGTTTGACCCCGCTTCGAGCGCAGCCCCAATCGCTGTAGCCAGGCTTTCCCGGCGTGACGGGTTAAACCCGATAACGCCGGTCCCCACGCCGCTCATCGCTGGCACCAAAATATCGGGCACGACGCACGGGCGACCAAATGTGGCTGCCGTTGCTGCAACGCCTGAGTTCAGGCCAATGTCATAAGGACAAACTACAATATCCGTCGCCCTAAACAGGGTTTGCACTGTCTGGTCATCTATATGACGCTCCAGCAAGGAAACGTTCGCCTTGCCAGCAACAAGGCCGTAAATCTCTTCCATATAGGCGGGGTCAGCCGGTTGCCCGGCGATCAACACGCGCAGGCGAACGCCAAGCGTGTTTTGTAAATCATCCAGTTCCCGCAGGAATTGCCGCGTGCCCTTGTGCGCGCCCAAAGAGCCGAACAGAAGAACCGTTTTATCTTCAGGTGTAATGCCCAAGTCAAAACGCGCCTGTTCGGCGGTGATATAGTCCCCGTAAACCCCAAAATAGGACGGATGCGGCACCAATATGGTTTTATTGGCATTCAACTGATAGTAACGTGCACATATTTCAACTGTGGCGGGATTCATAATATGCACAAAGTCTGCCCGCTCACTCAGGCCCGCACGAAGCTTTATTTCCTCGTCAACAAACCGCGCGCTATGGGACAAAAGATTGTGGACTGTCCACAATACCTTCAGCCCCAACTCCTTGTGCTGATCGACCGTATCAAGAAAGGCCTGCGCCGCTCTTCCAGCTTCGCGGCCATTTGAAGCACCGGCAAACACGCGGTGTACCCAGTGGTAGTGAACGCCAAAAGGGGCTTTCACAGGTGGCTCAGCAACCTCCGACAAGTCTTTTACCGGAAAACAAGCAAAACCTTCATCAAATGCAGCGGAATACATCATTTGTTGATAGGGGTTTCTATAGACCGCTGGATAGTATGCCAGCAAATGAGCCGACTCCAAGTCCACACCACGGGCAAAAAGCGACAGTTTTGCATCAACACAAGCTTCGTCAAAACTGCGCCCGGCTGTCGCATCAATCAGGTTTTCTGGCACATTTTCGGCCATCAATTCCCCTATTCCGGTGACCATAACCATTCACCGCTTTTCTTTGCCTGTATCATTTAATATAAAGGCGCAACCGCTGTGACCAGCCTTATTTTGCCAAGCCTATTTGCCGGGCTTACTTGCCAGACCTATTTGAACGGAACCTTCCATGCAGATTGAAGAGCTTTCTTTACCGGGTGCTTTCACGCTAACGCCGAAGCGTTTTGGGGATGAGCGGGGCTTTTTCTCAGAGACCTTTAACGCAAGCGCCTTTGAGAAGGTCGCACCCTGCATCACCTTTGTGCAGGACAACCATTCCCTTTCAAAAGACGTTGGTGTGCTGCGCGGCTTGCATTTTCAATTGCCCCCACATGCGCAAGGCAAACTGGTGCGGGTAACCCGTGGGCGGGTACTGGATGTGATTGTTGACTTGCGCAAGGGGTCACCAACTTACGGCAAACATGAAGGGGTGGAGCTTAGCGCAGAAAACTGGAAGCAGCTTTGGGTACCGCCGGGCTTTGCCCACGCTTTCTGCACACTCGAGCCGGATACCGAGTTCTGCTACAAGGTTACCAGTCTTTATGCGCCGGAAAGCGATAGCGGCATTGCGTTTGACGATCCGGACCTGGCCATTGAATGGCCCTTTGAAAAAGATAAACTTATCCTGTCCGAAAAAGACCAAAAACTTCAGGCGTTCAAAGATTTCGACACGCCATTTTCCTTTGAAGGCTAACGTATCATGATGATTCTTGTTACCGGCGGTGCCGGATTTATTGGTTCCGCGGTTTGTCGCTATCTGGTGAAAGAGCTTGGCCACAGTGTCGTAAATGTGGACAAGCTTACCTACGCGGGCAATCTGGAGACCCTGAAGGAAATCGAGGATAGCCCCGCCTATAGTTTTGAACAGGTTGATATCAGTGACCGTACGGCGCTGGACCGGGTTTTCGAAACCTACAAACCAGATGGCGTAATGCATTTGGCGGCGGAAAGTCATGTGGACCGTTCGATCACTGGCGCGGGCGAATTTATCCAGACAAACATTGTCGGCACCTTTCATATGCTGGAGGCAGCGCGCGCTTACTGGCTTTCGCTTGACGAAGCAGGCAAAGCCGCTTTTCGTTTCCTGCACGTTTCCACAGACGAAGTATATGGCTCGCTCGGCGCTGAAGGGCTGTTCCATGAAACAACAGCCTATGACCCAAGCTCGCCTTACTCTGCATCAAAGGCGTCAGCCGACCACCTAGCCAACGCATGGGTCGAAACTTACGGTTTCCCTGTGGTAATTTCCAATTGCTCGAACAACTACGGCCCCTATCATCTGCCTGAGAAGCTGATCCCACTGATGATTTTGAACGCCCTTGATGGTGAACCACTGCCTGTTTACGGCGACGGCTCCAACGTGCGTGACTGGCTCTATGTGGATGATCACGCCAAAGCACTTTTCACCATCCTGACCAAAGGTCGCATTGGCGAAAAATATAATGTTGGTGGCAGGAACGAGAGAACCAACCTTGAGGTTGTTGGTCGTATTTGCGGTATTCTCGATGAAGTGCGCCCCAAAAACAGCCCTTATGAGGATCAGATCAAGTTTGTAACTGACCGTCCGGGCCATGATGCGCGCTATGCGATTGATGCTTCCAAACTTGAAGACGAACTTGGTTGGCGGGCAGAGGAAGATTTCGAGAGCGGTATAAGAAAAACCATCGAATGGTATCTGGAAAATGAATGGTGGTGGGGACCGCTTCGTGCGCACGCTACCGAGCGCAAAGGCGTTTTGAAGAAATAGATCGATGATTTTTGTTGCCGGACAAAATGGACAGGTTGCGCTTTCGCTGAAAGAAGCAGCAGAGGAACGCGGCACTATTCTTTCCACATTCGGACGGCCAGAACTTGACCTTCTGGACCCTGAAAGCGTGAGAGAAATAGTGATGGACGCTGCGCCAAGCGCCATCATCAATGCAGCCGCCTACACGGCGGTAGATCAAGCCGAAAGCGAAGAAGAAACCGCCACCCGGATTAATGCCGGCGGCGCAGCGGCGCTGGCGGAAGTCGCCGCTGAACTCGCGGTGCCCTATCTGCATATTTCCACCGACTATGTTTTTGATGGCACCAAAACTGCCCCTTACATGGAGGATGACCCGGTTGCACCGGCTGGCGCATATGGCCGGACCAAGCTTGCGGGTGAACAGGCGGTGATGGCAGCAAACCCGAACGCTATCATCTTGCGCACCGCGTGGGTCTACAGCCCTTTTGGCAAAAACTTTCTGAAAACCATGCTTGCCTTATCTGGACGCGAGGAGCTTTCAGTGGTCGCGGACCAGCATGGCAACCCGACCTATGCGCCCGACATTGCAGATGCGCTTCTTGATATCCTTGATAAATTATACGGGCTGGAACCAGCCGCTGACCAAGCCGGCATATACCATATGGCAGGCACCGGCTTCACAAACTGGCACCAGTTTGCGGAAACCATTTTTGAAAATGGGGCTGCCTGTGGCCTACCTTCACCAAGGGTGAAAGCAATTACCACCGCTGACTATCCAACGCCAGCGGCACGGCCTGCAAACTCACGGCTTGACTGCGCAAAGCTTGAGACCAATTTTGGCATCAAGTTGCCTGACTGGCGGGAAAGCACGGCTGCATGCGTCAAACGACTTTCCGAAATGGGCGAGCTGGGCTAGTCTCCCGGCAGAAATGCTGTATTTAACACTCTTTAAGCCATGGGGGCATTTATGAAAGGGATAATTCTAGCCGGCGGACTTGGCACACGACTTTACCCGATTACCAAGTCAATTTCGAAACAGCTTCTGCCTGTTTACGACAAGCCGATGATTTATTATCCGCTGACCACGCTGATGCTGGCTGGCATCCGTGAAGTATTGATTATCAGCTCGCCTCAGCATCTGCCGCTATACCGTGACCTGCTGGGCGATGGTTCGCAGTGGGGCATCGAACTGCAGTATGCCGAACAGCCAGAGCCGGGCGGACTGGCTCAGGCTTTCCTGATTGGTGAGAAGTTCGTCGACGGGCAACCTTCCGCGCTCGCGCTTGGTGACAATATCTATTACGCCGCCGGTTTCACACAGTATCTAAAGCAAGCTGGCAGTGTTACCAAAGGCGCTTATGTGTTTGCTTATCCGGTTGGCGATCCAACCGCCTTTGGCGTTGTCGAAATGGACAGTGAAGGCCGGGCCATTTCTATTGAAGAAAAACCCGCCAATCCCAAAAGTAACCTGGCGGTTACGGGTCTTTATTTCTACGACAGTGATGTTGTGGATATTGCAAAGTCGATCAAACCATCGGCGCGCGGCGAGCTGGAGATAACGACTGTCAACGAAGTTTACATGAACCGCGGCGACCTGATTGTTATCAAACTGCTGCGTGGCACCGCATGGCTTGATACCGGCACTGTCGACAGCCTGCTGCAAGCCAGCCAATTTGTGCAAACCGTGGAGGCACGACAAGCGGTTAAAATCGCCTGCCCGGAAGAGGTCGCCTGGCGTTCAGGGTTCATCAGTTCCGATCATTTGGGGGAACTCGCGGCAAGCTATAAGAACAGTTATGGTGAGTATTTAACGTCCATCCTCAAGTTTGGTTTGGAAGACGGGTAACACCCGCTGGTCCGCAAGGAAAAAGATGCTGAGGGGCTTCACAAAAAAAAAGCAAAACTGCACAGAAGCTGATGCGCGGTTCCTGTTTCTTGTGCTACTTGGCAGAGAGCCACATTCACCTGCGGAAATTGCCCTGCTGACAGACCATAGCTTTTTTGGTGCGATGACGCGCGTCATGCGGCGATCAGAGTTTTTTCACGCTGCTATCGGCCCGTTTTTCCCAGGCAAACGCCCCATGCAGATCGCGTTTAACGAGGACCAAACCAAAGCCATTGCGAGCGGATTGAAAACGCATTTGGACGTTAAAGAAAGCAGCGGCAATCACGGCAATTGGCCGCAGTGCCTTGAGGTAGCCCTCGACGGTGAACGTGCCCAGAAAGCCTTCCTGAAGGCCCACAGCCATGACCGGCTGGAATATTTACAGCGCAATCTGAAAGCGCTAGCAAGCGCGCCTGCAATCACGGGGGCGGTTAATCAATCACTCGCAAGATCTGTTCGCGGTTATGCATTTGCTGCAGGCTCAGGTACGCCGCTAACGCTTGAATTTTATCTGAACGGAAAAGCTGCGGGTGAATGCGTTGCGAATAAACAAAGCCGCCTGGAAGCGGCTGATTTTGGCACACACACAAACATCGGCTTTTCCCATGATTTGCAGTGGGAGCCTGAACCCGGTGTTTATGACGCGATGCTGACGGTTCATGATAAAACATCCGGTGTTATGGTTTGCCCGCCCAAAGAGATATTTGTCGACGCGCGAGTGGCACCTACCCTGCTTGATAGAACCGTGCGGCAGCTTGAAGCCCTTGAAGGCACAGAGGCCGCAGCGGAGCAAATTTCAATGCTGGCCCAGGCCAGTGATCTGCCACTTGCTGATTATGACCTGTACCGCAAATTATATGATCCGGGCAGACCGACGGACACAGAGCAAACCCACTCTATTGGTATTTTAATGCTGGATGCTCCGTCGAACGCGTGCGCCCGTGCCGTTGCTGCGCAAAGCTACCGGGCAGCAGTTGTCAGCAGCTCCATAGACGATATTGAGGCTGACTTTATCCTGCCCCTTGGTGGCCATGATGTTTTGCACCCGGAAGCGCTCGCATGGATTAATCATGCCGCAGCCCAAAAACCTGACGCCACCATAATACGGTTTGGGGTGGATTATGAAGCAAGCCCCGGCATTAGGAGCAACCCGGTTTTTGTTGCAGATTTTGACCCGCTGATACTGGAACAAAACGCTGGCTATGCTGACGGTTATGCCGTCCGGGCAAACGCTGTGCCTAGCAAGAATGATTTCCCTGAGCCATCGGACTTGTGGGCCAGTGCGTGGAACACTGACGGGGCAAATGGTTTTACTTCAGTCCCGCATATCCTGCTAACACGGCACGAGCAGCGAGAGGCCACAGCCCTGGAGCCATTGGGTCTACCCAACCCGCACCCTGGCAAACTTGCGATTATCATTCCAACAAAGAACAGGCTAGACCTGATCAAGCCCTGTGTTGAAAGCTTGCAGAAGAGTTTGTCAGGCGACTGGATCACGGAAATTATCATTGTAGATAATGGTAGCGATGATGAAGAGACCAAGAACTGGCTATCCGGGCTTGATGGCTCGCCCAACATTCGTGTTCTGAGTGCGCCCGAGCCTTTTAACTGGGCCTCGCTCAATAACAAAGCTGCGGCATCGACGGATGCTGACTTGCTACTGTTCCTGAATGATGACACCAAGGCAATTGAACCCGGCTGGGACACCTCCCTCAGGTCATTACTGAGCCGCGAGGATATCGGTATTGTTGGTGCCAAACTTCTGTATGGGGATAATACCATCCAGCATGCCGGGGTTATTCTAAAACCTGACGGGCGTGTATCCCACGAGGGGGTTGACTGGCCGGATGAAGAAGCGGGCTATGAAAACCGGTTGGTCCTTACCCGCAGTGTAGAAGCTGTCACGGGCGCATTTCTCGCCTGTACACGCGCAACCTTCGACGAGCTTGGCGGATTTGATGCAGAGAATTTCCCAATCACCTACAATGATATTGATTTTTGCCTGCGTGCGAATGCAGCGGATAGAAGGGTCGTCTATTCACCGCTAATCAAATTTTTCCACCTTGAATCGCAATCGCGAGGGTTTGACACTGACCTGGATAAAAGGGCGCGAGAAAAGAAGGAACGAGCAAGATTTCTGGAGAAATGGTCCGGTCATCACCTCTGCGATAGGTTTTTCCAGTCACAGTTGTACTACGATAATGATGCGCCTCGGTTGGTGTTACGTGGACATACCAACGCTTTCTGACAGCCGCTGATATTTCACAAATCAGTTGTACCCAAAAAGTAATTGAATTCAGCCATAAAGCGCGTCAAACGGCCTATTCAACTGGACAAACGAGCATAGTTGTCTATTAACTCTGGGCGTTATGAAGAGTGGCAATACACATAGAAAACAACGATTGGATCTGAGCAATTTTGTTCGGATTGGCGGGCACGCAAAACAAACCGCTTCCGTGCGCCCTTTATTCGATGCTGACTGGTATCTAAATAGCTATCCCGATGCGATCGATTCTAACCTTGCCCCGCTCGATCATTATATACAAATAGGCGAAAAAGCCGGATACTGGCCTAACCCGTTTTTTGACCCAACCTATTATCGTTCTATTGCGCCGGGCGCTCGTAAAAGTGACGGTTTGTTACTGGCTCATTATGCGGAAAAAGGCTGGCAGCGGGGCCGCAACCCATCGCGGAAGTTTTCGAGCAAACTGTATCTGGAAATATATCCCGAAGCTTCCGATAACAGTAAGTCGCCGCTTGCCTACCATCTGACCGTCGGGAAGTTCAGAAAGAATATCACATTCCCTATCACGCTTGAGCATTCGAACGAAGAAATGCTGGTCGAGCCCATGGCGCAAATCCACCGTTCGGGCTTGTTTGATGCGAAATGGTATGGAACCTATTATTCCGACCTGCGGCATGCAGACGTTAATTTGCTTCATCACTATGTGAAATTCGGTTCTTCTGAAAACCGAAGTCCCAACCTGCATTTCGATGCTCAATGGTATCAGGCAACATACGGTAACAAAGCAAGTAGAGCCTACCCACTTCTTCATTACATCGAAAAGGGTATCAAAAAGGGGAACAACCCCACCCCACACTTTTGCGCAAAAGGATACCGACAGAAGTACGATGACTTGATGGAGGGTTACGACGACCCACTGGCACATTACCTCGCGCACGGACAAAGACAGAGGCTCCGTATACCCGCGCCTTCGACATGGCAAGAAGCGAACCGCCCAAGGAAAAGCAAGAAAGCAAAACTGCCTGTTTCCGGTGGCCTTAGAAACATAGTGGAATTCGAAAAACGCGAGCTGACGCCAGCCAAAAACAGCTTCAACCCAAATTCCATGAACATTCACTGGGTTGTACCAGCGTTTGCGCCAGGCGGTGGTGGCCATATGACCATTTTCAGGATGGTTCACTTTCTTGAAGTTGCGGGCCACAAACAAACATTATGGATTAACAATCCAAATGACGGGGATACCGCTGAAAGCGTCTATCAGATGTTGGAAAATCATTTTCAACATTTCACCGGCGACATTCGTTTCGTAGACGAAACATTATCAAACGCCGAGGGTGACGCGATCATCGCAACAGACTGCTGGACCGTTTACCCGGTTTTGAGCGCCAGCAATTTCCAGCGTCGCTTCTATTTTGTGCAGGACTTTGAGCCAAGCTTCCATCCAATGGGGGCTAACTATCTGCTGGCTGACCAAACCTACCATGAGGACCTGGATTGCCTGTGCGCCAGCCCATGGCTTGAACAGTTGATGACGGAAAAGTATGGGCGCTGGGCCCGTCATTTCTGGCTAGCTGCTGACCAGCGGATTTACCACCCGGCCAAAACCTGCAAAAAAGGCAAAAGGCTTCGCATCGCGGTTTATGCGAGGCAATTTACGGCGCGTCGCGCCGTTGAGATTGCGCTTCTTGCACTGGAAGAACTTGCCAAGTCAGATGCCGATTTCGCAGTTGATTTTTTTGGGGCTCCACTCCCTTTTGATACGGCACCCTTTGACTTCATAGATCATGGTGTCGCATCGCAGGACGAGCTTGCGCGCATATTCCAAAAAGCCGACATTGGCCTTGTATTTTCTGCCACCAATTATTCGCTGGTGCCGCAAGAGATGATGGCTTGCGGCTTACCAATTGTCGAACTGGACGGCGAAAGCACAAGGGCTATTTTCCCCGAGGATGTTGTATCGCTCGCGAAGCCGGACCCTCGCCACGTCGCGAAAACCCTCGCTGACCTGATGGATGACCCAAAACGCCGTAAAGAGCAGGCGGAAGCAGCGCTTTCCTGGGTTAGCGGGTTTTCATGGAAGGCTTCCGCCGACATGGTAGAAACAGCGATACAAGAACGCATTTCTGAATTTGCGAAGCCAGAAAACACGGAAGCCCCTGCATTTGAACCAGACACCTACAAAGCGTCAGTCGTTATACCTACACTGAATGCAGGCCCAGTGTTCGAGCGAGTGCTGGAAGCAGTTGCAAACCAGCGCACTCCTTGGCCTATTGAGATCCTGGTGGTTGACAGTGGCTCAACTGATGGCACGCTGGAGACGGTAAAGCGCTTCCCGAATGTGCGACTGCACCAAATCGATAAATCCGAGTTCAATCACGGTGCAACTCGCAATTTAGGTGCGGAACTGACGACCGGTGAGTTTATTGCCTTCCTGACCCATGATGCCATGCCGGTAAACGACCGCTGGCTCTACAATATGGTTACATCCATTGAGCGTTTCCCAAATGCTGCGGGTGCCTTCGGCAAACATTATGCCTGGCCTGAAGCCTCATCTTTCACCAAGCGCGATTTAAAACAGCATTTCGAAGTTTTCTCGAAACTACCGATTGCAGTCAGTAAAGACACGCAAAAGAAACGCTGGAAGAAAAAAGACCAAGGCTGGTTGCAGGCACTACATTTTTATAGCGACAATAATAGCTGCTTCCGTAGAAGTGTCTGGGAAAAGATCCCTTATCGAAAAGTAGCTTTCGGGGAAGACCAGCTTTGGGCCTGGGATATTATCAAGGCTGGCTTCGAGAAAGTGTATGCGCCGCAGGCTATTGTTTACCACTCGCATGATTATGACGAGGCGGAGACCTTTGAACGAAGCAGAATCGAAAGTGCTTTCTTCAAGCATTTCTTTGGTTATGAACTGATGAAAGATGAAGAGACGCTGGAAGAGACCGTTGAGGCCCTGAATGCTGCCGACGCACGGTGGGCGCGGGATCATGATGTAACACAATCAGAGACCAAGCTACGCCAAAAGCTCAATGTCGCGCGATTGAAGGGGTATTTGTCTGGTGTTCGCGAAGCTGATCGGGAAAAATTCTAAGGCTAAATCCTGTCCGTCTTAGGTCAGACCTTTTGGGGTGGCTTAGTGCTTAAGCTGGCGTGCGCACAATTCCTCAACTTTGGCCGGATCATAAGCCTCACCCAGAAAGTCGAATAACCTGCGCCAATAGGATGGCTTGCCGACATAGTCTTCATAGCGAACGGTCAGGCACATCTCCGGATGGTTGGCTGTATAGTCGGCAAACATGGCATCTGACTTTTCGACGATTGATCGAACCATCTCTTCATCGCAATTTTTCCACCAACCAGACTTGGCCACATCTTCCCACCCGCGCACATTGAAAACAAAGCGGGCTGGCGAAAAGTTTTGCGCAATGAAAGTCAGGAAATCCGCAAAATCATCTTCAGCTTCATGAAAACGGATCTCCTTGAAACCGATCACCCTTGCGTCCGACGGGGCACGAAGGACTTCCTTTTTGAAACCATCAACAAGAGCGCGATCAAAAGCGTCCAGCTTTACTTCATTAATGCCAAACCACGGCCCTTTGGGTTCAATTTCCCGATAACCATGATCATGCTTTGCTGTCCTAATACGCTGAGACGCTTGATAAAGCGGCCAAAGAACGTTCGCGTTTTCCCCCCGGATGAAATATCCGTCAATTGACTGTAACAGTGTCTGTACGAGCGTTGAACCCGAACGCCCATAGGTGACGATAAAAACATGTCCCTCAGGTTTTTCTGTCATCTTACGCCCCGGCTTATTATTGCAGCAAAATCTTATGGCATTGCAGCCACTTGGCATGCCTGCTATCAGGTGATGTCACTTGATGATCAGAGAATCAAGCCATGAGTTACATATTTGTTGGTGGGTCGCAGCGGTCTGGCACTACTTTGCTCGCAGCATCCCTGTGTTCTGGTGAAGAAACCAATCCCTACTTTGGGGAGAGCGGATCACTGCGCATGATCCTTGAATCCCGCGAATTCCTGGTTCAGCATATGGGTGATGAGATAGAGACCCATTTTGGCACTCAAGACAGAATGGAAGACTATTTCCGGTCCAACGTCCGCTCGTTTCTCGACAATGTTCAAAGAACCTATGCGTCCCCGGAATCCTTGGTTCTGAAAGAACCACACATGACCATGTTTTTTCCGTCGCTCTGGCAACTCGTTCCAGCAGCAAGGTTTGTCATGATTATCCGCGATCCGCGCGACATCGTAGCATCTATGCTGGATGTTGGGAAAAAAATGACTAACAAAGGCAGTGACCATCTGTTCAACAGCGGCGACATAGAACAAATAGCCAAATCCCTCGCGAAGTTTTATGGCCCTGTCTACAAGGAAGCGACAAGTAACGAAGACTTTGCCAAGGCAGTATGCTGGATCAAATATGAGGATTTGGTCACCTCACCAGACACCACTATGAACAAGCTGCGTAGTTTTACCGGTCTCAAGCTTGCTCAGTTTGACCCAGAAAATCCGTCAGCACGTTCCAGATTGGATCAGACGGGTGATATTGAACGCCTTAAGCCCTGGACCACAGGTAAAATGGCGAAGGGTGCACGCATATCCACTGACAGTATTGGTAGATATCAGTCTATCCTGTCGGCTGAGCAAATTGAAACTGTCGAGAGCACTGTTCCCCAACTCATGAAGCTGTTTGGCTACCAGTGAATCAATAGCTTGCAGATTGTTTCACCTTTTCAATTGGCAAAGACTAAAGCTCGGCAAGCTCTTGGTGGCGCAACACTTTATGATCTTCTGACTCGATCACTTCGTGCTTTTGATAAATATGCGTAAAGATATCTGCGAAATCATCGATTGTTTTGTCATCATCCACAAGAAAATGCTTTGCCGGGTCGCAGGCCAAAATAGCCTTGGAAATGCCAACACGCAGTTCATCAGAGGCAACAAGCCGCACCGCAGCTTCAACATATTCCTTTATACTATTGGCACTTAACCAATCCGGCTGATCAATAGTACGTAGCATATCGGAATCATTTTTGGCATGAGCCTCGTCGCCGTTCAGATTGACAACTGGCAGCCCCTGAATAACCGCATCAACAATACTGTTAGTGGCACCAAACGGGAACGTGCTTAGGAAAAAGTCACATTTATTCAGGTTGTTAATATAGGTATTATAGTCAGCGCGTGGCAACACAACCGCATTCAACATGGATGAAACCCGCCGGCTAAAGCCCTGATAGAGCGCCCCTGCCCCATTTGGGAAAAACCAAAACTCAACGGTTTTGCCAATCTTAGCACCAGCATCCTGAACGGCCTTGCACGCCGCAAGGAACCCTGGTGTCACCTTCCTTGACCAAGCAGGTACAGCTATCCTGACAACTTGCGGATTTTCGGTAATCTGTGGGGCGATTTCCTTTGCATCTTCCCGCATTGTGAAATATGGCTGGTTTTCCCGCAGAATCAATCGTTCGCTATAACAGCGCTCGTTACCAAAACAGCCCTCCATCAGTAACAGATAATCCATATGCTTTGATTGCGTGGTTGCCGGGTGTCCCGGCGTGTAAAGCTGGATGGGAGCAAGTCGCACATTGGAACAGGCTATACTGACAAGCCGCATGCCTATGCTGGGATAATAAACCATATCAGCCTGATATGATTTTGCTTTTTCGATAAATTTTCCCGGAGCCCCAAAATCAAATACTGTGTCACTAATCTCGTCGAACATATCAACAAGTTGGTCATCCACTTTGCCTGACGGCGTCATCAAAATAGTATGAAATTTTGATTTCAGCGACGCGATAGATGGGCCATAACAACGATGCATCGCGTGGTGTGCGTCGTATAATTCTGCGATTATCAGAACTCTTGGCCTGCTTTTACTTTTATCCCGTTCAACAGGAATAGGCACATCTGTTACGTTGTGCATTTCAAGCCAGGTACGAACGGAATGGTTCATCGCAATCTTAATATCGTGCTTATGATCTGCTTCGTCGTAACTGCACCCCATGTAGGCGGGCCCCATCACGCGGATACTATGCAAGGTATGAG
This sequence comes from Kordiimonas sp., assembly GCA_965199355.1. Taxonomy (GTDB): domain Bacteria; phylum Pseudomonadota; class Alphaproteobacteria; order Sphingomonadales; family Kordiimonadaceae; genus Kordiimonas. The sequence continues at coordinate 310,589 of OZ240690.1, forward strand.
GCGCTTGTTTAAAAAAGTCTGCTGATGCCAGTAATCTGGCCCGCGCTTCTTTTCCATGAGCCGTATAAACGATCTGTTCTGATAACAACCCCAAGCAAACTGGCCATGCGACTTCAGGCCCCTGTCTAAATAATAAATCCAGCAGCGGCTTAGACATGGCGTTGATCGACAGGCCGATCAGGAGCTTCAAAATATCCTGTCTTGTCAGTACCTTAGATCCATTTTCGTCAATGGTGCCTATGTGATCAATGAAATGATCTGTTCCACGATAACCACTTACTTCGAATGCCTGACACAAAGCCCGTTTTTGACCCAGTATTCCAAAAAAGTCCTTATCCTGGAGTTTAGCTTCTGGATCAAAGAAAAGTCGGCAAACAGCAGCGCAGAAAATCGTGGCTTGCCGTTCCGCCTGAGGTGTGGTCTCTACAACTGTGTCGCCAAAAGAGACCTTCCCACCTTCAAGCTTCTGCAGCATTTTCTGCAGCAGTTCATAGGCAGCCCGATAGTCTTTGCTGTAAACTAGACGATCAAACAAGCTAACCTGCTCGGAAAATTTCTCCGGGATGTCAATTTTCTTTGTTGCGGCCCCAGTTGTCTGAGCATTCACCTTCGCGGGTTCTGCTGTTTTTTGCGCCAAAGTTTTGCTGGATTCCGACGCAGGTTTTACTTTTGGCGGCATCTGCCGACCTTTTCTTCGCCCCATAGAACTATAAACTTTCTTCAAGCGCCGCACATACGGTGGCGACATCATCAACTGACAAGAAGGAATGAAACGGCAGGCCAATCAAATCGTGTTTCAACGCTTCTGTGACCGGAAAGTCAGATGCCGGTGCCTGCCCTTTGGCAAATTGCACTAATGCTGGATGCTCATATAATGGCGGCAAGTACCAGAAACGGGTGTGGATACCTTCATTTTTCAGATGTTCTGCAATGGCCTTCGCTTTTCCTTGCGTACGCACTACAAGGGTAGCTGGCACAAAACCTTCATCAGCCTGCTGCCAGACCAACGCATTATCAAGTGGTTTCAGGCGAGTTTGATAGGCAGAAAGCACTTCTGTTCTGCGATCAATTATCTGGTCCCAGCGCTTCAACTGCGCGAGGCCAGTTGCCGCATAAAATTCGCCCATTTTTGCATTTGTACCCACCTGACCAATAACACCACCAGACCCCATAAAACCGAAGTTGGACCAGGAGCGTGCGCGAGCAGCCAAGTCTTGGTCTGGCGTGACAAGTAATCCGCCTTCTCCAACACCAAACGGTTTTGTTGCATGAAGTGAAAAGGCCAGATGGATCTTCCTGCCAATCTTCTGCTGTCCCAGAGCCGCAGCCGCGTCAACCACGACCGGCAGAGCCATTTCTTGAGCAAAATGGTCCCACGCTTGGGCGTCAACTGGCCGGCCATATACGGCAACCGGCATAACAGCATCAATTGCCCGGTTAGCACACACTCGCCTGGCAATATCAGGCGTCAAGTCCCAGCCTTCATTGCATACGTCCGAGAAAACCGGGGTATGGCACGCATTGATAACCGCTGTTGCTGTCGCCGGGAAAGTGAGCGCAGGCATAAGGACCTTCGCCCCGACAGGCAGGTCAAGTGCCCCTAGCGCCGCTTCAAGCGCAGTTGTAGCTGACGTAAAAGTAACTACAGAAAATTCCGCTTCTCTCGCCTCGGGATTGAGGAAATCACGCATGGCCCCCTCGAACCGCTGACACAAAGGGCCAAAGTTCGAATACCATCTGCCTGCCCCCATTTCTTCAAGCATGGGAAGTACGTCTTGCGGTGACGGCAAGTCTGGCACAAGGCATTGGATTTTGTATGGATTGCTCAAAAAAATGTCTGCCAGTTACTTAAGAATTCTGTCTCAAAGCTATAGAACCAGTAAGGAGAGAATTCAACAAATCCTATACCTTAATCGACGCGCTTTCCTAAGGTGCGCGTACCAAAGGCGAAGACAGGAACATTTCGGAACTAATAATTTTTCCGGGAGGCACTCCCTGCGAAGATAGTCGGCTGGCGAACGACTCATCATCGCTTACTACAAAATCAATGGCATGCTCATAAGCCAGCATCTTTGCAAAACTCTCGCCTTCAACACTACCTTCAAAAGCGGGTTCCAACCAAACCGCAGTTTTGACACCAAATCCTCGTATTTCGCCCAAAACTTCCAGTGAACCAGCGCCGCCGATACTGATAACCGTGTCCGCCATACGCCCAATCGTTGAGATATCCGCTTTGGAAGACATGGGCAGGCGCGCACTTATCCGGCGCCCAAGATACATGCGAAACTCTTCATGATTGCCGCGCAATCGCAGAGGAAACAGATCAGTGACCTGCTCGGCCCATGCAGCGGACCGCAGCCACTCGAAATCTAAACTGTCAACAAACTCCTGCACTATTGCGATTTCCATACCGGCATCAGATGCACTTGCAACCAATCGTCCGAGGCTTTGCTGGGCAATCGTGTCAGTAAGTAAACTTGTACCAACCGCGATAACCAGACGTGGTCTGGTGTGGGCAAGTGCAATAGGCACTTGTTCTTCGACAGCGCATACAGGTTCAATCAATTCTTCTCTTATCTTGGCATGGTTTGGCCCCGCATACCGTCTATGCAGGTGCCGAACCTTGTTGTGAGATACCCGAATTGCCGCGCAAAAATCAACAATCTCCAATAGAATGTCATCGCCATCTGAGGGTCGCGTGCCCTCAATCAGCTGATGTGGCGTTTCCACATGAAGTCTTTGCGCCGCGGGTAGGTCTGAAATACCCCTGACTTTATCAGATGCTTCAGCAATGCCCCGCAATGTATCTGAAGAAAGGCAAAAGACACGGTCATCTTCCGTGGGCGTGCCCCACGGCCTGCCCACCAGTTTCGCGGCATTTGCCGCGCCGAAAGAAATAGTATGAAAATGATTGCCAGCATCCCGCAGCAACCAGAAAAACCAGCGCAACCATCGTTTTTGCGCACACAATTGTTCCCACTGATTTTCTTTTAGAAACAATACCTTATCGGAGAAAAAATATGCTCGCGGCGAATTGGCCCACGAACGTGCTTGGCTCACAAACTCAGATAACTCAATTATTTGCGGCGCCAGCAACGGGTCGCTAAACAAACGCACTTTACCTGAATCAACAGTTACAACCGCAAAGGCTGGGGCTTCCATATGCTCAAGAGCCATCAAGTGGCGTGGGTCATACAGCTTGCTGTGCTTCTGTTTTATATATGCAATAAGGCTTTCTTCCAGACGCCTACTACCGGCAAGCATACTCTCAGGTCTGCGGCGATAGGAAAACCCGGCCCCGTGTACGGGAGCGCCAATGTAACCGGCGTCCAGCATACTGAGCCAAAATTCCCAATCTTCAAAGCCTTGTCGCATGCTTTCATCATAGAAAACACCTTGCCTGAAGGCATCAGCCCGCACCATGGACCCAGCTTCGGAGATATTGCCAACCAAATGGAGCAAACGACTATAATGGGATGCTGTCTCGCGTGTATCGAACCCTTCCGCATTCCAAACCTGGCCAAAGAAAGTGATATCTGGATAGGCCCACCCAAGCGAAGGGTCACCATCAAGTACATCGCGAAAAGCTTGCAGGCTATATGGTTCTATTCGGTTGTCTGCATCCAGAAAATAAATTGCCTGTAACTCGGGCATCAGCGCGAGTAGGAACTTTATCCCCGCGTTTCTGGCACCGGGCAGTCGCGTATTTGGGTGGCGCAGATAATGAAGCTTGCCTGAATACAACTCCATGAGATTCGAGACCACACTCGCAGTTTCTTCGAAACGGCAACCATCATCCACCACAACGACCTTATAATCAAAATTGCAGTCTTGCTCGCAGGCAGAGGTGATAGCTTCAGCCAAAAATCTGGGGTGTCCATAACCCGGGATAACAATACCGACAGATGGCTCTTGGGGCATAGCTCTAGCCTTGCTCAGTGCCTGTCAACAGAGGATATTCCTGCTGCCAATCCATAACACTACTGATGCTAAGCGACATCCAGCGGCACCAACCGTAACTCACAATACCTTCTACGGGCAAAGCCGCGACAATAATGTCGTAAGGCGCTTCAAGTGGCGTATCGAGATCAATTGAAATGGTCGACACATCCAGAGCCGATAGTTTACGCACACAATAGATAATTCCAGATTCCGTGTCGGTACCACGCGACAACCTTGTATCAGCTGCCACCGAGCGACCAAGAGCTGCCTTGAACGCATCGTATTTGTTTTCAGTGTCTGATGGCATAAGCGCGAGCACATACTGAAAGTCTGGTGATTGTTCGTGTGCTGTTTCAACATCACACGCAACACGGTTCACGCCAGCCAACAGTGCCTTGCGATACAAAACAGCAGACACATCACCTAATAAAGGATGGGTCTGCAGGCTGCCATTGTCGTCCGCCACAATCATAGGCGAAAACCCAAGGCTGGCAGACAGCGCCTGCAGCTTGGCCGTGCCTGCCAAAAACTCCAACTGATCACCAATTTCAGGAAATTTCACCGACCGAACGCGTTGTGCCGGTGCAACTTCAATGGTCCCGGGGCGCCCCTCCGGCTCACCTATGGCAGACACTGGGATAGACACAGCCAAATTATGCCAGCGGCACCAACCATAATCCTGCTTGCCTGTGGTCGATACTACAGCCACATAAAGGTTGCTAGCTTGGTCACTGGCGAACCCGCATGGTAAACTAACAGCAAAAGAGTGTCTTTGTCCGGGCGCTACCAATTTGTAACTAGCTATGAAATCTGGATGATCATCAGGCTTCTTGCCTGTTTTCAGCTCAGACAAAAATCTGTCAATTTCATCAACCGTCGGACGGGCCGTCGATTTCGTGACCATCAACAAGTATAAGCACTCTGGCCCATTTTCATGTGCCGTTTCAAACTCAACTTCCACACGTGAAGCTAGCGGTGAGATGGTACCTTCGAATGCCAATCCGGCTGGACCGGTTTCCGCCAAATGCGTTTGCAGGCTGGTTCCAACCTCTTCGACCGGGGAATGCACAGCACTTTTGGATATTGGTGTTGCATATAAAGACAAGTCCGCGAAACGCGCGAAGCGTCGGGGCGCGTTCATCGGGATAAATTGCTGCGGATCACCGAGCTCACCTGGAGCAAAACCCGACCAGATACGCATGGCTGGCAGCTTCGTCTTTTGCCCTTTTTGTCGTGTTTCAAGCTCTAGCCCCGATAGGGTGATAACAGGTAATGCGCCAGCACTGTCAGGTTCCCATTCCAGGGTTAAATAGGCGTCACCAAAAGAACGCTGCATTGTTCTTTCCAGCCCGAAATAAAGCCAACCCGAGTCCATATCACTGAAGCGGAGGTGGCTAGTGCCAATACAGAGATTGTCTACAACCCTGTTTACCCGTACGCAGAAAGTACCCGAGGCCCGATCAGTGCCCGTAATCTGGCAATGAAGGCTGATGCCCGCTATGCCCGCCGCATCAACTGGAAGACCAAAGGATCTAACATACGGAGATAGTGGCGACGCAACGTCCTTATCGGATGGGCCTATTGTTTCCTCTCCGAGAGGAACCGAAAGCGTCATAAACCGCGTATCAAACCCTACACCTTGCATAAGGCGGCGCGCTTTCTCCAAATTGATAAGCGACTTTTCAAAGTCACGGCGGAGGAAAGCCAGGTCCTTTTCGGTGTCGGCGGCCATTGTTCGGCTTGCAGCTGCGTCTTTTGCCAAACAACCAGCTATTGCCTGATATAATTCTATTTCTGTTTTTCGACTGTCAATCAGGCATACCGGAGGCGCTGGTCTACCGGTTTGCTCTTCAAACCATTTTGCCCAGCCCGTTATGTGGCTTGCGTTTTTGAATCGTCCAATAATGCCGATAACCCCTGCGGGGGCCCCGATTGCGGCGACCAGCTTCGGATTCGCACCAATCTCATCAACGCTAGCATAAAGGGCACCATCCCCCCCTAACCATAAGAAGCAAACGCCATCGAATGTCGGTAACGTGGAACCCGTGAGTGACGGATCAAGAATAATAACTCGATTAGTCCCATAGAAGGCAGAAAATGCCTGATGAGTGAGCAAATGCAATTGCATCCGGTACCCCTGACTACCCTTTAAATGACCGGAACAAGAACCAAGTAAACGGTTTCGCTATAATAGACGCGAAAGTACGGCTACCGGTTTGAATATACACTTCTGCAAAATTACCCGGAAGCATGTCTTCCTGATTGGCCTCCATGTCAAGTTTGACATGGCCAATATAGACGCCAGCAGGATAGGCCTCATTGGTCACAGCGTCTGCCGACACATAAACCAGTTCCCCCGGCAACGGCGTCAGCCTTTTTTCGCGGCTGGAAGGGAAAATTACCTGCACTTCCTGACCTTGAGATATCTTTTCGATATCGGCAATTTGGATAGTTGCTTCAATGGTTAGTGCATCTTCGCTTGGAAAAACTTCCATGATGACTTCGCCAGGGCCAACCACTTCACCGATGGCGCGTTTTGCGATCCGGAAGACTCTGCCATCGCTGGGAGAAACAATTTCCGTACGACGCAGCATATCTTTCAACCGTTCAATGCGGCTTTGGGTCTGGTTCAGGTTTTGTTGAATCTGAACAACTGTCTCGTTCGCTGTTTTCAGGTATGATAGTCGCTCCTGATCAATCTGGTTATTCAGGCTTTCAATATTATTCGTTGCTTTTTCAATCGCAATCTTGGCCGTGGCAATACGAGCTTCGATTTGAGCAATCTGCCGCTTGCGTTCATTAATTTGGATTTTTCTTGTATGACCCTTTTCATTCAACTCTTCAAAGTCGCGTAACTCTTCATAGAAGAGTTCTTGGGCACGCTCCTGAGCGCGGATCAACTCTTGTTGGCCTTCAATATCTTTTTGTTGGCCAATAATAGCGTTTTCCAGATTAGCTACCTTTGCTTCAATATAACTTTTGACCGACTTGAACTCTTCACGCTGACTGACAACGCCTTCTGTTATACGCGGATCGTCAGCAACCAGTGGGTCAAAGTCTGTAGGGAAACTAATCTCATCCAAAAGCTGGGTCTCGGCCCGGCGACGGGCTAGCTGGATGCGCAAGATCGCTTCCTGAATAAGGTCTGCATCCAGCTGGGCACGCAACAACGTATCATCAAGCCGAGCAAGTACCTGCCCCTCAGTGACCATGTCGCCTTCTCGGACTTCCAGTTTCTCCAAAATGCCACCTTCAAGGTGTTGAATTACGCGGTTGCGGTCTTCAGCGATCACGCGTCCAGAGGCAACAACGGCGCCGGCAAGCTGTGCCGTAAGAGACCATATGCCACCAAAAACAAATACAATCAGAAATACAAAACCGGCCATTCGCAGCACTTTTTGGCGATCGGTATCTAGATCACTGTTCCAATCCTTCAGTTCACTACGACTGAAGGCTTCATTCGCCAAAGCCAGCTGCTGCTGTTCTTTCAAAGTGAGTTGGTTGTTTTCAGCCATTGGTTTTCTCGCAATCCGCCCTTGCTGCTAATTCTGTTTTTTCTGTAAGGGCTCTGTTTTAGTGGCAGAAGCTGGCGCCTTTTGGGCAGCCTTATCTGCATCCGCAGCCGGCTTCTTTGAGGCCTGAAGCGTTTGTGCCCCGGAGGACTTAAGCGTGGTCACACCACCACCATCCAACACCTGATCCTTCGGCCCATAATTCTTCAACATCCCATCCGTCAGGATCATCACCTTATCAACAACAGACAGAATACTTGGACGCTGGCTAACCACAATGACGGTCGTGCCCTCCTGGTGTGCTACCTTGAGCGCTTTGTGTAAAGTCTGTTCGCCGTTGTTATCAAGTGCTGCATTAGGTTCATCAAGAACAAGAACTACTGGGTTGGCGTAAAAAGCACGCGCCAGCGCTATAAGTTGAGACTGGCCTCCGGAAGGCATAAAGCCGCCACGCTTAATTTCTGTATCATAGCCCTGAGGCAAACTCATGATCAGTTCATGTACGCCAGCTTTTTGTGCTGCTTCAATCGCCCACTCAACGGGATCGTCCACTCTCATCCGAGCAATGTTTTCCCGGACAGTCGCATCAAAGAAAGTTACCTGTTGCGGCATATAACCAACATGAATACCACGTGCCACGGGATCCCAAACATGCAAGCTCTGACCGTCGAGTTTTATTTTCCCCGAGTTTACAGGAAGATAACCTACCAACATTTTCGCGAGCGTCGATTTACCTGCGCCCGATGGACCAACAATGGCGATGCTATCGCCGTTTTCGATCTTCGCCGTTATGCCGCGAATAATTGGCGGCATACCTGGCCGAGGCACATGGACCGCCCGCTCAATATCGATCGCGCCCCTTGGACGGGGAAGGCTGGTGCGATCCTCAGGCAGATCCATTTCCGCGAGCCGGCTCATAAGCCGTTGCCGAGTTTCCCAGCCCCCCTTTAGGGCGCGCCAACCATTTACGATTTGTTCGACAGGCATAAGTGCGCGGCCACCAATAATAGCGGTCGCGAAAATAGCGCCCGCCGTCGCAAGGTCATAAATTACCAGTACCGCACCACCACCAATCATGGTGATTTGCAAAATCTGCCGCATCGCTTTGGACGTGGATCCAAACCGCGTGGTAATATCATAACTCGCTAAAAAACGGTTCATTTGGCGGTTATGCAACTTGCCCCAGTTGCGAACACTTTCCCGGTAAAGACCTTGACCACGAATATATTCCTGCGCGTTCACTTGCGTTTCCAGCGCCCTATGGGACTGAACCATTGCATCCATGTGGTCTTTATTGAGCTGGGCCGTAGACCGATCACCCCAAAGGCCGATACCCGCAAGCGTCAACACTCCCATTAAGACGAGCAAACCAAGTAGGGGATGTATGAGTGAAATAAGGATTAAGAAAACCGGCACCATCGGCAGATCAAAAATCGCAAAAAACGTCGGCGACGCAATGACTTGGCGAATAGCTCCAATATCACGCACCGTTTGCGCACTGGCATCTGATTGCCGGGTTAGTTCACCAGCCAGGATCAGACCCGCCATCTTGGCCTCTAGCTCAAGACCAGCTTTGGTGAGCAATATCTGGCGAACATAGTCGTAGACACCGTAGACAACCAATATCGCAAAGCTAAAGAGAAACATGGCGATGAGTGTCTCGATACTCCTCGACTTCAGAATACCGTCATAGACCGAAAACATGAAAATCGGCATCGCGAGCATACACAGGCTCGACAAAAAACTATAAAACCCGGCACTCCGGAAGGTTTTATAGAGCTTTTTTTCTTCTTCTTTGTAGTCAGTCAAAAGCGACATGCGCCACATCCCCGAAACGAATTTAAAAACAGGTGAAACATCAACCTGCCTCTATTGGAACCGCACTGTTAGCATACAGGATACAGTATGTCACTGTAACTATTTGCATGAACGGATGGTGCCACTTGTCCTCCGGCACAGTCTATCCACAAAACATCAGCAAAAAGAAAAAGGGAGGCAAAAGCCTCCCTTCCAAATCGTTCGCAATGTAACCTTGTAAGTTACAGGATGCTGGCTGTCGACAGATCGCCGAGCGTCACGCCTTCCAGGAAGACAGATTCTCCGCCTTCAAGGTCGATCAGTACGCCAGACACACCATTACGTGTTGTCTCGTCAGCGTTATCGAAGACATCAGCGAGGCTGAAGCTAGACAGGTCAAGCGTGTCATTCGCAACATCAAAGTCAGTGATAACGTCGTTACCGGTTGAACCGTCAGTGAATACGAAACGGTCTGCACCTTCACCACCAGTGATGTTATCGTCACCTGCGTTACCGTTGATGGTGTCTACACCGTCGCCGCCAGCAATGGTATCGTTACCAGCACCACCGAGAAGGTCATCGTTACCGGCACCGCCATCGATGTTGTCGTTATTACCGCCACCATCGATAGAGTCATTACCGTCTTGACCGAACAGGATGTCGTTGTTGTTACCGCCGTCGAGGGTGTCGTTGCCGTCACCACCGCGGAGCGTATCAGCACCGTCATTGCCGTTCAGAACGTCGTTGTTGTTACCACCGAACAGATTGTCGGTACCGGCACCGCCGCTGATAGTGTCGTTGCCGTCACCACCGAACAGATCGTCATTGTTGTTGCCGCCATCAATGGTGTCGTTACCGGCACCCGCGAATACGATGTCATCACCATCACCAGTGCGAAGCGTATCGTTACCAGCACCACCATACACGGTGTCATCACCAGTGTTGCCTTCTACGGTGTCGTTACCGGCACCACCGCCAAGCACGTCGTTACCAGCACCGCCATCAATGTTATCGTTGTTAGCGCCGCCGTAGGCTTGGTCGTTGTTGTTGCCGCCAGTGATAATATCATCACCAGAACCACCAAACAGTTGGTCATCACCGTCTTCACCCAGGATGCTGTCATTACCAGCACCACCGAAGCCGATATCATTACCACGACCACCGATAAGCGTATCATTACCGGAGTCGCCGTCACCAGCGAAGAACACATCATCGCCGTTACCGCCGTTGAGAGTATCGCTACCGCGACCACCATTCAACGTATCGTCACCATCGGAACCAGTAGCGTTATCGTCGCCATTGTTACCAATAATACGGTCATCACCGATGTTACCTGTGAAGGTTTCGTTATCGCCATCACCAACGAGGCGCGAGCCACCTACTGCTGCTTCAAGCGTGGTATCAACCGATGTACGCAAGTTAACGTTAACTGTCAGCTCGTTACCAGCTTGGTCGCGAACAACAACAGCAACGGTACCATCAGAACCGCCAGCCGCGTTGTTACCAAGAGTTTCGTCTGGAACGTAAGTGATCTTGGTGCCGTTATCATTATCAGTACCGACATCAAATGTAACGTCGTTCACAGTCAGCGTAGAACCTGACGCCAGAGTGATTGTCTGACCTTGAGCAGTAACAGCGGTACCTGCCACAGAAACAATCGTCCAGTCGTCAGACGTAGTGCCTTGACCAGTAGCTTCTGTGATAGCACCAGTTGCACCGTTGAAGTTAAGAATACGGTCCGCAAGGGTAATCAAGCCGTTTGGCGTTGAACCACCTTCTGGGTTAGCAACCGTCACTGTCTCGGACGAAGTGAAGTTCTGAGTAGCGGAAGCAGCACCGCTGAGAGACAGGGTTACGTTTGTAAACTGAACAGATTCAACGTTAAGCAGGGTATCCGTACCTTCTGCAGTCGTTGTGACTGTAGCGTTACCTGCAGAGAAGCCAGACAGGTTACCTGAAGACAGTTCCTGATTGATAACTACAGTATCAGTGTTTGCACCACCATCGATGCTGTCATCACCGTTACCACCATACAGAACGTCGTCGCCGTTACCACCCTCAAGGGTATCGTTGTCGTCGCCACCGAAAATAGTGTCGTTACCGTTGCCACCAGAAATCTGATCATCCGCTTCAGTTGCGGAAGTAGTATCGTTACCAGCACCACCAGTGATCACGTCATCGCCGTTACCACCCGCAAGTGTATCGATACCAGTACCGCCGCTAATGGTGTCATTCTCTGTACCACCATCAACATTGTCGTTGCCTGAACCACCGTCGATGGAGTCCGCACCAGCGTTACCAGTTACAGTGTCATTTCCTGAACCCGCAGTAACGACGTCGTCGTTTGCGCCGCCTGCGATATTATCGTTGCCGGAGCCACCGTCCAAAAGGTCGTTGCCCGCGCCACCGGTGATAACATCATTACCGCCAGCACCGAAGATGGAATCATCTTCACCGGAGCCAAGCAGATTGTTGTCATCCGAGTTACTACCAAAAATAGTTGCCATAGCTTTCCTCCTGAAAAAGCAACGTCTTGTTTCTGTGAGGCACGAACGTAGGTCTTATAGCCCCCATAGACACCCTCTCTAGCTAGAGAATGCCAATGATGTCAACTGCATAATTGCAAAATATCAATTAGTTTCGTAATCGGAAATAAATTTTCCCGTCGTAACCTCTATCACGTCTCAACACACCATCTTCGCGCACGCTTTTCAATAAGCACGTTGCTCAGATGTAAAGTTTAGGGTCAAACGCCCGCCATTTGTGACCCGTTTGCAACACTTTGGATCAGTTCCCAATAGCGTGGCAGCAAATCATAAGTGGAGTATTTGTCCAGAATCGTCTGGCGCGCCTGCTCCTTCAGCGGTTGGTAATCTGCTTTATTGTCAAGAATATGACAAAGTTTGGTTACCAGCGCATCAACATCAAAAAAGTCTACCAGTTGACCATTTTGGTCATGCGTGACCACTTCGCGCACCGGTTCGGTATCTGAACCAACGATTAGCGCACCAGTACTCATCGCCTCCATCAACGACCATGACAAAACGAATGGCACTGTCAAATATACATGAGCGGAGGTGATCCGCATCAGGTCACGAAAAACAGTGAGCGGCTGCAACCCCGGCATATGCAGTCGCTTCATATCATAATCATAGGTATCCAGCGCCCACTCCTTGTAGGATTTACCGTCTTTCCGCTTTGCACCGTATGCAACACGGTCGTTACCCAACATAACCACATGCAAGTTAGGCCGCTCTTTTTGCAGCTTTGAAACCGCTTCCATAAACTGAGGGAATCCCCGATACGGCTCCATACCCCGAGCAACATAGGTGATCACTTCATCCTTTGCTGTCAGAGTAACATCACCAATCTTCACCTCTACAGAATCATCGGGGACAAAAAATTCCGTGTCGACGCCGTCGTGAAGCACGCTGACCCGATCACGAAAAATATCAGGCAGCTTGCCATGCTGGAACTGGGTTGGGCATTGCCCCCAGTCCATTGCCGCCAGATCTTGCAGGATTGGCGTATTTTTCATCCGGATACGCATCTTGCCATTTGGGTCGAACCCTGTATCAGCCAAAAAATCACCATCGGAGTTTATGGCATGATAGTACCATTCATAGTAGGTGAGCAGCTTCGCATCAGGAAAAACATCCTTCAGGAACATGTTCGCACCCCAACCAGAGTGAGACATAATGATATCCGGCCGGTACCCCTTTTGCTTGGCTGGCAAAAGTGCTTGGTATGCAGCCTGTCCCATTATCACCGCACGTTCAGTAGCGACTAGAGCCGGGTGCGTGTGTTCCGAAGGCTCCCGGTGCGGTTTGTAGCGCACATCTTTAATGGAATATTGCTGCTGGTTGGTTTCCAACGTCGCAACAGACATTTTTACTTTCTTCTTGGGCGCAAGATATGATGCGATGCGGCGATATTGCCCAGGAAAGTTGTTGTGCATAAAAAGGATTTTCATACAAAAGCCCATTCTAGTTTAAAGAAGCCGCGCTCAAGCGCACCGATGAAAGTTAAAAGCACCTAGACAATAACTCGCGGTTTTGCAACGCCGTTCGTTGAGAAATGCGGAACAGTAGATCAAATCGCAAACAAGTTGACACTATAAGCGGAATGCCTAGTTTCAACCGGACTGTGACAACAGGCATCGTCCTTTCCCTGCAGCAACCATCGTCATGAGAGGCAACTATGGCAAATATCCTGATAGCGGGCGGCGCAGGGTTTATTGGCTCGCACACCCTGCTTGCCCTTTCTGAAACAGACCACCGGCTTTTTATCTATGATGATCTGAGCAATGGCCATCAAGATCAGGTGCTTGCCGGACAGTTTATCAAGGGCACATTGTTGGATGGAGGGTTGCTCGACCAGGTGCTCCGCGACAACGCCATAGACGCGGTTATCCATTTCGCTGCCTTTATTGAAGCAGGAGAAAGCATGGTTAACCCTCTGGCCTTCTACAAAAACAATGTTTCGGGCACGCTTTCGCTTCTGCAGTCAATGATTCGCTGCGACGTGAAAAAAATTGTCTTTTCTTCCACCGCTGCGGTTTATGGCCAGCCGGAAGACAATGGCAAGCTCACTGAAAGGCTGCCCAAGCTACCCATAAATCCCTATGGTCACAGCAAGTGGATGGTGGAATGCATGCTGCAAGACCTCGCCGCAACAGGCGCGCTCGACGCAATCGCGCTAAGATACTTCAATGCTGCCGGCAGTGACCCTGAGGCACGTGTCGGTGAACGGCATGACCCTGAAACCCATTTGATTCCGCTGGTTCTGGATGCCGCACGCGGAGCCAGAGACAACATCAAAATTTTCGGTACTGACTATGAAACACCGGACGGCACTTGTGTGCGTGATTATATCCATGTAGCGGACCTTGCCCAGGCGCATGTGCGTGCGCTCAATAAACTGTTCGAATTGCCTGACACACAGGAAAAAGCCGCAGGCCACTATGACGCCTATAACCTGGGTACAGGCAATGGTTATTCTGTCAGGGAAGTTATTGATGTTGCGAAACAGGTGACCGGTATTGATTTTGCCGTTATTGAAGAAGGGCGCCGCGAGGGTGACCCCGCTTTTCTGGTTGCTGACGCGAGCCGCGCCATGGAAGAAATCGGCTGGAAACCAGAGCGATCAGATTTGCAGACCATGATTCGGGACGCGTGGAATTTCCGTAAAAACCTTTAAACTCACATCCGGTTCAACAAAACAATATTATGACTGCCAAGAAAATATTCATCGGAGGCTATACCAAAAGCGGAACTACCTTCATTGGTCGTGCCTTTGGTTTGCTGAACGGCGTTTACGCTAAAGGCGAACTTGATTACTTCCGTATCTTTTATCGAGGCATGGAAAAAATGGTGGTCGAATATAATGAGAATATCGGCCATGTGAACCGCGAGGTTTATGATGGTAATGGCAGCCTTGAAGGCGTAACGGTTAACGGTTTTCGAGAAGTCAATGACCAGCTTTTTCTTCATATCTACTTCTCCGGCAAACCAATCCCGCAGGATTGCGATGTAATTGTCGAAAAGTCGCCGCACAACATATATTGGGTTAAGCAAATTCTGGACATATACCCAGACGCCAAGTTTCTTGGCGTTTACCGAAAGCCTGAAGCTGTTTTCCGCTCCCTGATGCGGCATATGACCGATCACAGAAGTGAGCAATTCAAAGACCCTTCTTTTGAACGTCGCAAGAATATGCTGATAAACTTCCAGAAACGCTGGATGAAATGCGTCAACGCCCTGCAAACCTATCGGCATCGCATGCATGTTATCCGCTACGATACAGCTGCAGCAGACAACCAGGGCCTGATTGATTTTCTTCAGCACGAAATACTGGGATACTCCCCCGGGCTGCGGGCACCCATTGAGACCTTGAGCAAAGACTATTATCTGCAAACATTACCTGAAGAAAAGCGCGCCACAAGCCTTGTGCAGACAGGCCCATACAAAATCAAACTGTCAGACGAAGAGCTAGCCTTCATTGCTGCTGAATGCCCACCGCCTGACATCTCGTTTGACTTCTGAAGCTTGGCAGGCTTTCCTCCCTGACCATGCATATTCTCGTCACCAGCCCAATTCCTTCGCACCCGCAAAACCACGGCAACCGTGCGCGGGTGTTTGCGCTGTGTCGGGCGCTGCAACAACGGGGTGCTGTCATCCATTATGTATACGGTGGGCTCGAAGACTTGCCGAGAGATCAGGAACTCGTCATGCGGGAGACATGGGATCACGTATACATCCTGCCACCTTACCGCAATCACACCAGCCGCATGTCTGCCGACAATTATCACGCAATCGATGACTGGTATGCAGAAGAGCTAACAACAGTTACCAACCGCATTCTAAGTAGATGGCGTATTGATTACTGCCTTGCTAACTACGTCTGGTTTTCAAAATGGCTGGAACAGGCGCCCACCCACATTCCCAAATACATTGACACCCATGATGTGTTTGCAAACCGGCACCAACGGTTAATACAGGATGGGCTCGCGCCCTCATGGTTCTCGACCACACCTACGGAGGAAAGCAAAGGCTTTAATCGCGCCGATACTATCATCGCAATTCAAAGCGAAGAGGCACAGGAGTTCGCCGCCCGCACCGATGCAAACGTCGCGACACTTGGTCATTTTATAGAATCGGACTTTCTAAAAACTCGACAACCAGACAACAGCAGCAAAATACGGGTTGGTTATCTGGCAAGCAGTAATCCTATTAACCAGCAAAGCCTGAAGCTGTTTGATGCCTCCCTCAGCCGCCAGCCAGAATTGCTGAACCAGTTCGATTTTATTCTGGCCGGTGATATTTGCATGAGCTCGGCAGCAGAAAACACCGCTTTCACAAAAGCAGGGTTCGTGGAGGATGTGCGGGAATTTTACCAAGGGCTTGATCTTGTGATCAACCCCAACATTGGTGGCACCGGACTTAAGATCAAGTCCATTGAAGCAATGGCGTATGGCAAGCCTTTGGTCGCTACTGGCGATGCCATGGTCGGCATCGCATCCGATCACGCGGCCCATGCGCTACCTACCACTGATGCCTTATGTGACTATTTGTCAAATCACGTGTCGGTAGAAGCTTTATCAAGCCTTGCCCTGTCTTCCCAGCAGGTTATCACCAGCTATATTGAAGACCAGAAGCAAGCGCTTGAAACATTGTTTCCGAAATTAACCGCCGCAAAACACAGTGCGGATTTGGCCTCATGAGCGCAAGTGGTCAAATATTGATTGTCGGTTCCTTGCCGCCAACACCCTCAAACGCAGCCCTATTGACGCATATGCTTGCTGCGCGCTTCCAAAAGCAGGGCATTGATACGTGCGTTCTAATCGATGAATTGTCCCCACCACCCGAATCGCCGCCGTGTACCGTTGTGCGACCATTTGATGAAGCGCTGCGCTCGGGCAAATACAGTGATTGGCCAAGGCTGCATGTCATCGGCGGCAAGCATGATAGCTTGCAGGCTCTCAACCTCTTACAGGCTTCGCCCGGTGCCGCAATTGTCGCTGACACGTCTTTGTTTGACCTTGCTCAATACTGGCTTAGCTCTCAGCCGGATGGGAACGCCGCCTTGGCAAACTGGCTGGCTGCACGGTTCGGTGACGCTGGCCGCACGCTCCATAGAGCCATCACTCAGCACCGCCGAAACTCGACCGCTATCAGCGCCGAAATTAATGGCTATGACCTGCTGCTTGGCGCGGCTACGTCGCTCATCCCGCTTTCAAAGGCTCAACAATCTGAATTCAAGCGCACCAACTTGGGCTGCACCGAACCAGCGAACTTTTGGAACGCGTCTGACACCGCGCAACACGAGAAAATAACAGAATTTCTGGTTGTTGGACTGCCTGCGAGTGGGCAGGCGTTTCTGAACCTCGAACTTGCCCAACAAAATCGATTCGGTTTTCAAGTCGCCAATCGCTATTCAAGGCACGCCCTTTCGGGCCTGAAAAGTGCCGCAGGCATTGCGGTGCTGGACGGCCACGATGCATCCCTTTGCCCGCTTGTTGCGGAAGCATTAGCGGCGGGGAAGCCCGTTATTTGCGCCGACCAGCCTTGGCTTGCAGACCTGTCCCCCGGCAGCCTTCTGCCCATAAGTCATCCGCATGCCTATGCTGAACTGGTCCACGCGCTTCAGCATATCCACGCAGCAGGCACCAAAGGGCTGGCAGAAGCTGATATGGATAACGCGCAGGAGATTATCTTCTCCGCAGCCGCCGGGTCTTCGCAGCTAAAGCCGCTGGAGCGTATTGAGATTGACAACCCGCAAGCAGGCACTTTGCATGATCTCGAGAAAATGCCAGCCAATGCAGAAGGAGCATGGCCCCTTGTTGGCACGGTACCCGCCCTCGCAATACTCAAGGCTCATGCACCGGGGCTTGACCTGGAAAAAAGCCCTCGCTTCCTGACACCTGCTCTCGCGACCTATCTCTCGGCGCTTGTTGAGGAACCGATTCTCCGGCTATCTGACTATCTGGGTTTTGAAAACCCGATTATAGATGCGGATAACACCAGCCTGCCCGATGCTGCGCAGAAAAAACGGCACCCCTGGAACAAGATTGGCCCGGACCTGATAACAGATAACAAGCCGGTGGCCTTTGGTTGTTCTTTCCAGGGTGCCTTAGCGCCAGCCCTGAAAGACAAGGCATCAGTTGCTGCTTGGTTTTTCACCCTGCCCGACGCGGCCCTCGAAAAAAATGGCCTGAAGAAAGACCATGACCGGGCAACCGGCACCTTCTGGAAATATGACAGCCTGCGGGAACAGATAACGCTGTTGCTGATGACAGGCGGGCGTGGAACGCTTACGCTTGCAAGTGATAGCGACACACCGTTTCTGGTGTCAGATGGAAACAGCACACAAATCATTGGGTCTGCCAGCACAGCATGCCACGTGTCTGCGTCAGGGGTTGCCTGTTTGAAATTCGCCGCTATACCCGAAGAGGATGGCAAGGTACCGGACATCCGGTTGATCTTAAATGACCAGCCCCTTGCACTGACATGGACGCAGGCATGACGGACAAAGATGATCAAAAACGGGTTTCGCCCAAGAACACCAAAGACCCTGTAACGCCTGAACCGCGGTTTCCCCGCGCGGCAGTAGATTATATTGATGCGCTGCTAAACATTCAGCGCACCCGGTTTACGCAGGAAACCGGCCATCGGCAACAGCATCTGGCTGCATTGGCAGAACAAGCCAATCAGCCGACTGCGGCAGATATATTGGTTGAGAGTGACCAGTTTCAGGGCACCGGCTGGAGCGACCTTGGGCACCGACGTGATGGCACCGCCTTCCGCTGGATGGGGCGTATCGGCACGCTGATGCTGCCGGTCAACTTGTCAAACGGCGGGGTGATTGAGATCACAGGGTCGGGCTTTAGCCGGCGCAGACACTTGAAAACCATGTCATTCTGGGTTGATGATCAACCTATAGATGGCAGCATTTCTCGCCAAGGCTTCAATCGCTGGATTTTTCGCGGGACTATCCCCAGCCTGCCAAAAAGACCCTATTCAATCTTGAGGTTGCAGTCAGCCGGGCAGTCGCGTCTTGCCATAGGTATTGATACCTATGTCAGCGTCTCTATCTCTCGTGTACATGTGGTTGCGGCGGCTCTGGCCGACACCTAACAGCCAATGATTTTTTTCGGACCATAGGAGTCCATATCATTGCGTTCAATGCCAAGCATTTCTTCCATATCCGCCACATATGGCTTCGCCATAGTCCCGTACCAGGCTGGCAACCTGTATGGACGTTCCTGCTCAGGTATACTGACTTGACGCAAAATGCCAGTTTCCAGAAAAGTAACAAGCGCGTTCACAACAGCTACGGGGCTGGTTTCAACATCCAGCGCGGCAATCACCCGCACGGCATCGAGCTTGCCAAGAAACCCCTCAAATACGGTTTCATTCATCAGTAGTTTAAGTGTTATGTCCCGCAACTGCATTACCGTTGGCGGTTTCACTGATTCCGTCGCTTTTCCAAGCTCGTCGACTGAGTAGACACCCGTCTCGGAAACCAGATGCTGGAGAGCAGCTAAATCAAACTTGTTACGGTTCATGAAATACAGGCATTTCACCTGATAGCGAGCGGCCAACTGCTTGAAGGCTGCCGGCAGGAATGCTTTTGAACGCCGCATGGATTCCAGCTGTTCAAGGTTAACGCTAATCCCCAGAAGCTTGCTGTTCTGCTGCCGTGCAAAGCTGGCCAGCACATTCGTTATATGGCGAGCAAATTCATAGTCATTACACCAGTTCGACCACGCCTCACTAATGGCGGTAAAAGCTGGCACCGTTTGTGCCACATTATTGACCGCAAGCAGCTGCGCCAAACGACCTTTTCCTGAAGTGGCAGCTCCCACAAGGACAACAAACCGTCTATCTGCCAGTACATCCTTTATGTCCGTGGCATTGAGCGCGTCACCATAGGTAACAGAAATGATTTCCTGATTAGGTCGTTGCTGCTTCAGCTTTCTGGCAAACGCCCGTTCGCCTGTTCGTAAAAGCACAAAAACCCTGCCCTCGACTGGCCGGTCACTGTCCAGCATTTCAGGGCCACACAAGGCAGGGCCTGTATCTGGCTTATGGCCTTCAATCAGGCTTTTGGTCTCACTATCCACCACGAGCAAGTCAGACGCCTGCATCCCAAAGGGACCAAAGGGCCAGAGCGTCGACTGCGCCGCCTTCTGCAAGGCGTTACCGCTCATATTGTTTGAGACGGAAAGCTCCGACATCAGGAAACCTCCTGCACTTGCTCTAGATTCTGATCGTTACAGTTGCGAATCATTGACTCAGCCGCCTCAAATGGCCGGTTGGCCTGCGGGAAATCAATTCTCAGCCCGTGCCTTGCTTCGGGCCGGTTGTGCCAAACATGAAATGCCTGATGGTAAGCCGCCCGGTCACCCGAAAGCGCACGGCGAAACCGGTTACCGCTTTCCGCGTGCCAGGTGAAACCGGATCCCTCGCCCCGGGTTAGCGACTCGTCGCGCAACAGCCCTGTGTATAAATGATGCCTGAGATGCATGAGCTGGCGCTTGCCAAATACATGCTCAAGGCGGGTGATAAATTCCGTATCCGCAGAAATGCGCACACTGTCGTAGTAGCCTGTGCCCTCAAGCACCCGTTTGCGATCAAACATCAGGCTGATGGCGGCCATGCGTTCGCTTTTGCCGTCAATCTCAAGCTCGTCGCCCGCATCATTAACCCGGCGCCAACGCACCGTGCAGGCAACAGCAGCAGCATTTGATTTCATCGCACCAAGCTGCATCAAAAGCCGGTCTGGGTCCGAGGTATCATCACTATCATGCGTGGCGATATAGTCCCCCGTCGCATGCTTGATACCCCAGTTTTTGGACCAGTAAGTGCCATGGTTGGTGGGAGAACTGAAAACCTTAACCCGGTCGTCCTGTTCGCTGATTTTGCGCAGGCGATCAACCGTGTCATCGCTGGAGGCATCGTCCACCACAATCAGCTCCAGATTCTGGTGACTTTGAGCCAATACCGAGCGTACTGCTTTTTCAACCAAATGGCCGGTATTATACGCCGTCATCACCACAGAAATTTTCACGTCTGAGTGCCTTACACCAAACGCACGAAAACGCTGTGTTTGCCACGTGAACATACGCTCACCAATCGCTCGCAGCGGTGCTTTGTCAGAATCAAGGAAAAAGGCGAGCGGATCGCGGTACAGTTTTCGGATCTTGCGGTACATCACACCATACTTTCCGATTCCGGGCTTTCAGGCTCAGGCAGACACGCCACCAACGGGCCTAAAGCCGCAGAACAACACCTGCTGACAGAGCAAGCTGATAGAAGATAGTGATAATATCCTGCGCAAGCTGGAAGCTCTTGGTCTGCACTTTTGGCAGCACAAAAATCTCATCGCCCGGATACAGCAATATGTCCCGGCTGCGAAGCTCTCGCTTGCTAATCTTCTTAAAGGTACCGTCCCGGTGCAAAACAAGCACATTTGACGCGCTGCGGCTTTGGGTAAAACCGCCAGCCTGTTCGATATAGGCTTCAATGGTGCTGCCATTTTGGTAGGCCATCGCACTTGGGAACAGAACGTCGCCGTGTACCATCACCAAATTGCTGGTACGCGGGATGCGGATAATATCACCCTGCTCCAGCAGGATATCATCAACGGACGACGCATTACCAAGCGACACTTGCCCCTTGGGTTCAACATTGCGGGCGCGCTCCACCCACTGAAGGATTAGGGTCGCTTCCTGTTGGCGCAGGGTTGCTTCTGCTGCCGTGTTCGAACGTGCGGTTAACACACTTGCTTCAAGTGCCCGCAACTGGGCTTCAAGGGTTTCTTTCTGCCGTTCTTTCACGCTTTTACGCAAAAGCTGCACTGCGTCACGCTGGGCATTGGGGCCGAACCTGACGTTCGACAAAAGCTGTCCAAGAGTTGCACCATACGGCAGGACAAATTCCTGCGCGCCAGTGTGTTCCCCTTCCACACGTACGGAAATGGTACCTTGAAGTTTGTCGGAAACAACTTCCAGCACATCACCGGGGAAAATGGTCACACCTTCAACAGCATCAATCGCGATATATTCAATCTCAGTCCGTTCAAGATTGTTCCGGTTAATGCGAACATGGGTTGCCTGTGCATTAGGCCGCGCAAGGGCCAAAAGAGCTGGCGCGCTGATTTCCTTGCCCAAAAACTCAAAAGCATTGCTGTTTTGGACATCACCCATAACAGCGGCACGGGCCTTTACGGGGCGAACAACGATGGTGTCACCGTCTAGAATCTGGAATGTGGGCATCTCGCCAGTGAGGATAAAGTCATAGAGATTGATCGAGCGCAGTTCCTTGCCGTCGCGGATAACCTTCACATCAAGGAAAGAACCGCGTTCCGGGTCAATACCACCCGCGCTATCCAGGAAATAGAGCACAGAGTCAGATGAATGCCCCTGAAAGAGCCCAGCCTGACGTACGAAACCTGTCACAAAAACCTTAACCGGCTCCGCGCCGCCAAGGCTTGCATATACCCCGACATTTTTCAGAAACACCTGTTTTACGGCATCGCTAATAAATGCGTTCAAGTCCCGGTTTTTAACGCCCTGCACTTCAACCGGGCCAACTTTTGGTATGAAAACATTGCCCTGAGCGTCAACAATCAGGTCACCATTAAACTCGAACCCACCCCATAGTTGCAGCGAGATACGGTCACCGATGGCGATTTCATAGCCAGGGTTAAATCCAATGAAAGACTGATTGGCAAACTCACCACCAAAAATCCATGACCCAAAGGCGGAACCCTCTTCCACCGTTGGTCCGGCATCCTCACTCACGGGTGTTGGTGCCGGAGTAATTGGAACTGTTTGGGCCATTATCGGCATGCTGAAGCCAAATGTTGCAATCAACAGCAGGCTAACGGCTTGATGGAAAATTCTACTCGTCCACTTAAACATCTCGGTGCTCCCGAATGGTCGCAATAATCATGGCAAGGATGCCGTAAATCAGGTTAAGTACAACAAACATCGTTGCAATATCATACCAGGTACGCGGAAGAACCGCTTCATCAGGCAATAGCGGTGACTGCACAATCACAAGATGCTTTAGCTTGCGGTAGCTCTCCACCCGGGCTTGTTCAAGCGTCTGCAACGATCCCTGATAAATATCACCTGCGAACTCAAGAGCCAGTTTCAACTCTTCAAAGCGGGCGTTCACCTGGTTGATTGAATCGCCGCCCTGATTGGCAAACTTGGCTCGTTCCTGTTCAAGCTGGGTTTTAATGCCTTCAATACGCGCCCGCACTGTTACAAGCTCCGACGCATCCGTTTGCAGATAACTTGACAGAACTTTTTCTTCCGCCTCAAGGCGCACAAGATCGCCTTCCATTTCGTTAACTACCGTTTGGATAGCCGCGCCCGTTACCGCAGGGTCCAACAGTTCATTTTCAGCCTGGAAGGCCAGCATCTCATCACGTCGTTCCTCCACCGATATTCTTGCACGCTCAAGCTCCTGCTCAACGAAGGAAATTTCCTGTAAAGCGATTTTCTGGCTTACCGAGTTGATAAAGGTTTCAGCGTGCCTGAGGATAGCATCAACCAGTTGCTGCGAAAATTCTGGTGTGTAAGCCTGCCCCTGAACGGTCACAATGTTTGAGTCTACATTAACAGAAGCAGAAACGCGGGTGCGATAATAACTCAGGAATTGTTCGTTAGAAGCGCCTGCGCTCATGCGGGAATAAAAATCCCATTCAGGGTTCGAAAAATGTGCTCTCAGGTCAAGTTCCGCATTCAGCAAGGCCAGCATGTCCGCAGACAGGATATAGCTTTGCAACAACAAAGCATCTTGCGAGGCGTTACCGAACCCACCAGGCACTACAGGGAGAGTCGGTGTAAAGGCCACTTGCTCGTTTGTTGACTTGATATAGGTATCTGCTCTGGTGACATACCGATCGGACACCCAAAACAGATTGTAGAAAGCATACAGGCCAAAGATTACCAGAACCCAGCGATAAGTCAGCAAGCGTGCCTGCACTCCTACCGAAACCTGATAGCCCCCCGTCTGCTCGGGACGCATGCGATCTGCAACTGCTTCCCTGAATTTTACCAGCGTCTGTTTCATGAAACTCCCACCGCGACATCCTGCCTATTACATATTTTCATAGCGGAAAATCGCCTGATCCACACTTTCGTAGAAGTCCGCCCGACCATATGCAAGCAAAATTGCGGCATTACATTGACGCCGCACCAAATCCATATTGTGGGAGACCAGAATGATGTTGGCCGACGACCGCTTGTTACTGATCGCAGCTTCACATTTCTTTTTGAAGCCCGCGTCCCCAACAGCCATAAGCTCATCAATCAGATAGGTATCGAAGTCGAAACCCATCGAAACGGCAAAATTGTATTTTGACCGCATGCCGGAAGAATAGCCCCCAACAGGCAGTTCAAAATTGTCACCAAGCTCTGAAAACTCTTTAACATATTCTTCGGTTTCCCGGTTGGCGCGCACCCCATGTATGCGGCAAATAAAGCGCACGTTTTCACGGCCCGTCAACTTGCCCTGCATGCCACTTGCAAGGCCGAGTGGCCATGAAATAAACCGGTCAGACCGTATTTTGCCACCATCCGGGAAGTCCACCCCACCTAATAGTCTAAGCATAGTACTTTTGCCTGCGCCATTAGGGCCAAGGACAGCAATGTCACGGTCGTCTGGCAAAGTGAAACTCAGATTCTTGAGCACGTATTTGGGGCCAAACCGGGTTGGAAAATATTTGCTGACATTTTCGAACCGTATCATCGTGCAACCACCCTACGCCACGTCAGCCGGTAGGTTGCCATTGCAAGTGCCATCAAGATCAACATCCATGACACCAGATACGGAAAGTCCGCAACAGGACTATCATATCGATCAAACCATGCTTCGCGAATCAGCTCCATGGCATGCATCAGCGGGTTCCAGGTCAGATAGGGCCAAAATTTCTTGGGAACGATGGACATCGGGAATATAACAGCCGATACGAACAAAAGCGGCATGGTCATCATGGAAATCAGCTTCTCGACTTCCCGGGCAACGCTACCGATCATGCAAGCAAGCATGCCGAACGAAGTTGCCAGCAACCACAAAATAGTACACAGCCCAAGTACCCTCAGCAGATTATCTGGCCAAGGGTCATAGTCAAACCAGACAAGGCCCATCGCCAGAATAAAGCCCACCAAAATGAACAATCCTGCTTCAATTATGCTGCGGGCGAGAAACACGTCAAACAGACGTACCTGACGAAATTCAAGCATGCCCCTGGCACCGCCCCTGGCAGAAACCATCTGCCGCATAGTGTAACCCCACAGCAGTCGGAAAGTAATGAAAGCTGAAAAGATGAAAACAGGCGGTGGGGCAAATCCATAGGCGCCGGCACCGCGCGCTCCAAACAGCAGAATAAAGAGCGTCATCATCAAAAGCGGCTCAAGCAGGAGCCAAATGTTGCCAAAAGTATATGTGGAAAAGCGAGAGATCATTTCGCGGATAAAAATCGCGAAGATCACATCTTTCTGAATCGATAGTGCCGACCGAGCTTTCATGGCAGCAAAACGCCCTCACTTACATGAGGGCGAAGGTTTAGCAACTGTACATGCATACAGCAAGCAACCATGTTCGATTCTACTGTTAAATCTCGTCGTGCTTGTAAACGCCGCAGAAAGACCCTTTGGTATCTACAGCCACTAGGAATTTCACCTCATCAGCGCGCATCATGCTTTCTGCTTCATCAACAATGACATCCTCAAGGATCACAGAGAACTCCTTGCTCATACATTGCTGTGCCGTTACTTCCCGCACGCGGCGTGTTACCCGCAGCGCCACGCCAAGCTGGCCTTTGGTGACAATACCGATGGGCTTCATCTCGTCGTCAATCACGACGGCAATACCCGCTGGGCCACCAGCCATTTCAGCCGCAAGTTCAAGCAAAACCGTATCTGGTGCAACAACAGGCACAGTGCCTGTGTGCATCAAATCTTTGACCTTCATCAACAGGCGGCGACCTAATGACCCACCAGGATGGTAGCGTGCAAAGTCCTGCGGATGGAAATTACGAAGCTTCATCAGAGAGATAGCGATTGCATCCCCAATGGCAACCGTTTGTACAATAGAAGTGGTCGGCGCCAGATTGATCGGGCAAACTTCTTCAGCCACAGGAATTTCCAGCACAACGTCAGCTGCACGGCCAATCGTGGAAGACTTGGCCCCCGTAATGGCAATGATGCGGTTTCCAAATGTTTTCAGCGATGGAAGCAGTTGAACAATTTCCTGAGTTTCTCCGGAATAGGAAATCAACAAAAGCGTGTCACCGCTTGTTACCATGCCAAGGTCACCGTGCGATGCTTCCGCCGGATGCAGGAAAAAGCTTGGCGAACCAGTAGACGCCAGTGTCGCGGATATTTTACGCGCCACGTGACCAGATTTGCCCATACCAATCACAATCAAATGACCGGTCGTCTGCATCGCCAGCAAAACAGCTTGCCTGTAGCTTTCCTCATCATATGTTTGGGAAAGTCGCTCCAGCGCCTGACCCTGCTTCAGGAAACTCTGCCCAATATCTGTGAGTGTTTCATTCAGATCGGCTTTAAGGCTGCCTGGCAGCTCATGCACATTTTCAGGTGCGCTGCCTTCATCCGTAGAGCTTTTCATAAAATTCCCCGATACTATTCTTG
This sequence comes from Kordiimonas sp., assembly GCA_965199355.1. Classification (GTDB taxonomy): domain Bacteria; phylum Pseudomonadota; class Alphaproteobacteria; order Sphingomonadales; family Kordiimonadaceae; genus Kordiimonas. The sequence continues at coordinate 337,013 of OZ240690.1, forward strand.
TTTACCCTTAGTGCCAGCTTAAGCTCTTGTCTTATCAAGCTTTGCGCGAGCCCCCGTTCGCCAATCCGGCAGTAATGCGAAAAATTTTCCGCACGCTATCACAGGCTTTTTCTATTCTCAACAAACCTGTAACATTTGAACTAACTATTGTCGTCCCTGTGACTTATTAGGTTCAAAAAAATGAACAATAGCTGAACTATCAAACCTGATGCGCAGCGCTTGTGCCAGAACTGGCGCTTTGCATGGCATAAAGTTCTAATTGCTACGATATTCCCCAAAAGACCCTTCGCATCCCGACAAAATTATCAGTAATGAATACAATAGCTATCGTCAACCATCAGGCTTCATTCATACACCTTTATAACTCGATGAAATTATTGGCAATTTTGTGGCAAGACTGCCCAAACATTAAAACAGTAGCATTTTTGTCACAATTAGATAAGTGTGTGACTAACCGGAAAAACAGCGCGTTATGATCACCTGTGTACAATTTTTCGCAGCTACCTGGCGGTCCCGATAAAAAGAACCCGCAACTTGTGTATGGGCAACCAGCTGCTGCTTGAATGCCTCAACCTTTTCCAATTCAACTTTACCAGGGTCAGCCCAGAATTTATTTAGGGTAGCACCCGACGTCAGGCCCGCGTCACTGATCATGGCGGTTCCCATCGTCAGCGTTGGCACACCTGCCTCCAGCGCCTGCAAGCCAACAGTTGAATTTACCGTCACACACCCTGCCGCCGCCTTCAGTACTGCCTCCAAGTCCACATCAAAGGCATAGGTAACCCTGCGCCTAAGCCCCAACTCAGACACAAGGCGGCTGATCACCGTGCCATAGTGGGTAAATCCCCTGTCCATAGGGTGATGCTTGATCAACAGATGGGCTTGCTTAGGCGCGTTCTGTGCAAATGACCTGAGCGTCTCTTCGATAAACTCGGGAACACTATCGTAGGGTGAGTGGTACTTCATCTGAGCGTCCACAGCCACCTGAAGCGGCACGACAAACAGGTTACTGGCGTGCTCTGTTATCAACTTCTCGGTCAGTCCGCGTTCCTGGAAACGGCTGTGGGTATGCTTGCGAAACCCGGCCCGTACCCACGCAAATGTCTCGTTAGCCCAGTTACCACGTCGGTGATGCCGATAAGCCCGGAAACCACCTAGCCGCCAGTCCTTCACGATATAATAAAGCGTGGCAAACCAGAACTGGAACCGAAAGGCATTTGCAATGCACGCGGGCTCGGGCCTAGCGACATCTGGCAGGTCACCCGCCTTAAAGCGTTTTGGGAAAGGGCTGTTGGCATTATTACCGCCTTCTTCCATGGTCACGAATCCGGGCCGCACATATCCTTCTTCAAAACAAAAGATCGGCTTTTCAAGACCCGAACAAACGGTCCGCGCTTCCCGGTGATAGAAACGGCTGTCGCCATAGCAACACACAGCGTCAATGCGATGCTCTGCCATATAGGCACTCAGCCATTCTGACCAATCATCAGCTTTGCCATGATATCTCACTACATGGTCGCCGTCTGCGAAATGCCAATCCCCTTTGTTGAAACAAACCCGGTGAGTTTCACAGCCGTGCGCCTGCAACCCCGCTGAAAAGTCAGCAAAGAAAGGCCCGAGCGGCCCCTGCAAAAGAAGAATTCTGGTTTTTTTATCGGTCACACGCACCCTGCCCGGCGCGCAAAGCTTTTGCCCACCTGTGGTTTCCGTCACATGCTAATCACCATACGTCAGAGCGCAAGACGAAATCGCACCCACGCCAGGTACCAAAGGGTATTCGGATATATGCAGGCCCAAATAGGTTGACAGGCAGTGTGTGCGTTAGCGAAGGATCTAGCCGCCAGTCAGGTCTGCCTGCACTTGCGCGCGGTAGTTTGCACCAACCGGTACTTCACTCTCATCCAGCAACTTGAGCGCGCTCAGCACACCGTGTCTGCGCACCAGTGTCTGCACCGCTTCTTTCTTCACCACAAAGGACCGATGGCACCGAATGTAACCAAGGGGGGATAACTCTCGCTCAACCTCCGAGATGGTACTGCGATGCAGATATTCCTTGTCACCGCACTGGAGCGCCACATAGTTGCGCTCGGCTTTGGCAACAATCACATCATTCATCGGCACAAGGTCTGTCCTGCCAAACGACTTGATGACAAATTTGGGTGCATCTACGCCGTTACTTGGTTGTTGGCGCTTGCGCTCCACTCTTTCGCATGCTTCCGAAAGCACGCTACGCGCCAGCGGCTTCACGATATAGTCGAGCGCCTCCAGACGGAACGCCTGCGCAGCATGCTGCGGGTAGGCAGTGGAAAAAATAACATGCAGATCCGGTTTTATATCGCGCAGTTCTGCGGCGAAGGTCATGCCATCACAGCCCGGCATTTCGATATCCAGAAACAGCACATCAATAGCCTCACTCTCCAGCCTGCGGCGCGCCTGATCAACATCTGTCACAGCGTCAGCGGCCCAGCCATCCCTGGCATTAACCTGATGAGCAATATCAGCAGCAATAATGGCTTCATCATCCAAAACCAGGGCTTGAATAGTCATGAACCTTGCCTCTCATCTCGCGTTTCCGAAGGTAGCTCTGGCAGGCAAATGGTTACCCTGTAACAACCGCCTGATGCCTCTCGCATCAGTCGGGCCTTATCACCATAGGCCATTTGCAGCCGCAATTTGGTAAGCTGCATGCCTTCCCCTTCATTCACGGTATCCCCTGTATCGCTGGTCATATTGTTTTGAACCATCATATGCAGCAAACCGCTGTCCAGCTTGGCTGTCACACCCACATCCACCGAACCGCCCCTTGGCCCGTGTTTGAAAACATTTTCCAGAATTGGCTGCAAAATCTGGCGTGGCACCAACACATCCGCGGTGTCGTTTGGCACATCAAAGCTGCTTTTGAGTTCGGGGAAACGGATTTGCTGGAAGGAAAGATATTTGCGCGAATCTTCAATTTCTTCATCAAGGGGGATGCATTCTTCCGTACCAGAGGCACCGGTCATGCTGCGCAAAATCTCGCTCAGGAGAATGGTGGCTTCTTCTGCACGCCTGATATGGCCAAGTCGCATAAGCCCAACAAGATTACTGAGCGCATTCATCACAAAATGGCTTCCCAGCCGGCCACGCAGATACTCTGCCTCCCGCGCGCTCAGGCTTGCTTGCTGCTCGGCCAGTCGCTGGCCCAGTTCAGCCGCCGTCAAACGGGCCTCCCGCGTGCGCCTCAGCACGGCGGACTGATAACCAAACAGCAGCACAACACCAAACAGGATAAAATCCCAAATCCATTGTACGAACCGAAACTGTTGCATGAACGGAATGAAAGACTGGCCAAAAACGGGGGCCGCCACCGCAAACAGATAAGCGAACAAGACAACAACAAAGAAAACCAGCAACAGGGCAATTATACGCATCTTGCCCTTCAACGGCGCATCCACAAACCGATCAGATGAGGTCCAGTGGAACAGCGGCGGCGCAAGAATGACCCAGTGGCCAAAGCTAACAGACCACAGTTTCAAGGTGCCTTCCCAGTCAATCGACTGTCCGGAGTTGACCCGGTCAAGAATAGATGCGGTCGCAAAGGTGACAAAAAGCACAAGCCAAAAGCACAGGCCAAAGGCCACCAGCTTTACGGGTCGGCGCTGCCACAATTTTTGTTCAGTCTGTTCCATAAACAACCAGCTTCCATACTCAACACAAAGACAAACCAAGGCCAGTTTTCTGGCACATGGCTATCTTCACACAGACGGCTGGCGCTTTCTAGGGGCAGACCCGTTACTAAAGGACGAACAAAAGCACCTGCTGGGACGAGCCAGCGCATTGTTGGGGCCAATGAAAGGCTGTGCGATAACCCGGGTTGCTATGCTGTAGCAGCAGCTTCCGCGCGGCGGTATGTCCAGCGACCAAATATATAGAGCCCAAGCGCCGCCGCAAAACCAACCACGGAAAAGGCATAGAAAATTGCCCCAACATCATAAGCCGCATAAAGCTGGTCCGTCAGCACGGTCGGGGCTTTGCCGGTAAATTCCACCAAAGCATCAAACGCCTCTCCGTTCGGGATTGCCGCAATTTGATCGCTTGCCATACCATTTTCAGCAAGTGCCTCCCGGGCCACAGTATCCTTGGCGGCATACTCCCCGTAAAAGCTGAGCCCTACTTTACCGCCAACAGCGGACCCAAAGGCAAACGGCAGGTTATAGAACCCCAGATACATAGCCTTCTTGTCGTCGGGTGCGATATTGCCCAAAAACTCAAGGCTTTTGGGGCTGGCGAGCATTTCCCCGATAGAGAAGAACACCACCGCCAGCACCATTAACCAGGCGAAATTGGTGCCACCAAAAATTACAAAGGCAGTCGCAGAAAAGATCGTACCCAAGGCCATGGAATTTGCCGCCTTAAGTTTGGCGCTAAAGCCTGCGATCAGGAAACAGAAAATCATGATCATCAGGCTGTTAATGTTAACAAGCCCTTCGGGCATGATGCGGGTTCCTTCAAGGTCCATCACCCAAAACCGGCGGGCAAATGCGCCGGGGGTGCCGTCACCCCAGAAGGTTTGCACCAGCACGCTGGTATCCACCCAGTCGCGGAAATAAACAGGCCCCAGATTCCAATAAAGGAACATCATGAACCACCAGCCGGAAAAGAGCAGCATATAAGCAAGCAGGGTCGGACGCGTGAACTCTTTCCAGCTTTCAAAGATCAGGTTGCTTTCCTGCACTTCGCCAGACTTTACCTTGGCGCGGTGGGCAAGCCGTTCTTCCTTGTCCACTTCCTTGTAGGTCAGGAGCAGCAGGAAATTGAGCGAGATAATCGCCGCACAGGCAAAGAAAACATAGCTCCATGACATCTGCCTAAGGAAACCCGCCAGCACAGGGCCAAGGAAACCGCCCCAGTTCACAGTCTGGTAGAAAATGCCCCAGGCAACAGCACTGTTTTTGCGGTTCGCAGCCTTAGCAACCGTCCCTTGAATGCCGGGCTTGAAAATGCCGGTACCAAACGCCAGCACAATTGCACCAGCGAAGAAGCCCCAGAAACTGGGGAACCAGGCCATGATCAGATAACCCAGAATTTTAAAAACCGTGGAGGCCGCGATGGTTTCCTTATAGCCAAACCGGTCCGACAAACCGCCAGTGAAAACCGGTAACAACCCTTGCAACAACAACCAGTAGAAGAAGATCGTGCCTATCTCACCTGTGGTGATCCCAAGCCCGCCAGCGCTCACGGGGTCAGTCGCGTATAGGGTGGCCAGTGAATAAACACCATAATAGGCAAGCCGTTCGACCATCTCCATGCCGCCGCATATCCAGAACACGTATGACAGGCTGGCAATTGCAGCAAAAGTTCCAAGCTGATCCACGTCCTTCACCGTATTGGTGCGGACATTTTCCTGATTGGCCATAAAGGGCTCCCCGATATTTTATTGGCGCGCATGCGCCTTCCCCACCGCTAGCCGTAGCTGACATATATAGAATTGTCATCCCGAAACTCGATAAACTGAAGCTATTTAGCCCTTGATCTGATACCCCCAAATTCCATGCTCAATAAAATACAGTTTCGGATCTCCCGTTGATGGTGCAACGTTGAATTCTTTATTCGGGAAGAAAACCCCACTCTCGGTCACAAAAAACCTATGCAAGGCTATCCACAATCCTTCTCGCGTAATTCGAATACTATGAGGGTTTAACTTTCTGAATTCGACCGGCCATTGATGTTTGGGCAAATCTAGACCAGCAGAATCATGATTGGCATTGACAATGTGCATAATCTCGCCGGCTTTGGACTTCAATTGATCAAGCTCGTCAAAGTCATCGGCGTGGTATGTGCGCGGTGACGCAACATACCCAAAGGCAGCTGCTCCAGCGAGAAAAAATACGATTAAATAAGAAAGTACAAGACGCGGTTTCACACTACTCTCTCCCCACTGCCACACCTAGCGAATGCGCCCTCAAGTGTCACGGGTAAAGTCTGTCAGTGCGCCTCCTGTGCGATGAATATGTGAATATTCATGTTTGTTTAAGGTTTGATAACTATTGGCCGATAAAACCCTCTGCGGTGGGTTGAGCTGGTGTGGGTGAGCAGCTTTTGTATGTTTGAGTATTTTTCGTTGGATTCAGCGCCGGAACAATTCTCGCTTCCCGGCGGTGTTGATTTTTCAAGCATTGTAAAATTATGGCAAACAAAGCGGAATGGCTGCTTAATGCCGTGCTGGCGGCAATTTGCGCTGGAAGACTTTATCGGCTGGCACGCGCGCATGGCATTAACCGAAGTGCTGCCGACGCGTGATGATATACGCTTTCAGTTTTTTGGCAGCGACATGGTGTTCCAGCAAGGTGATGACCTGACCGGTTGTATCTTGTCCGAGCGCCTACCCGGTGCGTATGAAGCGGTTTATAAAAATCATATCGCCGAGATGCTGCGCAAGCCGCAGTTTTCCCTTGGTCATGTGGAAGCAGCCAGTGATCAGGAACGGGAAAAGACCATTGCTGTAATGCACCTGCCGCTGGCACAGGACGGTGAAACCATCACCCGATTTTTGCATATCACCTGCTGGAAAACGCCGCACGCAAATCTCTTGTCAGCGGCCTAGACGGCACAGGCCCCTACTCAGCAATCACAAGCAGTGAGCAGCCACCAAGCCAGGTGGCCATCAAGCCGGGCGAAATGGCCCACAAAATATGGCGCGGGATGTTGGCGAGCACAGACCCTAGCGTTTTGGACGGATAGTCCGCAAACTTGGGTGTATACATGGTGTCCACCACCTTATAACCGCAGTCTTCAAGGGTATCGATTGCGGTTTCAGATGTGAAATAGTGCAAATGCCCGATAGATTTGCGGTACCCGCTCATGGTGCGCCGCGCAACAGTGCTGACCGACAAATCAAGCGGGATATGGAACACCTTCAGCCGTGCCTTGCTGCGCAGGGCACGCAAGAAGCCCATATAGTCTTCCACATGTTCAAACACATCGATACAGAGCGCGACATCATAAAAAACATCCTCTTCAAGAATGTTTTTCAGCTCAAAGGAAACCTTATCTGTTTCCCGCGCCTTGCAAATACTGAAGGCATCGGCGCTGACTTCATACCCGGTGTAGGTCGCGTGCTTGAACGGTTCTTTTGTTGAGAGCTGACGCAAGATTTCCCCTGCTCCGCAGCCCACTTCGCACATGCTGTTAAACTGAACATCGTTCTTGAGCAGAATTTTCTCGATCTGCCCGGCTTTCCAGGGCGAATCTTCCATGTGCCATGTGGCGTTGTTGGCCAGATAATCACCGTTATTATAACGGCTTGTTTGGTTATCGTCCGTTTCTGGCATTCTTCCACATCTCTTGTTGCACGCGCCCAAAGGCACAGATCACCTCACGAGGTGACTGTGCCCTCTTCAACCGCAAAAACCAAGAGATATTGTCTGGCTGCTTCCCCATAAACAGCGCCAGCCCATACCCCTCGCGGCCCTTTTACAAGGGCAACGGGGGCATGGGCTGGAACATCCTCGTAAAAACCTAGGCGTGGCCTTTGATGCCCTCACCGGCAAGAGGGTCATGGCCATATTCATTGTCTTCGGGCGTGCTGTCGCGCGTTAGCCATATCAGCATGAAAAGCCAGCCGATGGGCGGCACGAACCCAAACAATACCCACCAGCCATTGCGGCCAACATCATGCAAGCGCCGGGCGCTAACCGACAGCCACGGGATAAACATAACCGCGATAAACAGCACCGACAGCGGGCCATGCCGCACATTAAACCCGAAGGAGGCCCAAGGGCCTGCCTCCGGGGGTGGGGAGGTATCAAAAAGAAGCCCATCGAAGAAAGGAAGGATGGAAAGGCCAACAAGACCAAAGGCAATGAAGTACCAAAATTCTGCTCGTCGCGATCGGCCTTCAAAGTCGAAGTAGCGCTGAAAGGCTGATTTGATCGCGTCGATAACGTCCATTTTCCTTCTCCAGATAATCCCGATACGGGACTATTGTAGCGGAAAAGTGGCCTTAAGGCGAGTCAAAGCGGAAAGTGGTTACTGAACAATAATTATACTTATTAGTGTATTTATACTACCATTGAGTCTTAATTGAGGTTTGAGGGAGGGAGAGACCAATGACCACACGCACCGAGCTTGCGGCAAATTTTGTTGCTGCCGCGGGCACAGCCAACATGGAAATAGCTGGTTTATCCGAGTGGGCAGACCGCATTGCCACATTAATGCATACGCTGATCGCGAGCCACAAACAGGGTGTTCTGGACCTTGCAGCCGCGCTCGCCGCACATGACAAAGAGCTGGCAAACAAACTGACCACCGCAGCAGCAGAAGTAACCGCAACAGCCAGTGGTGATGACTATGTCGATATGGATAACGACCTCGCCTTTTGCCTGTATTGGATGCATAACCCACCGCAGGCCATTGAGGATGCGATCAACGCCCATCCTCTATTGTCGAGACTGTGGACGCTTATGGCCAAGACCGCACCGCAACCTGCGATCACAGCAGCAGACATAAAAGCTATCGAGAGCCTCAACGCGAGTGGCATAGTGCTGGCCACCTCGGATGGCACAGTGCTTGGCACTCATAAATACGAGCAGCTTGATACCGGCTGGTTATGGACAATCGTCAACCGTATCCTGAACTGGATTGAAGGCCCCGCCAAATTCCGTACCAACAGTTTCAATCCCATTGCCCTGTCACCACGCAACGACACAGGCACCGAAGGCCAGGTGAAAATTGCCATCATCGGCGATTGGGGCACGGGCACCTACCCCGCCAGCCCGGAGGGTGACGGTCAGCAAGCGGCAGATGTGTTGCGCACGGCAAACTCGTTAAACCCGGATTATATCATCCATTTGGGGGACACCTATTATGCAGGCACAAATGCGAGCAGACCGCCTGCCAATGAAGAAAAAAACAACATGGTTGACCTGTGGCAACAGCTTACGCCCGGTTTCCCGGCAGATCGCTTTTTTACGCTGAACTCCAACCATGAAATGTATGGCGGCACTTACGGCCTGTACGAGCAAGCGCTGGATTTGCCCATGTTTGCACCGCAAAACGGGGCAACCTATTTCGCGCTCGCATATAAAAACTGGCTGATTGGCGGCATCGACAGCGCCTATTATTCAGACTCAGTGACTTACCTGAAGGGCGGGATGGGCACTCCGGCGCAAGACCCGCAGTATGACTTCCTGCAATCGTTTGCCGCGCACGCAAAAACCAACAATATGACGACCCTCTTGATGAGCCACCATAACCCCATCACCACCTTTGCGGACGGCCTGTTTGGCAGCCTGTGGGATGATGTAACGGGCACCGGTACGCTGACGCCGGACTATTGGTATTGGGGGCATATTCATCTGGCCGCCGTTTACAAGAATGATGCGCCCATCTGGAACCAGCTTAATCTGGTAGGGCAAGTGAAAGCACGCTGTGTTGGCCACAGCGCCATTCCGGTTGCCACGCCTTGGGGCTTTTCAGAAACAGGAAACGCTAGTGCCGCCGAATGGTGGGCCGCCACCCCCAAAAGCGCCAGCGCAGCACAGCAAGCGCAAAAACCGCCGCTTGTTGAATTCGCCGAACGGATCAAAAACGGTTTTGCCATGCTGACACTATCGGACGGTGGCATTCTGGAAGAAATGTATGATCAAGGGTCAACCACACCCACATGGTCAAGCGCACCTAAGTGAAACAAGAAGGCCGGGCACAAACCCGGCCTTGCGCGAAGAGACTAACCCTCAAGCGCCTTGATCACATCTAGCGGGTCAAGGCGTTCGGTATAATTCACATCAACATGGTGCAGGATTACTTTGCCTGACTGGTCAATCACATAAGCTGCCGGAATCGGCAGACGCCATGCATCATCACCGTTCACTTCTGGCACATTCAGGCCAAAGCCGCTGTAAACCTGCATCAAGGCTTCCGGGAAAGTGAAGGTAAGACCGAAAGCGTCTGACGCGACAAAGCCGGTGTCCGACAGCACATCATAGGAGACACCGTTCTTTTCAACGGTTTTCAGGCTGTTATCCGGCGTTTCGGGCGTGATGGCGATCAGGCTTGCGCCCAATGCCTTCAGCTTATCCATTTCCTGCTCATAGGCATACAGTTCCATGTTGCAGTAAGGGCACCAGCCACCGCGATAGAAAATCACTACAACCGGGCCTTGCTGCAAGCGTTCGGACAGCGTGACGGTTTCACCCTTGTGGTTTTTCAGTGTGAAATCAGGCGCGCTGTCGCCGGTTTTAATTGCGCTGCCTTCAATGCCGGTTGCGATGATTTCCTGATTGGCGTTCAGCATAACTTCGCGCACTTCGGCAGGGATGCGGTTTGCGGATTCCTTGACGGCATTAGCCAGTGTTTCTGTAAGGGTCATTTTGGGGGGCTCCAGTTAAAATACCTGGAGCATTAGATGGGATGAATAGTCAGCCGTTAAATTCACGCTTTGGTGAAAGGTCATGCACCGCCTCCCTTATCGGGACAATTATGGTTGCCAAGCTTAACAACACAGATTTGCAATAAAGCTATCATAAAGTGTATTATAAATACTATTGGGAGAGTTCCATACGCGGGAGCTGATAAAAGGAGGTGCACAATGAGTTTTATTCAAATCGGTAGTTTAAACGTTGAACATCTGTCCGGTGTTAACAAACGCAAGTACCCGCAAAGCGCTTATGCCTTGGCGGATCATATTGAAATGGCAGGTATTGACGTTCTGGCACTTCAGGAGATTTACGTTACACCAACAGATGAGCAGGTAAGACTGCGGTCAGGGCAACCCCCTATCGATATCAGAACATTAGGCGAGCGACGCAATTCTGACCTGGACAAAGTTTGCTATCTTCTGGAAGAGCATGCTGCGGGTAAATGGATGTATCTTATTCTTCCCAACAGGCGGGCAGGTGACAATTCGCAACTGTGCGCCGTCATGTGGAACACCGAAAAAGTAGAGCAAACAGATGTATTTACGCTTAATGTCACCCATGATAGCAACGAAGGTAAACTCTGGGACCGTACCCCGCATGCAGTAACTTTTACATCCTCCATGGACGTTTGGGACAATTCGAGCGGGCAGTGGCAACAAGTTGAGGCCAACAAGAGCTTCACCGTTATCCCCCTCCACATGAAATCCAATTATCGTAGCGTAACAAAAAGCAGACGCAAACGGGCCAAGGAAGCTGAAACACTGATAGAGGCCGTGACGGAAGCGCAAGCGGCAGGCGCCATCGACCCCAGCATCATCATGATTGGTGACACCAACGTTTTGAACAATGAGGAAGGCGCAATCGAAACGGTTGTCTCTGGCGGATTTACTGACCTCAATAACACCGACAGCTCAACATACTGGAGCCGTGAATATGGCGATTCCCCGTTTGATCGGGCTTTTGTTGCTGATGACCGCAAGGAGTTCAAATACAGCAGGCAATATGTGCTGCGGTCTGCTGACCTGCAGTTGCATGACCGTTTCCTATCGGACCATTATATGATCAAGGTCAGCATCAATCTTTATCATGATGATTCCGACCCCCGCTAATGTGCTGAGGGAAAAGGCCGGGACACCCCGGCCTTTATTTTTAAATATAGGCCGGTGAGTTTAATTATCTAACCGGCTTTATGTGTTATGCGCTATTTGCTGCGCCATTCAGCCCAGCGCTGCAACACATACCCTTGGGCGCGAATACATTTGTTCGGGCAACCGCCATAGCCATGCACACCAACAGCCGTGCCGGCACCGCCACCTACCCAGGTGGGGCTTCCACTTTGTCCGCCATAGGTATCCAGCATATATTCGAAGCGGAATGGCGTTTTCTTGGTGGCACGACCAGCGTTGTACCATTGCTCGGTGCTTGGGTTTTTATCTCCCGGATACCCGCTGTTGTTCAGCATGGGCAAACCATTTTCCTGACGGTAGCCAAAATACCCCCTGACCCGATTGAACAGCGTATTGTCAGGAAGGATGATGGCTCCATGGTCATAGTTTGGGTTTTTGTTCTTGGTCCAGCCAACAACCGAGAAAAAGCGACTGCTCGCTTGGCTGCCGAATGGTGCTTGACGACCATTCATCGCCGGCACAACCCTGATGGATTTGGCCCAGCCAGAACCACCATGCACCACATGGCCGCTGGTAATGACACAGCGGGGACTGATAAAAAAACCTGACCCGATATAGTTTTGCCCGTTAGCTGCTTTGATAAACAGCTTGCAGATATAGCGATAGGGGGCAGTCGTTGTGTTACTGATTTTTACGCGGTCGTCTTTTCCGCACACGGATTCCGCTGTTTCATAAGACAGATAGGCGATATCGCCGACAATATTCATTGCGTCCATATCGATGTCTTCGGACCAGTCGTCGTCCCTTAAGGTAAAGTTGGGTACATTCTCCAGGCCCCAATCATCCAGGCCCTCAGCGCTTGTTTCATACTGTTCATCCAAAGGCGAATAGGCATCGGCTTCAATGCTGGCTTCCGGCAGTTCGTTTTCGTCCACTTCAATTTCGTCAGTCATGATCTTCTCCCACTTAAACATTGCGCGTGTCAAAACGCAGGAGATTTTTATCTTGAAAGACGGAAAGGCCGCTGTGACCATGATCACAAGGTCGGTCATTGGAGAAAGACGAGAACACAAAAAAGGCCGGGAATATCCCAGAAGGCCGAGAATATCCCAGCCTTTATTGGAGAATTTTTCAAGTGTAAGTTAGAAACTTACTCCCGCCCGCCATTGGCGTTCAGGTAACCGTTGGCTTCCAGATACTCAATAATCTGGTCGGCACAGGCTTCGGCATCCGCCTCGTCGGTTTTCACATGAATGGCGGCGCGCTCAGGTTCCTCGTACGGGCTATCGAATCCGGTGAAGTTCTTGATCTCCCCCGCTTTCGCCTTTTTATACAGGCCTTTGGGGTCACGCTCCGCGCACACATCAATGGGTGTGTCCACATACACCTCGATAAACTCGCCCTCGTCCAGCAAGTCGTTCACCATGCGGCGCTCCGCCCGGAACGGGCTGATAAAGCTGGTCATCACCATCAGGCCGGCGTCTACCATCAGTTTGGCAACCTCGCCCACCCGGCGGATGTTTTCCACCCGGTCCGCATCTGTAAACCCAAGGTCTTGGTTCAACCCGTGGCGCACATTGTCCCCGTCCAGAATATAGGTGTGGCGACCACGTGCAAACAGGCGTTTTTCAACAATGTTTGCAATGGTGGACTTGCCTGAACCACTAAGCCCGGTGAACCACAGCACCGCTGGCCGCTGATGCTTTTGGTCAGCGCGCGTCTGCTTGTCAACGTCAAGTGCTTGCCAATGAATATTGGACGCACGCCTGAGCGCAAAGCTGATCATGCCAACGCCAACCGTAGTGTTGGTGATGCGGTCAATAATGATAAAAGCGCCAGTTTCGCGGTTATCACCATAAGCATCAAAGGCGATGCGGCTATCAAGCCCGATGTTACACACACCAATTTCGTTCAACTCAAGCTGCTTGGCAGCTGTTTTCGCGAGCGTGTTCACATTCACCTTATGCTTCAGGTCTGTGACCGAACCAGGGATGGTTTTATTCGCTGTTTTAAACAGATACGGCCTGCCCGGCAGCATGGCTTCGTCATGCATCCAGATGATTTTAGCCTCGAACTGGTCTGCAACCTCTGGCGGGTGGTCCTTGCCGGCGATGATATCCCCGCGAGAGATATCAATCTCATCCTCAAGCGTCAGGGTGATGGCTTCACCAGCCACAGCCTCGTCAAGGTCACCATCATAAGTAACGATGGACTTGACGGTGCTCTCCACCGCGCTCGGCAGCACCTTTATCGGGTCACCAACTTTCACTGTGCCACTGGCGACCGTGCCAGAAAAACCCCGGAAATCCAGATTGGGCCGGTTCACCCACTGCACTGGCAGCCGGAAGTCCGCCGCTTGGCGCGCATCACCCACCTGCACTGTTTCCAGATAGTGCATCAGGGTTGGGCCCTTGTACCAAGGTGTGTTTTCCGAAGCTTCAATGATATTATCGCCCTTCAAAGCCGACAGTGGAATGGTGACAATTTCTTCAAAGCCGAAGTCTTTGGCGAACTCGCGGTACTCGCCGTCAATGTCAGCAAGCACACTTGCACTGTAATCTACCAAATCCATCTTGTTGACCGCGAGCACAATGCGTTTCACGCCCAAAAGCGAGCAGATAAAGCTATGGCGGCGAGTCTGTGTTAGCACACCCTTGCGCGCGTCAATCAGCAGGATGGCAACATCAGCAGTTGAAGCGCCTGTTGCCATATTACGGGTGTATTGTTCGTGCCCCGGCGTATCCGCCACAATGAACTTACGCTTGTCGGTCGAAAAGAACCGGTAGGCCACATCAATGGTGATACCCTGCTCCCGCTCTGCGGCAAGGCCATCCACCAGAAGGGCAAAGTCAATCTCCTGCCCCTGCGTGCCCATTTTCTTGCTGTCGGCTTCAAGCGCATTGAGCTGGTCTTCAAAGATCAGCTTGCTGTCATAAAGCAAGCGTCCAATGAGCGTTGACTTTCCGTCATCCACGCTGCCGCAAGTGATGAAGCGCAGCATGGATTTTTCTTCCTGTGCCTTCAGGTAGGCGGAAATATCTTCTGCAATGAGGTCTGACTGGTGAGCCATTAGAAATACCCCTCTTGCTTTTTCTTTTCCATGGAGGCGGCACTATCATGGTCGATCACCCGGCCCTGACGCTCTGAACTGGTGGTCAGCAGCATTTCCTGAATCACGTCTTCAAGCGTGTCTGCCTCGCTCTCCACCGCACCGGTTAGCGGGTAGCAACCGAGTGTGCGGAACCGCACAGACTTCATCATGGGTTCTTCGCCTTCCTCTAGCGGGAAGCGCTCGTCATCCACCATGAAAAGCTGACCGTCGCGTTCCACCACCGGGCGCTTCTTCGACAGATACAGGCTTGGGATCGGAATATTTTCCAGATGGATATATTGCCAGATATCCAGTTCCGTCCAGTTGCTGATCGGGAAAACCCGGATGCTTTCGCCCTTGTTCTTGCGTGCGTTATACAGGTTCCATAGCTCTGGCCGCTGGTTCTTCGGGTCCCAGCGATGCTGGGCAGAACGGAAAGAAAACACACGTTCTTTCGCGCGGGACTTTTCCTCATCCCGGCGGGCACCACCAAAGGCGGCATCAAAACCGTGTTTATCAAGAGCTGCCTTCAGCGCCTGTGTTTTCATAATGTCGGTGTGGGTTGCACTGCCGTGGGTGAAGGGGCCAACGCCTGCCGCCACGCCCTCTTCATTGATATGCACGATCAAATCAAGGCCAAGGTCTTTTGCCATCATGTCCCGAAACTCGATCATTTCGCGGAACTTCCATGTGGTGTCCACATGCATAATCGGGAACGGGGGTTTCGATGGATAAAAGGCTTTCACAGCCAGATGCAGCATCACCGCACTATCCTTACCAACGGAATAGAGCATCACGGGGTTTTCGGCTTCCGCCGCAACTTCGCGCATGATCTGGATGCTTTCGGCTTCAAGCCGCTTCAAGTGTGTCAGTGTCTTGGTCATTGAGTTAAACGCGCCAGCATTAGAAAATATACGTTATTGATTTTTAAAGATGGTGCGGGTGTAGCGCAAGAAGAAGGCTAAATTGAAATAATTTTTTCTTTTCTGTGCCAAAAAACAGATTTGTTTAGTATTTTTTTTCAATTACTGCCGAAAAAGAAGGCCAATCGACTGGTAAGCTGAATGCTACCCTCGTTTCAATGCTGGCTACCACTCAAAAGATGGATTGGGAACTTTCCAGCCTTCGCCATATCGGGCCAGGCAAACAGCCTCCGGGTCGTTCGGGCCATCAAACTCTTCGCCTTTAAATTCAAGCAATTTTGTCGGCAAAAAGATATCCGCCCGTTCCGGCACGACCTTTAGCGCGGTATGAGGCCAATAAACCGTATCGCCCTGCTGGCCAAGAATGAAGATATCGTATGTGACTGCGCCTCTATGGCAGTGGATTAAGGGCGAGTGGGCTGCACCACGAGTTGCTTTGACGCCGTTATCGTTGAGTAGTTTAATGAAATCCACACAAGCGTCATTCAACTCGTCAGGGCCTGTATCAGGCATAATAACAGCCAAATCCACATCGTCATCATGAGGGATAAAGTCCCGTTCACGGATCGCCCCAAGGAGAGTGCCGTACATTAGAAGCGGCTTGTGCCCGAGCGCGCGTACCTTGTCGCGCATCTCCGTCATTTGGCTCATGATAACTTTCTCATCCCTGAAAGCGACGGGAACACGCAAGCCATGCTTACCCAACCGCAGTGGGGCAGCATATTTTGTTTTTGGCCAGATTTCATCTGACCCCTTAAACACCGCCTTATTTAGCAGTTCCCGGTCACGTACAAAACGCGCTAAAGGCGTCATAAGGCCCTTTCGGCGATATTGGCTGAACAGTTTACCGAGCAAGGCTGCATAGTTCGGCGTCCAGGAAGACTTGATCAAAGCATTGATCATATGAAGGGCCGCCACCGCATACCTGTAGGTTACACCGTGGTCATGGATCACCTGCCACGGCCCTTTTTTTTCAGCGCGCACAGCTATTTCCAGAAACAGGGTATTGGCAGCATGTTGAAGATTCAGGTTCCACGTGCGGAACCGGCCGAGGTTTTGCGCCTCACCCAAATCCAACCGGCGTGACATAACTTTTGTGGTCAGGCCAACCCCAAAATGGTCGGGAAATTCGAACGGCGAGATATGATAGCGAAACTTGAGGGCAGCCTTGTCAAAACTATGAAGTAATTCACCTGTACCAGCCTCATAGAGCTCAAACCCTGCCATACCTGGTGGCAGTTCACCAAAAGCGCGCAGACGGACCTGCCGTACGGGCAAATCCCCAAACTCAACGACAAGCCCTGTTTCAGGGGAGTAACCAAAGTCTTTTGCCCCCCCAATGGCCAACGATACCGCCTCAACCAGAAGATCAGCAGCGACATTGGGGACGTTTGTGTCAAGCGTCAAAGCCGACGACTGTGACCATTGGGCCAGCCATTCATCAAGTTTGATAAAAGCTTCATCTAACTTTTGAATAACCTGCTCTTGAACATCTTCGGGTGCGGTTGCTGCCAGCTGCTGCATGGCCTGCACCGCCTTTTCCAACATCGCGATTGTTTCGGACCGGCTGCTTTCAAACTTTTCCGGGAAATAAAGGGCAGTTTCCTCGTCTTTGTCATCTACTCCCAGGATACGCAGGTTGCTCTCATTGGTTACATGCCAATCTGCCCGGCGATAAAGATAGATGTTCCACACTTTTACACCCGGCGGAAATGTGACTTCCCACCATGGATTTGCTTCCTTTGCCGTGTGAACATTGTTGGCGAATGGACTGCCCGTTATACCAAGCTGTGCGCCTTTGGAGTTTTGATGAAGAGAGCTAATGGAACATGTTGCAAACTCTCCCAAATCCCTTAATTCCGCGTCGCCGTCCAGCTTGCCAACAAAAATCACTTTTGAAAAACAAAGGGACCGCTCTTCCCCCATACCCTCGGTAATGCGGAATTTCTGGAAAGTTCCCGGAACATCAATCCTGACTGGAAACAGACATTCCCCCGGCGACGATACCAAGCCAGGAAAAAGCCTCATTAAATCAGCCCGCACGGCGGCACTGACAAACTTTGTACATCTGGTCAGAAACGCTTCATGCGCTTGCAATTGGTTTTCTTCTGGCATTGAAAAGCTACAGGTGGCCCAGTGGGGCAGCTCGTTAAAGGGTTACTTTACAAATTGGAAACGGGCGTATATTGCATGATCCCCAAATACTGTAAACTTAAAAGAAATTCCTTTTCCATGAAACGAGTAATCACCTTCGGGACCTATGACCTATTGCATATTGGTCATGTGAGGATACTTCAACGTGCTGCGGAACTGGGCAATCATTTGATTGTCGGTGTTTCAAGCAGTGACTTGAATCGCAACAAAAAAGGCCGCGCACCCATTTATACCACTGAAGACCGCATGGCGATTATCAGTGCCCTTGAATGTGTTGACGAAGTGTTTGTGGAAGAGTCACTCGAAGCCAAAGGTGACTATATTAAAGAACACAAAGCAGACATCCTTGTAATGGGAGATGACTGGGAAGGCCGCTTTGACGAGTTCAATGACATATGCGAAGTGGTTTACCTGAAACGCACCATGGGCATTTCAACATCCAAGTTGATTGCTGATATCTCGGATATCAACCCGACTCCTGACAGTCACGATTAACCTATGGCGAACTTGCGGCCTACCGGATGAGGTGGATGCCCACCTTATCTATCAATTGTCTTTTGAAATTAAGGGTTTCATCAAGCAGAGACCTGACGTTCTCAAAACCTTCATCGTAAGAGATTGTAGCCCAAGGCTTCTCGACTTTGACATTGAGGTGGTCTGCAATCCTTGATAGAGCCTCCTGCTGGTCCGCAACAAAATCTTCCAAAGTCAAGTCTATAACATCGTCCGACAAAGCAAGCGCAATAGCATCCAGCATGGCATCCGCACGCTGATGCTCGATTAAACGCATGACACAGCCTTCATAGTCTTCCGGCAAAAGCTTGAGCTGAAGCTTCTTACGCTCCTTCTTGGTCCAGATTGACCTTTCCGCTGTCCGGTCCAGAATTTGCCCAAAAACCGCCGGCATAACCAAATCTTTCCGCCGAACGAGAACAACTTTCGCACCCGAAGACCGCAGGTATTTGATCAAGTGCCTGAGCTTAAAGCTGGTATTCTCAAACAACTGCTTCAACACGTCGGTTTGCAACAAAAGGGCAGGCTGGCCTTCTTTGGCATATCGTTCCATCGCTCCCGCGAAAAAACGGGCTACCTGGAAATTCCGGTGTTGCCGGGTCCATGTCCCGTTCGCGCGACCCAAATATTCATGACAATAAGGCAGGTCATTTTCTGCCATTACTTTGGTTACAAACTCAGCCTCCGCACCCGGTGCTGAAATCATGACGACAGGCGGCTGAGCCTCTTTGGGTAAAGATGGCTTCTTGTATTCCACCAGCTTGGGCAAACGCGTTCTGTCATTGCAGGCAAACCCATAGGTCCCAGACGTTACTTTAACGTCGGGGTGCGCCTTTTGAATGGACCTGATCAGCGCTAGCTCATTCTCTCGACTGAAAACTAAAATCTTTCGAATGGCAGGAGTGATCGCCTGTTGATACTTTTCTGGTGTGGCAACCTTGCATGTCAACGGTTGGGCGCGCGCTTTCTGAACACGAGAGATAAAGAACCTATCTGCAATCAACAGATGGGTTTCGTTGTAAGTGTATAGGAAATGTACCCAACTCCAATGGGAGATGTGCTTCATTAACCGTTCGGTATCTGAAATAGGGCCTGGCAACGAAAGGTGCTCCTATGTGCAATAGTCAGCGCATACTAGTGTTTTGCTGTGTCTGGTCAATCAATCAGTCGGAACTTCTGTTCATCAACTGACATTACCACGCTTTCCAATGCGAAAGACTGCACAACCCGTGTTTAGTGGCAGGGCGCATCACCGGCGGATAGCATCTGCCAAATACACAGCCTTGCGCCCCCACCGCCCGACAAAACCGAACGGCCCAGCATTCATAGTCTTGCCACGAGCAGCATTTGCCATCTCCTCAACGAGTTGCTCGGGGCTTGAACTTTTGCCACCGGGCCAGCCCACATATCGAGCATAGACACACAGCACTCCGTAAACCAGCGCGTCACGGCTGAGTTTCGCACCGCGTCGATCGGTGCCTTGCCTATCGCTTGTCAGGCCCCAGCCTGCATAGAAGGGCAACCCGTATGTTATTACTGGCTTGTCGCGCAGCAGCGCCTCAAACCCGGTCAAGCTGGTCATTGTGTGCACTTCGTCCACCGCCTCAAGGCAATCAATGATATCGGTGTCGACAATGGTTTCATTAGCAGCTTCTGCCAGCACATCAGCAGGCACACCGCCTGCCCTGTTGCCTGTCACCACGTCCGGATGCGGCTTGAAGATGATATAGGCGTCAGGTTCTGTCGTTCGGACAGCCTGCAACAACGCTGCGTTGGTTGTTATTTCTGGCGAACCATACTGAAGGCTTGCGTCGCCTTCCACCTGACCCGGCACCAATATTGTTTTGCGTCCGTCAGCCTTGGCTCGAAAGTCTACCGCACCTTGAACGCCAACATTATATTTGGAAACCCGCGCCGCCAGTATCGCTTCGCCCAGTTCAGCACCCCGTCGCAAATCATCCGCATCAAAAACATGATTGTTTAAAAACGCCTCAAGGTCACTTGGACCAGTGCTATCGTAGTAGATACCGCTTTTGTCGAGCACAAGAGAGCTTGGCCGCCGAAGCTCGGCCCCCAGTCCTACAGAGCGCAAAAATCCGTCTTCTATCCGCCAAACCGGCACACCAGCAGGCACATTTGCCGCTTCTTCCTCGTGTTTGCGCCCCCACAGGGCCACAATATCGCCCTCCTCATAAGGAAACTCTTTCAGCGAACAAGGTGTCGTGAAAATAGTTTTCGCAAAGCCGGGCCCGAAGAATTCCGGAATGAACCCACGTTTCCACAGGGAAAATCCGGCGGCGATTACCCGTTTGCCGGTGGGCCGTTCCATCTGTTTTTCTGCAACCAGAATATCAAGAATTCGCTCAATCTCGACCCGATCACCCGTGAAGGGATCTATGTATCTGCTATAGAGAATGAAGGCGGCAGCAAACAGTTCTTCAAGGCTGCGGTTCGCCGCCCGGTTTTCACACAGTTGCTTGTCGTGTGTAAGGCCCCAACCCGCATAAAAGGGCACGCCGTAACAGGTAACCTTCTTACCTGCCAGCAGGCCCTCAAACCCTAGCTGGCTGGTCACCACATACACATGGTCCACCTTGGCCATTAAGGCGTGCGGGTTACAGTTTTCCGCAACAAACAACACGCGCTCGCTGTCACGCGTTGCTATCTCGCGCAGGTCAAAATGCCCCTGTTTTGTACCGGCCAGCACGTCTGGGTGCACCTTCACAATCATCAGTGCCGTGGGGTTTTCTTCCAGCGCCGCATTCAGCATGTCCTTAAACATACCATCAGACGCCATACCGTGCGCGATAGATTTGTCTCCAAAGGTTTGGTCCACCACCAGCACCTTTGGTCCCTTAAACGCCTGTAATTGAGTAGCCAGTTCTTCTGATAGCTCTGTCGTGCTGTGGTTATATTTGCTGATCCGCCATTTCACCATGCGATCTATGGCGCGCCGCGCACGGGCGATCAGCTTATCATTAATCCAGTCATCCCGGTTGAGCAGTTTCTCCAAGTCGCTAGAGCCATGGGCATCATAATAGATGCCGCTTTTGTCCACCACGAGTGATAGGCGGCGGGCATCAATGGATGGATGGCTAAGATACCCAATAAATCCATCTTCAAGCCGCCAATATTCAAGCCTGTTTTTGTGGGCGTATGCCCTGGCTTTTTCGGTATTTTCTTTTTCGCCCCACCCGAGCACAACATCGCCTGCTTTTGCCCGCAGCCCATATGAAACGGGGCAATCAAGCAAGGTGGGCAAAGCTTTATCGCGGGCTATCCCGCGCGAGGAGGTGACTGCCTTCATGCGCCCTGCTCCGCAAGGAACACTTCAACCTTCTCTATGTCTGCCGGGGTATCCACACCGATGGAAGGCGGGCCATCATAAAGGGACACATGAATTTTCAGGCCGTGCCAAAGTGCGCGAAGCTGTTCCAGCTTCTCCAGCTCCTCGGTTGGGGCCGGCTCGGCATCTTTTAGCATACGCAGCGTGCGCGCACGGTAAGCATAGATACCGATATGGCGCAAATAGGGGTTTTGTCCCGCCAAGCCATCCCGCACATGGGGAATAGTAGCCCGAGAGAAATAGTGAGCGTAACCGAATTTATCGAGCACAGTTTTCACCATGTCCGGGCTTTGCGCATCATCGAGGTTAGTGAATTTTTCCGCAGCGGTTGAAAGCGCGGCTTCCGGGTGGTCCTTAAGCGCACCACCAACAAGCCGAATAATGTCTGGTGAGATAACCGGCTCATCCCCCTGAACATTCACCAGGATTTCCGTATCGTCCAGTTTAAGCTTATCGACCAGTTCCGCCAGCCGTTCGGTGCCATTATCGTGGTCAGGGCTGGTCATGACACACTGCCCACCAAAAGCAGCCGCAGCATCCACAATGCGGTCATCATCCGTCGCGATATAGACATCCTGCGTATTACCCGCAGCAACCACAGCGCGCGCCCATACGCGCTCGATCATCGGCTTCCCGGCAATCATCGCTAGCGGCTTGCCGGGAAACCGGCTGGATGCATATCTGGCTGGAATGGCAATTTTCATAACGCGGTAAATTTACTCTGCGCGCTTGGCAAGGTCCACGAACTTGATGCCTTTTTTTTCCGCGAGATGCTCACAAGCGGCCCGGACTGCGCCCTGACCGCCACAGCGGTCAGACACCCAATCAGCAACAGCCTTCACCGCATCAACGGCGTTTGCAGGCGCCATGGCGTAACCGGCACGTTCCATCACATCAAGGTCAATCAGGTCATCGCCCATAAAAGCGCAATCCGCGAGATTGACCCCCATGTCATCGCAAATGTCACTAAGGGCTGTGGTTTTATCTTTGCACTTCAAGCGCATACGCCGCACACCAAGGTCGATTAAACGGCGTTCAAGCGGTTTGCTTTGACGACCAGAGATAACAGCCACTTCAATACCCGCCTTGCGCAAATATTTGATGCCGAGGCCGTCCTGGGCGTTGAAGGCTTTAATCTCTTCGCCTTTTTCGGTGTAAAGGATGGTGCCATCGGTCATGACCCCATCCACATCGAGCGCTAGTAGCTTGATGTCCATCGCCTACTCCGTCACCACAGGGTCAAAGGATTTAACCAGGTCATCAATCTCTTTCATTTGAGCGAGGAAAGGGTGAAGCGCCTTCAGTGGCAAGGCACAAGGGCCATCACACATGGCTTCATCCGGGTTGGGATGCGCTTCCAGAAACAGGCCCGCAAGGCCAACAGCCATACCCGCGCGGGTAAGTGCGCCTGCCTGAGCACGGCGACCATCCGCACTCTCCTCCCTGCCGCCGGGCTGCTGCAACGCATGCGTCGCATCAAAAATAACCGGGGCCATTTGCTTCATCATGTCCATACCCAGCATGTCAACCACTAGGTTATTGTAGCCAAAGCTGGTACCGCGCTCACACAGCATAACCTCACGCTTGCCGCTTTCAACAAACTTTTTGATGATGTGTTTCATCTCCTGCGGCGCAAGAAACTGCGGCTTTTTGACATTCACCACCGCATCAGTTGCCGCCATGGCTGCAACCAGGTCGGTTTGGCGCGCCAAAAAGGCAGGTAACTGGATTATATCGGCAACCTCCGCCACCGCTGCCGCTTGATGAGGTTCGTGAACGTCTGTCAGCACTGGTACATCGAACTCGGCCCTGATGTCGGCAAGAAGAGCAAGTCCGCCATCAAGCCCCGGCCCACGGAAAGAATGCACGGACGAACGGTTAGCTTTATCAAAACTTGCCTTGAATACATAGGGAATATTCAGATCACTGGTTACTTCCTTGAAAGCCCCGGCTACTTCGAAAGCCAGTTCTCTGCTTTCAAGAACATTCATGCCTGCAAACAGGACAAATGGCTTATCGTTGGCAACTGTGATCGTGTCAGTGATATGGACGCTTCGAGACATAACCCCTCTTTCTCGTGCGATAATTATCTTATGTAACTGGCTAGCGTGCGGAAACAAAAAGCGCAAGTTTTGTCTATGCCTGAATTAGTCTTCGCCGGAATTATTGAGCGAGTCCGGCCTGATTGTTGGTGGCTCGATACAACAATCGAAATCCACCTTCGCCGGATCACGCGACACGCAGGAAACCACTAGCTCAAATTCGGGGATATAGGTGAAGAAAATGGAAACTTCCGGCAGGCCAGCGGGCGTGGGAGTGCGAAGGCTAAACCCTTCGCCGGATAGATCAATTTCCACGCCGCGCAGATAGGACATAAGGGTGCCATCTTCCAGCTTCACACAGGCTTCCTTGATCGCCCAAAGGGTGAAGAAAAGCATGCGCCCTTCACTTTCCGGCATAGCCTGCATCAGCAACCATTCATGTTCTGGAAAGCGGCGTTCAGCAACCCGACGCCAATCAATCACATGGTCTACCTGCTGGATATCGATACCGATTGGTGTGTGTTCTGATGTTGCGACAGCCGCGATACCTGCCTCTGCGGCACCCGTGTGAGATACAGAAAAGAATGGCGGCTCGCCCGGTTTAAAGCCCTCTATGGTGATGCGGCCAGTACCTTCTTGCTGAAGTGGCACCGCTGAAGGTGTCAGACCCATATGGTCACCCAGTTCAGCACGCAGCATGGTACGCGCCGTTACAAATGCAGGGCGGGCACCTTCGTGCATGCCAGCAAGGCGGTCATGCTCCGCATCGGATAAAACACTCTGGTTACGCAGAGCGGCATCCGCCGCGCGGATTTTGAACTTAATTATTGCTTCCACATCCATAGAGACAGAGTGATAGCAGAATTGAGGCGAGAGAAAAGTAGTATGTAAGGGAACGAGCGCAAACCCTCGCCGGGCTCCATACGCCTTAGTTCTAAATGAGTGGGGAGTGCCTATAGATTTTCAGACGCATACAGGAGGGGAAATGCCTATGAAGAGGCTCAAGAACTGAAATCAAAAAAGCCTCGGCAAAACCGAGGCTTTTGAAAGGGTTTAAGTGCCGCAATCCATTCTAGAAGGCGACATGATCAATAGTGAGGGTTTCAAGTGTGAGCCCTCGTACGAAGACCGTCGAATTCCCACCGATATTGAAGAGCACGCCTGAGAAACCACCTTGTGTGGTATTAACAGCGTTCGCCTCAAGTTCGGCAAGTGTATCAATCGTTGAGCTAGGAATGGTTGAGAAATCCAAAATGTCATCATTTCGGTTAAAGTCAGTAACAATATCATTACTGCCTGTATCCGCGCTAAAGACAAATCTGTCATCACCTGACCCACCAACGAGCGTATCATCGCCGGCACCGCCAGCAAGCGTATCATTACCGTTACCACCGCGAATAATATCGTTACCGGCACCACCAATGAGGCTATCGTTATCAGCGCCACCGAAGACAGAGTCTCCACCGTCTCCGCCGTTAACGGTATCGTTTCCTGCGCCGCCAAACAACTGGTCAACACCTGCGCCGCCAACAACGCTATCAACGCCGATACCACCGAAAATAACGTCGTTACCCGCACCGCCATCAAGCGTATCACGGTTCTCGTCCGCGTTACCTTGACCGCCATAAATAGTATCAAGCCCATTTTGACCACGAACGTCGTCGTTACCATCACCGCCGCCAAGAAGGTCATTACTGCCCGCACCGTAGACGGTGTCTTGGCCAGTGCCCGCAAACGCAATGTTCAGACCACTGATATCGGTCGCACCGCTAACTTCGCCTGCTTCAACTACGCCGTTACTGTTGGCGTCGTTCCAGGTACCAGCAACCAACACATCGTTTCCGCTGCCGCCAAACAGGATGTCGTTACCGTCATCTGCGGTCGTATCGCCGGCGCTAGAGCCAAACACGTTAGAATTAGCCCCGCCGCCAACAATAATGTCGTCGTTACCGCCACCAAACAGGGTATCATCTCCACCATCACCACGGACACGGTCCTGACCATCATCATTCGCACCAGCAAAGACCCGGTCCTTACCCGCACCGCCTAGAGCGGTGTCATTACCCAGGCCACCGACAATTGTGTCATCCCCGTTGCGGGCAACAAGATTATCGTTACCACCTTCGCCCCGGAAGCGATCATTACCCGATGCACCGGAGAAAACCTCATCTGCATTACTGCCCTCGATCAGGCCGCCGGTCGCAGATGCAGTGAAGTCCACATCGGCAATAACCCTTAGGTTCAATTCAAGCGTCTCGGTGTCACCTGACGTGGTGTTGCGCACAGTAACTGTGATGGTCTCGTCCAAATTGGACGCACTATTGGCTGTGTTAGAGTTTGGACTGAACTCAACTGTGTCGATATTGCCATCAGAACCTACGCTATCCAGCAGGCGCAGCACACCGTGCTGAGTATTGATAGATGCACCCGGCGTCACCGCAGTACTGCCTACGTGAGTGATATCCCACTGATCATTCGAGTAAGCTGACAGAGGCGAGCTTGCATCTGGATCCCAAAGTAGAATGTTGTCCGCATAAGCATCCGAAGCCGTCCCACCTACAGTTGTGAACAGATCCACATCAAGCGGAATATTGTCGTTTGTATCGGTTCGAAGAGTTAAATTATCAAACTGGATAATTTCAACACCCGTGAGCGTGTCCAAACCTTCAACGTTAACAACATAATCCGCCGAACCAGTAGCAGCGACAATATCGCCTACAGCATCAAGGTTACCGCTGATACGCACGGTATCAGTGCCACCTTCACCCTCGATCCGGTCATTATTCAGGCCACCAGTCAGCAGGTCATTACCGCGTGAACCAAACAGCACATCATCGCCGTTACCACCATTCAGGGTATCGTTTTGAGTATCAAAGACCGTATCACCAGTAAGAGTGTCGTTACCGTCACCACCATTGAGCACATCGGCGCCGCCTTCACCAAGCAGGTTATCGTCACCGTTGCCACCGTTGAGTTGGTCGTTGCCATCACCACCTTCAAGGCGGTCATCACCGTTGCCACCGTTGAGCACATCATTGCCGCCAAGGCCGTCAATTGTATCGTTGGCCTCACCACCAGTGATATTGTTACCACCATTGTTACCGCTAATACCCGTGTCCGCCGGGATCACCAGCCGCACCGGCAAATTAACTGTTTGACCCGTTGATACATTCGTCAATTGAACAGTGATTGTTTGAGACTGCTCATTCGGATCGTTGGCTTCATCTGCATCCGCCGCAAACGTGAGACGTTCGATAACACTACCCGCGTCAGAGTCATTATCTGAGACTGTAATGTCACCAAGATCGAACGAGAAACTTTGCCCGTCTGAGGACACTGTACTGTTGTTAACCCGGGTTATCCGCCAATCATTGCCGGAGTATGCAGTAAGCGGGTCGCCAGATGAGGCTGGAACCCATTGCAACACGTTGGCAGAAGCTGTGCTGGAAACGCTGTTCCCAGGTGTCGCAGAAAGCGTGAGTTCAACAGGAATATCCTGATTAGACCCTGTGCTAAGCGTAACATTATCAAATCGGATGGTTTCAACGCCCGACAGATTATCAGTGCCCTCGACATTGATCTGGAAGTCGGCACCACCTGTACCATCATCGATATTACCTGCACTCACAAGGTCACCATCGATGACCGCAATATCACTGTCTGCACCACCAATAAGGGAGTCGTTACCCGCACCACCAATCAGTGTATCGGTGCCCGCGCCGCCGTCCAGCGTATCGTTACCATTACCACCAGTGAGAGAGTCATTGTTCCCGCCACCAGACAGGTTATCGTCGCCGTTATTGCCTGTCAGGATATCGTTATTGTTGCCGCCGAGCAGAGTGTCATTACCAAGACCACCATCCAGCGTGTCATTACCATCATCACCAGACAGGCTATCTACGCCCGCGCCACCCAGGATGCTGTCATTACCCGCACCACCAGACGCAATATCGGTACCCGAGGAAGTCCGGGTATCAATGATATCATTATTATTGCCGCCGGTAATATTGTCGTCACCGTTACTACCGGTCAGCGTATCGTCGCCGTTACCGCCATCAATAATATCGCCGCTGGCATCTTCATTACCATTAATAACATCATTGCCATCTTCACCGCGCAACGTGTCTACACCTCCACCACCGGTGATCGTGTCATTACCCGCGCCAGCTGCAACACTATCATTTCCTGCACCGCCGACAAAAGTACCGTCTTCGTTGCCACCCTGAATAGTGCTGCCACCAGAGGCCGCAGAAAAGTTGCTGTCGGCAGTCAGTGTCAGGTTCAGGTTAATGTCAGCAGTCGAGGTACCGTCGGCATCACGGACAGTGATAGTAATTTGCTCAGTCCGATCAGCAGCTTCGTTTCTCAGGTCATTATTGCCCTGGAAGCTGATACTATCTGCATTACCATCACCATCAACATCAACAATCGTCAGCCGCCCAAGAGTAACATCAACAAAGGTCGGATTCGTCATGCTATCAAGCGCAACGGTCGTGCCATTGATAGATGTAATGGTGAAGTCGTTGTTACTGTATGGCTGGGTCAGGAACACATTATTGGAAGCGGTTGGGTTCCAATTGAAGATACGGTCAGCATAGTCGTCCCGTACTGTGGAGCCCGCTGACGTGGTGAGCGACAGCGGTGAACCAAAGTCATCACACGCAGTACTGCTAAGCGTTACGTTATCGAAAACCAGCGTTTCAACGCCGGTGATCACATCGTCACCCTCTACGCGAACGAGATAATCGCCAGATCCCGTATTAACGATATCGCTCGTGCTATCAACGTTACCACTGAATTCGACTGTATCTGTACCAGATCCACCTGCGATACTGTCATTACCGGCCTGACCACGAAGGATATCATTATCACCGCCACCGTTCAGCGTATCACGGCCATTACCACCTTCCAGCGTATCGTTTCCAGTACCGCCCGCCAGATTGTCGTCACCGTTACCACCCTGGAAGACATCAGCACCAGCACCAGCATCACCACGGTCGTTACCTTCGCCACCCAGCAAGCTATCTACACCTGCTCCGCCGTCTATGGTGTCGTTACCGTCTCCACCGATAAGGGTATCATTATCATCGCAGCCAAACAGCTGATCGTTACCGGTTCCGCCAAGCAAGCTATCCTGACCAGCCGCGCCGACCAAAACATCATTGCCACTTTCGCCCTGCAGCGTATCATTGCCGTCACCGCCATCCAGTTCATCGTTGTCGTTACCACCGAATATCTGGTCATTATCTTCACAACCAGAAATCTGGTCATTGCCTGCACCACCGCGCAACGTATCAGCACCCGCCGCACCAAACAGAGTATCGGCATCAGCGCCACCGTCTGCGCTATCTGCACCCGTGCCACCGATAATTATGTCTGAACCAGCGTCGCCACTGATGGTATCATTGCCAGAGCCACCGTCGATACGGTCTCCACCCTCACCACCAAAGATCAGGTCTCCGTCTTCGTTACCGAACAGGCGGTCAGCGCCGCCGCCACCATTGATGGTATCCATCCCGGCCAAGCCGTTGATAGTATCATCTTCTGAATTCGCACCGCTAGTTGGCAGATTATCCGCACCCGTGGTTCCGGTGAAAACGCCCATTTGAAAACCCCAATAGTTAAACTGGCACAATAATTTGCGGCAGGCTATCAGCATCAAAGACGAGCGTCAAACAATCAAATCGTTGTGAGGGCGAATTTTAATCTTTAGAATCTTGGCGTTAGCGTATTTTTGCAACAGTCAGAATCGGTTAGCCAATATGGTGGGTTTTTTAGAAAATTTTTAAAAACGTTCGAAAGACACAATGAATTAGCCATCAAACCACTCCAAAAGACAACCGCTATGCGCCTCTGGATGACTGCTGGCAAGGCCGGACGCCGACTCCAAGCAACCATTCATTTGCGTGGTTATTTTTTACTTTTCTTGCCAGTTGTCCCGGCTAACGCCTTTCAGCTTTTCAACTGTGCGCAAACCGCCAAGCCCCAGCATGGACAAAAGCACCGTCACCAGTGTTTCTGTCCCATTCAGAGCGGGCGGCGGCGGCATGTCGGGGAAGAAAGCCAAACGCAGCCAATTCGCAATGTCGCTACCAAGAAAATGCCAACCCAGGGCCAGGCCGCAAATCCAGCCAATAAACATAAGCATGCTGTCTGAATAGTCCGCCACATGGCCCACCACTTCCCCGCCCCGGTACACTGGTTTTTCAACCCCGGTGACGGCGCGGCGGTATGCCTCCTCCTCTATCAGGTCTGTGCCTGCTTCTTCTGCAAGCTTCCAGCGCTCTGCAAAGGCTGCATCTTCCCTGCGCCATAGATAAGGCTCTTCCGGTTTTATCGACACAGCAAGCGCTGCTGCGCGCACGCTCATGCCGGTAGAAAGCTCTTTCAGGAAGCCTTCTTTCTGGTCAGCAACGGATGGCGGCTTGTTACCCGTTGCGGGCACCACAAAACAGTCACTATCGTGTGTGCTGGGAGGGTTGGCTTCCAAACGGGCGACCTTTCATTTTTTCATAAAAAAACGCCGCGACAGGAGCTGCCCGGCGTGTTGATACAAATCTTCGCTTTAACTGTCCCTATGGTGCATCAAGATGCTTTTGGGTGCAAGCTTTATTTTCGTTTTTCGTAATTTTTTTAAACCTCAAAGAATATATTAATAATTTCAAAGGCTTAAAAAAAGAAAAAGCCCGCTCCGGAGCTGGGCCCCGAGAGCGAGCTAATTCAGTCACTATGGCTTGACCGACATTGCAATAATATGGCCATTTGCGCAAGTATTTTTTTCATCAAATTCGTTGCAATCCTGCCGGTTTGGTCAGGAATTCCTATCGCGGATACTGTCCCAACAGGCAGCGCCAACAAGACAGGAATTCCATCCTCAGAAACCAATCCAAGCGAAATAAAGCTGGAATTTTAACAAAACTGGCGCTATTGCTCTCAAGTGCTGGGGGCGGTCATCTTGGTTGACCGAAACGCATCTTGATTAGGGGAGACAATCAGAATGCGACAGGATTGTGCAAATGCGCGCGCGGCATGGGGTAGCATGCTGGGCAGCTATGGTTAGCTTTTTTGGTGTTATTGGCGGGGTTCTATACTGGAGCTTGTCCGTCGCGGCCTAAATTTTCAGGGCCTGTTCCACTCTGATTCCGTAGCTGCACTATAGCAGTTGTACATACGTAACCTGCACTATTTAGTGTGGGGCTCTGGTGCTCCAAAACCAATATCAACAGCTTCATACCCTTTTGCCTCGTAGCGTGAAATCGGGCCATTGTTGCGTTCGTCAAGGGTAAGCTTGCGTTCTGCCACAGTGGTGCCGATCAGAAACTCTGGTGTACCGTCTTCTTCCGCGAGCGGGAATATCCGACTGTAAAGGACCAGCGCCTTACCATCTGGGTAAGCTGCTTCCTGTCGAAGTCGCATGGCGCAGGGCCGTGTCAGCGCCTGGTGGAACATGTCCTTGAAAAATTCCTGTTCGGAGCGCGGGCAAACATCAAAATAGTTCTGACCCGTTAACGAGGCCCCCATCAACTCATCAATCGCGGTGCCACACAGCCGTATCTCAAAATTATCAGGTGTGATCTTCTTGAACAGAAAAATGAAAGGCAACGCTTGACTGATACGAGCCGGGTTGAAGGCGCTGCGCAAAGGCACACGACCACCAGCTTCGTTTTGCAAACGACGCCAATAAGCGTCCAATTGCTCAAAAGCCGGAACGTCAGCCCATTTTTTTGCTCGACCCTCTAAACTCACTCTCTACAACACCCACTCGACAATACATTGCGCCCCTAAGACACTATAGCACAGCTTCGACCTGTACCAAAATGATACTTAATTGCAACAAGCTGAAATCCATATCAATTCTTGACTGGCCTTTAACGTATTTATGACGGTAAGCCTGCGCCCAGATCAAGAAATTTGCTCTCTCGAATTTTGGACCGGATAAACCCTACCCCCGTTCGGCCATCAAAATCGGTGTTTCGATTTGCGCCCATAATGCCAATCAGCATCCTGTTTTTCGGGTCACGCGCCACCATGGGGTAGGTAACGCCCTCCAATCGAAACCCCTTGCCATCTACGAAGGTGACATCCCGCACCATCCAGTGTGCACAGGGTTGGTAGGCTACATTTTTGGAGATATCCCAATATTGATCACGTTCATCTTCGGGGCATATATCAAGATAGTTCATGCCTGTGAGGTTTTGGGCAGAAATCATATCCAGCACGGTGCCAGTAAGACGGATGACCACTTGCCTGTCGCCGGTCAGTTCGCTCATGAAAACATGCGGCAAAAGCGCTTTTATCTTGTTCGGCTGCAAGCTATCGCGGGAGGGCATAAGAGTGCCCTCCACTTTTGGCAGGCTATGCCAATAGTCGGTGAATTCCTCGACCATCTTTGCTTCAAAAATTGCCATATCTCTCCCACATGGGCACCGCACACCGGGTGCGTACTCTATCCACCGTGTAAGATAGACCCGATAGTCTTAACAGTTTGTTTAAAGCAGCCCTATCTGGCGGTTAGAATAATGCTGGCAAGCCATCTGAGGCCGTTTTCATATCGCCGCTTCAAGGTCCAGCGCGAAAGATTAAGCCCCAAACTGCGCCTTACCTTTGCCCACGGTAAGCGGGTTTGCCGCTCACCGCCCTGATGCCACGCAGCCCAAAACAAAATCTGTCTGTCGGTTATGTCCGGCAACAGGCCCAAAAGGTCGAGCGTAGGCTGCATGCGGTCAATTTCCTTTGGGTCGATACGCGCACGCCGCCTCGCCTGAAAGCTTGTCATGGCTTGGGGCGCATAATCCGCCGGGCCCGCCACACTGTCCGGCCAGACCATGGTACTAAGCGAGAGGAAACCGCGCTCCCGGTCCGGCAGGCGACGCAGCACCCATGTGGCTTCAACCAGCCTGCTTTCCAGCTTGTTTATCATAGCGTCCAGTTGCTCGTCTTTGCTGGCATGGGGGTTTGCGGTTTCTTCAGACAGGAGTTTGCGGGCACCATCAAGGCCGGGTGTGAAGGGTTTGGTGTGCGGGGAGGATTGTGCGTGCATCAAGGTTCCTTTCGGTCGGTTAATCGGTGGGTTGGGAATTGCGCCTTAAAGCCAGAGCCAGCCACGGGCATAGTCGGCATAGATGACAGGCGGGATAAGTTGGTTCTTCGCAAAGCAGGGGTTAGGGCCAAGGCCGCGTTCCTTGAAGTTCGGGTGATCACCGGGGATGAACCAGTTCTGCGCCATATAGTCACCGCGAAACCGGCTTTTCCGGTCACCCAGAAGCTGCCGCCAGTGCGCCACGTCAGCCACATCAAACTCGGTCTTTGCCGCCCGGTCCGCTACTTCCACTTGTTGGCGCACCAGCGCATCAAGAACCGCCTCTCGGTAGTAGGCAAGGCGTTTTGGCGCACTGCCGGTACGGCCAAGTTCCCGTGCGAGGACCGCCCTGATGGTTGGCAGGGCTGTGTCTTCAAGCTTCACGCCCGCCTCAATCCATATCTGGATGGTGCCGTGGTCCATCACCACATCCCCAAGTATAGGCGTCAGCGCAGCAAGCCAGCGGCTGATATCTGTGGTGGCACGCGGGCTGTCATCCGCCTCTTCTGCATGTGCAGGTTCTGGATGGTCCAATGCTGGCTTTCTGGATTTGGTTTTGGCTTTGGTTGCCACTTTGTGCGGCTGGCTGTTGCCTGCTATTTTGCTCGCCTCGGCGCGCTTTTTTGCTGCAAGCGCACGCCCGCCTTTTGCTCCGCTTGCCCGGTTGCGGGCCACTCGTTTTGATACATCTGCATAAACACTGGTAAGCTTGCCTTGCCGCCACATGCCCTCTTCCAGTTCGAAGAAGGCTTCAATCACAGGCCGCATGCGCCGCCAACGCGCGGGCGTAAGACCCGTGATGCGGGCCAGCGCTTTGTCGTTGTCTGCAAGCACACAACCACGGCTGCGCCATGTGCACATCAGCAGCAGCAAGTAAGCACCATGCTCCTCGGTTGTCAGATGGCGGGTGTCAGCAAGATAGGCATCGGTAAACAAGGGCATTGCCGGAAATGCGGCCATAGGGCTTTGCTCTCCTTCCAGAAGGTAAATATTTGTGCGGCGTTCGACAGATCAGTGTGTCTAAAAGCGAATAATCCAGCCTGTCCTCCATGGCAGGAGGAAGCGTGTTGAATGTATTATTTTCGTTTTTCGTAATTTTAGCAAGCAATTTCTTTCTAAAAACCTGTTGCAAATTTTTACCATTTTCGTAATATTCTAATTATGCCTGCACAGGAATGGATACGTGCCGCCCTTAAGGAACGCGGCGTTAAGCTCAAGGATGCTGCAGCGGCGCTTAAGATCACGCCGCCGCGCATGACCGATATTTTGAAGGGCATGCGCGAAGTTCAGTCCGATGAGGTGCTGCCGCTTGCGAATCTTTTGGGCCTATCGTCCAAGTCGCTCCTCAGCAGCCTCGCAGCCAGCAGGCGCGTGGAAACAGGCGCTGAAATTGAAGGGGCAAGCTTGCCTATCCTTGGCGGC
Source organism: Kordiimonas sp. (assembly GCA_965199355.1). Classification (GTDB taxonomy): domain Bacteria; phylum Pseudomonadota; class Alphaproteobacteria; order Sphingomonadales; family Kordiimonadaceae; genus Kordiimonas. The sequence continues at coordinate 371,107 of OZ240690.1, forward strand.
CTGACCGGCATGGGGGACATTATCGCCCTACAATCCACCGGCATACTTACGCATGTGGGCTTGCCACCGGGCGCGGAAACCGCAGAGGGTCTTTATTGCTATGAAATGGGCGACGACAGCCTGGAGCAAGAGATTAGAAGAGGTTCCCTGATTATTGCAGGTGACCCACGGATCCATCATTTCCCGATTGTTCCAGGCTCCATATATCTGATCAGTCTGGGGGATGGCAGAGTAGCCGCACGGCAGTTCTTCCGGTCCGAAGCCGGAGAAGACTGGATGGTGCCGCTACCGCGCTTCCATAACCCGCTTTATGAAAGCTGGCGCTTTTCAATGCTGCCTGATGCGCTTGATAAAACAACCACCGCCTACACCGCAGGAACAGACCCGAGCGCGGCTGCACAGCGCATCGTACGGCCCGATGATATTTTTGCCGCCGTCATGTGGGTGCACCAGCGTTTCATGCCGCAAGAGCTGCATTAACCCAAGCCAAACATCCAAATTACACACTCGCCAGATGCTTTATGCTTCTGGCTCAAAAGGCATGTTTTGAGATATTTTTCGTTTTTCGGTATTTTATCAATTGCATTTATTTACGTTTAACGTAATAATTACTTTGCATCGCTTGAGAGGCAAGAAACGTCGCCACACACCTGTGTGACCGCAAAGCCCCCGCACCATGTGCGCGGCCAGTCGTGTGACAAATCACCGGATTGGTTTCCTGCTCCTCCTGACGACAGCACCCCAATGCTTCGCGCGCAAAAGCCGGAGCGGGATAGGCGGCACCTCGCCGCCAACAACTGGAGAACCGACCATCAGCAAAGGATGCACCAGCAACAAGAACGCCGAAACGACGGTTAATTTTCACCTCCCCAAAGGCGAAACAATTATAACCGGCACTGAGGCAATCATCAGGAAGACCGTGGCCCGGCGGGGTATCTCCCCTCCCCGCCCTCATGGCCCCGCTGGCAACCATGAGCCTTGATGAGATTTTAGCTGATGCAGCGAACGATATTGAAGGCAGCAAACGCCGACAGCATCGTCGGCTGATTGGTCGGCTCTCCGCACTTTTTCAGGGCGAATCACACCCGTTCGCGCACAGGGCGGACGTATCGCCAGACGGTAACCTCGCCGCACACGGTGATACGGCGGGCCATCTGCTGCAACAGGCAGCTAAAGCCGCCTGCGCAGAAAAGAAAGCCAAACCGCTTAGGTCGGGAAGCGCAAGCTCGCAAAGAAATGCTGCCGCAAAGACGCATGCAGCGCGGCCATGTCAGCCTCATCCTCACCATACAGAAGGTTTTCACGGGTCAGCCAAAAAGTTTCCCGCAGGGCACGGTGAATATCTTCCAGCGGCGCAGCGTCAAAATAATCGGGCCTGCCGGACAGATACGCTGCAAAACGCGCCAGTGTTTCGTCAAACATCTGGCCCGCACCTGAAAAACCCTGATGGCCAGAAACCGGCACATCAAGGCGCTGCGCCAGATCAAGCGCCCGGATAACCCCCTTGCGACTGGCACACAGGCGCAGGAACAGGCTGACAATGATACCATCCACATCAGCGAGCAGCTCTTCACACCGTTCGCATTCATCCATCAACGCCTGAATGGATACTTCAAAGTCCGCCGCCAGTCGGTCCTCAAGGGAATTGAGCAAGGCAAGCTTGTCTTCAAACCGGTTATAGAAGGAGCCAACGGAAGCGTCTGCCGCCTCCACCACCTGCTGGACAGTAAGCGTGGCCCAGGAATTATCTTCAAGCAGCGTTTCTGCAGCATCCAGAAAACGCAGAAATGATTGCTCAGACCGGTGCTGAACCGGGCGCGCCACCCGATCCCTGAAAATCCAGAGCGCTTCGCCTGTTTCAGACAGATGTGACCCCTGAACACCCGCCGCCATGCCTGCCGCAATACCCGTTGCTGCCATATACCCCTCCAGCAAATTGACCTCAGCCAAAGCCCGAGGGCTTACCCCAACGCCCGGCTGTTTTTGAATTTTAAACCCACGCTGCCCCGCAGCATCAAGATATTTATTAGAATCAGAATTCTAATTCTAATACAAGTGAAAAATGCATGAAATTTAAGGGGTTGAGGGATCGGATATTTTAAAGTCGAGAGATTGGCTGTTTTGATGCGGGTGAGTGGAGATTTCAAAGTCGAGCGACGAGAGGTTTCACAACTGAGTAACTGGCTATTTTGAAAAATAGGAAGCTGGCTGAAGGCTGAAAGCAACGCGCTCTTATCCATGTATAAGACAGGCGACTTGAGGCTTCATGATAAGGACGTGGGCCAAAAAGCCACAGCACCAACCGGTTTTTGAACGGCCAGTTTTTTCCGCCATATACCAGACCACTTAACCTGCCCAGCATTTGGTGCTAACCTTGTCCCACGGGCGGCATGATGCGCTGTCAGTACCATAGGGGCCTGCTATGAATAGAAGGCATTTTGCGTTGATGCTGGTGGCTGTTTTCAGCCAACTCTCCGCCGTTGCCGAACAGCCAACCATAAAGAACCCACCGCTAACCATTGTCGCACCCTATCTGCCAGCCCTTTTGCACCCTGGGCAACCGGGCCCGTACAATGATCTGATGGATGACTTTCTGCTGCCATTCGGCACAGACATTCAGGTGAGCTTTGCGCCCGTTCGCCGGTCACTGCGGCAGTTTTTCAGCGGGCAGACAGATTGCTTTTTCGCAGGTAACGCCAGTGAAGTTTTCCTGCGTGACTCTCCCTACAGGGGGGACGACCTGCTGGCCACTGCCCCGTTTAACACCGTCAACATCAGGGCCTTCACCACCCCCGACATGCCCTTGGTAACAAGCCTGACAGACCTAAGCGGCAGAACTGTTGCCGCCGACATTGGCATCGGCGGTGACGACAGGATCAGGGAGCTACTAGAAGGCACAGAAAAAGTCATATGGGCGAACAGCGCCCTATCTGCCCATACACTTGTTAAACAGCGACGGGTCTATGCTGCGATCATCGCAGATTATGACTATATCCTTGCGCTGTTGCGTGCGCCGGGGGAACAGATGCTGGAACATGACCCATCGTTCCTGCTGGAACAATTCGGGGACACCCTTTTGTGCAGAAAAACCCCGGACACCATTACGCTTGTTAACTTTGTGAATATGCGGCTCGCCACACTGAAGGCATCCGGGGAACTTGCGGAAATATTGCGCCCTGACCCCGACAGGTCTCTGCATCAATTTAATTCACACCCGCACCCCTATCTACGCAAAAACCCTTAATGGGCAATTCCGCGCCCAGCGGCTGACACCAACCTACCAGACCGAGCAAGGCGGCAGAAACACCGTGCGCCAAAAGCCACAGCCGCCCGCGAATTTTGCACGCAGTTTCAGTTTGACTACACTGTTAACTATTTGGTGCTAGGTTGCACCTATGGTTGATGCATGAAGGGGGTCTAACGCATGACGAAGGGTATATATGCTTAGGCGGTCTCTTGCACTATTGGCGGCAGTGGTTATTGGCACGCTCTCGGTCACTGCGGAACCACCAGCGCTAAAGAACCCGCCGCTTACAATCTCTGCACCGTATCTGCCTTCCTTGCTGCACCCAAAAGTCCCCGGCCCCTATAATGACCTGATGGACGAACTGCTGGTGCCGTTCGGTACAGACATTCAGGTGGGCTTCGCCCCCATTCGGCGGTCAATACGCCAGTTCTTCCGTGGGGATGTGGATTGCTTTTTTGCCGGTAACACAACTCAAATTTTCCTACGCGACTCTCTTTACAAGGGGGATGACCTGTTAACCACAACGCCCTTCAAGCATATTAACGTTAGGGTCTACACCGCACCGGGCATGCCACTGGTAACAAGCCTGAATGATCTGGATGGCCGAACCGTAACCGCAGACACCGGCATCGGCGGCGATGACCGGATAAAAAATTTACTGCAAGGAACTGAACAGATCATATCCGCTAACGGCGCGCTGGCGGCGCACACACTGGTAAAGCAGGGGCGCGTTTATGCCGCCGTTATAGCAGACTATGACTATACGCTTGCGCTTGCGGACGCACCGGGAGAGCAGATGCTGGCGTTTGACGGCTCGTTCCAGCTCGAAAGGTTCGGGGATACCCTTTTGTGCAGAAAAACACCCGACACCATGATACTCACAGACTATGTGAACAAACGTCTGACCGAAATGCAGGCATCCGGTCAACTGGCCGACATATTGACGCCCGAACCCGGCAGATCAGAGCGTCAGTTTGCAACGCGCCCGCACCCATACCTGCGGCCAGAGCGCGATGAGCCGGACAATATGACAACCAACAAACACTGACATGTCCCCATAAAAAAGTGAGACTTCAGCGGGAGGAAACAGCTGAAGTCTCACGGGATACTCTTACACGCCGGATTACCGGCTATCCTTGCAGTCATGGGAGGGGCAACATCGGGCCTTACAGGGTATGGGGGATGCCGGCCCGGCGCGCCAAATGTTAGCAGGGGTAATGCAAAAACGGGGAACGCGCCATTTGTTGCCCCTCTGGTAATTGATACGCACATAGGCAGACATTGGATCACAAAAAGAGATTTGCCTACCGTTCTGTCACCAGCAAGCGCGCGGCAAGCCCAACAAACACCAGCCCGGCAATACGGTTGATCACCACCTGCGCCCTCGGCGAACGCGTAAGCGCCTTGCCAAGCCACCCCGCAGCAAACGCAACAGCAGAGAAGATAACCAGCGTAACAATGAAAAATATAGCGGCCAGCATCAGCATCTGCATGGTGGCAGACCCCACCGCCGGGTCAACAAACTGGGGCAGGAAGGCAAGAAAAAAGATGGAAACCTTTGGATTGGTCGCATTCATGATAATGCCCCGGCGATAGTATCCAGCGGCGGACAGCTTCTGATTTTCGCCGTCCATCGCTTCCGGCTTTGCGCGAAACGCGCCCCATGCCAGATAAAGCAGATACCCTGCCCCCAGAAGTTTCAGCACGGTGAAGGCAACCGGTGACACCTGAATAAGCGCCGCAAGCCCCAGCACCACCGCAGCCGTGTGCACCACAAGCCCGGTCGCCAGTCCAAACGTGACCGCAACCCCCGCCCGCGCACCGTTCATGGCAGACTGGGTAAGCACAAAAATATTGTCCGGCCCCGGCGCAAACGCCAGCACAACAGAAGCAGCAGCAAAAGCGATCATGGTCTCAAGCGGCATGGGTATCCTCCCGGTAATTGCAGGCGGGCTGTTCCCAGCCCATACCTTAACCCATACCTAAAATGGAAAAGGCTGTCACGGGGGTGACAGCCTTTTGTGTGGCCCTGACTGATTGATGGAGGGGATCAGGGCCACGGGGGGATGTACTGGTCAGCGGTTAGTTGATGTTGCCCGCCGCCCAGAATTTCGAATATTGCTCGCAGTGGATTACAAACGACTTGTACGACGCCAGATCTACACCGGATGGTAATTTGTATGATTGACCGCCTTTGGCGCTTTTCAGCTCGGCTACAAACAAGCCGTCGGCTGCGTTGTCATCGCCGATATCACTTGCCTTCTGGCTGTCGAGGAAAATCTTCAAATCCGGCGCCTTGCGCGTTTTGAAGTCATCTGACAGAACCACATAAACGCCGTCATCGCGCTTTTCTATGGCCCAGGTTCCTTTGGTTTTCATCGCAATATTGCTGAAGCCGCCGCTTGCAACTGTGTCTGCTGCATAAACTGCGTCCGCCGCAGCGGTACCGATAATGATGCCCAGCATCACGACAAATGGTTTTAAAAATGTTTTCATAATACCCTCGCTGTTCAAAATGGGTTGCTTGCCTTTAACAGAGCGTCGTCAAACTATTTTGGTTACACGTAACCAGCTTTGGGCTTATTGCCTTGCCCGCACAGTATGTGGGCAAGCAACAGAACTTTACCAATAAAGCGTGGTTAACGAGTGTGTGATTAAAGTGTGACGCAATGTGAGAACGCCCCGCCCGATTTCAAGGGGCGGAGACGGTTTTTTTATGCAGCGCGGTAGAAACGCTTGCGGGGGCTATAGTTCAGCGCGTCACGCTCGCCGTAACGGAACAGCATGAACAGGTCATCATCCCCGTCATAATCATAGAAATCAGGGTCAAGGTTCAGCCTAAAGCCGCCTGTGAAACTGAAAACAAAGCAATCGTCCGCGTCGTCATAATCAACTGCTGTTAACTTCTCACCGTTCAGCATTTCCAGCACCGCGCCAGCCAGCGCATTATCGCTTTCGCGCCGCCACAGGATACGGCTGTCGGATTTATAAAGATCCCAGTCACACATATAAACCCACAGGTGCCAGTCAAACTGGGGTTCCTGCGTGATGGCGTCACGGCCCCGCTCATGGCCGAAGTCAAAAGTGATGTAACCGCCAAGGCCGCGCCGTGCCCGCACCACCGTTAGTGGCAGTGCAGCCTTGAACTCTTCAAATCTGTCGATGCCGGGGGCCGCCCCGGGCAAATATAAAACGGCAGACATTTTCTTCATCCTTCGCGGGTCACAGGCGTATCACCCGGCAACCGGCATTTTAGTATCATAACATATGAGGCCCATTTGTGACAGAGAACCCATTTTGAATGTTGCTCATTCGGTGCATCACCAGCCTACTTGCCCTTTCTTTGGCCCACCCGATCACCACATAGAAGTATATTTGGGTGGTCGGCCAGAAACAAAAACGGGGTGTGGGCCGGTGATGCGAACCAACGAAGTAATCACAGGAAACAGAGTGCTCACGCTGATATGGCAGTGGTTTGAAGCGGGAAGATTACCCCGGAGCTAACGGGCCACCTTCTGCTTCCAATCCCGATGCCGTCTCTCATAGTGAACACTATTGGGCAAACACTATGGGCAAGCACCCTGTTTCCTGTTCCAGTCGCTGTCGGACCGGGAATTAATTTACCCTTTCTCCCACCGTACGCCGCTCACCAATCGACGCTTCAAGCGCATGGATCAGATGATCCCGGCGGGCTGCCGCCCGGTGGCGGGCACCCATGCCGTCCAGCACCGCAAAAAAATCTGCGCTGCTGTTGGCTGCTGGCCTAATGTTGGCCTGCTGGGCCCGCCACCGGGCGGCGTCGCGCGACAGACGGGGAGCTGCCGCGCGCTGGGGGAAACTGGTTCTAAGCGCTTTATGCGCTCTGGTCTTCGCACCAAGTGCGTCACGGCGCGCCGTATGCTTGTGGCTGTGCCGTTTCAGTTTTGACCACCAAAGAGCAACCGCCACAGGCAAAGCCGGCATTCGTTTCTGCCGTTTAGGCAGGGCGACCGGCTGTGCCACGTACGCACCACCGATTGTTGCAAACAGGGTTTGCATACGGTTGCGATTGTAGGGGCTATCAAGCACTGTCTGTTCCATGGCTCTGCCTTTCTTTTGCTTTGACGCTTCATCGTCAAATGCGGTTCAACACAAAAAACCCTCCGGGACTTGGGTCCGGGAGGGGTGGAAAAATCTGATTTTCAGATTGTTAGATCAGAATGATCGTGTCCCTACTCCCCGGACAACACAAATGGCTGAGACGCCGCGCATAAATAGCTGCGCTGCGGCATGGCCTTGTGGTTTATATGTCCAAAGATTGGTCATCATTCTTTTCCAAAACATTTTGCCCTTCGCGCGAACCTTTCGCGCATCGGACAGGCGCAGAGTCATACAATGATTTCACACACTGTCAACAGCCTTCATAAATATTTCAAAAATGACTACCCTTACAACATGAAAATGGTTTTGTCGGTTTCGGCACCAGCCCACACCCCCACCCGACCACCCAAGTATAATTCCGTGCGGTGGTCGGGTGGGGGTGTGGGCTGGTACAGCTACCTAGACAAAAATCCCAGTTTTAACCTGCCGTCGGTGACGATCAGACCCACCAGAATAAGTGTCATACCCACCAGCTGCACCACGGACAGGCTTTCGCCCAGCAACAGCACACCAGACAGCACCGCAAACGGCGGAATCGTGAGCGTAATCAATGACGTATTGGTTGCGCCTGCCACCGCAATCAGACGGAAATAAATCAGGTATGCAACGGATGAACACAGCAACCCCAGCGCAATAAGGGTTACCCAACCGGTACCCGAAACACTGATACCCCACGGGTTTTCAACAAAGGTCGCAAGCGGCAGGGCGACCAGCGCCGCCGCAGCACTTTGGCCGAAGGCAACAAACAGCGGGCTCAGGTTCCATGCGGCGAACCGGCGGGCAATAAGGGCAGCAACCGCATAGGAAAGCGGCGCGCCCAATATAGCGATTTTGGCGAAGTTCGAACCTGAGCTGAAGTCAATGCCATGTTCACCCACAATGACCGCCACACCCGAAATGCCAATCAACACGCCCACAAGCTTGTTGCTGGTTATCTTCTCATCCATGGTGAAATAATGGGCCAGTATCACGGTAAACAGGGGCATGGTCGCATTCATGATGGAGGCGAGCGATGCACTAAGGTGCGTTTGCCCCCAAACAAGCACGGAAAAGGGGATAACGTTATTCAGGAACCCGAGCACCATGAAAGCCCCAAACATGGTAAGCGGCTTTACCGCATGCCCACGCGGGAACGACACGCCCGCAAACCGCATCATGGCATAAAGACCGACAGCACCGATGGTGACGCGCGCCGTCATGATCGACAAGGGTGGCAATTCTTCAAGCGCAATTTCTGTCAGCAGAAATGACCCGGCCCAGATGACCGACAGTATCATCAGCATCAACCAGCTTTTGCTGTCCATAGTTGGTGTGTTGGCCATGAAATTCCTCTTGCTCAGTTCCCAGTATTGATTTTCCGGTGTTGGTTTGCCGCACCCTAACCGGGCGCGGACGGGATTGCACGCGGGAATCGGACATGAAGCCGCGACCAATGGCCAGCAAATCCAAAAGGGCTACTCAAGCCTGTGTTTCTTTTTTTTGGGGGGGGAGGAGCGGGTCCCGCACGCTTCCTGGGTACCTGGGGGGAAGGAAGCGCGCGGAAACCCCGAACCGGGGAACCTGATTGGATGAGAAGGAACCCGGCCCAACCCCTGACACAGCAGCCTAGATGCCATGTCAGGCGTGACGATGAAATCGAGAACACTGCAGTAGCGGATCGTTCTGGCTACTCAATACAACACCGGCTGTTTGGGAAACCGGCGCTACCAGAAACGCTCCGTCACTCGAGACAGGGATGCAAGAGGAAATGGGGTCGCACAACCTCCATGCCTACAGCCTTGCTCGTACCTCATCATCTGTAACTTTCGGCAAAGCCAACAACCTCGCCTGAACTCACTGTGCCTGTTTTTTACCAGCGTGAAAAGATAGTTTTGTACAAATTTGTCCAAAATCAAGCCAACGTGACCTGAAACCCTTTTTTTTCACATGGCATCACGCAAGTGTGATCTGAACAGGAAAGCAGCGAAATGTTCGTTTCATCCCGGGTTTTGCACGGCTCGCCGAATAAGAAACCACTTTATCGCCAAAGCTGCCAAACAGGCGAATATGTTACTTTGTAACACTAGCAAACAAGCAATTGACGCCATGCCTCAGCCTCTATAAGAGCAGGCGCGGGAGGTCGGGCCACACCCGGTCAAAGTCAGTTGTACAAAAGCCCGCGAGAGTAAACGCGGGAATAAATACTGGTAGACGTATGCGACAGCAATGTGAAGAAATGACCGAAGGGGGAAACGGTCTGACTTTATCCCTCACCAGTAGAATGCGAACAGGCATTCGGCAAGGCACGCTGCTGCGGACCAAGGCGCTTTTGCTTGCGGGAACGGCTGCCATTTGCACGCTCTACGCAACTCCGCTGGCGGCGCAAGACGCGAGCCCATTGGACGAAACCGCGACCGCAAACAATGGCACCACAACCTCCTATGACGCGGCATACTTCAATCAGTTTGCGCCGCAAAATGCGTTTGAAATGATTGCCCGCCTGCCCGGCTTCAATTTCGACAATGGCGGCGACGCCCGTGGTTTTGGCGGCAATGCAGGTAATGTGCTGGTAGACGGCGCAAGGCCGGGTTCCAAAACCGGACTTGATAATGTGCTGCGGCGCATTCCAGCAGCGCAAGTGCAGCGCATTGAAGTGATCCGGGGCGGCGCTGGCGCAAGTGACGCGGCAGGCCAAACTGTTATTGCAAATGTGGTGCGCATTCCGGGGGCCAGTACAGGCACTTCCATCGTGCGGCTTGTGCGCAAAAACGATGGCACCATTCGCCCGCAGACCGAAACCTCTTATTCCACCACCATAGACGGGTGGGAAACCAGCTCGAAGCTTGATGCGGCCTTCCGGAGACAACCACGGGATATCTCTTTCCGTGATTTCGACGAAACCAATTCGCTTACATCAAGCGGCGAGGAAGAGCGCCCGGAAAACTTCAAATGGCTTTGGTATAACGGCGAAGCCAGCAAAGACCTGTTTGGTGGCAAGCTGGTACTAAACACCGTTGCGGGCCTTGATACATTTGATGCCTTGTCTTCTCGTGACCTGTTTGAAGGCCGCCTGCCCGGCGGCACGCCTGACGGCCTGATCCAGATTGATGTAGACCGGGATTATCATGAATATTCCCTTGGTGCAGACTGGACCAAAACAGGCACCGATAACTGGAAAATCCGCCTGCTGTCCTTCACTCAGTATAGCACCCGTGATTTTACCAGCCAGTTCACGGAAGAAGATCCGGTAGGCAACCAGGTATTCCTGAGCGATTTCAGCCAGACCCGCGACCAGCTTGAAAGCATTTTCCGCACCACTTACGGCAAGGTTGGCGGCGCAAAACTGAAGCCCGAATTTGGCGCGGAAGTGGCCTATAACCAGCTGAAAAGCTCTTTCAATCTGGCGCAGCAAGATGCTGACGGCGTGGTGGAGCTAGATGTTCCGTCCGCAAACATGAAAGTGTCAGAAATTCGCGGTGAAGCCTTCACCAACCTTGTCTGGGCAGCATCAGACAAGCTGACAATTGACGGTGGCATAACGTGGGAAATTTCCCGCATCAGCGTGTCAGGTGATGCGGCCAACTCGCAAACCTTCAAGTTCCTGAAACCGTCCGTTGCCGCCACCTATAACGTAAGCGATCAGCTGCAACTGCAATTGAGGGCACAGCGCACAGTAGGCCAGCTTAATTTCGAAGATTTTGCCGCATCCAATGATATTACCGACGACCGGGTGCTTGCGGGTAACCCGGAGCTAAGCCCAGACCAAACCTGGCGTGTTGAAGGCACGGTGGACTGGCGCTTCAACTCTCGAGGGTCGATCAACATTACCCTGTTCCATGAATGGCGTAATGATGTGCTGGAGCAAATCATCCTGCCATCGGGCGGCTCTGGTCGCGGGAACGCCGGGTCTGCAACCCTTTATGGCCTTGAAGCTGATCTGATCCTGCCGCTTGACTTTGCCATTCCGGGCGGACGGCTGGAGGCAGGCTATCGCCGCCGTGAAAGCAACCTTTTTGACCCCATCATCGGGCGCGACCGTCCGCTCAGTTTCATAACGCCGGAGTTCGTCAGCTTTGAGTTCAGGCAAGATCTGGTCAAGGAGCGGCTTGCCTGGGGTGTTGAAATGGATGGTGGCTTCAATGATCCGATCTTCTTCGTCAGCGAGTTTGTAGAAGTAAACGGCCCCTATCGTTTCAATGTGTATGCAGAATCCACCCGCTGGTTTGGTGTGAAAATGCGCCTGGAATGGAACCGCTTTACCGGCAACACCTTCGACAGGGACCGTAGCTTCTTCACGACAGACCGAGGCGGTGATTTTTCTGGTCGGGAATTGCAGCGCCGTAACTTCGGTGACACGGTTCGCTTTATCGTTACCACGCCATTTTAGGGTTCTATGTCACTCAACCATTGACAGATGTGCGCACTTCGCACATCTGTGGTTAGGTCTATGTTTTAACAAACGTTTGTTGGTGTTGGCCTGTGACACAAAAGACCGCTCGCATTCTGGTTTTTGCCCTTCTGACAATGGCGCTTCTCTCATCTTGCGCTTTCACACCAGCGGAACAGCATCTGAAAGGCGCGCCCGATCATCACACCAACAAAGGGTTCAAAAACCTCTATATCGAAGAACCGAACAAAAACTTCTTTTCGTTTTTGCGCATGCGCCTGTTTGGTGATGATCCGTGGGCAGACCATGAAAAAACGGCGGGCAATGTACCCTATCGGCAGCTGGATGTGACAAAAGCACGGAACCCAAGCGCAGACCAGCTTCAGGTTAGCTGGCTCGGCCATTCCACATTTCTTATTCAGTATCAGGGCATCAATATCCTGACGGACCCCATTTTCAGCAACCGGGCGTCGCCGTTTGGTTTTGCCGGGCCAAAGCGATACACGCGTCATGTGATGAACTATAGCGACCTGCCACCCATTGATTTTGTGGTCATCAGCCATAATCATTATGACCATCTGGATGATACCGCCGTTGAGCTGTTGAAGAACCAACCAATGTATCTGGTGCCGCTACGGCTTGGTGAATGGTTCACAGGTCATGGCATTGATGAAGATCGTATCCATGAATTTGATTGGTGGGATACGCTCAGTTTTCCAGCCGGGGACAGCACCCTGCGCATAGAAGCGCAGCCGTCACAGCATTGGTCCGCCCGCGGCCTGTTCGACCGGCGCAAAACCCTATGGGCAAGCTGGCGACTGGAACTTGGCGACAAATCATTATGGTTTGCGGGCGACACTGGCTACAACGCGCGCTTGTTCAAGGAAATTGGAGACCGCGCCGGACCGGTTGATCTGGCCCTTATTCCGATTGGGGCTTACGAGCCTCGCTCTTTCATGAAAACCTACCATGTGGACCCGGATGAAGCGGTTATGATCCACAAGGATGTGGGCGCAAAGGCCAGCATTGGCATGCATTGGGGTACTTATCCGCTGACAGCGGAAACACCTCTCGACCCGCCCCGCCGCTTGCATGCTGCGCGCACGCGCGAAGGGCTGACAGTGGATGAATTCCGCACTCTTTCGCTTGGCGAGACCCTCGTGATTAAGGATTAGCCTTCCTGTTCCGCTTCCCAGCTGAGGGCAGGATAGGTTGGGAACACAAGCGGTTCGCTCAAACCTTCCGCAGCCAGCTGTTCCGCCTGCGCGCGCAAGGCAAGCAGGTCATCGGTTAGTTTATAGCGAAAGTCCCTCACTTCGCCCCACAGGGCTTCGAAAGCGTCAGAGCAAGTTTCAAGACAGTTCGCAAACTCCGGGCTGATAAGATCATAGCCAGCCACCAGTCGCGCTGCCTCACGCTCCTCAAACGCATCAATGCTGTCATAATATGCTTGCAGGATCGCGCCGGGCTCGGGCGATGGTTCCCGCGCGGCCTTGGCTTCCCGTGTGAAATAGTCACGTGTATCAGGGTAACTGATGCTGTCAGCCGCGCGCCACATATGCATGGTGCGCCGGTTTTTCAACTCTTCGGTCACCGGGTCCGCAATCATCACCGTGGGTGTTGCATATATGGACGGCATGCCAAAACGCTTGTTCACCGCGCGTGCCTGATCCAGATAGCCCACATCAACAAACAGCACTTCATAGTCGCGGTCCAGCGCCTCACCAACACTTTCATCACGGAAGCGTTTTGCCAACCCCCGGCTGTCGTGGCACCAAGTTGCCCCCATCACAATGATGGCCAGCTTGCCATTTTCGCGGGCTGTTGCCAGCGTACGGTCCACGTCTGCCATCACATCAGCAGATGGTTTATAGGGGCTGTCGAAGTCGTCTTCCTCGCTTGCTGACACCGCAAACGCCCAAGCCATAAGTGTCACAAGAAATACCGCAAAAACCGTCCTAAGCTGCTGAGTCAAAACCACAATCAATCCCCATATCTGTACCTGCACCGGACCCTAAACCCGCTTTGACAAAATCGCAAGCGACAGCAATGTCACAGCCTTCCGCCAATTGATCGATTATGCTCACTCGTTACCCCTCCAGTTCCGAAAAACTACGGGGCATCATGGCGTTACGCAAGGATAGAATGTTTCACCATCAGCTCGCTTCCGCCGTCAGTTCACCAATAAACTGTTGCAGCTTCATCATGGCGGGGGCGGCATTGTCGCGCATGCGTAGCAGCAAGGCCATATGGGCAGGGTTTTCCTTGTCTGCATCGCGCACCAAATGACTGAATCCGTCCAGCCGGTTGTCGGCAATCCAGGCCCTCAGCGGCTTGTCCTGTGACCAGCGCATCTGGTTCATCATTAACCCGGCTGTGGTGATAACCCAGTCGATCGCATGGTTTGGCAGCGGCACCACAGTACACAGGTCATTCTTTTCGCGCTCTGTTTCATAGGTTGCTTCCACATGGGCAACAAACGCGCCAGAGAAAACAGGCTGGATGGTGCGCACGGTCTGGATGATAATATGGTCACCGTCAAACACCGGGTAGGTTTCCGTCACCGGTACCGCACGGGCAGAACAATCAATATAAAGCGCGTCTTTGTCGGTTGGCAGGGTGCCTTCTTCAAGCTGGATCTCGTCCGCCGTGATATGCTTCACACGGCCCATACGGATAACATTCTTGATGCGACGCACCTGCTCCAGCTCAGGCTGGCTGATGGTGGCTCCATGATACATCTTGGGCCATACGTTTTCGTCTATGCGTACTAGCACACCGCGTTCCTCAAGACGCTCGAACATATTGTCGATCGACGTTGCCCCTGCGATCGCCTCCATCTGGTTTGCTTGCGCGCCAAAGGTGGCCTCGAAATATTCCTGAGCGGGCTGAGTGTTTTCGCGCGGCACCAGCCAGCCATCACGCGGCATGATCCATTTGATCTTGTCCGGGTCCACCCCGTTATCCAGCAGCCACATGCAGGCATCAATGCCGGTTTTACCGCCTCCAACAACCACATAGGCCGATGGAATTTCTGTGATATCCGGCAAGGCATTCAGCGGCACACGCGTCAGGCCACCGTCAATCGTATAGCTTGGGGTATGGGTCGCAGGTACCGAGGTTTTGAAATAGGTGGCGTCCACAGTTTTCTTGGCGACTTTCACCTCATAGGTGTCGCCAGAAGCAATGCCGCGAAAACGCTTGTCACCTTCATATTCGCACATGGGGAAATACTGCACGCGCCCGGTTGGCAGGAAGGTATGCTTCATGACCTGATCAAAATACGCGCTCACTTCCGCGCCGGACGCCAGTTCCATCAAGCCTTTATTCAGGCCCACTTCATCCTTCTGGCCTGTGCCCAGCTCTTTGGAGCTGACGCCGTAAAAAGCGGAAGGCTGATGCAGGTTCACAAAACTATAGGCATCGTTCCAGTGGCCACCGGGTTTGTGGTGCCGGTCCACCATAATGATGGTGGCATCGGTTTCCGACAGGATAACATCCGCAAACGCCATCCCGACAGCGCCTGTGCCGATGATCAGATAGTCTGCTTCTAACGTGTGGTGCGCCATGCTTGTCTCCCATTATCTGCTCTGGTCCGCTAACCTTGTCAAATGCGACATAGACAGAATAAGTCCCGTTCTGTATAAATATAACAGTGTTATGCACTGATATATAACACTGTTATATTTGTCAAGGTTTGCGACATATGAACGATACCAAAGCGAGAATTTTAAAGGCAGCATCTGGGCTTTTTCTTGACGGTGGCGCAAAGGCACTGAGCGTTCGCGCAATTGCCACCAAAGCCAACATGTCCACCATTGGTATTTACAGCCACTTCAAAGGCAAACAAGGCATTCTGGACGCGCTTTTTATAGAGGCATCGGCTTATGTCTCGGATGCAATGGAAACCGGCAACAACGCCCCAACCGCCCGCGCAGCCATGATTGCAGCAGCAAACGCTTATCTAGATTTCGCCGAGAAGCACGCTGCGCATTACCGCCTGTTTTTTGGGGAAAATGACCCCGACTATACTCCATCCGAAGAAGCACAGGATATCGCGCGCGCGGCCTACAAAAAGCTGCTGACGCACGCGGCAAAGCTACACCCTCAGGGCACCGCAAATGCCACGATACAGGAAACTGCGCTGGAATTTTGGGCACTGCTTCATGGTTTTGTCGGGCTAACCCGCCACGCGGTGGCACCCAATGCAGGGGTAGCAGACTGGCGCAGCCTTATTTTGAAAACAGTGGAAGAGCGGCTGGACAGGTATCTGGGCTAAACCGGCATCCGCTCGCACAGCCAATCAATCTGGCTGATACCTGCAAGGCGGGCGAAACGGGCAAGTTCACCGTCGAACTTTTTGGCGCGGGCGGTTGTCCAGCGCACGGCTGGTTCGCGCCACAATTTATGCACCGTCATTACACCTTTGGTGCGATCGGCCTTAATTTCCGCACGGCCAACAAACCGGTCCCCTTCCAGCAGCAGGTAGACATAATATCCCCAGATGCGTTTCTTGGCCGGCACGAACATTTCATTGGTATAATCAAACCCGAACAGGCGCTTCAGGCGCGCCCGGTCCCGCACGGCAGGGTCAAACGGGTTGATAATGCGCAAGCGGCTGGTGGCATTGGGGGCGGCGTCCAGCTTGTCGGCAATGTCGGCTGGGGCGAACACCTGAGACCAGCCCCCGTCAGCCCCTTCAAGTTCAACGGAGACAAGCCCGCCCTCATTCGCCTTCAGCCAGACTTTCACTTCTGCGGCGCTAACCGCATCCCAGAACCGCTGTATTTCGCCCGCTGTTGCAAACCCCAGCCGGTTCAGCGCCCCATGGCACAGCCAATCAATCTGCGACGCATCCGGTACATTTTTCTGGAAATATTCGCCCGGCACCACACGCTCCGCCAGATCATAATATTTGATGAAGTTTTCCCAGTGGCATGTGGTTAGTTCGCCCGCATACCACAGCATGTCAAGCGCGCGCTTGTGGGGTGGACGGGCCCACATTTCTTTTTTACCGGCAACCTTGGTATCAAAATCCTTGGTGCACAACGGTCCATCCGCCTGAATGCGGGCACGCACGGCCTCTATATCCGCCTCAGTCACATTCTTCTTGAACCATTTGGCAACGCTGTGGCCCATGCGGCCAAACTGCCGCCGCCAATAAGGGTAATATTCCATCGGCAACACAGATGCATCATGGGTGAAATGCTCAAAAATCAGCCGGTCATCCGCCAGCAGTTTACCAAGCATGGCCTCCCGGTAATTCTGGTTGCGGGACCATAATATATGGTGATGCGCGCGGGTAACATTTCGGATGGTATCAAGCTGCACAAACCCGAGCGAGCGGATAGTTGCCATCACATCAAGTGGCCCTGTCGGGCTGGCAGCAAGACCATGCCCTGCAAGCCATAAGCGGCGTGCATCCCGGTTGTTGATCTTCACGGTTTGCTGCGCCTTTGCCGCACCGCGAGCACACCACCAACGATGGCGGCAAACAGGCCGGGCAGAAGCAGCAGAAGCTTCAAGGGTGTTAGTATCTGCTTGTACGCCAGCAGGTCATCACCGCCACCGGTTAGCAGCAGCACCTGCACCACCCCTTCGGCAAGGTCAACCAGGATCACCAGCACGCTTGGCAGCGCAAGCCAGAAACCGATCCGGTCAAAAAACCGAAGCGACATGCCAATGAACAAACCGCCGTAAGCAAACGGATAGGCCACATCAAGCGTGGCTGTCGCCCAAGCATGCACCATCTTCTGTGTCTGCGTCAGGGCCGCAATATGCGCCTTCACCTGTGATGGTTCATAAATCTCGTCAATAATCTGAAATTGCCAAACCTGCATGACGATACCAAAGCTGATGGTCAGCACCGTTGAGGCGATAAAAAAGGCCCAGAGTGTTCTGGTATTTGTGAACCGGTCCTGCATTGGAAATCTTGGCATGCTTGCTCCCCTTCTCGCCCCGAGACAGGAGACTAGCAAATACTCCAGTCGCGACAAATAGAATCAACGGCAGCTCGTCTCTGTGCAGTTTCAACTCAGCGAAAGCAGACTCGCAATCAACGCAAATCTGCCTTATCAAAAACAGAAGATAAGCTGGCTATCACTTTGGGAGAATTTTATGAAACGCTACCTCAAGCGGACGCTGTTGCTGTCCGCCGCAGCGCTTTTGGGCGCGCAGTCTATTGCTGCACCAGCAAACGCCGATGATCACACGCTCTTTCGCGAGCCAACTGTCAGCAAGGACCATATAGTCTTTTCCTATGCTGGCGACCTTTGGCGGGTAGACCGCGAAGGCGGCGAAGCTGAACGCCTGACCACAGGAATCGGCACCGAAAGCCAGCCCTACTTTTCCCCTGACGGCAAAAAAGTGGCCTTCACAGGCGAATATGACGGCAATGTCGATGTTTACACCATCAATATTGAAGGCGGCACGCCTGAGCGGCTGACCTATCACCCCGGGGTGGACCGCGCGGCAGGCTGGACCGAAGACGGTTCAGAGGTGTTATTCTCAAGCCAGCGCGAAAGTTATGCAAACTTCCTGCGCCTGTTTACGATCAAGCCGGGCGACAGTGTGCCAACGCAGGTGCCACTTCCAAGCGCGGAGCGTGGGCAATTCTCTCCGGACGGTACCCACATCGCCTATGAGCCACTGAACCAGTGGCAGCCGCGCTGGAAACGTTACGGTGGCGGTCAGCAGGACAAGATCTGGATCGCCAAGCTTGAAGACTCGAGCATCACAAAGGTGCCGCACGAAAACAGCAGCGACATGTATCCCATGTGGACCAGCGACAAGGTTTACTTTATCTCGGACCGGGACAGTGATCTGGGCATCTTCCGCCTGTTCTCCTATGACCCCGACACAAACGAGGTCGAGGAGCTGATGGAAAATGACGGGCGTGACATCAAATCAGCAAGCGCCGGCCCCGACAACACAATTGTCTATGAACAGTTCGGCACCATCCATCTGTATGACATCCGGCGCAACCGTTCCCGGAAGGTGGACATCACCCTGAACGCCGATGTGACCTCCGTGCGCCCGTACTATAAAAAAGTGGATGATCGCATTGCAGCTTCCGGTATTTCACCCAGCGGTAAGCGAGCGGTGTTTGAAGCACGCGGCGAGATTTTCACCGTACCTGCCAAAAAAGGTGATGTGCGCAACATCACCAAAACACCGGGCGTTATGGAACGCTCTCCGGCATGGTCCCCGGATGGTCAGCATCTGGCGTATTTCTCGGAGGCCAGCGGCGAGTATGCGATCCATATCATTGATCAGAAAGGCCACGGCGACGCACGGGAAATCAAACTGCCACCGCAGTTCTACTTCAACCCGGTCTGGTCGCCGGACAGCAAGAAAATTGCCTTCAGCGACCGTGGCTTGTCGCTGTGGTACGTGGACATAACAGCAGACAACCCGGAACCGGTTAAGGTTGACAAAAACCCGATCAATTTCGGGGGCACCCAAGACCCGAGCTGGTCACCAAACAGCGATTATATCGCCTACACGAAAAACCTGCCTAATCTGCTGCGGGCTGCCTTCATTCATTCGGTGGAAACCGGCGAAAGCAAGCAGGTTACCGACGGCATGAGCGATGTGCAGCACCCGGTGTTTGATAAGAACGGCAAGTATCTTTACTTCACTGCCAGCACCAATATTGGTGAAAGCATCAGCTGGGCTGATATGTCTGGTATGGGCCGTCGTTCGACCCGGTCTATTTATGCGGCTGTTCTCTCGAACGAGGACGAGTCCCCTCTGAGCCTTGAGAGCGACGACGAGGCAGACAAAAAGCCTGAGAAGAAAGAAGAGCCAAAGGCAGAAGCGGCGGCGGATGCTGAAACCGATATCGCCAAAGACGATGCCCAGGAAGAAAAAGAAAAGCCAAAAAAGACAACCCGCATAGACTTCGATGGCCTGGACCGGCGCATTATCGCCATGCCAGCGCCAGACACTGCTTATGTCGGCTTGCTTCCCGGCAGCAAAGGTGAACTTTTCGCTGTCGAAAGCCCGGCCCAAGGGCGCGGCCTGACAGTTCACAAGTTCGATCCAAAATCGCGCAAATTCACAGATGTGGCGAAGGGCATTAATGGCCTCGATATCTCTGC
This sequence comes from Kordiimonas sp., assembly GCA_965199355.1. GTDB lineage: Bacteria > Pseudomonadota > Alphaproteobacteria > Sphingomonadales > Kordiimonadaceae > Kordiimonas. The sequence continues at coordinate 390,962 of OZ240690.1, forward strand.
CGACGGTAAAATGGCACTTGTGCAACGGGGCAACAAATTCTCCATCAGCCCTACAAAAGCAATGGGTAAGCCAGCCCTCATCAACACCGGCGGCATGGAAGCGCGTGTTGTGCCAGAAGCGGAATGGAACCAGATGTTCTATGAGATTTGGCGCGGTGAGCGGGATTTCTTCTACGCTGAAAATATGCATGGTCTGGATCTGGAATGGGCAAAGGAAACTTATTCGCCTTACGTGAAGTCCGTGAAGCATCGCTCGGATCTCACATATCTGTTCACCGAGATGCTGAACCAGCTGACCATTGGCCATATGTTCATTCGCGGTGGTGATCAGGCGCAGGCTGACCGGGTACCGATTGGTTTGCTGGGTGCTGATTATGCCATCACAGATGGTCGCTATCAGTTCGCCAAAATCTACAATGGCGAAAGCTGGAACCCGGGCCTTACGGCACCGCTTACCCAGCCCGGGCTTAATATCGCTGAGGGTCAGTTCATTCTTGAAGTGAATGGCCGTGACCTGACCGCGGACCAGAACATTTTTGAAGCTTTTGAAGCCACGGCGGGCAAGCAAACGCGTATCACTGTTGCTGATAACGCCGAAGGGGAAAACAGCCGCACGCTGACCGTTGTACCGGTTGCAAATGAGCGGAACCTGCGGAACATTGACTGGGTTGAGAGCAACCGCCGCAAGACCTACGAACTATCGGATGGCAAGCTGGCTTATATCTATATCCCGAACACAGGTGGTCCGGGCTTCACCAGCTTTAATCGCTACTTCTATTCGCAAACCGACAAAGAAGGCGCGGTTCTGGATGAACGCTTTAATGGCGGCGGGTCGCTCGCGGACTATGTTACCCAGGTCATGAATAAATCGCATTTGGCAAACATCTATTTCCGCTACGGTGACATGACGGTGCCGGTACCCGGCGGGGCCATTTACGGGCCGAAAGCCATGATCATCAACGAGATGGCGGGCTCAGGTGGTGACGCCATGCCTTGGTTCTTCAGGAAGGACGGTGCAGGCAAGCTCGTGGGCAAGCGCACCTGGGGCGGCCTTGTGGCGGCACAGCGCCTGCCACAACTGATGGACGGCGGCATGGTAACCGCACCCGACGCGGCCATCTTTGGCATGGACGGCGAATGGGAGATGGAAAATCAGGGCATGGCCCCGGACATCGAAGTAGAGTTCGATCCTGCCGAATGGCGCAAAGGGCGTGACCCTCAGCTCGAAGCGACGGTTGCACACCTGCTTGAGGAACTGGCGAAAAACCCACCTAAGAAACCTGTGGTGCCGCCTCTACCCGATTATTGGAAAACACAATAATCAGGGTAGAATTGCTGAGAACAATGAGAGAAGGCGGGCCTATGGCTCGCCTTTTTTGTTCTTGGGCGCCTGTGTGTTCGCCGACTTCTGCCGACCGGTCAAAACGGGGACGTGGCTAAAGGCTACTGTTAACCTTCTGATGCTTGCTTTTGCGGCCCGAAACCCGCCTGCGCCAAAGGCGGAAACTGCCAGGTTTCAGGTTTTTGCGCATCAGCTTGATCACCTCCGGTTCCGAACAGCCGGTTTGGCGTTTGATCATATCAAACGATGTTTCATCATCCCACGCCAGCTCTATAATCTCGCTAATGTCTGCTTCGGTCATCGTGAACCCTCAAAGGGATTTATACCGAAAAAACAAACGATTGGATCAGGAAAAGCGAAATCTAAACACACGCCTTGTCCGTAAGATACCTCAATGAACAAACGGTGACATATGACCATAGAGACCCAAAAAATTGCCATCATTGGTGCGGGCATGACGGGTGTGACCTGCGCCCGGATGCTGGTGAATGCTGGTGCAACCGTCGATGTGTTTGAAAAAAGCCGGGGCGCTGGTGGCCGCATGGCAACCCGACGGTTTGACGCCAACCATAACACCAGCATGACAGCCGATCACGGCGCACAATATTTCACCTGTAACACACCTGCCTTTCAGCAGTTTCTGGATGGCATTGACCCAAGCAGCTCGGTGGCGCAGTGGCCTGTGCGCGACGATACCATCTGCTATGTGGGCGCGCCGCATATGAACAGCCCGCTGAAGGCCGCGCTGGACGGCGCAACCCTGCGCACAAGCCAACTGGTTGAGGCGGTAGACCGCTGCGAAAACAACTGGTGGCTAACGGTGGACGGCGAACAGGTTGGCCCCTATGATTATGTGGTGTCCACCGTACCTGCACCGCAGGCGGTGGCCTTTTCCCGATCGGCCAATCTGGGGTTTGAGGAAGCCCTTGGCCGGGTAAAAATCGCGCCCTGCTGGGCCCTGATGTTGGTTTTCGAAAACCCACTGAAAACAGACATAAAGAGCTGGCGCGGCAGCCATGACATAGTTGGCTGGATTGGAAGAAACAGTTCCAAGCCGGGCCGCGATTTTGCTGGCGATAGCTGGACGGTGCATGCCACACCGGGCTGGAGCGAGGCACATCTGGAACAATCGCAGGACGACGCCGCAAACCATCTGCACCGAGCGTTCAAGGAAATTATTGACAGCGTCACGGCGAAACCTGCCCTAAAAACAGCCCATCGCTGGCGTTATGCGCAAACCGTTAAACCGGCTGGCGGCACACCGTTCCTGTCCGACCCGTCACGAACATTTTTCTTTGGCGGGGACTGGTGCCTTGGCGCACGGGTTGAGTATGCCTTCAAAAGCGGCCACACCGTCGCAACTGCGATTATCGGGCCTTAAAGTTCCTCCAGCGGCACGAACGGAATGTCAAACCCGAACGCCGTGGGGGCAACGGCCTGAAGGGCGCGCTCTGTGCGGAAGAAGGCCGGGCAACCCACCGCGAACACCGCTACGCGCTGACCATAGCGCAAGCGTTCTGCGTTTATGGGCGTACCGGTTTCATAATCCACAATCACAATCAGGTCGGGTACGGTTGCCACCACACGGCCATTCAAGCGCGCGACCAGATATTCGTTTTTGATATTGATCGTCAGGGCGTCGCCCTCATCCGAGAAGGGCGTGATGGTAGCCTCGCCAATATCATAGCCACCGATGATGCGAGTCGCCTTGTCAGAAATCTTCCCGGTGTAAAGAAGGCGACATTCGCCGTAAACGGACCCCGCGAAAACATCCTTCAGCGCAGGCAGCATGAGGTCCGCCCTGCCCCGGTTTTCCCGAAGCACGCGGCCAAGTTCTATCGAAAAACTGACTGTACCCGGAATGATGGCGGGTTTCAGCTCCGCACCCGTCATGGGGTGTTCAGCGGTGGTCAGCATACCACCTGACGCCATGGCGAGCGCCCTGATATGCCGCTCATAGGTTGGTGTATCGGGCGTGGTGAAGGTGGTGATATTGCCCGCATAATCATAGGCCACCGCCGGAGACGGGCACACACCAGCAATGGCATAGGTCATCATCTGCGCCTCGGGCAGCGCACGGCCCATGCCGTCGCCGTCCACCACGGGCAGGCCGCGCCCTGCAGCCGCCACGATGGGGATAAGCGAGTTACCGCCGCCAATTTCAAAGGATACCACTGCATCAATCTTGCGGCCCACGTGGTTTTCAAACGCCTCCAGCGTGCGGACAGATTCGTCCATGGATGGCAGCATCTCAAGGCTGACAGTGGGCGCGCCCACACCACCGATAGACACCACATAGGCGTCGTCCGGCAGTTCTTCTGGCTGCACCAAATCAACCGGCCCATATGTTTTCAGCGCCTCGCGGCAGATCAGCTCCGGCACATGCGGATCTCCGCCACCGCCAGTTGCAAGGAAAACGGCACCAAGGGAAAGGTCGGAAAGATCTTCAGCGCTTACTTTGCATGCTTCTTTGGCCTGCATCATTCGCTCTCCTGTCTCTTAAGGGCCGCAATATCGCCAATCACTTTCACCCGCACGCGGGTATTGCCTTCGTCCATATAGGGTATGGCGGTTTCTTCAATGTCCGCCACCCGGATGGTGCTGGCGTCTGCGCCTGCTTCCACCGCACGGGCGATGGCCTCGTCCGTTACCTGTTTGATCGCTTCATCCCGTGGCAGGCTGCTGTAGGACATCAGCCGCTCGCTTTCGCCGCCAATTTGCGCGATGGCGGCACCGATGGCGTTTGCCACACCTGCATTCATGGGCCGGTGCAGGGTGCTGGCCGCTTTCAAATTGCCGGAGACAAGCACAGCCCCACCGCCCACAAGAATAACGGGCACCGGGTCTGCGTTTGGTTTCATCATTTCAATGGCTTCATCCAGCATGCGGTGGATGGTTTTATTGCCTTCTTCCACAACGGCAGGGTCAAGGCTTTCAAGGGCAGAAGCTTCACCAATGGTCGCATGGCCACCCGCAACCACAAGGTCGGTCGATGTCAGCGTATCACCGCCAAACACCAAACCTTCCGTTACCAGCCGATGCCCAACAGAGCGCGGGCCGATGGCTTTACCGTCTGCCGCCACGATGCTGCCGCCGCCAAGGCCAATGGCCATGATATCCGGCATGCGGAAATTGGTGCGCACACCGCCAACTGAAATCACCACATTGCTTTCCCGCGGGAAGCCACCTTCAAGCACACCGATATCTGACGTGGTGCCGCCGATATCAACCACAATCGCGTCCGTGAGCCCTGTTAGCTTGCAGGCCCCGCGCAGGGAATTTGTTGGCCCGCTGGAGAAGGTAAGCGCCGGAAACTGGCGGACAAAATCCGCATTCATCAGCGTGCCGTCATTCTGGCTTACATACATGGGGCACGTCAGCCCGCGCGCCCTTATCGCCTCCATAAAGGCATCAACAACGCGCTCCGCAAAGGCGAGCAGTGACGTGTTCAGAAGGGCGGCATTTTCCCGCTCCATCAGGCCAAGCCTGCCCATAGTGTGGGAGCAGGTAATGCGCACATCCGGAATGGCGGCATGAACACGCTCTGCCACAATAGCTTCAGGGTCCGCGTTCATGGGGGAAAACACGGCGGAAATCGCCACATTCTTGATACCCCTGGCTTTGATGTCAGAGATAACAGCGTCTATTTCGCTGTCGTCCATGTCTGCAAGGGGCCAACCATCGTACAAGGAGCCACCCTTTACCATATAGCTGTGCCGCCCCAGCGCATCTGCGATGTCATCAGGCCAATCCACCATCGGTGGCAGCCCCTTACCAGACGGCAGGCAAATACGGATGGCGGCAACCTCTGACAGCTCCCGCCGCTCAACAACCGCATTGGTGAACTGGGTGGTGCCAATCATCACCGCTTCAATCTGGTCGTAGGCAACGCCAGAATCCGCAATCACTGTATCCAGCGCGTTTGTAATGCCGGTTAGCACATCTGCAGTCGTGAGCGCCTTGGTGCTGGCCGCAACATCAGAGCCATCAAGAAGAACCGCATCCGTGTGCGTGCCGCCAACATCAATACCAATACGCATCGCTTAGGCTTCCTTACGATTAAAAGTGAGCGCACCGTATAGAAGCGCGGACAAGAAGATGGAATCGAGCACGCCAACACCAAGCACCGTCCCCACCATGCCTTCACTGATGAGGGCCGCGAGCACAGCCCCCGCCGCCCAGCTGATGAAGGCAGGCATGGAAAGCTGTCGGTTGGCGTCAAGCGTGCTGGCGGCATACATATCGCGCCGCACGAACAGATAGTCAGTCACAATCACACCCGCGACCGGAACAAAAATGACTGCAAGCACACCAAGGAACACCAGAAAACTGTCGAGGATATTAAGGAACGCAGCCCCAACACCCAGCGCTCCAAGCGCGATGGTCACCAGCTTGCCTCTCGCCTGCGGGAAGGTGGCTTCAACACTCAGCACCGTACTGTAGAGGTTAAGCGAGTTCAGCACCCAACTACCTGCAATCACGATGATGAAGGCCCCAATGCCAAGGCCAAAGTGCAAGAGCACATCAAGAATTTCGGTTTTGCCGGACGCTGCGCCCGCGATACCCGCCGCCGCAAACACAATCAGTTCCACAACCATATAGGCCCAGAAAGCCACCTGTATCGCGCCGGTCCAGTGGCGCACAAACCGGGTTATATCCGGCAGGATAATCGCGCCAATGATAATGCCGCCCACCACAGCGGAAACGCCGTCGCTCACCGTCAGTGTAGCTGCCTTTTCAATGGCTAGCATGGCGGCAGGCGTGTGGTTTTCAAAGGAACCCATCAGCAAGAGAAGCGTGACAATCGCCAAAACGGGGGACAGCAAGCTTGCCAGAATATTGATGGCGCGAAAGCCGAACACGGTAGTGACAGTCATCAGCGCGCCCGCAGCAATTTCAATGGGCCACGAGGGTAGGCTCGCGTCCCACAGGTCAACAGCAAGCCGTGTTACCGCACCCGCGAACAGGTCAATATTTACGCCGAACCAGCCAATAAGCGAGATGGCAAAAGCGAGATTCACAAACGCGGCGCCCCGGTCACCAAATGCAATGCGGACGAGCAGATAGGAGCTGAGCCGTGTGCGCGCACCGATAGAGCCCATGGTCGCGCCAATGACGGTAAGGATAGCGGAGCCAACAACGAGCGCGGTCAGGAAATCCGCCACCGTTAGCGCGTGATACATCTCAAGCCCGGCAACAAACACAGGCAACGCAAACGCAACCATCACGGCGATGGAGGCCACCCGTGGCCAGGCCACAAGCTGATCTTCCGTGACAGGTGCTGCTGAAAATTCGCTTTCATGTGCCATGATTTAATTCCTTTGCCTCAAAGGCTTGATACTCACCATGACACAGGTCACACAAAATAGGCTTTTGAAGTCAAGCCTGATTCCGTAGGATATTTTGCGAGGGCCACGGGGAAGGTGCAGAAAGTGAATGACAAACCAACAGTAAAACTGGATGCGATCAATAAAAAGATCCTTGCAACCATTCACGCGCAGGCGGACCTGTCCAATCAGGAGCTGGCGGAAAAGGTTGGCTTGTCACCCAGCGCCTGTTTCCAGCGCACCAAGGCGCTGAAGGAAGCCGGGTATTTCTTCAATTTCCACACCGAAATGGACCTGGACCGTATTTGCGAGCATGTGCTGGCGTATGTGGAGTTTACGCTGGAGAGTAACAGCGGACGCTACCGCAAGGCATTTGAAGCGGCGATACACCAGCACCCTGAGTTTATGGACTGCCTGCGTCTGAATGACGGCACGGACTATATCAGCTTCACATGTTGCCCCAATGCGCAGCGGTTGAATGAACTGTGTGACCTGATCAGCAGTGATGACGCACTCGGGGTGAAATCCATCCGAACCCGCATGATTATGGAACGCACCAAATGGTTCCTTGGCTACCCGCTTGAAAAACTGAAATGGCTTGATTGAAGGCGGGTTCCTTTCGACGAGCTAGTCGGTGCCGGCTAATAAACGCTCCAGCGTGCCATCCTGCGTAATCTGATCAAGGCCCGCCTGAAGGCCACCAATTGCAGGCAACAGCCGGATGGTGCTTTTGCAGATGATGCCGTCTTCCATTTCGGCAACCACAAGACCACTATCAACAAACTTGCCTGACAGATCGTTTTGGTCCGCCATCGCGTCAACGTCTGCGTCATACGCAAGTACAGCCTTCACGTCACCAGCAACCAGCGTTTCAAGCGCTTTAATATAGCTGGGTTCACTGATCAGATTGGTTGGCATCCAGCCATTATCAAACGAGTCACGCAAATGGATAATGCCGCCGCCAACTGCGACTGGCATATCCTTCAGCTCTTCAAGGGTGGGTATCGGTTCGCCAGGGCGTACATAAACCCTGATATTCAAATAGGCGATTGGGCCAATGAAGGTGAAATCATTATGATTAAGGCCAATACGTGCCCAGTTGGGCGAGTATTTCAGCCCCATGGCGAAGCAATCATACTGGTCCGACCTTAACTGCCGCATCGCCTGCATGATGGGGAAATATTCCAGCGTAATCGGCATGGGCGACTGTTCGGCCATCAGATTAAAAATCTGATTGTATGGCCCCGGCAAGTCCGGCGCGAACACATAGGGAATGTTTGTGGCAGCGATGGTGACACGGTCACCACTTGCTGCGGTTGCCGCCTGCTCATCTTGCGCATAAACCCCAAGCGCAAGCCCTGCGCACAGTAGCAGACCTGAAATGACCCCGCGAATGACCCCCTCCGTTTTCGCTATATGGTGCATATGCGCATGCTAGCACACGCGCAAAACGCGATCCAAATGTATTCCCTCTACTTCCCGTAGAACATAATCGCAGCAACTCACTTATAACAAAAGTTTAAGAGAAATAAAGAAGTTACGCATCCGTAACATATAAGCACCGAGCACATGCCTAGGCTTGACGAACGCCGTTCAGGAACTCTTCCGATTTATCCTTGAGCGCCGTTACCATGTCGCTCATTTTCTGGGCAGACTGTCCCAGTTCCTGCGCCCGCATCGCCGTTTCAGACGTGGTTTCACTGACCCGTGCAATGCTGCTGGATACTTCCTGTGTGCCTTCGGATGCCTCAAGCACGTTCCGGCTGATTTCCACTGTTGCGGCGGATTGTTCCTCGGTTGCAGCGGCAATAGCTGTGGCAATCTCATTCAATTCATTGATCAAGGCCACAACCCCATCCACCGCTGAAACAGACGTATCAGTGTCGCCCTGGATCGCAGTTACCTGTGAACCAATTTCACCGGTTGCCGTTGCCGTTTGCTGCGCGAGGGACTTCACCTCGCTTGCCACAACCGCAAAGCCCTTGCCCGCATCACCGGCGCGCGCCGCTTCAATGGTCGCGTTAAGCGCAAGCAGGTTGGTTTGCTCGGCAATTTCGTTAATCAGCTGTACCACCTTGCCAATGGTATCGCTTGATTGCTTGAGTTGGTTGATGGTGCCGGATGCGTCTTCCGCATCGGTTGACGCCTGAGCCGTTTTGGCAGACGACGTGCTGACCTGACGGGCAATTTCCTCCACGGATGCAGACAGCTCTTCTGCTGAAGCGGCTACCGTTTGCACATTGGCGGTTGCCTGCTCAGCCGACGTGGCAACGGTTTGCGCCAACTCCTGATTTTCGATCGAATAATCGGCCAGCTGTGTTGCCGTGTCGCCGATGGAACCAACCATCTCCGAAAGCGTACCAACGATATCCATAACGCTGGCTTCAAACTGGTCTGCGATCAATTCCCGGTGCTTGGTCTGCCGTTCTTCAAAGGCTGCCATGCGCTCGCCGGTTTTGTTAATCCGGTCAGCGGCAACACGGAAAGTTCCGGGTGACCCTGCGGTTAAATATTGTCGGTAAAAACGCCCATCAGCAGCAGCCTCCAGCGATGCCGTCGCCTCCCGGATAAACAGTTCTGTCAGGTCAAGCGTGTGGTTGAAGTTGGAAAGCATGGATGACAGGTCACCATGCTGGTCCCAATCATCCACACGGGCTTCAAGGTCACCTTTGTGGGTACGCTCCGCAGCCGCAGCAAGCGCGTCAAACGCCTTGCGGTAGCGCTCGTTCCGCTCCGCCTCAAGCGCCAGTTCTTTTTCAAGGTCAGCGACCCGTTTCGAGAGATCATTACTATTGGAAGACAAGCCAAACATCATCATTCTCCTGTCGACCAGATAAACTCTTCATAGCTCTTAGCGAGAGCTTCGAGTTTGTGTTTTATAAAGTCCTCGCCCGCTTCCAGCCCTTGCTTGCGGTTGGTCTGAGCTTGTTCTGCCTTCAGAAGCTCATGATAAAGCGGTTCGATATCAGCCACGCCGCGTCTGCTTGGCACACGTCTGCATGAATGATAGCCAACAATATCACCGCGCCCATTGCGGGATGGCGTGACATGAGCAATCACCCAATAGTATCTGCCAGTGGCAGACATATTCTTTACATAGGCGAAAATTTCGTTGCCGCTTTGCACCGTGTCCCACAACATCTTGAATACGGTACGTGGCATATCCGGATGGCGGATAATGCTGTGCGGTTGGCCGATCACATCTTTGGTTGCCATTTCTGACACCCGGCAGAAGATATCGTTCGCATAGACAATGCGCCCCTTGAGGTCGGTTTTGGAGACGATAATCTCGTGCTCCTCAAACCGGATTTCTTCATCGATGGGCTGAATGTTTTTCATAGTTTCGACCCCCAAGTCGTGCACTCTATTTTCATGCGTGCTGTTACATAGTTAATTGAGCTGCCAGTTTTTCACCTTCTGCTTCTGCAACGCGGGCAGAGAAGTCAGTAACTTCGTTAATTTCCTGCAGGTTTTCTGCGATGTGGCCAATGGCTGACGCCGCGCTCTGCAAGTTCGATGTTATGTCGGAAGTAGTTACATTTTGGTTATCAAGGGCGGCGGCAACACCAGCGATGCTGCCGTTAACACTGCCAACCTCTTCACCAATGGCACCAAGTCTGCCAACCACATCATTTGAAACCGACTGAACATTGGAGATTTCATCCGTAATCTGGTTAATGGCACCACCCACCTGATTGGCAAGGTTCTTCACTTCTGTTGCCACAACAGAAAAGCCGCGGCCTGCTTCGCCGGCACGCGCCGCCTCAATGGTGGCATTGAGCGCGAGCAGGTTGATCTGCTCTGCGATTTTCTGGATCATCTCCACAATACCGTTCATGGATGCGGTTGCTGTTTGCAGCGCCTCCGTGGATTGTTCCGCCGCACTGGCTTGCTCATTGGCGCGTTCCGCTGCCGCACGGGTTTCTTCAACCGCGCCAGAAATTTCCGCCGTTGAGGCACTGAAACTATCTGCCGCCTGGGCAACCACTTCCACAGTTTCCTGTGTCTGGCTTGAAACCTTTTCAGCCTCTTTGGTTTTGGTCTTCGCCCCATTTACCGCAGAAACAATTTCTTTCAGGCTGAGGTCAACCTGAGTGCCCAGCTCTGCAAGCTGGCGTTGGCGCAGCACATGGTCTGACCGGTCGCTGGCATATTTAACCACTTTTTCGGGCCTGCCCTCAGCGTCAAACACCGGGTTATAGGAAGCCTTCAGATACACTTCCTTGCGGTCTTTGCCGTAGCGCTTAAACTCGCCGTCCTGAATTTCACCGCGTGCGAGATTCGCCCAAAAATCCTTATATTCCTTACTGTCGGCGTACTCGTGGTCCACGAACATGCTGTGATGCTGGCCTTGAATTTCAGCCCATGTGTAGCCCATGGCCTCAAGGAACAAATTGTTGGCGGTCATGATAATGCCGTCCATATTGAACTCGATCACCGCCTGCGAGCGCGCAACCGCCGCAACCTGACTTTCGAAATTGGCGTTGATCATCTTCTGGGCTGTGATGTCGGTTGCCACTTTCACCACGCGTGCCAGCGTGCCATCGGCGTTAAACACCGGCGTATAGGTTGCCTGAATCCAGACAGAACGGCCACCCTTGGCAATGCGGTGGAACTGGCGTGACTGAAATTCGCCGCGCCGAAGCGCTGCCCAAAAGTCAGCATACTCTTTGCTTTTGGCCTCTTTCGGCTCCACGAAAAGCTTGTGATGCCTGCCGACAATTTCATCAAGTTTGTAGCCCATCACATACAGGAAGTTTTCGTTGGCATTCTTGACGGTACCGTCGGGCGCAAACTCAATCATGGCCTGCGCTTGTTCAAGCGAGTCGACAAGCGCCTGAATATTATCCAGCTTTGACTGCTGCGCCGTCACATCTTCAGCGATTTTCACCACCCGTACCACATGGCCGCTGTTGGTTTTCACCGGCAGGTAGGTGCCCTGAATCCAGACCACTCTGCCGTCCTTCGCGCGCCGCTGGAAACGGCCCGTTTGCATGTTGCCTTTCGACAGCTCCAGCCAGAAACGCTTATACTCTTCGCTGTCAGCGTCCTTGTCGCTCACGAACATACGGTGATGCTTATCAAGCACCTCAACTGCTGTGTAACCCATGGTTTTCAGGAATTGATCGCTGGCCCGCACGATGGTGCCATCCGGATCAAATTCGATCATTGCCAGCGACTGTTCCAGCGCATCGACAATCAAACCGGGCTTCCGCCCTTTACCAAAAGTGGTATCAAACATTTCTTCATCCCTCTCAAGTCGTCGCAGCAAAGCACCTTAGACGGTGCCATCCGCTGCAAATTCGCGTCGTCAAAGCCTCCTGATTTTTGGCGTGAAAGCGTCCCTAAAACTTCCACTGTCAGGATCACCCGCATCGGATTACTGTTCAGGTTACAACTACAAAGGTTAAACAACACTTAATGGGCGTGCCATAAGGGGACAATATGCGTGCAAGAACAGCACAGCATCTCGCGCTATGGGCGTAAATTCCCGTAAGTAATTGATTTCAAATGGTGGTCGGTATTGGGTTCGAACCAACGACCTCTTCGATGTCAACGAAACGCTCTACCAACTGAGCTAACCGACCATGCCACTTGTAAAGGACAGGCGCAGGGCGCGCCCGAGTCCACCGCTGGGGTGGGTGGCTTGTATAAAACGCACCACCTCCGCACGCAAGAGTAAAATACACTCCGCCGGCTTGCTTGCGCCTAGGCGCTTTCGGCCATGAATGGTTGCGCACGCATGCGGGCACCACCAGCGCGGGCAACAGCATTCGCGACCGCAGGTGCGAGCACCGGAATTGACATTTCACCCATGCCGGATGGGTCGGCGTCGCTATCGACAATATGCACATCGATTTCCGGCACACTCTGGTCCATGCGCATCATGATATAGCTGTCAAAATTATCGTTCTGGACCGCGCCGCCGCGCACCTCCACTTTCTGCGCGAGCGCGGTTGAAAGGCCATCCTGAATGCCGCCTTCCATCTGCGCGAGTATGCCAGCCCGATTGATAATGGTGCCCACGTCAACAGCGCCTGCAATACGGTCCACCCGGAAACGGCCACCATCCAGCAGCGTGACATCAGCCACAAGTGCGCAGTAACCACCAAAAGTAAAGTGACCTGCAATGCCCTGCGCGCTACGGGCAGGCATTCGCTTGCCCCAGTTGCCAAGCCGCGCCGCTTCACGCAGCACATTCTTCAGCCGTGCGGTGCTGAACACGGGGCCACCGTGCTGGCCATACTCAAGCTCTTCATCATCACCAAGCAGGCGTAGGCGCAGCGCAAGCGGGTCTTCCCCAAGCTCGGCGGCAATTTCATCAAGAAAGCTCTGGATCACGAAGGCATTCGCGGTGTGCGCTGGGGCGCGCCAGCTACCTTGCGGCATGCCGGACTTGGCAATGTGATACTCAAGCTTCAGGTTATCCACCCGGCCCGCGGGGAAATCATCCACATAAAGGTCGGCTTGATACATGGTAGCCGGGTCAACATTGTCGCGCCGGTAATATTTGGGCGTACCCGCCAACCGCTGTGCCCACGCAACCAGCTTGCCGTTTTCGTCAAACCCGGCATGCATTTCATGGTGGCCCATGGGGCGGTAGAAATCGTGCGCCAGATCATCCTCACGGGTCCACATCAGGCGCACGGGCACACCCGCTTCTTTTGATATGGTAACCGCTTCGGCCACATGGTCGCTCGTCAGCCGCCTGCCAAACCCACCGCCAAGGCGCGTATAGCGCACTTCAATATCCAACCGATCAAGCTCGGTGATGGCGGCGGTCATGCGGGACGCACCAGACGGACTTTGGAACGGGCCAATCACGGTGGCGCTGTCTGCGCGCACATCGGCAATACAATTTTGTGGCTCAAGCTGCGCATGAGACACATAGGGAAGCCGGTAGGTGTGGCTGATTGTGGTCGCAGCTCCCTGCATCGCCGCATCAAAATCACCGTCACTGCGAACCACCTGCCCCGTGGTTTTAAGAAGCGCTTCACACTCTGCGTCCAGGCTTTCACTGCTTTCATCGGCATAAGGCCCATGGTTCCAGTGAATGTTCAGCCGGTCCCGCGCCGTGCGGGCAGCCCAATATGTGTCAGCCACCACCGCCACACCCGCCGCCAGATAAGTATAGTTGCCAGACGGGTCAGGCCGGTCGAGCACAATGATATCGCGCACACCCGTAACAGCACGGGCCGCCGTGTCATCCACGCTTTCAACATACCCGTCCAGATACGGGCAGTGGGCCACCATGGCCACCTTGGCACCGTCATAGTCCATGTCCATGCCGTAAAGGGGCTGTCCGGTGACAATATCACGCGCCACCTTTTGTTTTTGCGCGGTGCCGAGAAGGGTGCGATCAGCACGCGCCTTGAAGCTAGGTTCAAAGCCATCTGGCAGGCTCTCACGCGCTGCCGCCTGCACAAGGTCACCGTAAGGGACGCGGCGACCGTCAGGCAGCAGCACATGAGAATTCTGTGTCCGCAGGTCTTCAACAGCAACACCCGTCTCCCGCGACGCAGCTTGCAGCATCAGTTGGCGGGCAGTGGCCGCAGCCCGGCGCAGGAGTGTCCAGTTACGCGGGGTACTGGTGGATCCACCGGCCCCTTGCGGCACAGCCTTGAAGGCGAAATTGCCGTCTTCACCGCGCATGATGGAGTAAATCAGCGGCTTTGTTTTCAGGTGATCGAAGTCCAGATCCAGTTCTTCGGCAAACATCATGGCAAGAGAGGTGTCCACCCCCTGCCCCATATCCGGGGACGGGCTGTAGAATGTGGCGCTGTTATCCGGCCTGATTTCCACGAGCGGTGTCAGGCCGTCGTCGTCCTCATTGGCTTCAACACGCGAAAAACTGGCCAGTGGTGCCGCAAGCGTCAGCGCGCCTGCTGCCAACCCGTATGATAGAAATGTACGACGGTTAATACCTGTGGACTTGATGTGTGTGGTCATCTTCGCCTCCCCTCGCAGATGGTCCTCTATTTAGGTGATATCATAACATAGCTTCACCACTTGTCGCTTCGTCCCACCGAAAACTGGGCTCATGCCAACGCTTTTTTGCTCTCTTTCGCGCGGGCGTGGCACCTGCATATGCCTGAACAATAATGCCGGGTGACATCCACATAAAAAATAGGTAGCGTGCGTTCCATGGAACATGCTCCGGGCAAAGAGGCAGGCAATCTGCCGGTGAACCATTTACCGCCAGCCTTTATGCTGCGACCGCCTGTGCAGGCCAGCACGCCGTTCCTTTTTGCAGTGCCACACAGTGGCAGGCACTATCCCGACAGTTTCAAACAAAAATCCCGACTGGACGACCACACACTGCGCCTGTCGGAAGACGCCTTTGTCGACGAACTGTTTGAAGGGGTAACGGACCTTGGGGCAACCCAGCTTGTGGCCACTTACGCTCGCGCCTATGTGGACCTGAACCGCGCAAAAAACGAGCTGGAACCTAGCATGTTCAGCGGTGAGGTTGGTGCCTATGAGGTTGACCTGAATAACAGGGTGAAGGCGGGGCTTGGTGTTATTCCAAAGGTGATTGGGGAAGGCATGCCCATCTATGACGGCAAGCTGCCGATACGGGAAGCCTTTCGCAGGCTGGAAACAGTGTATGACCCATACCACGAAAAGGTTGCAGACATTCTGTCCGCCCGGCATGCAGCATTCGGGTCGTCCGTGTTTATAGATTGCCATTCCATGCCATCAGGCCCGGAACTGGGGCGGCGCCGCAAATCTCAGCCAGACATTGTGCTGGGAGATTGTTGGGGCACCAGTTGCTCACGCGAGCTAACCGGGCTTGCTGAAAG
Organism: Kordiimonas sp.; assembly: GCA_965199355.1. Classification (GTDB taxonomy): domain Bacteria; phylum Pseudomonadota; class Alphaproteobacteria; order Sphingomonadales; family Kordiimonadaceae; genus Kordiimonas. The sequence continues at coordinate 406,435 of OZ240690.1, forward strand.
CCTGTTCTTGCAAGCCGGGTTTCGGGTGCGCCGTAATGTGCCCTATGCCGGTGGTTATGCAACCAAACAATATGGCCAGCCTGCAAGGCGCTGCCATGCCCTGCAAATTGAAATAAACCGCGGCCTTTATATGGATGAGGAACGCGTTGAGAAGCTGAACTGCTTCACGGATGTGCGCAGCCGCATGCTGACGGTCGCGGCAGGGCTGGTGAATGAGTATGACCGCCTGCCTGCACCCGCCCTGGCAAAAGCCGCAGAATAGTTGCTTTTCCAGTAACAAAGAGACATCACCAGCCCACGCCCCCATCCGACCACTGCACGGTATTATTCTTGGGTGGCCCGGGTTGAAGCGTGAGCTGGCAACGACTTCAAATTAGAAAAGCGTCAAAAGAAATACTCAAGCGACGTATAAAGGAAGAACGGGTTACCGTTGCCGGTTGCGTTTGGCGCATTGTCAAAAAACTCGCCATTCTGGAACGACACCGCACCCAGTTCGAACCTCAGGCGATTATCCAGAAACGGCTTGCGGAAGCGCGCCTGAATCTGTTGCCCCGCGAACTTGCCGGACTGGCCAGTGATATCGCGCACGCCGATGCGGCCAAACGCATCTGTCGCAGAATCCAGCCAGATTGCCTGCCACTGCACCATCAGGTTCCAGTCGCTATCTGAATTATAAATAAGCCGGGCACCGGGTGCGTTAATATTGTTGCGGTGCACAAGGGTGAACAGACCCGTTGGCCCCAAGTCTCCCCGAATGGGGCCAAAGATAGGGTCAAACAAGCCAGAGGTGCCGTCGGTCGGGTCATCATCTCCGCTCGCAAAATCATAGGTCGCCGCAACATTCAGGCCACTGCCCGCGAGACTGTAACCCACTTCTGCATGCAGAAAACCGGCTTTCACATCCAGATCCGTAACATCGAGCGGGTTTGACGTGGCCCGCCGTTCCCCACGCTGGAGCGCACCTTCGATATCAAAATCCCACGCGCCTTCACTGCGGGCCTTTTGGAACTGCGCGCCAAGTGTGAACAGATTCCGGTCACGGGACTGCCTGCCGCCAGCCGTGTCCTCTTCATCAAGCCACACCGCATAGCCGCGTGATGTTATCCCTTCAATCAGGGTTTTGCTTTCCGCAAACACACCCGCCAGTGTCAGGTCACTGCTGAAGCGGTCATGCTCAATATCATTGTCGTCAAGAGACGCTGTGTCATTGGGCCTGATTTCCGCGGGCATCATCCAAAAGGCTTCAACGCGGTTACCATTTTCCGTTTGAAGGTGTGCCCGCGCACCAAGAAAACTGAAGCGCGTGTTACGGTAACCGTTGCGGCCTATGATACGACCACTGCCAAGCGGCCAGGTAAAGCGGCCAGCGCGCACGCCAGCCTTCGCACCCAGCACAAATGAGGCATCAAATTCATACGCCAGATAATATTGCAGGGGTTCCAGCGCATTCACCTGACCGGGCGTGATGTTGCGCTGGTCTTCAAAACCATAGGCGCGCGAATCCTCAATTTCTGCCACCGCAGAAAAACCGCCTTTGGTAACGGTTGCGCGCACGCTGGTGCGGAAATTGAAAATATCTTCATCGCCAGTACGACCAGGGCGAAACTGATTGGCGAGAAATTCATAATGGGTGCGATGAGCACCCTGAAGCTCAAGCTGCCAGTCATCAGCTGCGACTGCTTCCGCTGACAAGGCCCCAGCAAGAGCTAAAAATGATAGTTTAGATTTCCAAGAAACACGCACCTGTTTCATACCTACCCCGGCTAACTATTTATTATTTGGCAACATTACCCCGAACTGGGTACGTGCTTATGCTCTCTATAGATCGAAGCGTGACCAAAAAAAAGAGGCCACGCTTGCGCGTGGCCCAGGCTCAGGGAGGAAACGCCCACGGAGGGCATTAACGAGTACTACTCGTTGACTATTAAGATAGATGCACGGAATGGTTTTGCCAAGGACAATCACAGGTCACGAAGCGGTGATTTTAGCGCGAATTTCATATAACTTATTGATAAATATAAATAAAAAAAATTTCTTTGTTGTGATTTTTTTATCACAATACTTCATGAGCCGCCGAAAAAGTTTGCAAATGAAACAATTTCCACCGCGAATCGCCCTAAACTATTGTTTCAAAAAAACTTAACGCACCCGACATTCCATTGTCACACAGCCAGAACAGGGTTCACCTCAATTAAAGAAGGGCCAGTCACACGCTGTTGGCAAGGCCAGACCTGAACAAGGGACGGACAAAAAGGAATATCCTCAGCGGCCTCGTTCCTGAGAAAACTGACTGCCCAAAAGCGACCGGATCAGAACCCGACGGACGAAAAACGACCCTGCCCTGACATTTCCTCAACAATGGTACCCTGTTCATGCTTCCTTCTTTTTTCCGAGACAACGCCTCCATGGGGCCAGAGATGCAAGCCGTTGGTGCGGCGGCGCTTCAGGCGATATCTGAAGATGATGGCCTATCGCAAAAACAGTTGAACAAACGCGAAAGCGAAAAACACACCTACCGCACGGTATTCATTTCCGACACTCATCTGGGCACCAAAGCCGCCCGGGTGGATCTACTCTTGGACTTCCTGAAAACAGTGCGCTGCGAACAGCTTTATCTGGTTGGCGATATTGTTGACGGCTGGGCTATTCAGCGCAACTGGTACTGGAACACCACCCATAATGATGTGATCCGCCGCGTGCTGAAAATGGCGAAGCATGGCGTGAAGGTTGTTTATGTGCCTGGCAACCATGACGAAGGCTTGCGCGGGTTTGAAGGCAATGACCTTGCTGGCATATCGCTGGAGCCAGAGCTGGTTTATGAAAATGCCACCGGGAAGAAATACTGGGTTTTGCACGGCGACCAATTTGACGGCGTGGTGAAATATGCCAAATGGCTCGCCCATGTGGGTGACCGTGCCTACGCACTGCTGTTGAAGCTCAACACTGTCGTCAACGGCATGCGCCGGTTGCTGGGGTATGACTATTGGTCCCTGTCCGCCTACCTGAAACACAAGGTAAAAAATGCGGTTGAATATATCGGTAAATATGAAGAAGCCGTTGCAGCGGAAGCCAAGCGCCGCGGTGTAGACGGTGTTATCTGCGGCCATATTCACCATGCGGAAAAACGCATGTTTGACGGTGTTGAATATATGAATGATGGCGACTGGGTTGAAAGCTGCACCGCCCTTGTGGAAGACAGGGAAGGTGAGTTCCACATTCTGCACTGGGCAGATGTGGTTGCGGCACGGCCTGAAAACACCACCAAAAGCGAGAAGAAAAAGCGCAAGAAACGCAAGGCCCGCAAGCAAGAGGCCCCAATTCCTGTAGCGGCAGAATAGTCATGGACGGCACATTCCCACCCGCGCATCGCCCAAACAAACAACTTAACATTTGCATTGTTACCGATGCCTGGCACCCACAGGTGAACGGTGTGGTGCGCACGCTTGATAATCTGCGCGGCCAGCTTGAAGCAATGGGCCACAGCGTTTCCATGCTGACACCGCGCCTGTTTCGCACCATCCCGTGCCCGACTTACCCTGAAATTCGACTGAGCCTTGGCGCGCGTCGTCGCACCGCCAAACTACTAGCCAGCCAGAAACTGGATGCGGTACATATCGCAACCGAAGGACCTCTTGGTTGGGCAGCACGGCATTGGTGCCTCAAAAACAAAGTGGCCTTCACGACCGCTTATCATACGGCTTTCCCGGAATATATCGCGGCCCGCAGCCCTTTCCCGGCAAGCTGGTTTTATCCAATTTTCCGCCGCTTTCATGCCGCCAGCACCGGTGTGCTTGTCGCAACAGAAACCGTGCGACAGCAACTGGCGGACCAAGGGTTTGAAAACATCATTCCCTGGACACGCGGCGTGGATACATCTCTGTTCAAGCCGCGCGAGCAAGCCGCAGCAGTGCCAGAGCTGGATGACCTGCCACGCCCGCTGCAGCTTTATGTTGGCCGGGTCGCGGTTGAAAAAACATCGAAGCCTTCCTCGAAAGTACCGTGCCCGGCACCAAACTTGTGGTCGGTGATGGCCCTGCGACCGCCAAGCTAAAAGCAAAATACCCGCAGGTAAAGTTTCTGGGCGCGCGTTTCGGCGAAGAACTCGCGGCGCTTTATGCGGCGGCTGATGTTTTTGTCTTCCCGTCAAAAACCGACACATTCGGCCTTGTGATGATTGAGGCACTTGCTGCCGGAACTCCGGTTGCAGCCTACCCTGTGCAAGGCCCGCTTGATGTGGTTGGCAGCACAGGCTGTGGTCCTTTTGAAAACTGGAATAAACAAATTGCCACTCTTGACAATGACTTAAACAAGGCCATCAAACAGGCACTCACTCTGGACAGACAGGACTGTGCCCGCTTTGCCAAAAACTATGACTGGCCAACCGTTGCAGAGCAATTTATTAACGCATTACACCTGAATAATCATCAAGATATGAAACTAGCCTAAATTGAGCACATACCCACAAGCCAAGAAATAGAAGAAGCATTGCATCGCTAACCTTAGTTCAGTATCGTTCACTTTATGATAAAATTTGAGATGAGTTACAGAATCCATGATTTATTAATTGCTACTTTAACTAGTGTAATAATCTTTGTAAGTGCCTTGCCAACCAAGGCTGAGGCAACTGTAAACGATGAACATCATACTACAGTATCGCCGATTAATGTTTACACTCATGGTAACACTTCCACCGCTCAGATTAATGGCGATGGAACGGTTTCGGGCAAATTAAACCAACTTCTACACTGTGCTTCTTCCCATCTTGGCTTTGAATATGAGATCAAGTTTGCACCAATGTCTAGAGGCTGGCACCTGATTGAAACTGCAGAGCATGTAGCCTGGTTTCCAGCAGGATTAACCGATAATACCAAAGAGATCACTATAGGCCCCTTGGCCAACCTCGATATTGTCTGGTACCAGCTTAAAACCTCCGGCCTTGATGTGAATTCCCCGACATTTAAACAAAACGCTCGAGTCAGTGCTTATAAGGGATCGGTGTTTGAAACGTCGCTACTAGAGCAAGGCTATGATTTTGTTCCGGGAAACAGCGATCATAATCGCATGATCTATATGCTTCTAACCGGTACTGTGGATGCTTTGCTGGCGCTTGATTTTCGTTCGAAACTAAACGAGCAGACACAGCAGATAATGGATACTCACATCAAAATAACAACACAAAAAAAGGTGCCTGTTTATTTAGCATTATCTCGTCATATGGTATCGGGCCATCCTGAGTTCGTAGAGATCTTCAAATCACAGATCATGAGCTGTAGTGAATAGGTTGCGGTCGCGACCAAACCGAATATTACTGTGGCATTTGATAAATACCTTAAAGGGCAAGGGTTTGTTTACTTTTATCCAATAATGTCCACTTCATGAATTTCGATCAAATCACACGAAGAAAAGCAAAGTTAACCACTGTTTTCTGGACTAGCCTGCTTACCCTGACTGGCATCACCTGCATCCCTGCGAACGCAAAGCATGACGAAGTTGCCGATCAGCAAAACCCGGTAAATATCAGTATTTATACTCATGGCGACACTCAGTTCGCACGCTTCGGCGAAGACGGCAAAGTAACCGGCCCACTTCAAGACTTGCTCCAATGCGCCGCCGAAAAATTTGATCTACAGTATGACTTCAAATTTGCACCGCTTTCTCGAGCCACTGGGCTGCTTGACACGTTGGACCACATGGCATGGTTTCCTTCTGGCCCGCGCGAGGACGAAGAACGCGCGCAGCGGCTGATTGGACCATTGGGTGAGGTGAAAATTCTCTGGTACCAGCGCAAATCATCCGATTTGGATATAAGCTCACCCGATTTCAAAGCAAATGCCGTTGTCAGCGCCTATAATGGGTCAGTGTTTGAAGATATCTTGCAGAATGAAGGGTATAATTTTGTACAGGGCAGCGCCGACCACAACCGCCTGATCTATACGCTGCTGGCAGGCGACATCGATGCGTTTCTCGCTGTGGATTTTCGATTCAAGCTGGACGACAACGCAAGAAACATGCTCGATAATCGGGTAAAAACAACCATCCGCACTCGAATTCCGATTCATATTGGCCTGTCTAAACATCTGACGACCGAGCACCCTGAGCTTTCCAAATCCTTCAAGACGGAAGTCATGAACTGCTATAGGTAGTTACCTTAACCCTCAAGGCCACCCTTTATCCCTTGCGCTGACCATAAGTAGCAGGGCCGTCATCTCCGCCGCCAGCCGAAGGGCCAACTGTTGGCCCGCGTCCACTCAATTCTTCCCATCTATCGTGGTAATCCGGCAGTAGTTGCATCAATACCATCGCACCAAAAGCTCCATAATAGCCCAACATATACAGGTAAAAAGCGGCATATAGCAGGATCATGAACGGCAAAGCCAGAACCGACAACCACGGCCCAATTGCCTGCGCAATAGCCGCGCCGATTGCCACCACAATCGCGAACACAATCATCACAGCGAACATCAGGATCATCATTGTAAAAATGGTGGCGATGTAGGTACCAACCATCTTCCAACCTAGCCCACGGCTGATCGAGAATACATTGCGAAACGTCGCATCAGGAATGCCTGCAGCCACTGCGGGGAAAACCAGCATGGCCCGCATAAGGTAAGGGTAAACCATGATCATCAAACCAAAAAACAACCAGAATGGTAGAAATGCGTCGGATGCGTCCATTTCGATCGTACCGTTACCAGCCTGAATTTTTCCCGGGTCTATCGAAGTAAACATCCAGTCCATAAAAAACAGATAAGGCACCAGGAAAATCACGCCTAACTGAATAGACCGCAGCAGATACAGGCGATAGCCAGCCCACCAGTCGTGCTCCACAGGGGGCGCTGAGACCGGGGCTTCGCCATCGTCCATTGGCTGCTGGTCACCACCTATCATCAGGAAACGTTGCCAATTGTACATCAAGGCAGCAGCCACCAATATCATGGGCACCATTGCCATCATAGTTGGTCCCAAAAACTCCCAGAAACCGATTTGGACGCCTTGCTGCAGTTGCCCAGCACTCGCTGTTACATCAAGCGCAACATATAGATATAGTGCAAAAGCTGGCACAAAAGCAGCTGCGGGCCACATGGCAGCTCGCATCAAATCCCGAAAATATCTTTTTGGAACAAAAAGAGAGGCTTCAACAGTTTGCCCAAAATCGAAGGATCGTTTTTCCATCAGAGTATCGTTCCCGTAGAAAAGAGATTTAACAAATTATTCCGCGTCAGCAGTGGGATTATCACCGCCCAACTGCCGGTAAAGGCTGGAGTTCAGTCCCGCCCAAAGAAATGTCGACACTGCTACCGAGTAACCCAATATCGCGTTAATCAGCAGCAAATACATTGGTTCATCACCGGCATCGTTTAGTTGGGACTCTTGAGAAAAAAAGATCAAGCTAGCTGGAGAAAATAAAAGGAGCGCAATAATAGCCATCACCGCATAAGCTCCAGCGAGTGCAGGTACGTTTCCGCTACTCAACACAAAAGCATCACGCATTTTGTTATCGGCACTATTAACTGCGATGGCAGGGAAGACTAATGCTATCCGGGGCATCACAAACAAGCTTACCAAGATCAAGGCCGCAACCGAGATGGCTGTCGCGCTGCCAGAAAATTCGCGGATCACCGCGAAAAGAACCACTACAATCAGAACTACAACAATGCCCAGCACAAGGTAGTAAAATAGTGTTCGCTTCGCAAAAGCAGTCCAGTATTTGCCGCCAAGCTGCTGTTCTCCCAACAGGGCAAAGCGGTGCCAACTGTAAACGAACCAACTTTCTGCCATTATTTGCACAATAGAGAACCATACCCCTTGTGCACCGAAGTAGTCTTGCGCCAGGCCAAAAATAAGCAACACAGTCCCGCAATAGAACACAAGCCGAACCGTATGGCTGCCGCCATCTCTCAAAAACCTGAAAGCTTCAATGATGGCTATCGATATGCTTGCTCTGGGCAAGCTACCCCCATGCTCGTCCATAAAACTCATAAAGACCCCCTGAGTTTTTCGATAACGTATCAACAACACCGCTAAAAACAAGCTGAAAAACTGTGCGAGCCCCGTTCCTGCTTGCGTGGCAGGCCAAACCCGCCTATAAGGCGCGCAAATGAAGGGAGAGGCCCGCGGCATATGCTGCGAACAGGGCCTCTTTTTTAGGTTTACGGCACCAGCCCTCACCCCCACCCGGCCACCGCACGGTATTATCCTATGGGTGGCCGGGTGGGGGTGAGGGCTGGTGCAGGATCAGCAAAAAAACATACCGTCAAAAACTGGCGTTTTGGATTTATGGCCATGAGCAAAAACATTCGCAACATCGCGATCATCGCGCACGTTGACCACGGCAAAACCACCTTGGTGGACAATCTGTTTAAACAGTCGGGCACTGTGCGCGACAACCAGCGTGTTGAAGAACGCGCGATGGACAGCGGTGATCTGGAGCGCGAGCGCGGCATTACCATCCTTGCCAAATGCACCAGCGTTATGTGGGGCAATACCCGCGTGAACATCGTGGACACACCGGGCCACGCCGATTTTGGCGGTGAAGTAGAGCGCATCCTGTCCATGGTGGACGGTGTTGTTCTGCTGGTGGATGCAGCCGAAGGCCCAATGCCACAAACCAAGTTTGTAACCAGTAAGGCACTCGCTCTTGGCCTGAAGCCAATTGTTGTGGTGAACAAAGTGGACAAGCCAGACGGTGACCCGGACGCGGCCACTGACGCCTGTTTTGACCTGTTCGTGAACCTTGACGCCAACGAAGACCAGCTGGACTTCCCGATCCTGTATGCCTCTGGCCGGGATGGCTGGTGTGTACGCGATCTGGATGACGCCCGCGAAAACCTGCACCCGCTGTTTGAAACCGTGCTGGAGCATGTACCCGCGCCAAAAGTGGTAACAGACGGCAACGCCGAAAAGCCCTTCTCCATGCTGGTTTCCATGCTGGACCGGGACAATTTCCTTGGCCGTATCCTGACAGGCCGCATTGAAACAGGCCGGATAAAAGTGGGTGACCCCATTCACGCCCTGTCGCGCGACAGTAAGGTGATTGAAGCTGGCCGAATTTCAAAACTGCTATCGTTCCGTGGGCTGGAGCGCGTGCCGGTTGAAGAAGCCGAAGCAGGTGACATTGTTGCCATCGCTGGCCTTGCAACCGCAACAGTTGCCGACACCATCGCCGTCCCTGAGGTGAACACCGCGCTGCCATCTACGCCGGTTGACCCACCGACCCTTGCCATGACCTTCATGGTGAACGACAGCCCGCTTTCGGGCCGCGAAGGCAAGCATGTGACATCACGTGTGATCCGCGACCGCTTGCTGCGCGAAGCAGAAGGCAATGTGGCGATCAAGATCACCGAAACCGAAAGCAAGGACGCGTTCGAAGTCGCAGGCCGCGGTGAACTTCAGCTTGGTGTGCTGATTGAAACCATGCGCCGCGAAGGTTTTGAGCTGGCGATCAGCCGCCCGCGCGTGCTTTATAAAATGGACGAAAACTGCAAACGCCTTGAGCCCTATGAAACCGTGCAGGTGGATGTGGACGAAGCCTATCAGGGCGTAGTGGTTGAGAAGATGACCCAGCGCAAGGCAGAACTAACAGGCATGGTGCCATCAGGCGGCGGCAAAGTTCGCCTGACATTTGACGCGCCGGCACGTGGCCTTATCGGATATCACGGTGAGTTTCTGACAGATACACGCGGCACCGGCATCATGGCCCGCGCCTATGACCGGTATGACGCTTACAAAGGCCCGATCCGTGGCCGCCAGCGCGGTGTGTTGATCGCAACTGGTGGCGGCAAGGCTGTTACCTATGCGCTCTTTAACCTACAGGAACGCGGCATCATCATGATTAACGGTGGTGATGAAACCTATGAGGGCATGATCATCGGCGAGCACAGCCGCGACAATGATCTGGACGTGAATGTGCAGAAGGCCAAGCAGCTAACCAATATTCGCGCCGCCGGTAAGGATGACGCGGTTAAGCTAACAACACCAAAGGTGCTGCCGCTTGAGGAAGCGCTGGCCTACATCAATGATGATGAGCTGGTTGAGGTGACACCTGAGAGCATTCGCCTGCGTAAACGTTACCTGCTGCCGCACGAGCGCAAGAAAGCTGCCAAAGCGGCTGAGTAGTTTCTTCTGAGCCAACAAAAATTGAAGGCGGCCAAATTGGTCGCCTTTATTATTTGTCCGCTGTGAAAGCCTTATACCCACCATTCTTCACCTAAAATGATGGGTTCTCTTTCACCAATTTGAAGTGTCCGTTTTTTATAGCTGACGGACCAGCCCTCGACCGAAAATGTTCCATCCACTTGCCAGCTAACAATATGCGTATCTGTCATAATGACATAACCGGCACCTCTTTCCCTTCCCAGAATGAGATTAGCTTTTTCAAATAGGCTCTGGAGTCTCCCTTGAGATTCTTCAAACAACTTCGCAGCTTTCGCGCCTGGTTCAAACGCCGTCACACCAAAATGGAGAAGTGACTTAACAGCACCAATAATTTCCTCATCAGAGCTTGCACGCTCAGCCTCCCATAAGACGTTCATTGCTCCTTTTAAGGTAAAACTATAAGTAGGAAATTCTCTGAGTTTACCTAAACCCCATGGACTGACTTGATTGAATAAATTTTCAAAGCTTGGATAAGCATAATCTTGCCTGGAATTGAAAACATCAACGAAAGATAACTCTTCGGGGAAGGTGGCATACGCCTGACTGCCGGAGGTAGCAGCTTGACCATCTCTGATGGAGACGAGAAAATCAGTATTGCCACGGGCATTATAACTGTTTGACAAAAATACTAATCTCAAAGACAGCCAAGTAGCCGGAGGTAGGTAATTTTCGTCCCTGCCAGAGGCCAACAGAGAATATTGGGCAAGTATTGGATTGGCTTTCTTGACCAAACGCTTAAGGTTGCCGAGGCCCAATGATACAGGCTCTATAAGCCGATCAAACAAGATGCGCTGATTGACAAGAATCGGATACTGGGCACCTTCACGCTGAAAATCCAGTCCAGCCCATGCCCGCGTCAATCCCAAGGTTACCGGTTCAGCCCGATCAGATAAAACTTCAGAAATCGCCTGCTTACACTTTTCCTCAACAAACTTTTTTATTCGTTGATAATTGGCCGAAGACAAATATGCAGAAGATCGAGAAACAGATATTCTTGCAACGCGAAACAAGTCGATTTCGGCGATACACTGAAAGCTCTCACTGGACGAATGCTGGTGATGCCCAGCAACCGCCAAATCAATTTTCATGCCCCTAAAAGCAAATTGCGCTCTATGCCGCAATTGTAGGAATCCAATTGGAGCATTTTGCCCAACTCCAAGTAACGACGGATGCCCCTGCTCGTCAGGCTCCCAATATACAGCGCTTAGTTGTCCCCGATCATTTTTTACGAAGTATGGCTGTATTCTCACCACGCCCTGATTGTCCGGCAGTTCCCATTCGCGGGCCTTTTCAATTGTTAAACACTTTGCCGCTTTATGCGTAGCTTGGCGGAGCGCTCGGCGGTCGGCGTCCAACCCCTCATCCCATCCATGTCCTTCACCACCATGGTCATCAAAGAGGTCCTGCTTATCCAGCCTCAATATAAAACTATTGCTCCATCCTCTTGAGGCGACGGCGATCGCCTCATTCTCTTTGCCATCTATCAAAAACTCGAACCTGCATGGCAGCCAAACCAGTGTGTTGGTCAGAAACTTTTCCAGTTCTTCGATTTGTGGCTGGCAACTTTCTTTTATCCGAAGCCGGATTTGCGTCCCGGCGCCTGATCCGCTGGATCGGCGCAACCCGCCAAAGTCCCCTAGCCCATCCGATTTGAACACCCAGGTGATATTGTCGGCATCATCACAAAACTCACTACGCCGGGTGGTTACCTCCAGCTGGTCGGCTATCATGAAGTAACTCAGCGCACCGATACCAAAGCGGCCAGTTCTCCTGAGGGCAATATTTTGTTTTTCGCACTTTCTTGAAAGTTTATTGATATCCGGGCGGTTGGATCGACCACTTACCAGAAAGAACTGCTGCAAAATGTTTTTGCTCATGCCGACGCCGTTGTCCTCACAGACAAGGAATTGCCGACCATCGTCGCCTTTTTCCAACCTCAGGGATATGTAGAGGCCAACGCTTGCATCTTCGTCAGTGATCCGGTCCGCGCCTTGGCGAAGCCTCTTTCTCGCAACCATTTCGTGAATGGCGTCAGACGAGTTTTGGATCAATTCCCTGACCGCATCCAGCGGGGAAGAATACAGTTCTTCCTGACCGAGCAGCTCTAGCACCCGGGTAGGATCAGGGCGGAAGGCCCCATCAATGAATTCATAGTCATCATTGGCGGGCCGGATATCAGTTGTCATGGATGCTGGCCAAATCCATTGATAATGCTCTGTAAATCTTTCAGACAGTGAATTGGCGTGGAACCGAAGACGGGCGCAGGCCCTAAGTTCCTGCTCTATCTGACTGGCAGTCTCCAGAAGTGCCTTATGGATTTTCTCGTCTTTTGGAGAAGCGCGCAGAGTGACCACACTGTCTTCCGCATCCAGCATCAGCACAAAATCATGGTCTTTGTACCAATATACCAAGCTACTCTTGGCTATCTGCCTGTGTTTAAATACAATATCGGGCGTGCGCTCAGGGTCATTTTCCAGGACATCAGCCAGCCGTAAAACCGCCGCAAGATAGCGCAGATTTACAATTGTTTTGTTGTTGTCTATTGGGCGCGGGTCAAGGCATTCATCCTTTAGCTCCAACCCATCCCAATGATGACTGATGCAGAGCGTTGTGAGGTCTTTGAGCCAATTGTTGTATAAGGCATCCCCTGCATTACTCCGCACTTCAGTTTTAATGAATTCTTCGCTCCAGTCATTGTGTCGGTCACGACAATAGTAAGCGAGTATTTCTTCTGCTTTTTCCAGATCAATAACGGGGCTTTCCCCGGTAATAGGCAGGTCAATACCGCCTTGCCTTTCATCAAGCCAATCATAGACTTGTTGGATTTCATCATCCGTCAGGACTTCCGGGTACTTGTCTCTTACGTCTGCAGTATCGCCTTCAAGGAAAAGAGCCCTCAAGCCGGCGAACCGCCGGAAACTGGGGCTCATACCAATATCGTGGAGATAAGCAGATAAAAGTAAAAGCATTAGCTCCGGAACACTGAGCTGGTCCAAGGTGGACTCTGGAATAAGTTCCGCCATTCTTCTGGCTACACGGGAACCGTGTTCATCATCGTGCAGCGTGAAGCTTTGGGTGGCATTAGACCCTTCACGGAGAACAGTCAAAACTGGCTTTGCAAGATTGCCAAGAATTCTAATGGCGGTTTTTGCCGAGGTGTTTTCGCTATCACTCTCAGCTCGTTCCTCAATTCTTTTATAAAGCTCCGTTTGGTCCCAATGTGCGTAAGCCATACCCCCCTCAGCAAATAATTGTGTATTAAATACACTCTCATAAGTTTTTTGATTGCAACCAGATACGCAGCGCTGGAGGGGACGGTAGGTTTATTCGGCTAACAATAAAGGCCGTGCAGGAATTCCCACACGGTCTTTTTTGTTAGTATTTGTTTCCTTACAGGATGAAGTCTGCGCGATCCAAATCGATCAGGCTCGTGCCCTGCAGGAAGACACTATCGCCTGCGCCAAGGTCAATCAGCACACCGGCAACGCCGTCGCTCACCACTTCTGTCGCAGCACCGCGAACAGCGTCATCATCTGCAAACGCCGCCGAAGCGCCAGAAAGATCAAGCACATCTGCGCGCGAAGAATAGTCGGTAATTGTGTCTTCGCCGGAGCCCGCAGCGAACACAAATGTGTCTGCCCCGTTACCACCGGTCAGCAGGTCACTGCCTTCACCGCCTGTCAGCGTATCATTGCCATTGGCTGCGTTTAGCGTGTCATCACCAACACCGCCATCGAGGATGTCGCTACCATTCCCGGCCTGCAAATCATCAGCACCTTCGCCAGCCAACAGGGTATCATTACCGTTATGACCAACCAGCGTGTCGTCGCCGCTGCCACCGTCAAGTTGGTCGTGGCCGTTTCCGCCCTGCAAGTTATCGTTGCCATCCCCTGCTTGCAGTACATCATTGCCATTGCCGCCGCTCAGGTTATCGGCACCGTCACCGGCCATCAGGTTATCATGACCGTTACCACCAGCAAGGGTGTCATCACCCACACCGCCATCCAGCAGGTCATTGGCATTACCGCCTTTCAGGTCGTCAGCACCATCGCCACCCACCAGCGTGTCAGCGCCGTTGCCGCCAGAAATGGTATCTTCGCCAGCGTTACCCACCAGACTATCTGCGCCGTTACCACCGGAAATATCTTCGCCGGGCACAGGCTCCGCATAAATGATCTGGCCATTTGCATCGAGCGCAGTTAGGTCATCAAGTGTCAGCCCAACAAGGCCGACCAGCTGATCACCAAAATCGATACGAACACCAGCCGGGATTTCACTTGCAAGCTGCAACAGGGAGGGAAGGTTCGTGGCACCAAACAGGTTTGCACTGAAATCCAATACATCGCCTTCGCCAGCGTTTACATCAAAAATGATGGTCCGCACGTTGGCACCGTTTGTTATTACAAAGGTGTCTGCGCCTTCATCACCAGCGAGCGAGTCCTGATCGCCGCTGGCGACGAGTGTGTCATTGCCGGCCCCGCCGCCCAGATTGTTAATGCCTGAACCACCATCAACAAAGTCATCGCCGTCCCCCGCAAGCAGGAAATTGTCACCGGCGTCACCGATCAGCGTATCATTGAAGGAAGAACCATTCACATTCTCGATGCCGATCAAAACATCTGTTCCGCCCTGACCATCGTCAAAGGCCATGCCAGCGGACAGGTCAACATGCACACCAGTTACATCGCCGGGTTCCTGTGGGTCCGCGCCGTCTACGGCAAAACCAACATCAATATAATCTGCCTCGTCCGAGTCACCAAGGCTGCCATCAAGTGTATCATTGCCGGGCCCACCTGTCAGAAGTGTTGGCCCGCCTGCGCCGCCAATCAGCAGGTCATCACCAAGCCCGCCGCGCGCTTGATCAAGCGTGAGGCCATTGTTTTCGCCGGCACCTAGGTCAAGAACATCGTTACCATCGCCGCCAATTACGAAATCATTGCCATCACCGCCGTTGATGGTGTCATTCCCCAAACCACCGTTTAAGGTATCTTCCCCGGCAAAGCCGTTCAGGACATCATCGCCTGTAGTGCCCGTAATCGAGTCTGCGCCGTCTGATCCGTTAAAAATCATAATAACCCCCAAATAATAAAGAATATTTCAGAACGCTGATAAAAGCGTAAGGAGCACTATATCTAAATGATAATCAACTTCAACGGGTATATTGCGCGCAACTAAAAATCGCGAGATTTCAAACACGAAAATAGCGCGAGCACTGGAGCCTCAACTCATCGTGCGGCAAAAACACCCTGTCCGTTAACGCCTTTTTTACGCCGCACTTGTAATCTATGAAGATCATACCCACATGGGGTTTATAACAAAAGCGGACCGGGAAACCCGGCTGCATAAAAACAAAACGACACGACAAGCGAAGGGCACAAGAAATGCAAAACCAAAAACCAGCACTCGCCTACGGCATGAAAAAAGTTGAATACGCCAAGCGTGTTCGCGAAGCAGAATTTCGCGCCGCACCTGCCAGCAGCGGTGGTTTCCTGAACGGTTTCCGGAAAATCTTCAGCTAAGACACTCGCACCTGATTGTTAGGTCGAACCAAGGCCGTTCTTTCGCCATTCGCGAATTGTGCGAATGATGCCGTTTGGCGTTTCTCCACTTACTATCCCTCCATGGAAAACGGGGTTCACCGGCTGACCGCGCCAATTGCGAAGCTTGTGCGCCTTCTTCAGCTTGATCTCGATTAAATTCTTTTGGTCTCTTGAGACAAGGAACTTGTTTTTTGGCGCAGGTTGCCCGCAACCACTGAGTGCGGACCGCGGTAAATGCAATGGCCCTTTAATTGTTCCTAACTCAAGGTAATCATCGAAAAGAGTAATCGCCAGCTTTCTGGTGGCAAAAGGCAAGACCTCTTTCTTCAACGTTTGAATAGAAGCCCACAAGAGCAATAGGCCCAATGCCATGATTTTTAATTTGTCGCCAAAACCCATATCATGCGGCCACATGACAATGCATAGCAAACCAATAGAACCCAACCCTAGAACCAGCATAAAGTTGAACAGCAACAAACCTCGTTTAGCCCTGTAAACAATAGGGTCAGCCATATCTACCCCAGTTTGAAATAGTTACGGATCGCCAAAAGCGCGAAGAAAATATGAATAGTTGCAATCAAGTTGTGCCAAACGCTTAACCAATAAGGAATATTTTTGGGCAAGTGAAACAAGTGTTGCACGGCATCATTTTCAATACCCTTAAACAAACCTAGGAATGGCAAGCTGTTGGCTGCTGAAAAACTGAACAGATACCCCAAATCCCGACGCCAAAAGCTTGCTGTCAAAATATCCGAAAATGAGAAGTTGGCAGCTATGGCATAGAAGACCATGAACACCGGCAACCAGAAAAGACCTAACCAAGCCATAGGTCGCCAAAAACTGAGTCCGCATTCACTGACCAGTTCAAATGCATTGATCATAGCAATCTCCGGCCAGAGTTTGGCCTCGTGCCCACGTCTATACAATAACTCGGCTCGAAAAAAACGCTTCTCTGTGGTGTGGTTATGTCCCTCAGCAGCCAACTCTTGCAAACGGCGAAGCTTCGCAGCGGCTCCGTTGTCCCTTGTTTGACCACTATTTCCAAAAAAAACTTTCAGATTATTACTTAGAGGCCACCACCAATCATAATACGATATCGGTATAGCAACCTGTGTAAATCCAAGATTCGGTGTCGTTTCAAATCTCGTACTCCGAAAATCCGGTATGGTTGTGCTCTCCAAATCTACGACGGTTACATCGTAGATTTTTTGCGTTTCAATTTCCAATTGATTGTAGCCGATGGGTGTTGGCGTATCACGCGATTTACCAAACCAAACGTAGTCAAGGTCAGCCATGCCATCAAACTTAACATTCGAGAATCTAGCTGCGGCAAGAAATTGCGAGGCGCGAAAATTAGCCCCACAACTAAATATAGTATTTTCCCACTTTGTATCGCCCATAAACAAAGCTGAATTCATGTCGCAATTGTACTCAAAACTTGCCTCCTCGAAAATCGCCGCTTTGCCAAAGATAGCCAAACGAAACTCCGCTTCCGCTTTGAAGACAACCGTTTTGAAATGCACATTTCCATGAAAAACAACAAGCCCAAAAGCTGCTACACGATGAAACTCTACATTTTGAAAATCCGCTGACCTTAAGAATTTGATGTTTGAAAAGTCGACATAGTTGTGGAACATGGTTCGATGGAAACGGGCAGACTCAAAAAAACGTGATTGAACGAAGTTCGTGTAGGCTGCGAATACCGCATTGGTAAACCATACTTCGCAATTGAATCTCGTTTTCTGAAATTCCGCCTCTTTAAAGGACTTTGTATTTTCAAAGTGGGCCATTTCAAAAAACACTGCTTCGCTAAAACTGAGATTCGAACGAAACTCAGAGCTATCAAAAGCAACACCCTCAGCAAACTTGGTATTCTCGAAACTTGCACTGCCAAGAAATATAGCACCAATGAAGTTAGCACAGCTTGTAAAGCATGCATTGTCGAATAGAACATGCGAGGGGAACACCACATCAGACATATTATCTATATCAACATTATAGTATTCTTCTTCGGCATGCTCTCGCTTATCAGTGAAATCAATTCTCTGGTGATCAGGTCGTGCTTCAAATAAATGCCTCCAATGCCAGAGAACTCTGTCCGGTTTCACAAGACGGCAAAGCCAGCGCTCGGCATAAACTTTGACCCAATGGTTCCATTCCTCTGGCCCTTCCGCTAGCCGTTTTAGCGGTGACATATCGTCTAATTCTTTTGCCCGTTTTTTACATTCAAAAGACAAATCTCCAAGCCTTCGGATTTGCACAGGGACATCTTTTGCATAAAAGACTGGTTTATGCGTGTCAGACTCTTTGAAACTTGACTCGGTTTCATACTCAATGCCGTCGATGATATTGTCTGCCATGGGCCCCTCCTCGTGCCACCCCACTATGCCCTTATGGGTTGCATGGACACAAGCGGGATATTTCCCCCATGAAACAAGCGCCCAAACCGCACCCACAACAGACGACCACTTGACATAAGGGCCGCATTGGGCAGATTGGCTGCAAATCCGGTTTGAAAGCTCCCGCATGCCCGAACAGCAGCACACAACAGATGTCCCCCTTACGCCGCAGATGGCCGCAGATGCGGTCATGCAGGCGCTGACGCGGCCAGATGCGGGCGCGGTGCTCGCGGCGCTGCACACCTTTGAGCTGACGGTTCGGGACAATATGGAATGGCCCTGGATGCGCTGGAAACATCTGGCCGTTGATGATGCGGCTTACCTGTCCGCGCTGCCCGCAACCCTGCCCGGCCATATCAAGCCGGGGCCGGAGGCGGATATACTCGCCGCCGGTCTTACGGCCCGGCGCGGGGTGGAAAGCGAAGCGGACGCCACCACCATCAAACAGTTGTTCGCATCGGGCGGCGTGGCGGATGCCAGCGCACCCCTGCACCCCAGCGCCCAGCTTGAACTGATGATGCTTGCGGTGCATGAGCGCACCTGGCCCGTTGTGGAAACCATCGCCGACCGCCTGCTTGCCATGGATGGCATAACCGATGACACCACCCTAAATGCCAGCATTGATGACCTGCTTCTGGAGGCGCTGTTTTTCAGCATATACCGGCCCTACATGCCGCATTATGTACCGAACCCTGCACCACTGATTGACAAGCTAACCGCGCTCGCGGACCGGCCTGCGGTGGCCCGCCTGCTGGCGGCTGAAACCCGTGCTGGCATCACCTACCGTGCCAATATGCTGGCGATGCGCGGCGATTTTGACGCCGCCCTGCCACTTTATGCCCGCGTGGCCACCATGCCGGGTTTCAGGAGCCCGGTGTTCCAGCAAACGCAAGTTCTGCTGGATGTCGCGGACCTGACCGCAGACACTCGAGAAACAGACCTTAACTGGTACCGCAACCGCAGCAACATCAGCCATCATTTCCCCACCCCACCCGAGGGCGAGCACGCCATTCTGGTCGCGGTCGAGGCCAGCTATCTGAAGCATTATGGGCAGGTGTATGCAGAGATTGTGGGCACCATTAACCCCGGCGCGTTGATCCATTTCCATCTGGTCAATTTCCCGGCTGACCGGCAAGGCACCATTGACCAGCTGAACCAGATTGCCGCGGCGGCGAATGTGCGCATCAACTACAGTTTCGAAGACAATCAAATCATGCGCGACAAGCCACAGTTGAGGGGCGGCGTGTGCGTGAACACGCGCTATATTTACCTGCCTGACTATCTGGCGCACTACACAGGCGTTACCATTACTGATGTTGATGGGTGGCTGACCAAAACACTGGCAGAACTGACCGACTTTGGTGACCGTGACAGCCTTGTTTCAAGCTGGGTTTGGAAGAAAAACACCGGCTATTGGCGGTTGCCGTGGGGCAACCTGTCGGGTGGTTATTGCAGTATCCGCGCGAGCGATACGAGCAAAGCGTTTGCAGAGCTGATCGCCCAGTATCTGACCCGGCTGTTTGCCCGCAACGCCTTTTCCGGCAAGCCGTTGTTTTACGCGGATCAGGCTGCGCATTTCCTCTGCCTGAAAAAAGCAGAGCGCGATTTTGGCATGAACATTGGCTTTATTGGCGGCGGGTTCGCCCAGTCAGAGGAACTCCCGTTCCATGACCGGCACGCTGGCAAGCTGAAAGCCATGCAGGAAAAACTGGCTGAACTGCGGGCCAACGCGAGCAATTAATTCTGGCGGCTTAACTCTGGCGGCTTAACTCTGGCTGCCTAATTCTCACAGCTTAATTTTGGCCCAGATAATTCAGGATCGACACAACACAGGAAAGACCGGGCCAGTTTGCGCTGCTGGTCTGGCTGGCATACTGTAGTGTCAGCGCCAGATACAGCCCCTGTTCATCGCCATTAATCTGGAAAGTGCCGTTGCTCAGGTAATCCGCAGGCGTAATTTGCAGGTTGCGGCCAATGGTGAATTTGTTCCAGCCGCAATCAACCCAGTCACTATCCGGGTCAGGCGGCGTGGCGCAGGCTTGTGGGCGGTAAACTTCAGGCACGCCGCCATCAAAACGGGTGGAATTGCCCGGACTTATAAACTCGTTCAAATCTTCAGCCCGAAACGCCTGACGACGATTGCTGAAACGCACATTGTGCGTGGTGCTGGCCCAAGCCGTACCATCCGCACTGACCATAACGCGCAGGCGTTCCGGGACACGGAAGGCACACTGAAGCTGGGAGACAACCGCCTGCTGTGCCGATGCCTTCAGGGTTAACATCATCGGCATACCAGCAAGACCAAGACGCAGGATTTCCCTACGGTCCGCACGGGTTTTATTGTCGGAAGGCTTGTTATTATCGGAAGACTGGGGCTGATCTTCTATGTCTGACATGGGCACTTTGCTCTATTTTTCAAATAGTTCTGACGCTCATAAACGAGCCATTGCCCCAATCAGAACAAACAGATGCTAGCCGAAATGGTAGCAGATTGCCATCAAAAAATTGCAACCGTGGTAAGCACTAAACACAGGTGGCGAGCCTGTCCCGCAGGTGCGCAACCACGGGTGAAGAGGCGTCGCACGCCAGCGCAGCCCTGAAACTCCGAGCTGCTTCATCAGGCCGTTTGAGCATGCGCAGCAGCTCCGCCCGGGCCATATGGTAGGGTGCGAAGTCTTTCAATTTTTCGTGTTCCGCCAGTGCTTCCAGCTTCAAAAACGCGGCCTCCGCTTCGCCGGCAAACGCGCGGGCGACACAGCCGTTAATCGCGACAACCGGCGAACCTGTCATGCCCTCCAAGCTGTCATATATAGCAAGCATCTGCTGCCAGTTGGTACGGGCAAAAGCGGGCGCGGAAGCATGGCCCGCCGCAATCGCCGCCTCCAGATGATAACGGGAAAGCTGATCACCAGCCTGTGCCTGCTGCAGTTCACGAAAAGCAAGGTCAATCAACTGGCGGTTCCAGAGGTTGCGGTTCTGGTCACGAAGCAGCACAAGCTTGCCTTCTTCATCGGTGCGTGCGTCAAAGCGCGATGCCTGGAACGCAAGAAGGGCAGCAAGGGCATGCGCCTCCGGCATTTTGGTTTCTGGCAGGCTGGCAACCAGCAGCGCAAGGCGAAGTGCCTCCTCTGCTACATCACGCAGGACCAGCGCGTCACCCCGTCTTGGCGCGTATCCAAGGCTGAACATCAGATAGATAACTTTCAAAACCGTGGGCAGGCGCTTTTTCACCTCAAACCGGCTCAGGCCGTCCTGTACCCAATCCTGACTTTCGCGCAGTTTGCGCTTTGCCCGCGCAAGGCGCTGCCCGACAGCGGCATCCTTTTTCAAAAAGACATGGCCAATATCCTTGGCTGTGAAGCCGCTGACCACCTTTAGCGTGAGCATAAGCTGGTCTTCAGCCGCAATGGAAGATTGGCAGCAAAGGAACATCAGCTTCAGTTCTGGGTCTTCAACCTTGGCACCGAAACAGGTGCTCTCATCCTCGCTCGCGCTTTCCGGCGCTATGTCGGTGTCATCA
This sequence comes from Kordiimonas sp., assembly GCA_965199355.1. Taxonomy (GTDB): domain Bacteria; phylum Pseudomonadota; class Alphaproteobacteria; order Sphingomonadales; family Kordiimonadaceae; genus Kordiimonas. Next base: position 428,049 of record OZ240690.1, read on the forward strand.
TCGCCGAGAGGGAGTTCGCGCCCCTGTTTGCGCAGCCTGTCGAAGGCTTTGTTGCGCGCCACCCGGTTCAACCAGGCAGCAGGATTGTCAGGCACGCCCTTATAGGGCCAGTTGGCCATGGCGGCCACAACCGCGTCCTGCACCACGTCTTCCGCCAGTTGCAGGCGCTGCGCCCCAATGCGGCTGACGATATCCGCCACCAGCCGCCCCCGTTCCCGTCGGGCAAGGCGTTCCAGCTGATGGCGGATAATATCGTCACCCAGAGCTTCAGGCATTGTCTACTTCCTCAGTCAACCTGCTGGATTTCACGCACTTCAAGGCTGCTGTTGTGCACCATGTGCGGGCAGGTTTTGGCAATTGCCACCGCTGCGTCATAGTCTTCCGCCTTGATCATCATGAAACCGCCCAGCACTTCGGGCAGTTCCGCCAGCGGGGTGTCGTGCACTTCAATGCCGCCATCCGTGCGGGTCAGCACCCGGCCAGCACCATCCGCCAGCTTTTCACCGCCGACATAGGTGCCTTCAGCGGTTAGTTTTTCGACCCAGGCAACATAATCCTTGATGATGTCCATATAGTCTTCTTCCGACAGACCTGTGTAACGGTCCGGCGCGTGGTTCAGTAATAGAGCATAGTTATTCATGGTTCTTCTCTCGCTGTTCTTGTCTCGGGTTCGTGGCCGGGCAATGTGCTTTGCCATATGCCTGACCTGCCCCAATGACGGGTGGCGAAAGTGTATTTTGACATTTTGTGCCAAAAAAATCACCTGCTTGCCGCATCAAGGCACACCAAAAGTCACCTAAAACCTTGTAATAACAGGGCATATTACGATTAATCCTTTGATAACGGTATTGGCGGTAAACAAATAGATGTGTGGAGTTAGATAGAGGGTTAGGAGTGAGCGTGAGCGAACGCAAAGTACATGTCTTTTTTTACGGCCCTTTCATGAGCCGAGAGCTTTTGGAGAAAGCGGGCGTTTCAAAGAGAGCTTTTGCGCCTGCAACGTTACCCGGGTTTGATTTTGTTATTGCACCGCGCGCAACCCTCGTGGATAGCGGCGATGGTGTTGTTTATGGCATTCTGGCCAACCTGACGCATAACGAACTGCTGAAACTATATAAAACCCACCTGCCCGCCCAGACCGAAACACCTTACCTGCCGGAAGCTGTGCTGGTAAAAACGCGGGGTGGCAAGATCGTGCCTGCAACCGTGTACCTGGCTTCGGAAACGGCGACTGGCACCCCAAGCAACGAGTATGTCGACAATCTGGCCCAGATTGCAGACAGCTATGGCTTCCCCAATTGGTATGTTGAGCGCATCCAGTCGTTCAAAACTGACTGAACTTACCCAAAAGAAAAAGCCACCGCGAACGGTGGCTTTGTTGCGTCTGATAAAGCTTTGGCACTATGCTCGCATGCGGTTCAGGAAGTTGTTTACTGCCTGCTCCAGAACACCGGCCTGCTCTGCAAGGCCGCCTGCAGCCTCGCCAACCACAGTAGAAGCACCAGCACTACGTTCTGCCACTTCCTGCACGCGGCCAATATTATGGCCAAGGTTTGCTGTGCCCTGGCTGGCGTTTTGAACGCTGCGGCTGATTTCCCCGGTGGATGCTTCCTGCTCGACGACAGCAGCAGCAATCATACCTGAAATGCCGCTTACCTGATCAATCGCTTTGCGGATAGAGTTTACCGATTGCACCGTGTCATTGGTGGCGGACTGCATGGCATTTACCTGGTCTTCAATTTCCTGCGTTGCTTTCGCGGTTTGGTTGGCCAGCGATTTCACTTCGCTTGCCACAACCGCAAAGCCCTTGCCTGCTTCGCCTGCCCGCGCTGCCTCAATGGTAGCATTAAGCGCCAGCAGGTTGGTTTGCTCGGCAATTTCATTGATAAGGGTCACCACCTCGGCAATACGGCCAGACGCGCTTGAAAGCGAGTCCACCCGGGTCTCCGCCTCTTTCGCTATTTCCATCGCTTGCTGTGTGGTGCCATTGGCGGATTCAACCTGTGTACGGATTTCACCAATCGCCCCCGTTAACCCCTCTGTTGCATCGGCAACAGAAATCATATCCTGACTGGTGGCCTCTGTGGCGGATGCCGCTGCTCTTACCTCATTGCCGGTTTCATCAATTGCATCCGACATTGTGTCGGACGCCATCTGAAGTTCCGCAACCGAGCTTGAAAGCGATTGGATAACACCGGAAATTTCCTGCTCGAACGTGTGGGCTAAATCATCTTGCAGTTGCTGGCGTTCTTCTGCTGCTTTTTGCGCGGCTGCTTTTTCTTCCTCAAGTCGCAATTGTTCCTGCGCACGCTGAACGTCCGCTACCTTGCGGTCTTGTTCTTCTTTTGCGACGCGGGCCTGTTCGGCTTCAGCCCTGAGGCGTTCAGTTTCCAGCGAGTTTTCGCGCAGAAACTCTGCGGCACGCGCCATTGCGGCAATACCGTCACCGTGGTCACGGTCTGCTACAGGTGTGTCATACTTTCCTTCAGAAAGCGCCGCCAAATCCTGTTGCAAACGGCGCAAAGGGCTCATCACACTGGAGATTATGGACACAGAAAGCCCAAGCACCAACAGCATCAAAACAGCCGTATATATATAAACCGATGATTGGTGCGCTTCTGCTTCCGCAGCAGAAACCACCCCTTCGTTCAGCTCCTGCACCAGCGAACTATATTGCCAGACAATAAAAGCCGTGCCCAAAAAGAACAGAATGGTAAGTGCCCAAATGCGCACATTGACTTTAAACTTCCGAAGAAACGCGATCATATAGTTGTTCCAGACTCGTTACGAAATAAAATCAGCAAACACTAAACTATTGTCGCATACAAAGGAAACCAGTAGTTGCGACGCACTAATATGTTTCCCTCGAGCTCCCCCAATGAACTCTGCTGTAGCCTACACATCTTGAATCAGTGTTGCGGGTTCCTATGTCTTTTATAGAAGCAACGATAAAAACAATATTAACAGCGAGAATAACAGGAGGACCTCATGCGCCTGCTTATGGCGATTTTCTTACCACCCATCGTTTTCTTCACCATTAATCGACCTTTCCAGGGCTTGTTCTGTGCGCTGCTGTGGCTTACCGTCATCGGATGGCCAGTTGCCGCCATTTGGGCTGTCTATAGCCTCAGCCAGTACCGCAACGACGAGTTGCGGCGCGAAATGGAATACGGTCGGCGATACGGTCGTTACTAACGCGTAACAAAAAAGGGGAGAAACAGCATGTTGTGGGCAATTCTGATTGGTGCCGCTGCTGGTTATCTGGCCGGGAACATCCTGCGGGGCGAAGGCTACGGTGCCATTGGCAACATCATACTTGGTATTTTCGGCGGTGTTGTCGGAAGGTTTCTGTTTGGTCTGGCGGGCCTTGGCCCAACAGGCGTTATTGGTGATTTGATAGCCGCTACCGTTGGTTCAATTCTGCTGGTGTTTTTGTTTGGCAAGCGACGTCATGGCAACAAAAACGCAGATGAATAAAGATTTTATAAGCAAGTTCTAGCATCAGCCTACACCCCCACCCGACCATCCAAGTATAATTCCGTATGGTGGTCGGGTGGGGGTGTGGGCCGGTGCCGACCACCTATTCAGTCGCGGAAGCGGGCCGGGTCATACCAGTCCGCTTTGGCACCATAATGTACCAAATCATCAGGCATACCTTTGCCCAGCAGCAAGTTTGCCGCATAGCGCGACCATGCTGGTGATGTTTGAATGCCGTACCCACCCTGGCCAACGTTCCAGAAAAAGTCCTGACAGTCTTTTTCAAACCCAATCACCGGTTTCCGGTCAGACGCGAATGTTCTAAGCCCGGCCCATTTGGCCTCAATCTTTGTCACGCTACTGCCGGTCGCGCGCTCAAAATGGTCTACCGCAATGGCGATATCTTCCATCTCGGGCTGGCTATCACACGGCTCGCTTAATGTCTCGTCAGCGGGAGAGATCAAATAGCCTTCACCTTCAGGCTTGAAATAGAAGGCTTCTTCCAGATCGATCACCATTGGAAGGTCTTTGTTAAACGGCAAACCATCGGGGTTCGGAACGGTCACAAGAGTACGGCGCTTTGGCTCCAGGCCAACAGGTGCAATACCCGCGCGCTCGGCAACCACATCACCCCACGCCCCGGCTGCGTTAACAATTATGCGTGCCTGCACTTCTTCCCGCCCAAGCTGCACACGCCAACCGTCGCCGTCCCGTTCTGCGTTTTCAAATGGGGCAGTAAGTCGCACGGCAACGCCCATTTTCTTTGCACCGCGCAAATAGCCCTGATGCAGTGCCGCTACATCGAGGGTGCCGCATTCATTGTCTTCGATGCCACCAACAAAGCGGTTTTGCGCCAGCATAGGTGCCGCCGCCAACAACTGGTCAGCAGACAATAATTTGATGTGCGGCAAGATTTTGCGGTCGCGCTCATAAATCTGGCGGGCTTCAACCTCCTGATCCGCATCAAAAAGATGGATTGCCCCAAGCGGCGTAATCAGCGGTGCTTCTGTGAAACCGAGCGGCGGGTTGTGCAGAAAGTCTTTTGACGCGCTGGTCAGCGGCTGCAAAATTTCGCCGCCATAGGTTTCAGCATAGAAAGCCGCAGAACGCCCGGTGGTGTGATACCCGGCCTGATCTTCCATATCCGCAAGCATGACATCACCATGACCAGCCAACCGGTAAGCAATACCAGCGCCAGCGATACCCGCCCCGACAATCAAAAAATCAAGCTTTTCCATGTGTGCTCCATTGATTTAGGCTGAGCTTTTGTGGTCTAAGTCTGGCACAATTGCAAGCAGACAATTGGTATCAATTGAAACCGAAATCTGGGTAGTATCCAACCATCCCGATTTCAGCAGGAAGCCCGTTATTCATGTCGATCTCAGAAGCAAAGGTTGTCGAACTTCGTGAATTTTCCGCCACCCTCGCGGCGGCAGCAGCCGAGGTGTCGCTGAAGCACTTCCGGCAACCCATTGATGTTGACAACAAGCTGGGGGATGACGGGTTTGACCCGGTGACCCTAGCAGACCGCGGGGCCGAAGCCGCCATCCGGAAATTGATCGAAAGCCACTATCCTGACCACAGAATCGTCGGTGAGGAATACGGCGTGAAAGACACCAACAGCCCGTTTGAATGGGTGCTGGACCCCATCGATGGCACGCGCGCTTTCATTTCGGGCCTACCAACATGGGGCACGCTGATCGGCCTGAAATACGAAGGCCAACCACTGATTGGCGTGATTGACCAGCCCTATATCGGCGAGCGCTATATTGGCTGGACCACCGGGGCGGAGCTGAATGGAAAACCCATCAAAACCCGGTCATGCAACAGCCTGGCAAACGCGACCATTTCCACCACCGACCCTGATCTGTTTGACAAAGCGCACCGCAAGATATTTGACAATGTCCTGAACCAGTCGCAGCTGGTTCGTTATGGGCTGGATTGTTACGCTTATGCCATTTTGGCCAGCGGGTTTATGGACGTGGTGCTGGAAACCGGCCTGCAACCCTATGATATGATGGCCTTGATACCCGTTGTGCGCGGTGCAGGTGGCTATGCTGCCTGCTGGTCTGGTGGTAACCCGGAGGAAAGCGGCAAGCTTCTTGCGGTTGGTGACCCGGCACTGGCCGAGCAGATATTGGCAATAATGAACTAACCCACCGTTCAGCGCAATTTTATTGCGCAGACCTGCCGGTTCGACATACTATTGTAAATCGCTGTTAAGAGCGCTATTTACACTTATGTCAACACACCAAGCAGCGAACAGGAGAGGCGATTGGGGCGCCCGACAAAATTCAGCAGGCCGGAAGCGGTAGAGATCGCGATGAATACCTTTTGGGAAAAAGGGTATAAACCGACATCTGTTTCAGACCTTGCAAGCGCCATGTCGATTACGCGGTCCAGTTTCTATAATAGCTTCCACAGTCGCGAAGAGATTTTTGACGAAGCTGTATCGCTTTACAGGCAAACTGATCCCGCTTTTGACATTGACCCCGATCAGGAAGGTTTCTCCCCCGCCGGGCCCATTCGCCATTTTTTCAGTCAGGTTTGCGATAATCTGGCGGCGGCAACCGATAGCCGCGGCTGTTTGCTGGTGAATTGTTATGCCCAGTGCGCCGACCATGAACAGGTTCCCGCAGGAGTGCAGGATTTTGTGGACACCCGGCGAGCGCAGTTTAAGAAAACTGTTGAGCTAGCGGTTGAGCGCGGCCTGATGCCCGCCGATACAGATATCGACGGCGCAGCAGATAGCCTTGTTACCTTTTTGATCGGTATCAATATTACCGGCAAACGTATGAAAAACCGGGACCGGCTTTGGGCATCGGTTGACACCATGCTCAACGGCATGGGGCTAACGGAAGCCGCCTAGCACTCAAAGGCATCTGCTATCCAGCGCCGGGCAAAACTACCTGTTCTCATAAAACCTTAAAGTACCGAGAAATCGGGGCCTTTTTTCAGGTCAATAAACTTGCCAATCTCTTCCCAAACAGCAGCACGCTTGTCGTCTGCTTCTTTCAGGATTTCATGCATTGCCCCTTCAATCACCGCCACCTGAGCATTAGGCATCAAGGCTGCAATATCTGTTTGAGCTTGATTATCAACAATCTGCTCTTCTGATGCCTGTAAAATAAGCGTAGGTGTCTGGATCGCTTCTGCATACCCGGATGCATTCAATTTGTTGCAAGACCGGATAGCTTCGAGCACCCATTTAAAGGTGGCACCGCCAACGGCCAAACGCGTGTCTTTATTCCTGATGAAATAATCCTCGTCTTCAAAACGATCATCATCATGGGTCAGCTTCCGCCGCCAACCCCAGCGACCTTCCTTAAACTTGGTATGGCCCGGCACATAAGCGGCACCGCGGCCAATCATCGACATCAAGGCAGAAACACCGTGCGTTATGCCGCGCGGCACGCCATCCGACGCGATATGAACCATGGGGGCGACAAGAATGGCTGCATCCGCAGCGCGCGGATGATCATGCAAGAACCGCATGATCACATGGCTACCAGCGGAATGGCCCATCAGGATAAAGGGCTTGGGCAGCTTGTTGACCAGCGCCTGTTCGAAAAACTGGTGCACGTCGTCAATATGCTGATCGAAGGTTTTCACATAATGGCGATCCCGATCGGGATGCTCGCGGTGCGACATGCCCTGACCGCGCAAATCCATCGCAGCACAGGCAAAACCAAGTCCGTTCCAGATATGAATATCTTCCAGAAATTTCTCGATAAATTCGGTACGCCCGGGCAGGAAAATCACCGTGCCTTTGATATCGACAACCTTACTGGCTGGAAAACGAGCGTAACGCATCTGACCACCGTCGGACGCGCTAAAATAATTGAAGATTGCATCTTCAGGCGCTTCACGGCGCTTTTCTTTTGCCTCGGCAAACAACGCTGCAGACGGCAATTTTTCCTCACTCACGACACGGCCCTGTCTTTGTTCCCCAACCGAACTTTTTCGACCACTTCAATGGTAGCCACCTGAAGCATCTTCATGCAAGTGCTAATCCACTGACAAATAATTGATATTGATTATTACTAAAAAAATATTGAACAAATCAACCCTCAACTTTCGTTCCGCACAAAAAAGTTGGCCGGACCATCCTGTTGCAGCGACAAACAAGAAACCAGTGTAAATTCAACCTCGAATCAATAGCGTCAACCATTTGATATAATAAGTAAAATATAGATCGAATTGTCTGCATTCATTTACTTGTTTTTCGGATTGTGTGCATACAGTCGCCCTTGTGAAGCAAAGGGCAATCAGGCAAATGTTCAAGCAATCACAATTGAAAAACCGGCTCTCAACGCGGCTGAAACAGCTGTTGCGTGAGGAAACTGGCAGCCTTGTCCCGGCGGTTGCCGGCAGCATGATGGTGCTAACTGGTGCCGCTGGTCTGTCAATTGATGGTGCGCGCATGTTTTACGTCAAAGATGTGCTGCAAAAGTCGCTTGATAGCGCAGGTCTGGCAGCTGGTCACGCGCTGGAAGTCGATACCATGGAAACTGACGCCCGGGAGTTCTTCGATGCCAACATAGGCTCTGTTGCCGGGGTAGCAGCCTCATCCGACATGGACATCACTATCAGCGAAGACAATGAAGTTATCACCCTGACGGCACGCGCCACTGTTGACGCAACTTTCATGAGCCTGTTTGGTTTTGGCGAAATTACAGTTTCCGCAAGCACAGAAATCACCCGCGAAACACGCGGTATGGAACTGGTGCTCGTGATGGACAATACAGGGTCCATGCGCCATGACGGCAAAATCGATACCATGAAGGAAGCCGCCACCAATCTGGTAAACACGGTATACGGGGATGAGGAAACCAACGCCAACTTGTGGGTTGGTGTGGTGCCTTACATCACTCATGTAAATGTAGGCAGCGCCCATAAAGGCTGGCTGACCGCCGCAGGGCAAACGCTGGTTGATACAGGCTTCCCAGATACAGAGTGGATGGGTTGTATTGCTGCTCGTGGTGGCGGACTGGATGAAACCGATGACCCGCCCTCTGTCGAAGGGTTTGAACCCTACTATTGGCCAGACACCGAGCGCACCTACATCAACCGTACTGGCAACTTTAGCTATGGCAAAAATAGCTGGGTATTAAGTAATGGCAGCATTCTTATAAGAGAAGGCAACATCAGTTATACCCGCAGTCCAAACCGTGGTTGCGGGGAACAGATAACCCCGCTTGTGGCGGAAAAAACAACCGTTCAGAATGCAATCGAGGCAATGGCACCCTGGTCATTTGGCGGCACGGCAACACCGATGGGCCTTGTGTGGGGATGGCGTGTGCTCAGCCCGCGCTGGCGCGGGCGCTGGTTTGGTAGCGATTCCAACCTGCCCATGGATCACGACGCTCCCTTCATGGATAAGGTGATTGTGATTCTGACCGACGGCAATAACGAATTCATCTTTGATGAAGCCGAATTTGGTGGCTCAGACTATACCGCTTACGGCACAATCGCGAACATGGGTCATGGTACCCGCACAGATGCCCGTGATGATCTGGATGATCGGTTCGACCGCATTTGCGGGAACGTAAAAACAGATGGTATTATTATCTATTCTATCACCTTTGGCACGACACCCAGCGACGATGTACAAACGGCATTTCGCAACTGTGCGACGAACCCGTCTTTTTATTTTCATGCGCCTACGGCTTCTGCCCTTGAAGACGCATTTGAAACTATCGGTCGGCAGCTCTCGAACCTCAGGCTTTCAAAATGATGTGGTGGTTTCTCCGGAATGCGCTTGATGTGCTCAAACGAGACGAGCGGGGCGGCGCACTGGTGGAAGCGGCCCTTGGCCTGCCCATCCTGTTAACTGCCATGGTTGGTGTGTTTGAAATCGCAAATTTTTATTTTGTTTCCGCCTCGGTTGAAAACGCCGTCCTGCATGCATCACGGTTCGGTATCACTGGCGGCTCGGACGGCGGCGTACCACGCGAGGATCAGGTGCGCGCCATCATCGCCGAGCAAACCTTTGGCATGGTGGATATGGAAACGGTGAATATCGAAACGCTGGTTTATGAACAGTTTGCCGACATCGGCGAACCCGAGCCGTATGTGGACGATAATGACAGCGGCACCTACGACGAAGGCGAAGATTTTTCCGACGTAAACGGCAATGGCATCTGGGATGATGACATGGCTATCGCCGGTCTTGGCGGCGCGGGTGACATCGTGCTCTATCGCATCAGTTATGAAGCAAACAGCCTCACAGGCTTCATGGACTGGGCGCACCGTATGCTGAATGTGCAGGCAACCGTGGCGGTACGCAATGAGCCTTTCTAACGCACATGGACTGTTACGCTGCTTAAGACGATTTCGTCGTGATGAGCGCGGTTCGATCCTGACTGAGCTTGCCCTCGCCTTACCCTTGTTTGTCACATTCCTGACCGGCGTTGTGGAAGTTGGCAACTACCTGCTTGTTAACCTGAAGCTTCAACACTCCGTGGTTTCCATCGCGGACCTGGTGACGCGGGACGAAGAAATTTCAGAGGATGTTCTGGCGGATATATTCAACGCGGCACCGCAAATAATGACACCTTTCCCCATGGGCGAAAATGCGCTCGTGATCATCTCCGCAGTCAGTCAGGACGAAGACACACCAGCCACCATATATTGGCAAAGAAGTGGCGGCGGCACTCTCGATATCAATAGCGAGTTTGGCATTGAAGGCGAGCCACCCACACTACCCGACGGGCTAACCATGCGAGACGATGAGACCATATTGGCCACGGAAATCTTTTACAGTTACGAACCCATCATGTTTCAACTAATTCCGACACAAACCATCCGCAAGCAAAGCTTCTTCCGTCCTCGAATCGGGGCGCTGCAAGAAGTTATTCCCGCTGAGGATGAATAGGCAGGGCTGGCCACACCAGCCAGCTTGTCCCTTTTAGCCCCCGTTTTGCCTCAATTCTGCCGCCTGCACCCTTCCTTATCATAGCGTTCATTTCGGGTTCAGCATGCCTGTGACCTAATGGCGACACAGCAAAGATTGAAACGGTCATAGAGCCGGTACCAACAGAGGGTAGAAAATGGCTTTCGTAAACGAGGTAGATGGCAGGATAGTTTTTGACGGCTCGGGGGAAAACAGCTTCTTCCGGGCCGAGGCAAGCGACGACTTTCTGGTCGGTGGCGGCGGAGATGATTTTCTGATCGGCGGTGCGGGTAACGACTTTATCATCGGTGGCGGCTTCAATGACGGCAATATCATCCATATCGATTTTTACGGTGATTTGAATTTCTTCGCGCCGGTTATTCCGGACGACACAATATATGACGGTGCCGACACACTTATGGGGGGCGCGGGCGATGACACACTTATCGGCATCGGCTGGAACGATGGCGGCGTGAACGACAATGGCTTCTATGACGTCGGCGAAGCCGAAGGGCCAGACGTTGTGATCGCTCTTGTGGGTGCAGAACCAGAAAATGTCATTTGGGCTGGTTCAGGTGATGATGTTGTGGTTGGCGGCTTTTTCGATGACAGCATCGGTGGGGGCACTGGCGATGATGATATCGCAGCCCTGTCTGGGCGTGACCTTGTTTACGCTGGCGACGGTGATGACACCGTTGATGGTGGCAGCGGCGCAGATAGCCTTTTTGGTGGTTTCGGTGATGACCTGATCTTCGCCGGGTCTGGCGAAGATGACGTGTGGGCCGCAGGCGGCGACGATACCGTATACGGCGAAGACGGTGCCGACCTGATTGGCGCGCGTGAAGGCGATGATGACGTGTTCGCTGGCGCTGGTGATGACACCGTATTTGGTGGGTCCGGCGATGACAGCATTGCCGGCGCAGGCGGTGCAGATGCCTTGTTCGGCGGTTCGGGCGACGACACCATTTGGGGTGACGCAGGCGACGATGATATTTTTGGTGGCACCGGCAATGACGCGCTTGTTGGCGGCACTGGCGATGACTTCTTCTATTTCGCAGATGGCCACGGTCATGATGTGATCGACGACTTTGACATCTTTGATGACGCGCTAGTGCTAGAAGAAATCAACGACATTCGCAATCTGGGCGACCTGCTATTCTACTCTTTCGATACTGTGATCGACGGACAAGCAGGTGTCCTGATTGAAACAACCGAAACAGATAGCATTTTCCTTGTCGGATTGACGGAAGCTGATCTTTCGGTTGCGGACGTAGTCTACTGATACAGCTCCATCCCCATCGGTGGCTGCATCAGTGATGTGTCTCCTCACTCGCCTTATGAGGCACGAACGGGGTGAGGAGGTAAAAAGGCGATACTTGGGGATTTACCCCCTTCTTTCCCAAGTATCGCCCCCTTTTATTTACCCATTCACCTGAAAATACCCCGGCAAGCAGTCAAGGTTATCCGCACTGCAATTGCTTTCTGAAAAGCGGACATACAGATCCTCGGGCGCAAACACACCCAGATCAATTCCCTGACTAGCCAATCTGTTTTTCAGGTCAGCGGGCATCATGCCAACATTCAGCGCCTCAAGAATGCGAGTAGCGGCACCGTCGCTGTGTTCGTCAAGGACTGTCATAAGGCGAGTTAGGTCATAGCGTTCCTCCCGGCCTGCATACAGGTCCGCGATCATGGCATCAAAACGCCCTTCGCCCTGGCTCAAAACCATTTCACCCTCCAATAGCAACGCCATCAAGGCACCGCCGCCATAAACCAACATTCGGTTCTGTTGCTTATTGCTGCCAGCCTCCACAAGGGACAAAGGACCGTTTGCAAACAACGAGAGATAATAGCGGCTGATCACCCTCTCCAGCTTGTTTTCAAGTTCCGCGCGCGTAAGAGCATTGATATGCATCAGGGCTTTCAGGGTCAGATAATCAGTGAAGCCTTCCTTGAACCACTCGCTTTCGTCAGGCGTTTGAGGGGCAATGGTAATACCGTTCCACAAATGCCCAACCTCATGGGCGAACCCATGACGCCACACCATTTCTTCGGCTTCGTTTCCCGGGATAGCGAAACGCTGAGCAAAACTGCGCTCAAACGCGCCGCCATCAGACAAGGCATCCGACACCATAAAGATGGTGTAATTGGAGCCAGCTGGACCGCCATATAAATTCTGATAGAATTTAAACACAGCGTCTGCATCACGGCTGGTTTGCTCAGCAATCTCTTTCACGGCATTTTCGTAAACGATAGTCAGGTTCGATGCGCCAGCCGTTAAAGAAAAAGTGGGCATAGAGGGCCCAAGCGCAAAACCATTTTTCTGCAAGTCCTGCGAATTTAAGATTGCAAACTTATTGTCGCCCAGCTCGTCCCACGGGGCGGCAACAGACCAACCGTCTGGTAAATCAAACTCAATCTCGGATGGGCAGCGATATGAAGCATAGTCTGTCAACAATACCGTCCAGCCAGTAAAGAAGGACGAGCCATCAAAATTATAGGCAATCTCTTCCTTGCCAATGCCCCAAGGGTGCTCGTCATGACTGGCATCTATCTCATAGATGATTGTTGGCCTTGCTTCATTAACAGATGGCATACGCCATGTACCTTCGCCCATATAGTGAAGCGGCACTTCGTCTCCCACGGCGCTGCGATAGCGAACATTCTCGATGAAATCATCGGTCGCAACACTTCGTGTGTCATCCATGCGAGAGACGATGTCCAGCGCTTGTGCCGGGCGCGCGAGTGTCAGCGATACCTCAAACCGTTTATCGCCAATCGGCTTCATCACATAGGTGGCTGGATCCGCCGGGCACGCCGCTGATGTCTGCACAACAGAACCCTGGTCCAGACTACTGTAGTAAAACCAGGCAGCTCCCGCAGTTAAAACACCCAAACTTAAAGTTGCCACGCGCAAAGAAGTCCACCGCCAACCGGCAGCAGAATGATTATTATTATGGTCCACAATTTATCCTCTTCTGTTTCTTTATAATTATGCGGTGGCTAAGCGGGCTTTCCGCCTGTGTGTGGACACCACTGCAACCAACGCTCGCAGCAAACGTCGTGCCATTGCCACGGTTATCAGAAAGTCGATAAAACCCAGACAGTTAGGAAAATGGCTTGCTTTGCCGAACCTGCCTCTTGTCCGGTTGTGAACATCAAACCGTCCGTTTTCGGACAGACAGGTGACCAGATTATTGGTGTATAGGTGATTCTACCGGGGTCAGAATCGGGGCTGATTTACTGGAATTCAGCGGTTGATTCTTTAACAAACTCGTTAAAATGACCCCTTTGGCCTGTCAATGGTCACCTACAAAGCAGATAGTTAAGTGTTTTTTTTCGATTTTTTCGGCCCGATATTAGTTTAGAAAAATTTCGATAAAATTATCCACACTCCAAAAAACGCAGAAAAAAAATGCCTTGTGAATTTGCATAAAATTTGAATTTAATTCAATTCAAAATATAATATAACTTATTGTTTTATAATGATTTTTCAGATCAATAATTAACTTTTTGTTCACCCCTCGAGCGTTACCTCTTGTGCATCCAATCTTGGCAGCTGGAGAAAAGAAATGCTCAAGTTTATGAAAAAATTTCGTCGTGATGAAGACGGCGCAACCGCAATCGAATACGGCCTGATCGCAGCGCTGGTAGCCATTGCTCTTATCGGTGCGCTGCAAGCACTTGGTGGCTCACTGGACGGCATGTTCCAGGGTGTGTCGGATACGCTGGATGCTAACGCACCTGCCGCTGGTGGCGGCGATGGCGGTGGCGACGGCGGTGGTGATACTGGTGGCGGTGACACCGGTGGTGGCACTGGCGGCACTAGCTAAGCCCCGTCACTATTAACGGCTTAACCTCAGATGGCCGCCGGGGGGGCTATCCCTTCCGGCGGCTATTATTTTGGAACCGGGTGCAGGCACGCATGATTGTGGCAGCAATCGCCAAACCCGACAAACTCAGGTGGACCCCATGGCCAGCATGGTCGAACAAGGCATATATCTATCTGTTGCAGCCGTCCTTCTTTGGGCCGCAGTGACCGACTTGAAGGAAAGGCGAATTCCGAACATTCAGCCCATCCTGATTATTGCCCTGTTTCTACTGCTTGGTCTAACTCAATGGTACCTTGGCAGCAGCATCATGGACGCGCTGGTTTACCCCGGCCTTACCGGTTTGCTGGTGTTTGGCTTCAGTATCACCCTGTACGCCCTTGGGCATATGGGGGGTGGTGACGTGAAACTGATTGGTGCCATGGGCCTTATTGCAGGCCCGGCATATGGCCCCGCTTTTGTGGTTTTCGTAACCATTACCGGTGGCCTTGTCACTCTTGGCACCCTTGCACACGCCTATGTGCAACCTGCCCCCACCAACACTCACCAACTGAAAGTGCCATACGGCGTCGCCATTATGGCTGGTGGGCTTTGGGTTTGTCTCCAGAAAATGATGGCTGCATCTGCCTGATCAAAGCCTTGGCCTGATCAGTGTTTGCCTGATTGAACCGAGTTTCAGCCGGGCCGGAATATCCGTTCCAGCCCAGAAGCATTAAGCGGAATAAACCAGGAGACAGGACATGAACCCCAGAAGTCTGATCCTACTTGCTGTTGCCCTTGTTGGTGTTGTTGGTGTGGTGTTTTTCACCCGCTCCTTCCTAGCGGGCGTGCAGCAACAGGCCACCCAAGTGCAAACCGTAAGTGCGCCTGCGCCGACAGCCCGAATTCTCGTTGCGGCGAAAGAACTTCCCGTCGGCACCATTCTCACCAACGAACATGTGAAATGGCAGGCATGGCCCGAAGCAGGCTTAAATGACGCCTATTTCGTTAGTGGCAAAAAGAAGCTGAACGATATCGATGGCAAGGTTGTTCGCTCTCCGATCAACAAAGGGGAACCGATGACTGCATCTGCCATTGTGGCCCAAGGGCAACGGGGTTTCCTTGCCGCGGTTCTGTCACCCGGCATGCGCGCAGTAACGGTAAAACTGTCACCGGTCGCGAGCGTCGGTGGTTTCATCTTTCCTGGTGACCGGGTCGATGTGATTCTGACCCACACCATTCAAGTATCCCGTAGCGAAAAATACACAGCGGCAGAAACCGTGTTCCAGAATGTGCGTGTACTCGCCGTTGATCAGCGCAGCGCTGCTCAGGGCGAAAAAATCCAGGTTGCAAAAACAGCAACCATCGAAGCCACACCAAAGATGGCGGAAAAAGTCGCCATGCTGGAAAAACTGGGAACACTTTCCCTCAGCCTACGCAGCCTCAGCAATGATGGCAGCACAACTATTGCCGCCAATCCGGATAGTCCCCCTATCAGTCGCACAGCAAGTCACACGCTAGGCCATGAAATCAGCCGCTTCCTGCCAGAAATGGACCGGAAGGCAGAAACAAACACTGTGCGTGTAAGCCGCGGCAATCAGGTTTCAACAGTGGAAACTGGCCGTTCCGTTCGCGGACCAAACAGCAAACCCTCAGAATCAGTTGAAGAAGGAGATGACCTATGATCAGGGCTATTCTTCAACTTGGCCTCGCCGTCACTCTCTCTTTTGGCGCTTTGCAGGCAGCCAGTGCGGCCTCTCTGACGCAAAAACAAGGCGCAAGCGTTCTGTCACCAAGCGAAGGCGCAATGCTGATAGAGGTGAACAAAGGTACGCTTATCCGGCTTGACCGCCCGGCGGCAGAAGTATTTATCGCCAACCCGGACATCGCAGACGTGCAGGTTAAATCAAATCGGGTAATTTATATTTTCGGCAAAGCGCAAGGCGAAACCAGTTTTTATGCGCTTGATCAAGATGATCAGACCATCTTTTCATCGAACGTCACTGTTACACGCAACCTGTCAGCGCTGCGGTCAGCTTATGACCAGCTTCTGCCGGGGGCACCGCTGAAGGCCACCATGATGGGCCAGCTTGTTGTGCTTGAAGGCAATGTCAGCTCACCGGCAGAAGCCGCAATGGCTGAACAACTCGCCCGGTCGGTGCTTTCAACAGACCGGGTAATGAACAGCGTGAATGTACTGCAACCAACACAAGTGAACCTGCGCGTACGTATCGCGGAGGTCAGCCGCACTGTGTTGAAACAACTTGGTGTTAACTGGGAAGGTTTCTATACCGGCTCAAACGTTGGCTTTGGCATTGCCAGTGGCCGCGATGTTTCGAACATTATCGCTGATCCTGTCACGCAGTTACCTGTTGAAATTTTCAACCCACCAGAAGTTGGCAGCGCCTTATTTGGTGAGCTGTTCACAGGCGGCCTTGACCTTAATTATGCGATTGATGCATTGGATCAGGAAGGTTTTATCAAGGTTCTGGCAGAACCGAACCTGACCGCCCTAACCGGTCAAACTGCGAACTTCCTCGCGGGCGGCGAATTCCCGGTTCCAATCCCAAGCCGGGACGGCCTGGGCATTGAATATCGCGAGTTTGGCGTGAAGCTGGACTTTACCCCAACGGTGATGAGCACGGGCCGCATTTCCATGCACGTTCGCCCGGAAGTGAGCGACCTTTCAAGCGCAGGGGCCATTCGGGTGCAGGGCATAAGCGTTCCGTCCGTCAGCACACGGCGCGCGGAAACAACCGTGGAGCTTGGTAGCGGCCAATCCTTCGCTATCGCGGGCCTGATTGAAAACAATGTGGTTCAGGATGCAACCAAATTTCCGGGGCTTGGTGATATCCCAATCCTTGGCGCACTATTCCGTTCCGAAGAGTTTCGGCGCGAAGAGACTGAACTGCTGATCGTGATCACACCATACATTGTGCGCCCTGTTGGTGACCGCCAGCTTGCGCTTCCCACCGACAATTATCAGGCACCAAGCGACATGCGGCGTTTCTTCGGTGAAAAACGCTGGTCTGCGGTAGAGCCAAGCACGCTTGAAAAGCAGGATCGCCGCGCGGGCCCCTCGTTAAAGCAACGTGCTGGCTTCAAGCTGGATTAAGGAAAGGAACACACAATGAAACAACTGATTTCAAGCGCCAAAAGCCTTTCCTTCACACTAGCTGCTGGACTTAGTCTGGCAGCGTGCCAGCATGGCTCGGTCGTGGAACCCGCCATTTCAGAGACGGTGGTGCGCAACGAGGTAAAGATGGTGCGCCTGCCCTTCTCGATCAAAGCGGAAGACGACGGCACAGCAACGCCATCAAACTATACGCTGGCTGGCATTAACCTGTTTCTCAGGAGTGTTGAGGCAGGCCATGCAGACGTGATCCTCCTGGATGCACCAGACGTTGATGACCTTCGCGTGCAGGAAGTAGCAAACCATATCCGAAAATCCGGCCTGACATACGGCGGCGTCAGCACACTGGGTGCTGCCCCGGCGCCGGGTGAAATCACCCTCTATGTAGAACGCCACATTGTGGTGCCGCCAAACTGTGGTTTCTGGCGCGCGGAAACGTCCGGCAACCAGAAAAACAACGCATCAGCACACTATGGCTGTGCCTCTATGGCAAACCTGGGGCTGATGGTCGCCAACCCGCGTGACCTGATCGCGGGCCAAGGTTCCGGCAATTCAACAGCGTCCGCTGTTGGGGCGATCTACAGCCCCTCACCCACACCAACCGGCCCTACGGTTACCATGTCATTTGAAGGTCTCGCAGATGCAGCCAACGCCCCAAACGTTGATGACATTGCCCGTGCCTCGCGTGGCAACGGCAGCAACTAAGGAAAGGATGAAGCAATGAACGCAGTCGCTAACATTCTTGATGGTCAACCGGGCGAGGCCACTCGTCCGCCATTTGCCGCCTTCATCTGTGACGATACGTCAAGTCAGGTATTGCAGCCGCTGATTAATGACTGCGGCTGGTCCGCCGACATGATTTTTGCGGGTGGTATCGCGGCGGGCGTGCGCATGCTGGGCGGCATGCCCTGCCCAGAATTCATGATAGTGGACCTGTCCGAAAGCGATGACCCGCGGGCAGACATGCAATCCCTTGCAGACGTGTGCGAAGCGGGCACTGTTGTGCTGGCAATCGGCACTGAAAATGATGTCGCCCTATACCGCGACCTGTTAAGTGCAGGCATCCATGACTATCTGGTCAAACCACTGGTTTCTGACGTGCTTCGCGAAGCGATCATCACGGCGCAAGAAGCCATGATGGTCACCGAAGTGGAAGAAGAGGTTGAAGACACCACACCGGGCGAGCGTACCGTCTTTGTCGGCATGCGTGGCGGCGTGGGTACCAGCACGCTTGTTTCCAACATCGCTTGGTTACTGGCTGAAAAGCGCGAAAAAACCGTTCTGCTGGACCTTGACCTATATTTCGGCACATCTGCGATGCAGTTTGACCTGGAGCCGGGTCGTGGCCTTGCGGACGCGCTTGAAAACCCGGAGAGAGTGGACGGTCTGTTCCTGGAGCGCGCCGTCGTTAAACCCCACGAGCATCTCGCTATCCTTGGGTCAGAAGCACCGGTTGGCTCCTTGCAGGAACCAGCGAACGGCTCCCTCCAGCAACTGATCGGCTCTCTTGCAGAAAACTTCAAGAATGTGGTGGTTGATGTGCCACGTCAGATGCTTGGCAACCACTCAGACCTTATTGCCGCCGCAAAGGACGTGGTACTGGTCACTGACTATTCCCTGACCGCCGCCCGTGATTGTATCCGGCTGATGGCCCACATCAAACAAATTGCACCAAACGCCAGTGTGCATGTTGTGGCGAGCAAAACAAATGCGAACCAGCAGGAAGTAGACCAGAAAGATTTCGAGAACTCTATTGAGCACACCACAGATGTGTGCGTGCCGTTTGATAGCAAAACCCTGATGGGCGCCGCGCAGCAAAGCAAACTTGTGGTCGACGGTGCCGGCACCAGCAAACTGGCGACCGCTTACCGCGAGGTTCTGTCGACCATAACAGCCGTGGACGAAGACGCAGCAGCCGGTAGCGGTTGGCTCGCCAAATGGTTCAAGAAAAGCGCGTGAGATAGGTGAGACAGATGAAACCCCAGTCATTTGGTTCACAAAGCTTTGGCCCCGGCGCACGCAAGCGCAAGCCCGGTCTTAAAAAAGGTGCAGGACAAGGCGGCTTTGGGCAGGTAGGCTCTGGACAGGGTGGTTTGGGACAGGGCGGGTTTGGCAGAAATGGCGCTGCACCGACCGTTGCGATACAGGATGTCTCGCCACAGCCCGCCAACGACCACCCTCCAACAAGCGCAGCGCCAACCGCTGACCCCGGTAACGCCAACAATGTCGACAGGGTGGCGGAACTGGGTGAACAGGCTCTGCCAAAGTGCTTCACGGCGGACGAACTGCGCATGTCGACGAAAGGCGAAGTAACCAAAAAGCTACTCGCCGTCGTCGCGGACCTTGCTGAAGCCGACGAATTAACCCTGAGCGAACGTGAAATACGGGACGTCGCCACCTACCTGTTGAATGAAGCGGAGATGACCATCGGCCCCATCGGGGACGCACCGGCAAACGGCCCGAACACCAAAAGCAGCGAAGGCAAACAAGACAAACGCAAAGCGCTGTTGAACGCCAAAGACCAGATACAGGCGCTTCTGATGGAGCATATCGACCCTGTGGCTGCCGCCGAGCTACCTCGTCCCGAGCTTACCGAGCAAGTGGGCGAGGTAGTTGGTGAGCTGCTGGTACAGGAAAAGATAAATCTGAATCTGGCGGAGCAAAGCGACCTTGTAACCCTTCTTCTGGATGACATGCTGGGCCTTGGCCCGCTGGAGCCTTTGCTCGCGGATGAGAGCATCTCCGACATTATGATCAATGGCCCTCAGCAAGTGTATGTTGAGCAAAAGGGCAAGCTGCGCCTGACGGATGTGAGCTTCCGCGACAACCAGCATTTGATGAATGTGGCACAGCGCATTGTGACCGCTGTCGGCAGGCGGGTGGACGAAAGCTCTCCCATCTGTGACGCCCGCCTTGCTGATGGCAGCCGGGTCAATGTGATAGCGCCGCCCCTTGCGATTGACGGGGCCTCCATCTCTATCCGCAAATTCACCAAGGACAAGATCACCCTTGATAAGATGCTTGATTTTCAAAGCATCTCGCCGCCGCTGGCAAAGGTGCTGAAAATCGCAGGTGCCTGCCGGTTAAACATCCTGATATCTGGCGGCACAGGCTCCGGTAAAACGACCATGCTCAACGCCCTATCCCGCATGATTGATCAGGGCGAGCGTGTAGTGACCATTGAGGATGCTGCAGAACTACAGCTTCAGCAGCCTCATGTTGTAAGGCTTGAAACCCGCCCACCGAACCTTGAAGGCAAGGGCGAAGTGGACATGCGGGATCTGGTAAAAAACGCACTTCGGATGCGTCCAGACCGTATCATCCTTGGTGAAATCCGTGGTGGTGAAGCGATCGACATGCTGCAAGCCATGAACACTGGCCACGATGGTTCCATGGGCACTATCCACGCCAACCGCCCGCGCGAGGCGCTGACCCGGCTTGAAAATATGGTGAATATGGCTGGCCTTAACCTGCCACCAAAGGCGATCCGCGAACAAATCGCCGCCTCGCTAGATCTGATAGTCCAGGTGCAGCGCATGCGCGATGGTGGTCGCCGCACCACCCATGTCACCGAAGTGGTGGGCATGGAAGGTGATGTGATCACCACTCAAGACTTGTTCCGTTTCGAGTTCACAGGCGAAGACGAAGGCGGACGGCTAATCGGCAATTTCAACTCAACTGGCGTGCGACCGCACTTCCTGACCAATGCTGAATATTTCGGCCTTGATCGCGCGCTGATGGACGCGATGAACGGATAAGATCATGCAAGATGCCAATGTTACAGTGATTATATTTGGTGCCACCACGATGGTGCTTGTTTTGCTAGTAGTCCTGTTTGTGCTTAATCGCATGCTCGGGAAGCACCAGAAGCAAACACAGGCAAGGTTAGAAACCTTCAAGAACAGGTTTTCCGATAGTCAATCTACAGCAGCAAGAACGGCGTCCATTCGGCTTAACAA
This sequence comes from Kordiimonas sp., assembly GCA_965199355.1. Lineage (GTDB taxonomy): Bacteria > Pseudomonadota > Alphaproteobacteria > Sphingomonadales > Kordiimonadaceae > Kordiimonas. The sequence continues at coordinate 449,322 of OZ240690.1, forward strand.
GGAAGAGACCGGCCTGGGGGCCAAGCTCTCTGCATTGCTGCCCCGGCGGGATCAGGTGCAGCTTAGGCTTCAAAAAGCCGGAATGGATATCGAACTTGGTCGCTATGCCGCGATTTGCGGCGCAATTGCCATTGGCACCGCCACTTTTCTTATCCTCGCCGGTTTCCCCGCCTTTATGGCGTTTGCAGGCGGCATCATCGCCGGAATTGGGTTACCTCATTTTTACGTTGGCATGCGAATCAAAAGCCGGATCGAACGTTTCACGAAACAATTCCCCGAAGCCATTGACCTGATGGTGCGTGGCCTGAAGTCCGGCCTGCCGGTGAATGAATGCATCGCCAATGTGGGTCATGAACTGAGCGCACCAACCGGTACAGAATTCCGCAAGATCACCGACGGTATGCGCCTTGGCAAACAGCTTGAAGACGTTCTGTGGGAAACGGCGGACCGGCTGGATACACCGGACTTCAAGTTTTTTGTCATCTCGCTTGTGGTGCAGCGGGAAACGGGCGGTAACCTTGGTGAAACCCTCAGTAATCTTTCCGGCATTCTGCGCCAGCGGCAAGGCATGAAACTGAAAATCCGAGCCATGTCATCGGAAGCCAAGGCAAGCGCTTGGATCGTGGGAGTTCTGCCCTTTGTCATGCTGGGGCTGATCATGCTTTTGAACTATGACTATGGCATCATCCTCTTCACCCATCCAAAAGCGATTGTTGCAGGTATTGGTGCCCTTATCTGGATGGGTATCGGCATGCTGGTGATGGGCAAAATGATACAGTTTGAGGTGTAATGATGGGTACCGAATTTGAACTTTTTGGCATGTCCACCATTGACCTGTTGTCGCTGTTTACTGGCGCGGTCGCCTTCATGGTTCTACTCGCGGTTTACCAAACTGCGCTCGTTAAAAAGCCGATGGCTGGCCGGGTAAAAACCCTTCAGGAACGGCGTGATGCGCTGAAGGCAGGCTTGGTGCGCACTAGCAAACGCACATCTCAAATCAAGAAGGTGGACAGCGTTGGTTCCCTGCGCACTGTCGCAGAAAAACTGAAACTACTTCAAAACGAGCAGACGAAAAAGCTAACCCTGCAACTTCAGCAAGCGGGTTACCGTTCCAAGGATGCGCTTGTTATTTATCAGGTGGCGCGCCTTGCCCTGCCGCTCGTGATGGGCCTTGTTGGCATCATCATGTTTTATGGCATGGGCATGATGGCCAAATACGCCACATTCCACCCGATGATGGCAATTGGGATGGTGTTTTTTGGTCTGAAATTGCCCGATATTTTTGTGACCAACACCAAGCAAAAGCGCACCGAAGCAATCCGCAAGGGCTTGCCCGATGCACTTGATTTGATGGTGGTGTGCGCCGAAGCGGGCCTCACACTCGATAGCGCGCTTAACCGTGTCGCGAAAGAATTGGAGCGCGCCACACCAGAGCTTTCGGACGAGTTTTCCCTGACGGCGATTGAGCTTGGTTTTCTGCCAGAAAGACGGCAAGCCCTCGTCAACCTTTCAGAACGGGTAGACCTGCCCGCGCTCAGGGGCGTTGTCACCACCCTGATCCAGAGCGAACGTTATGGCACCCCGCTGGCAACCAGCCTGCGTGTCCTATCTGCCGAGTTCAGGAACGAACGCCTGATGAAAGCAGAAGAGAAAGCGGCCCGGCTGCCTGCGACGCTGACAGTGCCGCTGATTCTGTTCATCCTGCCGACACTGTTTGTTGTGCTTTTGGGTCCGGCAGCCTGTAAGGTAGTGGATGATTTTATCGTCAAGAATCAGTAGGCGCTAACCGCCCGATCAGGCTCCGGTTATCTTTTGGTTGCGGATGTGGCAAAATGCGCTCAATTGCCGGTAAGGGCACGACCACTGGTCCTATTTTTGCGACGGTCGGTCTCTTTCCCGTTTAGAACCGGTCGTTGGGCGGATAAAGGCTGCAGCCATGATATCACCGAATGTTAAATTCTTTCTGGGCACGCAAGCCGCGATCTGGACCACCCTTGCCATCGTTACACGGGCAAGCTGGATAGCCTTTGACGCCCCACCACCTTCGTGGGCCGAATTGATTATCTATTCTGCTATGGGCTTTATTGTTTCCACCACATTGGCGGGCCTGTTTGTCAGAATATTTGATTGGCCTATTGTCCGGCAGGCTCTGGCGGCATTGGCTCTGGCGCTGCTGGCTGCCACCATCTGGCGTGTATCCTTTAACGCCGTGATATATCATCTTCTGGAACCGGGCGTGCATAGCACCGAGCTTAGAGAGTATTTCCATTGGGGCAGCCGGTCTGTGACGCAGTTGCTTGTATGGGCAGGTGGTTTTTGGGCACTGCGGTATTACACCGGCTACCGCGAACAAAAGTTACAAACGGCGGCGGCAAATGCACAGGCACAAGCGGCAAAACTCCGTTTGCTCCAGTATCAGGTGAACCCTCATTTTCTGTTTAACACACTCGGAAACCTGGACACTTTGCTCCTGAAAGGCGATGTACCGAGCGCAAGGCTGATGCTGGAGAAGTTAAGCGACTTCATGCGCCAAACGCTTGAGCGCGACCCAACACCCGCTGTGTCACTTGGCACCGAAATAGAGCGCCTTGAGGGGTATCTGGACATAGTTAAAATTCGGGTTGGGGACCGGCTTGATGCTCGCTGGAATCTGGCGGACCCCTTACCGGAAGCCAAATTGCCAAACGGCATTCTACTGCCACTTGTTGAAAACGCGGTGAAACACGGTGCCATCAACTCCCGCGAAGGCGGATATGTATTGATCGATATCCAGCAAGCTGACGAAACGCTGGTAATCAAAATTGAAAACGACATGAAAGATGCTAGCGAACCCGGTTTTGGCATCGGGCTAACCAACACGCGCGAGCGGCTAGACACCTTTTACGGAGGGCGCGCAACCATGCTGCCAAGCGGTCGGGATGGCCGCTACAGCGTTATCATGCGTCTCCCCGTCGATCATGGAGCGCAAGACGATGACGCTTAAGGTACTGGTTGTTGATGATGAGCCACTTGCCCGCGAAGCAATTGCGCTGCGGCTCAAGGACCGCGACCCCTTTGAAGTTTGCGCCGTAGCGGCAAATGGCATGGATGCGGTTGAACTTGCCAGCACGCATAAGCCGGACATCATTTTTCTGGATATCGAAATGCCGGAGATGAGCGGCATTGAAACGGCCAAAGAGCTCTATGCCCTTGGCCCGCAGAATATTGTCTTTGTCACCGCCTATGACGAATTTGCGGTGGAAGCTTTCCAGATCAATGCTGTCGACTATCTGTTGAAACCAATCAAAGACGAACAGTTCACCGCCACACTCTTGCGGCTGACAAACCGGATCAACGCCAGGAAAACCGTTGACCAGAACAAGCGGCTGATTGCTGTTCTAGAGGAGTTGGCACCCGAAAATCTTGAAGGTTTGGAACCAGCCACTCGCGAGGAAAAAGGCCCCGAGCGCATCGCCATAAAGGACGGCCTGACCACCAAATTACTGGCCGTTACCGATATTGAAAGCATCGTTTCGGGTAAGGATTATATATGCATCAAGGTTGGGGAAGACGTGTTGGTGCATCGCTGCACGATGAAAAAGTTCCTGGAAACACTACCCAACAGTTTCATCAGGTGCCACCGGTCCCACACGGTGAACATGGCCCATGTCACTGCCATTGAGCACGGCGATAGCCAAATGGAATTACATCTGAAAAGCGGAGACCGTCATCCTGTCAGCAGGCGTTACCGTGCCCGCGTGAAACAACAGGTGGCCGAGAAACTGTCTGCCTAGGGTCGCGAATCATTCATGGCTTTTGGTGTACCAAAAACAGGAATCGGACAGTTGTCCAACAGCATGACTGTTCGACCAACCTGACGAGTGAATTTTAGCCCGACTCGTACAAAAAATGACAGTTTTCCTACTAATTTGTCCCCATGGGGCAGAGAATCATTGACCAAGCGGCGATTATTTGGTTTTTTAGGAGGTGCGAGAGGGCGCGACTCGGTTGTGCCCACTCCTGTTGTGATCACACTATCCTCGCTGTCGTGACTCGGGCCGGGTTTTTACCCGGCCATTTTTTTGAGCCTCGGCTCTAGATAGATACAGGATAGTGGCTGGCCTTACCGCTCCCCAACACTCGGCACACAGAAGCCGGATAGATAGAATGAGGCAGGCAAAGCAAAAGCCTGCAATCCGGCGAGCACATCAAATAAATGAAATGTGACCACAATCGGGCAGTCTGCCCATTTTAATACAATTTGCGGTGAATTGATGCGCCCGCACGGTGAAGCGAAAGCATATTGTCATTTTGCCCGACGAATGTATGATCGACCCACATAATTTAACTGGCACATTATATCGGATGGGTCGATGAGCTTTCCTCCTACTCTCAAACAGCTACGGTATCTGGTGGCATTGCATAAAACCGATCATTTTGGCAAAGCGGCGGACGCTTGCCATGTGACGCAATCCACCTTGTCTGCCGGCATTCAGGAACTGGAGAATTTGCTGGGTGCCCAGCTTGTTGAGCGCACCAAACGATCGGTGATGTTCACAGCTCTCGGCAACGAAGTGGTGCGGCGAGCCCAGGGCATCCTGAACGAAGTTGACGACCTGACCGACATGGCCGAAGCAGCAAAAAACCCGCTTTCAGGCACCATTCGCATGGGCGTAATCCCAACCATTGCGCCCTATCTGCTGCCCAAAATTATGCCGGTGATCGGGGAAGAACTACCTGACCTTTTGCTACATTTGCGGGAAGACAAGTCCGCAGACCTGTGTGACCTGCTTCGGGCGGGTGATCTTGATGTGGTGCTGTATGCCCTGCCCTTTGAGTGCGGCAACGTGCATGAGATGCCCCTGTTCGCTGACCCGTTTGTTGCGGCCTATCCGGTGGGCGAAGCACCGGGCAAGGAAATCAGCACTGATGATCTGGATGAAGACAAACTGTTGCTGCTGGACGAAGGGCATTGCCTGCGCGACCATGCACTTGAAGCCTGTTCATTGGTGGGGCGCCGCGCCGGACGCGAGCTTGCCAACACCAGCCTGTCCACCATTCTGCCCATGGTGGCCGCAGGCAGGGGCATGACCCTGCTGCCCGGCATGGCAGTAGAGGCTGGCATTGCAGGCAATCTGGCTGTTGATATCGCCACCTTCTCTGACCAGATACCAACCCGCATGATTGGCCTTATCTGGCGAGCAACCAACCCCCGCGCCAAAACCTTTGAAGCCCTCGGTAACGTGATAAGAAAAGCAGCCCATATTTGAAGGCCAGCATAATTGCGGCCGCACATGTATTTTTTCCGATGCGGTTGACGTCAGACAGAAACCGAATGACTATTTCTCTCGTAAACGCGGTTAGGGGGAACAGTTTATGGAAATTGTCAGGCTGGATTATATCCGCAACGGCGACGGCGACCCGGCGATAAAAGAGTATTTCGTTGGTCCTTCTTTTTTAGGCACCATGCCGTCTGACGATGAACTGAACCTGTTCCGTCAGGTGTTACCTGATGTGCAATACCGCGACATATTCGATTGGTGGCTTGGCCTTGTGAAAGATGGGCACCCACCCAAAAAATCCGAACTCCTGTTCCGGGAAATGGCCCGCTTTGCCGATTATCTGGGCCTTGTGGTCTGCAACCCGGACGGCACGACGCAAATCAGGATTGCCGGCGAAGGCACGGAAGAGATTGTCGGCAGACGCCTTCGTGGCATGGACATGAGCGAAGCAGCCCCCTTTTCAGACGGGATGTGCAAACTTTCCTGGCAAAGCCAGATTATCGAGCGCCGCGTCAGATACTATCGGCGCGACCTAAGGCATTTTGGCAAGCCCTATAGAGATGTTGGCATCATGGAGCTACCCGTATCAGACGGTGACAAACGCCGGGCCAAATATGTATTGTCCTACACACGCACACCAACCGAGCGATAGCGCCTCTCGTGTCACCAATGTTGGACAATACCGGCTATCCTGTTAAGGAACCTTATGCCTGTTCGAATTTTATGGATGATACTCGGGCTTACGTCCGTTGTGCTTGCGGTGCTGGGGTCTTTCCTGCCGCTGTTGCCGACAGTGCCCTTTTTGCTGCTGGCTGCCTTTGCTTTTGCGCGCAGTTCGCCAAAGCTTGAGGCATGGCTTCTCGGCCATCCGCAGTTCGGCCCTATGATCCGTGACTGGCAGGACCATGGCAGCATTAACCGGCGAACCAAGAAAATTTCTGTTGCTGTGATGGCTGCAACCTTCGGCTTATCGCTTGTGCTCGGGGCATCAACCATGGTGTTGATCATTCAGGCGGTTGTGCTTTCGTGCGCCGCCACCTTTGTCATCACCCGACCGGATGGGCCTAATAGTCCCTGAAACTTGGACTACCATTTACGTTTGCGAACACCGTAAGCGAGTTTTTTTGGTGGTTTATCAACCTCGGATACCTCAGAAGCTCCTGCGGCCTCAGAAACGGGACCCAGCTCACCTGTCTCCAATGGTTTAGACGCTCGGTCTTCAAATTCAAACTGTACCCTCAGGCTGAAATGCGCTTGCAAGCTCTGCTGATCAAATTCAACATCGTTCATCAAGAAACGTAAACGGGTCTTGCCCGCACGGATAACATGCAGTTCAGTCAAAACCTGCCTTATAAAACCATTCACATATCTTTCTCGCTTCACCAACCTGACGACATCGATATGCGTCCAGTAATAACTCCTGCCAAATAGGCCGCTATTGAACCAGATACGATCCCCGTAAAACCGGATGGCATCTCCCACAAAAAACAGTCGTTTCATGCTGTACAGTAGAAAGTAGAACAATACCGGCATGATGATCATGGCCATAACATCCAACCGGGACAGTTCGATGGCATTCCCTGCAATCAAGTTAGCGATATTAGGCCTCAAATGTTGGCTCGAAATCAACATCACTGAAAGATAGGTAGCGAAACGCATCCACAGTTTGCTCTTATAAAAGACTAAGATTTTGGGCATCGAGGTGTCACTCCAAACACATAACAGGGCTCATCGTGTGCCAATTATTGTAGTTCTACTAACCGCACCAGCCACGCAGGTGCGCTGCCGATGCGCGCAGCAGAAACACCCTCTGTCGCCCGCACTTGCTTAAACCCCAGTTTGGCGAGCACACGGCCCGACGCTTCATTGTCCTGAAAATACTGTGCGTAAACAGGCTCTGTGCAACCGCTTTCCCGCAGCACAGCCACCACCATGCCTGCCGCTTTTGTTGCATAACCTTTGCCACGATGATCCCGGTGGATGGCATATCCAATTTCAATCAGGCCGTCATCGTTCCGGAACCAGCCCGCCATGCCCACAAGCGTATCACCTTCGTAAAGGCCGCGGTCAAAACGGGTGCCATCGGCTTCGCCGTTGCGCTGCATCAATAGCCGCTCCCGCGCCCAGTTAATATCAATGGCAAGAGGAATGGAACCTGTTTGGATGGTCAGCGACTGGTCCGACAGCATGTCGAAAAACGCCGGCAAATCCTCGTCCGTAATATATTTTAACGCAACTGCCACGCCTGCTTCCCCTCAAATCACGCTGGACCAAGCAGTAACCTTGTGGAACAGTTACCGCAAGACTGTTCAGGCAACCACAAGGGCGTGACATGAAAAAGGGCGTGCAATTGAACGAAGGGCCAGCGCTGATCGGCACAGTTGCCGTTCTTCTGTTCAGCTTTCTGCTTTTCTGTTTCGATATGTGGGGTGGCTACGCCAATATGTTGCCACAGGTAATGAAGCCAACAGCCTGGCTTGCTTATGGCCTGTTCATTGTGGCTTTTACCGCCAGCAGCATTCAAGTGCGCCATCCGGGCGTCTATGGTCGCTGGGCAATGCGCAACCGCCGCTATATCGGCTTGTCGTTTGCTTTGGTGCATTTTGTCCATGCGGGGCTGGTGCTATCGAACCTCGCGCTGACGGATGCCAGCCGCACAGTGGGCGAGCTTTCGGGCGGCGGGCTTGCCTATGTGTTTCTGGGCCTGATGGCCCTGACCAGCAACAATGCATCCGTTCGCAAGCTGGGTGCAAAAAACTGGAAACTGCTGCACAAGATTGGCAGCTATTACATCTGGCTTATCTTTGTTGGTCGATCGCTTGGGAACCTGCCCGATGGCATGCCTTCAGCGGGTTTTATCGCTGTTATCGGTCTGACGGCATTGATGCTGCGCATCGCCGCATGGCGTAAACTCAGGAAAAAATAACAGGGGAGAAAGACATGTCTTCAATTTTAACGCCCATGCTGGCGCTCGTAAGCTGGACACTGGTGATGTGGTTGTGGATGTATGCAACCCGCCTGCCCGCCATGAGTAAAGCAAACATTGACCCGCAGGATGCGGCACACCCGGGTTCACTGAATGTGCTACCAACGGAAGCGCGCCGAATTGCAGACAATTATAACCACCTGCACGAGCAGCCGACCATCTTCTATGCACTTGTGGTTTATGCCCACCTGACCGGCATGACCGATGGCACCACCATTATGCTGGCATGGGCCTATGTGGCGATCCGGGTGTTGCATTCGCTGTTGCAGGCGACCATCAACAAGGTGATGATCCGCTTCCTGCTGTTCGCGACAGGTTCAATCATTCTGATTGTGATGGCTGTACGCGCACTACTGACGCTCTAAAAAAGCTCAGAACCATCCCACACCCCCATCCGACACCATCATATGAGAGTATACTTTGGGTGGTCAGTTGGGGGTGCGAGCTGGTGCCGCATCAAACAAAAATAAGCCGGAGCGAACCCTGGTTTCCTTATCGGTTTGGAAAATACCGAATTGCAATCAACTCACGTCGCTCTAACGGCGGTTCGGTGTCGTGTTCATCTTCGTCCCAATCGTCAAAATCAAGGACCACACCACTAGCAAGCTGAATGCCCGGGCGTTCAAAATATTCAATTTGCTCAAACGCAATGTTCTCTGCATCAAGTCGTTCGATGACTTCTGATAAGGTGGTCTTAGGCGATGCGTCCAGTATCCAAGGGTCGATCTTGAAAGTCTTACTTTCATATCTCACGAGCTCAGGCCACTGAGGGAAAAAATTGTCGTTTTGGACGGCAACCAGAATACTCTTTTCAAAAAAGAACTCGTATCTGGAGTAATAGATATGATCCGGTTCCTCCGGCGCAGAGTTCCAGCTAGTTCGGCCATCCGGCTCTCCCAGCAGTCGCTCCACCTCCTCGCGGTGCATACCAATTTGCACGGGACCAAACTGGCCCGTCAGTGCGAAGTTTTTGATATTAACTGTAAACATATTTCTCTCGTAAAAGCCGGGGCGTGCCCCGGCTTTCTGCAATATTTTGGCCTGATTTAGCGGTCAAGCGCTGGGGACCGGTCCAGTTCCTTGTAACGGTCCCGCAACTTGGTCTGACGGGAGACAAGTGGAATGTCTTCGCCTGCGATCAGCACCGCATCGGGGCTACTCATCAGCTCCAGCGGGTCACCGTCCCACACCACGATGTCTGCGTCCATACCCACTGCAAGCTTGCCGTAACTGTTTGACAGGCCAAAAATTTCAGCCGGATTGACAGTAAGGGCATCAACCGCCGCTTCCCACGGCAAACCCATTGAAACAGCTATTCCAGCGTTCTGTACCACAAGACGTGCATTTGGTGTGCCCGGCGGGATGAAGGCAAGTTTCACACCTGCCGCATGCAACCGGGCTGCGCCCGCGCTGGTGCGGCCAAGCACATCAAAGTTTCCGGGCAGGTTGGCAGATGGGTCCATGACAACCGGAATACCAGCATCAGCCAGCATATCCGCGACCATCCATGCTTCGGCAGCACCGCTCAGGATCACCTCAATGCCAAACCGTTTCTGGAAGGCAATCAGCTGCTCAATATCCGACCGGCGATTGACAATTGCATAAACCGGCATGTCACCGGACAGAACCGCATTCAGCACGGCGTCCGCTGGCGAAGGCCGCTTGCTGCCCTTCTCGTCATCATCATCGTCTTTGGCTTTGTCCAGCTTGTCCTTGGCAGACTGGAACTTTTCATTGAGCTTGTGCCAAAGCACTGCCCTGCTGCCACCCACTTCGTTCGCGGATCCTTCGTCAAGATCAAGCACCAAAAAGGCTCGTTCGCGGGCAATCACATCGCTATCGCTCATCTTGACGATGGCACCAAGGCCAAGCCACATGTCGCCCGTGTTGTTCATGCGGGTCATGGCACGGGTGACACCTTCGATGCGCGTATTGGCAATAAAGGTGGAAGCCGGGTTATAGGCCGGAATGACATTAAGGCCGATCTGGTTCGGCTCGCGCGGGGCGGAACTGTCAACAATGCCGCCAGACAGCGCCACCTCAGAAAGGCCAAGCGTAGTGTCTGAGGCCATAAAGCCGGCAGTTACCCACTTGCCGGACGCATCGATCACCCGGTAGCCTTCAGGCACCACACCACCAGCGGCAACGGACGTAATTTTGCCGTCTGACACCAGAATGGTGGCGTTTTCAACCTCGCCAGAACCGCCATTGGTGAAGGCACGGCCACCAGTGATCGCAATATCTTCTGCAGAAACAGAAGCGGTAAGGGCCGCTGCAATTACGGCTGCAATGGAAATCAGCTTTCTCATTTCACGTCTCCTTCACCTGGCTGGCCCAGTTCAAAATCCATCACCGGGTTTCGGTCAGGATTAGCACGGTCAAAAATCACAGCACCGTCAACGAACGTCAGGTCGGCTTTGGTGTAAACACTGAACGGATCACCGGACCACAGCACAACGTCTGCATCCTTGCCCGGCTCAAGCGTGCCGGTTTGCCCGTCGATACCAAGCGAACGTGCCGGATTAAGCGACAACCATATCCATGCATCAGCCTTGGAAATATCAACGCCAGCCTTACGGCCATCTGCCAATGCTTTGGCAGCTTCCTGATTCAGGCGTTGAATACCGTTTGCATCGTCCGAATGGACAATGGCGCAGGCACCGGCCTTATGCACAAAAGGAATGTTTTCGCGAATGCCGTCATAGGCTTCCATCTTGAAGCCATACCAGTCGGCCCACATGGCAGAACAAATGTTATTTTCAGCCAGTTTGTCTGCGATTTTATAGCTTTCCGTCGCATGCTGAAACGAGGCGATGTGATAGTTGAACTCTTTCATCACATCCAGCATTTGGCCCATATCATCGGCACGGTAACAGTGCATATGCACCAGAATGTCGCCGCGCAGCACCGCCGCGAGCGTATCCAGATTCAAATCACGCTTTGGTGGCAACACATCCTTGCCAGCCTTATAGTCGCGCTCGTACTTGTCCCATTGGCGCTGGTAATCCTGCGCATCGGCCCAAGCCTGACGGTAACCAGCCACATTACCCATCCGAGTATGCGGACGAAAGTCACCGCCACGTTCGCCGTCACCATACACACGCTTGGGGTTTTCGCCGCACGCCATTTTCATGCCGTAGGGTGCGCCGGGGAACTTCATATCCTGCGCCACACGACCCGGTACATTTTTAATGGTCACGGAGCGACCACCCACAAGGTTAGCAGACCCCGGCAACAACTGAAGCGACGTAACACCGCCAGCAGAAGCACGGATGAAACCCGGATCTTGCGGCCAAAGGGCATGCTCTGCCCACGCGTCTGCGGTCACGGGTTCACCCACTTCGTTACCGTCAGAATGGGATGACACACCCGGGCTTGGGTAAACACCCAGGTGGCTGTGCACATCAATGATACCCGGCGTAACCCAGCGCCCCGCCGCATCGATGACGGTGGCACCGTCTGGCGCGCTGATATCTGTGCCAACAGCAACAATCTTGCCGCCTTCCATAAGGATGGAACCACCTTCAACCCGGCCACCCATACCATCAAGGATGGTTGCGCCCGTTATCAGCGTTGCCTGTGATGGCAGCGGTGTATAGCTGGATGGAAACGGATCCCGGTTAATTTCAACGAATTCGCCCTGTTCACTATCTGTGGGCGTACAGGCCGCCAAAAGAACCGATGCGGCAACCGCCGTCAGGCTACCCTTTAGCCAGCCCGTAGGCGCGCGAAATTCCCGCGCGCGAAGCACTTTCTTTCTCATGTAAAACTCCCTTCAAGCACCGTTCACTAAACAGTGGACAGACCCCTCACACGGAGTGAACCGGTGCGTTTGCCCCCAATCACCCCCAAAATTCCTGAACCGAGCTTGGGAGGGAGCATGAAATGAGCCTAACAAGCGTCCCTGTCCCTGTCACGCCTTTCGCTTATCAACTATGGTTTATGTAGCTGACAGGTTCAAAACCCAATCGTGGTTCTTTTCATAACCAAGGGTAATCAGCGCGTCGCCATTTACCTTCAGGAAGGCTTCTGCAAGCGGACGGGTGAAAACACTTCGCCACTGTTCCACCTTGCCGGAGCGAGCGTGGTCGCCAATATCACGGCCCTTACCAAACATGGAAAATTCAAAAAAAGTTTGCTGAGCCACCTCTATTTCGTCCGCTTGGAACCCAAGTTTCCCAAGCGTTGCAGCAAAGTGTTCCATGCTGATATCGGTCATCCAGGTTTCGTAATGCACGGTTAAAAAATCCGCCAGTCGGCCCATATCCGCAACCATTTCTCTACAGGTGGCCTTTGCCGTATTGTTCATTTCAAACAGGAGCTTGTCAGTAAGGTTATCGAAACTGCAAAGAATTTGCTGGTAGGATTTTCCACTGCCATCTGTTCGAATTTCGTGCAGCCACGCTTCATTTGCCCGGGCGTGGTAATGCGCCCCTGAGATGATGACATCGCGCGGGTCGCGGATCATACGAAAACCCACATACGCTGCATTCAGTAAGCTTTCCGGAAATGCACTATGATCATCAAGGTAGATGCCCGGTGTTGGCTCAATTGGTTCACGGCGCAAATTTGTACCGGTAAAGGCAATAGCAAGCCGCCTGCAAAGGTGCATGAACACCTGCTCCATCCAGACGGTGCCGGTTTTGTGATAGGTGCCAATCAGAAGAATGTCGTGCTGCATATATGGTTCGTTGTTGGTGTTGATGCGGCGCAAATGGTTAACGCCAATACCCGGAGATTATTCTAATATCTGGCCAATAAAAAGCGGGAACGTGATTACGTCCCCGCCCTCGACCAAATGCGCCCGTTTTCACGGACGCCGTGCATGCCCCAATAAGGCTTGCGAATTCTGTCGGCAGAGTAAATCACAAGCTACTCTGCCAATCAAGAGCATACCGCCCTTAGGTTGGTTTAATGCACGCCGTGCATCATTTTGCGCATGATTGGTGTCAGAACCAGAATGAAGACACCCACACCAACGCTGACAAGTCCAATAGTGTTATAAACCGACATCGTGGCCGCAATATCAAGTGTGCCACTGTCGGCACCATGACCGCCACTGCCGGTCCATGAACTGATCACACCCGCAAGGTTGTTACCAAGAGCCGTGAACAGGAACCATGTACCCATCAGCATACCTACAATTTGCGGAACACTGAGCTTGGTCACCATCGACAGGCCAACCGGGCTGAGGCAAAGCTCCGCGAGCGTTAGCGCAAGGTAAATAAACACAAGCCACAGGAAGCTTTTGCTGGTGCTGTCGTCAAGGCCCAGTCCCCAAGCAAACACAACATATCCGATGCCAATCAACAGCATGGCAATGCCGAACTTACCCGGCGTTGATGGTTCCAGCCCTTTTCTGGACAATGCCACCCACATCCAGGCGAATACCGGTGCGAAAATGATAATGAAACCAGGGTTCATGGACTGAACCTGCGACGCCTTAATATCAAGCCCCAGAACGCTGAGGTTAAATTGTTGGTCTGCAAGCAATGTCAAGGATGCTGCCTGTTGCTCGAACAACGCCCAGAACACTGACTGGATGGCAATCAGGAATATGGCCACAAACAAGCGTTCCCGCGCGACTTTGTCACAATTTTTCATGGCATAGATCATCACGATACCAACCATGACTGCCCCCGTTGCCAACACAAGCCATGTAACAAGCTGCTGATACTGCATCATAAACCAGCTGACGAGCACCATCAGAATACCGCCCAGATACACCATGTTTTCTTTATTGATACCTGCAAAAGCTACTTCTTTCAGCTCTTCCGGGTTTGGCGGATCAGCACGGCCATCAAGCAACCTCTGCCCCCACAGAAACACAACCAGGCCAAACAACATGCCAATACCAGCAAGACCAAAACCGTAGTTCCAGCCATAAACCTCGCCCACGTAACCAACAATGATGGTGGAAAGCACAGACCCAACGTTGATGCCCATGTAGAATATGGAGAAACCGCCATCACGGCGTGGGTCATTCGGCCCATAAAGCGCACCAACAATGGTGGAAATATTTGCTTTCAGGAAACCAACCCCGGCAATGATAAGAGCCAGCGCAAGGAAAAAGACATTGATGTAGAAATCATTCCTGACAACAACATCGCCGTCCATATACGCCTGCGGGCCGTGGAAAGCCATCAAGCCGTGCCCAAGCACCAGTAGAATACCGCCATATGTCACGGCTTTCCGGCTGCCTAGGTACCTGTCAGCCATATAGCCGCCAATAATCGGCATCATGTAAACAAGGCCAGCATAGGCACCGTAAATGAAACTCGCTTTTTCGGCGCTATACAGGTGATATTTCACCAGATACAGAACTAGAATGGTGCGCATTCCATAATAGGAAAAACGCTCCCACATTTCGGTTAGAAAACAAATAGATAGGCCGATAGGATGCCCCAAAAACTCGCGTTCCTGTGATCCTTCGGTTGCGACAGCTGTGTCAGTCATGTCCACCTCTTGTGTAAATTTTCCGGATGCAGAAAACAGCCTGCATGCGATCCCTCTTAGTGGTTATGGCCATGGCGCGGACGCACCGCCAAACCTCTCCCCGCTCCTTTCAAACCATATTTGAAGGGTAATTGCGAGTCTTTCGCTGAAAGACCCGTATTTTAGCTGGCATAGAGAGACAATAGTTGCAGATTTTCGGTTAGTTTCTGCGCCAGCCCTCTCCCCCACCCGAGCACCCAAGTATAATTCCGTGCGGTGGCCCGGTGGGGGAAAGGACTGGAGATGCTATCTAACTGGAAATCAGCGACTGCGCGATGCATCCGCACCAATATGCTTTTCCAGAAACCGGGTTGCCGCACCATAATAGGTGTGTCGGTCCTGCGCGCGCCTTAGCTGATGCTCGGACCCTTTCAGCACGATCCATTCATGGTCTTTTTTATAGGCTCGCAAAGCTTTTGCCATCTGCACACCCTGTTCAAAAGGCACATTCGCATCGCGGGTGGCATGAAGAAGCAGAACAGGCAAGCGGACCAAATCAACACGGTTCAGCGGTGACCGCCTCAGCAAAGTGCGGGTTGATAGCTTGCCTTTGATGCGCGGCACGCTGAGGAGATGAAAGCGCCGGGTTTCCAGAAAACTCACCAGATGCGCAACCGACGTAACACCGTTTACACTGATGGCGCATTCAAACAGGTCATCGTCTTTGATGGACGACCAAAGTGCTGCATATCCGCCATAAGACCCGCCCATAACACACATGCTGCCCTGATCCGCGTAACCGCTATCAAGCAACCACTCGGCGCTGGTACGCACATCATCCTGCATATCTGTACCCCAGCGGGTATAGCCTGCCCGTCGCCACTTTTCGCCAAATCCGCTTGAGCCACGAAAGTTGGGTTGCAACACAGTATAGCCGTTGGCGGTAAGCCAACTAACAAGCGGACTGTAGCTGTTGGCTACCCGGCGCACGGGCCCACCATGCACCAGTACGACCGCTCTGCCGGTTGGCCCACCTTCAGGCAGGGACAGGATACCATGCATGGCCCCAAGATTCCTGGTTCGTTTGCCCTTTAGCTTGATGTAAACACTGCGCTTGTTGGGCTTTGGCAGTGCGTTCGCCGCTTCGTCCGGCGCAATTTCAACCAAATCCCTGTTTTCCGCGTCCATCAGGAAATAACGATTGGGTCGCCAGTTTTCCCGTACGCGGAAAAGCGTTACGCGCTCGTCACGACTGCGGGAGACAAGCTCAACACGGTGAACATTTAGCTGGCTGGCTATCTCGTCCAGCTCGTTGCGCAAATTGTCTTCCCAGATCACCTGTTCGCGCCGGTCTTCAACATAAGTTGCACCGACAACATTGTTATTAACCGGGTCGATAATTGCGGCACTGATGTCAAAATTTTCTGTCTGCGCAAGTTCCCGCAAAAACGCGCCGCTACGTAAATCCATGCGCCAAAGGGACCGTGTATCGCCAGCATGCCCGCTGATCACTGCAGCCGTGGCCCCGCCAGACTCCATTGCGACGATGGAAATAGGGTCATCATCGAAATAGTCATTTTCCGCGATTATCTTCCAACCGTCAGCACGCCGACCAAATATTTGTTGCTGCCGGCCCCGAAATCCTTCACCAAGCATGATCTCGCCAGCCGGGCTTGCCCACCAGCGGACAACAGGTCGCCAGGCACCCAGCACTTTCTCGGACGTGCCAGTGATTGCGTTCACCCGGTAAACGGCAGGATAGCCTGGCACAACCGGGTCTTCCCATTGCATTAAAATATTGCGGGGGTCGTCAGGCAGTGCGCTCAATAGGGTTGGTGGCCATTCCAATGGGCGTGGCCCACCATTTTCAATGAGCGGGCGCAAGCGACCAATATGCGCATCATAGAGCACGAGCCCGTAATCGTTCAGCGAGAGTAGGAGCCGACCTTCACCAATCCAGGCAAGCCAGCTAATATCTGGTCGTCGGTACGGTAACAGGTCCGCACCTTCAATGGGGGTAAATGCACGCCACACGGCAAGGCGACTGTCACCGTCAGTATCATCCCGCACCAGTGCCGCTACATAATGCCCATAGGATGACAGGCTTGCCGCCGCGATTTTGGGCTCGTCAGTAATCTGCTTCAGCAGTTTTTCGTCCGCAGCAAAACCAGCCACCACAAAAGAGCCAAAACCCGCTGAACAAGCGAGAACAAACAACAGAAAACACCGAATCCACGTCATGTTTTGAAACTATCACGAGCTACGAGCGCCGAAAAAACAATTCGGCACCTGGAGCAGTGAAATATGCGTGAAAAGCTTGTCAGCAGGCAATCACCCAAGCGAGAATGGCAACGTTAGCTATCTGGTTTAGTGCTTTTAGATTAGCTGCTTATGCGATATTGATACTGAATATTCTGCCATACATGTTGTCGGATCAGGAGCACGCAATGCATCTTAACAAACGCGTTTTAGTCACTGGCGGTGCCGGTTTTCTGGGATCTCACCTTTGTGAACGTTTGCTGGAACGCGGAGACGATGTGCTCTGTCTCGATAATTTTTACACCGGCACAAAAGACAATATCCGACATTTGATCGGTAACCCGAACTTTGAACTGATCCGGCATGACGTTACTTTTCCGCTATATGTTGAGGTAGACCAAATCTACAATCTGGCTTGCCCCGCTTCCCCAATTCACTATCAGCGAGACCCTGTACAAACCACGAAAACGAGTGTTCATGGCGCGATCAACCTGCTTGGGCTGGCCAAACGGGTTGGCGCACGGATTTTTCAGGCGTCCACCAGCGAGGTATACGGCGACCCTGCCATGCCGGTTCAATCTGAAAGCTATTGGGGCAACGTAAACCCGATTGGCGCACGGTCCTGTTATGACGAGGGCAAAAGATGCGCGGAAACACTGTTTTTTGACTATCACCGACAACATGGCCTCAACATTAAGGTTGCCCGCATTTTCAATACCTATGGACCGCGCATGCACCCCAATGATGGCCGTGTTGTCTCAAACTTCATCATGCAAGCGCTGCGCGGCGATGCGATCACCATTTATGGCAACGGCCAACAAACGCGGTCTTTCTGTTTTGTGGACGACTTGATTGATGTCATCATGAAATTTATGGATAGCGACGAAGCTTTCGTTGGCCCGGTTAACATCGGCAACGACGGTGAGTTTAGCATGCTGGAGCTGTCGGAAACGGTCAAAAAGCTGACGAACTCCAGCTCGGAAATCATCTTCAAACCCTTGCCAGAAGATGACCCAATGCAACGGAAGCCAGACCTTTCCCTCGTGCAAGAAAAACTGCAATGGCAAGCAAAAGTACCACTGGAACAGGGCTTGGAAAAAACGATCAGTTATTTCCAAGGAATTGACTAAGACTGCGATAGGTCTGGTAGATGCTTACCTTGACCTTACGCATCGACCGGTCCAGCCATAGCGAAGAAAGGTTGACTTTTCCTTTGCTGTAAATGAGCCGGTCGGCAGTTATTTTTCCGTAGACATCGTCATAAGGGTTGTTCGCATAATTATTGGGCGTGTGATGAATGAAGCAGGCTTTGTCCAGCTTCCCCTCATCCACGCAAAAAGGTAGCAGGTTGCGCGAATAATAGCCTTTCTTGACATTGGCAAAGTTCAGGCCGCGAGTCGCGCGCTCCCGAATACCTTTTGGCAGACCATATTCCGGCGCTGAGGATGGGCCTGAGAGATGCTCCAGCATCTGCTCCCTGTCCAGAAGGTACATACCCTGATACGGGTTAGGTACATTCACAAACAGCCACTTTGCATGCGCTGGCGCAGTAACACTCGGCAAGTCTCGAAACTCATAACTTCCTGACCCATCAGTTGAATACCAATCATCAGCGCCGTCTTTCTTTTCGACACGTAAAAAGGACGGATAAAAACCCGTATCACGCAGCACCTCTCTTGCGTCCATCCAATATTCCATATTTTGCCGGGTGATCAGCATGTCGTCTTCCAAATACATGAAATGGGTATAGGACGGGTCCTCAATCTTTTGCCGGAAATCGGCAAAATGCGACCATGTCAGCAGAAACGGATGGCCAAGTGCTGTCGGAATAAGAAAGGAAAATTCAAAGCCCTTTCCCTCCAGCGTTTTGGTGATTTTTAACAGGTTTTCCGGATCGTTTGAGTTGGTCACAATCGTGACCGACAGCTCATCAGCAAGCTGACTGAAATGATCTGAAATCATACCCAAGTATACAAGTCGACTTTCCACATAATGGAAGGCAACAGTGATAGCCAGTTTCTTTGGTAACACAGCCAAACCTTTCATCAGTTCAAGAACACGCCTCGTTAGGGAGGGCTGCTGTCATGTTCATCGCCATACATTTGTCATTACATGCCAAACCTTGCTTTTTTTCCTTGGTTTAGACAAGAAAAAGTTGGTTGCGTCCACGGCTTGCCGCTTTTATAGTTAATGAGAAACATTAAATTTATTCGCGATAATATCGGAACAGATGTCAACCCAGTGGAATAGCATTAAGCCATCAGACATCCTCACAAGCGAGGAACAGCACCATCTGCGCCAACGTTCTAACCTGATGGGTTGGTGGATGCTGGTGCATGCGTGGGGAGTGATTGCTGGTGCAATGGCTTTGTTTGCTCTGTTTCCGAATATGTTGACGTTTGTTGTCAGCGTTGCGCTGATCGGCAGCAGGCAGCTGGGCCTGTCGATCCTGATGCATGAGGCCAGCCACGGCATGATGTTCAAAAACCGAAAGGTGAACGAACATGTTGGACAATGGCTTGCCGCTGCACCGCTGATTATCAATATGAAAGCCTATCGCACCCGCCATATGGCCCACCACCGTTTCACCCGCACCGAGCAAGACCCGGAAAACTATCTCTACACACCCTTTCCTGTGACCAAGGCAAGCATGACCCGGAAAATCCTGCGTGACCTTACAGGGATTGTATTCCTGCGCACTCAGATTGGCATGTTCAGGTTTTTGTGGGGTGAGAAGGAAGGGCGGGCCAAACGCGTTTGGGGCTTCTATTCCACCATTATCATTTTTTATGCGGTTTTCATTACTGGCTTTGCCTTTGCAGGCCGGATGGACCTTTTCCTGTTGATGTGGCTAGTGCCCATTGCAACCACGCATCAACTGTTCATGCGCATCCGCAATATCGCCGAGCATGCAGCGGTACCAGACCTTGAACACCCCTTGAAGAACAGCCGCACCACGCTTGCAAACGCTTTAGAGCGCATGACCTTCGCGCCCTACTATGTGAACTATCACATTGAGCATCATATGGTGCCCTTCGTCCCTTGCTGGCGTCTGCCCGAAGTTCACGAAATCATGCTGGCAAAAGGGTTTGGTGACGATATGGAAATCGCATCAGGCTATGGTCAGATCGTGCGTATGAACGCTGCCGCCTGACACGATAGCCTGATACATTCCGATACCTCAGTTATTCATGCTTCAAAATTGTTACCGGGTTTGTGTTAGACGCCCGAATGGCATGATACATAATCGTTACCGCAGCAATCAGGAAAGCTAGAGTACTGGCCGCAACAAAAGGCGTTGGTGTCAGGTCAATGCGGTAGGCAAAGCCAGATAACCAATCCCGCGTGATCAACCATGCTGTGGGCCATGCAATGATGTTTGCCACCAGCACTGGCTTTGAAAACTGCCATACCATCAAGCGCACCACCGCAAAGGTACTGGCACCCATCAGTTTCCTGATGCCAATCTCCTTGGAGCGCCGCTGTGCTGTGTAAGCAGCCTGACTGAAAAGCCCGATAGATGAAACAAACACCGCAAACATCGCAAACACACCGAATATTTCGCCGCGCTGACGATCGGCTTCATAATATTGGCCAAAGTTCTCTTCAAAAGAAGACAGGCTCACCGGAAAAGCAGGCACATGACGCTTCCAGACCAGTTCAATGGCCCTGCGGGTTTCCTCAACCTGCCCTGCCGCCATCCGAATATTCAAGGTGTTTGGTGCCTGATCCGGGATACTGAAACGCAGCGGTTCCATCGTATCGCGCAAGCTGCGCATATGCATATCTTCCACCACACCGATGATGGTGACACGCTTCTTTTCCCCGACTTCAGTGTAGGAGAAGCTTTGCCCAACCGCCTCTTCAGGGCTCGCGTACCCCAAATAGCTAACAGCATGCCTGTTGATAATTGAAGGCACTTCCGTGAGGTTGGAGCCATCTTCCAGCACATGCGTTTTATCAAGCGCCCGGTTGCGGTCAAACATACGACCAGCAATCAATTTAGCGTTGATAAAATCAAGGGACTCATAGTCTACCGGCACGTCTTCCAGGTTATATGTCGCGCGCGTTGGGTCACCATCCTTCTGGAAACTGAAACCCCAGCGTCCCCCGAGAGGTAACCCGCGATTAGCAAAGGCCACATCTGTCACACCGGGCAGGCGGGCAATTTCTTCTTTCAAGGTTTCGGCAACAGGTGCCACATCCTTGTAGCTCATGTAATTAAGGCGCAACCTGCTATCGATATCGAAACCAAGGTCTTTGTCGCGCGCATAATCTGTCTGGTTCTTCACCACAAAGGTAACAACCATCAGGCCAATGGATATAGCGAATTGCAACATAACAAGCCCGGACCGCAGTTTCCCCCCTTGCAGGTTGGCGGCACCGCTGGAGTGCAACACCCGTGCAGGGCGAACACGCGTGATGTGAAAGGCGGGATGCAACCCTGCCCCAAGCGCCACTACCACCAGCAAGCCACCCAGCATCGCCAATGCGGTTGGGTCATTCATCAAATTCAGGGAAAGAACCTTGGAGATGAAGTCGCTGAACCACGGCAGTGTCACCTCCACAAGGGCCAATGACATTACAAGCGCGATACCAACCGCCAAACTGGTCTCAAGCAGGAACTGTGCAATCAGTTGATTGCGCTGTGCTCCAACCACTTTCCTCAGCGCGATTTCACGCGTGCGCAAGCTGGCGCGGGCAGTGGACAGGTTCACAAAATTCACACAGGCGATGAAAATAATCAGGGCGGCGATGATACCAAAGCTGATCACCAGCCGAATGTCGCCGCCCGGCTTCATCTGGAAACGCACGGTTGACTTCAGGTGGATATCGCTAACGGGCATCAGGCGCATTTTCAGCCGCTGGCTCAAAGGCCCAACAATACCGGGGGCTTCCTCCGCCACAACGTTGCGGTCAATAAAGGCCGGCAGTTGCTGTTCCAGCCACGCTGCGCTAGTGGTCGGTGACAGCTTCATGTAGGTATGCACATTTTGAGACTGCCAGTAGGTCGCAACCCAGGGCTGGCCCACGTATCGCTCCGGGTCGAACAGGGCAATAAAGTCAAAATCCAGATGTGTATTCTCCGGCAAATCCTTTAGCACGCCAACAACACGGAAAGAGTAATCCACATCATCCGGGTCCAGTATCTGGCCAATGGGGTCAGTTGTGCCGAAATATTTCAGCGCCATTTTTTCCGTCAGCAGGATTGATGTGTTGTCTGCGAACACTGCTTCCCGCTGGCCAGCGACAACCGGCACATCAAAAATCTCGAAAAAGCCCAGATCAACATATTTGACCGTGTCGATAAAAGCGTCATTATCGCGCTTGAACAGATGCCCTTCGCTATGCACCCGGCTGATCGCAACGATATCGCTTGCAAAATCGCTCTCGAGGGGATCTCTCATACGGCCCGGCGAAACAGCGGTATATTCCGTTGTGCCATCCTGATTGAAAAGCGACCCTTCCAACCGGAAAAGCGACGGCGTTTCCGGTCCCCAGTCATCATAGGAAAGTTCATCACGGATAAACAACAGGATCAGGATTGCCGCTGTCAGGGCAATCGACAGGCCAAGTATGTTAATAATCCCGAACTGTTTGTCCCGCTTCAGGGATCGCAGCGCCGATTTCAGATAATGCGCAAACATGGGTGGGTCTCCTCGCGTGTGGTTTTCCCTTGTAGCAGCAGATTCCGTGCCAAGCCTAGTATTTGAAATACTCATTACTTCCATATAGTTACAAATTACTACTCTTGTAGTATAAAGCAAAATTGTCCATTTTCGAACACCGCTCTGTCCGTAATCGTACAGCGCTGGGCGCCGGTTCTAAGCCAAAGTGATCATGGCTGTTCCCTTTCTATCCTCACAAACCTTGATTGATCAGGTTTTCGACCAATTTCCTATTCATTGTAATAAGTTAAAGCTGCTTGACGGCGCAGTGCATTGCACGCTTACATAAAACAGGCACGCATGGGGGCATGCCGTTACTGAATTTTACTGAGGGGAGAATTGACGTGAGCAGGGGAAAAATTGCGGGCTTTCTGGTGCTCGGTCTTGTTGCTGCTGGTGGCTACTGGGGTTACAGCTACTATGAGAAGATCAAACCGTTTCAGGAATTTTCAAACCCTGAAAAAATCACCCAAACATTTCGTTCTGCAAGCGAAACATTTCCGCATTACACAGTTGCTGCGCCTGAAGAAACCCTCGTCTTCAACCGGTTGGAAGGTATCAGCCTGCCTGAAACATACGAATATAATGGCGAAACCAGATCACTTCAGGCACTGCTGGAACGTACCTACACCACCGGCTTTCTGGTTGCCGTCGATGACACTATCATCGCGGAAGAATATTTTCAGGGCGAACAGCCAAGCGACCGGCACATTATGTTTTCGGTCTCCAAATCTGTTGTGTCCGCCGCTCTTGGCATCGCACTTAGCGAAGGTTTGTTCGACAGTATAGAAGACCCCATCACCAAATATCTACCGGAACTCAACGGTTCCGGCTACGAAGGGGTGCGGATCAAAGACATCCTTCAAATGTCATCGGGTGTTTATTTCAACGAAGACTATAATGACCCCTTCTCGGATGTGAACCAAATGGGCCTGACGATTGCCACAGGCGGTTCGCTCAATAGTTTTGCAACAGGGCTGGAGCGACAATGGGAACCTGGCACCTATAACAACTATGTCAGTGTTGACACCCATGTGCTTGGCATGCTGCTGGTGAAACAGTCTGGCCGCAGTGTGTCTGACTATGTTCAGGAAAAAATCTGGCAACCCATGGGCGCCGAATTTGACGGCAAATGGCTAACGGACGGTGTGGGCATGGAAATGGCCATGGGCGGCTTCAATATGGCCCTCAGGGATATGGCACGTGTCGGCAGACTGTATCTAAATCAAGGCCAATTGAACGGCAAACAGATCGTTCCCGCCGAATGGGTTACCGCCTCCACAACACCAGATGCACCGCACCTGATGCCGGGCTCGGAAAACTCTTCAAACCCAATGGGCTATGGTTTCCAGTGGTGGATACCCGAAGACCCGCACGGTGATTTCTATGCCGCAGGTATTTACTATCAATATATCTATGTTGACCCGACCACGGGTGTGATCATTGCCAAAACCAGCGCCGACCGCAAATTCACAGACCCGAACGAGCCCCGCAAAAAGGGCGAACAGATTGCGGCCTTTCAGGCAATATCAGCTCATGTAGCAGCACAGATGAAAGAGAAAGAGCTGAATATTGAGCGGGAGAGCAATTAACCCTGCGACAAAATTTCAGCAACCAAGAGTACAGTCACTCGGGGGAACAGCGATGAAACCCTGTTAACCCAAACAAAGAGCGGAAGGAAGCCTAGCAGGCTGACCTGAACGATGGATCACACTAGCCAGAACTTGCCGCGACAAGACGAGCACGGCGTTGCCGGTGGCGTTCGCGGTACATGCCGGGAATGGTAGGTGCAGCAAGGGCTGTGAAAATACCGGCGTCTACTGTCAGGTTATCGGTATACCGGCAACTGTTCTCCCCGGTTGCCACCAATTCCAGTCGGTGATGATAGCTTTTGAAAACACCGCCATCTTCGCTGGATTCGAGGATGTAATTCTCGTGATCCACATGGACCACTTCAATGCGCCATGACCCGATTGGCAGCCATCCCCAATATTTCAGGCGAATGTTCGCTACCATCCCGGTATAAACTGGTTCCGTCGGCAACCCGATATAGGCAACCCTGCCTTTCATCGAATCAGACAAGGCTTGCGGATCAAGAATATCCTTCCAAAGTGTGTCGATGTTCACCGGGTAATCTTCGCTGATCTGATAGCTGCGGGGCATGGACTTACTCCGAGAATAATTCTGCCTTTTTCAGCGCTGACCTTAAGCCAAAATTCGCTGATGTCACGACATACTTCATTCAACTTACGTTTACATGCTAGGCACATCATATGGAAAGCGACCTTGTTCATATCCTTGCAAAAGCGGGCATTTTTGCGCGCTCTGTCTCGTCGAACGAGCTAGCTATACTGGGCGCTGACAAAGGGGCCTATGTGCTCGTGATCAAACTTGCGCATGACGTACCAGTTTCCCTGCCTAAACGTTCCCCAACAATGATTGGCGCAGGCACCTACTATTATGTTGGCAGTGCAAATGGCCCCGGTGGCATGGCTGCAAGATTGAAACGCCACATGAAACAGGACAAGAAAGTCCATTGGCATGTGGACCAGCTAACAACAAAGGCTGCATCCGTTGCCGCACTCGCGGTCGCTGGTGGCAATGAATGCCAACTCGGGGCCCTACTAACAGAAAGCGGACGATACCGCCCTGCCATCAAAGGTTTTGGCAGCAGTGATTGCAGCATTTGCGACAGCCATTTGTTGATGAGAACAACCTCTGAAACAAAAAATTCATAATTGTCTGATGCACATTTATTATTGACAAAGGCACAACCGAGGCTTAGACACGCGGCCCTGAGTTGTGGCACGCGGTGTGCCGCACCGAAAACTGGAACTGAATATGGCGAAGGCCCAGACATACATACATATGCTGACAACACAGGTGAGTGCACTTGGGGTTGATGCAGCTGCCCGTCTGGGAATAGAGAACGCCGGTCTAGTTTGACTCTGAAAATCTGCTGTTTCCCAAACCCTTTCAGGCAGTTGCTGGAAGGGTTTTTTGTCGTTCTGACGAGGAAAGAGCAGACTTATGTCTATCGAAAAAATAGTAACTGGTGGCGCCCCTGTGGTCATGTGGACCAAAGGCGTTCCAGTTGAAGAAGGCGCAATTAGGCAACTATCCAATATTGCCCGCCTTCCGTTTATCCACCGCCATGTCGCGGCCATGCCAGACGTTCATATCGGGCGCGGGGCAACCGTCGGCAGCGTCATCGCAACCCGAGGCGCGGTTATTCCCGCAGCCGTGGGTGTGGATATCGGGTGCGGCATGATGGCAGTTCGCCTTGGTCTTAAGGCAAACCGCTTACCTGATAATCTGAAAGCAATCCGGGATGCAATTGAACGCACTGTTCCGGTTGGCAACAGCAAAACAGGCGGGTGGCGCCATGGCGCGGTTCCGCCGCGAGTGAACAACCGTTGGTATGCAAGTGGCCTTGATGACCGTCTTGCGGAAATACAGGCGCGACATCCAGCTATCCGGAATGTGAAAGACTTGTCGCATCTGGGTACGCTTGGTGGCGGCAACCACTTTATCGAACTCTGCCTTGATGAGGCAGAAGACGTATGGGTGATGCTGCATTCAGGTAGTCGCGGGGTTGGCAATCGCATTGGCAAGTTCTTCATTGAAAAGGCCAAGCGAGAGATAGGTCACCGCCATCTGGGTCACGTGCTGCCGGACAAGGAGTTAGCCTATTTTGTGGAAGGTGCGGACGACGCGCTGTTTGGCGAATATATGGCGGCAGTTAGCTGGGCACAGGACTTTGCCCGCTTAAACCGTGAAGTCATGATGGAGCGTATCCTCCACGTTCTTCGCGGCCATCTGCCAAAATTCAAAGCCGACAAGCATGCCGTCAATTGCCACCACAATTATGTGGAGCGGGAAGTTCATTTTGGCACCGAAGTCCTGGTGACCAGAAAGGGAGCTGTGCGGGCACGCGAAGGTGAGCTTGGCATTATACCCGGCTCCATGGGTGCCAGAAGCTTCATCGTTCGTGGCAAAGGCAACGCAGATAGTTTCTGCAGCTGTAGCCACGGCGCTGGGCGGTTAATGAGCCGGACCGAAGCAAAACAGCGCTTCTCGGTTGAAGACCATAAACAAGCCACCAGAGGCATTGAATGCCGGAAGGACGCGGGCATCATAGACGAAACACCCGCAGCTTACAAAGACATTGACGCTGTAATGGCAGCGCAAACTGATCTGGTGGAAATTGAGCACACCTTGCGACAGCTGGTGTGCGTGAAAGGATAGCCCGCAAGGGAGGATATTATGGAAAAGGATGAAGTTGAAGAAATCCTGGGCGTTTTTGAAGGGTACCGTGAAAAATTCCCTTATATCAAAGACGGATTTGCCTTAACCCGTATTCTGGACGAAACCGGGGACGGCAAATGTGTCGGCGATATACGCAAGGGCCCAAACGGGCGCTTGCTGAACTTGCCACTGGTCAGGGAATTTATCCGACTGGCGGGAAGTGGCAAGCTAACGCCTGACCTGTTCTTCTATCGAAGCCCAGACCCCACAGACCTCTATCTCGTCACATTGGACCAATGGGGCAGCGATAGGAAATATTGGGGCCGCTCCTGGGAACAAATGGCGAGACCCGGTTTCAACCTAGTTGTTCAATTGAACCTTTCAGGTATTCAGCTTGAACGCATGCGCCGTGTTGATCCGGGCCTTCTGGAGTATCTGACACCCAGATATTCCAGCCACCCGGTGCGCGATGATGGAAACATCACCGTCGGTTGGGCAAGGGTCGACATGGACATCCGAACAGGTGTCGCACTGATTGAAGAAATTCAATCTGACTGGATTCGTGATGCTGTGCAACTGCGCAATACCGTAACGAAACTTTCGGTAAAGGAAGATATCAACCGCGCGACATTGAAGCGCCAGCGCAAACTTCCTCGCAAACACTGGCTCGAATATCTCGACAGTGCAGACTTTCGCCGGGTGGAGACGCATTGGGCAGAAGCCACCCTTGAAGCAACCTGCCAGTTTCTGCGCAAGGAAATCGGTATCACAGAAACCTATTTCTATGATTTCGATACCGGATGCAGGTTCAAAGGGTTGCTTGATGACGACTGGCAACCGCCTCGTTCACTCTACAGCAACCTACCCAAGAGGTATGGTATGGAGCGGGTTGCAGAGGTGCCGCCATTTCTGATGAAAAAGCGGAGCAGGCATCTGCGGAAAATCATCAGCCAGTCGCCGGCCTTCTTCTGGAAACTCTCTGATACCAGCGGAGAGACAGAAGAAGCGCCGCCGGGCTCCGGGCCCGGTAAGCGAAGTATCGGCGGCAGCGGGCATTCCCCGCTGCCGACCTTTCCTTATTTCAATATACCATCGAAACGGACAATCCACTGATGAGCGATATCATTATCCATTTCTCCTCTGGGACCGGACCTCGCGAATGTCGATGGGTCGTTGGACAAGCTGTTCGCGCCTTCATCAGGGAGGCAAGCGATGCTGGCTTGTCCGCCTTGGCGCTCGACCATGAACCGGAAGCGGAAGCTGCAAGCATTCTGGTGCGTCTGTCAGGGAATACAGCGGCTGATTTTGCTAAAAACTGGCTCGGCACCCTCAAATGGGTTGGCAAAAGCCCCTTTCGTCCTCACCACAAACGCACCAACTGGTATGTTGGTGTCTACAAATCCCCGATGCCCGAAGACATCCCGGGATTCAGTCAAAGAGATGTTCAGTATCAAACCATGCGGGCTCGTGGACCCGGTGGCCAACATGTCAACACGACCGATAGCGCAGTGCGCGCAACACATCTGCCTAGTGGCATCTCCGTTGTTGCCATGGAAGAACGCTCTCAACACGCAAACAGAAAACTGGCTAACGCCAAACTGGTGGCAGCACTTGAAAAGCGGCGAGCTAGTGATGCTGCGGCTTGTCAAAATTCGCAGTGGCGTCAGAATCTTCAACTGACAAGAGGCGATGAGACACTTTGCTTCAAGGGGCCCCGGTTCAAACGCGTATAAGTGAAGCACAAACAGACATACTGCGCGCCTTGTCGAAAATTTCCCGTGCTTTTTGGCAAAACTGTCCTACCTAGACAGAAAAGGCGCGTGGAAATCGCGCAAACGATCAATTTCACCCAAGGGGGACCATGATGTCTTTACCAGCCACCTATCAGAAAATGACGTCCACAGTATCCGAGGACGGCAAACTAACCATGCGCCTTGAAGAACGCGACATGCCAACACCCACGTCCAGCCAAGTGCTTGTGCGGGTGGAGGCAGCGCCCATCAACCCTTCTGACCAGGGCGTGATGTTCGGCTGGTCCAGTATGCATGAAGCAGCTTCATCCGGTGAAGGCAACGATACGGTTCTCACCGCACCGGTGGCAGAGCAAGGTATGCGCATGATGAAAGGCCGTATTGGCCAGAACCTCTCATTGGGTAACGAAGGCGCAGGCACCGTTGTTGCCGCAGGTGACGATGCCTATGCCCAAAGCCTTGTCGGTAAAACGGTCGCTTTGATGGGCGGCGTTCTTTATGCGGAGTATGCCTGCGTGGAAGCAGCCACCTGCCTGCCACTCAAGCAAGAAAACACCGCGCGCGAAGGCGCAAGCTGTTTCGTAAACCCGCTGACCGCGCTGTCGATGGTTGAAACCATGAAGCTTGAAGGCCATACAGCACTGGTTCACACCGCGGCGGCGTCCAACCTTGGCCAAATGCTGGTGCGTATCTGCAAAGACGACGGCGTTGAGCTTGTCAATATTGTCCGCAAGGACGAGCAAGAGCAGCTTCTGCGCGACATGGGCGCGAAATATGTGGTGAACAGCAGCAAAGACAGCTTCATGGCTGACCTGATTGACGCCGTACATGAAACAGGTGCAACGCTGGCGTTTGACGCAACTGGTGGCGGCACGCTTGCGTCCAGCATCCTGACAGCGATGGAAGCAGCAGCAGCCCGCACGCCCGGTGCCTACAGCATTTATGGTTCGATCAAACACAAGCAGGTATACCTGTATGGCGGGCTGGATGTGTCACCTACAACGCTCACTCGCGGCTACGGCATGGCGTGGGGTGTTGGTGGTTGGTTGCTGCCAAACTTCCTTGCCCGTGTTGGCAACGAAGTGGCAGGCCGTTTGCGCCAGCGCGTAGCGGACGAGCTGACCACAACATTCGCAAGTAATTACACGGACGAAATCTCGCTTTCCGAAGCATTGCAGGCCGACGTTGTTGCCCGTTATTACGCAAAGAAAACCGGTGAAAAATTCCTGATCTGCCCGCAAAAAGGCAAATAGGAAACCGCGCCGCGTTTGCCGAATGAATATATGGATCGCACTACTGAGAGGTATCAATGTGGGCGGGAATAATATCCTGCCCATGAAAGACCTGCGTGCGCTGCTTGACGGTATCGGCTTTACTGACGTGCAAACATATATCCAGAGCGGGAACTGTGTTTTCCGCTCGGAAAACGGAAACGCGGATAACCTATCCAGCCAAATCAGCGCAGCAATCGAACAACAATTTGGTTTTAAGCCGCCCACCCTGGTGATTGGCCGGGCGGAACTGGCAGCAGCCATTACAGCCAATCCCTTCCCGGAAGGTGACCCAAAAACTGTTCAGTTTTTCTTCCTGTTTGAACCCGCCAGCAATGCGGACCTCGCTGCCCTTGAGGCGCTGAAAGTTCCAAGCGAACGCTTTAAGCTAACGGACCGCATCTTCTACCTTCATGCACCATACGGTGTTGGTCGCTCAAAACTTGTCGAGAAGGTTGGCAAACATATTCCGGTTGAAATGACGGGACGCAACCTCAGAACGGCGCAGAAGCTTCTGGATATGGCGAGCAGCTAAAGGCAAAGTTTTAGCAACTGACCCTTGATTGGCAGGCTCTTTCTTTTGTATTGCTCTATACTAGGGAAACGGGCCAAACAGGGGAAATCATGACAGTTGAAAAACATGGTGTGGATTTTGGTCCACTCGAGGCGCTGATCGGCAAATGGGTAGGCCAGACAGGGCTGGATATTGCCCCCAATCAAGCATGTGAACCAAGCGAATGCGCCTTTCGTGACGAGCTAATAATCTCGCCGGTTGGTGATGTTACAAACGCGGGTGAGCAAACGCTTTTGTCAGTGAAATATCATCATATTGTCAGGCGAGAGGACAATGGCACCGTCTTCCATGACCAGATTGGTCACTGGCTTTATGAAGCCGCAACGGGTCTTATTATGCATTCCCTCAGCCTGCCGCGCGGGGTGTGCCTGCTGGCGGGCGGGACTGTATCCACAGAAGGCAATACAAGTGTTTTCAATGTGGAAGCGTCAGCGGACAGCGATACCTTTGGCATAACCCAGTCTCCTTTCATGAAGGAGAAGGCCCGCACCGATGGCTTCCATATGAAGCTAACTGTTGAGGGTGACACGCTGACCTACCGCCAGTGCACCAAGCTGCATATTTATGGCAAGGATTTTGACCATATCGACAGCAGTGAGCTGAGGCGAGTGAGCGACTAAGCAACAAAAAAGCCGGGAACAAGCCCGGCTTTTCACGTTCATCTGTCTGGTGCTTTACTCGCCGTCATCATCAAACACTGGCACGGGCGCGCCGTCTGTGCGGCAACCATAGGCCATACCAAGGCCTTCAGCCTTGCGGTTAATGACAAAACTGGATGTGCCTTGCGGGCAGCTGAAACCGTCCCGGTCGCCGTTCGGCAGGGTTACGGTCACGCGATCATGGTCATAACCACTATTGTAGCGGCTAACACCGTCGTCAGTAACGCTGATTGAGCAAGCGCCCAGCGCCAAGGCTGCGGCAGATACAAGGGTGACGTGAAATGCTTTCATGGTTTTATCCTCTTAGTGTCGTTTATCATGGCCGCTACTTATGTGTAGCGTGCAGCTATGGTTTAGCGTGGGCACCGGCATCGCACAAGCGAAATTCAGCTATCGATATATGTAAAAGCGCAAATCAGCAGGAAGATGTATCCGTTATGAGATGCATGAACCGCAAAAGTGAACTTGAAGCCTTCAATCCAGCCATTTCGTGCTTCATCTCTTAGGTAGACAAGTCCGAGCAGCAAACCAGTTGGTATAATAGGTATCATCTGAATTAAAACATCGACGGACGGCTCAGTCATCCAGAAGTGCATATATGCAAACAAGATAGCTGATATCCCAACTGCTAACCTGTCGCCGAATTTGAGTGTACGAAGCAAGTTGATCACAGCCACTTGATTGATCAATGTCTCCAACAAAGGAGCGACAATAACTATCGCCAAACCTGTTTTGAAAGTGGCGGCATAATCATAACTGGTTGGCTGGTTTTTAATACTCTCGCCAGAGTAAGATAAGCCCACTAGGTCCTGAAATACCAATGCCAATATAAGAGAAAAGGCTCCTAGATATAGCGTATTCTTGGCACTTGATTTGTACCAAACCTCGGAACAAAAGTTAGAAAGAATGGCTAACATACTACAGACGCTCGCCTAGAAGCTTGCTTCAATACCCACACGCATAAAGCGGCGCTGGGCAATTGTCTCAAGCCCTGATGCGGCAACCGCCGAAACCACACGGGCGTTAAACAGGTTTTCCACATTGGCTGTAAGGCGAACGCCGTCTGTTACCGTATAAGCAGCGGCTGCATTGATGGTGAAAACATCGCCCAGCCTGCGCGTGTTCAGGTCATCATCAAACTGTTCACCTGAATAGCGTGCCTCAAGGCGCCAGAAACCACCGCCAAGGTTCTGCGTTACGCTTGCGGTTGCGCTGTGGCGCGGCGTTTGAACAGGGCGGTTACCAACAAGCGCCGGGTTATCATCAAACCGTGTGATGCGCGCACGAGCATAAAGATACTGCCCCTCCAGTGTCAGGCTGCTATCCAGTTCTATGCGGCCAGCAAGCTCCACACCATCAACAGTGGTGCGGTCAATGTTGGCACGCTGGCGCAGCACACCGCCACCCGGCACAAAACCACCCAACGGGAAGAAACCGGGGCCAAAGCCAATGGTCACGTTACCCACCGCTTCATGGAACCAGTTCCGGTAATAGGTCACGCTGGCGCTAACGGTATTCAGCGGCTGATAATCAAAGCCGAACTCAATGCCATACAGCGTTTCAGGGCGCAGGTTCGGATTGGCTTCGGTGATGTCATTCACCACTCGGAACGGGCGGTAATATTCGTTCAGCGTTGGCAAGCGCCAGCTTTTGAAGGCGGCGGACCGGAAATTGATCGCGCCTGTTATGCTGCGCTCATAACCAATTCGGCCACTGCCGATCCAGTCACTACGGTTTGGCACATCATCATTGCGTACAGATGAGCCGTCCGCGATGTTGGTTTCAACCCGCTCACCATTATAGGTGCGCCAACGGTCCAGCCGGAATGTTGCCGACAATTCGCCCCAGTCACCGCTGGCAGCATATTCACCGTAACCGCCCAGGATAAACTGGTCACCACCTGCACGGCGCACGCGGGTGAAGCCAGCGCCAAGGTTACGGAAGCGCTCGTTGTTTTCACCACTCATGCGGCGGCCATCAAGGCCAAATTCAAACCCGCCAACTTGCACGCGGGCAAGGAACCCTGCGCCCCACGCCGGCACATCAAACTGATCCAGTACAGCACGTTCGGTGGTGCGATTATCCCGTGCGGAAGCAAAGGTGTTGGCAAAATCGCGCTCCCGGTAATAGGTGGTAACTTCATATTTAGCACCATCCACGGGCTGGTGCAGCAGGCGAAGCGAAACTTCATAGCCGTCAGTTTCATTGGGCGCGAGCGACAGGCCATTTGTGCGATTTTCACCGTAAAATCTGGCACGGGCCGTCAGCGTTGTATCGGCGGAAATTTTGTGCGCGTATGAGCCACCAATGGAATAAGCGTCGCTGGCGGCGCGCACGTCAACAGGGCCGCGGTCAGCCTCATCAAACAGAAAGTCACCGTCCGTCTCGAAATAACCGCCTTCAAGCGTGAAGTCACCGTGTGGTGCGTAGAAAACTGCACTGCCATTCACGGCAAAACTATCATCAGACCCATAAAAACCGGAAACCGCGTTTCTGGGGCCAGACTGCAAATCAACAGCACCCGCCAGCGCCTGTGCACCAAACGCCCCCGGCGAACCACCCTTGCGCACACGCGCGCTCGCGATTGATACACCCTGATAGCCGGACCAATAAATCCAGCCCCCGAACGGATCATTTTGCGGAATACCGTCCAGTGTCACCAATGTGCGGCCAGCCGCATTGGCCCCAACACCGCGCAAACCAAGGCCCTGAGTGGTGGGGTGTGCGGTGAAGCTGTTGGCGCGGCGGAACAGGCTAACGCCCGGCACACTGCCAAGAATGCTATCAAGGCGGAAAGTTGCCTGATCGCGCACATCAATATCCACCACCAGTTGGCCGACGCCACGAATGGGCAATCGGTCACCAGATACAGAGATTTCTTCGATGTCGCTAGATTGTGCGAGAGCGCTATTTCCGGCGAGGCTTGACGTCATCAGCAGTGACAGCGCCGCCGTTGTTTTCAAAGTTGGTTCGTACATATGTCGCTATCGCTGCTATTTCTTTATCGCTTAAAAAATCGAAACTTGGCATTTCGTTAGAATATTCGCCCTGCCCGGCACCCGGTGCTGCGCTGCCGAACAAAATCATGTCGATCACACCGCCTTTTTCACCGTTGGCGCGGGGGCGCGCAAACAGCTCGGGCTGCATGAAAGGAACACCGCCGCCATCATATTGGTGGCAAACGGCACAGTGGGTTTCATAGCCGGTTTTCCCCGCGTCATCCTGAGCGGTAGCAGCCCCGGCAGAAAAGGCAGCGGACAATACCGCTGCCAATGCAATGTTACTCACCTTCATAGGTCACTTTCCATACGTGCCCACCTGACATCAGACTGGTGATATAAATAGCACCATCCGGTCCTTCGGCAAGGCCCATCGGGCGGTGCTTGGCATTACGCGGGTTCATGATCGGGCCTTCACCGGCAAAACCGTTTGCGAAGGTTACCCAGTCACCTGCCACATTGCCGTTGTCGTCCAATGGCACATATACAACGCGGTATCCTTGTTGCGGCAGCGGTGCCCGGTTCCATGAACCATGGAAGGCGATGAACGCGCCTTTTTGATACTCTTCAGGGAAAGCATCAGTGTTTACGAACATCATGCCGTTTGGTGCCCAGTGGCCCGGAAAACCAACCAGCGGCATACTGCCTTCGTCAGACTCGGTCTTACCGTCGCCGCCATACTCTGGCATTACAAGGCGCTTGCCCTGCATATGGTCATAATAGCTGTAGGGCCAACCAACATCATAACCGTCTGACAGGCGGTGAAACTCCTCCGATGGCAGCTCGGCGCTTTGCTCATTGGTGAACATTTCGGGGAAGAAGCTTGCAAGCTGGTCACGGCCATGCTGTGCCATGTAAAGCGCATCGGCATGGTTGTTCCATGCAAGCGCGAGGCCGTTGCGGATGCCGGTTGAATACAGGTAACCGTCTTTCATCTGGTCCTGATTTGGTTTTGCGGCGTCAAAACGCCAAATGCCGCCATACTTCTCAAGAAGCGGACATGGGCGCATGCCGGGTGACCCCTTTTTCCGCATTTCCCGCATACAGGCGTTCGAAGGCACACCAACATTCACATACAGGTTGCCATTGCCATCAAACGTAAAGTTTTTGGAGGCATGCTGGGTTTCAGGCACGAAACCTTCTGCGATGATGGTGGCATCGCCAGACGGCGCACCGCCATCAGGCAACGGCCAGCGCATGATCGCAACATCGGTTGAATAATAAAGGTGGCCATCATTCACCCCAACACCGGTGCCTTGCATGCCCTCGGCGAAATATTCACGCTCGTCCGCTACACCGTCACCATCACTGTCATGCAGGGCAACTGCGCCCATACCATCAACCGGGCGGCGAAGGGCGACATAAACCCAGCCGTTTTCAGCTGCTGTGACATGCCGGGCCTGACCAATTTCGTCGGCGAAAACTGTTGCCTTGAAACCCGCCGGAAGGCTGATGCCGGTTGTCGGGTCAACGGCTGCATCTTCCGCAACACCGGTTGCTGCAAATGCGCTTGGCCCACTTGCGACAGCCATCAACAATAGACTTGCACCAAAAATATTTGCTTTCATGCCTTTTTTCCCTCCCGAAAAAGCCCCATGTTGGCGGTAGCTATAGCCCCACGTGGGCGTGATGTGAAACACAATAAAATGTGATCTATGCCCATGGTATAGCCCCGATAATACAGTTAAAGTCAATTAGACAAAACTGTAGAGCTGCCTTCGAAACTGTAGCCACCGAATTTTAAGTGAAGTATGTGACATGACCGAAACGCCTTTCAACACCCCCAACGCAGCCACCTATGATCTTTTGATGTCCCGCCGTTCGGTGAAGGCAAAAGACATGGATGGCCCGGGTCCAAACCGGGATGTGATGGAAAAAATCATCCGGGCGGGCCTGCGCGTGCCAGACCACGGCAAGCTTGCCCCCTGGCGGTTTGTGGTTCTTGAAGGCGAGGCGCGGGAAAAGCTGGGCGACGCAATCGCAAGTGCGCTGATAAGCGAGCAGGAAACCAGTGAAAAAGTGGCCGAAAAAATGAAGGGTTATGCGACCCAGGGCCCCGTGCTTGTGGTGGCAATCTACAGCCCGAACGATGACCGCCCCATTCCGGAATGGGAACAGATGCTTTCAACCGGTGCAGCCTGCCAAAATATGCTGGTTGCTGCCACAGCACTTGGTTATGCGTCACAGTGGCTAACCGGCTGGGGCAGCTATAGCCCCAGCGTTTGCAAAGCCCTGGGCATGAGTGAGCGGGAGCAGATCGCAGGCTTCCTGTTTTTTGGCCATCACGGCGAATGCATGACGACCGAGCGACCACGCCCGAATTTCGACAATCATGTAACATGGGGCTGGCCTAAACCATAAGCCTAGTCAGGCGGCATTGACGGCGTTTTACGCAAACGCTTACGCTCCACCCCAATGGGAGGGAGGTTGCCATGAAGCTTATCCACACAAGCTTGCTGGTGCTGCTTGGTGTCATGTTTTCACATGCGGGAACTGCACAGGATTTTGACTATTTCGGTATAAAGCCGCCCGGCGAAACTCCGGAACGGTTTCCGTTTGAGACCATAATTCCAGCAGAATTTTCAATCCGCAATCCGGTATTCTCCCCAGATGGGCAAGAGTTTTATTTTGCAGACGACAACAGCAAAACCATTCAGGTTATGCGTCGCACTGCAAATGGCTGGAGCAAACCCGAGCGCGCGAGCTTTTCCAATGAAGGCCACAACAGCGAACCCTTCATCACCCCTGACAATAAAATGATATATTTCATCACCACCCGTCCACCGGGCAGCGCGCCGTTCAATAATCGGATTTGGCGCGCAATCAGGCAACAGAACGAAGCATGGTCAGAGCCGGAGTTGGTGATCCACCGCGAAACGGGCCAAGGCTTTTGGTATCCTGTTTCGCCAAGGCCCGGCATTCTCTATTTCGGGGCAACGCTTAGCGACAGTTTTGGCGAAGGCGACTTTTACCGCGCAACCGAAGGCGCCAACGGCTGGGATATCGAGCACTTGCCAGCACCCTTCAACACGCCTGATTTCGAATGGGATCCATACTTCAGCCATGATGGCAGCTATATGATTTTCCAGTCACGCCGGGCTGAGGGGCTGGGGCAGACCGATATCTATGTCAGCTTTCGGGAAGGTGATGGATACGGCGTGCCAATCAATGCAGGCGCACCAATAAATTCGCCAATATTTGAAACAGCAGCTACAATTACGCCCGACGGTCACTATATGTTCTATACTGTCGTTGGGCCTGGGCACCCGCCTGAAATCTACTGGGTCAGCACACAGGCATTGTTAAAACTGAAAAATATTAAGAACTGAGTCCATTATGTATCTTGGGAAAAGCTATCAACCGGCAACAACATTCCTGGAGCTGGGAGGCGGCTTCGCAGACCCTGTCAAGGCTGCAAACTTCCCGGAAACCATCCTTCGTTACCGTAATGACCGAGCCGCCAAAACCATTGGCCTGGACGGCCTGTCGGACGCGGAATGGATCAGGCATTTTGGTCGCTTTGAACCCATGCCCGGCTCGTTGCCGGAGCCGCTTGCACAGCGTTACCATGGGCACCAGTTCCGGCACTATAACCCTGAAATTGGCGATGGGCGCGGTTTCCTGTTCGCACAGATGGTGGACGACAAAGGCCGCCTGATGGACCTTGGCACCAAGGGCAGCGGCACCACCCCCTATTCCCGTTCGGGTGACGGGCGGCTGACGCTGAAGGGCGGTGTGCGTGAAATTATGGCCACCGAGATGCTGGAAACTCTCGGTGTCAACACCTCCAAAACCCTGTCGATTATCGAAACCGGCGAAAACCTGCACCGTGGGGATGAACCATCACCCACCCGGTCTGCGGTTATGGTGCGCCTGAACCATGGGCATATCCGTATTGGCACCTTCCAGCGCCATGCCTTCTATTCCGACAAGGAACGGCTTGAGAAGCTGGTGGACTATTGCATGACCCATTATTATGGCCGTACACCAACCGGCAGTGCGCACGACCGGGCGATTGAGTTCCTGTCACTTGTATCAGAAAAAGTGGCCATTCAAGGCGCGGAACTGATGGCCGCAGGCTTTGTGCACGGCGTGTTGAACACCGACAATATCAATATCACTGGCGAGGTGTTTGATTTTGGCCCTTGGCGGTTCCTGCCCACGATGGACCTTGCTTTTACTGCCGCCTATTTTGATGAAAGCGGGCTTTATGCCTTTGGCCGCCAACCCGATGCGCTGCACTGGAATGTTTATCAGCTAGGCGGTGCGCTTGCGGACATATGCGAGGAAAACGAACTGAAGAAAGCACTGGCTGACTTTCCTACCATTTACATGAACGCCATTCGGGAAAAGCTGCTGAAGCGGCTCGGTGTGAAGCCAAAAGGTGACACACCTGATGATGAGCTGCTGACCAAGATGAACGAGTTTATGGCAAAGGAAGACTTCCCGTATGAGCAGTTTTTCTTTGACTGGTATGGCGGCGGCGCGAGCGCAGAGCGTGCGGGCGCAAGTGACCATGCACATCGCTATGCCAAGGAAAGCTACACAGACCTGTTTGACATGCTTAAAAGCTATGACTCAGCAAACCCGCAGGCGCTGAACACAAGTTATTTTCTGGGTGAAGGCCCTGAAACCCTGTTGATTGATGAGGTGGAAGACCTGTGGGCACCGATTGCGGAGAAGGACGACTGGTCACCCTTCTACAAGAAAATTGATCGCATCCGCGAAATGGGCGCTGCACTGTCCACCATTTAAGGCACAGTCACCGCAATACGGAGAAATTAAGTCATTCGCACTCATCCGGATTTGCTTCGCACCTTGCCAAACGCTGTTGCTGAGCGATAAGGTCAGCCTCAGCCTCTACCGCAGCAGCTTTTTCTGCCGTAGTTGAACCAACGCCGAGACCACCCAGGGCAGATACGGCGTCCAGCGCTGCTGAAACGCCACTGGTTTTACCGTAGCTGATTTTTGTCACTTGGCCAGACTCAGCCAATGCCACCCCGAATGACTGTTTTCCGAAGAATGCTGCTCGAGGGATGGGCACAGGATATTCATTCGTCTCATCCCCGGCTAAAATGAGAAACTCTTGCGCCACTTCTTCCAAAGTGCCTGCATAAGTTGCCGTAACTGCAACATTAATATGGATGGGTTGCCTTAGTGGAATGACGATTCCATGGTCATAAAAACCGTCTTTACTTACCGAGTTAAGCCGCACTGGAACGTTCAAAGTGCGCGGGTTATTTTCAACGGGGACGCCACCGAACAGCACATTGCCAACAAAACCGTTCAATCGCGAAAAGTTGGCTTTGCTGGTCAAATCTGGTTCAAGCTCGGTTGCCGCCATAGTAGCCAGTTTTCCACTACGGTCTCTTTGAATCAATAAATCTCGGGGAACTGATCCAACATACTTAAGCGTCATGGTTTCAGTGTTTTTGCTTGGGTCTTTCGCATTGATAATATCGCATATTGCTGGATAGCTTTGTCGACCATCATCTTTAAGGAAACCAAGCCCCCCTGCAACATCAAGCAGGGCAATGCCAGACTTGAT
This sequence comes from Kordiimonas sp., assembly GCA_965199355.1. GTDB lineage: Bacteria > Pseudomonadota > Alphaproteobacteria > Sphingomonadales > Kordiimonadaceae > Kordiimonas. The sequence goes on from OZ240690.1 coordinate 488,982, forward strand.
AATAGCGCCTCCTTGCCCTGTGCTGGTCGCGTTAATCGACTTCAGTCGCTGATCATCATAATATTCCACCGCAAAATCAGTGTCCGAGAACGTGCTATCAAGCGCCTTTAACGGTATTTCTTCTTTTGCGCCTGCCCCGGTATCAACAGCATGCTTAACATTGAACTCTGCGGAATGCACAACAATGACCTCTTCCCGGTCATTACAGGTCAAAGTTTGCACAACTGAAACATCTACTGTTGAGGTCGCCTGATAGTAGGTGAACGTCACATCGGGATTGTGAGCGCAACCCGCCAACAAAAACAAAGCCAACCCTGTTCCCAGATATTTTGCCATTTCAGTCCCCCTTTTAGAAATATCTACCATAGAGGTGCAAAATACACAATATAAGTGCATGACTATATCTCTAGGCAAGGAGTGTTAGTTCCCGCTTTACGTGCCTTCATTTAAGGCCATTACACTGCCCTTGCCGATTACCTGCCGCAACAGCAGATACATCAACAGGCCAATGGGCCCGGCGATGAAAGTGAACAAAAAACAGGGGATGACAGCAAAATGGTTCACGCCGCGCGCGGCAGCGTCACGGCCAATCCATGCGCCGACAAACAGATCAAACACCAGATAGTGGGCCCAACCCATCAGTGCCACATTGGGGTGGGTGAAGGCGGTCATAACCGTGTCCAGCGTATCAAAACCACCGCCTTCTGCGGCTTCGCCAAACGCAGTGGCGCGCACAAACAGCACCAAATAAAGAACGCCATAAACAACAGGATAGAGCCCGCTGTGCACAAGGTTTTTGGTGATGGTCGATTTTGGCAAAAGTGCGAGCAACAACCACGCTGGCATCACCGCCATATTGGCTGCGCTATATAAGGTTTCATAGTCCATGAATCTCTCCCCTCCAGAGTTTATTGCTGCGCCTGTTTTCCTCGCCATAAAATGAAAAGGCCGGACAGCACAATCAATCCACACCCGGTGATCATATAGCGATCAAACTGTTCGCCAAACAGAAAGGCACCGATAGCCAGCCCAAACAGCAAACGGGTGTAACGAAACGGCGTAACGGCGGATACTTCGCCTGTGCGCATTGCTGTCATCAAACAATGGTAACCAAGCGCACCAAAGAAGGCTGTACCAGCAACATATGCCCATGCTTCTGGCACCGGCCACACAAATGTGGTGCCTGACCAAAGCGAATAGACACCGCCTGCAACAACAATTGACAGAAACCCGTAAAAACCCAGCACAAGTGCACTCAGCGAAGCGGGGGCGGCGCGGCTCGCCAGATCACGCCCGGCAAAACCCAGCATACCCAAAACCGCCAGAACGGACAGCGAGGAAAACCCATCAGTGCCGGGCCGAAGAATTAAGATAACGCCTGCAAGCCCCATGATAATGGCGACCCAGCGACGCCAACCAACCATTTCCCCAAACACCAGGGCGGCACCCGCAACCACCACAATCGGCGTGGCCTGCAAAATAACCGTGGCAACAGAAAGCGGAATGTAAAAAAGCGCAAGCCCATAAAAAAGTCGGCCCGAAATTTCAAAGCCGGTACGGATAAGCATGGGTTTTGACAGCACGTCAGCGGTGAACAGTTTTTCACCCCTGAGGCGGATCATTGCAGCAAACATCAAAGCCCCGACAAGACCAAATAATGTGAGCACCTGCCCCGCTTGCATGAAGTCGGAAGCCGCCTTGAAAAACATATCCTCTAGCGCAAAACCAGCCATGGCGGCTGTCATCCATAGCCCACCGACAAGGTTTGCGCGATTATTCGAAGCGGAAGTTGCCATGGCCCAGCATCCTGTTTACCCCCAGTGCACCTTCACAGGACAGGCAGGAAAAAACAATAGCAACTTCACTAGCGTCAGAAAGCTTTGATGGCCACTATTCCGCCGCTATCACCTCGGGTTCTGGAAACAGCTCGTCCATCGCGACACTTCGGCCATTATCAAGCACGATGCGCGCATGATACCGCCTCAACAACCGTGGTTCTGGCACACCGCAGCTATGGGCCAGAATGCCCACTTCCTTCTCCATGTTTTTGGCATATTGGGCCACACGAACTGCCTTGTTCGCCGGATCAAGACCGTACTGTAGTTTCGGGTCATGGGTGGCAATGCCGGTTGGGCAGGTGTTTTTGTTGCACTGAAGCGCCTGAATGCAGCCAAGCGCAAACATAAAACCACGCGCGGAATTGACAAAATCTGCGCCCGCACAAAAGGCCCATGCCACCTCTGACGGATTTATCATCTTGCCGCTGGCGCACACTTTAATCCGGTCTCGAAGGCCATATTTTTTGAGTATATCGACCACAAGTGGCAGGCTTTCACGAACCGGCATGCCCATATTGTCAATCAGGCTCATAGGCGCGGCCCCCGTGCCGCCATCAGCACTATCGATGGTTATGAAGTCCGGCGCGCTCTCGGCCCCACGTTCGTTAATCAGCTTGCACAGGTTTTCAAAAAAGCCATAGGCACCAATCACCGCCTTAAAGCCAACCGGCTTGCCGGTAACACCGCGCACATAATTGATCATATCCAGAAGGTCATCAATGCTGTCCACCTCCGGGTGGCGGTTGGGGCTGATGGCATCCTGCCCGGGCTCAAGGCCGCGAATGCGGGCGATTTCCTCGGTCACCTTCGCGCCCGGCAAAATGCCGCCTTTGCCCGGCTTCGCGCCCTGACTGAGCTTGATTTCAAACATTTTCACCGCATCGTGGGCGGCAACGGCTTTCAGTTTTTCTTCGTCAAACCCGCCTTCAGGGGTGCGCACGCCAAACTTGCCCGTACCAATCTGGAACACAACATCCGCGCCACCTTCAAGGTGATAGGGCGATAGGCCACCTTCCCCGGTATTGATCCAGATACCGGCTTTTTTCGCCCCGGCAGACAGGGCCTTTACCGCCGGGATGGAAATGGCGCCGTAGCTCATGCCCGAGATGTTAAAGATGGAATCAGTGGTATAGGGCTGGCGCGCATGAGGGCCGATCGTAACGGCTGTTGGCTCTACTGCGTCTTGCTCAAGCGTTGGGAACGGGCAGTTCACAAAGTAAACTGTACCAGCTGGCCGCAGGTCCCGAGTTGAGCCGAACGCAACAGTTGAATCCACATCTTTGGCGGCGCGGTAAACCCAGGACCGTTCCGCCCTGTTAAAAGGCATTTCCTCCCGATCAAGCGCAAAGAAATACTGCCGGAAAAATTCACCAAGATGCTCAAACAAATATCTGAACCGAGCGATAACCGGATAGTTCCGCTTCAACGTGCTTTCCGTTTGAGTTTTGTCATGCACATAAAGAATGGCAAACCACAGAATACCCGCGCCGATGGCGAATATGAACAGTAGGGAAAGCACTTCGATAAACCCGATCACCAGATCAGGAAGTTGGCCCATGTCCATCAATTCTCTCCTGTAGGCAGATGGTTTCACAGTGGCAGGAGTTTAGCGTACTTTAATTTCAAAAGGGACTACAACTGTTGCTCACGCATGGGTGATCCATCAGTGTTCCTGAACACTCTTGAAACAGCACGCCTTTATGCCAAGATGATGGGCCAGTAACAGGAAGGGCGTATTATGAAATCGGAAAAAGTTGTTTTCACAGGGTCCCAGGGGTTTGAACTGGCCGCCAAATATGACGGACCGGATGAAGCCCCCAAGGCAACCGCCCTTTTTGCGCACTGTTTTACCTGCGGCAAGGATTTGAACGCCATCAACCGCATTGCCCGCGCGTTGGCAGCGGATGGCATTGGCATGTTCCGGTTTGATTTCACTGGCCTTGGCCTGTCGAACGGGGATTTCGCCAACACGAACTTTTCTTCGAATGTGGAAGACCTTGTTGCCGCCGCAGATTATATGCGGGAGGCGATGTCAGCCCCCACCATCATGATGGGCCACAGTCTTGGCGGGGCCGCAACCCTTGTTGCCGCCGGGCGCGTGCCGGAAGTGAAAGCCGTTGCTACGATCGGTGCCCCTTTTGACAGCGAGAATGTCCTGAAACAGTTCAAAAATGATATCGATACCATTGAAGCGGACGGCGAAGCCGAAGTGATGCTGGCGGGTCGCCCGTTCAAAATGAAGAAACAGTTTATTGAGGATGCCCGCAGCCAACATGTGGCCGACCATATTGGAGCGCTCAAAAAACCGCTTCTGGTTATGCATTCCCCGATTGATGACACGGTTTCAATTGACCATGCCCGCCGTATTTTTGAAGCAGCCAAACATCCGAAAAGCTTTGTTTCGCTGGACAAGGCTGACCATTTGCTGATGAAAAATGCCGCTGACGGCCAGTATGTGGCGCGGGTCTTATCCGCCTGGGCCAGCCAGTATATCTAGGCCCTAAAAATACTGACCGTATAGCCGGTGGTCATCTGCGTAAAGGGCGGCAAGGCTGTCTGGAATTTCCGGCAAATTGGTTGCGCTTTCCGGCGAGGCCATGTCGTTCAGCATAGGCAGGTCCACACCGGTCTTTTCTCTTAGCGCAGCAACTAACGCAGGCATATCATGCAGCCCGCCAAGCCATGAAAACCGACTGGGGTCATGCCCCAAAAAACTGGTCAGCGGGTCCGTGTGATTACGTGCGGTTACAAACACCTGCCGGTAGCGGCCAATATTTTCCATGAAAAAGTCCCAGTCCGGCTGGGTTGGCAGGCCATAAAAGCTAACTGCACTGTCATGGTGGGCTGCGATCTGGTTGCGGGCAATGATGTTACCGCGATGGTATGACACCAGTCGGGCAACCGGATCGCGGACCAAAGCAAAGGTGAAATAGTCGGAGTAGTCCGCCAGCACCGCGCCCAGTTTCACCGGCTTGTTCAGCGTATCTTCCCGGTGAATATGTTCCCCGCGCATCGGTTCCCCTTCCACCATCTTCAGAATATTGAGAACGCTGGTAGATCCGCATTTACGCACAGGAAAAAACATCAGCTTCGCATCATCAACGAAACGGGCACGGCCAACCTCAATGTCCGCTAGCGCCAGCTCCCATGCGCCGGGCTTCCATACTTTAAGGATAATATCCTTTAAAATATCGGCTGCCTGTTGCTCCTCACCCTCAAACAGCAAAAAACGCGCCTCAATACGGCGGAAACGGGGATGGTTGCTGTCGCGCAACATGGCATCAAGCTTGGCACGGGCCTGCTCATGCTTTTCCGAACGAAACAGCGATATGATCTCTTCAGCAGTAGCTTTTTCTGCGTCGGTTGCACGCATCAGGCTGCCGAACTGCCTGATTGAGTATCAGGCCCGATATCAGGCTCTATGTCGGAAAAAATCTGCTCCAGCACCTCAAAGGGCAACATGACACTGCCGTGGCGACCGGGGTGGTCTTTCACGGCGGCAAGCAAACCAAGTTTGGACCATTTTTCCGGAAAGTTCACATCACCCGTTTTCACCATCTGGCGAAAACGCACGGCGATGTCCGCCAGCTCTTCGTTCTTCAAGCCAATCACCTGCTCACCTACGATGGCAGCAGCGGCCTGACCCAGCGCACAGGCTTTCACCTCTTGCCCAAAAAATGTGATCACACCATTTTGAACACAGGCATCAGCCGTAATGCGACTGCCGCAAACACGGCTGGTTTTCATCGCCGTCACGTCCGGTGCATCAAGCCGCGTCGTGTGTGGAATGCGCGTGGTCAGCCGCAGAATTTCAGTATTATATAGCTCGCTCATGATGCCAAAGAATATGCTTTTTTCCTGATCCATCTTCAAGTCTTTGCCGTAAGTAAATCTGGTAGTCCCCAGGGGGCAAAACCGGGCAAAGCCTTGATGTTTGCTTGATTAATCCCTTAAGCTACCCATATCAACAACGTTTGTCGCTGTGAGACCTCCAGTCCTCGCAATAGCAGTATATGTCGGCAAATGTCACATCGTCCGGGCAATGATGCCTGGGCCAAAATCGAAAGGATTATCCGAATGGATGCCGTACTTGAAAGAGCTGACAATGGCTCTGAACTGAAGGTAATCCCGCAGGACGCCGCTGAAAGCCCAACCCGGGCCGAGGCAGAAGCCGCGGTTCGCACCTTACTACGCTGGGCAGGCGATGACCCCACGAGAGAGGGCCTTATTGATACGCCAAAGCGTGTCGTAAAAGCTTACGAAGAATTTTTTAACGGTTACAAAGCAGACATTGGCGAGATTTTGTCGCGTACCTTCGAGGAAGTTGAAGGCTATGACGATATGGTCGTGCTAAGGAATGTGAAAGTGCAAAGCCACTGCGAGCATCATATGGTGCCAATCCATGGCATTGCGCATGTGGCCTATATTCCTGATGGCAAAGTGGTAGGTATTTCAAAACTTGCCCGCGTTGTGGAAGCCTTTTCCAAACGGTTGCAAACGCAGGAAACCATGACCGCGCAAATCGCAGACGCCATTGAAAAACATCTGAAGCCAAAAGGCATTGCCGTGATTGTGGATGCAACGCACCAATGCATGACAAGCCGGGGCGTGAAGCATGACGGTGTTTATACCATCACGCGCCAGTTCCGCGGTGTGTTCAAGGAATATGATCAGGAACGCCGTTTCTGGGATTTGATAAAAAGCTAGTTTATCTGGCTCTGCACCAGCCCACACCCCCACCCGGCCACCGCACGTAAGTATACTATGGGTGGCCGGGTGGGGGTGTGGGCTGGTGCAGCGTAATACAAAAAGCGCTTGAAGAAGCGGCATGGTTCACCGACTATGCCGCTTTATTTTTTAGAGACGCCTAATGACTACACTTAAGTTTGCGAGCCGGGACGATAGAACTGAACTGGAAAGTGGTAGCGGCTTTGCGCCCAAATTTGACGAGCGCGGCCTGATACCCGTGTTCACCACTTGTGCAATTACGGGTCGCGCGCTGATGCAGGCTTATATGAATGCAGAGGCCATCCAGCGCACCATTGAAACCGGCGAAGCCCACTATTTCAGCCGGTCCCGTCAGGAACTGTGGCACAAGGGCGCAACGTCAGGCGAACTTCAAATCGTGAAAGAATTTCGCACAGACTGTGACCAGGATGCCTTGTGGCTTGTTGTGGAACAATTGGGCGGCAAGTGCTGCCATGTGGGGCACCCGAACTGCTTTTATCGCTCCATCCCGATAGGTGCCGATGCCATCAAAGGTGGCACAATTGCGCTAAAGACGGACTAAATCATTCCTCCGCAAGAAGTGACGCCATCGACACGCGCGACACCCGGTAAGCAACCATATTGATCGATAGAACGGCGACAAGAACCACCATAGCCGCGGCAACTGCAAACAGCTCGAGCGGCATATCAATACGGTAGGCGAAGCCGTCCAGCCATCCGCTTAAATAAGCATAGGCAACCGGGAACGACACGGCGATGGCCCAGAAAACCGGTTTGATTGCGCGCGCAACGGCAAGCTTCCATGCCTGCGGCACTGATGCGCCGAGCACGCGCCGTATGGCAAATTCCTTGCGCTGTTTGGAAAGCACAAAGGACGACACCGCATAAAGGCCCAAACAGCTTATAAGTAAACTGAGCACACCAGCCACTTTCAAAAAGTCCAGCAACTTCAATTCCGGGCCATATTGGGCAACAAGCCTGTCTTCCAGAAATTCACCGAAGAACACCCGGTCCGGTACTATCTTCTGCCAGATATCTGCCATATCTGCATACACTTCTTCTTGTGGGCGCCCCGCTGTCCGGAAGGCGTAAAAGACAGAGAAATCATCTCTGATCCAGAACAATAGGGGCTCAATCTCATCCCGTAGTGAGGTGTGATGAACATCTGCCAATACGCCAACAATGGTTATATACTGTCTGTCATCAGACTGGCCCCACCACAGCTGTTTGCCCAGCGCTTCTTCAGCCGACGTATACCCCAGCTTACTTACCAGTGCTTCATTCACCATCATGTTGAAGCCGCGCTCACTGCTGTAAAGGTCTTCACCGTATTCAGCAGACAAAAAGCGACCGGCGACCAGCCGATAGTCAAACACATCCATGAAATTCGGGTCCATAAACTGCATCGGTAATGTCAGCCTGGAGTGATCAGTATCGTCGGGCCGCGAGAAGCTTGCCATAGGCAAAAGCTGTTCGGTCGGGGCAAACATACCGCGTGCTGATGCCGTCACCCCCGGTACATCGCCTAATTGCTTGAAAAGATCAGATGATTTCTCCCCATCCGATGGGATGCTGGATAGCAGAATAATGTTCGTTGGGTCATACCCTAATTCCTTGGCCTGCATAAAACTGACCTGAGACCATATGGTGCCGCCAATAATCACGATGGCCGTCGCGACGACAAATTGAAAGCTCATCATCACCCGGCTGAACCGCATCGACATACCAAAGGCCGCATTACGGGTGCGCAGGGAATCGATCGGCGTTTTGGAGGCCAGCTTGGTTGCGGGAAACAGCCCGGCAAACAAAGCAAGACCAACCGCGAGCATAGCGACAATACCGCCTGATACGGTCAGGTCTGAACCCGCACGCGCACCCTGATAGCCAATCAGATCAAAAATCCGGTCTCCCCAAAACTCAAAACCAATGACAGACAGATAAAAGGCACCCAAGGATATCAGCAACGCTTCAGGCAGAAACTGGAGCTGAATTTGCGGCAAGCCAGCACCGAACACCTTCCTCAGTGCCACTTCCTTGATGCGGAACTGCGCCTGCACCACCATGGTGTTGACAAAATTGGTGCCTGCGATCAGCACTAACAAGAAACCAGACAGCGCATAGATATACAAAAGGCGCACATTACCAAGCGGTTTCATATCGTCCGTGCCGTTTTGAAAAAGATGCAACTCGTCAACCCGGTGCAGCGTGTTGACGAGGCTTTCAGCTACGTCCCATGAACCAGAGGGTGGCACAACCTGCCGCTCCAGTTCAGGCAGTTGATTTTCAATGTCTGTCGGGTTTACGCCTTCAGCGAGCTTCGCATAAGTGAATATTAACGCGGCCCGCCAATTGGACAGTATCTGTTCGCTGTGCAGGCTTTGGTCAAACGGCACAAGTGCTTCAAGCGCCATGTGGGAGTTTTCTGGAACATCCTCGAGCACACCTGAAACGCGGTAGTCTGCTTCAAACCCATAGTTATACAGGCTGAGGGGGATAACTTTCCCAACCGCCTGTTCGTCTCCAAACAGGCGCTGTGCCAGCGTTTGTGAAATCATGATACTTCTAAGGTCTGTCAGACCGGACTTCCCGACGCCATCAACAACCCTAAGGTCAAATATATCCAGAAACTCAGGGTCAGCTTGGGAAACCGTTCCATCAAACAGCAGGTCTTCACGGTGGTAGGTCGCTTTAATGTTGTTAAACCGGGCAACAGCCTCAAATTCGCCGAAACTCTCTTTCAACAAATTCCGCAAAGGATGGTTTGATTTGGCAAAAGAGCTGGCTTCCTGCCCCGGATAAGTGATGGTCGCCTGCGCCCGGTATATTCTATCTGCATCTGTCCAAAATGTGTCATAGCTCAGTTCGTGCCTTACAAACTGGGTGATCGCCGTCATGAAGGTGAAAGCGATAGCAAGCCCGAGGAACATGATCAGACTGTTTCCCTTGTGGGAATTTAATTGCCTGAGAATAATTCTGATCGCCCGAAACCGGTTCATGCCCCAATCTCCCTTATGTGCCCTTTTCCAGCAAGCGCAATCCTTGTGCCAACTGTTTTCGCCACACAAAGCGCAGCAATAGCCTGTTTTTCAGGGCCTATCCGCTGGTCGGCCCGCAAATCGTTCATTTTCGGACAGCAACGAGTGTTCGATTTTGGACAGGTATTTTAGTTACTCACGAAACTGTTATAAAGTAACACTTCGTCGCACATATCGCTCGGGTGGGCGCAAGGGTGTGGCACCCACACCGGGCGCTGTTAGGTTTTATGAAACGACGAACTTGCGAGACGACAGCGAAGGACCCCCAACCTAATTAACGGGTTGGAATTTACGATCCTCTTAATAAAGCACTTCAGGCCACTTCGGTGGCCTGTTTTTTTAAGCTAAACGACACAATTAAATTGTTGTAGTGAAGCGGCAGGTGACAAGCCCTGCTCTGTTGCTTATTCTCGGAGTTCGTATTGATGATCCGCCTTGACCTGAAAGGGGCTTCATGACCCGGTACCTTGTATTATTGCTTCTGCTCTTTGGCATCAGCTCTTTGCCCGCGCTTTCGCAGGATGATGGCAGAGAAGGTATCCGCAGGAATTTGCCGCTCAACCTACAGCCAAATAACAATGTCACCAGTTTTCACCGCCGTGCGGTTAACAGCAGCGTTTCTCCGTGGCAATCAATCGGCAGGGTCAATATCGGTGGCCGCGCCCACTGCAGCGGGACGCTGGTCGCCAGCAATATCGTGTTAACTGCCGCCCACTGTATGTATTCAGCCGCCAGTCAAAGAATGGTTGTGCCCGGTATTGTCCATTTTGTTGCGGGCTATTCAAAAGGGGACCACCAAGGCCACTCCAAGGTAAAATCCTACATTGTTGGCGAAGGCTATAAGGGAAGCGATGGGCCGACACGACAAAACATTTCCCACGACTGGGCGCTGCTGACCCTTGAAGAACCGCTCGGTGAAAGCCTTGGTTTTTTATCGGTTCCGGCCAACTGGTTCCAGCCTCCAAAAAACGCACAGCCAACCGCCGAGCCGCGGCAAGTCGAAATTTCATCGAACATCGTTACCGCCGGTTATCCGGGTGATCGCCGCCACGTGCTCTCGCTAGAGGAAAACTGCAACATCATCACCACCGCGAACGAAGGCCGCATTTTATTCACCAACTGTGTTGCCATCGGCGGCGATAGCGGCGGCCCTATCCTCCAGAAGGCTGGCGATGCGTGGCATATCATCGGTGTGCAAACCTCCGCGATCAAAGCCGCAAACCGGGTTTCAGGCGTTGGTTTGTCGGCGATTGTCTACCAACCTTATCTGGACGCCCTGCGGGCTTCATAGTCAGGTTTGATGGTGAAGAATTTTAGCGACCCTTTCGACCGCTTTTTATCCGTTTCTGCAACTGCGGAGACTGCGCTTTTGCTTCTGTCGACACTGCTGCAAACAGAAGCAGACACAGACGGCCCGCGCGTGCACCGCATGCCTTACTTCCGCTGGGAACATAGAGTGCCTGAGAGCACTAAACAGAATGTGCAGCGCGCGCTTGATGGTTTGACTGCGAGCCCCGTCAATGACTTGTCGCTTGAAGTGGTAAAAGTTGGTGTTTTCATGCGCCCTTATGGAGGGCGAGGCACAGATGCGAGCAAGCTGGACGAACTGGTCAACCAAGGCGTTTCCAAAGAGACGCCCGCCGAGGTTTTATTCGAACTTGGTAATATCTACCGCGCGCTCACCAACTGGCAAACATTGCAAACCATTGCTGAAACCACGCTCAACCACCAGCCTGCGGGTAGCTGGCAACGCCATGTAACCGCTGACTGGCTCATTCTCGCCCGGTACCGACAACTCCTCAAAAAACTGGATGCCGGGAAACTGACCGACACAGATTTGCGAGCCTTTAAAGAAAGTGCGCAGTTCTGCACGGAAGCATTAGGCAATGAGACAAAAAATACTATTTTTTACCAAAGCCTGATTGCCATGTTGGAAGGTGACATCGACGGTGCCCTTGACCTGCTTCTGATGGCACAATCTTTACCCGGCAAGCTAATCATCCTGTTTGAACGGATGGAATTTTTCACCAACCCAGAAAAGTTGAAGGCAATGCCAGATACGCTGGTGCAAAATCTGGTGAAAAACCTGACAGACCACACACCACATCAAGAGGGTGAAGCAGGCATGCTGCTGGTTTCGCTAGATAAAGTTTACTTCGCACAATACGGCGAAACCTTTCTAACGTCTTTTGGCCAACAAAACCCGGACGGCCTTGTTCACCTGCACTGTGTTGATTTCCGGCCTGATAGCACGCGGATCACCGAGCTTGAACGAGCAGCCAATATCCGCATCAATTTCACCGTTGATACACCACCCGATGATGTGCAGGAGAAACATCTATTTAACGGCTATTGCGCCGGGGCACGCTATCTGTTTCTGCACCACTACCTGACCATGTACCGCCGCATAACCGTTTCAGATGTGGACGGTGTGATCACCCGCGACCTGCAAGACGTATGGCGCGGCAATGATGGTGCGATTTTACTGTCCAGCCAACTGATCAACCCTGCCCGTCGAAACACCCGGCTTTTGTGGGAAGCTATCGCCGCCGGCTCTTTTGCCATTTCCGACACTCCCGCCAACAGGCGGTTTGCAAACCGGCTAGCCAACAGCCTTGCAGATCAACTGACCTTATGCAGAGACCGGAAAACTAAACTTTTCTACACTGATCAGGTCAGCCTGTTTCTGGCCTATATGGCTTCAAAGAATGAGTGTACGTTCAAGCCACTCAGCCGTCTGTTCAGTCAAAAGCAAGGCTGGCAACTTGACGGGGCCACAGACGCAAAAATCGCCTTTCAAAAAGCGGCAAACAAGCAGAAATCGGAACAAGTCAACTAGCGTGAATGATTCTGGCCCTGCGCCCAGTTGCTGGTTATAGTACCCTAACCAAGGGGAACGATCAGTATTTTGGGGCGGCATATATGGGCCAAAAATCATTGGAAATCGCACAAATTCCTGTGCTGAATGATAACTATCTGTTTTTGATCCACGACCCGGCATCGGGCGAAACTGCCATCGTGGACCCGGCGGTTGAAGAAGACACGGTTGCCGCCCTGGAAGACCGTGGTTGGACACCAACCTATATTTTCAACACGCATCACCATTGGGACCATGTGGGTGCAAATCTTGCGCTGAAGGAACGATACGGCCTTAAGATTTATGGACCGGCAGCAGAGCAGGAGCGCATTCCAGGCATTGATGTCGCAGTCGGTGAAGGCGACAAGGTTTATTTGGGTAACATAGCGGCAGACGTAATATTTGTGCCCGGTCATACCAGCGGACATATCGCTTACCATTTTGCTGACGACAAAGCCCTTTTCTGCGGCGACACGCTGTTCGCAATGGGCTGCGGGCGGCTGTTTGAAGGCACAGCAGAGGAAATGTGGTCCAGCCTCAGCAAATTTATGGCTCTACCCGACGAGACATCGGTTCACTGTGCACACGAGTATACGCTTGCGAACGGTAAGTTTGCCCTTAGCATTGACCCCGCAAACGAAGCACTAAAATCCCGTATGGTGGACGTTGAAAGAATGCGCAAACAGGGCAAACCAACCGTTCCCACAATGATAGGGCTTGAAAAAGCGACCAATCCTTTCCTCCGCCCAATGGACGAAAGCATTCAGGAAACGGTGGGAATGTACGGCGCGCCTATTCCGGCAGTGTTTGCAGAAGTTCGCAAGCGCAAAGACAATTTTTGACATGGGCAGGTCTCGCCCATTTTGGAGGCAAAAATGAAACAGATAATTGCAGGACTGGCTATGAGTGCAGCGATAACAGGCACAAGCAGCGCACAGGATGAAGATCCCTACATCTGGCTGGAGGAAGTCGAGGGCGATCAGGCGCTTGAATGGGTAGCTGAACGCAACCAGCATTCGCTGAGCATTCTGGAAGCAGACGATCGCTTCAAAGGGCTGATGGAAAATGCGCTAAGGGACTATAACGCACAGGACAAAATCGCTTATGGCCGCCTGCTTGGCGGTGTGGTGCATAACTTCTGGCAAGATGAAAAGAATGTACGCGGCCTGTGGCGGCGAGCAAGCCTTCGGTCCTACAAATCGGGCGAACCGCGCTGGGTTAACCTGATGGACCTTGACGCCATCGCCGAAGAAGAAGGCGAAAACTGGGTTTTGAAAGGCCGCCAGTGCCTTGCCCCTGATTTTGGTCGCTGTCTTATCGAGCTTTCACGCGGCGGCGGTGATGCTGTCGTCACCCGAGAATATGATGCTGTGATGAAACGCTGGGCACCGGGCGGTTTTGTGACGCAGGAAGCCAAGCAGGGTGTGGTGTGGGTTGATGCCGACACAGTGCTGATTGGCACAGACTACGGCGAAGGCACCATGACAGAATCAGGCTACCCCAATCGGGTGAAAGTATGGCGGCGCGGTTATCCGCTAACGTCCGAACGCTTGGTGCACGAAGGCGATGTAACAGATGTGGGCAGCTTTCCCTTTGCAAGCCACCGTGCGGACGGCACCTATGTTGGCGTGATCCAGTCGCCCGACTTTTTCACGCAGGTCATTCATATTTATGAGCCAGAAACCTATGAAATGAACCAACTGGATCTGCCACGTGCCATCGATTTCAAAGGTATTTTTGGTAATGATGTCATCATTCAGTTGCGGAAAGACTGGGACATTGCTGGCCAGAACCTGAAGGCTGGATCGCTGGTATCTGTGAATATCGCAGACGCGATTGGTGGTTCCACCGGGGCCAACCTGAAAGTGATTTACGCACCAGCGGAAAAAGCCTCCATCGACGCTGTTCAAATCGGCAAGGACCGCATGTACATCAGCTTACTTGAAGATGCGACAGGCAAACTCCTGACCGCAATGCCATCCAGTGAGGGCTGGACTGTGGAAGCGATTGACACGCCCGCAAATGGTGCCCTGAGCATCGTCAGCGCAGATGAATGGTGGGATGCAGCCCTTTTCAATTACGAAAGCTTCCTTCAGCCTGACACGCTTTACGCCGTAGAGCGCGGTGTTGAGCCAGAGGCGGTCCAATCCCTGCCTGACCGCTTTAACCCGGAAGGCTATGTGACCGAGCAAAAGTTCGCCACCAGCGCAGACGGCACACAAGTGCCATACTTCGTGATCCGCAAAGCAGATACGGTGATGGATGGTAAAACACCGACCATGCTCTATGGCTATGGTGGCTTCGAGATTTCCCTCACGCCAACATACCTGCAAGGGTTTGGTAAACTGTGGATTGAAAATGGTGGCGCATATGTAATCGCCAACATCCGCGGTGGCGGCGAATATGGCCCGGCATGGCATCAGGCGGCCCTGAAGGAAAACCGTCAGCGAGCATACGATGACTTTATCGCTGTTGCTGAAGACCTTATTTCAACGGGCCTTACTTCGCCGCGCCATTTGGGTATTCGGGGCGGATCAAATGGCGGCTTGCTGACGGGCGTTATGGCAACACAGCGGCCTGACCTGTTCAATGCGGTTATCTCTGCTGTGCCGCTTCTCGACATGATGCGCTATCACACGCTTCTCGCGGGCGCTTCATGGATGGGTGAATATGGTGACCCGGACGTACCAGAGGAACGCGCTTTCATCCGCGCTTACTCGCCGTATCAGAATGTGAACCCGGAAACCGAGTATCCCGAGATGTTTATCTATACCTCTACCAAGGATGACAGAGTGCATCCTGGCCATGCGCGCAAGATGGCCGCGCGTCTGATGGAATATGGCAAGCCGGTGATCTACTATGAAAACACCGAAGGCGGTCACTCTGCTGCTGCGAACCTGAAGCAACGCGCCTATACAGATGCTTTGCAAGCCGTCTACGCACTAAGGCAATTGAGCGACAACACGGATGAGTAAACGAGCCAAGCTGCGCAGGATTATTGTCCTGCGCAACACGCCAGATTGGGACGCAAACGCACGCCTGTGGCAAACTGAGGGGCGGCTTGACCCCTCTCAGTTTTTGCCAAATCCGTTACCTACCGGTTTCCCGCAAGATACAGAGGAACTGATCCTGTGCTGGAACAAAACCTTCAGTGAAAACTTTTTCTCTGTGCGGGACAAAATCAAATCTATCGCGGTTGAACAGTTTAAAACCACTGGCGCAGACAATATCCTGAGCCAGCAGGAATATGAGGCAGACATAGAAAACTGGGCTGGTAACAGTCTTGTTTATTTTTCAGATGATGATGATTTTGCGTCATCAGATGTGTTCAACGTGACCGAACCCTTCCTGCAATCACAGGGAATAGTTAGGTGGCCCTCACCAGTTCTTGCGGACCAGTTGATTAACCGGCGGGCCGAGAAATATTTTTTCCCTTTCCGTTTCTGGCTACATCATCAGGTACGTCTGCGCCCGAAAAAGCTCGGTTTTCTAGCTCCCCTGATCAATGGGCGACAGTCGCTTGATCTTGCGGTTAACGAACCCATCATGGATTATTTCGCAACCAACAATTATATGCTGAATACCACTGGCCTTTCCGCGGATAGAATCAAACAGTTTTCTGACCATATGGAGGCCAATGAAGCCATCCGCCACCACCCCATTCGCATGCACACCATCACAAACCAGTACCTGAGCATTGCGAACAAACTCCCCACCTCAATCACCATGCTGCGCAATATGGTGCATGAAACAGACGGTAGTGGCCTTAAGGTCGCGTTCAGTAAAGAGATTGACAGCCTTGCTGCAATGAAATTCCCTCCAGAACTCCAATGGGTAGAACCCCTACATCAAGCGCTAACGGACTATTTCAACTCATTCCTAAAAACCTGAGTTTTGACATCAATCTGAAAAAGCCGGAAGAGCAGTCGCTCTCCCGACACCCGATAGGAATACTAAACACTGTTAAAGGCCGATTTTCTTCTTCAGGCAACGAAACTCTGCCTGCACGCTACGCTCACCGCCCATCACACTGCTGGTCGCGAAGAAGCCAGCCAGCATAATGAACAGCATCACGGGCGCATTCTCATGGCCGCGCATCAGGTATGATGCAAGCAGCATCGCCCCCGCCCAAACAAGCGCATTGAAAACCTGCTTCTTGCTGTCTTTGTTTGTTGCCTCGTTCATTTCTTCGTTTTTTTCATCAGTCATTTTCTATCCTCTCATTATGTTTTGACTATCGTGACACGGGTCCACCCGTGTGGTTTGGACGCTGGTTTTAATCAGCCAGTGAAAAAACTTCTTCCACCGGCACATCAAAATGCCGGGCAATTTTGAGCGCGATCACTGTGGACGGCACAAAACGTCCTACCTCTATCGTGCTGATGGTCTTCCGCGACACACCGATAATTTCTGCCAGCTCGCCCTGGCTCATGCGATGTTCTGCGCGAAATACCCGGATGCGGTTATTAAGCGGCCCGCTCATTCTGAAGCGCTTTCAAAGTCGTCATCTTCAAAATCATCGTCGGCCTCCGTCTCGCGGCTCGCCAGCAAGAAGGATACACTCAGGACGCCAAGCATGAGGGCCAATACAATGTTCAGGAACACAGTGGCTGGCCAGTCGGATAAGACGCTTCTGCTGAGTTCCAGCGCAACTAACATCGAGACATAGCCTATGGCGAAAGCTCTTACCGCCGCGGCATTGAATGTGCTGGCCATAAAGCCATCAGGATCATTGCAACCCGGCTTTCCCTTCGCCCGGAACCAGAGCAATTTGATCGTTACCGGTAAAAGGTTAAGCACGATCAAGATGCCGAGAATACCTTCGGCGCGGGCCATAAGGGCTGCGATATCATCCGCAGCGAATCCCCGCAACGCATCTAGTGCATACACCAGCGTGAGCATCAAAAGCGACAAAGCTGTCCTCATCAGGAACCGGTCATACAGCTGCGCGCCGTTTTCTTTTTTGAAACCAAACATACCATTCTTCTTTCACTTAAAACCCGAATGGACACCTAAAATGCCCTTACTGATACCTTAGGGTTACAAATAGGGATGAATATTGCCCACGTCAAGAATAAAAAGCCGATCTTCCATTAAGGTGCAGCGCTGGCGAGGAAATTTCCAATATCCAGCACCATCGGGAACTGACAGCCTAATTTTTGCGCCAAACAGGCAATATTTTTCACAATCACGCCTTTGTGTGCTGATTTAAGAAAAATTTTTCTACTTTATGCGATAATTTCTTATCGTTTGTAGCACTAGGTTCCACAAACTATCTGTAGCAGCGTTGACGAGCCTGCCGGTTGACCGGCGCGGATTATTGGCTCGAAGGAGACAGGGCCATGACAAATATACCGGTTTATCTGACCGCTGAAAAACACCATATCCTGCTTGTGGGGGCAACCTCGGCAGCAATGGCAAAGCTTGCGCTCTTTATGAGCACAGGCGTGCGCATTACGCTGGTTGGTGTTGGAAGCGCGGCGGCAGCCGACGCGGCTGGCCTGAACCCAGAGCAAACAGGCGTTGAAACACTGACCATTCATGACCGGCCCTTCAGCCAGGACGACCTGACTGACAAGACACTCGTTTATATCGGCGTGGAAGATGACATCACGGAAGAGCGTGTGCTGCGCCTGGCGAATGCACGCAAAATGCCCGTGAATGTTATCGATAAACCCGCCAAATCCAATTTTATTACACCGGCGCAGTTTACCCGTGGGCCGCTTCATGTGGCATTTTCCTCCGGCGGGTCTGCGCCGGTGTTTGTGCGACGTCTGCGCAGCAGCCTTGAGCGCATCCTGCCACCATCCCTTGGGGTGCTGGCTAACGCTGCCGGGAACATGCGCGGCAAGATCAAGTCCCTAATCCCGGACGCAACCCGTCGTCGCCTATTCTGGGACCGCTTGTATGATAACGCTGGCCTATACGCCGATATGGAACAGGCCGAGGTAGAACGCCTAGTAGTAGAAGCAGCGAAAAACCACCGTGTTGGTGCAACCACTGGTCAGGTTCAGCTTGTTGGCGCTGGTCCGGGCGACCCGGACCTGCTGACGATCAAGGCACACCGCGCACTCCAGCAAGCAGATGTGATCGTTTACGACCGGCTGGTTAGCCGCGATGTTCTCGCCCTCGCGCGCCGCGATGCTGACCTTGTGTTTGTTGGTAAACGTGAAGGCGAACACGGCGTCGGTCAGGACGGGATCAATAAGATACTTGTGGAAGAAGCGCTGAAAGGTAAGCGTGTTGTGCGCCTGAAGGGCGGTGACCCAATGCTGTTCGCCCGCGCCGGTGAGGAGCTGGATGCGCTTAGAAGCCACGACATTCATGTGGAAGTGGTGCCCGGCATCAGCGCCTTTCAAGGCATCGCAGCTTCCACACAAATTCCGATGACGGACCGCGAATATAGTTCAAGCCTGACACTGGTAACCGGCCAACTAAAGGACGGTGCCTTCAAAGACTGGGCGCGCCTGTCGGGTGAAGGCCAGACACTGGCCGTTTACATGGGTGTGCGCGGCGCACCACGGATATCCGCTGGACTGATGGGCGAAGGTGTGAAGGGCTCAACCCCTGTTGCTGTTGTCGAAAACGGCACGCGCGCCAACGAGCGGCGGTTTTACGGCACGCTCGAAACCCTGCCGGAACTGGTGAAAAATAATGCGGTCAAAAGCCCTGCCCTGTTGTTGATCGGCGATGTGGTACGGAATGCTCGCGACCTGAATCTAGACAAATACCTGCCGCTTTTGCAGGCAGAAGCCGTTTAACGGAGAGAGAAATGGCAAAGAAAATTACCGGACCTCAACTGATCCTCGCGAACCGTCTGGATGATGGCCGCGCAGTGTTTCTCACCGCAGCAGGTGAATGGTCCAAACAAGTGGCAGATGCCGCCGTTGCAAATGACGAACAGGAACTTGCAAACCTGATGACCGTTGCCCAAGCGGCAGAGGTTTCAAATCTGGTGGTCGCCATCACGCCGGTAGCCGCTGACCTGAGCGGTGCCGCGCCATCACCTGCCCATATTAAATTTGCCATGCAGTCCAAGGGGCCGAGCGTTCGCGCTGACCTTGGATACCAGGTTTCCCCAAACTGGGAGTAGTTAGAAATGTATGCGTACGATAGTTTTGATCATGCCATGGTGAATGCCCGGGTCGCCGAGTTCCGCGATCAGGTCGAGCGCCGCATGAAAGGTGAATTGACCGAAGATGAATTCAAGCCGCTACGCTTGATGAATGGTCTTTATCTGCAACTGCATGCTTATATGCTGCGGGTTGCCATCCCTTATGGCACGCTTTCAGCGGTACAGATGCGCAAGCTGGCGCATGTCGCACGTCGCTATGACAAGGGATATGGCCACTTCACCACACGCCAAAATATCCAGTATAACTGGCCCAAGCTTTCGGAATCCCCAGACATTCTGCAAGAACTGGCTGACGTTGAGATGCACGCCATCCAGACTTCAGGCAACTGTATCCGTAACGTGACCACCGACCAGTTCGCGGGCGCAACCGCTGACGAAGTGGCAGACCCGCGCCCGTATGCAGAACTGATCCGCCAATGGTCATCGTTCCACCCCGAGTTTTCCTTCCTGCCGCGTAAGTTCAAAATTGCGATCACAGGTGCCAAGGAAGACCGCGCCGCCGTTAAATGGCACGACATTGGCCTTGTAGTTAAACAAAACGACGCTGGCGAAATTGGTTTTGAAGTTCTTGCGGGTGGCGGCATGGGCCGCACGCCTGTGATTGCTAAAACCGTGCGGGATTTCCTGCCGGTTGATGATCTTCTTAGTTACCTGGAAGCCATGCTGCGCGTTTATAACGAGCAAGGTCGCCGCGATAACAAATACAAGGCCCGGATCAAAATCCTCGTAGAGGCCATGGGCGTCGAAGAATACACCCGGCAAGTGGAAGCCGAATGGGAAAAAATCCGTCACATACCTATTGATGTGCCTGACGAAGAAGTTGCCCGCATCAAGGCTTTCTTTGCACCGCCACCGCTCGCGGTTCTATCAGACGAGGTTGCAGAAGTTGACGAGCTTGCAGACAAGAACTTTATCTTCAAATCCTGGCTCCATAACAATGTCGGGCAACACAAGGTGCCTGGTTACGCACACGTAACGATTTCCCTGAAGCCCCATGGCGGCATTCCGGGTGATGCATCAGATGCGCAAATGGATCTGGTTGCTGACCTTGCAGACGAATATAGCCAGAGCGAAATTCGCGTTAGCCATGAGCAGAATCTTATCTTGCCTCATGTGGCCAGGAAAGACCTGCCAGCCCTTTGGACCAAGCTTGATGCCGCTGGCCTTGGCGC
The DNA here is from genome assembly GCA_965199355.1 of Kordiimonas sp. Taxonomy (GTDB): domain Bacteria; phylum Pseudomonadota; class Alphaproteobacteria; order Sphingomonadales; family Kordiimonadaceae; genus Kordiimonas. The sequence goes on from OZ240690.1 coordinate 509,747, forward strand.
TGCAAACGCGGGCTTGCTGACCGACATAATTGCTTGTCCGGGCCTTGACTACTGCGCACTTGCGAACACCCGTTCCATTCCGATCGCTCAAACAATTAGCGAGCGGTTTGATGACCTGAAGCGCTTGATGGATATCGGCCCGCTGAAGATCAAAATTTCCGGCTGCATCAACTCATGTGGTCACCACCACGCTGGCCATATCGGCATTCTGGGCGTGGACCGGAAAGGCACAGAAAACTATCAGCTGCTGCTAGGTGGTTCCGGCGCGGAAGACGCGTCCAAAGCTGCAATCCTCGGCCCGGGTTTTGATGAACACGGCATCGTTGATGCAGTTGAAAAGGTTGTTGCGGTTTACCTTGGTGAACGCGAAGACGGCGAAGAGTTCCTGGCGGCATACCGCAGGCTCGGTCCAGATGTATTCAAGGAGGCGGTTTATGGCGCTCATTAATCTGACAGGCATCCAGCCAACAGACTATCGCGTGTTGGCAGAAGGTGAAACCCCGGCAGAAGGTGAAACAGTTGCTGTTCCGCTGGCAAGCCTGCTCGAAGCAGAACAGACGTTCTTTGCAAGCGCAGGCAGTGTCGGTGCGGTTATCGATACAGAAACAGCTTTCGATGCACTTGGTGAAGTTTCGGACAAGATCAACTTTGCCGTAATCGATTTTCCCGCTTTCGGTGATGGCCGCGGCTTTTCGCTCGCGGTTCGCTTGCGCAAGGATTACGCCTTCAAAGGTGAAATTCGCGCAACCGGCCCAGTGATACCGGATCAGGCATTATTCCTTTTGCGGGCAGGTTTCGACACCATTGACGCCGCAGATGAGCGCAAGGCTGCCTTCGAAGCTGCGCTAGAGCGGTACCCGGCATTTTACCAGACCGATTTTGGCGGTCAGGTTTCTGTTGCGCACGCGCGCCACAGCGCAGAAGGCCAAAGGAAAGCCTCGTGACAGCCCTCGCCGCCGTAGAAAACAACGCCAGCTATTTCGATCCGCTTAGTGCGGTCGACTATCTGGATGCGCGCTATGCCAGCTCGTCGCCGCACGACGTGATTGATGGCGCGCTCAAGTATTTCGGGCGGCGTTTTGCGCTGGTGTCTTCTTTTGGATCAGAATCTGCCGTGCTGTTACACATTGCGGCAGAAGTTTCGAAAGATATCCCGGTGCTGTTTCTTGATACAGGCAAACTGTTTGGCGAAACCAAACGCTACCGGGACCAATTGATTGAAGAATTGGGTCTGAATGATGTTCGTACCCTTACGCCGGGTGTTAACGACCTGAACGCCAAAGACCCAAAAGGCGCGCTTTGGGCATCAGACACAAATGCCTGCTGTTATATCCGCAAGGTAGTACCGCTTGCCAAAGCTGTTGAAGGTTTTGAAGGCTGGGCATCCGGGCGCAAGCGTTTTCAGGGCGGTGTTCGATCTCTGCTACCACACTTTGAAGCGTCAGACGGCAAGGTGAAAGTGAACCCCCTCGCCTTCTGGACCAAAGAAGATGTGGTTGATTACCGCGAACGGCATGGCCTTCCTCAACACCCGTTAGTGGCCGATGGCTTTGCCTCAATCGGTTGCATGCCCTGTACTGACCGTATCGAGGACGGCGAAAGCGAGCGCGCCGGGCGTTGGCGGGGCCAAACCAAAACAGAATGCGGCATTCACCTAACCATGTCCGAGAACCAAAAAGTTCTCTCCTCAAAATAGAACTAAAACTATCGACGTAGCGAGTGAAGAGGGTGCTCACATAAATTTCATCACCCTCTTGCTTTGTGATTTTGCTATCACCATCTAGGATACTTCTGTTAGATTTTCTAATCTGATTTTGGGCCAATAGATGATGTGAAAGGCAAACGCCTTATGAAACGTTCCCTGCTCCCCCTAAACGCGCTCAGGGCCTTTGATGCCGCTGCGCGCCACATGAGCTTCAAACTGGCGGCGGATGACCTTGCTGTTACCCCTGCTGCTATCAGTCAACAAATACGATCTCTTGAAGATTTTCTTGGTGTAGATCTGTTTCGTCGCACCAACAGATCGCTCGTTTTGACTGACGCAGCACAGCTTTCCCTTGCTCCGCTTAAAGAAGGCTTTGAAAAGCTTGAGGAAGCGGTTGATATCATCACTGAGTCGTTAACAACCAATATTCTCAAGGTCAGCGTCTCGCCTTCGTTCGCCAGCAAGTGGCTGGTGCCCCGGCTTGCTAGCTATTATGAACGTCGCCCGGATGCGATTGTGAAGATTAACGCCACCATGCAGGTGACGGACTTCAAATCGGAGGATATGGACGTGGCCATCCGGTACGGGCTCGGTGACTATGACGGGCTCGAATCCGAAGAACTGCTTAGAGAAACTATTTTCCCGGTATGTGCACCGAAGATGTTTGACGACGAAGCCGCCACCCCCTGCGCAGTGCTGAAACATACCCTTATTCATGACGACAGCAGCGTCGAGGATGAGAGCGCGCCAAACTGGACCATGTGGCTAAAGGCGGCAGGTGTTGCTCAGCCGGACGGCATGCCTGCACTGCATTTCAATACCAATGCGCTGGCGATTGAAGCGGCGGTTGCAGGCCGTGGCATTGCGCTCGCCCGATCGGCTATCGCAGAGGAAGATATTCGCGCTGGTCGCCTGATCAAACCATTTGACGAAGCAGTGCCGATTAATTTTGCGCATTATATCGTTTATCCGAAAGAAAAAATTAAGAATGAACGCGTACAGGATTTCATTGAATGGTTACGCGAACAAACTTTGGAAGATTAGCGCGCGCGGGAAGCTTGCTTCTCGCGTCCCTTATACTCGCGCACAAAACCAGTGCTAATGCCCCACAGGAGGAGCCAGAAGCCTGCCTGCGGCTTGGCGCTGATGAAAGCCTTGCCGATTTCTACCATTTATTTGAAGATCTGGTGGCAGACGTATACCGGCAAGCAGGTTTTTGTGCAGTTTCCATTCCCGCTTCGCCTAAACGTATCGAACAGATGGTATTAGCTGGCACATTGGACGGTGACTGGCTCAGGGTTGAAGGCTATGCGGGCAAGTTTTTGCCACAGCTAATCGAAGTACCTACCCCACTTTTTCAAATGGAAGCCAAGTTGATATCGTTGACCAGCGAGGGGTTCAATGGAAACCCCGAAGACCTAAAGGGGCGCAGGGTTGGTTACACCGCAGGATTTCGATGGCTTGAAAGAAACCTGCCCCTTGTTGGTGCCATTCCGGTTGAACTGCCTGCCGGGGCACCAGCAAAGCCATTGCTTGTCCGTGGGCGTCTGGACGTATTCGCCACCGACGGTGTGCGCATACGGATGATTGAAGACACATTCACGGAAGGCGACCCGTCGTACCGGGTTGATAGCTGGCAGAAAATATCTTTCTATCATCTTGTTCACGAGAAGCATGCCGACAAGATTGACGCCCTGGCAAAAGCGTTCAAACATTCAATCGCTGCTGGGAAATTCGAGAAAGTTTTTGCCCTACCCGGCCTTGCTCGCGCAAACGACGATTAAGCTTGCATGCGATTTCCTGGAATCCGCCGAACCTAGGCCCCCTTCATGGCGTCAAAGTCAATCGGTGCATTTATGTCGAGCGTTCCAGCAAGATCAGGCATATCATACTTCAGACCGCTGCCGCTGTTGATAATAAGAGCCTGATCATCAGGGCTGACCCAGCCTTCTTTTAAACCTTGCTCAAACGCGACGAAACACGCCGCTGCTTCGGGGCACATTAACACGCCTTCAATGGCGCCAACTTCTGCCTGCGCCTTATAGATTGCTTCTTCGTCAACTGCGACAGCCCTGCCACCGGACTGGCGCGCCGCGTCAATCACCAGAAAATCGCCAACCGCAACGGGCACGCGAATACCAGCGGCGCGTGTGTGGGCATTTTCCCAGCGCGGTGCAAACCTTTCACCGTCTTCATAGGCTTTCACAAGCGGCGCGCACCCTGCGGCCTGAACCACAATCATCTTTGGGCGTTTTGGACCAATCCAGCCAAGCGCTTCCATTTCGTCAAACGCTTTCCACATCGCAATCACGGCTGTGCCGCCGCCGGTTGGGAAGAAGATCACATCCGGCAGCTCCCAACCCAACTGGGCCGTGAACTCCAGCGCCATGGTCTTTTTGCCTTCAACCCGGTAAGGTTCCTTAAGGGTGGAAAGATTGAACCATCCCATCTTTTCCTGACCGTCCGCAACAATTTTGCCGCAGTCATCAATCAGGCCGTTCACGCGCCATACTTTGGCACCAAGAGTTGCAATTTCTTCCACATTCACGCGGGGCGTATCGTCGGGGCAGAACACATAGCTTTCCATGCCTGCGTGACTTGCGTAGGCCGCAAGCGCTGCACCCGCATTACCATTGGTTGGCATGGCAAGCCGGTTAAGGCCCAGTTCCTTCGCCATTGAAACCGCCACACCAAGTCCGCGCGCCTTAAAGCTAGCGGTGGGTAAATGCCCCTCATGCTTAACAACCAATTCGCCCCTGTGGCAATAATGCCGGACAGCACGCGGCAATGGGATGAGCGGCGTGTCTTCTTCGCCCAAACGAATGATATTTTCTGAATTCTGCACAGGCAACAACTCCCGCCATTTCCAGAAACCACCCGGGCGCGCCCAAATTTCTTCCTTGCTGACTTCACCCCTCAGGCGCGCAAGGTCATAGCGCGGCAGCAATGGCCTGCCTGCTTCGGAAAGATTGTGAACTTCGCCAGCGGCATAATCCGCCTTGCCGGTTAAACCGCATTCAAGATGGCTGATATAAGACTGAGGCACGGTTTTCTCTTTCTGAGCTGATGTGACGCAAGTAGTATTCCCACTCTTTGGTTATTCGACAGGCATCCCACTCGCAAGCATTCAATGCCCAGTAGACGTCACAAATATGAGAACTGGCCCGAACAGGTACACTGTGAGGCAGAAAATATATGTGCGCTTTGCGGGCGACCACTCGGAAAAACCACGCAAAAACATCACCTTGTTCCCAAGTCGCAGGGTGGCGTGGAAACAATACCGCTGCATGCGATTTGCCACCGCAAGATACACGCCCTATTTAACGAGAAAGAACTGGCGCGCGATTTTTGCACCATCGAAGCGTTGCTGGCGAATGAAGAGATTCAGAAGTTCGTTAAATGGGTGTCGAACAAGCACCCGGACTTTTATCGCCGCACGTCACGCAAAAAGCGCTAAGCAAGCCAGCCATAGTATGAGCGGACACTTTTATGCTGGAACAAGCACCCATTGCCTTTGAAAAATGGCGCACCTGCGGCAAATATTTCGAATGGGGCGATCATCATGTTTTTTATCAACGCGGTGGCACAGGCGAACCGTTGTTGATGATTCATGGTTTTCCAACCGCATCTTGGGACTGGTGCTGGATTTCCCGTAACCTTGTTGATCGCTTTCATATGATTTTGCCCGACTTGCTGGATTATGGCTTGTCGCTGAACGCCAGCAAAAAACCGTGTTCCGTTCAAAAACAAGCAGACATGATCGAAGCCCTGATGGAACATCGCAACTTGTCGGATGCGCATATTCTGGCACATGACCTTGGTGATACAGTGGCGCAGGAACTGTTGGCCCGCCACAATGAAAGCTCGCTATCGTTCAAGATCAAAAGCGTGATTTTCCTGAACGGCGGCATCATCCCGGACCTTCACCGCCCGCGTGCGGCGCAACAGCTTTTGGCCGGGCCATTTGGCAAACTGTTCGCCAGCATTACACCAAGGAAGAAAATGCTCGCTGGTCTTGCCGAGGTATTTGGCCCCAACACCAAACCAGAAGGCGCTATGCTTGATGAACTGTGGCAAGTGATTGTTGGTGTGAACGGTCGGGCCGCGATGGCACGGCGCATTCGCTATATGGCGGAACGCAGGCAATTTGCTGCCCGCTGGGTTGGTGCCATCAAAAATGCCAGACTGCCAATGATGATGATCAACGGCATTGAAGACCCGGTTTCGGGTGGCCACGCCGCAGACGGATTCGCCAAACTGGTACCCAAGGCACGCCTTGCCCGCTTGCCCGGCATTGGCCATTTCCCGCAGATTGAAGCGCCAGAAGCGGTTTCGGAACTGGTGCACAAATTTCACGACTGTATCGTTGAAAAGCAAGCCAAGGGCAACGCGCAGAAGTTTGAGGGCGCCTGAGCAAGCTGAATTCAACAGGTGCTGTTGAGCTTTCGCTTTCCTGCGCACCCAGATTGCGTTAAGGCTTGCCGTCTTTCCCGTATGAAATAAGGGATACGAGATGGCACCAGATAAAGCATATGCAACGTCACAGCGCCCAACCCGGTTTGCGGCTGTGCTGGCGTGCGCGGTCATCATTAGCGGCACCGTACTTGGCCTGTCGGGTATGGATTTGGTCTTGCCCGCCATACCATCGCTACCCGATGTGTTTAACACGTCAATTGCCTCGTCCCAGCTCGTGCTCGCAACATATGTGGCAGGGTCAGCGATTGGTCTGCTGATGTTCGGCAGTTTGGCGGCCTTCGTTGGCAGGCGGAAACTTTTCATTATATCGCTGGTGCTGTTTGCTGCCTCCTCCGCCGCTGCAACGCTGTCGACCAACATTGATGTGCTTAATGTCACGCGTTTCCTGCAAGGCATCTCGGCAAGTGGCCCTGCAGTGCTTGCTCCCGGTTTGATCCGTAACCTGTTTTCCGAACTGGGTGCCATTCGTGCCATCGCCGCCATGGGCAGTATTGAATCGCTCACGCCCGGCCTTGCCCCTATTCTCGGCGCTTTCCTGTTCAGACATTATGGCTGGGAAGCCTCCTTCCTGCTCACGGCTGCCCTAACGGGCATGCTAGTGCTTATTATCCTCGCAAGACCAAGCCTGCTCCCAAGCATCGGCACCAAACAGGCAGGGGAAGGTGGTAGTTACGGCAAGCTTCTGAAGAACGCCAAATACCTTCGCTATGCGCTGGGGCACGCCAGCGTGCTGGGCGGATTGCTCACGTTTGTGTTTTCGGCACCAGCGGTGATTGTAGAAACCATGGGCGGCACCATTGATGATTTTATCATCATGCAGGTGGTGGGGGTTACCACCTTCATTGTCGCTTCAAACAGCGCCGGACATCTGGTAGCCAGATTTGGCGTTGAGCGGGTTATCATGGCCGGTGCAATTGTTTCAGTAGTTGGCACCCTTGCCCTCATGGCCTATGCCTTTTTGGGCTCCAACAACCCCGAGCATCTGCGCTATCTGTTCTGGCTGTTGAATGTTGGCCTTGGCCTAAGGGGTGGCCCGGGATTTGTGCGGGCATTGTCAGCGGCCAAGGGTGATGATGACCGGGCCTCTGCCTTACTGATATTCTTTGTTACGATGCTCGCCTCTGGCTGCACGGCGCTTGTTGCCCCCTTCATTACGATGGGGCTGTCTGCCTCAACCGTGGCAGTATTTTTCATAGTTTTGCCATCCTTATTGTTGATGTTATTCATTGCGCCGTTCGAACCAGCGGACGCCGAACCATCAACCGAAACCTGAAGGAAGCTTATGTCCCGCGTTGCCTACGTAAATGGTGCCTATGTGCCAACGTCCGATGCCTTTGTTCATATCAATGACCGTGGATACCAGTTTGCTGACGCGGTTTACGAAGGCGTGACGGTAAGACGCGGCAAACCGATTGACCTTGATCCGCACCTCGACCGGCTGTGGCGGTCAATGGGTGAACTTACCATGGCGGAACCCATGGCGCGCGGCCCCATGCGCCTTGTTCTAAGCGAACTCATCAGGCGCAACCGGATTTCGGATGGCTTTCTATACATTCAGGTCAGCCGGGGTGAAGCGGTACGTGACCATGCCTTTCCGTCCGAATGCATTCCTTCTTTCGTTGCAACATGCCGCAGGCTTGACCTTGAAGGCATCCGCAAGCGGGTGGAAAAAGGTATTGGCGCCTTAAGCCAACCAGACATCCGTTGGGGACGCTGTGATATCAAAAGCACCGCACTACTGCCCAACATTCTTGCCAAGCAGGCAGCACGACAGGCTGGCGCATTTGAAGCCATTCTTGTCGATGCAGGCGGCCATATCACCGAAGGCAGCAGCACCAATGTCTGGATTGTCGGCAAAGACGGCAAGTTGAAGACCCGCACAATAAAAGACAATATCCTGCGCGGCATCACCCGAATGCGTGTTTCAGATATTGCAGCCAATCTGCAAATACCGGTTTCTGAAGAGAGTTTTACGGTTGAAGAGGCCCAAGCAGCAGAAGAAATGTTCATCACCAGCGCGACCACCTGCACAACACCTATCGTCGAACTGGACGGTAAAAAAATTGGCGACGGCACACCGGGGCCCGTCGCCAAACGTTTGATGGAAGCCTATTTCGACTTCATGGACGACTGATTAAGCGTCAGCTTCCTCGGTTTTTCCGCCCATGCCATTCAGCTTGGCAAGCGTAAAGCCGACAATCGCGCCAACAGCCAGATGAATGGCAATTGATACACCAAGCGGTGCCGTTGACATATTCAGCCCGAAATAGGTTGTCATATCTGTTGCGGCCAGATAGCCACCCATCAGCAAGCCAAAACGCACGCCTCTGCCGGTGTCACCATTACCGACAGCCATGTTGAAGAGCGCCACTACCACAAGGGTCTGCAGCAGATGCCCAATATAGGCATACATGGCAAGCGGATCTTCCTGTGGCCGCATCAAATCGGCGTTCGTCATGAACAGGTCTCCAAAAACAACCATGGTCAAAAGAATGTAAAGCACGGCATAGATCACATAAGCAATCACCACATGCAGGATGTATTTTCCGATAGACATTATGTCTCCCCCTAACATTGTCACCAAACTCTGCACAGATACTCAGCACTTATGTCTTCGTCGTTTCAAACCCTTCGTTTTTGACATGCACAACCCGGGTTGGATACGGGAATTCGATATTATTCTCGTGAAACAGGTCCCAGATACGGATCATCACTTCGCTTGCAACGTTTGAAACGCCGTTCTGCGGGTCGTTGATCCACATCCTCAGTTCCAGATCAACGCCGCTTTCCCCAAAGCCCTTCATCAATGTGCGCGGCTCCGGCACATTCAGCACACGGCTTTCAGCTGCTGCTGCTTCCACCATCAATTCCATCGCGCGCTTCACATCGCTTTTGTAGGAAACCTGCACCGGAATACGCCGCCGCACCAGACGGTGCGTGTGCGACCAGTTAGTCACGGGCTGGGTGATCATATCTTCGTTCGGTATCAGAAATTCAGTACCGTCACGGGTAATAACCGACGTATAGCGCGCAGCTAGCCGGTTGATGGTCCCGTAGGTACCGCCGGTCTCAATCACGTCACCCGGCTTTATGGAACGGTCCACCAAAAGGATAATGCCAGAGATAAAGTTACCGACAACTTTCTGAAGGCCAAAACCAATACCAACACCAAGCGCACCACCAAAAACAGCAAGTGCTGTCAGGTCGATGCCAGTGGCATTAAGCGATATCAGAAAAGCAATGGCAACCAGCAAAATCTTACTGATTTTGGTCATCAGCGCACGAATGCTGACCGGCACACTGTCTATACTGTTTATCCGTTTTTCAAGAAGAGCAGAAAGCGCGAAGGCAAGCCACATCATGAAGGCAAAACTGATGACGCCTGTGAAGATATCCAGCACGCTTATTTCCACCTCACCAAGCGGCAAGCGCGCGTCGTCCAACACGGTTGTGATCGGGTCGAGCAAGCCCATGATATTGAGGGCCGCCAGTGTCCAGGCACCACCAGCGATCATGCGCGCCAGTTCACGGTTCGCCAGCAAACCAACAGCCAGCCGGATAACAATCCACGCTGTTAACAGGCTTACGGCAATATTCAACAGGTAGGTGGCCATCAGTGGCTCAAGCACCAACCGGCCTGTAAAGATCAGCAGGATAGACATCGCAGCCGTTAAAACTGGTAACAGGAAGCGTTTGTCAGCTTTCTGCACCAGTGGATGCTCGCCTACCGCGCGCAGGATACCCCGGTGAATCCATTTACAGGTAAAGTTGGAGGCAAGGATCGCAACGCCAATCACCACCAGTTCAATCAGGCGTTCAGGTTCCAGAAAATTGGTCTGGATCCATGCCCAGCTATTGAGCAGATATTCAAGTGCCTGATTTAGAAGTCCCTCTTCCATGAAAAGAGGTTAGCGCCGTTCTTGGAAAAAGTCTCTAAGCAATTGCGCTGCTTCCTTTTCAAGGATACCGCCGTAAACTTCAGGTTTATGGTGGGTGGTGCTGTGATTGAAGATACGGGCACCAACGGTAATGCCGCCACCCTTTGGATCATCAGCCCCGTAATAAAGCCGCCGGATACGGGCAAAGGAAATAGCTTGCGCGCACATGGCGCATGGCTCCAGTGTCACATACATGTCGCATCCTTCAAGCCGTTCCGACTGAAGAATATCTGCCGCTTTACGGATTGCGACCATTTCCGCATGTCCGGTTGGGTCTTTTGGGCCAATAACATCATTACCGGCAGCCGCAACGATGCGCCCGTTGGGGCCAACAATCACAGCGCCGATGGGCACTTCGCCGCGGGCAGCAGCGAAGCGAGCTTCGGCAAGCGCTTGGCGCATAAAGGGAAAATCATCAATCATGCTCCCTACCATCTACCGTATGCCACCACAGGGTCAAGCCATGAATGCAATTCGCTTGTTTCCCTGCCTGCTGCGCCCTATGGTGCGCCCCATGAGCGAAGATCAGGAAAATAGCGATATTGATCGCGGTGAACGTATTGCCAAGGCCCTTGCACGCGCAGGCGTCGGCTCCCGCCGCGATGTGGAACGAATGATCGGCGAAGGCCGGGTAAGCCTGAAAGGCAAAACTCTGGACACACCTGCCGTGCTGGTCACCAGCCTTGATGGTATCAAAGTTGACGGCGAAATTGTGCAACAGGCTTCTGACACCAAGCTTTGGCGAATGCATAAGGTGAAGGGCACCCTGACCACCCACAAAGACCCTGAAGGTCGCCGCACGGTATTTGACAAGTTGCCGAGCCACATGGGCCGGGTGATCTCTGTAGGGCGGCTTGATATGAATACCGAAGGCTTGCTGCTGCTTACGAACGACGGTGCCCTCGCCCGCTGGATGGAGCTGCCAAACACAGCGCTTGTGCGCCGGTATCGTGTGCGGGTGTATGGCCGCGTGGACGAAAAAGCCCTCTCGAAACTTAAAGACGGCGTGACCATCGACGGTGTGCATTACGGCGAAGTAGACGCCAAACTTGAGAAACGCTCAAAGAAGCAAGATGATGAAGGCTCAGCGAAACAGTCTGCTGCCAACAGCTGGCTGACAGTTTCGATCCGCGAAGGCAAAAACCGCGAAGTACGCCGTGTGATGGAACATCTGGGCCTTACGGTAAACAGGCTCATTCGCACGCATTACGGCCCTTTCTCGCTTGGCACACTACCGGGCGGGGCAGTGGCCCAAGTGAATGACAAACAACTGCATGAAGTGCTGGCGGACTTTTTTGGCGAAGCACCAACAAGCATTGCAGCACCAACAAAGAAACGCGACCCCGGTAAATGGGCCAAAGCCAAAAAAGAAACCCGCAAAAAACCCGGCGCAGCCCGCAGGCGCAAACCACGCGATGATGAGAGAAGCGGCGACCGGCGCAACACGCGGTCCAACCGCCCCGACGGCAAGCCACCTGGAAAAATTTCTAGGAACCCCTCTGGTAGGTCATCCGCTAGCTCCTCTGGGAAACCTTCCGAAAGGCCAGCCAGTAGGAAACCGGGTAACAGGCCACGCAGAAAGCCGAACTCTTGACCCGCATCATCGCAGGGCGATTTGGAGGTAGGCGTCTTGCAGTACCAAAATGCAAAGACGTGCGCCCGACCACGGACCGGATGCGCGAACGGCTGTTTTCAATTCTGAACCATCACAAATACCCTGATATGGACGGAGCCAGAGTTGCGGACCTGTTTGCAGGCACTGGTGCGCTGGGCCTTGAAGCTCTGTCTCGAGGCGCGGCACACATAACGTTTGTTGAAATGGCACGTACTTCCCAGCAAACCATCCGCGATAATATTCGCAGTCTCGATGTAGGTGCGGAAACCAAACTATTGCCGGTTTCAGCGACAAAACTGCCGAAACCGGACACACCATTTGATTTTGTCTTCATGGACCCACCCTACAGGCAAGACCTCGTGCTACCTTCGCTCGCGTCCCTCGATGCAAGCGGATGGCTCAAATCAGGCAGTATCATCGTTTGTGAACTGGCTAGTGACGAAGCAATCATATTCCCTGACAGCCTCGACATCCTTGATGATCGCACTCAGGGGCAGCAACGTATCGTCATCCTGTCATTCAAACCCCTATCTGATTGATCCCGCATACAATTTGCTTCCGTATTTCTGAAATCAGCGGCACACTGCAATTGCTGGGCGCAGATAGGAAGCAGGGCATTATATGCGGGAACTTGAACTTAGACTGGCACTGGTGTGTTTTGGCGGCGCGTCACTTGCCGTCTATATGAACGGGGTTTCCCACGAAATCCTGAAACTGGTGCGTGCTTCCAAGGTCTTCCATAGTCAGTCATCTGACGAAAAGGCGGACGATTCCCGCACCTATGATGGCTGCGCACCACAGTTAGATTACAGCACCGACACCGAAGCACTTTACTTCGAACTGTTGCAGACAATTGGCAAAAAGATAGACCTGAGGGTGGTTGTCGATGTGGTCTCTGGCGCTTCAGCCGGTGGTATAAACGGCATCTTCCTTGCCCGTGCGCTCGCCTTCGATCTGGACTTCGACCCACTTCGCGATATGTGGATGAAGCTGGGGGATATTGAAGAACTTATGGAACAAGAAACCCTCGCCCAGCGTTGGAGCAAGGCGTACCTCTACCCCGTTATCTGGCTGCTTGGGGACCGTATCTGGAAAGGTGCAACACCTAATATTGAGGCGCGGCGAAAACTCTCTCGATTTATCCGGTCGCGCTGGTTCGAGCCACCGTTTTCAGGCAGACGTATGTTGAAATGGATGGTGAATGCCAACCTGAACATGGGGGAAGCCAAGCCGGGTAAAAGCTTGTTGCCACGTGGGCACAAGCTCGATCTGTTTGTCAGCCTGACCAACTTCTTTGGCCAACACCAGAGCGTGACCATGCATGACCCTGCCCGCATTGACGAGCAACAGCATAAAGTGAGCCTGCATTTCAGTCACCAGCAAGGGCAGCATTCAGCGCGCCAAACCGATTTTGATGATACCAATGTGCCTGCCCTTGGGTTTGCAGCCCGTGCAACATCCAGCTTTCCGGGCGCATTTCCACCCATGCGCATTTCCGACCTAAAGGACTATCTAAAAAAGGTCGGCCTTGGTTGGGAGCATGAAAAAGAATTCATGGACAAAAACTTCGCCCATCTGGATGAAACGGTAGAAACCATTCAGGCAATGTCCTTTATTGATGGCGGTGTTACCAACAACAAACCGTTTGCCAGCGCCATTGATGCGATTGCAGACAAACCCGCCCACAGGCAAGTGGACCGCCGGGTTATATTTGTTGATCCACGCCCTGATGATGGCAGCAAGGACAACGAAAATGAAAAACCGGAACGGCCCGGATTTTTCCGTACCACCCTGTCGTCGCTTGCCGCCATACCGCGTGATGAACCGATTCTTGATGATCTGAAAGACATCGAAAATCGCAACCGGGAAGCCCGCCGTTTTGAAACGGTGATGCAGCGCATCGAAATAGATGTAAATGACCTGATTGATCGGATTTTAAAACTGGACCCGGAAGCAAAAGTATCCACTGCCATGCTTGCCAGTTGGCGGGAACGCGCCCATGAGCAAGCCCATACAGAAGCTGGTTTTACCTATGGAAGTTATGTGGAGAGCAAAGCGTCGCTACTGATTGACCGCATGGCAAAATTCCTGAACGACTGGCAGCATAGCCGCGGCCAGAAAAATGGCAGCTTCTCGGCCAGAAACCTGCGGGAATGGGCTGAGAGCCAGCAATATCTGGGATCAAGCGACCCCGGTTGCCGAAGCGCCATCCCCTTCTTTCGCGGGTTTGATGTGGACTATCGGGTGCGGCGCCTGCGCTTCCTCATTCGCCGGATGAACCGGTTCTTGCAGGACCACCCTGAGGTGTCGGAAACTTTATCTCTCGCCGCCATCAAAACCCACATCTATGAAAGTATCGCACGCTATCGAAAGCGCTGGCAGCCAGGCTTTTTTGAAAGCCTGCCCCACGACCTGCCGCTCGGCGAAACACTCACCGCCATTAGCAAGCTGATGAAGCTGGAAGACCTTGACTTTGAAGAAGACCAGCTTCTGGCGGAAGCTATCAACCAAATTGATAATGGCGAGCTACGTCTAACCCTGTTTCGCGCCTACGTTGGTTTTGCCTTCTACGATATTCTGATGCTGCCAATGACAGCCCATGCCGATTTGCAGGAGATTGACGAGGTAAGGGTAGACCGGATCAGCCCAGTTGATTGCGCCTACCTGCACAAAGACGAACAGCCACCACTGATGGGGGATCAACTCTTTAACTTTGGTGCTTTCTTCAGCCGGGAAGCGCGGGAAAATGACTATATCTGGGGCCGTATTCACGCTGCCAACCGGTTGGTGGATTTCCTGTGCGACGCTGCCGGCAAAGACGCGCTGTGTGAAAGTCTGGACCTTGAAGATTTCCGGCGGCGGTTAGCGCTATCCATTGTGGAGGCTGAAGCGCCACACACGACCCGCAGTGCCGAGTTGATAAACAGATTGATTGGGGAGTTTTCGTCATGAAGAGCGATATTTTTGCGTCAAAACTCTGGGGAGCACTTGCAGCACTCTCTCTTCTGCTTGTCTCGGTTTCGGCTCAGGGCGATGACCGGCTGACCGCTATTGCTAGCGGCGAAGGACCGAACTCCAAACTCAGTGGTTTGCAGGTCAGCCTTATGCGCGACGGCAAGCCCGAAGCACATTTTTCCTATGGCTTTGCAAGGCTGAGCGACGGCGAACCCACTCCGCTCACGAACGCACACAAGATTCGTATCGCCTCTATATCAAAAATGGTGATGGCTATCGGCTTTATGCAGCTTGTGGAGCAAAGCAAGCTCAACCTGGATAGCGATGTGTCAGAAACACTTGGTTGGCAGCTACGCAACTCAGCCTTCCCGGATACGCCGATCACGGCGCGCCAACTGCTTGCGCACACGTCATCGGTGCGTGATGGCGGACGTTACTGGTTGCCAGCGGCGCAGAATATTCAAGACTTTTTCACACCAGGTACAGAACTGTATGACGACGGCGGTCATTTTTCCTCCGCTCCGGGGCAAGAACCGGGGGAATATTTCAACTATTCCAATCTGAACTTTGGCATCCTTGGAAGCCTGATGGAGAAAGCTTCTGGCGAACGGTTTGACCGCTACATGAAAACCCGTGTGTTGGAGCCCATGGGCCTGAGTGCCAGCTATAATCCATGTGATATTCCAGATGATCTCCGCGCTGCTGCTTTTCGCAAGCGCGGCCCGAATGGCGAGTGGAACCCGGACGGTGATTGGTATGATCAGGTAGATGGCGGCGAGCCCGTTTGCTTTTACGGCATGCACGCAGATGGTGGGCCTGCTGTATCGGAGTTTGAGGCAAGCTACGAACTGGGCAGCAACGGCACGCTCTTCTCGCCCCAGGGGGGGCTGCGCGCAAGCACCGATGACCTTTTGATCATCATGCAAATGATGGTGAACATGGGCATGCACGGCGACAAACAGATTTTGTCTGAAGCATCAATTACCGAGATGCTCACGCCCGTATGGACATATGACCCAGCCACAGGCAATGGCAACACCACCGGCGAAGGCGAACCTGGCGGACCAACTGAGGGGTTGATGACCAGCTACGGCCTTTCTGTGCACCGCGTCTCCCTCGACGAGTGGGGTTTGAGCGAAACACCGAAATTGCTTGTGGGACATCTGGGAGAAGCTTACGGCGTTTTAAGCCACGCCCTATATGACCCTGAAACGGGTAATGGCATCGCCACGATCATTACCGGAACAACCGATGACCCTGCAAAAGCACCTGCCGGAAGCAGCCCCCTTTATCGTGTTGAAGAAGAAATAGTTCGCTGGTGGCTGGAGCAACAGTAACCAACGGCATTTTGTCGTAAACCGGCGTTGACGCTACGCTTGAGCGCGCTACATGACGGCATGGGAGAGTATCAATGATTAAAAAGAATTTTCTGGCGCTAATACTTTTGCTGGCGGGCACATTAACCACAACCGCCCCAGTCCTATTTGCTAGTGACCGCGCGACCCCGGCTGAGGTTGGCCTGTCGGCAGACCGTATGGCGAACCTCAAAAGCCATATTGCAGGATATGTGGACAGCGGGCGGCTGGTTGGGGCCACCACGCTGGTCTCCAAAGGTGGTAAAATCGCCCACTTTGAAACATACGGCCAGCTCAACAAGGAACTGGGCATTGATATGCCGGAAGACGCAGTTTTCCGCATTTATTCCATGACCAAACCCATCACGGGTGTTGGCTTGATGATGCTGTGGGAAGAAGGCAAGTTCAAACTGGATGACCCGGTTTCAAAGTATCTGCCAGAGTTTGCAAACCAGCGCGTTTTTGTCAGCATGAATGAAGACGGGTCTGTTGAGACGGTACCTGTAAAACAGGAAGCGACCATCCGTAACCTGCTGACCCATACCGCCGGGCTCACCTACGGCGTGTTTGGCAATACACCGGTTGACCAGCTTTACCTGAAGTCCGGGGTTTTTAACCCGGAGCTAACGCTGGCGCAGCAAACAGAGATACTGGGCGGCCTGCCGCTGATTAACCAGCCGGGCGAGGCTTGGGTGTATTCGCTTTCGGTGGATGTTCAAGGCCGGTTGATTGAGGTTCTGTCTGGTCAGTCGCTTGGTAAGTTTTTTCAAGAACGAATTTTCACCCCTCTTGGCATGACGGACACAGGCTTTTTCGTGCGAGAAGACCAGTTGGATCGCTTTGTGGAAATTTACGCGCCAAACGAAGCGCAAAATGCCCTGGTTGCCTATCGCGGTGACTTCTTCACCGATTATACCGTGCCACCGAAGTCAGAGTCCGGTGGTGGCGGCCTCGTGTCTACTACGATGGATTATTGGAAATTCGCACAGATGGTCGCCAATGGCGGCGAATTGAACGGTGTGCGCCTGTTGAAGGAAAGCACGGTTGACTTAATGCGTGAAGACCATCTACCCGGCAACCTGAACGGTATTGCCAAAGGTGCGCAGGGCCTTGGGTTCGGACTTGGCTTTGCCATTGTGCAAGATGTAAGCAAGCAAGGCGGCGACACCAATGTGGGTGAATATTTCTGGGGTGGCATGGCCAATACAATTTTCTGGATTGACCCAACCGAAGATATGATCGCGATATTTATGACCAATATTCTGCCTTCCGGCATATACCCGCTCAGAGACGAGCTACGGGCAAAGATTTATAACGATGCTGATTAGGTAAGCAGAACAATGATTGGAAAAGCGGGCCATCGGCCCGTTTTTTGTTTACAGGATGACCACTCGCCCTTTCGGAATGCCTGATTGATAGGCCAAGTCAACAAGCCGCACGAGCGTGCCGTGTTTGGCCCCTTTTTCAAGCTTAAGAGCAATCGGAATATCGGCATACTCCACGTGAAAACGCTTCATCAGAGCTTTCGCCGACCATACGTCTATCAGGCGGCCATCATGGCGAATGCGATAGCCGGGCAGAAGCTCCAGCGTTAGGTTGGGCTGCAATTTGGCAGGCGTGACAGGCGGGCGGTCAGTTCGCCCGAACTGTACCCCTTCTTCATGAACAAAACTTGCCGTCACGATGAAGAAGATCAGCATAATGAACACAATGTCGAGCATTGGGGTCATGTCTGGTTTCTCCGCATTTTGGCTTACACGTGATTTCATTGTTTAACTCCTGCTAAGGCAAAACTGAAACGATACTGAACGTCGCGCATTACTTGCGGCTGCCCATCGACGATCACCGGCTGACAATGACTATCCAGCAAAGTGCGGTGCGACGTTAAGTACAGCGATTTATCGAGCGTCGTCATAGCTCACTCAATCGCTTCCAAGTTCAAAAGTGAACTGATAGCGAACACCGTGCACAGGCTGCGCAACGCCATCTACGATTTTGGGTTTATATTTAAACTTGGCCGCAGCCTTTTTTGCATCCCGTTCGAAGTAGCCCTTTGGCTCAGCCACGACAACGCGGACTGAATCTTTGGGCACGGTACCGTCTGCTGCCACCGTTAGCTCCACGACCACATACCCCTCTATGCCTCTGGTCGCAGCTCTGTCAGGGTAATTTGGTTGCACAACAACCAGTGGCAGATGTTCGCCGTCAGACTGCCCTAAGTTCGGAAGCTGGGTGCCCGGGTTGGGGGCTACTGGCGGGGCGATAGGGCCTATCGGAATGGCGGTTGGGTCTATGGGAATAGTCGTGTCTACCGGGTCCACGATAGGCGGATCAACAAATTCAGGTTCGGGCACGTGCCACTCCTTGGTCTGAATCACTGTTTCGTCCGGCTCCTGCACGGAGGCAAAAATGCGCACTGGCGGCTGTTGGTCCAACTGCACTTCGCCCTCTCCTGCCACAAGGCTTTGCATTCCATAGAATAGAACTGCTGTCATAACACCGGCCAAAGGACCAGCCGCATATAGTTTCAGGTTTCTCATAGCCACTCTCCTCTATTAGTTATAATATAACAATACATAAACTATAGTGATTTGTAAAGTTATACTATAACACTACAGTTCTAGATAGAAGCTGGCCTGCAAAGAGACAGAGCGAGTTACCGTCGAAACAGAAGCCGAATGAGAAGAGAGCCGACGTTTAGCGTACCACCCCACACCACCACAATGAGGAGGACAGCAAGTAAAGCCCTGACGAGCAGGAAAGCGAGCGCCGTTATGCCCTCACCGATCGGCAAAAGATGATCCAGATATAAAACCAATAGGGCTGTGCCGTACAAAAGAGGTGTGGTGACCAAATAGTCTCGCCAGCGATAATAGCCCGAGCTGATCTCGTCATACATCATGACAAGTACGGGTATGGCAATAAGAACAGCGAAAGCGACAACATAGATCATGCTTTGATCATACTGTCTGCAGTGAGCGGCGACAATTAGCTTTTAGCCACCCCCCCATATTCAGAAGAACGGTTGCTCAAACTGCGCAACAAAAAACGGCGCCCCAAGGGACGCCGTTTCGGTATCTGACTATGTGAAGGCTTAGCGACCTGTGAGCATTTGCTCGCGCGCTTCCTCAGCGTTCAGGTAATTGCGCCAGTTCGCAACAGCCCGGCGGTCCTTGGAGTTTTTCGCCAAACGTGATGCTTTGGCAAACGCACGCTTCGCTTCATCAAAACGCTTCAGTTCAGTGAGCACCTGACCATGCATCATCACACCAGCAAGAAGCTTGGCAGCGTTCTTTTTGGCGTTTTCAGTGTCATCTTCGAACGCCTTCTGCATTTTCACAAAAGACTTCTCTGCGTCTTCATAACGGTCAACCTGCATCTGCACCTGGCCAATCTGAAGCCACAGATCACCATCACTTTCTTCAGCCGCAGCTACAGAAAGCGGATCGAGTGCTTTGCGGTATTCGCTTGCAGCCAGGAAACATTGACCCAGCGTACGCTGGTTGTCCGCAGTACCTTCAACAAGGCTATCGTTAAGGGCACGTTCCAGAATCCAGGCACATTTGATCGGTGCTTCGCGAGCGATTTGAATTTGCGCCACATTCACCAGTTGCTGAGGCTTGTCATCAAGGAAACCCTGACGGTAAGCAGCTTCAGTCAAAGAGAAGGACGTGTCTTCTTCGCCCAGCTCTTGGTAGATGCCAGCAAGCTGTGACCAGTAGGTTGGGTTTGGCCAACGAATAAGCAGAACTTCAAGAACATCACGTACTTTTTCGAGCTGAGCAAGCTCCCAGTGCGCTGAAAGCGCTAGGTTATACCAGTTTTCCTTAACTTCAATTGTATCAACCTGCTCTGCCTGTGCGATCGCACGGTAGATATACTCCAGGCTCTTTTCAAAGTTGGTCAGCTGATAGTAAAGCTGAGAGATGAACGTCAGGTTCGCTACACCAACCAGGGTTGGGTCAACCTTGCTTTCCCAGTCTTTTACAAACTCAAGTGCCTTGGTGTAGTTTTCTTCGCTGAAGTAAAGCTGTGCCAAACCGTAAATGATCTGATGCTCAAGCGCGACAGGAATACTGTCCCGGAAGGTCAGGATCTGCTCATACGCACGAATGGTATCAGCTGTATTTTCCTTCTCAAATGCGATCATTGCCCGCATTTGCCATACAACGGCTTTCTCATAGTCGTTGATGCCGCGCTTGTTATACGCTTTTTCAAGGAACCCTTCCGCACCCGGGATGTCATTCACATCCATCGCTTCCTGGGCTTTTTGAACCTGCTTGTGAACCTCCAGGCTCATTGCTGGAACCTTGCGGGTTTTCTGCTGCTTTTTAGGTTGCTCTTGCGCTACCGCTGCAGAAGAGAAAGCCGAACCTTCAGGTGCTGGCACAACTGCGAATACTGCCGCCGCTGCCAGGGCCATTGGTATGGATTTAATAAACTTAACCATGCTCATACCTTTCCTTGGGTCAATAGGTTACTTGTCAGCCAAGTTGAAACTGAAACGATAGCGAACGCCAGTAACTTTCTGGCCCTTACCGTTCACAACTTTGGGCTTATATTTGAACTTCTGTGCCGCTTTAATGGCAGCGCGCTCAAAATATCCCTTTGGATCAGCTTCAATTACGGTGATCGATTCCGCCGGAACAGAACCATCTTCGGCAACTGTCAGTTCCACAATCGCATAGCCTTCGATGCCACGCTCCTGCGCACGACGAGGGTATTGTGGTTGCACACGCACCAGCGGCAGATAGTCACCGTCTGAGCTTGGGCCAAGGTCAATGCTGCCCAGATCAACACCTGCGCCAGAGTTTGCACGACCAATAGACAGGTTCAGTTTATCCGGACCTTTGATGTCAAGCTGAGGCGTATCGATCTCCGGTGGTGGTGCTTCCACTTCCGGCGGCTTCTCTACTTCACGTTCCATGCGCTGTGGGGGTTGCTCATCGATGTCTTGAACCACATCAACAAAACGAGCCCGCTGGGTATCATCCAGGTTCACTTCGCCGTCACCCGCAACAAGGAAATTCATTACGAGGAACAGGCCAAAAGTGACGCCAGATGCAGCGGCCAATGAGGCGACGAGCCGAGCAATCATCAGTTGGTCTCCGTTGCTATAGCTATCGTTTCGACACCAGCGTCGCGGATAGCATCATAAACTTGCATTACCAGTACCGCGTCCGCCTCTTCATCACCCTGAATGGCGACAGAACCTTTTGGGTTTTCCGCATGCAGTTTTTCAACTGCTGTGCGAAGCGCCTCAATCTTGGTGGCTTCACGGTTGATATAAATTTCATCGTCGGCGGTAACCGCGATCAGGATACTAACCTGTTTCTGCAGCACTGCAGTTTCAGCGTCGGGTTTCAGGACACTGATACCCGCCTCTTTGACGAAAACAGCCGTCACGATGAAGAAGATCAGCATGATGAACACGATGTCGAGCATCGGGGTCATGTTGATCTCGGTATCTTCTTCCTGTTGCGAATGGTTACGCATTCTATTCTCCACTTCACCCGTTTTCCGGGTGCCTAGCCCCTATCTGGTTACCCTACTGTCCATTACCCGGCAGCAGGGGGTGGATCGGCGGGTTACCCCGCCGGTCAGTTATTTTTTAGGCGTCATCACAATTTGTTCTTGTGCAATACCGATGTCCCGGGCCGCGTCATAGATGCGGATCGACAAACCAAGGTGCGAACCCTCAGCAGCCTGAATAACAACAGGTGCTTTCGGACGCTCAACGCTTTCTTTCTTAATGATCGACGACACCGATGAAATATCCACACGCAGGAAGTCATGCGTGATGCGATTGTTTTCATCAATGATGAAGGCAATCGCCCGGGTTTCATCGTCTGGTGGCGGCGGATCATTCTGCGTATCGTTGTCTTCTGGTTTGTTGATCTCGATACCAGACTCTTTGACAAAGGACGCCGTCACGATGAAGAAGATCAACATGATGAACACGATGTCGAGCATCGGAGTCATGTTTACTTCAGCTTCGTCGTCAGCTTTTGAAAATTTACGCATTAGTTAAATCTCCGAACCTTTGTCTAGTGGTCCATGGTCAGGCTGTCTTCAAGACGCTCTGCCTCACGCTTGGCGCGACGTTCAATATAGGTGCTCAGGAACACGCCAGACAGCGCCGCAACCATTCCCGCCATTGTCGGGATCGTTGCTTTCGAAACGCCCGCCGCCATAGCGCGAGCGTTCGAACTGCCTTGGCTGCCCATCACGTCGAACACGTCGATCATGCCAGTAACTGTACCGAGCAGACCAACCAGTGGACAGAGGGCAACAAGCGTTTTGATCAGATTCACACCCTGAAAAAGGTTGTGACTAATCTCGGAGACCATGGCGGTGCGAATTTTATGCGCATACCAGGACTTCCGTTCCGCCCGTGCTTCCCACGCGCCCACTACCCGGTTCTTATGCTTTTTATATTCAAGCGAATAGAACCAGATGCGTTCAACGATCAGCACCCACATTACGAACGTAACCACGAGGATCAGGTACAGGACGTCGCCGCCCCGTTCCATGAACGCTCTGATTGCGTCGAATGCTTCACTAAGCGCTAGCATTCGCGTGCTCTTTCTCGGCGTGAACCGCGATGATGCCCGCAGACTGCTCTTCAAGCACGTGCACGATACCTTTAGAGGAACCAGACACGAAGCTGTGCAGCAGCAGCGTTGGAATAGCCACAACAAGGCCTTCCACAGTAGTCATCAGGGCTGCGGAAATACCGCCTGCCATTTGAGATGGGTCACCCGTACCGAAGAGCGTGATCGCCTGGAATGTTTCGATCATACCAGTCACCGTACCGAGGAGACCAAAGAGCGGTGCGACCGCAGAGATCAGCTTCACGATAGTCAGGAAACGTTCAAGCGCTGGTGTTTCCTTCAGGATCGCCTCATCAAGCTTCAACTCAAGAGTTTCAACGTCAACGTTACGATTCTGGTCGTAAACTGCGAGAACGCGACCAAGCGGGTTGTTTACGTCTGCAACTTCAGACTTAACCTGCTTCTTAACCTTCTGGCCAACCATGAAGAGATAGAGCCACTGGAAGATTGCGAGCAATACGCCCACTGCGCCAAGAGACAGAGTGAGGTAACCAATGAATCCACCTTGGTCCAGGCGCTCCTGAACAGTTGGCTTTTCAACTTCAAGGTTCAAAAGCTGACCACGGGTCGGGTCAATACCAAGACCGTGCAGGCCAGATGTAGACGCTTCAAAACCTGGGATCAGGCTTGTGAAACGGCTTGAAGGCTGACGCTGAAGTTCAGCTACTTCACCGGACTGAGTCAGCTGAAGATACTTGCCGTCACCAACAAGACCAAAGTCACCAATACGAACAACTTCCATTGGTGTCAGTGTGCCGTCATTCATGCGAACATTGTGCGTGAATTTGGAAACTTCACCAGAACCAATCATTTCGATCATCATCTGAGCAGGCCATGCGCGGATTTCCGCGAGTGTTGGCAGCTCTGAAGATTCAGCGGCTTTGGAAACCAGCGTATCAATCTCAACCATACGGTCAGTGTTGTCGATAGAGACGTGTGAGCTAGAGATGATAGAACGCGCATCACCAGCAGCCTGCTGGAGAACACCGAACAGCTCTGAAAGCTGGCCGAGACGCTCACGCTGGATTTCTAGCTGGCGCGTAATTTCTTCTTCATTGTCACGGCGAACACCCTCTAGGCGGGCACTCTCACGCTCCAGCACTTGCTGGCGCTGCTGCGCCTGTGCCAGAAGCTGCTGTTGCTGATCGCGGCGCGCAGCAAACTCTGCTTCGCGTGCTTTATGTTCAGCAGATTCAGATACACGACCTTCGCGCACCTTGTTCAAAAGTGCCCCCATGTCAGCGTCTTGAGCCGATACGGATGCAGAAAGCCCCAATGCAAACAGGGCGGCTGATGTAATAATCTTTTTCATCTTAGTTCCCCGTAGGTGCATGAATTGGAAGTTCAGTCACATCAGACTGGGTCCGGCGCTGAGCCATACGGATCAACTGGCGAACCGGTGTTGTGAACTCACCGGAAACATCAACCCACTGGGAACCATCCCATGCGCGTGTTTCGGTAGTGTCTTTTGTCTGATAGTAGAAGCCTACACGGCCAAGACGAACGAAGTTAACCGTACGGCCATCTTCAAGAGCACCTTCATAAGCAAAGAAGGTACGACCATACTGAACTTCAGTTTTATATGCTTCAAGCACGATCCGGAAGCGCTCTGGGTCGCTTACGTTTGGATCATCCATCGCGTCACGCAACGCTTGAATACGCTCCAGGCGTTCTTCAAGAAGGAACGGCACGTCCGCTCTGATGAAGTCTTCGAGATTATCGATCATATCGAGCATCAGTGGCGTGATCTGCCGCTTGATCTCGTCGATCTGACCAATAGAGGTCTTGATCTTTTCGATCTCTTCCAACTGCTTGGTGATTACGCGGTTTTGCTGCGCGTTGTAAGCCTCAAGACCGGCATTGGTTTTAAGAACCGCACGGTAGTCATTAAAGAGCCTTTGGGTGGCGTCAGCAACACCGTCAATTCTTTCCTGCGATTGAATCGCGAGTTTGTTGGCTTCATTCACCTCGTCAACGATTGACTTGAGGCGCTGATCCTGTGCGTTAGCAACAGTTGCCCCAAGAAGGAACGAGGCGACCGCCGCTGTAGAGACAGCTATCCGTTTCACTTTAGCCTTATCCATTTTCTGCCCACATGGGTTTAATATTGCCATTTTGGTCTCCAGTTACCTGAATGCCTCTAACGGCTTGTTTTAACCTTATAAAGATCTGGAGATAGAAATTACTCCGAACCTTTACCCCTAAATAATCGGGAGGTGGTCAACATACACTTCATACCGGACTTTAACTGCAGTCTGGTTTCAACATATGCCCAATGATTGGTTTTCCCGTACCTCTCCCAATTGTCCAGATCGTGGTGGATATCCCCACCTAGCTTCTGCCGCCCTTAACTGCCATTTGCTGGCATGCGGTGAGCGATCTGATTTTGTTATCTCGTAATCAATCACTACGATCTAACTGAAGCTACTGATCCAGCTCGGGCCCTATCATCCAAGAATCTTGTTCGATTCCAAGCAAAAATTTTACTTTTCTCAAATTCTCTCCCACGAAACTGCTGAAATGCTCGAAACAGAGACACTTCATCTGCTTTCCTAATTATGTAATAATATAACGAAACATAAAAATGAGTCAATCCCTACTCTGACCGAAAAATTGTGATCAGCGCCCTGTGGTCTGGTTACAACAATTGAAAGTTGAAGAGATGTTTCAGGAAGCGTTTTGCTGGCTCTGTTGCATCTCCAACAGAACAGCAACGACGCCATGCCATTGGTTTTCCGAGCTGATCTGGATTGCGGCCTTCAGGCCCATATGCCCAGCCAAACGGTGAGCGAGCGAGCGTGTCTGCTCGGACACACCTGCTGTTGATGCCTCTAGGTTTTGCTCCGAAAGAGCAGCGTTGGTACTCATAGTTCACTCTCTGTCTAATCATTATTCAGGTCGACAGCGCGAAACCTGTTGCGGTTATTTTACAAATGAGTTCCGAACAAAAGATTAACGATCTATTCAAAAATTGAGGATTTTTTGGAACCAAATGGATGCAATAGGTCGAATCGCCACTTCACATCAATGTGAAGAGAGAGAATCAGACAGGTCAGACACATTCACTGGGTCCGGACGCAGATGAACCCGCCTCAACCCGCGCAGTGCATTCCCGATATAGAGTGCTGTTGCCTGTTTGAGATCTGAATAATGAAGCACCCGCTCGCTAACGCGTCGTGACTTGCCATCCAGCAACGCAGCGCGCAGAACCCCTGGCAAAACACCAGACGCAAGAGGCGGGGTTACCAGTTCACCGTGTAATTCTAAAAAAAGATTGCTGATCGCCCCTTCGGCCAGTTCACCGCGCTCGTTCACAAACAGAATGTCCGCCAGCCCATTTGCAGCAGCAACCTTTGACGCCTTGTTATAAAGAGCGCGCTGACTGCTTTTATGCTGAAGCCATACGGCGGATGAGGTCACTCTCTCTTCAGCGATGGCAACCTCAAGGATGTCTTCCTGCCCTTCAGAAAAAGCGGTTACTGCCACACTCGCCTTACCGTCCGCTGCCAGCGTCAGCCGGACGCGGTGCACACCATGGCTCGGGAGTGCATTCGTCACCTTGGTCGCTACAGAAGTCCGGTCAACCGGAATGCCAAGCGCAGCAGCGCTCCCGGACAGCCTGTCCATATGTCGCGCCAGCAGCTCAACACGGCCCGCTTCACAGCGCATGGTCTCTATTAGATAGAAAGCCTCCTCAGCCACTGTCTCAGCGAAGGATGCCTTGAGAAGACACTCTTCATATTCAGCCGCGGCATCGCTGTCCGCCACAATACCGCTACCGATTCCAAGTCGGCAGGTATCATCCTTGATCACAACAAATGTACGAATGGGAACACTGAGCGCCCATTTGGCCGGTTTCTTTGGCTGTGCGGAGCTAAAATACCCAACACCGCCGCAATAAACACCGCGCGCGCCCTGCTCCAGTTCAGAGATCACTTCCATCGCACGAATTTTCGGTGCGCCTGTTACCGACCCGCACGGAAACAGCGCCTGCAAAAGCCTTGATGGCGGCAAGTCCGGCTCACACTCGGCTTCGACACCCGAGGTCATCTGATGCAATGTCGGATATGTTTCGACAGTGAACAGGTCGCTTACCTTCACGCTGCCAGGCTTTGCAAACCTGCTCAGATCATTGCGGATCAAGTCCACAATCATCAGGTTTTCTGCGCGGGATTTTTGGTCCGCGGCCAGGGAAACAATTGCTTGCTTGTCCTGTTCCGCCGTCGCCCGCCGCGCGGCGGTTCCTTTCATCGGGCGTGCAGCAAGCGCGTTGCCATGCCGGCGAACAAACAGCTCGGGTGACAGAGAAAGTATCTTTTCATCACCCGTATCAATGAAGGCACCATATTCAACCGGCTGGCTATGCCTTAGCTTTCGATATAGGTCAAGCGCATCACCAACCACACGACCTTTGCGCGGGAAGGTAAAATTCGCCTGATAAATATCACCGGCATTAATATAATCCTGCACACGGTGAACCGTCTGCTCGTAGGCAGGCTGATCGAGCCCGCCATCCTGCAAAATCAGATTACTTTCTGCGCCTTGGCACTGGGTTTCGATCCAGCACTCAGTTTCCTGTCTGCTAAGTGTTTGCACACTGTCTGTCACCATCATCCAGACCAGTGGTTCATATGGCCAGTGATGGATAGCTGCCTTTACTTTCGGTTCAAAAGCAGCCGCTGCCTCATAGGCTATCCAGCCTGCAACATGCAGACCAGCGGCAACGGCCTCGTCGATCTCTGCCAGTGCAGCAGGCACTTCATCAATTGTGCGCGCGCAAATTATCCGGCGTGGGTCAGCAAAAAGAAGCGACTGCCCAGCCACGCCCGAGGCACGGCTATCATCCAGTAAAACGAAAGGGGCAGATATTGGGGTCACCCACATCTCCAGCAGCGTGAAAAACGAGCGACCTTATGAAACACTTAACTTGCCCGGTCAACCAATGTGCGCTTGCGCCCATTGCCCGTGCCACCATAAGGTTTGCGGACAAGGCAAAGGAAATTCCATGGCAACCATTTTCACCCACGCCCTTCTGCCCGTAGCTGCCCGCGCTGCAATCGGGCGAAACCATATATCCAATCGGCTATTGGTGGTGGCGATGATTGCTACGATCATACCGGACGCAGATGTTATCGCCTTTGCCTTTGATGTGCCATACGCGGACCAGTTTGGTCATCGCGGCTTCACCCATTCGCTTGCGTTCGCGGGCTTCGTTGGGCTTATCGGCGCCTACTACGCCCAGCATCTTGATGCGGGCCGCGTTACAGCTTTTGCCACTCTCTCACTCGCAACAGCTTCACATCCGCTACTGGACAGTTTCACGAATGGCGGGCTCGGCGTTGCATGGTTTTGGCCATTCACCGACACCCGTTATTTTATGCCATGGCAACCGATTGAAGTGTCACCCATTGGCGCCAGCAACTTCTTCACCATACGCGGAGCAAGGGTTTTATTATCGGAAGCAGGATGGGTGGCCCTCCCGCTTGCCGGTATTGTCGTGTCCATACGGTTGCTAAGACTGCTAGCGAACAAACGGGATCAATCCTGATCCTCAAACGGATCAGAAAACTTCGGATCGGCCAGAAAGGTTTCATCCGTCAGCGTCTCCAGAAATGCCACAAGGTCAGCCTTTTCACCATTGGACAGGTTCAGTCTGCGCACCGTGCCATTCTGATTCCGCAGCCGATTGGAAAGACCGGGGTTGTCTTGCACACCATCACTGTAGAAGTCGACCACTTCTTCAAGAGTTGCGAAGCGTCCATCATGCATGAAGGGCCCGCCAACTGAAGCGTTTCTGAGCGATGGTGATTTAAAGCGCTGGTTCCCGGCACCTTGGTCACCGGTTGTTGTGATATCGAGCCCATTATTATGAACATTATCGCTGACATGTGCGCTGGTTGAATGGCATTGATCACATCGACCGCGTCCACGGAAAATGCCCATACCGCGCATCTCCTGCGCGGTGAAGACAATACCAAAATCATCCGGGTCACCGTTTGCGGCAATGTAGGCTTCATCGAATTTGGACTGATAGGTGGTGAGCGAGCGAACAAACTGAGCCAGTGCAAGCGAAATACGGTTTGATGTAACCGTGGAATCCCCAAACGCTGCCTCAAACAGCGGTTCATAATACGCCGTATCCATCAGCTTGACCTCAAGCTCCGTCAGCGTCATACCCATCTCCACAGGGTCCTGAATGGGTTGCAGTACTTGCTCTTCCAGCGTTTCCGCACGCTCATCCCAGAAAAAACGCCCGCGCGCATAATAACGGGCATTGCCAAGGCGCATGGAATGCCGGCCAGTTTCACCGCCATCGAAACCGATGCTTAAGACAGCTGGGTCACTAAAGCCGTTTTCCTGAATATGACAGGAAGCACAGGCCACGGTGTCGTTCGCGGAAAGCTTTTTGTCGTAAAAAAGGACCCGGCCAAGCGTCGCACCCGCGTCTGTGATCGGGTTATTGTTCGGTGTATTGTCGGTTCCCGCCACGTTACCCAGTGCTGCATTCGGCTGTGTGTAGTGTGCAGGTAAATCCTGATTGGCGTAATTGAAAGCAACCGCTGGCAGGTTTGGTCCGTCCACCGCAGCTGTTGGCGCGTCTTCAATAACAATCAGGAAATTGTCAGAGGCCGTGCCCCCATTACCGTCATCTGCGGATATGGTCACCACCAGAGTTATCGCCTCTGTTGGTGTGCCGCTAATGACGCTACCATCAGCGGACAGGCCGCTGTTTGGCACGTCGAAACTGACGCTGTAGGCAAGCATATCATTGTCGGTGTCCGCAAAAGTTGCGCCCGCTTGTGATGCATCAAAGGAAAAGGCCACACCAACAGTTGCCACTTGGTCTGGCACTTCAGTGTTTACTGTTGGTACGTTGTTTGTAGCAGCTTGGGTTGGCGCTGTTGGCGTTGTGGCCGCTGTCGTTGCACCACCATCATCGCCGTTACAGGCTGTCAGCAGAAGGCAGCAAAACCCCGCCACTCCAAAGCGGGACTGTGCTATTGTTTTTGTGAAGATCATTTTCCATCCAATCTGTCCGAAAACATGTCGTGCGGGCATGCTTTCATTATCCCCTCAGTGTTATTACGGGGCAGGATGGGTTAACCCTTCGCTAAAAAGCCCATCTTTTTTAGATGGGCTTAAATTCACTGAATATTGTGTGGCTTTACTGGCTCAGAGTATGCCGTAACCTTTAAGCAGTCCGGCAATGCTGGCGATGAGGATTGAAAGCCAGGTTAGAAGCGTCCCATAGAAGCGAAACGGATTACGACCTTCAAACTTTCCAAGCGACAAGCCATGCATATACCGCCCGACAACCAGTGCAACAGCAACACCCATAACCAGATACCAACTGACCCGCGAGTATTCGAGAAGACCAACAAGAATCAGACCCAAAGGCGCATATTCAACAAAATTACCTTGTGCGCGGATCGCAACCAACAACCCCTCATCGTCCCCTGCACCCAAATCGACCTTGGCCCTCTGCCGGTTCATGGAAACATTGTAAGATAGGTAAACCAAAAGCAGCCCCAAAAAGCTTGCTGAAATCAGTGTGATGGTCATAAGGTCTCTCCCGATAGTCTTTGCCCGCATCCAGAGTGGTCAGTAAAACTGTCATGGTCAAGCTTTGTGGCAAAACAGCGTGCGATACTTGGCCCCGTATCTTTGAGGAACCGCCATGAAAGATCGCTTCCGCGACTGGAATCTGTATCACAAGTCTGTCGCAGCGCTTGTCGCTGCTCTCGGGGTCGGCGTCGTTTTACGGGCGATTTTGGTGATTGATACCGCGTTTCAAGTGGAAGGTGAGCGCATAGTCAATGCGGGCGCAGATACTATTTGGGCTCTTATGGCAACAGATGCTGAGCGCGACAAATGGCAAGCTGAGATGGTGGACCTTGTTGAATTGACCGGCCCCACCGATGAAGCAAGTGCAACCCGCCTTCTGTTCTGGAAACGCGGGTTAAAACGCTGGCAGGCTGTTGAAAGAACCCGCAGTGCGTTGCCGGGCCGCCAGCTTGAATTAGAGCAATCCGCCGATAAAGACACACGCTGGGTTACCATGAACCTTGAAGTAATTGGCCCGTGTCAAACCAAGGTTTCGATTGTAGAGATTATTGAACCTGAGGCTTATCTGGATCGCTTCTGGTTTTTTAAT
Source organism: Kordiimonas sp. (assembly GCA_965199355.1). Classification (GTDB taxonomy): domain Bacteria; phylum Pseudomonadota; class Alphaproteobacteria; order Sphingomonadales; family Kordiimonadaceae; genus Kordiimonas. Next base: position 540,560 of record OZ240690.1, read on the forward strand.
GAACGTACTTTGCACGAAAATCGACTGAACGCATCTTTCGACGCGATGGAACGATGGGCTAGTGCTGCTGAACCCGCGTGTGAAAGCTCCTAGGACACGTCAAAATCGGTAAATTCCCAGTCTTTGGAACGGTCCATTTCGGCAAGGAATAGATTTTCCGCAGCAACAACGGCTTCTTCTTCCGTGTCGGCATCCACGTCTGTCACCCAATAAAACTCACCGCGCGCCAGTGTGGCTTTCAATGTTACCCGTTTTTTGGCCATGACTTATTCCTCTAGGTCAATTGCGGCACGGTCTCTAGCACGGCTTTACCGATGAAACAATTATTCGGTTGCTTTGCCCTTCGAACACCTATGGCAGTGCGACTGAACAATCACTGTGCCTCACCAACTACTCTGCACCAATCTTGCTCGCAGCCCTGCGCCAGCTAAACAGTATGATCAAACCGACAATAAGCGATATCACACACTTTGGGAAACCACTTGCGGTGTGTGGACAAACCTGAAAGCCAAACGCTTCGCTCACCGAACCTATCACCGCCAGAATAAAAATCGGCAAAAAGCCAACATAGAAAACCTTACCCACCATGGAACTTGTCGGGCTAACAGGAGCGGGCTTTATAATAAACCGCAGCACCCAAGCCAGAGACACCAGCCCATAGGAAACCGCCACCAGATAGCAGGCTGGCAATGGCCCTAATGACGGGCATGCATTCCCGGTTGCAAGCTGATCAACGCTTAATGTGACGCCTTGATAAAACCCGAAGCCTGAAAGGCCCATGCCAACAAGAATGAAAATATGCTGTGCAGTAAACTTCATGATCAAGCTACTCCGTTATTGTTTCAGTGGCCGGGCGGGTTTTCTGCAAGGCTGTGCCAACAAAGGAAATCCGAACGCCAACTTTTTTCTCCAGCCAGGCAAACAGTTTGTTGAACCAATTGGCTCGCTCCCGAAAAAACTTGATACACATTTGCGCGCGTGGGCTGGAGCAAATCAACATTGTCAGCGACACGGCTATCAAAACTGAGCCGACGGGGATCGGTGTTGCCATCGAAACAAGCCCTATCATCAATAGTGCCATGGCAAATATCGTCACCAATAAATTCAACATACAAAGCCCCCTTATCGCTTCCAGCCATCGACCGTGATCACGTCATGGTATGATCGTTTCACCATTCCTGAACGCATTATTGAGGTCCATGAAATAGTCAAACGGGTGCTGCTGCGCTTTCCTGAAAACAGCGCGTGCCTTTTCGACAAACGGTCGGCGGCTATTGAAAACCTTTATGGCTTCGCCGCCATGGGCTTCGGTTTTCAGACGAGTACATGCTTCCGCGAAGCCTTCTTCATCCATCACAATGCGCGCTGTCGCCAGTTTGTTGAAATGATAATATTTAATGGTATCCACCCAGGGCGCGCCCTCGCTATCGCGGTAAATATGGCCAATTTCTGCGGTATTGATCACTTTGCAGCTGCCGCCGGAAAGCCAGGCTTTTATGCTGATCAGCGGCTCCTCACCGCCATAACGATGCAGGCCCTGATAGCCGCCGAATGACAACATAAAGTCCCTCCGAACCGCATAGCAGCCACCAAGGACACAAGGAATATAACTGGTATCAGCGTCACCGCGCTGGGTTACGTTCCAATCCGCCTCAAGCCATTTTCCAAACCCGTCTTCCATCTTAACACTGGCCCCCAGACCGACAGGTGCCTCACTACGCAACCCGCCCTTCTTCAGTGGGATGCTGCGCGTGCAATAAAGGGCGTTTGGGTCATCGGCGATAATGTCATTAACAATATTGTGCCAGCCTTCGCCGTAAAAGCGCATGTGCGCATCAAGGAAAATCACATTTTCGGTTTTGGACCATTGCAATCCTTTGTGCCGACTGTGTGCTGGGCCAATCTGCGATTCATTTAAAAGGTAACGGCATTCATACTTATCCGCGACCGTCTCATAGTCTCGGCCATCATTTGATGCATCGTTGATAAGAAGGATATGAATATCATCACCGCAGGTTTCGCGCAGACCGCGCACCGTATGTTCAACCTCGTCACCTTCGTTGGCAAAACAGATAGCTGCGGTAAGTTTAGGGTCTGACACTGAAAAATCCGGCACATAGGGTATGATGTTTGTGTGGCAACTTAAGCGCAGTAGTTGCCTTGTTGCAACAAAAAGGGCTTCTTTTTGTCGGACGAACCTGTGACGCCGTTAGATTGATTGACGCGAACCATTCATTGCCCTTATCGATTAGCTTCCATTTTTGAGAGAGAACCAATGTTCAAACGCTCGACATTCAAAACCCTGCCTGGCGCTGGCGGCTCTGCCTCCTGCACTGCAGTGCGTTTTTGCTCGAGTGACATTGATCTGGCGAAATAGCCTTTCCTCAACTCATCCGAGCCCTTCAAACGCTCGGATCAGACCATTTCTTTCCGTAGCGTTTCCCTGATTTTTTGATACGGAAATAATGATATGGCCACCATAGCCAACAAAAATATTCAAAAAGCGGACCTGCCCGAAACCTGGCAGGAAGAAACCCGCATATTGCTGGCGCTCGGCATCCCGATGGCGCTGACCCAGCTGATTGCCTTTGCTGTTTATACAATTGATGTGTTGATGATTGGGCGCATCTCGCCCGAAGACCTTGCTGCCGCATCGCTCGGGACAGTGATTTACTTTGCCTTGTGGATGGTGGGTTCTGGCCCGGTGATGGCGGTTTCACCGCTTGTCAGCCAGGCATTGGGCGCCAACCAAAACGATACCCGCGACGTGCGCCGTTCTGTGCGCATGACATTGTGGGCAATTTTCCTGCTGTTTCCGATTGTGCTGGTTGCTCTGGCTTTGACAGAACCTGTTGCACTCGCGCTTGGGCAAGACCCCGGGGTGTCTGCCAAAGCAGGCGACTATGTACTGGCGCTTGCGTTTGGTTGGCCCTTTGCACTTGCAACAATGGCATTAAGAAACTTTCTCGCTGCCCTCGGGAAAACGAGAATTCCGCTTATACTCGCCAGCATAACAACGGCCATAAACGCCGGGCTGAACTATCTGTTAATATTTGGCACATTTGGCTTTCCACGGCTGGAACTTGTCGGTGCAGGCATTGCTTCATCGCTTTCTTATGCAACAGGCTTTTTCCTGTTTGCCGGCTATATCATGCTGGATAAACGGGCAAAGGAATTTGACCTTTTCCAGCGGTTCTGGGTATCTGACTGGCCGCGCCTGCGGGAGGTTATCACCCTTGGTTGGCCGATTAGCCTGACCACCATTTTTGAAGGTATGCTGTTCAACAGTGCTGTCATCCTGATGGGGTTAATCGGTATTATGGAAGTAGCCGCATACCAGATTTCAATCAATGTGGTTGCACTTGCTTTTATGCTGCCGTGGGGCCTTTCGATGGCTGGGGCGGTACGCATTGGGCTTGCCAAGGGTGCTGGCAATATTCCTGCAACCAAACGATCTGCTTCGGTAACACTGATTGCGGCAACGCTTTCCATCATCGCGATTGCTTTGGTAATTGCTATCTTCCCAATGCACGTTGCAGCCTTCTATCTGGACATCAATGATCCAGGGAATGCGGACGTGATCCGGCTGGTGCTATTGTTCCTGCCGATTGCCGCTGCTTTCATGATCTTTGATGCCGCACAGGTTGCCGCCAACCAGTTGCTGCGCGGCCTGAAGGATGTGCGATGGCCCATGTATCTATCGGGCATAAGCTACTGGGTAATTGGTTTCCCGGTTGCCATGGTGCTCGGATTATGGACACCCTTGGGGTCTGTTGGAATCTGGTACGGCCTGACTGCGGGGTTGATTGCAGCCACCTTGTTGTTGGGTGCGCGCCTGTGGTGGATAGCCTGGCACAAAAACACCTGAAAACAGCAAAAGAGGCGCTGAATTTTCGACGCCTCTTTATCTACCCAGATTCTATGATTTTATAGCGTGCGGCCAATCAATTCCTTCATGATCTCAGACGTACCACCATATATGCGCTGAACCCGACTGTCGGTATAATGGTGCGCGATCTCATACTCAGACATAAAGCCATAGCCACCATGAAGCTGCACACAGGTATCTACCACCCTGCCCTGCATTTCCGTGGTCCATAGTTTGGACATTGCGCCGCCCTGCGCATCCAGCTCACCTTTGACATGCCTGGCCAGACACTGATCTACAAATGCCCAGCCCACCTCTAGCTCGGTTTTCATTTCAGCCATTTTGAAACGGGTATTCTGGAACTTCATAATCGGCTTACCAAAGGCTTCTCGCTCTTTCACATATTGCAGCGTGATATCAAAAGCGCGCTGCGCCCCGGCCATAGCAATAAAGCCGATAGACAGGCGTTCCTGCGGCAACTGCTGCATCAGGTACATGAAGCCCGCATTTTCCTGACCAATCATGTTGGTGGTTGGCACGCGAACCTCGTCAAAAAACAGCTCCGATGTGTCGGAGGAATGTTGTCCAATCTTATCCAGATTGCGTCCACGACGGAAACCTTCACGGTCCGCTTCAACCACAATAAGGCTTACGCCGCGCGCACCTTCTGCGGGGTTGGTTTTGCATGCCACGATAACAAAGTCACAGTTTTGCCCGTTGGAAATAAAGGTTTTGGAGCCATTAATCACATAATGATTGCCGTCCAGTTTTGCCGTGGTTTTTATGCCTTGCAAATCGCTGCCTGTTCCGGGCTCGGTCATGGCAATTGCACCTACCATCTCGCCCGTGGCCATCTTCGGCAGAATGCGTTTTTTCAGGTCGTCCGAGCCGTAATCCAGAAGATAGGGCGCAACGATATCTGAATGCACGGCAATACCGGCACCGCCTGCGCGGTTATAAACCTGTTCTTCGTTGATAATGCAGTTGAAGCGGTAGTCGCCGCCAACGCCGCCATATTCTTCCGGCATCTGCGGGCACAGAAGACCAGCCTCTCCCAGCTTGTTCCAAAATGCGCGCGGCACCTGCCCTGCCTTGTTCCATTCTTCACCATATGGTGTCGCTTCCGACTGGAAGAATTTACGAACCGCATCGCGGAAAATATGATGTTCCTCATCATAAACAGCGCGCTGTGCCAGCATGGTTTTCCCTCCCGAAATATCAACAGTGCCTGATGTACAGGCATGAAGATGGGGCGGTGGTGTGCCAGAGTCAAATTTTATGGACTGATGAGTCTAGTTTTTCATGAAGTGCGGACGGCACCTAACAAAAAAGGGGCCAATGGCCCCTTAAACAATCATCAAAAGATGTTTAGCTTCTGATCAGCTACGACCAGCTTGCCGGAAAGCGCGGATCGCTTCGTTAAGTTTGATCTGCAAATCACGGCGCTCATTATGCAAGTCATTCAGGTCTTCCTGACGGCGGGTGAGTTGCTCCTTCGTCATATAGGGAGACACCAGCGTCGCACGCCTTTCCATACAGGCGATAAACTCATCAACCGTTGCTGAATAGGCCAGCACCCGGTCCCGCGCCAAACGAATATCGCCAGCCGTCGCAGTTGCACCATTTGGCACTTGCGGCATATCAATAGGTGCCTGCCCACAGTCCGCCGCCTGCGCAGGAAGCGCAACAAGCGCTGCTAAAGCTAACGAAAAAACAGTGGCTTTTTTCATGATCAGTCTCTCACTCAGCAACAAATACGGCGCGTATTTTACGTAAATTTATTTGAATGGCAAATGAACGAAAGATAGAGGGGCGCTAGCGCCCCTAATCCTAGTCTTTCTTGGCAGCTGCTTTCTTAGTAGCTGTTTTCTGGGCCGCAGGCTTTTTAGCCGGAGCCTTTTTTGCAGGTGCTTTTTTAGCAGCTGGCTTTTTTGCAGCCGTCTTTTTGGCCGGGGCCTTCTTCGCAGGTGCTTTCTTGGCTGGCGCTTTTTCCTCGGCAGGTGCTTCAGCAGCCGGGGCAGACGCCTGTTCTGCCGCTGCGTTGTTCGCAGCTTCCTGCTGTGCAGCGGCCATACGTGCACGTTCTTCATCTTCTTGCTTGGCAAGTTCAGGGAACAGTTGGCGGTAAATGGCGTTTACACGGCCCGCAACATCGGAAATCGCATTGGCAATTGCCTGGAAGTTGTAGCCAACACCCTGATAATAGAAGATACGAGTTTGCGTATTATAGGCGCGGTAAAGGCAATCTTCAGGGGTGTTGCCATCACCAAGCTGCGTGAGATCGCCCACATAGTCGAAAACAACCTGCTTGCCTTTGGTCGCAGCAACCCACTCTTCAGTCTTCTGGTCCGTGCGTTCCCACAGTTCCGCCAGACGGCGATCATTCAAAGGATGCTTTTCCTGAAGCTGCAGCGCCTTGCGCAGTGATTCACCACGGCCACGAGAGCGTGCGCGGGTTGGCCACAAAAGGGCGGCGATCTGGCTGGCGGGCATCAACACCATCTGGCTGGCAAACAGCACACCGGGGCCAGCCCGGTTTGTCATTGCCTGATTGAAAAGATTGAAAGATGCTTCAGCGTGAAGGCACTGATTGCGAAGTTCATGAATATAAATCGCAAGCGTATTGGTATCCATAACAGTTTTAACTCGTTCTTGTTGTGCGTTCGGGCGCATTTTTAAGCAGCGGCAGAAGTCCCCGATAGCCGCATTATCAAGCCCCACACCCGGTTCAGCAGCGAGCGATAGCACATGCACCCCCCGCACGCCAGTCAGGAATCGATTTTGTAACGGTAACAACCGTATAGACGCGCATCCGCGCCCAGCTACCCCAAAATAATTCTGCCTTGTCGTTTGAAGGGCAAGACGCCGCTGACCAGACCACAAAATGCGGCCTCACAGGGGTGTGACCATTATGTTCACGTCTTTAACTGGTTTTTTACACTCAGTTTGTTATAGTCAGTGTGGGTAAAAATGTGGGTGCCATCATGGCAGATGCGACTGTCGCAGCTGGTATAGCTGCGGGCACAAATAATATTTCGCGCTCTAGCGGCGCGAGTGGAACGCAGCGCGTATCGCCGCTGCGGCCCGTTTCTGCTGTCGCGCCCACGCCGCAAGCCTTCACCCAAAATCTGGCATTTGTGCAAACCACCGAGCAGGAACAATCGCCTGCTTCTGTGGCGCAAGCACCCGAGCCCGGGGCCAGTAGGCTATCAAGCACAGTGCAACTGATTCTGGCTGAAACGCGAGAGCAGGAAGAACAATCTACTTTTGTTGATCGTTCCGTACTGGATCAAGCCACCAGCAGTTATGCGCAAAGTCAGGAATCAGTCCGCGAAACAATCGGGCTTGCCCGTATTGCCGCAGCAAACGCCAACACCGCACCCGCGGGCGACAACAGCACAGTTTCCTAGCCCTTCCTCGCACACTCGCGCGATCAGTAGCTAAAAACGGAATTGCTCTTACAGCGTCACTGCAAGTCACACGTGCCGGAGCAGGCGCAACTGCATTTAGCGCACCCGTACAAAGCATTGGAAACACTACATTCCGGCGCATCACAGCCGGAGCTACTTTTGAGTATTGTTTCAAGAGCCTCTTCCATCGCCCTCAGTGCATCAATTTTTGCACGAACAAGAGCCAACTGGGCGTCCAGAGCTGGCTGCATGCTGGCACATGGCTCGCCTTCATCTGCAAGCGCCAGCAGATCGCGAATATCTTCCAGCGGAAAACCCAGGTCACGACACCGGCGGACAAACAACAGTCTGGCTTGATGCTGTTCGTCGTATATCCGGTGGCCACCATCACTTCGGAACGGTTCAGGCATCAGCCCAACCTTCTCATAGTAACGGATCGTCTCGATATTGACGCCGGTTTCACTGCTTAATTTGCCAATTGAATATCGCATGCATTTTTCTCTTGAATCTGTAGCCGCTATAGATTGTAGGTTTGTGTTAGCCGATTGACAAGTGAAGGAGTTCACAATGAGTGAAGAAAAAAAATGTAGCTGCGACTGCAAGACCTGCAACACAAGCAACTGCCGGTGCCAGCCGGGCTGCAAATGTGACGCGTCATGCAAATGTGGCTGCTGCGAAAGCTAATAGCAAACAGCCCGCATACCATGGTGTGCGGGCTTAACAAGGCAGGTTTCGGGCATGATTAAACTGCGCCGCTGTATCCGAGGGTGATCAGGTTTGAGGCACACCGGTCGCGGGCAACAAAACCCGTAACCACCGGTTCACCCGCTCGCTATGATCTTCCTTAGCGCTATCTCCGATAGGCTGGCGGCTGTATATGGCTGCCGTAGCGTTGTAGGCATCCACCGGCATGATTTTAACCGTTATCACGGCGGGAAAGGTCTGGCCCGGCAGGCGTTCTGTAAAATCAAACTGGTTGTTTACAAGATCAAACCGGAACGTGCTTATGGTCGGGTTACTGTCTGCAAACCCGACAAAAAGCTGCCGAAGCTGGCCGGCATCAACCGGAAACACAGGCGATACCGCATCAGCGATGGCGCCGCCGCATGCCTCTGGAGGGCACATCAGGTACCCATTGTCTTCGGGGGCATAGTCAAGGCTCGTAAAGTCTACAGCTGGTAGATTGCCTTCACCGCCCCCAAACACATCTTCTCCGCCCCCGAGCTGCACAATAAAATACAAGCCCAAAAGCCCGACCAGAACGATCAGGCTAAGTCCAACTGCAAGGGAGCGAAAACGGTCTAACATTAGCCGAGGATTGACCCCAGTTGCAGCGCAAGGCTCATGTCGCCCTCAACCCGGATTTTGCCAGTCATGAAGGCCATCTGTGGGTTCAGGTCGCCAGACGCAACCTTCAGGAAGTTTTCGATAGTCACTTTCACGGTGCAATCTGCGTCGCTATCTTCGTTGTCGATCACAGTTGGTGATGATTTGCCATCAATCCGTACAACGCCATCATCGCCAAAATCAAACTTGATGATTGCTGAAATAGGGGAATGTGCACCAACACGGCCACGCATTTCTTCGGTAATTTGTTCGAGGTTCATAGGTATCTCCGTTGACGATGATCAGAATATTGGACCGATGCGTCCAGAAATCAACTTAGTTATTGGAATCGTCGCTGCTTTTGCGTTTACCGCGCAATTTATTCAGCAAACTGCCCGCCTGCTTTTCCAGTGTACCGCGCGCGTCTTTTGCAAGTCCCTTCAGGGTATCACCTGCGCCTGCTGCGACCAGCACCTGCATAATCTGCGGCTGCACCGTGTCCATAATGTGACGTGCAATTTCCTTTGGCGCAAGGCCCTGCTCATCTGTACCCAGATCAGTCAGGGTAAAGTCAGCAAGTTTTACGTCTTCGTCCACACGAAGCAGACCGCCTTCTTTTTGAACGGAAACCTGCGGATTACGCACCGCCAGCTTACGGATGGTAAGCGTGATCGGCTGACCATCAATCTCGCTTGGCCCAGCGCCCGCAGCCAGTTTTTCCTGCAACGCCTGAAAGTTTGACTGGCTACCGATCACACGGGCATCAAACATTGGGGCATCAATGGTGATTTCATCAACGATGATATGATCATTGAGGATAGTTGCTGTATCCACCTTCATATCGAAAGCGCCAAGCGACACCATGGAACCATCACCAAAACCGTCAGGTTGGCCAATGGCGAAATCTGTTACCTGAACCCGACCAGACAGAGGAGAAATAGAAACATTGCCAACAGTAACAGGCACAGAAAGCGCTTCAGGGCCCGCTGTTTCCACACCAGTTTTCACAATCGTATTAAGCTGGGTGTAACCAATCACGCCAATAACGCCGACAATCAGTATCAACCCAAAAAATAGCTTCTTCATATATTCCCTCCTACCTTCCGGTTCCATCAGCACCGCCGATGGGCCCACTTACTATGCTGTTTCATACAGCAATAATGGGGCAGGAAAATGTAACACCTATTCAGGTTCACACCATGAAAAATGTCTCAGTCTTGCTACAATAATATGTCAGCAGGTTCCTCAAGTGAAGGCTAATGGAATGATTTACTTGAAGAATTCCCCATAAAAAAGGACAATAAAGCGGATTTCATAGTTTGGCCCGGCTGTTGCAAGCTAAAATCTAGATGTGCTGGGATGCACAGATACAGATGTTTTGGAATCGAAAGAGGAAACACAAGGTTCATGACAAGGGTTACACAATTGCTGCTGCTTTTCGCCTACGCCATTTTAGGCGTGTCGGTGGCCTTTGCATTGCCGCTAGTTGGTATTGAAACAGGCACAGCCCTTGTTCTTGGTAGCCTCAGCTTTGTCTTTGCTTGGCAAATACAGATTTCCTTCTTTGCCAAAAAGAATGAAATGGATGCGATCGATATGCATCGCGTTGATGAGATTGAGAAGCTTGCCATACAGCTCAAGCGTGATGTCACGGACCTTCAGGAAACGGTCGACGAACAGAGCGAAAAGGGTGACGAGAAAGACAAGAAACTGGTGCAGGAATTGAAAACCCTGCAAGAGTTTCTGATTCAGGTCATGCAGAAAGAAACCAAGGGCAAGAAGGCACCCAATAAAACTGCCCCTGCCCCGGCTGTTGACAAAGACGACAGTCAGATGACTGCAAAAGAGATTGAAGAACTTGGCCTGGCCCCCGAGGAGGCAGCTCTCATTGTCGCGGACGAGGAAGAGGTCAATGCTCAAAGCGAAGAAGAAATTATCAAGGCGCTAGATGAAGAAAGTAGCGATGAGGCCGATGGTTTCGACGATGACGAAGACCTGAACCTTGATGACATTGCCGACGAATATAAGGATGATTTTGCCGACCTGGGCCCGGCACCGAAGCCAAAGGAAAAAACCAGCGCACCAGCGAAAACGTCTGCGGCCAAAGCATCTACCCCTAAAACGGCTGCAGTGAAAACACCTGCTCCAACACCAGCGCCTGTACCCACCGCGAGGGCCGATACACCAGAACCTGATCCAGCCCGACGTGTCCAAACCCATGCCCAGCGCCGCGCCGCCGCCGCAAAAAAACGTGCGCCTATTCGCCTGATCAAACGGGAGGACCAGCTACTTTCCGTCATCAAAAAGTCTTTGTCGGAAAACCGGGTTGACCTGTACCTGCAACCAATTGTTTCCCTTCCTGCCCGCAAGACCGCGCATTTTGAATGTTTTTCCAGGGTGCGCGATGAAGAAGGGCGCGTAGTGCTGCCGCGTCAATATATGAAGGTTGCCGAAACCAAGGGCCTGATTGGCACAATCGATAATCTGCTCTTGTTCCGACTGATCCAACTGGTGCGAAAACTGGGCCGCCGGCGCCCAGACATTCGCTTTTTCCTCAATATGTCACGCTATTCAATCGATGACGGTGAGTTTCTGCCCCAGTTCATTGATTTCATGGCGTCGAATGTCGAGTTCGCAGAACGCATGGTTTTCGAAATTTCGCAGGAAGATTATCTGACTTTGGAAGAAGAAGCTGTCGACCGGCTCGCCACGCTCGGACGCAAAGGTTTCGGCTTCTCGATGGACCTGATGACCGACTTCAATCAGGACTTTGCCGAACTTGAACGCCGCAACTTCAAATTCATCAAGGCGGACATGACAGATATTGTTGAGCAACACCCTGATGTTGGCGAAATCGAAGAATTCAAAGATTATCTGCGCCGCCATGGCATGCAATTGATTGCCAGCAAGATAGAAAATGAAGAGATGGTTATCGAAGCTCTTGATAATCAGGTCGAACTGGCGCAAGGCTATCTATTCGGTGAGCCACTCTCATCCGAAGAAATTGACACTGACCTGAAACAGTAACCCCGGTTACAATCTGAGGCCATAATTAATGCGCGACCCCGATCAAGCGAACACTCTTGAAGCATCAGTGATCGCCCTTAATGGCCTGCATCAGATAGCGGACACGCTAACCCTTGCCATCTGTGATCTTTGGGGTGTTATGCACAACGGCCTGAAGGCTAACCCTGCTGCCGTTGATGCTATTGAAAAACTGCGCGACGCGGGGGTCGCAAGTGTGTTCCTGTCAAACGCACCAAGACCGCGTTACCATGTGCGGAAGCAGCTTATTAATATGGGGCTACCCGAACCCCTAACCGACTATATCGTAACATCCGGCGGACTGGCCCGCGATGCGGTTCGGAACCAGTTTCAGGATGCCAAACTATATCACCTTGGGCCCGATGAGGACCGCAACACGGTTGAAGGCTTGCCAGTATCAGAGGTACATCATCCCGATGACGCGGAGGTCATTCTGGCAACGGGCCTTGATTTCCGTGATGTGGAACAACATCGCACCGAGCTTCAAAACGCCAGCGAACACGGCGTTCCCCTACTGTGCGCCAACCCGGACCGGGTCGTTCATGTGGGGGAAAAACTTTACACCTGCGCAGGTGCCGTCGCGGACCTGTATGAAAGCATGGGTGGCCCAGTTCAGTGGTTTGGCAAACCAACCGCGCAGTCACTGCACACCTGTGTTCAGGAAAGAGGTTTATCCGCAGACATTGCAGCCGAGCGTGTCATCATGATCGGCGATAGCCTGCAAACCGACATTGCCGGAGCCGAAGCCGCAGGTTTTAAAAGCCTGTTCATAGCGGGCGGCATCCACCGCACCGAATGGCCAATGGTTCAAGAGAAGCTGAACCAGAACACATTAGCACAGCCCGTTTTTCATGAGATTTTCGGCACCGCGAAACCAGTGCCCAGCTATATGATGAAATTTCTCGAATGGTAGTGCGCCAGATTAGGCACACCCGATAAGTCTATCCGAAGAGCGCGTCGATATCGTCCTGACTAACCTCTTCACCAGCAGGCAGGTCAATCTCTTTTTCGGGCTGCTTTTCAGCCTTTTTCTCTTCTTTTTCCTTGGCTTCTGCTTCTTCAGCTTTTTTTGCTTCCAGTTCGGCCATCGGATCGAAATCCTCGTCGAACATCGCATCAAGCTCTTTCGGGCTAACCGCCTTCGGTGGCTCCGGGGCCGGGGGCGGAGGTGGTGCCGGGGCCGGTGTTGGCGCGGGAGCAGGAGTTGGCGCAGGTGTCGGCGCGGGCGCAGGTGCAGGCGCAGCTTCAGGAGCCGGGGCCGGTGCCTCGCCGCCCATCAGGTTATCAACCTCGGACTGGTCAATGCCTTCACCGTCCAGTGCAGGGCCAGATAGCAGGGCTTTGTCACCTTGCGGTTCGTCGGCCTGCATTGCTTCCTGAACATCTTCGTCAGTTACGCCCATCAGGTTACGCAGTTCGAGAACGCGATTTTCAATGTGCGATAAGGTTTCGACAACTTTTGAAATACGCTGTCCGGTAATATCCTGGAACGAACAGGCTTCAAAAATCCGCATCACCGCATCCTGAGTAGTCGCCTGATAGGCATCCGAATCGGATGGATCAGCCCCCATAATCTCTTCAGCGGCTTCCATGATGGTATTGGTGGCTTCTTCCGTCTGCTGGACAATGGCGTCCAGCTCAAGCCCCGCACGCGGAATGCGGGCACTTTCAAGATCCACCGGCTGCAAGGAAGCAATTTCCTTACGAGCATTCGTAATATAGTCACTTAGGGCACGGCATTCCCGATAGATCGATGTGTCGATCGACTTGTAAAATACGTTCATGGTACCGATGAGCACCTCGGTAACCGAGGCAACTTCAGTCAGTGACATGGACGCGGTATTCTGCTTTCGCAGATTATCGACCAATAGTTCGATCTGTTTGGAAAGACCCCCATCAACCATTAGAAGTCTCCGAGAACGGCCACCAATTTGGTTTTAAGCGTCGCTGCATTGAAGGGCTTTACGATATAGTTGTTAACACCAGCTTTCTTGGCTGCGATCACATTATCGGTTTTCGATTCAGCGGTCACCATGATGAAAGGTGTGTCTTTAAGCTGGTTATCAGCCCTTACTTCTTTAAGGAATTCGTACCCGGTCATGGGTTCCATATTCCAGTCAGAAATGATCAACCCATATTGCTTGGCTCGGGACTTCTCCAGCGCCTGTGCACCATCGGTTGCTTCATCAACATTGTTGAAACCAAGCTGCTTCAGCAGGTTCCTTACAATTCTCAACATTGTCTTGTAGTCGTCGACGATCAGGATCGGCATACCCATATCAACGGCCATAATAATATCCTCAAACTTTTCAGTTGCACCTCAGACCAGCGGGAAGGCTTGTACTACATGCCGGGCCCCGCTCCTTAAATCGGACACTAGACCCGATCTAATGAAGAATTGGTTAACCGAAACATTCCTAACATTCAATTAATTCCCAGATAACTTTCTGATAACTCTCTCAATATATATTGGCCATTAGTTGAAAAGCTCAAGCAAAACGATACGCAGGCGTAACAGATAAACTGTTGAGCAAAGCATGCTGCTTGGTGTATCCAGCGCTGGATTTGTTTTTAAACGTTCCGAACACCTTCCAAGGGAAAGCCACCTCGTGCGAGTTTTTCGACATCCTGATGAATTCAGTGCCGCAGACCGCGGGGCTGTCGTTGCGCTTGGTAACTTTGATGGTTTCCATCGCGGTCATCAGGTTGTCATTGGCGAAGCGGGCCGTTTGGCACGGCACATGGGTGTCAACCTGACCGTGGTGGTAACGGAACCGCATCCTGTCAGTTTTTTCGCCCCCAAAGCACCGCCCTTTCGGTTGACGCCGTTCCGCGAGCGGGCGCAGCTTCTGGAGTCTTTTGGGGTGGACCAGTTGCTGGTGCTGCCGTTTGACAAAAACCTGGCTGGGCTTTCCGCACAGGAGTTTGTTAACCAGATATTGGTGGATGCCATCGGCGCAGTACATGTTTGCGTTGGCTATGACTACCGATTCGGCAAAGGCCGGGGCGGCGGTACAGACGTGCTTGGCTGGATGGGTGAAATGGAAGGCTTTGGCCTTTCTGTGATTCAGGCGGTAACCGTTGGTCTTGAAGGCTTCGCGGGCGACATCTATTCCTCAACGCTGGTCCGCAAGGCACTGCAAGCTGGTGAAGCCCGCAAAGCTGCTGCCCTTCTTGGCCATTGGTGGAGCATTAATGGCCGCGTGAGCCAGGGCGACCAGCGTGGCCGCACTATTGGTTTTCCCACCGCTAACATTGAACTTGGTGAAAGCCTGCAACCAAAGCTTGGAGTTTATGCGGTACGCGTAAGCGTGGAAGGCGAAGGCAAACCCTATACTGGTGTTGCCAACATTGGCCGCCGACCAACCTTCGACAAGCGCGACATTCTGCTTGAAGCCCATTTGTTTGGTTTTGATGGCGATCTTTATAATCGCCACATGCGGGTGCAACTTGTCTCCTTCCTGCGTGAGGAGCGAAAGTTTGACGGTATTGATGCCCTCAAGGCACAGATAGCCGAGGACTGCAAAGTTGCGAAGATTGTGCTGGCGGAACCGGAAAATGACGCAGACCGCCTAGAAGCGCCAACACTTGAACGGTACCTCGAACTGTTCCCGGAGCCACATGTGAGGGCTCGCTAGCCTTTTCAAACGCACCTTTTAGCAACTAACCCATCATTATTTGCTTGCATGCAAGGCTGCAGCGTAAGACGATATTCCTGTCTTGTAGTTGGTGGGGTACAAGCACATGAAATATCTGAGCACTTCATTACTGATACTTCTTTTGGGGTTAAGTATTCCCCTACCAAGTTACGCGCTTTCTTCGAACCAGCCACCTCCAAGAGTTACGACTTTTTTTGACTATCCACCCTTCATCACGGATACAGAACCGGGTGGTGGCCTCTTCAGTATCATCGTCAAAGAGAGTTTTGAACTGGCCGGACTTCAGCCGAACTATATTTCGATGCCCTGGCAACGATCATTCAGAGCGCTTCAAATCGGCGATATTGAAGCTTCTTATTCATGGGTGATCAGCCCGGAGCGCAAGAAGCTGTTCCACCTATCTGCTCCCATCTTTGTTATCTCGCCCAAATTACTAACCACATATCCTAACGTTACAGACTGGCAGCAATTGACCGAACGACAAGCGGACGGCAGCGTTCCCATACTTTGCGTGCCCTTCGGCTGGAAGGTAGCGGATAGAATTACGGCGGTTATCGAACGCGGGGAGCTGATACAGATGTCACCCGGGCATCCCCGGTCCTGTATTGAATTGATCCGGGCTGGGCGAACAAATATTGTTTACATGCCCTATATGACCGCCAATTATTACCTGAACAGGCTGGGTGCAAACACACCCCAAAACCCGATCCCACCTCTTTATAGCATCGAAGTGCCCACAACCACCATCAGCACCCAACATGTTATGTTTCACCGAAGCGCGAACGGTCTTGCGTTGAAACAGAAATTTAACGCGGGATTTGACCAGCTAGTCACCAGTGGTCGCTACCGGGAAATCATAGATACCTTCCTTGAAAAATACCCCGCCGACCAGCGGGAAGCCATCTATCAGGAACAAATTAGCGCTGGCATTCTGCCCTCAGAATGACTAAGTGGCTTGGTAATGGGGTTGTGACTTGAACAGAGCCACAGGTGCACATCACCTCATCAAACAAAAGCCAACAGCGACAGGGTTAAAAGCCACATGGAACTTCTTCTGGACTATAATATCTGGGTCAGCTTCTTAACGCTGGCCGCGCTTGAAATCATTCTGGGCATCGACAATGTCGTCTTTGTCGCATTAATGGTTCAGCATTTACCAGATGGCCAGCGAGAAAAAGCCCGTGTGCTGGGTCTTTCGCTCGCGCTTGTGATGCGGATTGCACTGTTGTTTGGCGTTGCCTGGATTATCAGCCTGCAGGAACCATGGTTTGAAATCTTTGGTCAGGAACTATCCGGCAAAGACATACTAATGCTCGTGGGCGGTGGCTTCCTGCTTTATAAGGGCACCAATAGCATCCATGACGAAGTGACAGGTGATCACCTAGAAACCGCCAAAACATACAGCGGCACCTTCACGGCTGTTGTGACACAGGTGGTGTTCATCGACATTGTATTCTCTTTCGACAGTGTGATGACAGCCGTTGGCTTAACCCTTGTTATTCCGGTAATTGTGGCTGCGATGACCGTTGCAATGCTGGTGATGATCTTCTCGTCAGGCTTTATCGCCGGCATTATCGAAAAATACCCCACGCTCAAAATTCTGGCCCTGTCCTTCATTATGTTGATTGGTGTTTTCCTAGTGGCAGAAGGGCTCGGTTTCCACGTACCGAAAGGTTACATCTATTTCGCCATGGCCTTCTCGCTGGGTGTTGAAACACTCAATTTACTGTCCCGGAACAGGCGCAAGAAAAGAGCCGCCAAGCAAAACAAAGGATAGAGCTGTGAAATATTTTGCCGGTGCACTTCTTACCATCGCGGCTCTATTCTCACCTGTAGGCGCCGTACAAACTGGCGACGAAGATGCCATTCGCGCAAAAATGCAGACATGGGTGACAGCGTTCAACAACAAAGACGCGGACGCCATGAGGTCGGTTTACAGCGACAATATCTATTACGCTAACAATGGCAGCTCTCTGGCACGCAATCTGGACAGCATTATAGCGACCTACCGCACCCAGTTTGCTGTTGCCCCCTTGGTAACAATCGATTTCTCCGAAGAACTGTTGGACACAGGCTCAAGGTTTGGCCATATCGCCGGAAAATACCGCATTACAGTTCCAAATGCAGACGGCGAGGCCAAGCAATTCTTTGGTCGCGTTCTCCTGATTTTCGAGAAGCAAGACGGTGACTGGAAAATGGTTGTAGACTTTGACAATCAGGGCAGCGATCTCTCTGACGCAACTTTTTAACCTTTTACTAGTTTTCGCCCCCTACCATAAATTGTGTTATGGTTTGCAATTGCATAAAACGAAATGGGGTCGATTTTTATGTCAAATGAGCTTTTTCCAAAGCTTTCGGTACTGCTGGCCATGTCCAATGGTCAGGCTATGGAAGCCTTCAAGCCGATATTGCGCACACACGGAGTGGGCAAGGCTGTTGCCGTTGAAAACAATTATGATGCGCTTTCCGTGCTTAAGGAAATGAACTTCAATATGATTGTGATCGACGACCGGTTTCCAGAATTGGGCGGCTTTGACTTTTGTCGTTTTATCCGGCTTACCAATATTTCTGCGTCCGTTGTACCGATTATTTTTGGCCTGCATGAACCCAGCCAACAGTCTGTCATGAAAGCGCGGGATGTTGGTGCCTCCAAAATTGTTGCCATGCCCCTTACTGGACAGGGGTTAATCAAGGCAGTGACAGCCACACTCAATGAAATGAAGCCCATTGTGCAGCACAGCTCCTACAATGGCCCGGACCGCAGGCGCCCCAACGCCCCAGCCTGGAACAAACCTGAAAGACGGTCCGAACAGCCCAACCAAATAACAGTGGCACAGCAACGCAAGGCCATGTTCGGTGTAAAAGGCTGACCCACACCCGCATTGCGGTCAATTTCCTGCTGTTTTCCGCTCGACAGTGAAAAGCTTCACTGATAAGAGTTTCAGCCATGTTTACTTGCATGAATATAGCGTCTCAGAGGGCGCAGTCAGCCTTTGGCTCGACTATACGGATTATAGGTCTGCGAATTATTGGCCCGGCGCTCTGAAAGCGACCGGGACTTACCTTTTTCATTCATTGATGCCAAATAGCGGCGCATCATTTTCAAGCGCCCAAACTGATGAGACGACATTCCATGTCTGCTGACACTCAAGATAAACGCGATTACCGCGACACAGTATTTTTGCCACAAACCGATTTCCCGATGCGGGCGGGCCTACCCAAGCGGGAGCCCGAATTTCTCGCCAAATGGGAAAAGGAAGACATCTACAAAACCCTGCGCGCTGACAGTGCGGGCAAGGAAAAGTTTGTCCTGCATGATGGCCCTCCCTACGCCAACGGTGACATTCACTTTGGCCACGCCATGCAGAAAACGCTGAAAGACATCATCGTCAAGTCCCAGCAGATGCAGGGCAAAGACGCGCCTTTTGTGCCGGGCTGGGATTGTCACGGCCTGCCAATTGAGTGGAAGATCGAAGAAAAATACCGCAAGAAAAAGAAAAACAAGGACGATGTAGACCCGATTGAATTTCGCCGCGAATGCCGTGAATTTGCCGATCACTGGATTGGCGTACAGCGCGAACAGTTCAAACGCCTTGGCATCATCGGTGACTGGGACAACCCCTACACCACCATGAGCTTTGACGCTGAAGCCAAGATTGTCGAAGAACTTCTGAAATTCGCCAAGGATGGCTCACTGTACCGAGGTTCAAAACCCGTTATGTGGTCACCGGTTGAGAAAACCGCGTTGGCTGAAGCTGAAGTAGAGTATCACGATCACACATCAACCCAGATTGATGTAGCCTTCGATGTGGTCGCAACAAGCTGTGACGAACTAAACGGCGCGCGTGTGGTGATCTGGACCACTACACCCTGGACCATTCCTGCCAACCGGGCGGTGTGTTACGGGGATGACATTGACTATGTCCGCATCCGGGTTAGCGAACTGGCCGAAGGCGCGGTCGCCAAAGTTGGCGACGAGCTGTTCATTGCAGAAGCCCTGCTGAAAGACTTCACAGACCGTGCGGGCATCACAGCCTTTGACACCATCGCCCATGTTAAGGGCTCCGCCCTAGAGGGCACCGTACTGGCGCACCCTTGGCGCAATCACGCTGATGCAGAAGGCTTTTATGACTTTGACGTGCCAATGCTGCCAGGTGGCCATGTCACCACAGACGCAGGCACAGGCTTTGTCCATACAGCACCCGGTCACGGTGATGATGACTATCAGGTTGGTCATGTTCAGTTCGGCATTCCGGTTCCCTATACGGTGAATGAAGCTGGCTGCTATTATGAAAATGTTGCACTGGTTGCCGGGCGGCATGTTTACAAGGTAGCTGACGAGGTTTGCGGCCTGCTGGACGGTGTTTCCGCCCTAATGGCCCAAGGCACGCTGGTGCACAGCTACCCGCACAGCTGGCGCTCCAAAGCGCCGCTTATTTTCCGCAATACGCCGCAATGGTTCATCTCCATGGAGAAAACCGGCCTGCGTGACAAAGCGATGAAAGCGATTGAGGACACCAACTGGTTCCCGGCGGTTAGTAAAAACCGGATCAGCGCCATGGTTGGTGACCGGCCAGATTGGGTTATCTCCCGCCAGCGGGCGTGGGGTGTGCCGATCACGCTGTTTGTGAACAAACATACCAGTGACTATCTGGTAGATGAAGACGTGAACAATCGCATCGTTGACGCTGTGCGCAATGGCGGCGCGGATGCGTGGGTCGCCATCTCGGCGCAGGAGCTGCTAGGTGACAAATACAACGCCGACGACTATGAGCAAGTGCACGATATTCTCGACGTTTGGTTCGATAGTGGCTGCACCCACTCTTTTGTTCTGGAAGACCGGGAAGAACTGACCTGGCCTGCCGACTTATATACCGAAGGGTCGGATCAGCACCGTGGCTGGTTCCAGTCCAGCCTTCTGGAAGCGAGCGGCACTCGTGGCCGAGCACCCTACAAAGATGTTCTGACCCACGGTTTTGCGCTTGATGGTCAGGGTCGCAAAATGTCCAAGTCGCTTGGCAATACCGTGTCACCGCAAAAGATTGTTGATCAGTATGGTGCGGACATTCTGCGCCTATGGGTTGCGGCGGTTGACTATAAGGAAGACGTTCGTATCTCTGACGAGATTATCAAAGGTCAGGTGGACGCCTACCGGAAAATCAGAAACACCATGCGCTATATGCTGGGGAACCTGCATGGCTTCAGCGACGAAGAAAAGCTGCCAGCCGCCGAAATGCCGGAACTGGATCGCTTTATGCTGCACCGGCTTTCTGTGCTGGATGATTTCATCAAGGAGCGCGCAGCCGAGTATGACTTCAACCCGGTATTCCGCGAACTGTATCAATTCTGCATTCTGGAACTCAGCGCCTTCTATTTCGATATCCGCAAGGATTCGCTTTATTGCGACCAAACAGATTCGCTGCGTCGCCGTGCGGTACGCACTGTTCTGGATGCTGTTTTCAACCGGCTTGTTCTGTGGTTTGCGCCAATTCTTTCTTTCACCGCAGAGGAAGTATGGCAAGCCCGCTTTGGCAGTGACGCTGAAAGTGTTCACCGCCAGATTTGGCCGGACACGCCCGCAGAATGGCGCGATGATGAACTGGCGGCAAAATGGTCAAAAATTCGCGAGGCACGCGGCACCGTTACCGGCGCGATCGAAGTGATGCGCCGTGACAAAGTGATTGGCTCCAGCCTTCAGGCATCTGTTGCGCTTACGCTTGCTGATCAGTCCACCGTTGACGCCTTTAACGGCCTTGATGCAGCTGAAATCTTCATTACATCGGGCGCAACGCTTGCCCACGGCGACGCTGATAACGCAGACGTATCCGTTGCCAGCGGTGAAAAATGCGAACGCTGCTGGGTGGTGTCAGACGAAGTGGCAACAAATGGCGGGCTATGCAATCGCTGTGCTGACGCCGTTGCCGCGCATGATGCGGTTGCAGCAGGCTAATGAACGACACAGCCAAAACCGGCCTGTTTTTTAAGCGCGGTTTGGCCGCCATGATTATACTCATGGCGGTTGACCAGCTGTCGAAATGGTGGGTTTTGGAGGTTTTTGACCTGCCTGGGAAAGGCTCTGTGCAGCTTCTGCCCTTTTTCAGCCTGACAATGGTATGGAACACAGGCATCTCGATGGGGCTCGCGCTCGGTGACTGGCTTGGCCGCTGGGGCATTGTGGTGATGACAGTCGCCATCAGCGTTTGGCTTTTGATATGGCTTAGAAAATCCACGCGTGCATTTGAGGCAACAGCGTTGGTGCTGATCCTCAGCGGAGCGCTAGGGAACCTCATTGACCGCTTTGTTCACGGCGCGGTTGTCGACTTCATCCACCTCTATGCCTACAACTACAGCTTCTATGTTTTTAACGTTGCAGACAGCGCAATCACCATTGGTGTTATCATGCTGTTGATTGATGGCTTGCGGGACGGCAACAAAAGCCCTAAAAATGCCTCAAACACCGATCAGGATAAAACTGGTCGACAAGGAGACACTTCATGAAATTTCGGCAGCTCTCTGTCCTTCTGCTTTCAAGCACAGTGCTTGCCGCCTGCGGCGGTAGTGGCAAAAACTCACCAGATGAGTTTTCCGTTGTGAACCGTCCACCGCTGGTTATTCCGCCAGAATCAGAATTGAAGCCACCACGGCCAGGTGAGCCAAAGGCGCAACCCATGGACCCGGGCCGCCGTGTGTTCGAAGCCCTGTTCCCGGGTAAGGAATACAAGCCTTCACCACCCAAGAGCCAAAGCGAGCAAGGTTTGCTTTCGCTTGTTGGCGCTGGTTCGCCGGACGTGCGGTCCAACGTGGGCCAGAAAGACCTGGATGTGGTGAAAAAGTCGGTCATCCTTGCAGACCTTCTCGACATGGATGAGCGCCTGCTGCGCCCGGATAACGTCGAGGTTACCCGCGTTGCCTCAGGCGATGACGGCAGCAACTAGGCCAAACCAAGATTGATCATTTAAAAAGGCACCCGTTCGGTGCCTTTTTTATTTGCAGAGATTTGAAGCGCTCTAGAACAGCGTCTTTGCATATTCTTCTTCCAGCCGCATATGGTTGGACCAAAACGGCCTTGCTGGCGCACCTTCCAAAACGTCTGCCATGATATCCACATGAGCATGCCAACCCGCGCAAACACCAAGCAACAGATCCTGGTCGAACAGTTTGGAATGAGTGAGGGTCAACTTCACCTGATCGCCCGCAGGCTCAAGTTCAAATTTAACCTCGGAATACTCGTCAGAATCTTCAGCCCATGTCATATGCAACATGCGCGGCGGATCAAGCGCGATAACATGGCCTGTCATAGACATGCCCGGATAGCATTCTTCTGCATATTTTTCGGGAACCGGTTCAACCACGTCAGAAATCTCGTTATGATCAAAAATATATTCATATTTACCGCCGGGCTTCAGGTCCATATCGCCAGCCGATATCCATTTTCGGCGTTTTTCCCCATCCGTTAAATATTCCCACACGCGTTCAATTGGCCCGGGCAGCATACGCTCCAGCACCATGGTGCCGGGGGCTGTTAATTGAACTGTGGCATCACTCGTCGTTGGCATGGTCCCGTCCCTCCTTCTTTTGTTGGTTTACACCTTTCATCTCATCTTCGGCTTTCAGCAGACCTTCAAGGATATCCAGCCGACTGGTCCAGAACCGTTCATAGGTTTTTATCCAGTCTCCGGCTGCCTTGAGGGTTTCAGGCGTCAGGCGACAGTGATGCACCCTGCCCACCACTTCCCGCTCAATCAGCCCTGCGGCCTCTAGCTTTTTCACATGCTTTGAAGCCGCGGCGAGCGACATGGCATAAGGTTCTGCCAGGTCACTGATTGTGCTGGGGCCATCTGTCAGGGCAGACAGCATGCCCCGCCGCGTTGGGTCCGCGAGCGCATGAAAGATTGTATCGAGCTGATTTGATGTATATTCAACCATGTGGTTAAATATATGGGCACATCACTCAATTGTCAACCAAAAGGTTGAATATTTGACAGAATATGCCAGCAAACCATCTCTCAACCCGGTGAACTAACTTGCCTCTCCCTACGTAAAATACCGTTAAACAGGTAAGAATATGTCCAAAACTTCTCTCAAAGCGCCCTCAAAGCTTAATCTGATTGGTGAAGCTTTCGCAGGCATTGACCTGCTGGGTGTGCCCGGTGCCCTTCTTAAAGCACGGCAAAAAAACACTCGGACTGGAAACAAGGCACATGTGATGGTGTTACCGGGTTTTGGTGCCGTGGACTCTTCGACCGCGCCACTTCGCTACTTCCTGTCCAAACACGGCTACACCACAGAAGGCTGGGGCCTTGGGCTCAACACGGGTGGCCGGGGCCTCGCGGCAGACCTGAATGACCTGTCTGACCGGTGGGAAGTGGACAGAAACAGGCCACACGCTGGCGAAGCCGAGGTGCCTGCGCTATGTGACCGGATGACGGATCGTGTGCAGGCACGCTCAAAAGATATCGGTGCGCCAATTGCGCTGGTTGGCTGGAGCCTTGGTGGTTACATCGCCCGCGAAGTCGCCCGCGATTTGCCAGACAATGTTTCAACCGTTGTCACCCTTGGTTCACCAATATCCGGTGGCCCCAAGTACACAAGTGTCGCTGCCCTCTTTCGCGCGCGCGGCCTCGATATCGACTGGATTGAGGAAGAGGTAGAGAAACGCAAAGCGCGCCCAATTAAACAGCCGGTTACTGTAATCTACAGCAAACGTGACGGTGTGGTTGGCTGGCAAGCCTCCCTTGATGATACAAGCCCCAACGCAACGCATCATGAAGTGAATTGTTCCCACCTTGGGTTGGGCTTGAATGCCAAGGTCTGGAGCCTCGTGCTAGATGCCCTTGAAAAACACACATGACCCGAAACCTGATTTTCATTCTGGGCGATCAACTCAGTCATCAGATCAGTTGTCTCAGGGGGTTTGACCCGACGCAAGACCAAATTCTGATGGCCGAGGTTACGGAAGAAACCTCCTATGTCCCTCATCACAAAAAGAAGATCGCCTTCATACTCACTGCCATGCGGAAATTCGCGCTATCGCTAGAGGCGAAGAGCTTTCCCCTAAAATACACGCGGCTTGATGACCCTCTCAATGCAGGTTCTTTTTCCGGCGAACTGAACCGGGCGGTTCAAAGCCTCAAACCATCCAAGGTGATTATCACCCAGCCCGGTGAATGGCGTGTGCTTCAAGCGCTCAAGAACTGGGCACAGAAAAGCGGTATGCTGCTGGAAGTTCGCGAAGATGAGCGTTTCATCGCGACACTTGAAGAGTTCAACAGCTGGGCCCAGGACCGCAAAACCCTGCGGATGGAATTTTTCTATCGAGAGATGCGCCGGAAAACCGGCTTGTTGATGGCAGGCGGGCAACCCGAAGGAGGTAAATGGAATTTCGATAGCGAAAACCGCAAACCAGCCTCTGATAATCTGTTTATGCCAGCACCCAAGCAATTTACCCCTGATAGGGTTATCGATGAAGTACTCTCACTGGTAGAAACCACCTTCCCGAACAATTTTGGTGACCTGAAATCCCTTTGGTTTGCAACCACACCTAGCCAGGCAGATGAAGCTCTGGAGCACTTTATTGCAACAGCGCTACCAGACTTCGGCACCTATCAGGATGCCATGCTAACCGGGGAACGATTTCTATATCACTCGGTTATCTCGCTCTACATCAACGTTGGCCTTCTGGACCCGCTCTTGGTGTGCAAGCGGATTGAAGTGGCCTATCGTGCTGGTCATATTCCCTTGAATTCTGCGGAGGGCTTTATCCGTCAAATCATTGGCTGGCGCGAATATGTTCGTGGCATCTATTGGCGGGAAATGCCCGAATATGGCGATAAAAACTTCTTTAACGCCAAACGCAATCTGCCCGACTTTTACTGGACTGGTGACACGGACCTTTTGTGCTTAAAGGAAGCCATCACACAGACCAAAGAAGAAGCCTATGCTCACCATATCCAGCGATTGATGGTCACCGGCAACTTTGCTCTGTTGATCGGGGTTGAGCCTCATCAGGTGCATGAATGGTACCTTGCTGTTTATGCGGACGCTTTCGAATGGGTTGAGATACCAAACACCCTGGGAATGAGCCAATTTGCTGATGGCGGCTTGCTCGGCTCAAAACCCTATATATCTGGCGGCAACTATATCAACAAAATGTCCGACTATTGCGGGCAATGCCGGTATGACGTGAAACAGAAAACCGGGCCGGATGCCTGCCCCTTCAATAGCCTCTATTGGCATTTTCTGGACCGCCACAAAGACAGGATTGGCAACAATGGACGATTAATGAATGTCTATCGCACCTGGGCCCGGATGACCGATGAAAAACAGGCGGAATATCTGGCAACTGCTGAAGCATTCCTTGCAAAGCTCGACCGGGTTTGAAGCCGAAAAAGCCTCAAATCTGTATCACTTTCACCCGTGGTTTTTGTAACTACAGTTTTATAAACTTCCCGCCACATGCAATTGCCCCACGGGTGTGCTACAGTTGCTCTGATACAGCAAACAGGTAACTTGGGAGAGGTTGCCTCGGAGAACTGCTGGGTTCAATTGGCATGGGGGCCAAATATGTCTCGCTTATTGGAAACAATTAAGGAACACAGTCACGGCGCAAGCAATCAGGAAATTCTGCGTGCTCTGTGCAATGACGTTTTGGAAAACACGCAGGCCGAACTGGTATCTGTGTGGGAATTTGATGATAACCACACCCAAATTCACTGCATCGAAAGCGTTTCATCATGCAGATTCACCAGCGTGAAAGACCATGTTCTGAAGCGAAAAGATTTTCGAAAATATTTCGACGCAATTCTGGAGCATTTCAAAGTCAATGCTCCAGACGTGTTTCATCAACCCGATACAGCCGAACTTATTGATACCTATTTCCGGCCTCACCACATCAAATCGCTGCTGGACTACATTATCCACCACAAAGGGGAAACTGTGGGCGTGATCTGCTGTGAAACCATTTCCAATCATGTAGAGTGGTCAGCCCGAGAGCTGAAATATATTCACGCCCTGTCTGTATCCGCTGGTTTTGAACTTTCACGAAAGTGAACACCTCACTAATCAATACGGTTGCGTGCTGGTCTCACATGTGAGTTGGTGCAATCGTGACTAAGGTTTTTTGCCGCCCGCCTACAGCGATCAGAGCAATATTTCACCTTATCCCAGTCCCGCGCCCATTTTTTACGCCAGGTGAAAGGAAGGCCGCACATAACGCAGACTTTCTCCGGCAACTCAGATTTCTTGCGCATCTTGGCCATTAATCAAACAAGCTCAATTGGTTACCGGGCTTCCGTGGCCTTATACGCTTCCGCATATCGCCGTGCTGTCTGATACCACTCTTACGGCTGCCGTGTTTCGCAACAACAGCTCGCGCCATCTCTTTGTGGCCTGTTGATCGCCTGATAGGCCATATCTTTTCCTTGGCACGCCGCGCCGCCATTTCATGGTCAAAGACAGGGCTGGGATAACTGTCGCACACCCTATCAAACTGTCCCCATGTCCAGGGCTCATGGATATAGTCGCTTGGAACATCGGCCAGTTCCGGCACCCACTTTTTGATGAAATGCCCATGCGGGTCTTGGGTGTACCCCTGTTTAACCGGGTTGTAGATGCGAATAGCATTAATACCCGTAACGCCGGACTGCATTTGCACTTGCGACCAATGAATACCGGGCTCATAGTCGGTGAATTGCCTTGCCATATGCTCCCCGGTTTGCCGCCAATTGAGCCATAAATGGTAGCTTGCGACCGCCATCATCATCGCCCGCATCCGGAAATTGATCCAGCCAGTGGCAATAAGAGATCGCATACATGCATCCAAAAACGGTACCCCCGTTTTGCCCTCGGCCCAAGCCACAAAAAGTGGATTCCCTTGTACACTATCACGCAGCCCCTCATAGGCCGGGTGCATGCTGCGAAACTCAATCGATGGCTCATCTTCAAGCTTCTGCATAAAGTGGCACCGCCAGTGTAGACGCCCAGAAAAAGAAGAAAGAGCCCGCCGCCAACTCCCTGCCACTTGGGGCGACACAGCCTTTAACTCTCTCTGGCGGGCCCATGTAGCCTGCGCTACTTCACGAACCGACAGGGTGCCATATGCAAGGTGCGGCGACAGCCGGGAGCAGGTGGACACAGCACTTACGGGGCTCGACATAGCGCGCTGATAAGATTCTCCACGTTCATGCAGAAAGCTATGGAGCAGAGACAAACCAGCCTTGCGTCCACCGGGCTGCCAGGTGGTGCAACCATCAGGCGCGAGGCCAAGTTCGCCAGGCTCAGGGACACCCCCAATGGATATAGCGTTCAGTGGTTCCAGAGCATTTGGAACAGCAGTAAGGGACTCACCCATAAATTTGTCCCACCGCGACGCCCAGCCTTCGCGCGATTTCAGTCGGCGGATTACGCCATCCTGACGGTCTTCATGCCACGGAACACGGTTATGCTGGCACCAGTTCAGCACACGCAAGTCACGGGCATAAGTCCAGCCGTTTCCGGTTTCCTGATGAGAAAACAGCCCGGCAACACCGACGCTTTTGTTCAGCCGCTCCAGCAGCTCAACAACATCACCGGTGCGCACAACAAGCGGCTGGCCAATGGCCGCGAGCGAGTCCCGAAGTCCAAGGACGGACTCGCGGACAAACAGATACTGCCGTTCCGATGTATCCGGTAACTGCCAATAACCTGGCTCAACCACATAAAGCGGCAAAACCGGCCCCCTTGCCGCTGCATGAGCCAATGGCCGGTGGTCTTCCACACGCAAATCACGCTTGAACCAAACAACATTTACCGGGCGGTTTTGCATAGAACATCACTACAATAGCTTTCAGCGATTTTACGTGCGCGCGCTCCTTCTAGATTGTCGGAATATTCTTCCACTTTCAGTCAATGCACACTTCCAACCGGTGGCGGGGCCTGATACTGT
The DNA here is from genome assembly GCA_965199355.1 of Kordiimonas sp. Taxonomy (GTDB): domain Bacteria; phylum Pseudomonadota; class Alphaproteobacteria; order Sphingomonadales; family Kordiimonadaceae; genus Kordiimonas. Next base: position 568,790 of record OZ240690.1, read on the forward strand.
CGCCGCATGACCCACCCTGACCGTGCAGACCTACCAAATAGCGCAGGCATCATTCGCCTTCTCTCGGAGCGCACCATCAACCGCATCGCCGCTGGCGAAGTGGTCGAACGACCCGCGAGCGCCGTGAAAGAGCTTGTTGAAAACGCCATTGATGCGGGTGCAACCCGCGTGGATGTGGTGATGCGCGAAGGCGGGCGCGCGCTTATTCAGGTAAAAGATGATGGCTGCGGCATGAACGCGGAGGAACTGGCACTTGCGGTTGAACGACACGCCACCTCTAAACTACGTGATGAAGACCTGGTAAACATCGGTTCGCTTGGTTTCCGGGGTGAAGCACTGGCTTCTATAGGCGCCGTATCGCGGCTAACGGTTGCGTCTCGCGCGGATAGTGCCGATGAGGCATGGTCCATCACGGTGGATGCAGGCCGAAAGTCAGAGATTACGCCGGCTGCCCTTTCTGCAGGCACCACAATCGAAGTGCGTGATCTGTTTTATGCCACACCCGCGCGGCTGAAGTTCCTGAAAACCAACCGCACTGAATATGGGCAGGCGTCAGACATGATGAAGCGGCTTGCCATGGCGCACCCGGAAGTGGCCTTCACCCTGTCGGACGGGGACCGTACCACGTTCCGCGCGCCGCATGCAGCCAACCTGATGGGCGACGCGCGACTGGAGCGGCTCGGTGCAATCCTTGGCAAGGAATTCCGCGAAAACGCACTGGAAATCAACGCAGAACGGGAAGGATTAACCCTCACCGGTTATGCGGGCTTGCCCACCTACAGCCGCGGTAACGCGATGCAACAATATCTGTTTGTAAACGGCAGGCCGGTGAAAGACCGCTTGCTCACGGGCGCTGTACGCGGTGCGTACCAAGACTATCTGGCGCGAGACAGACACCCTTCACTCGCGCTCTTTCTTGATGTGCCCGCCAGTTTTGTTGATGTGAATGTACACCCTGCCAAGGCGGAGGTTCGTTTTAAGGATGCGGGGCAGGTGCGAGGGCTGATTGTCTCATCGCTTCGGCACGCACTGGCTGGCGCAGGCCACCGTGCATCGACCACGGTTGCGGATGCAGCCCTTGGCGCCATGCGTCCCTACAGCGGCGCAGCAACCATGCCGTGGACCAGCGGCAATGCGGAGCGCCCCACCCTGCCCAAAGGCTTTGGCGAGATGGTGAACCAGATTTATTCGCCTGATCAACCGCAAGCCTATCAGCCTGCTCAAGCAGGGTTTGGCGAAGGCGAACAGATGCGCTTTGAAACGCGCGGTGAGATGGCTGCGCCCAGCGCCCGCACGGTTGAGGAGACAACACCAATAGAAGCGCAAACTGACTATCCGCTGGGCACGGCGCGCGGGCAGGTTCACGCCACCTATATCGTCAGCCAAACCACTGATGGCCTTGTGATTGTGGACCAGCATGCAGCGCACGAACGGCTTGTGTATGAACGCATGAAAAAACAAATCGCCGCAACGGGGGTCGCGCGCCAGGCGCTGCTGCTGCCTGAAGTGTTGGAACTTGAAGAAGCGCCCGCCGAGAGGCTGATCAAACGCGCGGAGGAGCTGGCGAGCCTCGGATTAGTCGTCGAGCCTTTTGGCGAGGGAGCCGTGATGGTGCGCGAAGTGCCCGCCATGCTGGGCAAGCTGGATGTGAAGGGCCTTGTGCGTGATTTGGCCGACGAGATTACCGAGCTTGATGAAGCCCTGTCGCTGAAGGAAAAGCTGGAAGACGTGTGCGGCACCATGGCCTGCCATGGCAGCGTGCGCGCAGGCCGCCGGCTTACGGTTGAAGAAATGAATGCGCTCTTGCGTGAGATGGAAGAAACACCCCATTCAGGCCAGTGCAACCATGGCCGCCCCACCTATGTGGAATTGAAGCTCGCGGATATTGAGAAACTGTTTGGGCGGCGTTAAACCAACAACATAGCTGCCAACGCACCGTTCGCGATCATCAGTGTGAAATCCAGCACAAAGATAAGTAGCATCACACCTTTGAACACAGGCCAAAGGCCGCCGCCCTTCAGGTTCTGCAGTGCCATGGGCACATTGCCGAAGAACTGGCTGCCATGGGCGACTGCGTTGAATGCAAGCAACAGTGCCCACTGCTGACTGGTTTCAAAACCACCAAGGTTGAACACAAGAGCGAAGTTTAGAAGCGATAGCGCAAGGTTGAAGCCACCCATGAAACGCCCGGACTCAACAAATGCCTCATAGGCTGTGTTGATACGGTCTTCCTTGATTGGCACCATAACTTTGCCGAACACCTTGCGGCGCAGGTAAAAGGCGTTAAACGCCATGCCAAACCAAATAGCGTTTGCAAGCAGCAATATTTCCAGCATCAGGAATTCCCCTTCAACAGCCCCCATAAAGCTATTAGCTGATAAGGGGGCTGAAGGGAAAGCTAGTTTTTAGGTGGGTCGAGCGTCACGCTCGCGACTTCAATGTTACCATCAAGGGTCGCGGTGCGCAGGTCACCCATGCCTTCCACATTGATGGTATTGATCTGCTCTGGCCACAAATCCCGAAGCGCATCATGCCGGAAGGTCAGTTCCTTGATGTCCGGCTTGGCGGGGGTTTCCTGATACACCCAGAAAAACCGGCGTTCGGCTTCAAACCCTACCAGCTTAAGCGGCATTGGGTTTTCACCGTCATCGGTCATGGCAAACCGCTCGCTCACATAATCGGCAAACTGGCGCTGGGTTTCCTTTGAGGAAATAATATCGGCTTTCCTGCCGAATATATCCCGTACCGCATGCTCCGCATCATGCAGGTAAAAGCGGTGCATCACCTCTATATTGCCGGTGCGCGGGTTAAAAAACACCTTGGTAATTGCGGCTTTCTGCTGGTGCGCAAAAGCGGGGGCAAATACCCCCGCCAGAAAGGCTAGCAGCCCAAATACTCGAAACAGAGACCGCATGACTATTGCTGCTCAACGCCGGTTTTAAACTCGGTTTTCGCATCCTGCATAATGTCACGGCCTACAAGGCTGCTGCCTTGCGGGTCTTTGTATGCTTCGATACGAGAGCGAATGATCCGGCGTGGGTAGAAGTTATTTTCAACATCTGTGTCTGCCGTTTCCCAATAAGGGTCAACCACAATCTGGGTTACTTCCTTGTCGGTAACAATCAGCTTCTGAACCGCATCTGGCGTGCGGCGCCAGATTTCAGCCGGAATATGCATATTTTCCGTGCTGCCATCCGCAAACGTCAGTTGCAGGATGATTGGCATCACGAGGCCGCCCTTGTTGGTGAAGTCTAGAATATAATAATTCTTGTCTTCGCGCACAGCACGCTCAAGCACTTCGCGCTCCCAGTCTTTCAGGCCAGACAGGAAGTCCCGGTATTTGTTGCGTTCCTTGTTCGTGACAGTGAACCGATCGTTTTCGTCATAGAAATCGGTCACGTCCGGGTTCAGTTCCACCCACAGGCGTTTACCTTCCGCCTTGTTGCGCTCGTCAAACAGGGAGGCAGGTTTAGCCTGCTCCGCTTCACGAAGGCGCGGGTAATCAATGTCGGGGTCTTCAGTGTCGAGGCGAAGCTTGTAGACATGATCAAGCGAGATATCCACATGGTCTGTGGTGTAGAACCAACCACGCCAGAACCAGTCCAGATCAACGCCGGATGCTTCTTCCATTGTGCGGAAGAAATCAGAAGGTGTTGGCCGCTTGAAGCGCCAGCGGGTTGCATACTCCTTGAAAGCAAAATCAAACAGCTCACGGCCAAGAATGGTTTCCCGCAGGATATTAAGCGCTGCTGCAGGCTTGGTGTAAGCGTTTGGCCCAAGACGCCATACGCTGTCTGATTGTGTCATGATCGGCACCTGCCGCTCTGACTTCATATAGTCAACGATATCGCGTGGCTCCACGCCCCAAGGAATGTTCGGGTCCCATTCACGACCAGCAACGCCGTCTAGATAGCTATTGAGGCCCTCGTCCATCCAGGTCCATTGGCGCTCGTCAGAGTTCACAATCATTGGGAAATAATTGTGGCCAACCTCGTGGATTACCACACCAATCAGGAAGCGTTTTTCAGCTTGGCTGTATGTGCGGCTACCGTCGTCATTCAGTGTGGTGCGCGGACCATTGAAGGTGATCATCGGATATTCCATGCCACCAACTGGGCCGTTCACAGACTGTGAAACAGGGTATGGGTAATCAAACGAGAAGCGGGAATAAACCTCCATGGTGTGCACCACAGCTTCGGTGGAATATTTCTTCCACAGGTCGCCGCCTTCTTTTGGATAGAATGACATGGCCATTACAAATGGCTGAACATCACCGCCCTGGTCATAACCTTTTGCGTCCCACATGAACTTACGGGATGACGCCCATGCGAAATCACGCACATTTTCAGCAGCGAAACGCCAGGTTTTGGTCTCGTCCGTGCCTTCACGCTCGTTTTCAAGCGCTTCTTCAGCGGTTACGATAAAGACAGGGCGCTTGGCAGTCCGTGCTTCTTCAAGGCGCTGACGCTGTGTGCGGGTCAGAACCTCATTAGGGTTTTGAAGCACACCGGTTGAAGAAACGATGTGATCCGCAGGAACCGTCATCTCAACATCATAGTTGCCAAACTCAAGCGTAAATTCACCGCGACCAAGAAACTCTTTGTTGGTCCATGCCTCATAATCTGTGTAGGCGTGCATACGCGGGAACCACTGCGCCATCAGGAAGATGTCATTGCCGCCTTCGCGTGCGTCATCAGGGAAATGCTCATAACCACCGCGTGCAGACACGGTGTTTTCGTCAACAAGCATAAATTCAAAATCAAGGCTGAATTCCGTTGTTGCGCCCGGCGAAAGCGGGGTTGGCAGGTCGACACGCATGTTGGTACCAACAATGACAAAATCAAGCGCATTACCGTTGCTGCCCACAACATTGCTGATGGTGTAGCCAAGGTCATGATCTTCCATAAACTGTTGGCGACGCAGTTCTGAAAAGCTGAGCTTCGCAGGCTTGTTGCCACTGGCTGCCTGTGTTGCCGGACCACGACGACCAATACCCGCAAAGGCCGTGGTGCGTTCCGCCATCGAATCGCGGCGGAATTTATTCTGGTCCAGTTGCAGCCATAGATACCTCAGAGTGTCGGGGGAGTTATTGGTATAAGTAACTGTCTCAGACGCAATGATGCGACGCGTGTCTTCATCCAGAGTTGCGCGGATTTTATAGTCAACTTTCTGCTGCCAATATTCATGCCCCGGTTCACCCGCTGCATTGCGATACACGTTTGCCGTTGGCAAAACTTCGTCCAGCTGACGAAACTTGTCCTGAAAGTTACCCTTGGTTTGCTTAACCGCGTCCGCCATAACGCCGCCAGATGCGAAAGCGATCAGCGTCGATAAGACAATCAAGCCTTTTTTCATTACGATAGTCCCTTTTACTCTAATGCCCTCCGCGCGAGGCGCAGCCTGCTTATGTGCCCTTCCGTGCTGTTTGGCATGGAAGGCGTCCACCCATCCCTATCAAAGCGATAAATGGTGGTTCGCGCAAGACCAACCGTGCGCAAACATCTGTGATTTATGAAATAATTTAGTCGGACACGGCAGCAAGTGACGTTTTTGGGGGATCGGAACTGTAGTGGTCAAAAACAAAAGCCCTAGTCAACCACAACGCCAGCGTTCAACAGCCCTTTGGGATCAAACAATTGCTTCAGGCGGCGCATCACTTCTATTTCAGATTCGCTACGTGACTGCTTTAGCCATTCTTTTTTCTCAAAACCGATGCCGTGCTCCGCAGAAACGGAGCCATCGTAGGCAGCCAGCGGTTCATAGATTGAACGATCAGAAAGCTCTCGTGCCGCCGGGTCATCAGTGTGTGCCTGAACAAAGAAATGCAGATTCCCGTCCCCAATGTGACCCAGTGTGAACAAACGGCCTGTAGGCAAAAGTTCCGCCAGTTTTCGTTCCACATCCGAAACATATGCTTCCATCGACGTTATCGGCAAACTGACATCATAAAGAAACACGGGCTTCACAGACACGATGGCCTCAAAGTCATCACGAATAGCCCACAGCGCTTTGCGTTCCGCTTCGGATTTGGGTACCACCGCATCAACAATGATGCCTTTTTCAAAGGCTTCTTCGATCACCTCCATGAATCGCTCATCATCACGCGCCGGGTCACTGCCATCACACTCAAACAGAATATAGTGGGAATGTCCCCGGTCCATCGGAGCCTTGTGCCAGCCTTCCATTGTCACTTCGCGCAGGTAATTGCCCCACATGGCTTCAAATGCGGACAGGCTCGCCCCAACCGTTAACTTGAGGTGGTTGAGCAGAAGTGGAATGGCTTTAAAGTCTGGCAAGGCGGCAAGCGCTGTGTTGCGTGTTGTTGCCTGCGGCTGAAGTTTGAAGACAACACGGGTCACAATTCCCAGCGCGCCTTCAGTGCCGATGAAAAGCTGCTTGAGGTCAAAGCCAGCATTGTTTTTCAGCATCCTGTTCATGGAAGAAAGCACTGTACCGTCCGGCAATACAGCCTCAAGGCCCAGAACAAGGGCGCGCGCCATACCGTAGCGGATTACGTTGATGCCCCCCGCATTGGTTGCCACATTCCCGCCAACGGTACAGGAACCACGGGCACCAAGATCAAGCGGCAGGAACATGCCAGCAGCGGCCACTTCGTTCTGAACATTTTCCAGCACCGCGCCCGCCTGCACCGTGAGGGTGTGTGATACCGTGTCAACACCCTCAACTTTATTCATCCGTTCCATCGACAAGATTATGTCATCACCGCCTGAGCGAGACCCCTGCACACAGCCCGTAAGTCCGCCATGCGTAACAACAGATTGACCGGCCTCATGACATAGGCGCAAAACGGCTGAAACCTCTTCAGTAGAGGACGGGCGAACCAGCGCCTTGGCCTGCATTGGCGATGCATCCCAATAGCTTGTCGCCCGCGCGGAGATATCCGCGCCTGTTAATACTGCGGACACGCCCAGTTCCTTTTTCAGGACTTCGACAATATTGCTCATGCATCCGCCTCCAGTTTCGCAAGGGCCATGCGTAAGTTACCGCGTGTTGCATCCAAAAGCTTTTTGCTCTCTTCCACTTCATGCCCCATGGCGATCAAAACCGCTTGCTTGATATTGTTGCCTGAGCTTGCGAGCGCTTGTCGCGCAGCATCAGGCGTACAGTCTGCAATCTCACTCACCATACGCACGGCCCTATCGGACAGTTTTTGATTGGAGACAATCATATCAACCATATAGCCGCCATAAACACGGCCCAGCCGCACCATCAAGCCTGTTGAAATCATATTCAGGATGACTTTCTGGGCAGTGCCCGCCTTCATGCGTGTTGAGCCCGCCACCAGCTCACTGCCGGTTTCGGCAAGGATGGCATGGTCCGCTTCTTTCAGAATTGGCGAGGCCCCGTTCATGGCAATACCGATTGTCAGCGCCCCACGCCGCTTGGCTTCCCGCAAAGCGCTGAGTGTGTAGGGTGTGCGTCCGCTCGCCGCCACCGCAATTACAATATCACTTGGGCCAGCATTCTTGTCCGCGATTGCATTTGCCCCATCACCCGCTGAATCTTCCGCACCTTCTACACTGCTGACAAGCGCATCCATGCCGCCAGCCATACAGAATACCGTACGCTCCGTCGGCCAACTGAACGTCGGCGTTAACTCTGCGCCGTCTTGCACTGCGAGCCTGCCGGATGTTCCCGCGCCCACATAAAATAAGCGGCCCTTATCACCAATAACCTGAGCAGCAGCTTCAATTGCGGCAGCAATAGCTTTGGCTGAAGGCCTGATCGCTGAAATCGCTGCCATTTGCCCTTCGAGCATGGCCTCCACCGCGCTTTCCGTACTCCATTGATCAAGCGTTTGATAGCGTTCACTGACAGCTTCAGTCATGGAAATTCAGTCTCTTTCATATTCAAGGAACCCGGAGAGACCAATTATCCACATTCTGCCATTCAGCGCAAAGCATCCAGGCCCGGCCAAGATAATTTAAATCAATATGGGGCCACTGGCGTTCGCCAAATTTTTGTGGAACAGTGGCCAGCAATCATCTCGGGGGAGCTGAATTGGATAGTGACACACTAAGGGCCAGGCCCCAATGACGGCTGGTTTCACCACACTTGATTGGCTGATCATGGCCGGTTATTTCGCGATGCTTGCCATACTCGCTTGGTTCTTGAATCAACGAAAGGCAGAAAACACCGACGACTATTTCCTGGGTGGCAACCAGATGTCCTTTTGGGTTGTCGCGGTGTCAGTGCTTGCCACCAGCCAGTCCGCTGCCACCTTCCTTGGCGGGCCTGATCAGGGATACCGGGGAGACTATAGCTATGTGGCGTCAAACATCGGGGCCATCATTGCCGCCGTTTTTGTTGCCAAAATGCTCGTACCGCGTTTTTACGCCATGAAAGCAACCACCGTATATGAACTGCTTGGCGCGCGCTATGGCACCACCGCCATGAAGTCGGCAGGCGGCATGTATCTGGTTGGCAGGTTGCTCGCCAGCGGGTCACGTCTTTATATGGCTGCCATTGCGGTTGCCATGATCCTCTATGGCAACATTGAAGCATCCAGCATTATCTCTTCGGCCTTCATTATGATGGTCATCGGTTTTTCCATTACCTTCATGGGCGGTATTCGCTCAGTGCTCTGGAGCGATCTGGCTCAATTTGCCATCTATATTTTCGCAGCCCTTCTAGTGCTGTATTTTCTATGGAGTGAAATTCCAGCTAGCGGACCAGAGATTATCCATGGCTTGCAAAACACACTGGAAGGCCAAAACAAGCTTCAATTCTTCAATCTCGATATGGATTTTTCAGCGCCCTTCGCGATGATTTCTATCGTCACGGGCCTGACCTTGTTGAACATTGGCAATTTCGGACTTGATCAGGACACAAGCCAGCGCCTGTTGACGTGTTCTGATGCAAATGAAGGCAAACGAGCGCTATTTCTATCTGTCATCGTCGCTATTCCCGTCGTGTGGCTTTTTGTTTCCATCGGGCAGCTTCTGCATATTTTTTATGATCGACCTGACCTGATGGGAAATACCGTTGGCTCCAATATCAGCGGGGAGTTTAATGGCGAACGCATTACCATCTTCATGCATTATATCCTGAACGAAATACCGCCCGGCCTGCGCGGCCTCGTAACAGTCGGTGTTGTGGCCGCAGCGGTTTCAACCATCAACTCGGGCCTAAACTCAATGTCATCGGTGATCGTTCAGGATTTTTACCGTCCCTGGAAAGACGTAAAGCAGTCCATGCCCGCACAGCATTATGTGCGCGCCGGGCAGGTCAGCATGGGCCTTGTCGGCCTCGGCTTGTTTGCCACCGCTGTGCTCTGTTTTTACTGGCAGCGTTACACCGACATGCCACTTCTGGACTTTGCCCTGTCTGTAATGGTGTTTGCTTACTCTGGCCTGCTTGGCGTTTATTTCACTGTTGTGTTTACCAACCGAGGATCCACAGCCAGCGTGGTCGCGGCCCTTGCCGTCGGGTTTCTGGTTACCCTGTTGCAGCAAAGCTACATCATTGACCTGCTTGGCTTACCATCTGCATGGAAAAGCCTTGCTTTCAGTTGGCAGCTTTGCCTTGGCACGTTAGCCGCCTTTTTGGTATGCGCTGCCGGTAATAGCAAAGAGCATGTGGGTGAACCATGAGCGGAAGCACTATCGAGTATTTTCTGGGCGTAGACGCCGGTGGTACCAGTTGCCGTGCAAGGCTTGAGACTACAGACGGTACGGTCCTCGGCACCGGCCATGCAGGTCCGGCCACAGTCCGCCTGGGTGGTGAATTTTCTGCAACCAATATCATGACTGCTACTCGCGAAGCGCTTGCAGAAGCCAGTCTTGATGACGCTATTCTAGCATGCACTCTCGCCTGCGTTGGCGCGGCATCAACTGAACGTCCGGGCAGTGCTCAGGAACTGATCGACCATTTAACGCCATACGGATTTCAAAACCCTCAAGTTGTCTCTGACGCTCGCACCGCCTGTGTTGGTGCACACGCAGGCCGGGATGGTGGCATTGTGATAATCGGCACCGGTGCCATCGGCTATGGCATGAAAAGTGGCGAGGTTCACCGGGTGGGTGGCCATGGTTTCCCAGCGGGTGATGAAGGAAGCGGTGCCTTCATTGGCCTGCGTGCCGTTCAGCTTGCGCTTGATGCAGCAGACGGCCTGATTACCCGCACCGATTTGTCGGATGAGATTTATGAAGCACTGGGTGAATCTACGGACGCTGTGGCAAGCTGGCTCGCTGCTGCAACCGCAACAGAATTTGCAACAATGGCCCCAATGATTGTTGGTGCCGGCACCGACCAATCCAACGCCATCATGATTGAGGCAGGCAGCAAAATTGATCAACTGATCCTTGGGTTAAATCGGAAAGGCTCTGAAAAAATCGCACTGATCGGCGGGCTTGCAGATATCATCCAGCCATACCTGTCGGCCAAAGCCCGTTCGCTGATTGGGGAACCAGTCGGTAGCCCGGTTGACGGTGCCATTGAGATGTGCCGTCAATCCGCAGGCATAAGCCGCATAACCATGCCGTCATCAACGCCAAAATAAAGATACCCATCAGGGCCTGGTTCAACGAACCTCACACGCCAGCCCTTGTCACCCAGCAGTCGTTCTTCATGCATGATGCGTTTGTCTTCAACGACAAGTCGGTTGATATGCGTGAAAGCGAGCGACCCGCCAAACAGGTTGCCACGCCAGTTCGGAAAGGCATCACCCTGATAAAAAGCTGCGCCGCTCGGGGCAATTGAAGGCACCCAGTAATAGGTAGGCTGTTCCATGCCTTCCTCGCGGGTAATTCCATCACCAATGGGCCCACCGCCATATTCTTCACCATAGGTGATGACAGGCCAGCCAAGGTTAACCCCGGCACGGGCGATGTTAACCTCATCACCGCCTTGCGGGCCATGTTCATTGAACCAGGGCTCACCGGTTTCAGGATGAATAGTCATGCCCTGCGGGTTTCTGACCCCATAAGACCAAATCTCTGGCAACGCACCTTCTGTTTGCACAAAGGGGTTATCTTCAGGCACAGAACCATCATGATGGATACGTAGCACCTTGCCCGCATGAGCCGACAAGTCCTGCGACAAGGCTGAATGGTCGTAGCCGTCACCGGTCGTGATAAAAAGATAATCGCCCGAAAAGCCAAGCCGCCCACCAAAGTGCCACTTGCCGGAGATGCGCGGTATGGTGGAAAATAGCGTTTGGCTTTCAGCAACCTCTTTGCCATCCAGTTTTATTCGGGTGACAGCAAGGCCGTTTGCACCCTCTTCGCCAACACCGTGCGCGAGGTAAATCCAGCCGTTTTGATCGTAATCCGGGTGTAGGCGTACATCAAAAAGGCCAGAACTGACCGCATCACTGCGCAGCATATCCGGCAGCCCGGTGATTTCGCTTTTATCACCAGTTTGCAGGTTAACGCGCCACAGCCGCCCCGGCTCCCGCTCGCCCACAAATACTTCCTGCGCACTGGGAAAGGCAATTGCCCAAGGCACCCGAAAACCATCAGCGATGGTCTCAATACGGAAAGAAACAGCCTCTGAAACAAAGGTTTCATTACTGTCCAGATCGGTATTCTGCATAAGTGCGGAAGCTGGCATCGCTGCGATACCGCAAACTGTGATAGCCATCAAAAAATGTCGCATGTCGTTCCCCGGGATTTTTTTGTTATCTACCCTTTTATTGTTATCTTATAACAATTTCAAGAGATTGGTCTGGCCCTTTACTTTCTGCCAAAACGAATTAATTGACAAAATAGTCAATATGGGGCGTGATCTGTCGCTCATGAGGGGAAACGGGGACACATGTAGTGAGTGAACAAGATTATTTCGATGTCATCATTGTCGGGGCCGGTATTTCCGGCATCGGGGCAGCTTGTCATTTGCAGGAAAAATGCCCCGGTCGCAGCTTCACCATCATCGAAGCACGCGACAATATTGGCGGCACCTGGGACTTGTTCCGCTACCCCGGTATCCGCTCAGATTCTGACATGTATACGCTTGGTTACGCCTTTAAGCCCTGGAAAGAAGGGGACGCGATCGCAGACGGTGACAGCATCCTCAAGTATCTCGGCGAAACGGTTGACGAACATAAGCTCAAGGACAAAATACAATTTGGCAAACGCGTTATGTCTGCGGCTTGGTCAAGCCCACGTTCCGAATGGACAATCACGCTAACCTGCTCGGCCACAGGCACAACGCAGACGCTACGCTGCAACTATCTGTTTATGTGCAGCGGCTATTATAATTATGAGCAAGGCCATTTGCCTGAATTTAAAGGGTATGATGACTTCAAGGGCACGATTGCTCATCCCCAACACTGGCCGACAGACCTAGACTATACCGACAAGGAAGTTGTGGTTATCGGTAGCGGTGCCACCGCCGTAACTGTCGTGCCCGCAATGGCCGAAACTGCGGGCCACGTTACAATGCTGCAACGGTCCCCGACTTACATTGCATCCCGCCCGCAGCAAGATGCAATTGCCAACGGGCTGCGTAAGTACCTGCCCGCTTCTCTGGCCTATAAACTTACCCGGGTTAAAAATGTCCTGCTGACTATGTTTTTCTTCGCCGTTTCCCGCCGATACCCGGCAGGCATGAAAAAGCGACTGATTGACATGGTGCAAGAAGAGTTAGGCCCGGACTATGACGTGAAAACCCATTTCACGCCCAAATATGACCCATGGGACCAGCGCCTGTGCGCGGTACCGGACTCTGACCTGTTTGAAGCGATCCGCAACAAACGCGCGTCGGTTGTGACCGACCATATCGATCATTTCTCGGAGGACGGTATTGTCCTCAAGTCTGGCAAGAAGCTAACAGCCGATATCATTGTGCCTGCCACCGGGCTGAAGCTGCAATCACTTGGTGGTATGGAGTTGATTGTCGACAACCAGAAAATAACCATCGGTGAAACAACCAATTACAAGGGTTTTACCCTCAGTAATGTGCCCAACATGGCATGGACCATTGGTTACACCAATGCGTCCTGGACATTGAAAGCCGACCTTACCGCAAACTATGTTTGCCGCCTGCTGAACCATATGGACAAGAAGGGCTACAAGGTTTGCGTACCCAAACTTGGGGATGGCGAAATTGACAGCACACCCATCCTCGATCTGACCTCTGGGTATATCCAGCGCTCTCTCGATGAAATTCCCAAACAGGGCGTTGCTCAACCGTGGCGCATTCATCACAATTATATTTCGGACCTGTTGCATCTGAAATATGAACGACTGGATGATGGCGTAATGCAGTTTAGCTGACACCCGTCAATCCACCACATAGCCCTTGTTTTTTTGAAGTACAAAATGGGTTGAGTTGTTTTGAGTATTTAGTCGCCCCTTACCCTGCAAAGGATGATTGCATGCCTAAAACTCTCGCCGCCACTTCCGCCATTGCAGTCGCGCTCTGCCTTACGGCTTGTGAGCAAGCGCCCGTGGAAACCGCACCAAAATATAGCGCCGACATCACGATAACCGACTATGGCATTCCGCATATTGTCGCGAATGACTATGGCAGCCTTGGTTTTGGTGAAGGTTATGTGGCAGCAGAAGATCACCTGTGCAACATCAGCCATATTGTGTTGCGCGCAAAAGGCGAGCTTGCACAGAACCTTGGCGCGGGTGAAGACAATTCCAATTTCCTGTCTGACTATGCTGTACGCGGGCTTGGCATGCCTGAGCGCTATGAAAGCGGATACGCAAAACAGGAACAATTCGTGCGCGACATGCTGGAAGGGTATGCAGCAGGCTTCAATAAATATCTGGAAGAATACAGGGTGACCGGTGGCGGCGACCACTGGTGCGATGGTGCAAACTGGGTAAAACCCGTATCTGGTAAAGACATATTTGCACGCGCACGCTTCATTACCGAAACCCTCCCCCGCCTTAGTGGTGCCCTTTACGCAGCCAAACCCCCGGCACAAAGTAGCAATGCAAAGCCTATTTCAAACGCCGTAATGCAAGCTTCTGTCGAGGGCATTGGCTTTGGCGGGTTTGGGTCAAACGCGTGGGCGTTTGGGTCAGAACTGAGCGAAACCGGTGGTGGCATGTTGCTGGCAAACCCTCACTATCCGTGGTTTGGGTCCAATCGCTTCTGGGAAAAGCACCTGACCGTACCGGGCGAAATGGACATTTACGGTGTTTCGCTGGTTGGTGTGCCGGGCGTGCAGATTGGCTTCAATAAAGATGTCGGCTGGTCACACACTGTTTCCAACAGTCAGCGACTGGTGATTTACCGGCTAACGCTGAGCGATGAAGAGCCCCTGAGCTATCTGTTTGAAGGCGAGACAAGACCGCTGAAGGCACGCACCTACAGCGTACCGGTTAAGCAGGAAGACGGGACCCTTCAGAACGTACCCGCCACCATGTACTACTCCCATCAAGGGCCGTTAATTGCATTGCCCGGCATGGCGTGGGGCACAACCAGTGCTTATGCAGTACGAGATGCGAACCGCGACAATGACCTTACCTACGCCCAGTGGCTGGACATGAGCCGCGCTGAAAGCATGGACAGCTTCAAGGCTGCTCATGAAAAATCGAATGCCCTACCTTGGGTTAACACCATCGCCACAAGCAGTGACGGCCAGGCCGTTTACCTGGACAATTCAACCGTCGGCAATCTGTCTGCGGAAGCTATTGGCGGCTGGCAGCAAGCATATGAGGCAGTACCCGCCATCAAACAAGCCTATGACCGGTCTCGTCTTGTTATTCTTGATGGCAGTAAAGCAATGAATGACTTTGTTGAAGGGAACGCCCCCTTGCCAGGGACTGTACCCTATTCTGAACGGCCACAAATCACTCGCACAGATTATGTCTTTAACTCCAATGACAGTTATTGGCTGTCTTCTCCCCGCGCACCAATGACGGGACATTCGCCCCTCTATGGCCCAACCGAAACCGTCCGTAGTTTACGCACCCGTCAGAATATTCGGCATCTGGAAAATGAAACCGCTCGCGGTGACGACGGCAAATGGTCCCTACCGGAAATTCAGGCTCAAATCCTTTCAAACGAAAGCTTATCGGCCTCTATGTTGCTGCCCGAGCTGCGCGCCCTTTGCGCCGAAGATACCAGTGGTCTTGATACTGCCGCGTGTGATGCTGTCAGCCAATATGATGGCACCCTGAATGTGGGCAGCAGCGGCGCAGTTTTGTTCCGCGAGTGGCTATACGCCTATCAGGCGCTCACACGTCAGGCGGGCAAACCCATGTTCGCTGTGCCTTTTTCCGCGACTGACCCGGTTAACACACCACACGGTCTGGCAGACACTGATCTTGCGAAACAAGCATTGGTGCAAGCAACTGAACTGCTTGAACAAGCAGGTATACCACTCGATGCGAAACTTGGTGATGCACAGGTTGCCGTGCGCGGTGATACACGCGTCCCCATGCATGGGGGGTACCGCCTCGAAGGGATTGCAAACCTGATCGATAAACGACCCAACGACACCAATGGAGCGTTCCCGAAAGGAGTACCTTACAAAGCAGGTAGCAACCTAACGGACAAAGGATATCTTGTGTCGGGCGGCACCAGCTTCATCATGACGCTCGCATACGGCGAAAACGGACCGGTTGCAGAAGCATTCCTGACCTATGGCCAGTCAGGCGAACCCACGCATGAAGATTACATCAATCAGACCAGATTATTTGCCGAAAAGGCATGGCGACCGATCTATTTCAACCAACCTGATATAGACGCAAATGCCAAGCGCCGGTTCACAATCAGTGGCAACTGATTGACACGCCGGACGGATATATAGTGTTTTCCCTCTCCTCGCCGGCAAGGCTCGTTAGCCATTAGTTGCTAACGCATCCGACCTGGCGAGGAAAACCCCAACAGCAATGAAAGACAGGCCAAGCAGACGCTTACCTGTAATTGGATAATGGGGAACACCAAGAAGAGAGAAATGGTCCATAAGGGCCGCACACAGCAACTGGCCAAACAAGACCAAAAAAACTGCATTACCAAGCCCAATCCGAGGGGCGGAATAGGTGATTGCCGCAATATAAAACACGAAAAGAACGCCTGCCAACATTTGCGAGGCCGATGGCCAAGCGAACTGCGCCTTGTCTGGCACGCCAGTTGAAAGCAACAGCAGCGCAGATGTGGCAAGCGCCACGCCACATAAAAGGGTAACCGCAGCATACGGGCTTCCCATTTTCACAGCTGCGCCGCTATTGAGCGCAGCCATAACCGGAATGCCGATACCAGCCAAAACCATCAGCGTCGATAGTCCAATCTGGGACATTTGCATCTTGTTTCCTTTCCCGCAGAGCGTAATTTCCTGTCATCCAAAGCATAGCATTTCAGTCACGTTTCAACAGCAGAGGAAATCCTGGAGCCTCAGGTTATTGCAACTACCACATTTGATATTGGGAATTATTGAGCCGCCGCTACAACACTGCCGGGGTTCATGTAGCGCGCAACGATTTTCTGCCTGGACCCTTCAGCGATCAGTTCGGCCAATGCAGCATTAAAACGGTCCCGCAATTCAGGATCATGAAACCCGGCATAAGCCGGAATAGTGGGCATGAAGGAATGAGCAGTGAAACTTATTGCCCCGCCCTGCGCATCAGATTGCTGCTGGTGGTATTGAAAAATAAAATAGTCCAGCACCACCACGTCAGCCCGCCCGCGAGCAAGCAATCTGGGAAGTGAAGACATATCGTGTAATTCTACATATGTGTTCCGCTTTGCCATCTCGGCAAAACGCTCACCAAAATACCCCTCCGCCCCCTGAAAGGTCGCAACGCGCAAACCAGAAACATCATCGTATGATTGGAAGTTGTGACCATCAGCTTCGCGGGTAAAAAAGGTAGGACGGTAATCCACCACCGGAGCAGAAACATAATAACCGGCTTCATCCTCTTCAAAGAAAGTAGGCACGACCACATCGGCCATACGGTTCTGAACATTGCGCTTGGCGCGCGCCAATGCAGTGTATTGAACCTGCAGGGAAAAACCGGCCCGCGCCAGCACTGCGCGCGTGATATCAATATCCAGTCCGCCGTCAGTTGCGCGTATCATATGAGGGGGGCCGTCGTCGGTCGCCAGCGTCAGTATTTCTTGTGTGTGGTATGGTTGCGGCCCGGCCAAGGCCACAGTCATTACACATAAACACAAGAAAACCCTCTGCAAGGGAAACATGCGGAAACCTCCAATCAGGAGTAGCATACCACAAGTTCCTATTGTTTTCTCATCAATTCCTCAAAATCAAGACGAGTAAATTTAGTCGCCCGATACAGTTGCCCGAATTCTATAGGCAACGGTATAATCTTTGAGTTTTCTTGATGCGATGATTAGGGAGAAACGATCCTCCAAGACACTCTTTGTTGAAATGCCCATATCGATAGGTTACCCAATTGTGCCTGCCGTTTAAGGTCAATTTATCTACTATAAGCAAGTGCAACAGGATAAGGGAATAATGGCTCGATTTGATGTTCAACTCTCTGAAGACTCTAGTCAAAAACTGTTTTCGATGTTTACGGAAGGTAAGCTCGAGGAGGCCCTGAACTATGCCAAAGTTCTGCTACAGTTCCACCCTAAGGAACCCGTTCTATACGATATCATTGCCGCCATTTGGTTGAGGCAAAATCGCCCAGACATCGCGTTAATCAACAATGAAAAAGCGCTGGACCTTAATCCTAAACACGAAAGTAGCCTGTTTAACCGAGGTGTCATTCTCAGTAAATTAGGACAGCCTCAAGAAGCGCTCGCGAGCTATGAAAATGTCTTGCTAAACAACCCGAAGCATATGGGCGCTCTTCTAAATTCAGCAAACATCTTCATGGGCCACAATCAGTCGGCAAACGCGCTAGAGCTATATGAAAGAGTTCTTAACTTGGATTCGCAGAATTTCTCGGCTCATGCCAATCGTGGATTAGCCTTGAAGAGACTGGGCCGATTGGGCGAAGCTCTGAAAAGCTATGCGAATGCGCTCGCCTTAAACCCAGAAGATGCCAACATACATGCCAACAAAGGACTAACACATTTCGCACTTGGCCAGCTTGACGAAGCAATGACATGCTATGAGGCAGCTCTCTCTAAGGACCCAAACCATATCAATGCTCGCTTGAACAAGGCAACTACGCTTGATGCGCAAGCCAGATATGAGGACAGCATCCAGGAATTGCGTCAAATTCTAGACCTTGCTCCGGACAACGCCACTGCTCGATCAAACCTGGGACATGTGCTCTTGACCATTGGCAACTTTGAAGAAGGCTGGCCAGCATATGAATGGCGGCTTCGCAAACAAGATTACGGTCTATCGCTCCCGGATGATAGAGAACTCTGGACCGGCCAGGACCTGACCGGAAAGTCAATCTTGTTATTGGCTGAACAGGGGCTTGGTGATCAGATACAATTTTCCAGATATGCAAACGCACTTAACCAAAAAGGTGCGTCGGTTTTTTTGGAGTGTAACCCGAAACTCATACCACTCTTCAAGTCAGGCCTGTCTGTCACCGGGTTCGTGGAAAAAGGCGCCCCTGCGCCTGCAACAGATTATTTTTGCCCACTGCCAAGTGTGGCCGGGTATCTTGGAGAAGACCTAAGTACACCACACACAACGCCCTATATCTCCGCCGACATCGACCTGATCGAAACATGGGAAAAACGCCTGAAAGCGATCGAAGGCATCCGTATCGGTGCGAATTGGCAAGGCAACCCTGACTTCGCAAGAGATAAATGGCGGTCGTTTAGTTTAAATCATTTTTCAGCCATCGATGACATCGACAATGTTAGCCTTATCAGCCTACAAAAAGGGGAAAAAGGTGTCCGGCAAATCTCGGAATTCAGACATAAATACCAGATTATTGATATCGATGAGCTGAAAGATGAAGCAACTGACTTTTCCGATGCGGCCGCAGTAATAATGAATCTGGACCTAGTCATAACCAGTTGCACCAGTATTGCTCATTTGGCTGGCGCTCTTGGCATACCTACATGGGTTATACTCGGCAAGGCAGCGGATTGGCGTTGGCAATTGAACCGGGATGACACTCCATGGTATCCGAACGTCAGACTATTCAGGCAAAGTGAAATTGGCGACTGGGAAACCGTCTTTAGGCAAGTTGCTGAGGCTCTTAAATTGGAATTCGAGCAGTCAGCTCCGTCGAGGCAGCCTTCATAATTCGAAAGATTGAAAATGACATCAACAGAGCTATTCATCCCGGTTTCGGTTGGTGAACTCATAGATAAAATCACTATTCTGCAAATTAAGAATGAACGCATTGACGACAAAAACAGGCTTGTGAATGTGCGCAAAGAGCTGGCACAACTATCCGAAGTATTGGCAGCACAGGTGCCCGCTTCTCCGGAACTGCGTGACCTAACCATCAAATTGAAGGATATCAACGAACAGCTTTGGACTGTGGAAGATGACATTCGCGCCCAAGAAGCCGAAAAGTCCTTCGGAGAGGAATTCATATCACTCGCAAGGTCGGTTTATCAGTTGAACGACCAACGGGCCCAATTCAAAAGGGACATCAGCCTTTTACTTGGGTCAGATATCATCGAGGAAAAATCCTATCATCCCACCTAAATAGTCAGCACATTTTGGTTACGCATAAAGCCACCGCCGATCTGAGGTTGTGGACAGGGCCCACAACCTCACCACATTTGAGCTTACATCAATATACTAGCCGACATATTGGGCGTTGATTGCATCAAATTGCTGACGCAGTTCATCATACCGGTCATAGGCATCCTTGCCCGGTTTCTGGTCCGCTGTATTCAGCATGTTATAGAGATAGCTGATTTGGCTTACCAATTTGGGGCGTGGATAGATGACATCCGGCGGTGTCTGCAACACCTCCAGCGCGGCATTCACGCGGTCAAAGGCAGCATTCGCTTCTGCGCTACGCTCGCTTGCGGGCGTGTCGCCATACTGTTCCTTAAGGGCTTTATGGTCCGCGATCACTTGTGCTTCCAGCATGCGGGCAGCACTCAGCAGGTCTGATACTTGCTGCGCCAACGTCGCCTGCTCCCCGATAATTGCGGCAGTGATGCCCTGATCAGCAAGCCTTGGGTCCATCATCAAGGTGAAAGGCTCGCTTACCACAGGCGCGCCGCCATCCAGAGTAATCCGAACCCTATAGTCGCCCGGTGCCACAATGGGGCCGCGGCCAAACCGGCGGGACTGACTTTTATCCCATGGTCCAAGGCGGCTCATATTCCAATTGAAGCGATTAAGCCCCGCATCCATCTCCAGATTCATGTCATGGATGGCATTCGCAAGGCCACCATCACTTCCGGTGCTGCCTTCACCGGCAGGGGCTGCACCACCGGCAACAAGCATTTCGATCGACCGTGCATCCAATCCGCTGGTGAGGTCAGAAGAATTGTCTTCAGGTTTTTTGCCATCATTATAGTAGCTGGTAACGACCGCACCATTAGCGTCTAGGATATCCAGACGAATGCTGCTGTGGTCACCAGCGGGCACATAATAATCAATATTCACACGGGGGCCGGGATAGTCCGGCACGCCAGCGCTAACACCCGCAGACCGCCCAGCCAAACGGGCACGCCGATAGCGATAGGTATCTTTGGGGGTAAGGGCAACCAATTGGTTGCCAAACTCACCCATAGCCGGTTGGCCCAGCGAGGTCACGTTATCGAGCACCCAAAAGCCGCGCCCCATGGTCGTAAGCGCGATGTCACCCCGAATAAACTTCAGGTCAGTAACCGGCGTTACCGGAAGGTTTTGCTGGAAGACGGACCAGCTTTCGCCGTCATCCCGCGACATAAACATGCCGTACTCCGTACCGGCAAACAGCAACCCTTCATGATCCGGGCTTTCGCGCACAACCCGCACCGGATAGTCCGCTGGAATTCCGCTATTGTTACCTGAAAGAAGGGTCCAGCTGCGCCCATAATTGTTGGTGCGATAGATGTAAGGCTTCGGATCACCAAGCTGGCTGCGTATTACGGTTATGAAAGCTTTGCCCGGTGTGTGTGGCGATGGTGCAACGCTATCCACACGACCACCTTTTGGCAGGCGGCGCGGTGTTACATCATTCCAGTTTTCGCCATTGTCACGGGTGACATGGATAAGGCCATCGTTGGAACCCACCCAAATCACGCCCTGCTCAGCAGGCGATTCCTGAATGGAATAGATGGTGCTGTAATATTCTTCACCTGTAATATCCCGTGTGATCGGACCACCGGAGATAACCTGCTTGTCCGGCTCATTAGCGGTCAGGTCCGGGGAAATAGTTTCCCATGTCACTCCGTCATCGCGAGTACGGTGCAGATACTGAGAGCCGTGATAAACAGTGTCACTGTCATGGGGCGACACATGGATAGGGGCAACACGCTGGAACCGGTATTGCAGATCAGTCGGATTGTGGCCATAGATGTTGGTTGCGCCAACATAATATGACCTTTCGGTCGCGGTGCGCTTGTCAAACACCCCAAAGCGACCTTTACAATCGGCATAGACAATATTGTGGTTGCCGGGTTTGGGCACAGCCGGTCCGGTTTCACACCCGCCTGTATCCAGAATATAGGCGTTGGTATGCTGCGCACCAAATGGGGCCATGCTTGGCACGGCGATGGTTGTGCTGTTGTCCTGCATGCCAGCATAAAGCCAGTAAGGGTGCTGGTCATCGACATCAACCGTATATAGTTCCGACGTGGGCTGGTTAAACTGGCTGGACCATGTTTTACCACCATTATGGGTTACATTCGCACCGCCATCATTGGCTTGAATGAAAAGGTCTGGGTTGTTGGGGTTAATCCACATGTCATGGTTATCGCCGTGTGGAACCGCAACGGTTGTCCAGGATTTACCACCATCAACTGATTTTCTAAGCGGGTTGGCATTGGAATAGATGATTTTCGGGTTGGTTGGGTCGATATCCAGATTGGTATAATAGAAGGGACGGTTCTGGATGCCCTTGTCATTTGAAATATGCTTGAAGCTTTCACCACCATCAACAGACCAATAGAGCCCACCTTCAGGCGCAGGTGCTTCCACAAGCGCACCAAGAATGCGCGAATCTGCCGGCGTGGTTGCGAGGTCTATTTTACCGACAAGACCCGTTGGCAGGCCGTTATTGATTTTCTTCCAGGTTGCGCCACCATCAACCGATTTGTAGATACCGGCCTCTTCTTCACCAATTTCACCGCCGCTGATAATGGTCCATGGCTTGCGCTCCGCCTTCCAGGCGCTGGCGTACAGAATATCAGGGTTGGAAGGGTGTATTTCCACATCGGTGATGCCCACTGTGTCGGAAATAAACAGGATTTTTTCCCAGCTTCTGCCACCGTCTGTGGTTTTGAAAAGGCCACGTTCCTCGTTAGCATTAAAAGGCTGGCCAATCGCGGCAACATAGGCAACATTGTGATTGCGTGGGTCCAGCTCAACCGCACCAATCTGACCAACATTATCAAGACCGATATGCTGCCAGCTTTCGCCGCCATCAATGGACTTGTAGGCGCCCTTGCCCTGAATGATATTGCTGCGCAAGCCGTCTGTGCCCGTTCCCACGTAAACGATGTTGGCATCATTTTGTGCAACAGCGATATCGCCAATAGACGGTGTGGAAAAGTAACCATCTGACACATTGCGCCATGTGGTTCCATAATCATCTGTTTTCCAAACACCGCCACCAGAAGCGCCAAGATAAAATGTAGATGGGGCGGCAACCGTACCGGTGACAGATGTCACACGGCCACCCCGGGTCGGGCCAATATTGCGATACTGGAAGGCATCATACATGCCGCTTTGTTGATCTTGTGCAACGGCAGCACCTGTCATTGGCAACACCAATGAACAAGCCACCGCTGACAATAAATGTGAGACTTTCATGATACCTCTCCCCAAGGACATTCTCCGACCATTCCATTCCACCATTGATGGTCAGGTTAAATCTAATTCTTTGCCATAGATGTTAATCGTACAATAAAAATGCGATGAAAAGCCAAAGTTTCGCATTTTCTTCCTACTGCTAACCACGGTCCGGGCTCATTGACCCTTTATAGGCCTAAACCAAAGTTTCGGCCTCATGGCTCTCTGTGGAAAAGGCCCCATGACGGAGCCTTTTCGTGTTTTTTTAACTTTATAGCGCCAACTGGCACTTAGTTGCGGCTGGACAATACCCTCACGCCAAGGTCGTTACCTAACCGGTTGATCTCGTCAAGGCGCGAGCTGATCAATTGATCAAGCGCATTAAGCTCCACATCCAGTTCGGCCTCAACTTGCGCCTTAAACTCAACCGCCTGATCAGTTGGGATAAAGTCGCCGCGCTGCTGGTCAGCCATCAGGAAAGACAACCTGTTGTTGATGCGGATACCGTAGTTTAGCGGGTCTTGCCGCGCCTGATTTTTGGTCATGTGGATATTGTTTTCAATAACCGACATGTCCCTGTCAAACGCCTCAATCGCTTCAAGCGTGGGTGCAAAGGCGGCGTCATCACCAAACTTGTTTTTATAATAATCAAAATCTGCCCGCAGGCGGCGGATATCGATAATCGCCTGATGCGCTTCACTTACCTTGTCACGAACGGAGATAAGATAGTCAAACTGGCGTTTGAAATCCTCTGCTGTGTTAGGAATGCGCGGGTCTTTGACAATATCAAACGATTGTTCTGAAACATCGCCGTCAACAATCAGCTTTGCCACATATGTTCCCGGGACAGCACGCGGCCCGCGATTGGGCGATGCATAAAGCACCATGCCGTCAAACTCCTTGAAGCCTTCATAGCGCATGTCCCAGACAAAGCGGTTTTCCCCCTCGCTGACCTTCAACCTGTTTCGCCTGTCCTCCGCGTCATTTGAGAAGGAGCGGATCAGCGTGCCATCAGCTTCTTCAAGCCGAAGTTCAACTTTTTGCTCTGGGTCATAGTCCTTGATGAAATAGTTGAAGAGAACTCCGTTCGGGTGGTTTTCGCCTTCAAGCACTTTGTTAAAGCGGCCCCAACCACCACCTTGCGCAAGCCGGTAGGACGCTTTTGGCTTAAACAGGTGATGTCCCGCCCCGGCAACATCCTTGTTCAGCTGCTGAATTGGCCCCAAATCATCAATCATCCAGAAGGAACGACCATGGGTTGCGGCGATCAGCATATTATCCCTGACGTGCAAATCCCTGATCGCCGTAACAGGCAAGTTAAGCTGGAATGGCTGCCAATTCTCACCATCATCCCACGAAACATACATGCCCCATTCGGTGCCAGCATAAAGGAGGCCATCGACGGACTTATCCGCCCGCAGCACCCGTGTATAATGGTTTTCAGGGATGCCATCGGTGATCAGTTTCCAGGACTTACCGTAGTTGGTTGTCTTGTATAGATAGGGCGTATAGTCACCGAACTTATAGTGGGTCGCCGCCAAATAGGCATGGCCCTTTTTGGTTGGATGCACATCAATACTGTTCATCATATTAAGCCGCGGTGACCCTTTGGGCGTAACCTCTTCCCAGGTTTCACCGCCGTCGCGGGTCACATGAACAAGGCCATCATCGCTGCCTGTCCAAATCACGCCCGGCTCAACATCAGATTCGGTGATCACAAAGATATTGGCGTAAAACTCTGCCCCCGTATTGTCCTGCGTGATCGGTCCACCTGAAGACCTGATGGTTTCAGGGTCATTTCTCGTCAGATCAGGGCTGATCACCTCCCACGACTGGCCACCATTTGTGGATTTATGCAAATGGTTTGACCCTGCATACAATACGCTGGGGTCATTGGGGCTGAAGGTAACCGGGAAATTCCAGTTAAACCGGTATTTCATTACCTCCGCACCCGAGCCTGCCGGATTGTCAGGCCACACATTGGTGGACCGGCGCTGGTTATTGCTATGGTCCAAACGGTTCATATACCCTTTGTAAGTGCCGCCATACACAATATCAGGGTTGGTTGGGTCCGGGGCCAGGTGCGCACTTTCACCGCCTGCCGTTGGCTCCCAGTCACGCTCGGTAATCGCATTACCGGGGGACCGGTGCGAAATACGAATAGCTGTGTTGTCCTGCTGCGCACCCAATATTCTGAACGGGAAATGGTTATCCGTTGTTACCCGATAAAACTGCGCCGTTGGCTGGTTGTGATAGGTGGTCCAGCTTTCACCGGAGTTGTAGCTGATTTGCGCACCCCCATCATCAGCAAGGCCAAGGATTTCATTGTTTGTCGGGTTGATCCAAAGGTCATGGTGGTCACCATGCGGCGTGTCGATGCTCTCGAACGAGAACCCACCATCGTTTGAACGCCACATATCCACATTCATCACATAGATACGGTCTTCAAGCTGAGGGTCAGCATAGATGCGGGAATAATACCATGCACGCTGCATCAGGTTGCGGTCTTCGCTGGTTTTGATCCATGTTTTACCCGCGTCATCACTTCTGAACAGGCCCCCACCGTTCGCTTCAATGATCACCCAAACCCGGTCAGAGTTAACCGGCGAAACAGTCATACCGATAATACCAAGCGTGCCTTCCGGCAGGCCAGGGCTGCGGGTTATGTCAGTCCATGTTTCACCGGAATCAACGCTCTTCCAGAACTTGCTGCCCGGACCACCACTGTCCATGCGGTAGCCGTTGCGCTTCATTTGCCATGTTGAGGCATAAAGTATTCGGGGGTTATTGGGGTCAAATGTCAGGTCGGCGCCGCCAGCTTCATCACTTTCGTATAAAATCTTTTTCCAGGTTTCACCGCCATCGACAGTTTTGTAGATGCCGCGCTCAGTATTCGGTTTCCAAAGGTTGCCGATCGCTGCGACATAAACGATATCAGGGTTGGTCGGGTGCACTCGAATGCGGGCGATATGCTCCGTGCCCTTCAGGCCGATATGTGTCCAGCTACTGCCGCCATCGGTGGATTTCCACAGGCCGTTACCGGAGGAAACATTCCCGCGCAGAGTCTGTTCACCTTCCCCTACATAAAGGACATTCTCGTCAGACGGTGCCATGGTTACCGCGCCAATTGAACCGCCAAAATATCCATCGGATATATTGTTCCAGGTGTTGCCGCCGTCACTTGTTTTCCATACACCGCCGCCAGCGGTGCCCATAATATATTCGTTGGGGCGACTGACATTACCAACAACAGTGCCAGCGCGACCACCACGGAACGGGCCAACCTGTCGCCACTTTACCGTGTCATACAGCGCCTCGTCATAGGTGCTATCTTTCTGCGCGAACGCTTCCCCAGCGGACGCGCCTACAGCAGTGAGAAACAGTGCTGCCGTTAAAAGTTGCCCTGTGAATTTATGGAATATGTTTTTCATTTTGGTCCCCCTGCCACATTGCTTTCTTCAAGTGAGCGATGCGTATATGGTACGGTTTGTGGACTTAAATATCAAACTATGTTCGCTATCCGGACAATTGGCCCAAATTAACGGTCTCATGAGAACCGCAGAACGGCAACAGTTACAACACCAACGGCCTGGTTAATCACTAATAGGACATGAACCACACCCACTTTTGACAAAAATGTTGATGAAAGACAGGCACGTTCTTTCGCCTGCTAGTCAAGTACATGCATTAGCGAAGAGCTTTGCGTAAATGATCTGTCATCGAGGATACGTCACAATCATATCCACACATTTTGTTGCGACAGGTCAGATACAGAAACATCTGTTAGAATTATTGTGGTTTGACCAAACGAAACCATCACACCATCCGCGGTTTCTGAAGTTGCCATTAAGAAAGCGTCAAAAGTTGAGAATTCGGCTTCTTGAAGATTCAGGATATCTTCATCTACATCGAAGTCAGTTATAGTGTCTGTACCGTTAGTTGTGGCAAAGGCAAATACATCGGCACCAGCACCACCGCTGAGCTGGTCGTCTCCGCCGCCGCCCCACATAGTGTCACTGCCAGCGCCCCCGTCGACAATATCGTCACCTGAGCCATTCCAAAGATAATCGTCACCGGCACCACCAACAACAGTATCATCGCCCGCGGCACCAAAGATAGTATCGTCACCATCACCGCCAGATAAATTATCGTTACCAGCACCTTTACCGCCAAAAATAATATCGTTACCGGCGTAGCCAATGATTAGGTCGTCATCAAACCCGCCCCCAATCACATTGCTGCCATTTGTACCGTGTACAGTATCATCACCTTCACCGACGTAAGCGACGTCGGCTGTTGTAGCGGATGTCAAAGCCTCCGTAGTTTGAACGCTCTTGTTCTGGTTTAGGTCGTCCCATTCTCCCAGAACAACAACATCATTGCCATCTCCTCCATAGATCAGATCCCTACCCTCGCCGCCAACAATCAGATCATCCCCTCTACCGCCGGCAATGATATCGCGCCCGGCACCACCGTGCATATAATCATCACCCTGATCATCGGCACCGGCCCAAATAGTATCGTCACCCATACCAGCACGAATAGTGTCATCTCCGTCCATACCCCTCAGGACGTTGTTGGCATCATTCCCGGTAATGGTATCATCCCCACCGCCCCCAACTGCATTCTCAATGACAGTGTTCGGCATGATAAACAGTGTGCCGGGTTCGTATATCGGAGAACCATCTTCGCGTTCGTATCGAATATCAGGACCAATGTTGGACCAAGTCCCCGGAGTCAGGTTAATGTGAACTGCGTCACCGGTTCCATAAACCGAGATGGTATCGGTACCGCCGTAATCATACAGGGTTTCATAAAGTGGGTCAGAAACATCATATGTGTATTTTTGATTGCCAGCGGTCGCTTTTTCATCCACTCCGTACAAATACTGCAACCCAGCGATATCAGCGTACATAAATTCATAGTTACCCAATTTTACTCGGATTGCTTCCGGGTGCCGTGCTGATGTGATGTATGACATCAGGGTATAATCGTTGCCCGTCCACTCGTTCCATTCAGGTAGGTCATCAAACCCTAATGAGTGTCCCAACTCATGCAAAAAGAAATGAGGATGGAACTCCTCTCCCACATGGATGCCTGTAAATACTTCTGCGGAGTATGGCCCTTCATAAGGAGCGGAAGAGGCACCGCCAATCACAAACTCATGATAACCGAGCCTGATATTCGCGCCGCTCTCCTGATAGTCCTCAACCCACACGAGATCTAAATTGGTAAACCTCTCGATACGAAGAATTTCTTGTTCAACGGTGTACTGGGTGAGCGGAGTCAATGGCTCAATGGCATCAAACCACCAAGTGCTGCCATCATCACTAACGGCAACTGAATCGTAATTCAGGAAACTATAGCTGGTTCGTGTTACGCCATCCTCGTCCGCCGCCCAATGCCCGGCTTGGTCAACCAGCACGCTAGTCTGAGCCAAAATGTCTTCCGTTGCATCCCCCGCTTCCTCAACCCGACTGAATTCGGAATAGTGGGAAGTTATGGAGCCCGGCTCCAAAATAACCTCGGAAGCGGCAGCAACAAAGTCATCCCTGTCTACACCAGTTAATGTTAAGCTATTGGAACCATTGGAAATGACAGTATCGCCGCCACTTGCTGTAATGGTCAAGGCAGCAATATCCAGCCCGCTCCCTCGGAAATCCAAGGTGTCTTCGGCAATACTAAAGTCGGTGATCGTGTCGTCGCCCCAGTTTCGGCCAATCACGAACATATCTTTCCCGGTTCCACCGGTCATAAAGTCATCGCCTCGCCCTGGGCGCAAGGTATCGTCGCCACTGCCGCCAGAAAGCACATCATTACCCAGATGCGTTTCTATGAGGTCATTTCCTGCTTCGCCTGCAACACTGTCATCCCCCTCATTGGACAGGATAAAATCGTCTCCATCACCGGCTCGGATTGTATCATTGCCTTCTTCGCCACCAATTATATCGAGTGAAGGCCCACCTATGATCAGGTCATTCCCTTCAAACCCCCGCAGATAATTCTCTCCGTTACCACCACGAATGGTGTCGTCTCCCTCCATGCCATAAATCGTGTCGTCAGCTTCAGTGCCAACCAAACTATCGTTTCCCTCCTGCCCTTCTATGTTGCCGCCGGCCAGCCGAACACCAAGACGGAACTTGAAATTATCGTCTGTCAACTCGTTCGCTGAAACCCCAATCAGCGTAACACTGTCTCCCCAGTCCGCTGTGAGGGTTGTATTACCGTTTCCTTCGGTAATTGTAAGATCCTGAAGCCCCCGGATAATCCGCCCCGCAAAGTGGACCTTGTCTTCAGCGGGGTCGAAATCAGTAATGGTATCGTTCCCCCACAAGTTGGCGACATTGTCCCTGATGTCATCCCAATTGTCGCTCCAGAAGGTGAAGGTGTCTGCGCCCTCGCCGCCCGTCAGCTTGTCGTCACCCCATTCACCGTCCAGAAAATCAGCGCTTGAGCCACCAATAACCGTGTCATCACCGCATCCCCCCTGAATCCAGTTGTTTCCGTCACCACCAACGAGGCTGTCATTAGCCTCATCACCAATTTGATCTTCCGTGACATAGACGGTGTAAGATCCAAACTGCTCGAAGTTTCCATTTATTGAAATATAGTATGTGCCGGTGGTGCTGGGCGTAAACTCGGTTTGCTCTTCAGTTGTGAAATAGGCTTCCGTCGATTGGCGGATATTAAAATGGTCCGCCCGATTGTGTTCTATTGGCTGACTGTTGCTATCGTAGATGTCGAATATACGAACAAATTGTGCTGTTCCATTATCGCTATCTGACCCTAGGGCGCGGACAGTGTATGTTACTCCAGCAGTTACCTGAACGGCAATCCAATCAGCATCTCCCTGAGAACCAAAATGCCCACGGTACATACCATCTTCGATACGCGCGTCCGTTGAACTGTCTGCTGCTACGTCTGTCATACGACCCCCTACTAAAAACTTAGCTAAAGTAAATCAGCCTTAAAGCGCCTTTTAGTTGCTACGTCTTTGAGGTTCGTGACACTCATTGAAGAACTCTGACGCAAGCGCTAGGCTTTCTTGCTAGTCACATGCTAGAGTTGACCAAATAGTCAACTGACATACAATAGTGGGATACACTAGTTGACTAAATAGTCAACTAGGAAATAAAGGTGTCTGAAATGCAGGAATACACATCTGATCGAGCCGCCCGAACGCATGATGCGATGATATCTGCCGGTTTTGACCTGATGCTGGACCGACCGATTGAAGATATTCCGATTGATGACCTGGTTACTGCTGCGGGTGTTGGTAAGGGCAGCTTCTTTAATCATTTTGGTGACAAAGACGGTTTTAAAAAAGCGCTTGCCGTTCAGGTGAGAACCGAAATGGAACAGCAAGTCACTGAAGCCAATTCGGGAGAGGAAAACCCGCTCGAACGTATCGCGGGCGGTATGCGTGAGGTGACCGACTATGTGTTAAAAAACAGACGACGGGCAACTGTCGTACTTCGTTTGTCAACAGGCGCCACCAAGCCTGATTATTCTCTAAATGATGGTCTGCGCAAAGATATTGAAGATTGTGTTAAAGCCAAACTGGTTCGCAAGGGTTTGGACCAGACCGGCATACTTTACTGGCTCGGCCTCTGCGTCGCTCTCATGACCTATGTTGCCGAGAATAGATGCGAACGACATGAGGCAGCAACCGTGTTGCATCAATTCCTGATAATGGGCTTATGCGGTTTGGGGGTACATGAAGCAGAAGCGCAAGATATTGCTGGCCGGTCAAAAAGGCGTCTTGAGGCGTTGATGCCAAGCGAGTAATCCGCTTGATGGTGAAAAGGGGAAGAAGGATTATACTTTTCACCATATACCACAAATAGTGGAAGTTTGTCCTTGGCGTTATTCCAACACCCCTACGCCAGCGGTTTAAACATACAGCCTTCAGGTTATGACCCTTTTTGCATTTCAATAATACATCGCGTTTGCCCGAACCCGAATTTATTCAGGGTTTAATGAGCACAAGCTCCCATGTAGTCTGGTTGGATCAAAGAGGCTAAGAGCTTGAGTGTATGTCGGATACTTCAACGAAGATTCTACTGGTTGACGATCATGAATTAACCCACCTGGGGCTGAAACTCCTGTTTAGGGAGCATCCGCACTATGGCATCGTAGGCACCCTCAATCAGGGGGTAGATGTCCTGCCTTTCATCAAGAAAAATGCCGTTGATGTCATCGTTCTTGACCTTCAGTTATCGGACATGAACGGCATTGACCTGCTGGCTGAATTGGTTGGCAGACTTGATATGACTGTAGTGATACTTACTGGCCAGAAAAGTGCTCGCCAGTGCCATCTGGCCTTAAAAATGGGCGCTCGCGGCGTTGTCAGCAAAGCTGATCCTTCAAGTGAAGTGATTGTAGCGATTGAACACGCTATCCAGGGCAAAATCTATTGCTCTTCGGCGATGCGAACTACATTTGAAGAGGCAAACCCTGTCAATATCAAGCTCTCGCCACGACAGATGGCAATACTGCACTATATGGCACAAGGCGAAAGTAATAAAGAAATCGGATACAAGCTCAATATCGCCATGCCAACAGTATCTTTTCATATTGGTGAGCTGCGTGAAAAACTGGGTGTTTCCAGCAATCGCAAGATCGTTCCTTACGCGGTTGAACTCGGCTTGATAGATTTACTAGCATCCGCTTAGGGCGTATTGAACGCCGGATGTAATTTCACCCTGTCGGCAATCGGTTTTAAAATGGCGATATCTGCGTTGGCGCTCAGGCGACTGCGCATTTTGCTTGAGGTATTTGACGTGGCGACAACAATTTTTCCAGCTTTTTCTCGCCCCTGTTTCATCATTGCGATGGCCGCATCTTCCTCTAACCCATCCACATCAACCAACAGATAAGCGCCGACCCGGCCTTTCGAACCTGAATCAGAAGGCGAAATGTCCGTTTCGGCTCCAACTTGTGGCAGTGTGACGGTAACACACGTGCCACGTCCCTCTTCTGAGGTAATCGCTACCTCACCGCATAGGTTGGAGATAATGTTCGCGGCCACACCAAATCCGACACCGCTGCCGCTTGTAGACGGGCTCCCTTGAACACGCTGAGACGCAGGGTCCAACAGCCGCCCAATAAGCTCCGCGCTCATGCCTGAACCCGTATCCTTAATGGTAACGATAACCTGATTATCTGCACCAAAGTCAGCTTCAATGCTAACATCACCCTCCGTCGTGTATTTGAGTGCGTTATTAGCGAGGTTAGAAATCGCCCTGAACAACAGCGCATAGTCCCCCACCATTGTTCTGTCCGGGTCGACAGATGTTGAAAGCCGAATACCTTTCCCGGTCGCTGTTGGCGTGTATATGGTTTCAATCGTTGTAAGCAGTTCGCCAAGCTTGAACTCACTCAACACCAGGAAATCAAACTTCTCTGTCGCTGCATGCCAAGAAGACATGGTTGTTGAAATAATGCTCTCCAGATATTTCGCTGCTGATTTAATGATACCTAACTGCTGCCCCGAAATACCCTTATCATCACCATGCGCCGTGGTTTCAAGCACGGTGTTCAGGGCAAACAATACCTGCTGGCTATCATGTCCAGATGCATGCAAAAGGCTGCTTTGGTCATGCATTGTCGCGAGGGTGGCTGCCTGCTCTTGCGCCAACTCCTTTGCGCGTTCGCTGGACTTCAGTTGCTCTCTCAGGCTCGTTTCCAGATCATTCTGGGCTTTCTTTCTGTCCGTTTGCAGTTTCCGCAAATGCAGGCCAAGTGAGAGGGTCGCAAACACTGCTTCAAACAGCCCAACGGGCCCGGTCCAATGCCAATGGAAGGGTAGACCTTTTACCAAACCAGAAAACACAAACGCGATATACAGGATAAACAAGGCAAGGCTGGACCAAGAAATGATCAACGGAAAATACTGATACCCCAAGCGTTTTGTCGCAAAGAAACCGACAAAAGGCAGAGTCAAGGCAACAAAAGTTGCTACAATCCAAGCGGCAATGCGCAGCGCCACCTTGATTTCTTCGCTATAAACCGAAAGCCCGACCTGCATGAGAACAACAATTGAACCAGCCACAATCAGTACGCCAAGAAACTTGTGCATGAAGGGAAAATTCGTTTTGGTGTCGATGAAGGTCCGTGCGAATTGCGCCATAAAAACAGCGAACGCGCATTTGAAAACATCGCCAAGAGCCAATGTTACCAGTGGCATGTCGTACAGAAGGTATATGGTTAGATATCCTTCTGCGAGCAAAACATTAAAAGCAAAGGAAAGCTCGGCCAACCCCAACCACAGAAACTCATTTTTGCCTGTTACGCTATAGATCACACTATTCAACAACAACAGAACAAGCATGCCGGTAATTACAGAAGCGGTCAGCGCGATGTTGGCTCGCCTTGCTTTGAAAAAGCTGCTGTAGGTTTGTATTTTGAGCGGAAAGAAGGTTGAGTTTTCAGATTCGAAATGGAAAGCAATCGTTTTAATTTGACCCGGCGCCAATATTACTTCCGTACTAAACGCCTGAAATGTATTTAAGTTTTCCCTGATTTGATTAACGTCATTACCATCCAGCAACTCTATGGTTTCGCTCGGGGACACTTCATACATGCTGAAGTTTTTTAATGCGCCGCGCCCCGTTGTTAATATCCAGTGCCCTGCTTCGTCCCCTTCATTTTTCATCGCTAAAACAGCAAATATCTTACCGTTCGGAACGCCAAAATTGATGGTGGGCGTATCAACCGTTTGAAAGTTTGATTGTTCTGTAATTATGGCTTCATAGTTAATGTCGCCATCATAAGGTTTTATATAGCGTACGTATTCATTCAGTGCAGGCGCGTCTTGATTCGGCATCAACGGCACTTGCGGCAACTCACTTGCGGAAACATGGGCACTAACAAACACAAACAGGCACAACAACATCCTATACACGGCCATACTGGCTCCTATGACAATAGTGTAAAAACTTCCGCGCTAAGCTCTATTGATTAGCTGCTGATACCAATGGCTTACACTTTTCTAAAATAACGCGCTTGTCGAACTATTAGCCAATTACGACAGTTCACATAAATATTACATCGAACATAACTTATTATAAAATAAAGATAAAAATATTCGATTGTCTTATTAGTCCAAGTATCCTCAAAAAACCCAAACTTTTTATAGGTTGTTCTTCACGGGCGGCTCCTCAAAGGTCGACGTTGGCTAATTTTTAGTTAACGCGCCAGATAATCGGAGCCATTTATGCCAAGTCTTTCCAATCTCAACAACTCACTGGCAGCGACAGAGCAGACCACAGTGCTAATCGATACAAGCGTTACCTTCACTGACGCAGAAGGAGACTTTAACGGCGGTACGATCACTGTGTCTGGCTTAACGACCGGCGATGTGGTGTCAGTGCAAAACACAGGTACGAGCGCGGGCGAGATTGGTTTTACGAGCGGCACTGGCGTTGTAACCTTTGGTGGCTCACAAATCGGCACGTTAAGTGGCGGCATGGGGGCAAACGCAGTTATCACACTTAATGCAAACGCCACTACCGCAGCCGTCGATGCACTACTTGAAAACCTAACCTTCACAGCAAACAGCGACACGCCGACTGCAACACGCACGCTTACAATCGCGGTACAGGATGAAGCAGGCAACATCCTTACTGGACCTCCGCGGTTCTCTGTCGTGACAGGATCGGATAATCCGTTCAACGGCGTTGATGTTGGTGATAATGTAGCTGGCGATTTCGTCGACATTGACGGCGACGGTGATCAGGATGTCTTTTTCGGAGGCCTCAATAGCATCCGCTTTTTCGAGAATACAGGCTCAACTACAAATCCTGTATTTACTGAGAGAACAGGTACAGATAACCCGCTCAATACCCTTCCGACCGGTACTTCCAATAACTTTGCCCCGGCCTTTCTGGATGTGGATGGCGATGGAGACCAGGACGCTATTGTTGGCACTGGTTCTTCAAATATCATTTTATATTTTGAAAATACTGGCACAACGACTAACCCCTCATTTGTTCAACGTACCGGCACTGCAAATCCCTTTAATGGCGATACAGCAGTTTTCTTTGTTCCGGTATCCGTCGATATAGACGGCGACAATGATGATGATATTTTCTTTGGCAGCATTTCGGGCTCAGTATTTCAGTCAAACAACCTTGGAGGCTCAACCTTTAATGGGCCATTCGAGGTTTCAAGGTTTGAGGTTGACAGCAATGCATCTCGCATCGCTTTTACAGATATTGATGGAGATGGTGACCAGGATGCTTTCGTTACGGAAAATGGTTCGCAGCTTTTCTTTGAAAATACTGGATCGTCGACCTCCGCAAGCTTCAGTCAGCGCTTCGGCTCGAGCAACCCGCTAAATGATATAAACATACCTGGGTTCAGGCAGTCGCTCAATTTTCTGGACATCGACGGAGATGGCGACACAGATATATTAGCTGCCAATTCCGGCGGAGACGTAACCTTTGTCAGAGCAACACCAGCCAATACAATCACTGTTTCGGTCACCGCCGTTGATGACGCACCAACCGTCAGCGGCCTGACGGCAAGCACAGTGACGGAAGATGTGGCAACTAATCTGGACCTGAGCGCCGTTACCATCACTGACCCGGACACCACCGGGAACATCACCGTTACAATTACGGCAACAGACACAAGCGCGGTTTTAGCTGCCGCAGATGGCTCGATGGTTGGTGCTGGCGTGACAGAAACTGCAAGTGGCAACAATGTTGTTACGCTCGTAGGGACGGCCACAGATATTAACAGCTACCTCAACACGACCAGCAACATTACTTATACAACAAGCAGCAACAACAACTCGGCAGACACCCTTTCTATTCAAGCTACAGATGGCGTCAGCACACCAAATGCTGCCTCAACAGCGGCGGTAAACATCACCGCTGTGAATGATGCGCCGACCCTTGGCGGTACGCCAGCGGATGATACCGCGACCGAGGATGTTGCAACAGCGATTAACCTCTCCGCCTATAATGTTGCGGACGTGGAAGGCAGCAATATCACCCTTACACTTGCTGTGGATCGCGGCACGCTTGCGGCAACCACTGGCGGCGGTGTTACGGTTGCAAATTCTGGCACCGCGTCCATCACGCTCTCGGGCACGGCAGCGAACCTGAACACATTTCTGGATAACACCAGCAACATCACCTTCACTACAGCAAGCAATGACACCACGGCAGCCACGCTGACGGTAACGCCGAACGATGGCACCACCAACGGTACAGCTGATACCGTCACCATTAACGTGACAGCGGCAAATGATGCACCCGCAGGTACGGACGGTACGATTACCGTAACCGAAGATACGGCACGCACCTTTGCTGCAAGTGACTTTGGCTTCACAGACGTGGATACAGGTGATGCCCTTGCAAGTGTGCGCATTGATACGCTGCCTGCATCGTCAACTGGCACGATCCAGCTTTCAGGGTCTGCGATAACAGCCGGACAGGTTATTCCTGTTGCAAGCATTGGCAATCTGACATTCGCACCAGCTTCAAACGTAAATGGTACTGGCGCGGCCAGCTTTACCTTCAGTGTAAATGATGGCGATGCGTTTGATAGCAGCCCAAACACGCTAACGGTGAACATTACGGCGGTGAACGATGCGCCCACACTTGGCGGTGCGCCAGCAGATGATACTGCAGCCGAAGATGTTGCGACAGCAATTGACCTGTCAGCATACAATGTTGCTGACGCAGAAGGCAGTAACATCACCCTTATGCTTGCGGTGGATCGTGGCACACTCGCTGCAACAACCAGCGGTGGGGTAACCGTTGCAAACTCTGGCACCGCGTCCATCACGCTCTCGGGCACGGCGTCGAACTTGAACACATTTCTCGATAACACCAGCAACATCACTTTCACTACAGCAAGCAATGACACCACGGCAGCCACGCTGACGGTAACGCCAAACGACGGCACCACCAACGGTACAGCCGATACCGTCACCATTAACGTGACAGCCGTGAATGACGCGCCGACACTTGGCGGCACGCCAACGGATGAAACGGTGACAGAGGATGTTGCGACAGCGATTGACCTCTCGGCCTATAATGTTGCTGATGTGGAAGGCAGCAATATCACGCTCACGCTTGCGGTGGATCGTGGCACACTCGCTGCAACAACTGGCGGCAGGGTAACGGTCGCCAACTCTGGCACTGCGTCCATCACCCTTTCCGGCACGGCGGCGAACCTGAACACATTTCTGGATAACACCAGTAACATCACCTTCACCACAGCCAGCAATGACACCACGGCAGCCACGCTGACAGCAACCCCTAACGACGGCACCGTTAACGGCACAGCAGATACCGTCAGCATTAGTGTGACAGCGGTAAATGACACGCCAACAGGCTCCGACAATAACGCGTCGCTTTTCACGAATGGCAGCCGAACATTTGCAGCAAGCGATTTTGGCTTCTCTGATGTGGATAGCGGTGACAGCCTTTCAAGCGTGCGTATTGATACACTGAGTATCGACAATGGCACCTTGCAACTTAGTGGATCGAACGTTAGCGCCGGACAGGTTATTTCCACTTCTGATATACCCAACCTTGTTTACACACCATCAGGCACGGGCTCTGACAGCTTTACCTTCAGCGTAAACGATGGCACCACGTTTGACACAAGCCCGAACACATTCAGCCTATCAGTTTCAACCGTGCCCGTTTCGGCACCGCCCGTCACGGCGATTTCGACGTCACTGGACAACAGCAATACAACAGGCAGGCAACAGTCAGGCACAAGCTTGAACGACCGCATTGGCGGCACAGGTGGCAATGACACGCTTGCAGGCAATAATGGCGCGGATACGCTGATCGGGGGTGCCGGAAATGATTTTGTTGCTGGTGGCAACGGAAATGACACCGCCTTTGCCGGGCCCGGTGACATGGGCAATGATACGGTGCAAGGCAACTCCGGCAATGACCTTATTGGCGGCGGAGCAGGGAATGACATCATCGTGGGCGGCACCTTCAGCACAAGTGCCTCAACCAGCAACACAGGAAATTCCGGCGACGATACATTGTTCGGCGGTGCCGGAGACGATTTGATTGTTGCAGGTTCCTATAACAGCGCCACCAATACAGTTGTGAATACAGGCCGAGGCGACAACACTATCTTTGCGGGGACAGGCAATGATACCGTTTTTGGTGACGACGCACAGGATATCCTTGGCGGTGGTAATGGCGACGACATTATTAACGCCGGTGGCGGCAACGACATCGTTTACGGAGGCCGAGATAGCGGCAGCGATAGCATAGAGGGCGGCAATGGAAACGATCAGGTGTTTGGTGGCGGCGGTACTGATACCGTAAATGGCGGTGAAGGAGCAGATGTGCTCTTTGGCGGCGCTGGTGACGATGTCATTGATGGCGGCAATGATAACGACCAATTATTCGGCGGTGCAGGTAACGACAATATAACCGGCGGCGGCGGGGCAGACACTTTCTTCTTCGGTGGCAATCACGGCGTTGACGTGGTGATCGACTTTGACACCAGTGAAGATATTTTGTTCGTTGGAAACACGGTGACTGATTTCCAGTCGCTTGCGGATATTGACGCAAATAGTAGTACCGCCACGATTGACGGCGTCAGCGGCTTATTGATTGAGACGGGTAACGGCAACAGTATTTTGCTGCAAGATGTTTCATTCACAGACTTAACCGCAAGTAACTTTGGTTTTGGATAGCATTGTTGACAGGATGTGTCTGCAAACTAGCGTCAACGAACCGTAATGATACGGAACAGAGTAAATGACAGGCTGATGGTGAAAATACACCGATCAAGTAGTGCTCGTCATTCTGCTTCGGCTATCGCATTGCTCCTCGTCAGCTTCGCTATGAACCTTTGTAATTCGCGCCTTTTGGCGCGTCTTACGAGGTGTAAAATCCGTATCTCGCGCTTACCAAAAACACGAAAACCACCCCGTTTGGGGTGGCTTCGAGTTTTGGTTTTGTGAGTAGGATTAGTCTCATCGCTTTGCTCTTCGTCACTCCGCTACGCTCCGTATGAACATAGCTCCATTCACCATGCTCTCGTAACAAACTTAAAGGGCCGGTCCCCTTATGGGGGCCGACCCTTTAATTGGTTGCGGGAGTAGGATTTTAGGTGCGTATGCCCCTTTATTTCATCGGGGCATTGCTTCCTTGTCTTTGGCGCTGTTTCGGCATGCTACGCCTGCCTGCGCCTGCGGTTGAACCTACGACCTTCAGGTTATGAGCCTGATTAATAGGTCTCTAAATATATGTAATATATAGATAATAAAATTCATAAGAAAATTTTGTGTGCACTTTTGTGTGAGTGTCGAAATTTGCAGAAATCCTTTTAAGTCGTTTTAAACAACTGTCTTAGAGTTTTAGGCCACAATGGACCTAAAACTCTACTGTGACTAAACTGGCCTAAAAACTCACATTGCTTGCTGTCAGATCATTTGTACTGATACCGATGATGAAGACTGATTGATCATTGCCCAGATCGATCAACACGCCGGACTGGCCATTTTGTGTGGCGTTGCTCGCTGCTGCCTGAACATCTGCAAGGCTCTCAAAGTCGGTCGGGGCAAACACCAGGTCAATCGTGTCTTCTCCGGCATCAAAGTCTGTCACCGTGTCATTGCCGCTGTTACGCCCAAACACAAAGGTATCTGCCCCCTCACCACCCGACAGATCATCATTGCCAGCACCAGCCCATATCCGGTCTGCGCCTTCACCACCAGAAACCATGTCATTACCAGCACCGCCAAACAAAGTGTCATCGCCTGAGCCTCCGTTCAGCGTATCGCTTCCCGCTCCGGAGAAGGACAGGTCATTGTCGGCACCCGCATTCACATTGTCATTGCCTGCACCGCCATAGATGGTGTCGTCGCCTGACCCACCATCAAGTCGGTCACCACCAACACCGCCACCAAGAGTATCTCTATTATCATCGCCAAACACAGTATCATTGCCAGTGCCTGCCCAAATGGTGTTGGTGCCTTGCCCGGTATTAATCACCTCCATGGATGACGTATTATAGGAACCAGCAACAATCAGATCATTGCCTGCCCCACCGAACAGGGTGTCATCACCGCTGTTGCCGCTATTGAATAGGCTCACACTGAAGGACAAAGTTCCGCCGACAATAATGTCGTCACCGGCGCCCCCACCCAGAATATCATTGCCTGCATTGCCTTGAAGGGTGTCTTCGCCGTCGTCGTTCGCACCTGCAAAGGCAATATCGTTACCGTTGCCACCAGCGACAAAGTCGTCACCTTCGCCGCCTATCAGCGTATCCGCACCATTACCGCCCGAGATCGTATCACGACCACCTGTGCCGCCAATGCGGTCATTAAAGCTGGTACCGGACTGCGTGCCGCCAACCGTATCACCTTCGTCAATAGGGCGGTTGATGGGTTCGCGCACTGGTTCGGGCACATCGGTTACATTCACCGCAAAACTGGCTGGGCTGGCCGCGAAGGCAGTGCCGTCATTCACGCTGTAGGTGAAAGTGAGCAAGCCGGTGCCATTTGCATCTGCTGCTGGTGTGTAAACCAGGTTGCCGGCGGTGATGTCGGCAGTTGTGATAACCTGGCCTGAGGTTACGTCTGTGCCGGAGAGCCGGAATGTACCGCTTCCAACCGTTAAGGTGTCGATACGCACGGACTGCAGGCTGTCGGCTGTGTCCACATCAGAAAAATTGAAGTCCGAAACCGTCAACGTACGCGATGTATCTTCCGCCATCGTGATCGAGGAACCTGAAGAGGTAGGCAGGTCATTTACAGCCGTAATGTCAATATTCACGGTGCCGACGGTGATATCTCCTGATCCGTCACCATCATTAATAGTAACAGTTATCGTCGCTGCCGCCATTCCATTGCTGTTGGACAAACTGGTGTACTGAATGTTGCTGGCTGTATCCAGATAGGCGTTGATGCTTGCGGCTGAGCCAAAAAGCGTGATGGTGCTTGTGTCCACGAGCGTTGCTGTGACACCACCAGCCGAACCATCAGCCGGGGTTGCAAAGACACCTGCACTAGCTGTCAGTGTTAAGGTGACTGAACTGCTGTCAATGTCGCTTATACTGGTGGTAGAAAGGTCAACGCTACTCAGCGCGTCTTCAGTTACCGTTACCGTTGCAGGTAAGGTAGATACCGCAGGCACATCATTCACGGCTGCAAGACTCAGGTTAAGTGTTTGGTCACTTGTGCCGCCATTACCGTCATCGGCTTGAATGCGGATACTGGCCGCATTGACACCGTTCAGATTGGTTGTTGGTGTAAACTGTATATGTTGCAGCGCATTGTTCACGGCATCGATTGTGCCGCTGAAGACCTTGAGGCTAGTTTGACCTGAATTCCCTGTTGTGAAAGATATCCCCCCGGCGGACGTGAAATTGACCACACCGCCTTTCACGGTTAAGGTCACGGTCAGGTTATCGCTCTCGACGTCCGTTGCCCCAACAGCAATATTAACGTTTGTATCGTCTTCATTAATCGCGGGTGCAGAAGGCAATGTAATTACCGGGTCATCATTCACTGCCACAATGTCAAAGGTTAGGGTCTCATCATCATTTCCGCCATTGCCATCATCAACCTGAATGCGGATGGCACCAGCCCCCGTACCATTCAGGTTTGCCGTTGGGGCAAAGTTTATACTTTGAATGGCATTGCGGATGGCTGCAGGTGACCCGCTAATCACAGCCGTGGTATTTGGCCCGGCAAATGTGCCAGATGTAAAAGAGACGCCGCCAGTAGATGTGAAAGCAAAGGTGCCACCAGTTGAGGTGACGGTTGCCGTAAGGGTATCATTCTCAACATCTGTGATACCCAGAAGCGTATTTGGGAAACCTGGATCTAATACAGCGACGCTTGTGTCATCCTCATTCACAGTCGGCAAAGATGGCAGCGCGATCACTGGTGCATCATTCACCGCCGAAACATCAAAGGTCAGAGTCTCATCATCAGTGCCTCCATTGCCATCATCGGATTGCACCCTGACGGAAGCAACACCAGTGCCATTCAGGTTACTTGTGGGGGTGAAGACAAGCGTGTCGAGCGCGTTGTTTATGTTCGTCAGTGAGCCTGAGAAGGTGGCCGTGGTATTGGCAAACCCGTTGCCGACGCTGTACGAGAGGCCTGCATTGTTCCCGATTGAGAACGTACCACCTGTGGCGGTGAGAGTAACGGTTTGATTGTCACCGGTGGCGTCATCAATGTTAAGTGTGCTGCCGAAAGCGACATTACTGGAGTCCTCAGCCACATTCGGGGCAGATGGTAAGGTAATAAAGGGCGCATTGGTCAGAATGATTTCCAGTCTGGAATTTGCTGCCCCTGTTGAACTCAGCTGCACATGCGCTTGGTCTTCCCCGACCAGTCCATTCGTTGGTGTAAACGTAAGGGTTGCCAGCGCGGTTTGCAGTGCTGCGTTGTCGCCATTGATTGTTATCGCCTGATCATCCGTGCCATCACCGGCGGTTACCGTTACACCCGTCGTATCCAGCGACACTGTACCACCGAACGCTGTGATCTGTATGTCTGCTGTGTTGAGTCCACCATTGACCGTCACAGTCGGATCAGGAAGAGCAACATTGGTACTATTTGGCGAAACTGCCAGAGTGTTTGTTGGAAAAGATGGAACCAAGCACATGGTATACTCTCCGGGTTAAGCCATTTGTTTTTTGTGAAGATGCCCCGCAAGCGGGAAGCCAAGCTTTGAATAGAAGCGCGATGTTTTTTCGGGGTTGATGTCGGTGCTAATGGACAACGATGCATCAAAAACATCGTTGGTTGTGCACCATTCAAGATATCGTTGCACAAAACAGACCGCCGTCCGCGATCCACGTTTTTCGGGCGTCACATAAAAAATAAGATCTGCAGCGGAGCGCTCATCGGAAAAGTAAAAATCGTAAATATGCGCAACAAAATGGCCAACCAATTGCTCACCCTGATACGCCACCAGAATTAGGGATGTTTCGAGTATGATCTGCGCCTTATAAAAGCCTCGAAGTTTATCCTTGTTTATTGCTATATTTTTATAGCTGGATTCTGCGTGGAACAATTCTGCCTGGACCATAAGGTCATCAATATCATTGAGGCTGGCTTGCCTGATGTGCACAGCCTTGGCCGCGCGACCAAGAAGGGTGTTTACATTTTGCTCTAAGCCCATCGCAGCAGTAGGTTTCGATGCTTTAAAGTTCAGATTGATCGACATAAAGCCCCCTTTGGTGGATGGCCAAACCGAAATGCCCGACCAAAACGCAGAATCGGATTAACATCATAAATCACTGTTTTTCATGGATTTTTTTAGACATGGCCGATCACCGCGCAAATTTGACCGCTTTGCGACAGTGGCTGCTTGGTAAGCGCCTCAAACTTAGGTTTGAAAAATCACAAAGGGCTGCATACAGTGGAAGTGACATGATGCGGCATGATCAGAATTGAGTGGATTGAGTGAGCAACCCTTATAGAAACACATGGGGGAATCGCATTCAGAAGGCATGTCTTGTTCTTTTCATTATTGGCATGATGAACGGGACAAGGAGTGTGCAGGCGCAGAGGGGCATAGAATGCCCTTCAACGGTCACCCTTATCGAACAAGAAGAGCCTATCAATATTGCTCCGGGAGCCAATTATGCGATTGATGACCCGGCAGGCGGCGGAGGCGGTATGCCTTTCGCCAAAAACTGCGCAGACTTTATTCCTATTGTTGGGTCTGAAGCCTCGGTTTTATGGGTGCAATTCACTTTACATAACGACACACAGCAGACTAGGGATTGGGCTATTCGACTGGAAAGCGTGACCTTAGAAGATGCGCGCCTGTTTGAAGAAGACCCATCCGGTAATTTGACGCTTGTTGGTAACTATAAGACTGGTGGGGAACGCTCCGTCATCTCCATTAAGCCTGCGCTAAACCTTACTATAGACCCCAAAGCAAGGAAAACCTTCCGGCTATCGGTTACTGACCCAGTCCAGCCTCACCTGGTAGTTAGCATAACGTCTGTTCACTCTCTCGCGTCCACAACACTCTCTGAAATTTTTCAGATTGTTATCGCAACAGGATTTTTCTTTGGGCTGTTTTTTGTCACCCTGTTTTGGAGAAGACATTTTCGAAATATGGCGACCGTTTATTACTGCGCCTATCTGTTTTTCATCGCGTTTGGAAACCTGTTTTATCATGATATCCCAAGCTTGATTGGACTGAGTGCAGGGGGCGCGGATGCCAACTTCATTATTCGCAACTCGATGGAGATACTGGCCAGCTTTGCAATGATGTCGTTTACCTATGAACTGCTGTCGCTCAATGTACAGACCCCTCGACTTGCAAAGGTTTTTAAAACGCTGTCTGTTGTACCACAGGGCATATTGCTGGTGCTTGTTTGGGTATTGCCGAGCAATAACTTTTCTCAGATTTTCAGTGATACAATTGGTTTTCTGTCGCTGTCTTGTTTTTTGCTCTGCCTTTACTTTGCTTTCAAGCGACAGCCTATAGCGCAGATATTGACTGTATCGTTCATTGTTTTGATGGGGGGGATTATTGTCTCTGAAATGGTGACCGATCCAGCGTTGGCTTTTACATGGTCTGAGACGCCCATTACCACATATCAGATGCTTGATATCTGGGTGTATCAGATCACGCTGATGATCGAGTCCTGCCTGATTTTCCTTGCGTGCAATCAGTATAGCAAGGAAAGGCAGGCATTGGCTGATGCTGAAATGCAGCAACTGCAAACTCTTAATTCATCCTATGAAAAGAAGTTGGCCGATGCTTTAGCGCGTAACAAATTCCCAGATCAGACGCAGGCAAGCGTGCCTTCTGCCCAGGACCGTTTCCTTGCTGATGCCGTAAACTTCATTCATGGACATATTGCGGACGAAAACTTTGGTGTTGTAGCGCTTGCCAACGCCTTGGCCGTAAGCGAACGC
This sequence comes from Kordiimonas sp., assembly GCA_965199355.1. Lineage (GTDB taxonomy): Bacteria > Pseudomonadota > Alphaproteobacteria > Sphingomonadales > Kordiimonadaceae > Kordiimonas. The sequence continues at coordinate 613,453 of OZ240690.1, forward strand.
ACGCTACGGAGAAAAATTAAGTCCGCAACCAGCCTTTCGCCGATTAACTTTATTCAACAGCAACGCATTCTGGTCGCTCATGACCTGATGCAGCAAAGTGCATACGCTACAGTGAGCGAAGTGGCTTATGCAGTAGGGTTTAGTTCACCCAGCCATTTTTCCAAAATATACAAGGATACATACGGTGTTGTGCCTGCGGAGACATTGAAGGCCCCTGGTTAGCATATTTTGTATTGAATTAAAGGGATTTTAATGGTCTTGGGAGTAGGATTTACCGTATCGAGGCGTTGCCTCTCACGTTGCCCTGCGGGCTATCGCCCTTGGTCCGAACGGTAGGTTCAACAGAACTACTGCCGTAATCAAAACGCAAAAGACCCGCCACAAGGGCGGGTCTCTGCGTTTGGTTGCGGGAGCACGCAACTTCTTTTGTTATAACTTGGGATCGGTTTTGGGTTTTGTGCCCGGAAACGATGTCGAGAATCCCCATCAGCTCGCCGCGTAAGGTGGCCTTTACTTCGCCGCGCTTGTCGCCGGGCATAAGCACCACTTCACCCACAAGTGCTCTGATCGCCTCGGCTGCCTGATTGTGTAGTTCCGGATCGGCCAGCGCATCGTTCAATTGCGTCACCCTGGCTTTGTAGATTTCGGCGATATTCGGATGAATGTCAGGCACATCCGCAGGCACGTCCTCCATGCGTGCCAGAATCTCGGCCTTCTGCCGCTCCAGGTCATCCATCCGCGTCTTCATGCTGGGCTGGTACATGCCGTCCTCAATGGCAAACATGATACCGGCAATGCCGCGTTCGATCTTGTCGAGCGCCTTGCGATCGATATCGGTTTGCGCGCGGCGTTCGCGGTTCTGATGGTTCAGTTCCTCGGCGTAGGCACGCACGGCTTCGGCGACGTTTTCAGCGGAAACCAGCTTTTTGGTGAGGCCCGCAAGAATGCGCGCTTCAATCACAGCGCGTCGAATGGTACGGCCATTGTCGCAGGTACCGCGCCGGTTGCGGTTGAGGCAGCCATAGCGATCCTTGGTGATGATGCCATATTGCCCGTCGCAACAGCCGCAGGTCAGCAAGCCGGAGAACAGAAACGCCGGGCGACGCAGGCCATTCAGCTTCCTGGCGCGATAGGCACGCACGCCTTTGGTGACATTCTCGAACTTCACAGAAATTTCCCGCTGCCGCTGGCGCGCCGCCTGCCACAGCGCATCATCGATGATGCGCAAGTCGGGCACTGCCGTCCTGATCCAGTCAGCTTCCGGGTTGATGCGTGAGACGCGCCTGCCCGTCTCGGGGTTCTTGATATAGCGCAGCCGGTTCCAGACGATAACGCCTGCGTAAAGCTCGTTGTGAATGATGCCAGTTCCACGATTGACATGGCCGCGAATGGTCGTGTCACCCCAATTCTTACCGGAAGGGCCGGGGATAGTGTCGCGATTGAGGTCTCTGGCGATGGCCTTGGGGCTCTTGCCATCGGCGAATTCGCGGAAGATGCGGCGGACGATGGTTGCCTCGGCCTCATTGATCTTGCGCTCGCCGCGGATGGGTTCGCCATTGCCGTCGAGGCGCTTGACCACATCATAACCATAGCAAAGCCCGCCGCCTGACTTGCCCTTCTCCACCCGCCCGCGCAGGCCGCGATGGGTCTTGGCGGCGAGGTCTTTGAGGAACAGCGCATTCATCGTGCCCTTGAGGCCGACATGCAGCTCGGAGATTTCGCCCTCGGCCAGCGTGACGATTTTGACACCGGCAAATTTCAGGTGTTTGAACAGGAGCGCGACATCGGCCTGATCGCGACTAACGCGATCAAGCGCCTCCGCCAACACGATCTCGAACTTACCAGCGCTCGCATCCTGCAACAGCGCCTGAATGCCCGGACGCAAGGTGACGCTGGCACCGGAAATGGCGGCGTCCTTATAGGTGCCCGCCACCTTCCATTTTTCCCGCGCCGCCTGATCGCGGCAGATGCGGACCTGATCGTCGATGGAAGACGTGCTTTGCATGTCGGAGGAATAGCGGGCGTAGAGCGCGATGCGGGCCATGGGATGTTTCCTTTCTCTCAAAAACAGGCTCACCCCTCCGGGGACTGCCCCTCTTCCTCTAAAGCTGTAAGCTGGTTGTCATTTGCCGCCCGTTGCCGCCGCCTTTCCCAGGCCCTGAAATGCTCCCGGGCAATGTGGCGACCGATAGCACGGGCAATGCTGCGCCAATGCTGCCCAGCCTCTCCCTTTCCGGCGCCATTGTCATTGGCCGCCACTTTTTCTTTTTGTGTCATGGGCAAACCGCTTCCAGTAAAGTAATTCACCGGAATAGAATCACCCGAAACCAACAGAAGTCTTATACCCCTTATATACGCTCAATGGGCGTTTATGTTCCATGATCGGCGCACAACCCCGTTGACTTGTATTGTGTTCGCGCCATCAGTCATGCCACCCGATGGTCAATGGAGATGTTAACATATTAATCTTTTAGTGGAATACTTTTCACGAGTTTTCTGCATACCGTCAAATATACCGCCAATTTCCCGCGCTCATGAAAAGATTGGCTTTATGCAGCCTCAATCTCGGCATGCATCTTGACAACTCACCTGCCGCCTATGTGCGGGAGATTTGAGCATACCTGGTAGCATCTTTCACCTCCTGCCGTAAGTTTTCCGTGCGCTGATAAAACAAAAATGCGACCGGCGTGAACCTCTCCCTGCTTGTCACGCGCAACCATCAACGACACTGTCAAATATATGGGCAACGGATCGTGCGCACACTAATGAAACATCGGCACATAGATTTGAAACTGTTTTTCTCAAGATCACGACCAGCGCAACAGCGTCTCTGCCTGGCTCAAAACCGTGTTGATTGCCGCTGGTTCAAGATCCGGTGGATAGCCAAATTTTTGAGGATACGGCGCACAAGGACACGAATCTTTGCACGAGCGCTTTCTTTCAGGTGCCAATCTACTGTGACGTTCTTTTGCAGTTGCTCTACCAGTTCGTGGGCGATCACACGCAACTTATCGTTTCCCATCGCCTCAACCGCGCTGTCGTTCAGTGCCAGAGCGTCGTAAAACGCCACCTCCTCTGGCGTCATATCCAGATCATCTCCATGCAGCACAGAGGCGTTGAGCTCTTTCGCCATATCGATCAATTCCTGGATCATTTCCAGACTGGTGATCGCGTTGGCATGATAGCGGACAACGGCGGCTTCCAGGCGTTCAGAAAATGCCTTTGCTTCAACCACGTTTTGTTTTTGGCGTGCCTTGATTTCGCCGGCCAGCAGTTTGCGCAACGCTTCAAGCGCCAGATTTTTCTGCTTCACCCCCTGAATTTCCGTCAGGAATTCATCAGACAGGACCGAAATCTCGGGGCTTTTGACGCCAGCAGCGGCCAGCACATCGATAATGCTGGCATCAGCAAGCGCTTTAGACATAAGCTGTGCTACCGCAAACTATTTCTCACGGTCATTCAGACCTGATTTTGGCGCAGTTTTGGTCAACCCGGCTTTGACAGCCTGGAAAAAGCCAACTTCCTCTTTGACCTCCCGGGCATACTCACTGGCCGAAGCCAAGGCAAAGGCCCTGGAGAGCTTCGCTGTCAATTCCTGAAAGCGGTTTAGCGCCGCGCTTTGAAGGAGAAACTTCGAACGCATTTTTTGAGGCACTGGAGGGCTGGAACGCTTACCTTGAAGCGGAAGACATAGATTTGCCAAAGCCTGAAAGGCAGCACCGAGCGACAGTTTGTCGGGGATTTTTGCCATGATGAGGCTCACAATAAATCCACGGACGAATATAAGCATCCGGGATCAACTCCTGGCTATAACAAGAAGATCATATTCAAACATCGCGAACATGGCTATTGGCCGAATCCCGCGTTACACCTGGCAAGGATATGGGCAAGAGGCTATGCGAACTTAGTTCTGCCCCCGCAATCCGGATACAGCACGCACCCGAGGAATTTTCCGTACCGGCCCTTCCGCTCGACAAGCCAGCCATCGACACACTCAGGACAAGCTTTAAATTCAGCCCCGCAGTTGCAGGTCATGATACCGGGGTTGGTTTCGACTGTAGCGGGCAGGTCCTTGCCGCAAGTACCGCAAGGCCGCCGTACTTCATCGCACAAAGGGCGGTGTTCGCAGGACAGATACGGTCGGCCGTTCTTGCTCGTCTTTGCCAGCATCCGGCCACCGCATGCACTGCATTGAACGTCGGCAACACCCGGATCGCCGATTTCGATCGTCCCGTATTCCGGATGACCGATCAATTCGCGAACAAATACGGAAGGTTTCGCCCGATCCGCCAGAATCGTGACCGAATTCCGTGCCCTCGTGAGGGCTACATAGAACAGTCGGCGTTCCTCGGCGTGGTCAAAATTCTCTGGCTCGGGCAGGACCAGATCAAGCAGCGGATCATCAATTATTTCCGAAGGAAACCCCATGGCACCCGATTCTGCCCTGAGGATAATGACATGATCTGCTTCGAGCCCCTTGGAGCCGTGTGCGGTCATGAAGCGAATCGATAGCCTTGGGAACTGCGACGCCATAACCTTGAGTTTCCTGGGGCGCTGGAAGTTATAGCGGCCGAGCAGCAGGATGCTTGTTTTACCGGAGGCCGCAGAAGAGAGTCTCGCGAGACTATCTCTCAGCACGGCGGTTTCCTGTCCGCGCTTGTAATAGGCCACGCTGATCGCTGGTGCATCGGTGTGGACTGCCGTAACAAGCTGCTTTTCGAGCTGTGACGGATTGCGAAGCACAAAGCGCCTCGCGGGCAATGCGATTCTGTCCACGCTGCGAAATGTCCGCCCGAGGTCAATCGTGCTGTGGACATTGCGTTCAGTGCCCAGGCTCCCGCCGAATTCATTGCCGAAGTTGCGCATCAGGTGGGTGTCCGAGCCGGCAAACCGGAAGATCGACTGCCAGTCATCACCGACCGCAAACATCCGCGCATCCGCATGCTGCGCCTTCAAGGCGCGCAGGAGACGGGCCCGTCCCTCGGAAATATCCTGGAACTCGTCGACAAGAAGATGACAATATGGGCTCTGAAAACGACCGGCCTCGACATGCTCCGCAGCGCGATTGATCATGTCTTCGAAGTCGATCTGGTCTCCCAGGCGCTCCTCATAGGCGGATAGCAGCGGTTCGAATATCTGCAGGAACGCATGATTGCGAGGAGCATCTTTCCCTTGTCCGCCTTTGGAACGACACCGGTCGATGGATGCGCCTGAACTCTTGAAATGGCGCAGGAATGTTCCGAGTATTTGTGTAAAGGCATCGACCTGCCCCAATTCCGACAGGGTTTCGAAGAGTCGATCATCAGGGATGGGCTTCAGTTCGACATACGGCGCGAGTTTTTGCTTGAGTGCATCGAGCAGTCGCCCCTCCATCTTTTCGTAGCTGAAGGTCTCGATGAGGGTCGTACCGTTGTCGCGGTGCACCCGCCGCTTCCATTCCATCTCCTCAAGGTACTTTTCACGGTCGACATATGGTGCAGTCGTCAGGCGGCTCGAGCTGTCAGGGCCGCTGGACTTTCGGACCCCGAAGTGTTCAATGTAGACGCCGCTCTCTGTGAGATAGAAATCCGGTTTGTAAGCACCGCGAACGTCAGCCGGAAGATCGTGTTCATAGATCGGTTCATACTTGTACTCAATGCCGTTTCTGTAGAGCCAGTTGGATATTTCCAGTTCCTCGAAGCTCTTCACACGATCGCCGTTGAGCGTCCGAAGGTCATGCAATTCGACCCACTGGTAGTATTCTGCCTTTGTCCTGAAATCCCACTCGCTTTTGTAAGGCCGGTAGAACTCGGAAAACCAATCCAGAAGCACATCGCCCAGACCTTCTTTCTTCGCCACATCGTCAATGAGTATGTCACGTAACAGCGCACGAAACCTGACGTCGTCGCTCGCATGCGCAGCGAGTGCCGGTGCACGCCCCTCGGCCTCCCGGATGATTCTGTTCCCGAGCGCATGGAACGTCATGGCGTCCACCGCAGCACCGGTACGCTTCTTGATGCGTTCCGCTATCTCGGTGGCGACATCCTTGCCGAAGGCCATCAGGAGAATTTCTTTCGGCTTGCGGATGCTTCTTTCGATGAGGTAGGTGGCCTTGGAAACAATGACACTGGTTTTTCCGGAACCCGCTCCTGCAAGGACGAGCGTGGCGTCCTCGTCCGTGACAACGGCGAGCCGCTGCTCCGGCGTCAGCGGGTTCGACTCGATCCTGTCGAAGAACGCGCGCATGTCGCCCAACTCGCTTTCGATGAAAGCCTTGATCGCCTCTTCGCGCGCCCGTTTTGGACTCTTTGCAAAGTCGGAAACCTTGGCCAGAATTTCCTGTTGTTTGACCGAGAGCGATCCGTCAGGAATGGTCGGAGGAAGCGCCCCGGCGGCTTTGACTGCTCTTTCAATAAACGGATTGAGCAGACAGGCTGCAGGATAGCGGCGTGGCCGTTTAAGACGATCTATCGTCGCCACAAGCGCGAGCAACTCCTGCTCAATCGACCTGTAGCGCTCTGCAACATACCGCCGGAACGCGTCGTTCGCCACCGATGTAAAGCGCCTTGCATCATCCGCCCTCAGACCCGCGACCCTGACCTCTATGCCGCCCCTGAGGGGTAGGACAATCGCCCAAAAGCCGAAGGTTTTTCTTACCGTCGCCGGACCGGACAATTCCCGGAACACGACATGTCTCGGTTTCCCGCCGATCAGAACGAACCCTGAAACGTGGTGCTCTATGCCCCGGAATGTAAGCCCGAACAACCGGAGGACCGCCCCGTTTAACGCACCGCGCCGAATCCGCTGAGGACTTTCGGAAGCGGCCTTTCCGGCAAATATGGATATTTCAGTTTCGCCCATGCATTCAGCATAGCGAATAAATCTGTCAGTGTCGAAAGTAGGCATCGACAAAGCAGCCCTTGCAACCCGTCGGCAATGATGAACTCGCGCGCATGCAGCCTCACATCAATACCGACGCTTTACAGACCTTCAGATCGGTTTGCCGAAATAACCGACGACTATGGAGCCTGGAGTTGCGCTCAACCGGGCTGTCCGCACATGCATGGATTTCTTCCGCGGTCAGACATGGGTCGCCAGTACCGTTCATTCAAGCAACCGCACCAACATGCGCCGCATATGATCCTGACCACCAAAGAAGACCGCAAGAATCCGGACCTTACGCTCGTCCTCAATCACATCGAACCAGACGATTGTACGGTCAAGCGTGACATGACGCAGACCAGGAAACAAGTCATCATGCGTGGTTCCGCGATAGGGAGCCTTTGCGATAGCCTCAATGTCCGAGCGGATCGATTGGACACGCTCTTCTGCGCGGTCAATGGCAGGGGCTGGTGCCTCACCAAACTCGACATAACTTTCGAAGAGAAAGTCAAAGATGAGGTTGAAGTCCCGTTCTGCGTCTACCGAATACGTGACTTTATAGTCCGTGCGCACGACGCTTCCTGCTGGCGATGTCGGCAATCCTGCCTTTCATCGTCGTGCCTGAGACAAATTTTCCATCCCGGCGTGCGCCGACAAGCCTGCGGAGGGCCGCAACTTCGAGATCTTCGTTTTCTGTCCGCAGACGCAGTAATTCCAGGCCCTGCTGAAGGACGGCACTGGCACTGGGATAGCGTCCCCGCTCAACAAGCTTGCGCACAAACGCGTCCTGACTGTCGGTCAGCGAAACGGAAGATTTAACGGTCATTGTATGATTTCTCCTTCCCCACAATTGGTAATACTCAGTAGCACCGTTGTCAAGGTAATGACAGGTAATGACGGGCCCGCGCCCCTACCTTTCAAGCCTTGCCCAGGGGCGACCCTTGGCGCACCCATACCCAGCCGCAACAATAATCATAATGCACCAGCCTCAAGATACTTTACTGTCCGCCTCATCTTTGGATCTTCGCCCTTTCGATCCCCTCCTTCCGCGCCTTCGCGAACGCACGGTCGCTGTCGAGGAAGGCGTCGAGCATGAAGGGGATCAGGTCGGCGATTTTTTCTGTGGTGTCATAGGTGGCGGCATAGAGTTTCTGGTAGTCCCTGAGCGCCGCATTGAGTTCTGCATCCACCGTGATGGTGATCCGGGTCGGCGTGCGATCGGGAAGCCTTGCGAGTCTGAGGTTTATCATAGTCGTGTTCCTTTCAGCCTTTGTTGCCGTGGTAAGGGCGGAGGACGATATCCCGCTGAACCACAATCCTGAGCGGCCAGCCGGGCCGGATGGTGATGGTCGGCTGGATGTCGAGGTTCTTTTCGGTGAGGCGCCCACCGGCCTGGGCGGTGTTCGCTTGTGTCGATTCACGGATGGCGCGAAGAAGATCGCTTTCGCCCTCGCCGAAGGTCAGTTCGGTGCCGACACCCAAGAGTGTCGCCATGGCGATGCCCTTGAGGAGCCGCCAGGTGTGATAGTCCACTTCATCTTCGAGGCCCGCATAACCAGCGGCGTCGGTGGCGGGGAGATTGTCGATCCGGATCGATGATCCGTCCGGCAGGATGATCCGCTGCCAGACGAGCATTGCACGGGACTGGCCGAACGCGACCACGCTGTCATAGGTGCCGATCAGCCGGGACCCTTGCGGGATGAGCAGCGCCGAGCCGGTCACGGTGTCATGGACATTCTCGGTCACCTGGGCTGTGACAAGGCCCGGCAGGTCGGAATTGATCCCGGTTATGAGGCTGGCGGCAATCACGCTCCCTGCCATGACCTGATACGGCGAGGCCGGGGTTTGCAGGGCATGGGGATTGGTGATACCGCCGGCGCCTTGACTGTTCAGGAAATCGAGCGTGCGCTGCTGGTGATGAAGGTCGCGGTCGGGGTCGCGTGCCGGCTCGCCCGTATGGCGGGCTGTACCGGGCTGAAGCGCCTCGGTTTGCATCGGCTGCGCGGTCGCCGCCGGCGCCTTCTGCCGGTTCTCCAGCGGGAAGAACACGGCGGCCTCTTTTGCCTGAATGGCCTGGCTTGCGAGACGCTGTTCGGCCTCGGACAACTCCTGTCCTCCCGGCGCAATGCCAAGCTGGCGCTGACGCTCAAGGATCGGCCGCCCGAGATCGCCGGGCAGCGGCGGCCCCAGTTCGGGTGTTTTGGGCTGCACTTGCGAATAATCCCCCGGCAGCGCGGCAAGACCGTCGGGCGTCGGTTTCCTGTCGGTGTTGTACAGTTGTTCGGTGGGTTGGCCTGAGCGCAGGTTTGGGCGCAGGTTTGGGCGCAAGTCCGGGCTTTGCAGCGCCAGCATGGTGACGCCCAGAATCCCGGCGGATGCGATGGCCGCGGCGCCGATCACCACGCCTTTCCTGAAGCGTACCGGTTTGCGACCCGGTGCAGCGCGGAGATCGAGCTTTTCATCCTGCTTGGGTGTCATTTTCTGCCCTCCGCATGGCTCCGGGCGTTCGTTGCTGCACCCGGTTTACCGGATCGATGGCTGGATCGACTGCCGACATTCGTCCGCCGGGGCGTTCCGTCCGTTCGCGTGATGCGCACCACTTGCTGGGGCTTCGCACCGAGGCGCAGCTCGGCGGCGGCGAACAGGCGGTCGACGATATAGTAATGGCCGCGCATCCGGTAATTGACGAGTGCGCTGCCGCCGTCCGTGCCCACCACAAACAGCGGCGGGGCTTCGCCCTGGTCGATACGACGCGGGAACTCGATATAGACCTTGTGGCCGTCGTCGAAGGCGCGCACCGGCTTCCAGGGCGGATTGTCGCCGGTGATAGCGTAGCGGAAGCGGATGTTGTCGAGCGCGATGTTGGACGCAACCGGCAAGGTCGCCTCAGCCACCGCGTTCTGGCGGCGCAGCATGGTCAGGTGATCGGACGCATAGGTCCAGGAAATCGACGCCATGGCGGTCTTCTCGGTGCTGTCCAGTTGCAGATGATAAGCGCGGCGATCGGTGGTGATGACGAGATTGGTGGTGAGCCCCGGCGCGAAGGGTTTGACCAGCACATGGGTGCGCTGAGCAGCGCCCGTGCCGCTCACCGTGTCACCGATGATCCAGCGCACCGTGTCGCCGGCAGACACCGAGGTGAGTTTTTCGCCCGGCTGCAGCGCGATGTCGCTGACGCGCTCCGGCGCGGCATAGAGCCGGTAGAGCGCGCCTTCCGTGTAGGGATAAACCTGGATGGCGTTGATATAGCCGTGTTTTGTCGGCTCCAGCAATGCCGCCTTGTTGGCATGCTCGACGCGCTCGGTCGGCGGGCGCCCGTCTTTTTCAACCCCGTCTTTTTCAACCCTGTCCGCCTCGACCTTGCCTGACACGGGTACAAGTGGCGCGGGCACAAGTGTCTCGGGCATGAGCTGGCCGGGCAGCGGCAGTACCTTGGGTACCTCGACGATCTTAACAGGTTTCAGCGGTGCCTTTTCGATTGCAGCCGGTTTGAAGTGATCAGCATCATAGGGGGCATCATGGGAAATCGTCGGCGGTAAGTGTCTGGTGGCGCAGGCCGACAGGGCGAGCGCGGATACAGATAGTAAAGCCCAGTGCCTCATTTTACAGTGCCTCATTTTACAGTGCCTCATTTTACAGGGCCTCATTTTACAGGGCCTCATTTTACAGGGCCTCATTTTACAGGGCCTCATTTTACGCTGTTTCATTGTGCGGGTTCCTTATGATGTTTTTCCTGATGATGTATTTTCTGGTTGTGATGTCCCGGGGGAGTGGCGGTGTCGAGTTCGCGCGACCAGTCGATGGCCCTGACGAACAGGCCAAGCGGGTTCTTGCGAAGCTGTTCGGCGGCACGCGGCGGCTGGATGAGGGTGGTCAGGATCGCGGTCCAGCGCTCGGTGCGGGCGAGACGGCCGCGCTCATAGACCTGTTCGGTCCATTTGACCTGAAACGACGTGTCGGAGGCCCGCACCACGCTGGTCACCTGCACCGAGACGCTCCGTGTGCCGATCCGGCCGAAGGGATCGCTCTCTTTGGCATACGCGTTCAAAAACAGTGCCGCGCGGTCGGTGGCGAAATCGTAAGCCGCCAGCCAGTTCCGGCGCACCAGCACCGGATCGGTGGAAACACCCCGGACATGGGTGATGAAGCGGGCCAGATGCCAGGCGATCTGGGCCTCCGCGGGCTGATACTTCCGGACGGCGGGCGCGACAGTCCGCGCCTCGCCGAACGTGTCCACCTCAACCACGTAAGGCACAACGCGGCTCTGCATGGATTGCCAGACCAGCGCGCCGGACAAGGCGGTTGATAAAGCGAAACAACCGAAAGCCATAAGCCGCCAGTTGCGCGCCTGCACACGGGAGGCGCCGATACGCTCATCCCAGAGCTGTTCGGCCTTTTGGTAAGGGGTAACAGGCTCAGGTGTTTGCCCGTAACGCTGAAGAGGTCTTTTGAAAAACATCGATCAGTGATCCTTGTCATTGATGGTGGGATTGGCACCGCTGCCGGGCCGGTCGCCGTCCTTGATGGCCTGGCCCACCGCATGCCGGCTGGCGCGGGCGGTCTGCTCGGAGCGGAGGCGTTTTGCCCAATCTGGCGGCGCGTTGACGGATGGTGAATGGGCGGAAGCGGCCTCGTTCATGGAAGGGGTCGGCGTGCCGCCGGTGGCCCTCCATGCGCCCCGGCGGCCGGCCTCGGCACTTTGCTTGAGAGACCCTGCCGCACGACCTGCGACGGATCGCGCGCCTTGTGTGGCAGCGCCAGCAGCGGCACGGGCAACGCCAGACAGTCCGGCAGCGGTACCAGCGATCCCTGAAGCGCCGGAGGTGGCCTGGCCCAGTTGGAAAGAGGTGGACGCCGCCGACCCGAGCGCTGTTCCGGCGCGGATGGCGGCAAGACCCCCGCCTGTTGCCATGCGCCCGCCCGCCATGGCGGCACCGCCAGCCAGCATCATGGCGCCTGTGGCGGCACCCGCCGTGCCGAGGGCCGCACCCGCCCCGAGTTGCGGTGCGCCGGACACAAGGCCCGAGGCAATGCCGGGGCCGAATATGCCGAGGCCGAGAAGCGCGAGCGCACCGAGCACCTGAGACAGGGCGGCGGCAAGGTCCGGTTCCTGACCCTGAAGGCCGGTTGTGAAGGTGGAAAACAGCGTCGAGCCGATACCGGCGATAACCGCCAGCACCATCACCTTGATGCCCGAGGCGATGACATTGCCCAGTACACGCTCGGCGAGGAATGTGGTCTTGTTCCAGAGCGCGAAGGGCACCAGCACGAAACCCGCGAGCGTTGTCAGCCTGAATTCCAGCACGGTGATGAAAAGCTGGATCGCCAGAATGAAAAAGGCGATCAGCACTAGAAACCAGGCCACCAGAAGCACGAAGACGGTGAGCGCATTGCCGAAGATGTCCGGGAAACCGACAAGCTGGCCTACCTGTTCGAGCAACGGATAAGCGGCCTCATAGCCGGTCGCCGCGATCTTGCCGGGCTTCAGAAGATCGTCGGCGGTCAGGCCGCCAGGCACGGCCTGGATGCCAAGACCGGAGAAGGAACGATAGAGAATGTCGGCGAGATTCTGGAAGTTGTTCAGAATGTAGGCGAAGACGCCGACATAGAGCACCTTCTTCAAAAGGCGTCCGATGATGTTATCTTCGCCTCCCCCCATTGAATTCAGCGCCCAGAACAGGCCCGCCAGCGTGATATCGATGCCGATCAGGATGGAGGTCAGGAAGGCGACATCGCCCGACAGCAAACCGAAGCCGGAATCGATATACTGGCTGAAGGTCTCCATGAACCGGTCGATAATGCCAAGATCGGTCATGCGCCGCCCCTTTGACGATCAGTTGCCAGAATAAGCGCTGCCGGAGCCGAGGAAGCGCCTGGTCGTCTCGCGCGCGGCTTCCTCGGCCTGCGCCTTGCGGGCGGCATCTTCGGCTTGCGAGCGGTACTGCGCGGCCATCAGCATCTGGATCTGCATCTGCTGCCTGGTGCTGAGCGCGATGAGCTGGTTGGTGACCTGGCTAGCCTGCAAGGCGCCCGCGGCGCTCTGGCTCTGGCCCACCAGATCGGTGAGCAGCCCCTGATCGGCCCGCACATTCTCGACGATCTGCGATTGCACGCGCATGGTCTGGCGAAAGGCGTTCATGGCGCTTTGCCACCGCTCGCGCGCGGCGGTCGCCATATCGTTCACACCGATAGACTCCTCAAAGCTATCGGGATAGTGCTGCCGCCACTGGCCTTCCAGTTGACCCAGGCTGAAGCTCAGGCCCTCGGCCTGCATCATCAGCCCGTCAATGCGATTGAGCGCGCCCTGCATCTGACCGAGCGAGGAGAAATCCAGCCGCTGAAGGTTCTGCGCCATATTCTGCAACATGATGGTCTGGTTCTGGAGCCCTAGAATCTGGTTGTTGATCTGCTCAAGGGCGCGGGCGGCCTGAAGAACATTCCGGCCATAGTTCGTGGCATCGAAGACGGGCCAGGCGTATGCTGCCTGCGGCAGGGTGATGGCCAGGGGAACAGCCAGGGGAACAGCCAGGGAGAAAGAAAGAGAGAAAGAAAGGGAGAAAGCCCGAGAGAAAGCCCGAGAGACAGAAAGCGAAGCGGCGATGAGCGCCGCCCGCAGAGGAATCACAAGGGATGTGCGTTTCATAAGGTTTCTCCCTGTTGAGGAAATTGCGTGATCAGGTCGGCGGCCCAGTCGAGACCGCGCGCCTTGAGGAACCGGGCGGCAAAATCCCCCGGCCCCTGTTCGGCCAGGCCAGGTTCGGTAAGGCCAGGTTCGGCCAGCAGACTGTCGATGAGCGTTTGCGCTTGCGTGTCGGATGCGCCGCAAAGCGCTAGGGCGATGGGGCCGAGGCTGAGGTCAAACAACCGGTTTCCGCGCCGCGATTGCAGGTAGTAATGGCGCCTGGGCGTGGCGCGGGCGATCAGCTCAATCTGGCGTTCGTTCAATCCGAAGCGCTCATAGGCGTCGCGCGCCTGCGGCTCGACCGCCCGGTCATTGGGCAGGAAGATGCGCTGCGGGCAGCTCTCAAGGATGGCCGGGGCGATCGCACTGTCGGCAATATCCGCCAGCGACTGGGTGGCGAAGATCACCGAAACATTCTTCTTGCGCAGCACTTTCAGCCATTCGCGGATGCGGGCGGCGAACAGCGGATTGTCGAGAAACACCCAGGCCTCGTCGAGGATCAGCAGCGTCGGCCGGCCTTTCTTCCCGGTCTCCGACAGACTGGCAAAGCGTTGTTCGAGCCGGTGGAACAGATAGGTCAGCACCGGCAAGACGACGCCTGCCTGGTGCATCAGCTCTTCGGTTTCGAAGCACTGCACGTCCGACAACACCAACCGGTCGTCTGCGGCATCGAGCAGACGGCCGAACGGCCCGTCGAGCGTATAGGGCTGAAGCGCCGCCTTGATCGGATTGGATTGCAGCAGCATCGTGAGCCCGGTGAGCGTGCGTTCCTCTGGCGGCGCGGTGGCGAGATTACCCAGCGCTGACCAGACCGCCTCCTTCACCTCCGGGGTGACGGTGAGGTTTTCGTGCGCCAGCAGGGTGCCGATCCACTCGGCAGCCCAGCTTCGTATCAAAGGATCGTCGATGGTGCGCAGAGGCTGGAAGGCGAGCGCGTTCGCGGTGTCATCAGGGGCCGCCCCTTCAGAACCGGCTCCAAGCGCATGATGTTCGCCGCCCATGGCAAGCACCGCGGCACGGGCCGAATTGCCCTTGTCGAAGATATAGACCTGAGAGCCTGCATAGCGGCGGAACTGCAGGGCGATCAGTGACAGGAGCACCGACTTGCCCGCCCCGGTCGGACCGACGATCAGCATATGGCCGACATCGTCCACATGGGTGGACAGCCGGAACGGGGTGGAACCGCTGGTCTGTGCGTACAACAAGGGCGGCGCCTCAAGATGGGCATTGCGCACCGGCCCGGCCCAGACCGCCGACAGCGGCATGAGATGCGCGAGGTTCAGTGTGTGAATGAGCGGCTGGCGGACATTGGCGTAAACATGGCCGGGCAACGAGCCGAGCCAGGCCTCTAACGCATTAACGCTCTCGCGAATGCAGGTGAAACCCGATCCGTTGACGATCCGCTCTATGGCGCGGGCTTTATCTTCAGCGGCCCGGGCGTCCTCGTCGAACACCGTTATGGTGGTGGTGAGATAGCCGAAACCGACATGATCGCCGCCGAGCGCCTGCAAGGCAGCGTCGGCGTCACACGCCTTGTTGTCGGCGTCGCTATCGAGCAGAGGTGCCGCCTCATTGGTCAGCACCTCGCGCAGGACAGCCGTGATCGACTTGCGCCTGGCGAACCATTGCCGCCGCAGCCGCGTCAGAACCCGTGTCGCCGCCGTCTTGTCGAGCGGAATGAACCGTGTCACCCAGCGATAGGCAAAATCCTGATGGTTGAGCGCATCAAGAAGGCCGGGGCGGGTGGTGGTCGGAAAGCCGAGGAGTGTCAGGGTGCGCAGATGCTGCTCGCCCAGCATCGGCTCCAGCCCGCCGGTGAGGGCTGTGTCGACCAGCACGCCATCAAGATACATCGGCGTTTCAGGGACAGTGACCGGATGGCGCTTCGTGGAGACCGTCCCATGCAGGAAGGTCAGGGTCTCCATATCATCAAGCGCGCGGATCTCGGGCAGGAAACCGCTGAGCAGGTCCAGCACCCGCTCGGTTTCCTGCCCGAACCGGGCCAGTTCCTGCCGCCAGTGCCGAAGGCCGCCCTGCCGGTCTCGCTCCAGAAGGGCATTTTCGGTGCGCGCCTGCGCGTCAGGCGGCGGCATATACAGCAGCGTGAGGTGATAGCGGCTCTCGAAATGCCGGCCCTGACGACCTTCTTCAAACGCGGCGCGGCGTTCCTCGTCCACAAGCCACGAGGCGGCGTCCGGAAATCTTGACGCCGGATAATGCTGCGCCTCAAGACGCTCTGCGTCGAAAAACAGCGCCCAGCCGGAGCCGAGACGCTTCAGCGCATTATTGGCGCGGGCGCACAGACCGACCAGTTCGGCCTCTGTGGCGCTTTCCAGGTCAGGACTTTGATACCGGAAGGTGCGCTGGAAACTGCCGTCCTTGTTGAGGACAACACCCGGCGCGATCAATGCCGCCCAGGGCAGCAGATCGGCAAGACGGTCGGCTTGCCCACGGTATTCGCCCAGACTTAACATGGAAACTCCTATGATGAATGTCCAGCATGACATTGATTTTGTTTGATTTTAAAGTGGGTAAAATCCTCGAAGACCCAGCCGTTTTTCAGTGTGTCATAAATGATTGACAACAGCTTGCGTGCGGTTGCGATAATAGCCTTTCCCGACCCGCGCCGTTCTTTAATCCTCCGGTAAAAGCTGTTGAGATAGCCATTGTAGCGGATAGCAATAAGCGTGCATTGCACCAGCGTGGTGCGCATCAGCTTGTTGCCGCGTTTGGTGATCCGCCCCCGATTGTCCGTTTCATTGGACTGGCTCACCTTTGGAACGATACCCATATAAGCGGCCAGCTTATCAGCCGTTTCAAAGTCATTGATATTACCGATACCTGACAAGAGGACAGCAGCAGACCGCGGCCCGACCCCCTTGATGGAACTGATCCCTTCGTATCCGGGGAGATCGGATCCAGCCTCTTCAATGGCCTTATCAAGAGACTTCAGGCTTGCAGTGAGACTGAGGGCTTGGTCGCGCAGGACGCCCAGTTCCACTTTTTCAAGAGGCGTGAAGGGGCTAAGATCCAGGTCGCGCAGACGTTTCCTGCTGCTCAGTCCTTCTTTCTTCAACTTCATACCGCGTTTTACAAACAGGGCATGGATCTTGTTCAGCAGCATGGTGCGCTGCTTGACCAACACATCGCGGGTTGAGACCAGAGAACTCAGTTCTGATTCCGCTGTTGTCTTCAGGCGGGTTTCCGGCAGCATATCCTTTGAGAGGAAAAAAGCCAGAGCGCGCGCATCGTTCTTATCGGTCTTCTTCACCGATTTGCGGATCACCTGAAACTGACGGGGATTGACCACCACAATCCGTCCGACACAGCAGCGAACTTCATCGCAAAACCAGGCCGTGTTTCCCGTCGCCTCCACAGCAATCTCATCATTCGCATCAAGACTGAAACAAAAGCGGCTCAGATCGCTGGCACTCAGATTAAAGGTCTCAAAAACTTCCGCTCCATCATCCTCAAGACGACAGCTCGTAAAAGAATTGGTATGTAGATCGACACCGATATAAGACATGACTATACTCCATTTGTTGGGAGGCGGAGCCCCATAGGGGGTGTGAACGGCCAAAGCAAGCTCCTATACAAGGTCACCGACATATATCGGGCCTTACGCGGGCTGTTCGGAAACAGGCGAAGGCTAAGCTCCCGTGCAGGGTCACAATGCCCTAAGATGACATTCAGCCTGAGACCTATCCGCCTCCCCAAATTCAATACCAAATCCGGGGCGTTTGACCGATCACTATTCATTCATACCCCCTCCCGTTCTGATTATTTGGAACACAACGTAACAATCGTGAATCAATTATTGATTTTGAACTTTAATTCCATGTTGGAGCTCTTCCCGAATGAAATACAGCACGCATGCGTTCCAATGAACAATCTTCGCCCCATCATCAAGTACATTCGGGACCTTACCTTCTACCAATTCACATCGATCAGGCCACCCAATCTGACGTCGAATAACATCTCGATTTGATTTCGACAAAAGCCACCCGAGCGGCAGCTTCCCATCATAGTCATGGAGATAAGATACGCGCACAGGATCATTTATGTCGGTATGCTCATCACAAACCGAACTTACCTGCGTACCATTCAAGCAGGAACCTGCTAACTGAGACTGAGCTCGTTTCAAGGCAAGGCGACCTCGATTGCCGCGCGTTGCCAATAAAGCATTGATCGGTGACCACGTTTCTCCAAGGGTATAAGAGGGCTCTGTTGCTTGTGTTTTGTAGGTGAGTGAAATTATTCTGACTTCAGCACCAAGGTCACCGGCAATTTGATTAACCGCATCCCATATATCCGAGGCCGTATCGACCCCGGAGTTCTCAAAATAACCACCGTCAACTAGCCTGATTTTATGTCCCAGATCGCGGCCCGGATCACTCTTAACCCACCCTGCAGGTGTTACATAGGTAAAGCGCGCACTCAACGCCGCTGCTGTTCGTATCGACACATCTTCACCAGGTTGTCCATAATGACCGACGCTTCTGATTTCACTCTGGTTCCATTTCATCCTGAAAGGCGCCGCCACAACCCGCTCACCGGTATCTACCCGTGTAGTATTGAGAACAAGCGCCGGTGCTACACCATCAGGCCTCCATGCATTCACTATTGGTCGTGTCAGCAGTGTTTTTTCAAATCCCGCATCCGCCCATCCGTCAACAATTGCATCTTCAAGCGCTCGAGCCCGGTCAAACACCTCAATGGGGTATGGTAAAAACCGCTGGGCGAAATCTGTTGAGAGCATTCCCGCAACTAGGGGCGACAACAAATCCGCCGAGAGCACGTCATCCGCATGCTGTTCATATTCTCCGCCCCTTGTACGTACCTCATTGTCTTCAATCATTTTACAGGGTTGGTAGCGGTCGTTTTGAACCGACTTAATATGATCCGGCAAGTCACTGTCGATTAAACCAGCAAACACCGAAGCGCCAACGGAACCGCCTGAAATCCCACTGATAGCGAAAACATGTTGAGCAAATGATGGGCAAATATCTTGCATGCGCGAAAGCCATACCGCTGCATGATGCGCTGCATAAATCCCCCCGCCTTCTGCTGCGATAATATAGACAGGATATTTAGTATTCTCCGCGCTATAATGATCTCTGTCCTTACGCGCCTTGAGCCAAGTTTCAAAAGCCTTTGGTAGCTCAAGTTCTTTCGTCACTTCAACCGTTTCGGTACGAATACGATGATTGTCATTTATATCCAGCAGAGACCAAATCAAAATCATTGCTATAACAAGGAATGTAGCCGGAATATTATATCTCTTGTATATGAGCTGTGCTGCGCTCAGATAAAAAGCCATTCCCCCCATAAATACGGTGACAAAGAGGATTGTTCCCATCGCCTTTGGAAACTCAATGGGTGCGAGGACCACTGCAAGAAAGACAGCAATCGGTAAACCAAACGCCGTGATATAGACAAAGCGAATAGTTCGGTCCAACCCGTATTTCATTGCTTTGACCGGGTCCTCCTCTTCACCCGTATCGTAGGTCCGCTCAGCGTTGACAAAGCTTGACGAGCTTTGGCTAAAGAGTGACCCAAACTTCGTTCGATAGGTCACGAATAGAAAAAAGACAATTGTTGCAGCTAATAGGACAACACCACTCCACTGGAAGATAGCAATGGACACTTTAGCGCCTTCCTGGCTAGCAAACCTCGGATCAATGATCCAAATGGCGGCGAGCGAGCCGACGGGAAGAATTGCAAGTATACGCGGTACCCATTGCACGAGTCCTTGCTTCAAATGACTACCGGAGGCGGCGTTGAGCGTATCAAGCTCACTGTAGAGTGTCAGCCTTCGGCCAGAATACCATGACATCAGAGTGAAAAAACCAACACCGAGAAAAGTCATTATCAATTGAAGCCAAAAGGAACCAACATCGCTTGCCATAACGGTATAAACTTCAAGTATCTGCGCAGGCACAAGCAATAGGATGATCGTCAGTATCGTAATTGCGACCTGAACTCTAAGCAGACTCACAACGTCATATAGATCCTTCCAGATGTCGGTAAGCGGTCGCATGATAATCTCCCCTTAGAACGAGAAGTATAGTATCATTTTGGCCAATAGAGCGTGATGGTAATCACTGATTGGTTCTTTGATAGGCATTTAGTTACATTGCAAACATACTATAAAAATGGCCGCTCCCGGCCAAGAGCGGACATTTGGCGCTTCCCATATTTATTGGGAACGGTGCGCCCCGACTGAGAAACCTCGAACTCATTGTTTGAGGTTTTGGAGGATTGTGAGCATCAGCTCAAGCATGTTGATTTTGATGAACTGGAAGAACCAACGCCATTAGAGCGCCTTCTCGCAAATTAGCTTTTTAATCGCGCCAATGGTGCAAAGCCTGTTAAGCGCAAAACCCGCCGAGTGCGTAAACCTTTCTCCCTTGGTTTGTATGATGAAGAACGCACACAAATAGAGCGGAATGCTAGCTCACTGGCGCTAGGTGTTTATAGGTGTTTATATCCGTGGCAAGTTGTTAGATGAGTCTGCGCCCGTGAAACGTGGTCGCTCACCACGCAAAGCACACAAGCCCACTGCGGATCATGAGGTAGAGAACAACATGTCCAAGATATATAAATATTTTCCTGCTGATGTATTGCCTTTGGTAGCTCAGAAAGAAGGGTTCTTTTCATTAAAGTGCTCTTTGCCTAAAGAATATAATGACCCCTATGAGTTATTTCTCTCCGTCGATCTAAGTGCCCAAAAAGAGTTGCTTGCAACATATAAAGAAATTATTGAGGAATTGCCACAATTCCCAACAACATGCTTTTCCAAGTCGCCCATCGTAAGTCCCATGTGGGCTCATTATGCCTGCAATCACTCAGGGTTTGTTCTGGAATTCGATCTTGAACAACTCAAAGCACACTTCGGGAACGCCAGATTCAATGAGATAGTCTACCGTGATGCACCTGATCCATCGCTGTTAAAATATCTTCAAATGGCAGCATTTCGCTGCAAACCAAGAGATGCGCTGTTTTTAACTAGAGCTGTCTTCAAAGAGGGGTATTTTTCAAAGTATAGTGAATGGGGGTATGAAAGAGAGTTTCGCCTCGTTGCACAACCAGACGACATCATTGATGTCTCTGGCGTAAAGATTTTAGAAGTTCCCAAAGATTGCGTAACAGCTTTGATAGTTGGTCCGCATTTTCCGGAAAACTTTGGGCATTTGGTAAAAGAGCTATGCCAACGAGAGGAGTTAATCGCTTACCAGTTGAAAATTGGTAAAAGCCTCCCCAAACCCTTTCTAGTTGGTACCGATGGCGCGGCCTATATATTTGCAGATGAAGTAATCACGAAGATAGAGCAGTTGTGTGATACCTGTTCAGAACCGCTCATCTCAACTACAAAGTTGTGTACTTGGTGTAGCATTGATGAAAATACTGCGACTGAAGCCGCGCAACGAAACCCATTTAACATTCTCGATCAGATCGGCGCATTAGAGAGCTATATTAAGAACTCCCCTTAGGTCGAACATTGGCTCTCTAGCATTTTCACCAGATAAACCAACCGCCGCCGAGTGCAACCGAATGATCGCAGGCCGGTACGGTAGAGTTTTTACAATTAACACTTGCAGTAGTAAGCAGCGTTCTTACAATATATTCATAAGATATAACAGTTTACGGGTTTAGTGGGTTGAGTTCAAAACTAGAGCAAAAAGAGTCTAACAACGATACAAGAGTCAATTCTGCTTGGTTCGACACCCCTAATGATTGGAATTGCCCGGTATGTAAACGTCATAAGTCAGAGCTTATTCGCCCTGACAATGCCGGGAAACCGTTTGCTAGTCTTGAAGATCATCACGACCATATCAGCGCTTTCATCAAAGCCTGCGCCGATGATATTATCAGCAAGGAGCGCTCAGATAGACTAGTTGATGAGGATGAAATCCGTTTTCTCAAACATAGGCTCACTCCATTCCTAGAAAGGTTTCAACGCACACTGATTTGCGGGGATTGCAACGCTGCGGACGCCGCTGCAAAAGATCAGTTAGGCGATGTCTGCAAATATTTTTCGTTTTCTCCCAGAGAAATTCGCGCATTCATTGAAACAAGCCCACACCGACCACACCGGGTAATGTATGTTGATGTCAAACGTGTTTATTCAGGTTTGGGGCAACTACACTCAGAACGCAAAGCACTAGCCAAATCTTGGGTGCAAAAAGCGTTGCTGGAAGATCAACACTGGGCAGAAGCCAAAAGTGGCCCCAGTCGTTCTCATTATCGAACTCTATGTCGATCCGTAAAATCCTTTGAGGAAAATCTAGCTGATGACTGGGATACCTTATGGAAGGGCCAAGACACCAATCTAGGTATATCCCAAAGCGAACGGGCTAGATTGAAAGAGCAGCGCCGGGAAGCACGTCGGTTAGAGAGAAAGAAACTTCGTCAAGAAAAACGCGCAGTGAAACCTGACAACCAAGAACCTACACCTAAAAAGAAAACCAAAACCAAGCCTCAAAATGCTGGACAACCATGGTCCGCAGAACTTGACCGGACTTTGCGGGAAAAGTTTGAAAACGGCGGCACTATTCCCTTAATAGCTGAGGAGTTTCAGCGCACACATGGCTCAATTCGTTCCCGGCTTCAAAAACTCGGTCTGATTCAGGAATAGCCAATACACAGACTTCAGTTTTGCTTCGGATGAGATGAATTTGCTCTTGTGTTATAATATATGTTATAATCAAGGTGTAAGGAGCAAAACCATGGCTGAGCTTAAAGTGACCACTGTTGGCAATTCTACTGGAGTAGTTCTCTCAAAAGAACTGCTGGCCAAACTTCGTGTGGAAAAAGGCGATAAGCTCTATGTCACGGAAACCCCCAATGGCATTGAATTGACTTCTTATGATCCAGAGTTTGCACAGCAAATGCAATTAGCTGAGGACATCATGCGCAAGGACCGGGATATTCTGAGAGAGCTTGCTAAATAACAACATGAGAGAACCTGTCTGGATTAATGATCATGTTGTTTATGCTGTGCATCGCCGCCAACTAGCTGAGCATGGCGGTGGTGATGGCATCAGGGATGAAACCCTTCTTGAGTCTGCGCTAAACAAACCAAAAAACCTGTATCACTATGCTGACCCTAAGCCAGACTTGGCTGCTCTGGCTGCGGCCTATGCATATGGGATATGCCGCAATCACCCGTTTGTGGATGGCAATAAGCGTACAGCGTTGATCATCTGTCAGTTATTCCTGCGGCTCAATGGTGCGACACTGGATGCACCTGCCAGTGAAAAGTATGAAACCACAATGGCACTTGCCGCTGGTGAGATTACAGAAGAAGCGTTAGCTGAGTTGATTAGACGATATATAGCCTAGTGGAACTAACTCTACTTATACTGACACACCCTACCCAAAAAACTATTTTAATCTGACTTGTACCAGACCCTCTCATACTCTCCCTTGGGAGCACCATGAGCACATGCGAGCACAGTTGGCACATTGAGCACATGGGAGTACTACAAAAATGATTTAAGTGTCTGGTATTCTTGAAGTTTGTGAAATTAGTGATTGTCAATTCCCTGTGAGTTAACAATATTTATGTAAATATAATTACACGAGTACAACATATACGCAGTTTTAGTAGCAAAAATAAACATTACTAAATCATTGTATTTATTATGTTTTTTGTTAGATAATAAATCGTCAACATGAAAAAGGGGTCCAATCCTTTTTCTGACTTAAAAAACTGCTGCGGGGTCCAAACCCGCAGCACCCCAGAGGAGGCAACAAGTGAAAAAGCCAGCTAAGAATAAACCAGTAAAACGTCGCCGTAAGGCGCAGTCAAAGACCATTGAGGAGAGACAAGCAGAAATTCGTAATAACGTCTTCGGCAAAGTCGATGACGCGAAAATTTGGCATAGATTGAGGTCAACCGGATTCACCACAATACCCAGAACTATGCCCTTGCTTGGTGCCATCATGGATGGATTAGCCGGAAAAGGTAAACCAGTTGCTACAACATATTTAGAATTGTGGTGTCGAAGCAATGATGATGGGTTTGTAACCTTAAACAAACCTGCCGAGATGGCCTTTGCGTCAGGCTTTAGTACACAGCGTGCGGTGACAACATGGAGAGAGCGGGTAAGAAAGTTGGAAAGCTTGGGATTTATTGCAACCAAGCCAGGCGTATCAGGTCCTTTGCACTACGTCCAAATCTGGAATCCATACAAAGTTGTCAAAATGCATCGAGATAAAAACACAGAAGGTTTTTTAGAGGCAAAATACAATGCACTGTTTGAAAGAGCACTAGAAATTGGTGCAACCGACCTTGATGACTAGATACAGCGGCGTAGCTCAACTGGATAGAGCCTCAGTTTGCGAGTACCGTTCCCTATGGCAGATGAGAGCGTACTAGCTGAGAGATATGGGTTCAAGTCCCATCGCTGCTTCCAATTAATAGCTCACCAGAGACACCTAATAACAATGGTTTAGCTGTCCAAAAATTTTTGAAAGCCAATTCAGACTTTTTCTACATAAAATGCCTGAAGTCGAACACTTGATCCGTCATATTAGGGTTTTGCTTTAAGACTTGGGCAAAAAGACTGGAATAGAGCATTGTCACTGGTAGTTTCTTATGCAGCGTTGTTTGGTTCCAATCCATTTTGGTGAGGCCCAACATGTTGGCGCAGGTATCGTGCCATCCCCCTGTTCCAGAAAAACGACGCAGCAATACTGGCTTTGGTGTAGGGACGAAAACAAAATCTTTATAGCTTTGTCTGCGCGCCCCTCTAAGATGCACCCCCTGCGCAGGCCCCATAATCCACAATAACGCCTCATTTTCACTTATTGCCTGATAAGTACCTCTCGGCACGCCATACGCATCTGCCTGTTTATTCTGCCATTTAATCCCATAAAGATCAGGGTGCTGAACAACTTGAACCAATTCTATTTCAGTTGAAGCATTGAAACTATCCAATGCCCCTTCAATTTCCTCTTTCGTAAATGCAGTGTTTTTATGAACTGTAATTTTCTTAGGCGAATTGCCTCGATGGTTTTTTTGATAAACTCGCAAACTCTTAATCAGCACCGAGTGCATGTCCTCAGCACTTAAAAAAGGATTTCGTGCATAATCTATACTTTTAGGTTTTGTGTCATAGGCTACAAATTCAAAACCAAGGCCATCGGGTTCATAAATTTGGCTACAACAAGTACAGTAATCAACTTGATCTTGAGAGTTTTTTAGTGCGTAGCTAATGCCAATAAATGCTTCATCCTTGTTAAAAGAATTCAGTTTCCAAGGGACACCATTTGCCTTCGCATAAAGTGCAAGACTCAAATTCCACATCACGCTGGAACGGCAATTTCTGGTAAAAGTCTTATCTCTAATGATTTGGAAAGAAATTCCTAATGGAGCGGCGAGTGCTTTTAGATAGTCATGGAGGTCATAGCCATCGTCATTACCTTTAAAGCACTGTGACCATGTTTCTGGAATATAAATCCATAAAACCTCAAAGTTATGTCTTTGGGGCACAAGGGCCTTGATCGCCTCCAATAACCGCTTACCAAGTTCAGCATAGTTGCCTGACGCAGCGATTTCATCGAAGACCTCGGGTAAAAGCGTATTGGCATCCTTTGATGCATACTCAAGAGGTATACGATAAACTGCATTAAAACCGGGAAAATTTGGATAATAATCCTTTGCATCAATAGTTTGTGCTGAATTATGAATTTCACGATATAGACTTTCTAGCTTCTGTTTTCCAGCCGCCGGTGTCATGATCGCAACTCTTACTTTGTCAAGAATTCCGAGAGAAGAGCTATACGGGCCATGCGCAATTAACCCTCTAAGCGGATGTTTATCTATTTCCCCGTTTGCAAATAGAAGATCAGGCTCAGGAAGTTGGTTGTATGCCGGGAATGCGCGTTGAATATTCATGCAACTAGCTCCCCTTTTCCTGAATACATAGTGCCGCCTTTCAAAACGAAGCTCGGTTCACATTTTTCGCCAGTTGAACCAAAGCCATCGAGTTCAAGATTGGACTTTGCATCTTCCTCCCCCACAAGATGCCTACCCATGCACTAAGAATTTTATCCAAGACATCGTTCTTACGGCCTCGCATCATCTTAAACTTGAACTCTTTGGCTGCTTCACTATCAGCTTTTGGAGAAATTCGGATATCGGGATTAATGGTTAGAACGCACTTTTCCCCTAAAAGCTTGAGACTGACATGAAGAGCGTGGGTCCATGTTACAGGTATTTGTTTTAACTCTTCCGTTTGATGATCAAAAACTTCAGCAGTTATTCCATCCAAATTACCATGTAAAAATTTTGCATTAAAAACTGCTCTTAGTGGTCGGAGTGCTTCTTGGTCAGCATCCTCTTTGGATGGAATGAGGTAATTGTCATGTCCTATTTTTTTATGCTGTATCGGCCGATTACAACACAGGGCTTTACAAACTGCTTCTTCCAGAGCCCCACGAAGCGCTGCGTCCTTCCGCAAGTCACTTAAGTCTGTAATTCTTTCTTGAACTGTTACTTTCGCATCTTTCCCGAAGGCGTGTTTGAGAGTTTTCTTAGCACCCCAAGCAAAAACGCTGTTACTAATATATGAAACCGTCCATTTTTTTATCTTTCTTGTCTGATCCTTTAACTCTTTCCAATTCGATACCGAGCTTGTTTCAATGCGATATACTTTAGACGGAAGAGAACTAAAGATGAGTGCATTATAGCGGATGATGGGCTGCTGAGCAGATACGGGGTTCATTTGTATCTTAGGCAGGTCGGCTGTTCGCTGAATTACCTTTTGGTCCAATTCAGCATTTCTAAAGTCGCAAATGTTCCAAATGGCCTTCATCAAAGTTTCAAAACCATCAATTTCTACAATGTGTGCTTCAACGCCTTTTTCACGCGCTTTTCTCAACATGGCTTCCACCACAGGCGGCACATTCCGGCCTTTAAGAGTCATCCAGTAAAGACCATGAGGAAATGGATTGTGACTATTCAAAATAGCTTCGAACAATGTCATGACACTCTCGTCTCTACCGCTATATCCAGTAACGATACATCCGAATCTATTTCCTGCATTCATAAAAGCTTTTCCCAGACATTCATCCGCTGCTTTTAGGTCGGCTTCTAAATTTTTTAGACACTGATACTGAAAATCACCGTGTAACTTGGCATATACAGGAAACTGCTTGCCACTATTGATAGCCTCATTTGCGGCGTATGAACCTTCAAGGTGAAATACTGGTAAGCTCTGGCCATTCACTTCAGCATAAGCGTTTTCAACAATGTCATCAAAGTTAGTAGTGAATAAACAAGGGATCTTATTGTTACCTAATAAAGCGGCCAAAACTCGTTGAGCCATAGAAAGAGCTGAGCGTTCGCTGTTCAGGATTCCGTAGATATATTCTCTCTGCTTTTTTAGGTCGTCGCCAAATAACAGATTAAAATAAAAAGAATATTCTTCCCAAGACCACTCTTCAGGGCAATCTAATGCATCAAAATAGCTTTGGATTTTTGCTCTAATCGAAGCAATCGCCATATCTGCATCGCTGTAGTTTTGGTTTTCTTCGGTGCAATAGAAACGCTTCTTTAAGTCACTAATAATATCTTGGGCTGTGGGCAAGCCCGCACTTAAAGAGCAGCCAGCACCAAGTAGCCAAGCAAAACTCTCCATTTTCTGGCTATAATTTCTGATGAATTCAGCCTGACTGATAATCACACGGCATACCCCCCATTAGTTGCGCAAGATAAATCATAGCGAGTTTATCGAAAACCACAACCGTTGGCATAGGCATGCTCTTGTAACTACTGGACTTTCACAGAAAACCGGAGGATGTCCTGGGGGGTGCGCGCAGCGACCCCCTTGCCGAACCGTAGGTGAGTAGATTGGGATTTACCCGATCCAAGCGCGCATATTATGCGCACAGCTTGCGTAAACCCTACACTCTACAAATGCCATATTCTATCAGGGAAACGGTGTCATCGACATGACCCAACCGCACCAGGCACGCCTCAAAAATGAGCGAGTGCACGACCGCAGAATATGATGATAAGCGGCCAACCTTAGCCTAATTTCAAGACTTTCTCTCGTGTAATTAGAGCAATGATTTGGGGAGCCACCTTCACCGAAGTGGATGCGATGATTGCAACAGGTCAAGCAGATGTTGAAGCGCTTCGTCTTCAGGACTATATGCTTCGGCCGAGCTTGAACTCAGTTCGCCTCACCCAAGTGTTCGAACCGTTCGCAGCAAACGACGGACCGGTCTCTGTTGTATATCAGCCCAGCCCGCACTTTTCATCGAAAGCCCAGACTTTGTCAATTTCCTAGTCTACGCTCCGAGGCGAATTTGCCCTACTTACAACATTTGCCAGACGTATTAAGCATGTCCGCTTTGGGTCGAAAACGGACAACCCCTTCTTAGTGCAAAAAACCTTCGCCATCTAATGAACCATAATTGGTAGTTATGAATAATTTATGCGAAAGCGAACACCATAGTGGTCGCGCACTATCTTCCTTAAACTGGCTGAAAGCCCACCATGGAGCAAAGATTGACTTTCGCAAGAGTATTGTAAATCGAATGCCAATTAAGCGGGGAGACAAACTGCTCGATATTGGCTGTGGACCTGGCTTTTGGGTACCCTTATGGGCCGAAAAACTTGGCCCGGAAGGATACATCACTGGATTTGATATTGCAGAAGACCTGATCAAGGCTGCCGAGTGGAACAATAAAGATCTATCCCAAGGTAGTAACGTTACCTTCCACTGCGGCGATATCGTTGCCGCGTTAGGCGCCGTGCCCGATGCCGATGTTATCATTCTAATGAATGTACTCGGTTATCTTTCAACACCTGAAACAGCACTAGCCGATATCTGGCAACACATGAAACCAGGGGCTACGTTGATTGTGCGGCAATATGACAACGGAATGACAAACTTCTGGCCATTGGATGGCGTGCTGCTTAGACAAATCATCGCTGCTACGGAAAAAAACGAACCCACTTCAAACAATGCCACCAATTCTTTTTTGGGCAGAGCTTTACCAGATCTTGCTACACAAGCCGCCATTGTAGCTCCGGAGTTTCATGCGGATGTATGCCAAATCACAGCTCCTCTTACACCTGACAGCAGAAAATACCTTGGTATGAAGGCCGATTGGTTTGCATCGCTTTCGAAAGAGACACTATCCCAACAGTCACTAAACACATTTCGCCGGGCGCTCCCTCCTACCGGTAGCGGGGGCGCCTTTGAACATAGCTGTTTCCAGTTTTCAACAATCGAATACCAGATGTGTGCCAAAAAATGAGTAACAGAAAAAAACCTTCTAAAGACACACTTTTTATACCTAAGCTAAATGCCTCCGACTGGTGGACTACGCACCATATAGTGATCATCTGCGATGCTCAAACAACTCAGTCTCATTCAGCTGAGGTAAGCGAATTTCAGGAATATAGTGTCGCTTTGGAACTGGCACGAATTATAGAAGCCTTTGGCGGTAAATCGCCTAAAATCGAAACAAGCCAATGGTTAGTGGAACAGATTGCTAAAAGACGGCCCTTAGAGGCTTTGATTGTTAATATTGGGGCAGGCTTGAGCAAATTCTACCGTTTTGCCCAATCTCCTATGTTACTTGAGATTGCGAGCACAGATTATTCCGGCCCTACCCCCTTCAGCATGATTTTAGCACGCGATAAATACCGGTCCAATCTTCTACTAAAATCGGAAAATGCAGTGAATGCGCCACCAGCTTGTTTGATAGATGAAGATATCGTGTCAAACATTGATGGTCTGCAACAAGAGATTTTTCCAGTTATCGTCAAACCAAACGATTCCGGGAATAGTAGGGGAATTGATGGCCGCACCGCAGCCAATGCTACCGAGGCAAAAAAAATAGCGTTAAAACTCATCAATGAAGGACTTGGGCCTGTTATCGTGGAAAAATTCATCCCTGGCCTAGAAGCTACAGCCCTTGTTTATGGTAATGGAACTGATCGAGAAGTCATACCTATCGGGTTGGTTCGACTGGACGGCAAAAACCTTCCCGAAAATTATATCAGATCTCATGCAGATAAAATATCACCGCCAACAAATATGCAATGGCGTCTTTTGAATACCATACTTCCAGATACAGTAAGAAATTCAGTAATACAACAGTCGCTTATTGCATACGACCTGCTAGGTTGTCGGGATTGTGCGCGATTTGATTTCAGAGTGGATCAGTTCGACAAAGCCTGGTTCATCGAGGCAAATGCACAACCTGATCTTGCTAGCTGGTCAAGTTATACGCTTTTTTTGAACGAATACATCTTTGGAAAGCCGACAGGGTTGCTGGAAGTCTACCTAGCCAGCTTTTTTGACCGCATTAAGCCTTTCAATAACAGTTAAATGTGAGCAAAACATAAAGCGGAGGGTCGGATTAGAGAATAAGTCGGGTTAGAGATATCTGACATACTGGATTGAGATGGAGCCTCTTCAGCCTCATCCAAGGTCAAGCCATATTTTTCATAAACGGTCCTTCCAAGGGCATTCCAATAAGGCGCAATAGCTTTTGTATCTTTCAAAGTCCTCAATAGTGCTTCACAGTCTGAAATCATTTTGCTATTGGGCATAGAACCATGTGGCATCAATTTTAGCATGCATCGCGCATAAACTTGTTGCCAGGACGCCCACTCGTGCACATCCATGCCAGGTGTTCCCGTAATTCGATCCAGGAACTTTTCACCATCTTGACGCCCTTGAAGCCAGATTGTGTATGCAAAATTAAGAAGAATAGACGTTTCGTAGTCAGGCCATAACTGACGAAAAAGACACGACGTTAGAACCGACTCTGCATCTGCTGGTTTGTTTTGCATTAACAATACAAAAGCTTTGTTATTCAACGGAAACACTGACTCATGAGGGTATTTTTCATCCAAAAAGAGAATAGATTGATCAAAGCAGGACAAGGCTTTTGAATAATCATGCAGGCGTAAGTAAGTGTATCCCTTGTTATTTAAAGCCATCCCTGCGAGCCTCAGGTCATCATCTGCGATAAACTGTTGGTAGGCTTCTTCGGTCAGGGCAAGACTCATGTCACAATCGACAAAAAGCGGGCTTGCAATCTTGAACTGACCTGCAATACGGCGCGAGGTTACATCATCTATGGTATTGAGCGTGTCTTGATAGACTATTTCACAGGTATCATGTCCTCCTGATTCCTGGAGAGCAGATGCTTCTGTTAGTTTCAAAATTGGCTGCCAAGCCTGATCAGCAGGATCGCTGGAAAGTTTTTCTTGCGCCAGTCTAGCAATTCGCACACTGGCTTGATCTCCTTTCAGGATCAAGTGCGCCATAGCTATCATGTATAAGTCTTCACCACTAGATACAGTTTCTAAGTCTTGCAAGTCGACGACTCTTGCGAAAAGTCCACGGTAAAAATACGCCTTGCGCAGGGATTTCTGAATCTGTTTCAAAGGCCCTGTTGACGGTTCGAAACTATCCTTCATGACCTCTAACAAGGACTCACCGACATCTATGGTATCGTTATGCCATTCATACATCTCGCAAACTGCAAGGATAGCCTGTGCTTCCTTCACCCATTGACTGGATTTAGCCTCCCGTAAAGCAAGTACTCTTGCAACGCGAACTCTCTCCGCATTTGCTCGGTGAAAGTGATTATCGGATTTCAGACTGGTTGTCAGTTGTAGCTGGTACTCCAACGAAGCCAATTCCGCTACAATCTCGTTTGTCTGCAAATACTCCAGATATCTATTTTTCTTGAGATCCATAACGGCTGCATCTTTGATGCTGTCGTGTTCTACATAAACTCTGGGAGTAACTTCATCATCATTACTGATTTCAAGAACGTCGAGAGATGCTAATTGGCTAACCGCAGCTATCAAAGTCAGTTCGTCTGAAAGGCCAAACAATGCAAAGCTTTGCTTCAGTGTAGAGTATGAGATGTCAAAGCGCGATACTGAGATTGCGTTTATTAGCCACCGAAACGAAGGATATCTGTCAAGAGCCTCCAAGAGGGAGTTGCCATCACGACTTAGTAGGTTTTTTTCCGTTGGCAGCACGATGAGTTTATTTTTAATGGATAAATTGCCTGTCATATTCAACTGCATTAGGTAGCTGAAGAATGTTTGGGGAATTCCCTTTGCACTTTTGATTTGCCCAGTGATTGAAGCAGGATTGGCAATAATTGAGGCGGCAATACCTAACATTGCCTCATCATCCATAGGACTAATTGGTAAACACTGATATTTGCCGTCAAACGCTAGACGTTCAAATATTGGCTTCAGGAGGGAGTGACTTTCATTGGTTGCAGGACGTGTCCCAAATATAAAATAGGTATCATGCAATCCCATGCTGCTGCTAATTGAGAGTATGTAAGACAGAATGGTTTGCTCGTCTTGGCTGAGTGCTTGTATGTCATCAAAGATAAACAAGATCTTACGGCCTTTAGCGGACTCGATTGCACGACTGAGCAAAACCTTGATACGATTTCCAACTGCCGACTTATCAGTGCCGCTTGCGCCAACAGCTGCAGAAACCATCTTTGAAGCGATATTCCCTCCAAAGGGCATTACATCTTTTGTCAGCGTTGGCGCAAAGTTACGCACATTTTTGGGTGTCTGCGAAAGTACGTCCTTAACGTTAGATTTAGTCCGCTGGAGCGCTGGCCTTGTATCCTGCTTTTTAAGAGACTTTTCTAAGCTATTAAGCAAACCGCTATCTAGCCGAGTATCATTCCTAGAATTCAAGTAGTGAACCTGACAATCGTCTGACATCTCTTTAGCAAAATAACTAAGCAAGCGAGATTTCCCAATACCAGACCGTCCGGACACTTCCAGTATTTGACAATCGCTTCGCTGTTCACAAAAGCTACGCAACTCTCGAAGTTCATTTACGCGATTGGTAAATGGAAACTCGGTCAATTTAATGGAACGAGTCAAGTTAGACTGGCTCATAACTACCAATTATCCTTCATTAATTAGTTGTATTGCCGTAATTAATACAACTAAAAATCTAATAGTGTAAATTGGAAACTTAATGGCAACGTTTTTCTGTTTTCTTTCTCGTTTTTTTGGGAGGAGATAGAAGATGAAAGCCAAAATAGTCTGTGAAGCTTTTCTTTTGCATTGCAAAATTGAAAAATCACTATCTGAACACACGATCGCAGCCTACAACCATGATATTAAAGCTTTTTCTCGCATGGAAGAAGCAAATAAAAACTTCAATGATTGGCTAAACACAGATCGAGTTAAGGAGTTTGTGGACACCTCACTTAATTTCAAGAATCATAAACACACAACGGTAAAGCGGCGATTGGCTTGCTTAAAAAAACTAAGCTCTTTCGCCTATCAAAAATATAACATTGAAGATATTTTTAAAGAATGGCCAATTTCCATAAAAACCCCAAAAAACCTCCCCCGCAGCCTAGATTTTGAAGAAGTTAAAGCACTAGTTTCCCTTGATTACCGTGATCAGGATAATTCTAAAACGGTTGAAGACACAATATTTCAAATCTTACTGCTCAGTGCTACTGGCCTTCGTATTTCGGAAATGTGCTCCATTAAGGTAAGGGATGTATCCATGGACGGAACATCGATTTACATCGCAGGCAAGGGATCAAAGGAAAGACGAGTATACATTGGTAACAAGATACTACAGGAAACACTCGTGAAACTTCGCAAGGAAATACAAAGTAGGTTTGGAAACAAAAGCCACATTTTCTTGAATACTCGATCTCGCCCATTGCAGCCACAGGACATAAGACGGCGTCTTCATCATCTTCGAGTACGTAAAGGTATAGATAAAAGAGTGACGCCACACATGCTTCGACACACGGCAGCCACTATGCTCATCGAAAATGGTACGGATATTCGGTTTGTACAAAAACTTCTTGGTCACGCGTCTATATCTACAACCGAAATTTACACGCATGTCTCGGACATAGCTTTGAAAAATGCAATTCTGGAAGCTGATACTCTTGCTAGATTGAGTTAATGCTTAACCTTATACGCCATATGGAGTAAAAAATCCAAAATTCTACTCTTTATGGTGACATCAAATTCGTTTCATCTTGGTGATTTAATGAAAAATACAAAAAAATGGCTCAGCAGCGAACTACTGAGCTTTTGATCAGTTGGGGCGACAAGATAGCGATCCTCAAAATTCGCACAGACTAAAATATTGAGATCACTACCTTTTTTTTAATTATATCGCTAGAGTTTATCTTAGAAAAGTGATCTTTCACAACTCACGAAAACACCTTCGCTACCCGGCATGTCGGCCTATCGGTAATCGTAGAATCCTGCTTCAGCCGGACATCATAGTACTCCTGGACAAGATTTACTAAAGCAATACTCGTTAACGGCTGTACCGTCGCATCGCAGTCAATCCTATCGAAGGCGAAATCCAGACAGCGAGAACTCGATACTCCTTCGGTATCAGACCCTAGATTTCGACCTGCTTGGAAAATAGGTCGTTAACAAACGAGATAGGTTTGCGGATTACCGTACATAGATAAAATCACAACATCAAACCGCTCTTTAGACAGCTGGTGCAAACAAAAAGCCGTTCGGCACAAAACCGGTATTTTATTACCGAGACGGATGCTCTAGGATTTGAAACATATAGCCATCCTCGCCTAGTTTCTGAAACCCGCATTTTTCGTAGAAAGCCACGAGCGCTTTCGCTGAAACAGGCTCAGAACGTTTAAAGTCTACCAGGTCGAAACTAGATCGCCCTTCCGTGTAATTAGATTCAAACTGAAGCGGAAAGGACTTCAACAATGCTAGTTCGCACCGCGTTGCAAAATAGTCCAGTATGCGCTGCAAAGCATATTTTCCTAGCCCATTCCCTCGATAAGCTGGCTCCAGATAAATACGGTCTACAATAAGAATTTCCAAACCCTGTGGGCTGAGATCAAGATTACCGACAAACCAATCATCTTCATCGTCCCAGACATGATGATAAAAACTGAATAAAGTAGCTGATTCATCAAAAGCGTCTTTCACGCCAGTTCGTTCATAAGCATCACCGAGGCGCACAATTATCAGCGATACATTGCCAGTTTCCACCAACTCATCATACTCGTCGTCAGCATATTGCTGTATCTCAGCACGCACGTGCGTTACGTAATCCGATGGCTCCCCAAAATCATTGAGAGACACATCAGCAGTAAATCGAATGTTACCTCTCGGATTGTTTCTAAATTTCACACAAACCCTTTCGATACACCATCATTTACAAAAAGAAATCAGCCGTCATCCTTGTCGCCTCAAATCCATGGCGTCGAATGATGTCAAATAGATCCACACTGACTTTATTGAGATGTGTGCCCTCGCCAGCAACCGCAGCTACATCAATACGATTAAGATATTCATTCACATCCAGGTCGGCACCCATATCGCTGTTGAAGTCTTCTGCGCATTTCCCCATAGGAATCCAGAGGCCATCGCCTTCATTCCTGAAATACTCCATGATCTGCCGCGCACGTAGTGATCGTATCTGGTCAGAGGCCAAGTCAAACAATCTGGGGGACCCGATGAGGGTTTCCCCCCCTTCTTCCCATGTGGGCCTCAGCGGAGCGCCTGCATCACTGATGATAATACGTTCACAATCAATCGTACCTCTTCCAGGTTTGTAAAGTGGCTCAATTCCCAGATTTTCATACACACCTCCGTCCCACAGACGGACTTTTCGCTTCATCGGAACAATTTGCCCTAGGGGCTGTCCTGTCGCGGGGTCGGTTTTTTGCCATCCTTCTTTAGGTAGCTTGAGATGCAGTGCACCAAGAAGATAAGGAACAGCGGCGGAAGCAGCCAACGCTTCAGCCAGATCAAAATCAGCATCAAAGTTACGGCCGAATTTCCAATCCCCGGTGTGGTCTTGGCTGAATCGCCAATTTTTACCGGACTCAAAACTAGTGGTATTGATAAACCATTTGGGCGCTGGTGCTATACCACGGACACTACCCGTAATTCCCCACTCTGATTGTAATTGGCGGGCGACAAGATTGGCTCGTTTCATCAAAGTCAGAACAGGATGACGCAAGAAAAGAGCCGGCACTTTTTTAGGGTTCAACAAAGCCTTGGCGGTCATAATGGCTTTTGCGTTCGGTAAAACTCTATCAAGATAATCCGCCGAACTTGGCCATTCATAATTATTGCTCGCATAGATAAGGCCAGTGACAAGACTGCCACCCGACACCGTCGACAGCACACTGATGTCCTCTAGCAGTCCCCTGTGAGCCAAAAGCTCGAGGACACCGAGGTGAAAAATAGCTGCTCTGACCCCGCCACCTGACAGGGCAAGACCAATGCTTTTGCTACTGCTCATCTTCAAATTGGCCTAATTGCCTATGCACATCACCGAGATAGAACCCGATATCTTCATCACCAACGATCATCATCAAAGCCGGTTCCCCTTGTTCCTCCATTCGCACGACAAGATCAGTCAATAGTGCGATATCCGTAGGGCTGGCGGTGGCCGGCACCCCTTTTGGGTGTGAATGCCATTCCCCAATGTAAGATACAGCACCACCTGTCCTGTCTTCAATCGCTTTCACCACATCCAGCAATCCCTCGGTACCTCGGACAAACCCTCCTGGAGACATCTCGCTGTCCAGCGGCGGCGGCAGAATATCAACGATCCTGATGTCCCGCGAATGAAAATCATGGAACCCTAATATGATCCCACCGGTTTCATTGGGCAGACCTTCCGCTCTCAGAGCATGCAGTTTTTCGATGGTATGTTGGTCGATGGAGAGACGCCAGCTTCCCAGCTTTCCCGAGTGTACGCCTGCACATTCTCGCTCAAAAACTTTCATTTCCCCGTCTACGTGTGCACTGTGGCTAACCCACAACAGACTTTCATTACCTTGCAACGCAGACATAAGGCGCTCTGATATTCTTGCCGAGTTCATCAACACTTTTTCATAGGGCATAATGAATGACTTGGAGCCGCAGGTTGCCCCAATCTGTAGGGCAGGTACGATTTTTGGAATATGCGTTGCACCCCAGTCTTCGTTAATGATTGCGTGGTAATATTGAGCTTCAATATCTGCTAGCCGAATTGATTGATCCCTGTCCTCTAGCCAGATGACAGCGGCCTTACCATCAACGCTGAAGAAAGCCGATGCACTGCGCGGAATACTCGCTTGCCGAGACAGATCCCGTGCCACCTCAGTCGTGGCCGTAGCATCAATAAGCACGTCCAATTCTATCTTTTCTTTATCGATCTTCTCCAGAAAACTGACATGATCACCATGATGGTCTCTGGCCTCAGACCTGAAGACACTCTGGGTCGTCATAAGGCGCACCGCCTCGACTTTGGCCTGGGTAATACAACTCGTTCGGGCAATATGTCGCTGGATATTGTGTGGTTCCACATAGTCGGGATCTGCATACACCCAGTCACCCCAGCCTGATTTCGCCCACATGTCAGCAAGCGTGCCACCCAGTGAACCAACACCTAACAGCCCGCCCTTAAATTGACCCTCACCCTTTGAAATATCAGAAAGGATATTCGCGCGTTCTTGGTCCAGCATATATTGTACGGAACATTGCCAAATTTCTTTGGAACCAAACTCAGGATCTCCCGCCTCCTTAGGCCCCAGGTCCGTAAGAACAGTGATCAGATCGAACCGTCCTTCATGCTCAAAAAGGGCATCCAGTTGCACACCGAGTTCAGAAAAACTTGCAGCAACAATGAAGCCCCAGATCTCAAAAGCTTCAATGTCTCCACCCTCTTCCCGTAATTTGGGTATCCGTACGACAATAAGGCATTTGTTGTCTTTGTTTCGTTGAGCGAATTGACTGTCTCCTTTGCATAACTGTGTAACCTGGGTCTTCAGTTTGGCATCCAAATCCGTTCGCAATTCGGCCATCTGAGTTTTAAGCTGATCATAGGTGGACAGTTCATACACGGGGGCGCGGTGGACAACCGGCTCAGCATCAACGACCAAGGGCACAATTCCTATCGGTTTCTGCGGTTCCAATCCGGCTGCAGCTTGCCAATCCAACAATAAATATTGTTTGGTCGCATCTGCCGTTTCAGTCATCTGAATCGGCCATAAAAGACGACTAAAATCGCAGTCGTAATGTAGAGTGTCGGCGGGCAACACCAGCGTTTTACCTGTGTAAAAAAACGCTTGCTCCAAGCCTTGCGTGTCACCGTGCAACGTTTCTTCCGCTGCGGCCTCCAGCCACCAAATCAACTGCCGCAAACATTTAAAAGGGGTCCAATGCCGCCTTAATGTCGGCCAACCCTTATCAAAAAGACAAAGCGATTTGACTTCACCGGCAGGCACAGCATTCATATGGATAAGATCAGGAAAGTCCGACCGTAGCGCCCGTACGTCAATCGGCATTCTACTACTGTCTGACACTAGAATAGCGACAGGCTCTTCTTCCAGAATACCTGCAGGATTACGAGACCCCACGCTCAAACCGCCAATCGTGCCGGTTATCACATCAAGTTCTCGCCCACTTGCTGTCGTGAGCGCGCCGATCGATTTGACTTGGAATTGATCATGCATCAAACACGCATGCAACATTTCACGCGCCAACTCATGTTTCAGATGGGCAGGATCCAAGTCAGGAAAGTCTGTTCCTAGCGATACGTCCACGGGCCAGTTTACCCGCTCCCGGCTTTGGCATTACTACTCATGATCCCAGCCGCCCCTATTGCGGTTGCCGCCTTTGTTTCCAGCTTCACGCCATTCCTGGAAAAGCTGAACCGCATTTTCTCAGGCCCAGATTCCTTTGGGTGTTCGCCCGTACATTTGAAGTTGGTGTCCATATGCAGCCAGGATTTATATTCCTTCATTGCCCGGTGGGCAGGCGGGTTCTTATCGTCATCTTTGATTGGCTTACTGGAGGAGATAATACGAGCACCCTGGCGTTGCTGGTTCAAAGCACGACGTGCGTCCTGATTAACCGCCGCATCGTCATCGGTGGCTGCCCCATTCGATAATACCCCCCACGAACAATGGTGAGGCGCTAACAGAATATCGTATTCGAGCAAATCTGCTGAATTAACGTTTGCTTTCCACACCCGCTCCCAAATCTCTACTTCCGCATCACCACCAAACAAAAGCGCATTATAGGCAATACCGCCAGCCGCGAAAATCTTCCAACGGGTGATGACGCTGGAATTATTCTTCGACAAGACTTCCTCATTAGCGTCAAAACTATCATCATTGGTCGGGTTATGTGGGCCATGAACATGAATTTTCACGAGTTGTTCGCCATTATTGTCGGACCAGGCAATCGTCTCCCCTACCCTGGTTCTAATGCCGTCCAAATCCGCAAGCCGGTTTCCACCATCTTCCTTACGCCAATCTGCCCCGATTAAACGAACTTTGTCACCATCCGACATCCCCTCAGTATCTACCGCACTTCCGTCTCTAAACACTTTAACCCGCCTTTTTGCTTCCCGATTGATGGCCTTAGCATAATCAGAAAGCGGATGGTTCTTGCTCCGGCGGCGAAATACCAGGGGCGATGACCACATTTCGCGTACAACAATTTTCTTGTCCTCGGCATTGTCGTCATAGTCCTCAAGCTTGGCGAGATGCAAAAACTCCTCAGCTCCCTTACAGTGATCATCGTCAGGGTGTGTCAGAAGGAAAATATCAACATAAGGGCGACCGTTGGCATCTTCTTCAAGTTCATCCAACAGGTCTGAAGCCACAGCCGACCTTGTATCGCTTTCTTCTTGTTGCAGATAGCAATCTATAAGCACGGTTTTGCCGTCGCGTAACTTGAGCAGCGACATATCCCCATTTCCAACAGGAAAATAAATAACCTCATCAGTCATCATTGGTTCCCCAAGCCCTAAAACGTATAATTAATCGTTGGTTATAACTTGATTCTAGATGGTAACATCAAACTGTAAATACAAGATATAGAACAATAAAAACTCAAAACAACAACATCTTGCGACCTAAAGTTGCTGGAAGATAATTAAGGTTGTCAGAAAAACATGCATAGACAACACCGAAATTAGGTACAATCTCCCAACATAAAAGACATCAATCCATCACGAGCATTGTGAACGGACAGGTAGTCAAAACAATGATAAACAAAGGGGCTGGAAGGGGAAGCAAATGGTACCTATCACAAACTTGGTTTTTGCGCTTTTGGCAGCATCACCGCAGTCGACACCTTACCCTCAAGAACTGACAGGCCCCACTCAAAAGAAATGGGTGGAAGTTGCCATTGATGAAGTCTTGGGGACGGGCACTAACTGTACGGAAGGCCGTGAATACGTGTTCGCAGCTGATCAAACCGGAAACACCCGTTTCTGCAACAACGGCACGATAGTCAACCGACAATTTACCTGGACCTATAGTTTTGATGGGATCGATTTCTTTGTCACTTTCAACGACACACAGTATCGGCTCATTCTTTCCGAGAAAATTGATGAAGCATCCGGCATAGCGTTTGAAGAAGCGCGCCTGCGAACAGACGGTATGAAACAAGAAAACAAGACGGTCGATATCGTCTTAACCCGGGCAAAATGATCCATGACGACCAGCGAAAAAGACAAGTGGGAAATCAGACTCGGAATCATCGGGGCCATATTCACGGGCTTGAGCATCTTCGTAAGCGTGTTCATCTATTTGCATGGTAATAAAACGGCCATTCAGAAAGAACACGAACTGATAGCCATCCAGCACACAATAGATTACCAGCGCCAGCTATGGGATGAGACCCGGACTACATACAGGAAACTCGCGACCACTCTTGGGGTCATGGCTGCCGAACTCGATCAAAACAAAAAGGTTTC
Organism: Kordiimonas sp.; assembly: GCA_965199355.1. Lineage (GTDB taxonomy): Bacteria > Pseudomonadota > Alphaproteobacteria > Sphingomonadales > Kordiimonadaceae > Kordiimonas. The sequence continues at coordinate 653,752 of OZ240690.1, forward strand.
AGCAGCAAGCGAAAAAGCCTTCAATGCCGCCTATTGGGGTGCTTTGATACTGATAGAAGATCCAGCAGTCCAAAGAGAGATGGTCAGGCTACGAAACGATCTCCGCGACCTAAAAGCCGGACGCATTGATGAAGATAAGATAAAGCTCCGTGTGGAGCGGATATTATCGCTGGCAAGGCAACATGTATTCAAAGGCATTCCAAGCAATGAAACCGTATCTCAAAAACCTTAAAGTCATTACAGTGCTCCTTTGTGTATGGAGTTCACAGGTACTTTCAGCCACTGAGGAAACCAGCTCTCCCAACCTGCATCTGGTTGCCATCACAAATGGCCATTACGGAACTGTGGAGCCCAACAGTCTCCCTTCAAGTCTTAGCGGCGCCTATATATCTGGGCGACTGGTTCTCAACAGGATGAATACTGTCTTTAACGCTACCTCAGCACAGCTGCTGAGATCGGATAATCTAAACTATGTTTCACGCCAGGATGCCTTCCAGATTCTTGAAAATCTAAACAAGACGGTAAATGAAACCGAAGACGACGATGTTGTCGTCCTCTATATGATGATGCACGGATTCGGTGAAGGTATTGGATGGAATTACTTCCTTCAACCCGGCAATGTTGAGCTTGAACGTACATCAACTGGCGAAGTCGATATCAGCAGCTATGATGTATTGGGACTATCCGAACAGCTTCTTTATATCGGTGATGTTGTTGATCAACTCAAACAGATGAACACGCCCTACGTTCTTCTGATTGACGCTTGTTACGAAGGAGATGAAATCACATTCCCGGACAATATATTGAACCCAACCGCAAAACAAAACGTTGATGATACGCTTAGCGTCGTCAAGTTCATGAACCAATTCCGTGACCCCTATCCCGTGCTGTTTTCTGCGGCCCCTGGCGATGTGGTGCCAACCGTCAAAATACCCAACGCCTCTGCTTTCCAAGCCACGCAGAAAATCGGCCCAATTGCCCGCCGGATACTGCTCGCCTTAGACGACAGTCGGTCTCCCCAGACTCTGAATGTCGAGGATTTTATCAAGCAGCTTCAACACTCAGATTTAGATCAGGAAACCCGAGTACCCATTACTTTTTCCACCTTCGAACACTCTTTCCAGTTGTCGGGTACTGGAGGCAATGTAGCTATCCAGGAATTCGTTGGGTCGGCAACTGATGCCGACGTGGTCAAGGCTCAAAAAGAACTGGACGTGTCATCAACAGACTCCAGTTTCCCTGCCCCCATCCTATTGGGTTCCGTTGAACTAACTATTCAAGGTGACAAGGACGACTGGGTCACAGACGGACAATCATACCAGTTCAATTCCGAAAGCTGTAACTTCTATGCAGAGACCCTAACACCCAATGATGTACACCTAAGCTTTTGCACAGATTTTGGCGATTGGTTTCTCTCATTCCAAGCGCCCTCAGGATCTGATTTTGCTGTTGGCCACTATAAAGAAGCCGTAAGTTATGATTTGGGAAACAATGGAAAACCGGCACTAGCAGTATCCGGGCCGGGGAATGGCTGCAGTGAAATCTCAGGTGAGTTCACGGTGAATAAGATCGACATCAGGGAGGGGGTTCTGCAATCAATGGACATCATCTTTCTTCAGCACTGTGACGGCAGCTCGGCAAAACTGCGGGGTCATTTACAGTTTAGCCAGTAACCAGTACCCCCTCGACAGAGTTGCGGACATTTAATACGGCAACCCCTCTCTACAAGCAGGATTACGATCTTACTCATAGATTTCAGTGTACAGCTTGAACTATGCGATTTTAGTCACGCCATAACGTCTATTTGCCGATGCTGATAGAACAGTTTATCTGAAAATTATTCCTCACCGTCAAAGATATCTGTCGACATTCTGAAGGTCTCTTTTTCGTTAAAGATTTTATCTATACTCAGGGGCTCAATAGAATACTTTACTCTTCACTACATAAATTCGAGCACATACACAAAAGGGATAAGTCTGAATATATTAGGAAAGTGTTTCGACCTAGATCTGAGCCTTAGCAGCTCTCTCCTGAAACGCCTTATTAAGGCTTACATTTTGGATAAGGGCTGTCCAGCTCTTACTTACTACAATGAACATTCGCTCCTTTGAACTGAACCTCAAAGAGGAACGATTATCTATTGGGATTACTGTGATAAGAGACCGATTTGATGATAATAATCAGATTGCTTTTGAGTTCGCAGATGCAGATACCACCGCTTCACTTTCTATTTCTCTAAAGAAATAAACAGATTGATTAACTAAGCTTGAAACAAAAATACGAAACGATAGAAAGGGCAATTGATGGGGCAAAGTATTAGTATTGGAGTTTCATATGTTACCTGCCTTCATCAACACTGGAGCACTCTCACCGGAGAGAGCTCTAATCTACTGCCGTGTATCAAGCAAAAAGCAAGCACGTAACGGGAGTGGTCTCAGCAGTCAAGAACACCGCTGTCGCCAATATGCTGAAGCCAAGGGTTACTTGGTCGAGGAGGTTTTTCCAGATGATGTAACGGGTGGCGGGGATTTCATGAAGCGCCCTGGCATGATGCAACTCCTCAAATATCTGGATGACCATCCTCAATATAATTATGTAGTTATCTTTGACGATTTGAAGCGCTACGCGCGAGACGTTGAATTTCACCTTAAACTGCGTCGAGCTATGTTAGAACGTGACGCAAAACGTGAATGCCTTAACTTTAACTTTGAAGACACTCCTGAGGGCAAGTTTAACGAAATCATCTCTGCAGCAGCAGGCGAACTCGAACGCCTGCAGATGGGTCGTCAAAACAGGCAGAAATGCATCGCACGCATTGAGCAAGGCTACGCCGTAATCAGCCGCCCTCCTATAGGTTTTAAATACGAAAAATCACAGCATGGTGGAAAGATACTTGTCAGAGATGAACCTCTTGCTTCAATCGTTCAAGAAGCTCTTGAAGGCTATGCAAGCGGTCGATTTGCCAGCCCAGCTGAAATAAAGCAATTCCTAGAAACTCAGCCAGCCTTTCCTAAAGATCTAAACAAGACTCATGTCAGGCAACAAAAGGTTTCAAATATGCTCCGACAGATTATGTACGCTGGCTATGTCAGTGCACCAAAATGGGGTATTTCTCTCAGAGACGGCAAACACATGGGGTTGATCAGCAAAACAACTTTCGAGACAATTCAGGAAAGGTTGAACGGCAAGAAAATTGCCCCGCTCCGCAGGAACATTCACCAAGATTTTATCCTTAGAGGAGCCGTTGTATGCTTCCACTGTGGCAAACAACTAAGGAACTGCTGGTCGAAAGGCAAAACCAAATCTTACGCCTATTATCTCTGCCAGAACAAACACTGTCGCCGTTACGGCAAATCCATCCCCAGAGCAAAGATTGAAGGAGATTTTGAACAACTACTAAGCGAGATAATTCCCTCCCCAGAAATTTTGCAAATCGCTATTAAAACACTCAAAGAATCTAGAGCACACACTCAACAACGCTTAGAACAAGATAGAAAAAACTACCAGAAGCGAAGAAAAACTATCGATGAACAGATCAATATGCTTATTGACCGAACCCTTGAAGCAACCAATGCAACAGTCATTGCAGCATATGAAAAGAAGATAGATTCTTTAGAACGAGAAAAATTAAGCTTGGCCGAAAAGATATCACCAAAATCGCACCCTAAATTAGCCTCCGAGGAAACAAGACTCGAACTCTCACTTGGTTTTCTAGCTAATCCATTGAAAACATGGCATTCTGGTGACTTCATCCTCAAGCGATTACTATTGAAATTAGCCTTTATTGAACCACTTGAGTACTGTAAAGAGATTGGTTATCGAACCCCAAAAATCTCCTTACCTTTCAAGGTATTAGGAGATTTTCAGGTTCGAAAAACCAAAATGGTGCCCCCAGCAAGAGAAACCTCGAACTATATTTTCGATGAAATGCAGACGTGGGAGCAGCTGTTAAAACAGGCAAAAGCTTAACAGAGTACCTAAAGAAACATAGCTGCCGCTTCTCACCTGCGATAACTAATGATCAACGATGATTTCTAACAGCTACGGCTTTCCTGTCAACGCCTTACATGGATGAGATCATACAGGAAAAGTTACATACTACAAACGCTACTATTGCCAAGTTACAAGGCTTTTGAACTGACTATCGACCATTTAGTACTCGCTGGATCGCCAGCTTTTCCAGTCGATCGGTCTTTCGGAAGTTATTTCAATATTTTCCACATTAAATTGGTCAACCATGAGAATGATATTCTGGCAGTCAAACCGAGCATTAGGTGCAATAATCCCATCAAACCCCAGGAACGCAGCGGCACTGGCGATCTCCTGCGTCCGCGTGTAGAGCATCTGTTTATATGTGGCTTCGTCCACGCCCAACCTAACCAAATCACCCATATTGGCAAGCACCAGCGTTCGATCTGTCGTAACAGATAGTTCGTACAAAATATGCTGCATTTTTGAAGGAAAAACCGATTGACCACGGCTGAGGTGAAAATGAATTTCTGCAATGGCACCATCTGCTTCCTGAGCACCATACAAAACATTCATGTCAGCTGTATTCCAGCGCCCCGCCCCACGTGAACTATCAAGCACAGATCTTTCTTTGCGAACGGCTCTCCACATAACACCGTCGTAGGCATGGCGCTCAAGATCATCGAGCTGATCGAGCAATCTGTCGTCATGATGTGAGGTCATCCTATAGATAAACCCCACTATCCAAACGCTCTATGACTTCCAATACTTCTCCAGTACGTCCTTCGTTGATTAAGTCATATGGTCGACGACCATCAAGCTGCGGGTGAGGTGATTGAATCCATAATCTCACCTCGTCTGGGTAGTAAAAGTCGGATAGGCGCTCGGCAACCCAGCGCAACTCCGCAATAATAGTTTGCTTATCAATCGTGGGGCTACCATCGCCTTTACTCCATCGAGAAACCGTCGGAGGGGAAACACCCACAATATTTGCAATGTCCCTACCTTTAAGGCCACCGTATTCTCTAAGGCCGGCCACCAATCTAGATACTGCTGTTTCTTTTAAGACTGCGCTACTCATCGGCCAGACCCTCTAATTTCCTTCGGTTTTTGTCGAGCAATCTTTGGCCGTTCCAAGGCCTCTGGCACAACGCCAGCACGATTAGTTGCTTTTGCCAGATTGGTCAATGTATCTTCCATACGCTCCAGTCGTTTATACGCAGAATTGATCTTTTCTTTGCTTTCATCGCTTACCTTTTTAAGCCTTGTAGCTCGCTTCGCTTGATTTTTTGCATGGCCTAAATGCGACGAAATAAAATGCTTCGCCCGCAGAGAAGTAGGCGATCTTGAAAGATCATGCACTTGCCTTTCTTTTTGAACCACAAAATGAGCTTCCGGGTTGTTCAATAATTTATCAATATCCCCGCAACAGCTCTTGTCGCCGCAACCAAAAATCTCCCTTGACGTTCGCGCATTATCAAATAACTCCCGAGCCTCTTTGATCTTCAAGCGACGATCAAGGCCTGGGATATAAACCGTTTTGGCAGGACCGCCTCGGTCGTCCTTCGAGGCCACAACAGGTGGCTTGAGCCAACTTTCAGCAGCGAAACGCTCTTTACCCGCGATTCCATGAGAAAAACCGCTTGCGACACCAAAGGAACAAGCCGCTAAAGAAGCAAGCCCACCAACCTGGTCCAAAATAATCGGGCGTTTCAACTGATTGAAATTGATGAGCGCTTTAATATAACGCTCCAGCCCTGCCGCTGTCGCATTAGCACCAAACCCAGAAACCCTGAGCCACAGGTAATCAAAAGGTATATCTTTCAATTTTGAAACCATTTGAGAAAGCAGGGTTGGATCACGTAGTTGCTGGTAAGCAACCATCAACGGATAATCAATGGCGATGTTCTCCCCACCAACCCGGTCGAGAGTTTCTCGCAGCGCTACACAAGCCGCGCGGTCAAGGTCATACCAGACATCTCGCTGATCACCACCCAGGTAATGGCAAGGCGCCATGACACTACTCAGGCCATTTTCAACGGCAAAACGCGCTATAGGCTCTATGATGCTGCGGTTAGTTCCAGGACGAAAACATTCCAATTCTAACGGTTGCCCTTTCTCCGCCCATTCCGCATTTTTCGATGCACCGGCAAATTTCCCTGGAACCGAAAGCTCTGCAGCATTGGTATCAAGTACGATCTCGGCATTTTCGTCTCGTAAAGTACGTATCAGTTCGCTCTGACGTTCAAAGTTCCCAGCTTCAAGAACAAAACGACGCCCCGTCATTTTGCCCGCACTGATAAGCTGCTCAATTTGGCAATGATCGTTAAAGCCGACCCGCGTGTAATAGGCAATCGCTGGCGGCTTGCCATGTAGATAGAGAATGTTTTCATCCATATCTTTTCTCCTAACCACGATATTACAATAAAATTTCACAACTGTCTATCTGTGAAATTTTATGGAACATCACAGTCAAAATGTCATATTTATTAGTTAGACAAGAAGACAAACACTACATATAGTAGATACAGATTACTGAAAGGGGGAAAGATGGAAATAGCGAGACAGCCCGACCCCAGACTTGGAAACAGTCTGGTTGGGAATCTTGTAACAGATGACACCCATCTTTCTTCGGCCTGGATTCTGGTCGTTGAACCAAATGACCTGAAGTTCGTATCCAAAGTACTTCGCACCAGACGTCACATAATTTTTTCCAGTCAAAATGCGTCCCTGAACATCTCACCACACGATGCAGTGCTGCTTTTCGATCGAACCAACAACAATCTCCAGCTTTATCCTGATGATGATTTTGAACATCCGGAACAACTGGCCCGCCGTAACGAAGGTCTCTTTTGGCGAGCAAATATGCGTGGCCTTTCGGTTAAACCGCCTGAAGAAATGACCATCTCCGAATTTGCCAATGGGGAAAGGCCGCCCGATAAACCGGCTATTCGGGGGTCAGGCTTTTACAGTCAACTTGTTCATCTGAATGCCTGCTCAGGCAAACCAAGCAAATCACTAAAACGTGCCGCTTTCCACAACCTCCTGGCCAACATGGATAAATATAGCAATCCCGGCTTTACCGGATTGCTATATCAGCAGTTTGCCCAAAATATCGACGGTAGCCTTGAAGAGAAAATTGAAGCTTTTAGATTGGCCATCGGTTTTTTAAAGAAAGTCGGATTATACTATCAAGCAAGGGAAATAGCGGACCGGATTGCAGACCTAACCCACCAGGGGCAGGTTGACCAAGAACAACTTAAACAATTATTTTTTGATTTCATCCAACCCGTATCCGCCTCCATGGATAGCCATCCCCCCTCGCATCACGCCATCGCAGAGACACTAGAGGATACAGGACAACTGGAATTACCGTTTCATGCACCTCCCATATCTGCAGCCCGCGCCCTGGCCTACAAACTTCAAATCCACAACCAAGACGCCCACTCCCCACAGAGGCCTGTTGGCATTCGCAGACCCACCAAGTTAAACCGGACAATAGATTTCGATCAAACACTCCTGATTGACAAAGACAAGGGCGAAAACGACACAACGTTACTCTATGCATCCTACCCAAAGACCACCCCAGAAGGTGAATATATAAACGTCAGCGCCTTCGCTACCACCGAAACATCTGAACTTTTAGGAGTACCAAAACACGGCATCCTCGAAACTCAACCGCAAATTTATGTTGCAAAGAGTAATGGTTTATTGTTTTCTCAACAATTAGAGCAAAAAAGCATCGAATGCGGAACGGTATTGACTGCAAAAGCAGACACTAAGGGGGCGCATTCAGTTGTTTTGGAAGCAATGTTTCCTGAGGGCTATTTAATAAGGAAAACCCTAACCTTCAAGATCATCTAGCTTCCTTTACAGGAGGAAGGCGTTGAATGACGATTAATGAAGCGGGTTTCGTTTTTACTGGCCACAACGGCGAACCTGAAGCAGATCTACGAGATATTATTTATTTAGTCTTTCGAGAGGACCAAAAAGGTTATCAGGTCAAAATCAATAAAGATAGAAACGGCAGCCACGAGCAACCTACCGCCCGGACAAAAAGAACCTTGAAGACACTTGCAAAAGGAAGGTTGCCCAACTGGGCGACCTGTTGTGGGAAACCGGCCAGAGCGAAGCCGGACTAGAAAATCACAGCGTCAGCCTCTACAAAATTGCTGCCGAAGCTAAACGCCTATTCAAGGAAGTATTTGGCAGCAAAGTTGGCGAACCTCTAGTCGACTGGCTTGAAGCTAATCAAAACGGCATCATTATCGTCATAGACCACTGCCGGATTATCCCTTGGGATCTCTTGTACTATAAAGAAGAATTGCCGAGCAAAGATAGTAAAAACTCCACAGAATCACCCTTTACCGGCTTCCTAGGATACAACAGACTTGTCTGCCGCCCGAATTGGCCAGCTGGCACCTCACCTCCTCCCTTCAGAGAATCGCAGAACCGTATTTGGCTGGCAGAAGGCACCAACATGCCAGTTGGATCTGGTCTTGAGGAACAATTTAAAACCAAAGACTATTCCGTCACACAACTTGGTATAGACACAGGTCCTAACAATGAAGATTTCTTCAATCTGGAATTATTCTATGAACAATGGGCACAAAATGCTGATCTTATCCATCTTGCCGGACATTTTGGAGAAGAATTACCAACCGGACTTGTCGGGATACAATTAGCTGACAGAATACTTGACCCAGATCATGTGAAAGAACGCGTTAGCGGCTTACCACTGGTATTCCTGAACACATGTCGAGCTGAGGGAGAAACGGAGTCCCTCTTAACTACTATGATTGAAGCCGCCGATGATCGAAGTGCTAATGATAATCCATGGTGTATCATCAGCCCCGACATCCGAGTGCATGTGGATGCTGCCGTACGATTCCAACAGGAATTTTACACGCTTCTGCTGGAGCAAGGCCTCAACGCACACGAAGCGTTTTTACGCGCCCGTATGACAATCCTTCACGACGAGACTGATCCAAATCCAATAGGACTGGCGTACGGATATCATGGAGCTTCTGATTTCTACCTGACCCCCAAGAAACAAAAGAGCAACCAATGAAATTAAATCATTTATGCGATAACTATGGGGCGCGACAGCAATCAACCCGGGTTGGCCGTGGCATTGGTTCTGGCAAAGGCAAAACCTGCGGCAGAGGCCATAAAGGGCAGAAGGCGAGATCCGGCGTTACAATCAATGGATTCGAGGGTGGTCAAACTTCTCTATTTAAACGCCTTCCCAAGCGAGGCTTTACCAGCCGCAATAGAAAAGAGTTTCAGGTTGTCAATGTAGGTCGCCTGCAACAAGCAATTGATCGGCAAAAACTAGACCCGAAGAAACAGATTACCGTCGAGACCCTGAAAGAAGCAGGCATCGTCGGAAAAGTCGTCGATGGTGTGCGATTGTTAGCCAAAGGTGAATTAAATACCTCAATCGACATAAAGGTAACCGGCGCCTCCAAGGCTGCAGTTGAAGCGGTAGAACAACAGGGAGGCACAGTCACCATTGAAGACAGGCGTTCCAGGCACGACTCTGCAGTAACGCCCAAAAAAGTAAGCATCCCGGCAAGAACCGCTGAGCGACACCCAACCGCTATGAGCCGAGAAAGCATTATTCGTGCCACCTATAAACTCAGGAATGAGATTTTGGCGCAACAGGAAACCACCGACACCTCGAAACAGGCTGCGAAGCTCGTGAGGGCGTTTATCCAGAAAATAGAGAAGGGTCTGCGCCCAGACACAGTACAGCTTGGCAAATTAGCAAGAGCATTGCGCGACTGTTCTACACCCCCTCTGAAAGCCGACTATTTAGCAGATTTACTGTCGTCCCAACTTCCCAGTCTTTCTGCCAAAGCCACCGAACATGCGACCATCTGTATAGTCCGGCTGAATGCCCCGTCTCGCTGGCCACGCGTTGAGGATAAAGCCTTCTGGGAGAGCGCCTCTGAAATTCTTACCCGAAAACTGGAAAAGCTAGGGGCCTAGTTTGTTTCAAAAATCAGGATCGAAGAATCAAACCTAGGAAAAGCTGGCGACACCCTGGATAGCAGAATGTACGACATTCGGATTGAGTTGCATGACGGTATCATGCTCAATAACCAATATCATTCAGGACTGTTCAAAATTCTGTGTCATTTCGCTAAGTTTTTAACGAAAGGAACAGACAATGGACAAAGAGTTTACCTTCGAGCAAGTGCTCCAAGATTTACGGTCCGGTATGGACCTGCTGGGCAGCGATGGTGTTTTGGCACCGCTTGTCAAGCAATTGACGAAAGCTGCGCTTCAGGCAGAACTGGATGCTCATCTTGAGACAGAAGACACCCCTAACCGCAAAAACGGTTACAGCAGCAAAACAGTCAAGTCAGCATCGGGCAGTTTTGAGCCCCAGCTTGTCAAAAAACACCAGACGCACCTGACAGATGAGGTGATAATTATCTGTCGAAGACGACTCGACAAACGTGAGATCAATAACTTTCAGCCAAGTGAATAGCTTACTTTTCGGTAAATCACGTAATACTCCTAGTATGCTTGGCCACTATATACATTCCTTATTTGTCGCGCAGATGAGTGCTCAAGCCGTCCGAAAATTTCACCTGCAACTGATTGTGTTCCGTTGGAGTTCTACCGTGACTAAATCCCGAGCAGCTTAAAACACATATGTCAGAGTGCCGAGGTCATCCAGCGTCAGGCCTTCCAGAAAGATAGTGCCGCTGCCTGTATTGATCATTACCCCTGTTACACCATCCACTGTTTCCGCACGACTGGCGTTTCTAACACTTGCTTCATTCGTGAAATTAATAGTGGTATTGGCAAGAACGAGACTATCACTGCCAACAGTAAAATCAGTAATAGCATCCATGCCGTGATTTCTGGCGAAAAAAAACTGATCAGTGCCGCCGCCGCCCGTCAATATGTCATCCCCTGCCCCGCCATAGAGTTTATCATGTCCACCACCACCTGATATGGTGTCATTATCGGCACCGCCGAACAAGGTATCATTGTCAGCCCCTCCATGAACGCTGTCATGACCTCCCGATGCATAAATCAGATCATGGCCTTCTTCCCCTGATATAACATCGCTCATACCTCTATCATGACGCCCTCCAAAGATGATGTCGTCCCCTTGCCCACCATTGAGGGTATCGGCCCCGGCACCACCGCCAATCAAATCATCGCCTCGGGATGCCTGCACAAAGTCATTACCAGCACCGGCCCATATTGTATCATTAGCGATAGAACCCACATCACTGCCAATCAATGTATTCTCCTTGTCATTAAACAAGGGACTGCCGCCATAAATCGTATCGTTTCCTGTACCGCCGAATAGAAGATCCCGTCCATCATTTTTCGTAGATTCCGTTTGAAAAGCTCGTGTATAAATCTTCGTTCGATCAATCAGCCCACCAACGATCAAATCGTCACCAGCACCGCCACCAATCACATCATTGCCGCGGCCCCCTACAACCGTATCATCACCAGCATCACCTTTCCCAGCATAGCTGATATCATTGCCATCTCCTAGTGAAATCCGATCATTACCATCGCCACCAATCACCATATCATCGCCGGCACGAGCGACAATCAGATCGCCCTTATCTGTTCCCACCAGCCGGTTTGCAGCGATATCTCCGGCTAATGGATTTATAACCGTTAAATCTTTCTTCTCCAGAACAACATCCCTACGGTTAAAGGCCGCATCATTGACAGTCAGCCGTTCGATCGTAAAGGCCCCTGCCGGGAAGTCCGCCGGAAACATAAAGGCCCCACTGCCTGCTGCAGCACCAGCAAAGGTGACATCCGCAAGCAGCTCATAGCGACTGCCCAGAGCATTAACCAGCACAAGCGAAACAGACTGCACCCCCGTCGCATCAGCCCCAGGATCACTCGCTTCTAACGCTACAGATAGACGCGCGCCATCTTGCCCGATTGTTACCATTCTGGAAGATAAATCAAGCCTTGAAACAGTTGGCGCCGTCTCATCTTCCAAATTTCTATCTACGACAGTTACGAAGGTCTGATATCCGAGACTTGCCAGGTCATCCTCCAGAAGCAGCTGTGTATTGCCCTGATCATCTGATACCCTTAGGAGTTCAAGCCGATATAGACCCGGAGAGGCTTCGGTTTGAAAGTTTGAAAGCTGACGCTCGCCATCACGCAAATCTCCTATCAATCCCAATCTGTACCCAACGACCGCCGGCTTGCCCGGACCAATATCAAACTCAAATTCAATAAGATTTAGTCCAGAGTTTTCATCAGAAAAACTACCTGTAAAACTTATATCAACCGAAGGCTTTCCGTTCGCATTTTCTATGGTAAATGCCTTATCCGGCAATGTCAGACCAGAGATAATCGGAGCCAGTAAATCTTCATCAGGATTGAATAGGTCAATGAAGCGGCTGTCCATAAGGCTTGAAATCTGATCTGAACTTAAATTCAGTCCGAGCCTTGGGTAACCGTTGGCAACAGCCTCGTTAAAATTGATCAGAACACTTTGGAGTTCCCATTCTCCGCTGGCAGCCTGACGTGACAACGGTACAATAATATGCTGAAGGTCCTCCCCGTCTGAAACCCTATGTGTGACCACTTCCAGATTTCCCATAGGACCTTGCAAGGCAACCTCGACAGAAGCTATGTCCTCCTTAATATCCGGCGACAGGTCAATATGAACGTCCACGGATGGTGCCTTCCCCTTGCCGCCACCTTCGGTCACAGCTCCATATCTTATAGAGCGGACAACAACAGTATCTGTATTCGGCAGGGCTCCAGATAATTCGGCAGATGAAACAACCTGTGTAGTATTTTGCATCTTGTTTAACCTATTATTTATTATTGTTTGAGAGACAGACTAGGTAGATACAATCCTCTAGAGAAATAATTACTATGGCGAGTAACCCGCTTTAAAATGATTTGACCGTGACGCGACAAGGTGCGTTGACACAAAAGCCAAATACCATGCTCAATTTGACTTAATTCACAAATTGCATACGTGCTTTTTTGTTGCCTTTACCAGATAGACTTTGCCGGAACGCGCGCAGTTCATGAAAACCTATGTATCACCCAGTCCCATATAATACTTTTGAACGTCTCGGGGCTGTGCAGCGCGGCTCTAATTGACCTACGGCGCAAACGAATAGCTATATCTGTTTCATTGCTGTACGTGGACACTTTAGTTAGAACAATTGGACACCATAGTCTGGCCTCCACTTTTGCCGCTTCCCTACACCTATAAGGCGATAAAAAGAAGCATCTTGGCAGTGCCCCGGATATTTCTGAGAGTCGCCCTGGACGGGTCAAAACCGCTGACCTGATTTGAGGTCAATCTTCCCTGTAAAAATGCCTAGAGTTTCCTGCAAAGCTACACCTGCAAAACCACACGGAACAAACCCTCTCAGGGGCGCCTACCACCGATGAACCGGCACAGGTTTCCTGGCAGCAGCCGCTTTTTCCAGAGCATGGAACATGGGCTGGAATGCCGGGCGCTTGATATATGTACCCGTTCCCGGTTCAGCCCGCAGCTCACCGTGCGCATACAAAAGCCTGCCATTACATATGGTGTGAGACGCCAGCCCTTTCACGTCCATTCCTTCGAATATATTGTAATCAACATTCTGGTGGTGTGTCTCCCGTGAGATAACCTTGGTGGCTTCCGGATCCCACACAACAATATCAGCATCAGCACCAACCTGTATGGTGCCTTTGCGCGGATAAATGTTAAATATTTTTGCGGAATTCGCAGAGGTAACCGCAACAAACTCCTCTGGTGTAAGTTTTCCGGTCCGCACCCCGTGGGTCCACAGCACTGTCATACGGTCTTCGATGCCTGCGGTTCCGTTAGGAATGAGAGTAAAGTCATCCTTACCGGCTGCTTTTTGATCTGCGCAAAAACAACAGTGATCCGTCGCAGTTGTTTGCAGGGTGCCTGATTGCAGCCCTTTCCAAAGCGCCGCCTGATGACGCTTCTCGCGGAACGGTGGTGACATGACATGCGCTGCAGCTACGTCAAAGTCGGGATGGCGGTACACGCTATCATCAATCAACAGGTGCCCCGCGAGCGCTTCACCAAACACCCGTTGGCCCTCGCTGCGGGCCCGGGCAATTTCCTCCAGCGCATCCTGCGTGGAAACATGCACCAGATACAGGGGCACCCCAATCACCTCGGCAAGCCTGATGGCCCGGTTGGCAGCCTCTCCTTCCGCAGCGGGCGGCCGTGAAAGCGGATGGGCTTCAGGGCCAGTCATCCCCATTTCCAGCAGTTTACGCTGAAGCTGATACACAAGCTCACCATTTTCGGCATGGGCCGTAACAATGGCGCCCAATTCCAAAGCCCGGGTAAAGCTATTATAAAGGGTTTCATCTTCTGCCATAATCGCATTTTTATAAGCCATAAAATGCTTGAAGCTGTTCACGCCTTCCTCTCGAACCAGCGTGCCCATATCCTCTGCAACGCCGTCCCCCCACCAGGTAACAGCCACATGGAAGCTATAGTTTGAACAGGCTTTTTCAGACCATTCCCGCCACTGCCGGTACGCCTCCATCAACCCCTGTTGCGGACTTGGGATTACAAAATCAATAATCATAGTGGTGCCGCCCGCAAGGCCAGCTGCAGTCCCTGTATAAAAATCTTCTGACGCAACAGTTCCCATAAAAGGAAGCTGCATATGAGTGTGAGGATCAATGCCGCCCGGCATCACATACTGGCCTGTTGCATCAACCATTTCAATACCAGAAGGCACGTCCAGATTTTCACCAACGGCCTTGATCAGGCCACCCTCGCAATAGACATCCGCGCTAAAGCTGTGGTCGGCTGTCACCACGGTGCCACCCCGAATCACGATAGACATAAGCAAGCCCCTTTTCCGTTACAGTCTTTTTGAAAGCCCTAAATACCGGGAAAACACTAAATACAGGCCGCCCGCGATAAACAGGCCAACAAACCAGGCGTAGCGATACAGCATGGTAAAGACGGCAGGCACGCTCTCCAGCGCTCCCGCTGCCTGCAAAAAACCCGGCAGGTTTGGTAGAATCCCGATCACCAGTGCCATCAGGCCCGCTGCATTCCAGGTGCCGTATGCGCCGTGATGGTTAAAGAGGGCGTCCGTATCCAGCCGGCGTTTGCGCACCAGAAAATAATCGACCATCATAATACCGGCGATCGGGCCCAGAAGCGCTGAATAGCCAACCAGCCAGACAAACAGATACCCGCCCGCAGTTTCCATAAGCTTCCAGGGGAAAATGGCGATACCGATCCCTGCGGTGATATAGCCGCCCGTGGTGAAGCTGATTTTTTTCGGGTTCAGGTTGGAAAACCCGTAGGCGGGTGCCACCACATTCGCCGCAAGATTGGTGGTAAGGGTGGCAACAACAAGGACGGCAAGAGCGACCACAACGCCCAGGCCTCCCATGCGCCCGGCAAGGGCCACAGGGTCCCAGACAGCGTCGCCATACATCACCGCTGTTGCAGACGTGACCGCTACGCTGATAAAGGCAAACAGCGCCATGGGAAGCGGCAGGCCCAGCGCCTGACCTATGATCTGATCTTTCTGGCTTTTGGCAAATCTGGTAAAATCAGGGATATTCAGCGCCATGGTGGCCCAGAAGCCCACCATGGCGGTCAGCCCGGCAACAAACACGGTCCAGAACTGCCCCTCTTTCGCGCCCCCTGCCACAAAGGCTGACGGCCTGGAGAGCATGTCACCAAAACCGCCTGCCTGTGTGTAGGCCCAGACCAGAAGCACAAGCCCCATCACCAGCAGAAAGGGGGCGGCACAGGTTTCCAGCCAGCGGATGCTTTCCGTGCCGTGCCTGATAAAATAAAGATGCATCGCCCAGAAGGCCAGGAAACAGGAAAACTGGCCAAAATCGATACCCAGAAACGGCAAGGCGGCGCCCACAATGGCCTTGCCGGACAGGGCCTTCACAATCACATAGATGGCGGACCCGCCCACCCATGTATTGATGCCAAACCAGCCGCAGGCCACCAGGCCGCGGGCAACCGCGGGAATACGCGCGCCTTTCGTCCCGAAGGCCGACCTCAGTAAAACCGGAAACGGTACCCCGTGTTTTGCCCCGGCATGTCCGATCAGGATCATGGGCATCAAGGCTATGGCGTTTCCGAGCAGCACGGTCAGCACCGCCTGCCACCAGGTCATCCCTTCCGAGACGAGGCCGCCGGCGAGCATGTAGGCGGGCACGCACACAACCATGGCCACCCACAAGGCCGCATAGGATGTCCAGTCCCATGTGCGTGTAGCGGCTGATGTTGGTGCCAGATCCTCGTTCCAGAGATCATCCGGCCAAAGATCATCCGGCCAAAGATCATCCGGCTGCTTCCCCTTCTCCATAGTCCCCCTCCAATCATTTGCTCGAAAGCACATTTCCTCCCCGGAAAATCTGCTTCATGAATGAATACGCTTTACTCTCCGTCCGTTAATCTGCTGTAGGTACTTGGTCGGCGATCCCTGAAAAACTGCCAGGTGTTTCTGACGTCCTGTACCATGCTCATATCCATATCATGGATAATGAGCTCGTCCCGGTCCCGGCTGGCCTCTTTTTCAATCTGCCCGCGCGGGTTCACGAAATAGCTCTGGCCATAAAACTCACCAATATCCCAGGGCTGCTCCCGGCCAACCCGGTTGACGGCCCCGATCCAGCAACCGTTTGCGACGGCGGACGCCGGTTGTTCAAGCTTCCAGAGATGCTCCGACAGGCCGGCCACCGTGGCTGACGGGTTGACAATATAGTCCGCGCCGTTCAGTGCAAGTGCACGCCACCCTTCAGGGAAATGGCGATCATAACAAATATAAACACCAAGTTTACAGTATTGTGTTTCAAAAACCGGCCAACCGGAAGCGCCCGGTTTGAAGAAAAATTTCTCCCAGAAACCAGCCACCTGCGGGATATGGGTTTTTCTGTATTTCCCAAGGTAGCTGCCATCCGCATCAATAACTGCAGCAGTATTATAATAAACACCCGTGACATCGTCCCGCTCATAAAGTGGCACAACAATCACCATTTTATACTGGGCCGCATAGGCCTGCATCAACTTTGTTGTGGGACCCTTCGGGATCGCTTCAGCGCTTTCATACCATTTGGGGTCCTGGCTCGGGCAGAAATAAGGCTGCGTAAAGACTTCCTGAAAACACAGAACCTGCACCCCTTTCTCTCCTGCCGCTTCAATAAGCGGGATATGGGCGTCAATCATCGCCTGGCGGATGGTTTCAGGATCATTATCCGTTGAAGACTTAAGCCCCATCTGAATAAGGCCGCCGCGCAGTGTGGCATTTGTATTGATTGTCATAAATCCTCCTATCCCAAGCCAGGAAATGTAAAGCCAGCCCCTGCACGGATGCCTGTCGGCCACCGAGTAGTTACTGTTTTAAGTTTGGTATAAAAATGAACAGCTTCAGGGCCATAGATGCCGTGGGCACCAAAGATCGACCGCTTCCAGCGGTCAAAACTGCGATACGCAACAGCCGACACAGGGATTGACACAGGGAGGGACACAGTCACGCCGACCATACCCCCTGACCTCTGCCCTGACCCCTGCCGTCTACAACAGTTTTGGTGCCGTCGCTGTCGCCCCGGCTCATCATGCGGGCCGTTGGTCAGGGACCGCCCCATAGAGGCAAGCTTGCCTGCGAGCCCTGTTTCTGCCCCCACTGGCACAGCCATACTGATAGCCATACAGCGTTCACCCGCGGAACCAAAACCCGCGCCCATAAGAGCATCCGCCGCCTGATCCCTCTCTGCATCCGGCACCATCACCCTATGGTTTCTGGCACCCCCTGGTTTCTGGCACCTCCCTGGTTTCCGGCACCTCCCCGGCACCACGGACCCTGAGGGCTCTCCCGTTGCGGGGGTATAGAGGGGGTGACTGGCCCCGGTTATTCCAGCCATACAGGTTGTTCCAGCCATACAGGCACCTGCAATGATAGGGTCTACCTGGATCATGGCGCCCTTACTCCAGTGACTTGAGTATGTCGGCAATCGTGCCGAAGGCGACATCAATGTGGGATTTTTCGATAATGAGGGGTGGTGACAGGGCGATCGTATCGCCGGTCGTACGGATAAGCAGGCCGGCTTCATAGGCTTTCAGAAACGCCTTAAACCCCCGTGCCGCAGGTTCACCCGCCCGGGGCTCAAGCTCAATGCCGGCAATCAGTCCCATATTCCTGAGATCAAGGACATGCGGCAGGCCTTTCAGGGAATGGACCGCATCCTGCCAATAATCAGAAAGCTCAGCCCCTCGGGTGAACAACCCTTCTTCTTCATGGGTATCAAGTGTCGCCAGTGCAGCGGCGCATGCCATGGGGTTACCGGAGAATGTATAGCCGTGGAAAAACTCCACCATCGTCTCTGGCCCGGTCATAAAGGCATCGTAAATCTTGTCCTGAACAAAAACGGCGCCCATGGGGATGACGCCGTTGGCCAGCGCTTTAGCCGTCGTGACGATATCAGGTTCAACAGCAAAATGCGTGACAGCAAAGGGTGAACCCAGCCGCCCGAAGGCCGTAATAACCTCGTCAAAGATAAGGAGAATACCATGGTCATCGCATATCTGACGCAGGCGCTCAAGATACCCTTTCGGCGGCAGGAGCACACCGGCAGACCCGGCAAGCGGCTCAACGATAACTGCTGCAATGGTTGAGGCATCATGCAGCTCAATCAATCGGATCAGGTCGTCCGCATAGTCCGCCCCCTGCTCAGGCTGCCCCCTGGCATAGCGATTCTCTTCAAGGCCGTGCGTATGCCTCAAATGGTCGACGCCGGAGACAAGGGTGCCAAACATCTTCCGGTTTGCCGGCATCCCGCCCACAGACATGCCGCCGAAGTTTGCGCCGTGATACCCCTTCTCCCGGCCGATCAACCGGGTCCGGTGCCCTTCCCCTCTCAATCGGTGGTAAGCAATCGCCATTTTCAGGGCAGTTTCGACGGATTCAGACCCGGAATTGGTGAAAAACACCTTGTTAAGATCGCCCGGCATCAGGCCAGCCAGCCTGCTCGCCAGTTCAAACTGTTTGCGATGGCCCATCTGGAAAGCGGGGGCATAATCAAGCTCGGCAGCCTGCTTTTGGATGGCGTCGACGATACGCGGCCTGTTGTGCCCCGCGTTACAGCACCACAGCCCTGCGATGCCGTCCATCAGGTCTCTGCCGTCAGACAGCCTGAAATACATGCCGTCCGCGCCTACAACCATGCGCGGGTTGGCTTTAAACTGTCGATTTGCCGTGAAGGGCATCCAGCAGGCGTCCAGATCATAGGCTGTATCATGGGCAGGGACGGGGCTCATTGCACGTCCCCCCACCAGAAACCGGGCCCCGGCCAGGCCCCATACGCCGCCGCCCCGGCGCGGGCGCCGAAAAGAGCGACGTTCAGGATAGAAACGAAGGCAGGCAGGATAGAAACGAAGGCAGGCAGGCTAAAAGCCAGGGCAGGGACATCGGCGCGCCTTTGAGACGGCAAAAGCTGCCAGAAAAGCCGCCTGGCCAGCCCCGCCGGCCGGCCGGCGTATAAGACGGCGCCGGTCTGCGTCAGAAACTCTTTTCCTCTCCCCTTATGCATCATTTTTTCCTCATCAGCGCCCCAGAATCAGCACCATAGCAGGCGCCGCTGCCTGAAGCCTGTGACGATGGAGCCGTGTGAGTATGGGGCCTGTCACGATGCGACCGGTCATTCAGCCGCTTTCATCGGATTAAGCGGATGCTCGGGCCAGGGTAGATAGGGCTTGCCGGTCTCAACCGGCCGCATGTCGATACAGGCCGGTACCGGGCAGACATGGGCGCAAAGATTACAGCCCACACAGTCTTCATCGATCACGGTGAAGCGGCGCCTCCCGTCTTCCGACACCGCATACTCGATGGCCTGGTGGGATGTGTCTTCACAGGCGATATGGCAGCGGCCGCAAGCGATACAGGCATCAGGATCAATGAAAGCCTTTGTATCGAAATTCATATTCAGGGCATTCCAGTCAACCGTGTTGGGCACTGCCATACCGCAGACATCACTGATGGATTGATACCCTTTTTCATCCATCCAGCCAGATAGCCCGGCAATCATGTCGTCAACAATGCGGAAACCATAGAGCATTGCCGCCGTGCAGACCTGAAGCCCTTCAGCCCCCAGTGCAATAAATTCAGCAGCATCCCTCCAGGTTTCGATCCCTCCGATCGCGGATATTTCCAAATCCCGCGTATCATGGTTGCGGGAAATTTCTGCGACCATATTAAGGGCGATCGGCTTTACGGCGGATCCACAATACCC
Organism: Kordiimonas sp.; assembly: GCA_965199355.1. Classification (GTDB taxonomy): domain Bacteria; phylum Pseudomonadota; class Alphaproteobacteria; order Sphingomonadales; family Kordiimonadaceae; genus Kordiimonas. Next base: position 673,990 of record OZ240690.1, read on the forward strand.
CCCGTGACTACCTTTACCGTCCACCACAGGCGCCGGGGCCATCTGGTCCAGATCCACCGAGACAATCGAGTTCACCGTATTGATAAGGGACACAGCATCCGCGCCACCCGCCTGCGCCGCTTCAGCCGACCAAAGGATGTTGGTAATATTCGGCGTGAGTTTTGTGAAAACCGGCACATCAACCGCTTCCTTTACCCAGCGCGTTACCTGTTCCACCATCTCCGGCACCTGGCCTATGGCAGAGCCCATCCCGCGTTCACACATGCCGTGCGGACACCCGAGGTTCAGTTCAAGACCGTGAACGCCAGCATCAGCTATACGAATAGCAAGATCTTTCCAGGCCCGCTCTTCCATCACCGCCATCATGGAGCCAATGATCACACGGTCAGGCCATTCTTTTCGGATGCGCCTGATTTCTTCGAGGTTGGTGGCGAGCGGCCGGTCAGAGATCAGCTCAATATTGTTGATACCCACAATGCCGCGGTTGCCATCTTTATGAACACCGTACCGGCTGGATACATTCACAACTGGCGGATCTTCCCCCAGTGTTTTCCAGACAACACCACCCCAGCCCGCTTCAAAAGCACGCACGACATTGATGTATTTGTCAGTCGGCGGCGCAGACGCTAACCAGAAGGGATTGATACTCTCAATTCCAGCGATCGTGCACTTTAAATCAGCCATACCGCCCTCCTATTTAGCGTTTAGATACGCATCAATTGCATGCGCTGCCTGCTTGCCGTCTTCAACCGCCTGCACGGTTAAATCCTCACCGGATTTGATACAGTCGCCGCCGGCAAAAACACCCGCGATGGAGGTTTCAAAATTGGCGTCAACCATGATTTTGCCGCTCTGAAGATCAAACCCATGCAGCATGGATACGTCCAGCTTTTGGCCAATGGCCTTCAACACCATATCCGCAGGCAATTCATATGCTTTGCCACTGCTAACCAGCTTGCCGCTTTCATCAAGCATCATCCGGTCAAAGACCATAGCTTCAACGTGGCCATTACCTTTTATGGCGTTCGGAGAAGACCACAGCCGAACCTGCACGCCGTTTGTGCGCGCCAGAGCCACTTCCCAGTCTGTCGCGCTCATATTTTCTTCGCCGCGACGGTAAACCAGTGTCACATTTTCTGCGCCTAAACGCTTGCACTGAACAGCGGCATCAATCGCCGTATTGCCGGCGCCAATAACAATAACATCATCACCTACCGGAATTTTAGATTTATCAGCGGATTGGCGGAGATCTTTGATGAAATCAACAGCATCCAGAACACCGTTTTTCCCTTCACCGTCGAGCCCGAGCGCATTGGTGTTGTCAAGTCCAACACCAATATAAACCACATCAAATTGATCTCGCAGATCGGCAAGCGAGACATTATCACCCAAGCGCTGATCATATTTTATCGTAATGCCGCCAATCCCCAGCAGAAAATCCACTTCTCTCTGCGCGAAATCATCAGCCATTTTATAGGCAGCCAAACCATATTCATTCAAACCGCCGGGTTTTGCCTTGGCTTCATACACTGTAACGGAATGCCCGAGCATTGCAGCACGGTGTGCGCAGGAAAGCCCCGCAGGCCCAGCCCCAACAATCGCAATATGCTTGCCGCTTTCAGAGGCCCGTTTGAATGGATGTTCTTCGGTTTCTGCCATCAAATGATCAACAGCAAAACGCTGTAAAGCGCCAATCTCAATCGGTTCTTCTTCTGATACATTCAGAACACACGCCTGTTCACAGAGAATTTCGGTTGGACATGCCCTAGCGCATGTGCCGCCCATGATATTTTGGGACAGGATTGTTTTGGCAGACCCAACGACATTATCCGTCCGTATCTGATGAATGAAGGTGGGGATATCAATGGCGGTCGGACAGGCCTGAATACAGGGCGCGTCATAACAGTAGAGGCATCGGCTTGCCGCATCTTTAGCTTGCAAATCGCTCAAGGGGGCATGCAGGTCTGAAAAATTAGCCTCAATCGCTTCCTTCGACAGCGGACCGCCGTCCGCCGCGCTACACAGTTTTAACGCCATAAACATATCCTCCTGCTGGTCACTTTTGTTGGCCGACAACCTCCTTATGGTGCCTGATAGAGGCGCCCTGGCATGATATAGTGTCTCTGTAAGGTTGCTAACCACAGAGGGGGCCACCGGCCTGTTTTCCCTGCCTCTCATATTGCCTGTATCGCCACCCCTCACGCCGGAAGGGTCTGACCATGGTCAACCAATTATCCCGACAGCAGTCATCCTGGCAGACATGTCATTCCGGCATACAGGCATCCCGCGGTGCGCCAGAAGATGGTTTTGCGCCAGGGGATGGTTTCGTATCACAGGACCCGCATAAGCCTGCCACAGGCCATCAACCAAAGACAATGGGAGACGCCTATGCCCCCGAGAACCGCCTGAGAACCGCCGATAAGAGGGTGGGACCCGACCCTGTTTGTGATCAGCCGAGCTGGGGGGCTGTCAGGCCGGGTCCCTTCCCGCAGAGCCTAGAACAGCGTAAGGTCCAGTGTCGCCAGATCCGCTGTCTCAAGATCCGCAAGGAACAGGTGATTGTCTTCCCCCAGCCTGATCAGCAGGCCCTCGGTGCCATAGCGGGTGACCTCCTCCGCAGCCGCCATCAGGTCAGCCCGGCTGTCAAAGGCCCCCTGGGTATACAGGATCAGACTGTCCTCCTCCGTGTTGAAGTCGGTCACATGGTCCCGGCCACTGCCACGGCCAAAATGGAAGCTGTCCGCGCCCCTGCCACCCGTGAGCCTGTCGTTGCCGGTGCCGCCCCAGAGATGGTCATCGCCCGTGCCGCCCGAGAGCCGGTCAGCCCCCGCGGCCCCATACAGGATATCATCCCCCGCACCGCCCTCAAGCAGATCAGCACCGCCGCCGGCCCCGAGCGTGTCATTGCCCGTGCCGCCATTGAGCCGGTCCACACTGGCATCCTGTGCCCCGGCCCAGAGCGCATCATCGCCCGCATTGCCGGTCAGGGTATCCCGTCCGTCCCGGCCAAGCAGCAGGTCATCCCCCGCATTGCCAGTGATACGGTCATTGCCTGCACCGCCCGAGAGCGTGTCATTCGCCGGGGTGCCCACAAGGGTCTGGCCGCCAGAAGTGCCACCAGAGGTACCAGAGCCTGAACTGCCAGAACCACTGCCGGCGCCACTGCCGGAACCAGTGCCGGAACCAGTGCCAGAACCAGCATCAGGGGTGGGTACGGGTGGCGGGGTTGCCGGCCCCGAGCCTGTGGCGCCTGTATCTGTGGTACCTGAGGGCTCTGGCGTGCCCGTATCAGGGGTTGCCGATGTTGGTGAGGTCTGGTCTGTACCACTGCCGGTTTCCGGCGAGGATGTCGTCCCGTTCACCTCGTTCACGACGCCCTGAACAAAGACCAGCGGTTCCACAAGAGCACCGGACACAAAGGCACTGCTGCCCAAGCTTGCAATCCCCGCATTCACTGCCGAAAGATTGGCATCCGTCACGCCGGTCACACCCGCCGTGGTGTAGGTGTCAAGCGTTGGCGCAGGATTGCCTTGATCCTCGGCATAGGCCGCGATGTTATCAAGGGCATCCTCACGCTCGGCTTGCGCATCAAATGCATCCGCGCCGTCCGCATCAACGTCGCCGGTGCCATCGGTGTTTTCTGTCGATGATGTATCCGTTGAGGTCTGGCCTTCACCACCGTCGGTTTCCGGAGAGGATGTCGTCCCGTTCACGCCGTTCACGACGCCCTGAACAAAGACCAGCGGTTCCACAAGAGCACCGGACACAAAGGCACTGCTGCCCAAGCTTGCAATCGCGGCGTTGACCGCATCAAGAGTGTCAGCCGTCACGCCGGTCACACCCGCCGTGGTGTAGATGTCAACCGTTGGCGCGCTATTGCTCTGATCATCATCGGCATAGGCCGCGATGTCGCCCAAGGCATCCTCACGCTCGGCTTGCGCATCAAATGCATCCGCGCCGTCCGCATCAACGTCGCCGGTGCCATCGGTGTTTTCTGTCGATGATGTATCCGTTGAGGTCTGGCCTTCACCACCGTCGGTTTCCGGAGAGGATGTCGTCCCGTTCACGCCGTTCACGACGCCCTGAACAAAGACCAGCGGTTCCACAAGAGCACCGGACACAAAGGCACTGCTGCCCAAGCTTGCAATCGCGGCGTTGACCGCATCAAGAGTGTCAGCCGTCACGCCGGTCACACCCGCCGTGGTGTAGATGTCAACCGTTGGCGCGCTATTGCTCTGATCATCATCGGCATAGGCCGCGATGTCGCCCAAGGCATCCTCACGCTCGGCTTGCGCATCAAATGCATCCGCGCCGTCCGCATCAACGTCGCCGGTGCCATCGGTGTTTTCTGTCGATGATGTATCCGTTGAGGTCTGGCCTTCACCACCGTCGGTTTCCGGAGAGGATGTCGTCCCGTTCACGCCGTTCACGACGCCCTGAACAAAGACCAGCGGTTCCACAAGAGCACCGGACACAAAGGCACTGCTGCCCAAGCTTGCAATCGCGGCGTTGACCGCATCAAGAGTGTCAGCCGTCACGCCGGTCACACCCGCCGTGGTGTAGATGTCAACCGTTGGCGCGCTATTGCTCTGATCATCATCGGCATAGGCCGCGATGTCGCCCAAGGCATCCTCACGCTCGGCTTGCGCAATAAATGCAGCAGCGTCGCCGTCCGTATCACCGTCGCCGGCTCCATCGGTGGCAGCAGGCGCGGACGCATACTCGATGTTCACCGCATTCACATCAGTCACACCGACAAGGCTGATCTGTGTGCCCGGAATTGTGAGCCGCAGTTCGCCGCCCACCACCTGCGGGGTCAACGCCGTGCCTTCCGACACATCAAGATGAAGCCGGTCGTCGTCCATGTCGAAATCCGTGATGATGACACTGCCCTCCTCGCGCCCGACCCTGAACAGGTCATTGCCAGCGCCACCCGCCAGCACGTCATCACCCGCACCGCCATTGAGTGTGTCATCACCCACATCGCCAATGAGTATGTCATCGCCGCCGCGGCCCTCAAGCAGATCATTGCCGTCGTCGCCGTCCAGACGGTTGGCACCACTGTCGCCCCTGAGTGTGTCATCGCCCAGGGTGCCGCTGATGTTCTCGATCCCGATGAGCAGGTCGCCTCCTGCCTGGCCGCCCGTGCCCGTGCCAGCCGCAAGGTCCACACTGACAGGGTCACCCCCGCCATAGACAGCCGTGTCATTGCCCGGGCCACCGTTCAGTATATCAGCCCCGGGGCCGCCATCGAGCCGGTCATCGCCCGCACCGCCATTGAGCCCGTCCGGCCCGGCCCGGCCAAGCAACAGGTCATCTCCAGCCCCGCCCGTGAGCAGATTAGCACCCTCATCGCCCGTGAAGGTCTGGCCGCCAGAGGGGCCGCCAGATGTACCGGAGCCTGAACTGCCAGAACCACTGCCAGATGTACTACCAGTACCAGCATCAGGGGTGGATGGCTGTACGGGTGGCGGGGTTGCCGGCCCTGAGCCTGTGGTGCCTGTGTCTGTGGTACCTGAGGGCTCTGGCGTGCCCGTATCAGGGGTTGCCGGGGATGGTGGGGTCTGGTCTGTACCACCGCCGGTTTCTGATGGGGATATCGCCCCGTTCACAATGGCCTGAACAAAGTCCATCGGTTCCACCTCGGGGTCGAAGTTGACAGTCGAGCTGGTCAGAACGGTTGAGACATCTGTATCTTGACTATAACCATCCCCCCGCCCGGTGATGGTGATGCTGCCGTTATTGTCGGGCCGGGTGATGACAATGTCTCCTTCACTGTTTACATCTGCAGCCGCGACCAGTGCGGTCAGGTCTGCCTCATCGTCACCAGTCCCCCATTCCTCTTCATCGAAGACCAGAATATCAATATCAGTCCCAGTCCTCCCCACGGTGTTGAAATCGGTGACGGTATCATCCCCTTCCGCGTCTCCCTGGAACAGGTAGCGGTTCGTACCAGCCCCACCCGTCAGAATGTCATTACCGGCACCACCCGTCAGCACGTCATTACCGGCACCACCCGTCAGCACGTCATTACCGGCACCACCCGTCAGCACGTCATTACCGGCACCACCCGTCAGCACGTCATTACCGGCACCACCCGTCAGCACGTCATTACCGGCATCGCCAATGAGTATGTCATCGCCGCCAGTGTCCATCTGGTTATTTATATTTTCAGTTATCATTGTTCACTCCAATTATTAATACTTTTGCTATTTTTTTGTTAAAGTCTGTAGGGTTCGTATGGGCAATCGGCTGCCTGTTTCTTGTGCGGCCTGCGCACTCTTTCAGGTCCTGTGTGGCCTGTGGCACCTTTTGCTTTACCGGTGGGGCCTGTGACCCTGTCGGGCCATCTTCTGCCCATACTCTGCGGGCATCGCTCCCGCGCCGCCGGAGGGGATATCCTGCCCTGCCAAACCAACCCGATATCGGCCGTGACCCGGAATAACCCGGATTCGATCCATAGGGTCGGCCTGCGGACGCGGCTGGTGCCTTAGGCCAAAAGCAAGAGCAGAGAGTTTCTGCTCAGGGGCAGGCCATACATCAGGGGCAGGCCATACATCAGGGGCAGGCCATACATCAGGGGCAGGCCATACATCAGGGGCAGGCCATACAGTTGGTGCGGCTGCAAGGGCAGTCCGTTTAAGGTCTATCAAGGGAGGGACGGTCATAGGCTATCAGTTCCGGCGACAGTTAATACAAGCTAAAAACAGTGATGAAACACAGCCAGCGGGCAAAACCCGCTACTTAAAAATCAAAAAAAGAAAGAAAAACCCGATTCTCGCCTTGTCCGCTCTCTGTCTGAGCTTCTCTCTGTCTGGGCTTTACAGGGAGGGAGTTGATCTCAGGGGACACCATCAAGAGATGGGCGGCTTTCCGTACGTCCTCGCCGACAGTGACCTTCTGATATCATAGTGGGCACCATACAGGTCATGATCACACGAGCGGATGAGCGTCTTTTGCTCTGTTTCCGGCGCCCTGTTTCCGGCGCTTTGTTTCCGGCGTGACCTGATCACCGATGTCCCTGATGATGGCGGGCCATTTGAGGGCCGATGTAAAGGTACGCAGAACCTCTACCAAAAGGCGAGCAGGCAGCAATCGTGAGCTGTTATCTGTCAGACGCTGACCGTCAGAAAAGCGTTACCGGGCCTGATGGTCTAGAATCTGATGACTGTCTTCAAAGGCTGCGCTGGCCTTGATGAGGTGCTGCCTCAGCTCCCTGCTGTATCCATGACCAAAAACGGAGACATAAAAATCAATCAGGTCAGCAGGGGGCGGCGCCAGATGAATGCCGCGCGCCTCTGCCGCCTCCAGCTCCGCCTGTGTTGGCCAGGAATAATAGCGTGACTCTCCCGTTTGTTCTGTTGTCTGGACGGACCCGTTTGCCAGATAGTCATCAAGCGCGCTGGTCACCATACCCAGCATAACAGGCCGCAGCATCAGGAAATGCTCAAACACGGATTTGGCGGGATCAACCACCTGGGCGGCTTTTGAGATGCAGGCGCCCGTATCATAGTCACAGGCTATTTCATGCAGGGACAGGATATTGTGAGTCTCTCCGTTTTGAAGCGTCCGGAACAGCGGTAACAGGCCCCGATATCCCGGCAGGTCACCGGGGTGCAGGTTCCACAGAAAACCAGTGGCTTTAAAATGCTCTATGATCCGCCTGCCGAATTTCTGGTGGCAGCGCAGAGACGTGCCGCCGATCACATCGGCTTGTGCCACTATCTCCCTGTAAAAGCTGTCGCTATTGACCGTGTCGACCCGGTGGTAGGGGAATCCAAGCGCCCTTGCCAATTGTGCCGGGCCTGTGAGGTCCGGTCTTTTTATGGCTGGGCCTTTTAACGGGCCAGAGCGTAACGGGCCAGAGCGGGTTTCCAGAAACGGATAGATACTATGACCGGGAAGGTGCCGCTCGTAAAATTTCAGGCTTTCAAGCTGCCGCGGCAGTCTGGTAACCGGTTCCTTCACCTGTATGATGACTGGTGTAACGCCCCGCTTTAGGATAGCTGGCGCCAGCTCATTGAGCAGAAGGTGCGTGGCAATATCGCTGCCCACGAAAAGCAGATAGTTGGGCATGGTAAATCCTCCGTCTTTTTGATCCGAACCGCACAGTGTTACAGGCTATCGGACATTATGCACCAAAAAAGCTTTTGACCCAGAGATGCGGTTGACGTCTGTCGGTTGACGTCTCAGGGGCAATTGCCCGACCCCCCTTTTGCGGCGCTCTCATCTCCCCGGTTCACAGATAGTTTCAGGTGCCGGTGCCAATAGTCCCGCAGGTCTGCCTTTATTTCCGGTGCCATGATGACAAGCCCCAGCATATTGGGTAAAGCCATGACATAGACGAGAGCATCTGCCAGATCGAGGATGGCCCGTAAGGGGACGGAAGCGCCGATGACACTGCAGAGGCAGAAAATACCATTGAAGACCATGGCGTGTTTTTTGCCCTCCCCAAACAAATAGGTCCAGCCTTTCCTGCCATAATAGGCCCAGGCTATCATGGTTGAAAAGGCGAACAGCATGGCCGCAACAGACAGGGGTACGGGGAACCAGCTTATCCGGCTCTCGAAGGCTGCCGAGCTCAGTTCAATACCGCTCATCTCCCCGGCTGCTAGGGTTTCTGCAGGGAAACTGGTCACGAGCACCAGACCAGTGAGGGTGCAGATAATGACCGTATCGATAAAAGGCTCCAGCAAGGCGACAAACCCCTCCGTCAGCGGTTTATCCGTTCGCACGGCGGCATGGGCAATGGCGGCTGAGCCCAGGCCCGCCTCATTGGAAAAAGCCGCCCTGCGAAAGCCCAGAATCATAATCCCCACCCAGCCACCAGCCACGCCTTCCATGGAAAAGGCATGATGCCAGATGCTGGTTATGGCGGCAGGGAGGTCCGCCCGGTTCATGATGAGAACAGCCAGAGCCCCAAGCACATACAGGAGCAGCATGAAGGGCACCAGCTTTCCTGTCACCTGTGCGATGGACCGGATGCCACCAATGATAATACAGCCAACAAGAACCGCTTGAACACTGCCGATGAACCACCCCATGTCAGCAAGGAAACTGCCGTCCTGACCCCCGGTGACCTCCACGAGCTGTACAAAAGCCTGATTGGCCTGGAACATATTGCCAATGCCCAGACATCCCACGACAAGGGCGGCAGCATACATGAGCCCCAGCCCGCGCCCAAGCTTAGGCCAGCCCCGTTTCTCAAGACCGTATTGCAGATAGTACATGGGCCCCCCTGAAACGGACCCGTCCGCCTTTACATGGCGGTATTTTACGCCAAGGGCACCTTCCACGAATTTTACACTCATCCCCATAAGGCCCGCCAGAACAAGCCAGAAAAGAGTGCCCGGACCACCGATGGAGACAGTGATGGCCACACCGGCAATATTCCCGATACCGACTGTGCCCGAGAGGGCCGTCGTCAGGGCCTGAAATGGGGGAATGGACCCTGGATCACCGGTATGGGCATAGAAGCTACCGGCATGGTGACCTCTGACAATCGCCAGCGCGTGCGGGAAGCCCCGCACATTTATAAAACCAAGATAGACTGTAAAAAAGAGGGCTGTAAAAATAAGCCCGCAAATGATCAGGGGTACGTCTGCGCCAGCCAGACTGACCGAATAGAAAACAACCCCCGCGACAGCGTCTGCGACGGGCTGGAAAAAGCTGTCAATCGCTGCATCAATGCCAGGTGACGTCATAGCGACCTCCCGATGAACAGACAGAGAAACAGACAGGGGAACACGCCGCCGCTATCAGACTTGTTTTGTTGGCAGGACAGGGTATTTTCCACCTCCTGATTAAGATCGTCCGCTATCAGCCAGTCCGCTGCAGCGGATGGTGCAGGATATAGATCATCAAAATAGCCGCCTCGCCGCCGTAAAAGAACCGTAAAGACAAGGCCGGGATATAGGCCCGGGATATACAGCAGGGTCGCAAAAGGCACAGACATGCTTTAAAGGCACCCTTGATTGTCTTTCTGAGAGGGCGTCAGATTTTTTCTTATGTGGACGGATGTCCAGCATGGTCTGAACTGCCTCCTCCAAAAGTCCCTATCCGGTTACCCTGCCAGTGACCCAACTTGCCAGTGACCAAACTTGCCAGTGACCAAACTTGCCTATTGGCGCGGGCAAGCTTCCATAAAGCAAGGTTTATGGGCGTGCCGGATTTGGCCCTAACCGAAATTTCCAATGACACAGACAGTGTCAAGGCCACAAAACCACCAGTGCCACAAAACCATCAGCACTGATCATACCTGTTATGGGATATGAGGGAGAGGGATTTTGCAGGATAAACCACTTTTTCTGGAGAGGCAGCCGTCGCCTCCCACCGGGGAAGCTCTATGATCGATGGTCAATCCCCTTCAGGGCCTTCTTCAAGGGAGCGAGCCATGCGTCATACGGGCGCCACTGCTCGAGCCCCTTGCGGTTGAGTATCTCCCGGACCTGTTCGGAGCTTGCGGTGCGTACTGCGCGTTTATTTTTATGGAAATCTAGACACGCTTCTTCAAACGGCAGGTTACAGAACTCAAGTATTTTTCCTACTTGTGCTTCAAGATCATCAACTACCTCTTCATATTGTACCCGGAGAACCTTGTTTGGAAGAACCCTGTCCCAGTGGCTCATCAGATCAATATAGCCGGCGTAATATCTTCCTACTTCCTTAAGCCCATATGTAAACTCCTGCCCTTCCGCAAAAAGCTGTTTGAAAGCACTGAAACAGCAATCCATAGGGGCGCGGCGCGCATCAATGATTCTGGCATTAGGCAATATGAGTTGAATAAGGCCGATGTGCCTGAAATTGTTCGGCATTTTATCAATGAAGAATGGCGCGCCTTTGCGGTGCATTCGTGTGTCTTCAATATATTTCCGACCAAATTCATGAAGCTGCTCCGGGGTCAGCGTTTTAAGCCCGTAGGGGTATCCATCCTCTGCATCAATATGTTTGCGGCCTCGAAGCTTATGGGAAAGCGAGATGATATGGGGTAGTTCGAGTGTGCCGTCTATCTGGCTGTGGGACGCCAGAATTTGCTCCAGCAGGGTTGAGCCCGCGCGGGGCAGGCCAACGATAAAAATTGGGTCTGGGGCGGTGTGGCCACAGCCTTTAAATTGCTCAAAAAGACGGGAGTGACAAACAGTTTTCTGAGCATTAAATTCTGCCTGCATGCGTTCAGCGCTATAGCGGCTTTGCTGCCGCTTCATGGTGTTTCCGCGTTCATAAAAATGGAAAGCCTGCTCACAGTCTTCCAGGTCATCGAATGATTTTCCAAGCGCAAAACACAGCTGGATACGCGCAGATTCCGTCAGGAATGTCGCTTCAATCTGCTCAAGCATTTGATCGTGCTCTGCTGGTAAGAATTTGTATGTTTTTAAATTGGCAAGGGCATGAAAAGCATCAGCGTGATCAGGTTTTGCCTGCAATGCTTTGCGGTAGGAGGTGATCGCGTCATCCTGTCTGCCGATGGTCTTTAAAACATGTCCCTTTGACGTGAGCGTAGCGGCATCATCCGGTAGCTTTTCAAGTATCTTGTCAAATATGATCAGCGCCGTATCAAGATCATCCGCCTGCAAGCAGGTAATTGCATAATGGGACTGGAACACCGGGTTTTCAGGGTCGCTTTCATGAAGCGCTCTGGCCTGTTTCAGGGCTGCCTGGTGTTTATGCTGTTTCCGGAGTGCTGCGATATAATCAAGCCGTACCTGAATATTGTCAGGGGCAAACTCAAGCGCGCTTTCCAGCAAAAACTCAGCGTCTTCAAACGCGTTTAACCTCAGGCCAATATCTGCCAAGAGGCGCATACCCTCAATATGGTGCGGGTTTGCCTGTAGGAATGTCCGGCACAGTTTCTCCGCCTTCAGTAGTTTATGCTCATGGATAAAATTGCTCACAGCCAAAAGTTCTTTTGGAAGAGTTGCGAGCCTTGCGGCTTGCGCGTTTACAACTTTGGCTTCACCTGGTTTTCCAAACTCGGTCAGGAGCGCCGCTTGCCTCGTCCAGCTTGCCACAAGCGCAGGATTTGCAGCACAGGCCAGCCGGTAAGAGGCCAGCGCTGCCACTTTATGGCCCTGTTCGAGCAGCAGATGCCCCTTTTCCTGATGGGCCCGGCCGAATTCAGGCTCACGCGATATCAGCATATCAAGCACACCGGATGCCTTATCAAGCTTGTTGAGATACCTTAGGGAAACCGCCTTGATATAAAGGGCTTCAGGGTGTTTTGGATGTTCATCGAGCAGTGTGTCAGCGATTTTGAGAGCCTCGATTATCTTGTTTTTGTAAAGGTTATGCTGTGCATCCTTGAGCTGGAGCGCGATCTGAGTATCATCCATAATAGGCCCCTGCAAAAATCAGGCGGTATCAGATTTTATAGCCTGATACCTCTTTGGGTGTCGCCTCAATTTACTCTGTTCAAGAGACTAGAAATCCACCGAAAACCGCATACCAAAGGTTCGGGGCCTGTTGCTTGTGATCCGCTCCCGGTCAAAAACAAGACTGTTATTGAGCACAGCCCGTTCATCGGTCAGGTTTTCGACAAACACGTCAACAGACCAGGTGTCCTTTCGAATGCCAACCGAGAGACCCGCCAGGAAATAGCTGGCCTGCCGGGCGCGATTGATCAGCACGATGTCGCTGAAGGACGCGGCAGAATATGTCATCGCCGGCTGGATATGCGCTTTTATATCTGCTGTCAAATCCCATTCATACCGGACACGCAAGTTCCCCTGGAAGGAGGGTGCGTAAGACAGACCTTCGCCCGGCTGCGCAATCGCAATACTCGCCCCCACAAGCTCTGTCACTTTGGCATCGAGGATGGAGAAGGCGCCGTGGACCTGAAGGCCCGGCACAGTCTGCGGATACCAGATGATCTCCCCTTCAATCCCTTTAATGGCAGCATCCGCCGCATTGTCGGAGAAGAAGAGGTTGGTGATCGACGGGTCAAAGATTGTTGTCTGCAGGTCCTGGATATCCACATAAAAGAGGGTCCCGTTAAACCGCATAGCATTCTCAAACAGATCAAGCTTCCAGCCCAGTTCATAATTGGTCACTTCATCGGTACGCACCACCGCCGGCACGGCACCACCGCCAGCGCCCGCCGGCCTGTTCGGCAGCCCCGGGCGGAAGCCTTCCGACCAGGTTACATAGAGCAGTGTGTTCTCGTCAGGTGTCCAGGAAACAGTGCCTTTGAACACAACGCCTTCTGCTTCAGCACCCTTAGGCACAGGCACACCACCCACCACCTGTGTCCCATCAAACTGTTCATCAAGATTGGTACCAAATCGGTTTTGGTCTGTAGTGCCAAAGTTGCCAAAGCTGGCGTTGGCGCTGCCGCGCAATCTCACGTCCACATCATGATAGCGTACGCCGCCCGTGACAGAGAGCGTATCCGGGACCACATCATAGGTCACTTCCCCGAAGAGGCCGATCTGCTTATCTGTTCGGGTAATATCGTTAAAGAAGATCACGCCGAGCGGCCTCGGGGCCGGATCGCTCACCGACGAGCCCGGCAGCGGGCCATTTTGCGGGAAACCAAACACCCCTTCCGTGCCGCTTTCGGCAAACCGGGAACCCGGATAGGTGAAATCATTCCGTTCCACCAGTTTCTGGTCGCTGTAGAAGCCACCGACTGTTGCCGTGAGCCGGTGGTCGGCCGGTGTGGTGAAACGCAGCTCATGGGTGAATACCTCGGTTTCCGTTTCACTGTCCACAAACAGGTTCGGCGCCTGACAGGTACCAGAGGGAGCGGCGTCCCCCGGATAGGTCACCGAGCGGTCACAGATATAGTAGGGCAGATACTGCGCCACAAACAGATAATCCGTATAGTCAACCGTCTGCTTTGTGTCCCGGTTCAGAAACGCACCTGTATACAGCATGTCAAGTGCCCCAAGACGAGCCTCAACTGTCCAGGCGGTATTATCGAATTCATCTTTGATATCGTCTCTGGCATAGCGCTCTACAGAAAGGTCATTGTCATCATCCAGATCAGGCAGCTCAGGATCATGGAAGAACACGCCTTCACTATCAATCCGCTGGCGCATGTGGCTTGCGGTGACACGCCAGTCTTCATCCACATAGAAGGTGGAACTCAAGCGGAAGCCCGTGTAGGCGGCATCATTGAAATCGTCTTCCACAAGCTCCCGGTTCGATGCTTCAAGGAAACGAACGCCGGAGAGATCAGCACCAGCCTGAAAACCATCGGATGTCGGCACGCCGTTCGGGCGCGGCATTGAGGCGGCAAAACGCGCGCTCTCGGCGGCTGTGCGTGTGCCGGCCACATTATCAATATAGCCGCCCTGATTGTCGGTATAGAAAACGCCGCGCAGGCCCCACCGGCCCTTGATCACCGGATAGTTGATCATGGCTTCAAGTTTTTCGCTCGCCTCGCCACCTTTGGTGAAAGAGACGCCGCCGGCAACACGGGCTTCAAACCCGTCAAGGGTGGCCCTGTTGGTAATCAGGCGGATGGTGCCGGCCTGCGAACTTGCCCCGAACAGCGTGCCCTGCGGCCCGGGCAATACCTCAATACGGTTCAGGTCAGCCGCATAGACATCAAGGTTCCGCCCAACCTGTGTCACGGGCTGCTCATCCAGATACAGCGCCACATTTGGGGCGAGGCCTGCCACCCCTGCCGTGGTCAGGTTCGGCGTGGTGGACGCGAGACCACGAATATAGATCGTACTCTGGCCCGGGCCACTGCCGCCTGCTGAAATGCCAGGCAATTGAAGGAGATAATCGGTAAAGACATCAACATCGGCTTGCGCCAGCGCTGTGGCGCCGAGGGCCTGCACGGCCACCGGAATATCCTGGGTGCTTTCTGCCCGTTTCGTGGCTGTTACAACAATTTCTTCAATTCTAGCCGCTCGGTCGTCATCCTGCGCTACAGGGGCACCCGCTGCAATCCACAGGGGTGTTGATGTCATCAGTCCCAGTTTAAAGGTTGCCGGCCCTGCCATGTCATTTTCTCCTATGATGAATGTCCAGCATGACATTGATTTTGTTTGATTTTAAAGTGGGTAAAATCCTCGAAGACCCAGCCGTTTTTCAGTGTGTCATAAATGATTGACAACAGCTTGCGTGCGGTTGCGATAATAGCCTTTCCCGACCCGCGCCGTTCTTTAATCCTCCGGTAAAAGCTGTTGAGATAGCCATTGTAGCGGATAGCAATAAGCGTGCATTGCACCAGCGTGGTGCGCATCAGCTTGTTGCCGCGTTTGGTGATCCGCCCCCGATTGTCCGTTTCATTGGACTGGCTCACCTTTGGAACGATACCCATATAAGCGGCCAGCTTATCAGCCGTTTCAAAGTCATTGATATTACCGATACCTGACAAGAGGACAGCAGCAGACCGCGGCCCGCCCCCCTTGATGGAACTGATCCCTTCGTATCCGGGGAGATCGGATCCAGCCTCTTCAATGGCCTTATCAAGAGACTTCAGGCTTGCAGTGAGACTGAGGGCTTGGTCGCGCAGGACGCCCAGTTCCACTTTTTCAAGAGGCGTGAAGGGGCTAAGATCCAGGTCGCGCAGACGTTTCCTGCTGCTCAGTCCTTCTTTCTTCAACTTCATACCGCGTTTTACAAACAGGGCATGGATCTTGTTCAGCAGCATGGTGCGCTGCTTGACCAACACATCGCGGGTTGAGACCAGAGAACTCAGTTCTGATTCCGCTGTTGTCTTCAGGCGGGTTTCCGGCAGCATATCCTTTGAGAGGAAAAAAGCCAGAGCGCGCGCATCGTTCTTATCGGTCTTCTTCACCGATTTGCGGATCACCTGAAACTGACGGGGATTGACCACCACAATCCGTCCGACACAGCAGCGAACTTCATCGCAAAACCAGGCCGTGTTTCCCGTCGCCTCCACAGCAATCTCATCATTCGCATCAAGACTGAAACAAAAGCGGCTCAGATCGCTGGCACTCAGATTAAAGGTCTCAAAAACTTCCGCTCCATCATCCTCAAGACGACAGCTCGTAAAAGAATTGGTATGTAGATCGACACCGATATAAGACATGACTATACTCCATTTGTTGGGAGGCGGAGCCCCATAGGGGGTGTGAACGGCCAAAGCAAGCTCCTATACAAGGTCACCGACATATATCGGGCCTTACGCGGGCTGTTCGGAAACAGGCGAAGGCTAAGCTCCCGTGCAGGGTCACAATGCCCTAAGATGACATTCAGCCTGAGACCTATCCGCCTCCCCAAATTCAATACCAAATCCGGGGCGTTTGACCGATCACTATTCATTCATACCCCCTCCCTGTCACTTTCTTCCTGTCACTTTCTTCCTGTCACTTTCTTCCGGGCCTTTGTTCTTCTGATCCTGTGGCATTTTTGACGCGCCGCCGCTGTCATCGATCCATCGCCCTCCATCAATCGGACGGCTCCGTGCGGTAGTATTCACATCTTGCCTGAGGCAATCATGAAGCAACAATCAGTCCCGATGATGGGCGGTTCAGAAGGTCCGCCGCACAGTCAGTCCGAAGGAGCGGGGTCTGGCAAAGGACTCCTGCGAGTATCCGCCAAAGGAGGAGACATCGAAGCCGATGATCCTGTGATCTGAATTGGTCAGGTTATCCACCCAGGCGGCGAAGCGCCAGAAGCCATCGTCGCTCTCCCAGCTTATCTGCATGTCGACCACTATATAGCCCTCAAAACGATGGGCGCTGAAGTTTCTGATATTATGATAAAAGCTTGACTGATAGTTCATGCTGGCCTGCAGGGCAAACCAGCCTGAAGTCCCTGATAATACCGCCGGCCATACCCTACCCGGCCAGCTGTAGCGCAGCAGGCCATGGCCCTGCCATGCTGGTGTGAAGGGCGGGGTTACATCGCGCAGGATGCCGGGCGCGATGGCGACATCAAACACTGTCGCATCGGTATAGGAAATACCCGCAGAGGCATAGAGGCCATCGGCGGGAACAGCGGAAAGCTCCAGTTCAAACCCCTTGAAAGCAGCATCATAATTGGTCACAAAGCCCGAGTTCCGCTGCCAGGTGAAGGCCTGAAAACCGTCATAGTCATAATAGAAGGCGGCGGCGTTCAGCGACAGACGGGCTCCCTTGTCGCTGCCGGCAAACACGGACTTGAAGCCTGCTTCATACGCGGTCAGCACTTCCGGATCATAGGGTATCTCACCGTCTGTCAGCGCGACGCCGTCAAACAGTTTCGCATTGAAGCTGCCCGCCTTCACACCCCGGTTGACCCCGGCATAAAGCAAGGCCGTGTCCGTTATGTGAAAATCCAGCTGGGCCTTGCCGGACCAGAGCGTATCCCCTGTCTCGCCAGCAAAGGGCACTCGCGGCACAAAAGCTGTCGGTTCCGCTGTGTCCACAAGCCTGTCATCCCGGTTGACAAACTGGCCGACGGTCTGCCGGTACCCCTTTTCCTCGCGGGTCATGCGGGCCCCGGCGATAAAGCTGAGTCTTTCTGACAGATCATATTCCAGTTGCCCGTAGAGGGCATAGCTGTCGGTTCTCAGCAAACCAGTGGTATTGTCGTCTGTTGGCCCGAACACCACCCCGGGCATCTGGAGGGCGATCTGCGGAAAGCCTGTCAGAAAGGGGGAATTGCGCGGATAGGCAAGACCCTGGGTCACGTCCGTGTCGATCATGAGATAATAGGCTCCTGCGACCCAGTCCAGACCTGCTCCCGACTCCGCCTTTGACCCACTCAGGCGGACCTCCTGGGAAAACTGTTCTATCTCCCCCTCCGACTGAAACAGCACCAGCGGCGTCGGCGACTGGTCACTGTCGAGGGAGACGGACCGGGTCACCTTCTTGTAATCCGACAGCGCCACAAGGGAGGAAGTCCCCATATCCCAGGTCAGTTTGCCGGCAAGGGCCCAGGTATGGAAACGGTTCTCGTCCTCAAAGGCAAAATCCTTGCTGGTCAGACGGCCGCTGCCATCCGGGTCCACATACCCGAACAAATCGCCGCCCGGCACAGGCCTGACCCCGTCCGTATCCCCGTCCGCAAACAAATTGATACAACGCCCGTCGACAGACGACAGGGCTTCACATCCCGTAGAAACATCCCGGGCATAGAGCGTGTCTATATGCCTGCCATCACGGTCCAGAACCGGTACGGTACCCACCCCCTGATAGGGGCCTTCGCTGCGGATGGTTCGCACATGGTTACCCGTGACCAGTAGCTCTAGATTTTCAAGCATATCCCAGGCCACATGGACCCGGGCGGCCAGCGTATCATCATTATAGCCATCCTGACCCCCGCCCGGGGTGCCGCGCCGGTTTGCCGGCACCTGATCCGGATCATAGATATTTTTCAGAATTTCCCCCTGCCGGTTATGGAGGACCGCTACACGGGCACGCAGGCCATCGGCCAGCGGACCGCCATAAGCTGCCTCAAGCCTGAAATGCGCAAAACGACCATAGCCAGCTTCAACATAGCCTTCTGCCTCATCGGTGGGTTTGCGCGTTACCGTATGCACCAGACCCCCGGTCGCATTCCGGCCAAACAGGGTGCCCTGGGGGCCTTTCAGTATTTCCACACGCTCAATATCAAAAAGGCCGAAGGTTTGCGCCTGGGTGCTGGCAAGATAGCCCTCGTCAATATAGACAGCCACCGGCGCTTCCGCGTGATCGGCAAAATCACTCTGAACCACCCCTCTGATGGCAAACAGGGCCCGCTGCCCTCCCAAATCGCCTGCCATGGCAACCCCGGGGGTGAAACGGATCAGTTCAATACTGTCCTCAAGGCCCAGTCGGTCGATCTGCACGCCAGTAAAGGCGGTGATGGCGATCCCTACATCCTGAAGGGACTGCTCCCGTTTCTGGGCCGTGACCGTGATTTCCTCAATAATATCCTTTGCCGTTTCCACGATTTCCTCAGAAACATCCTGCCCCGTGACCGGCAGGCAGGAAAGACCCATCAGGACACCCGCATAAAGTATAAACGCAAAAAGCCGAACCATAATTCACTCCTCCTCTTCATTATGCCCCTTCTTTGTCATGACCTGAACCAAGGCTGCCACTCTCTTGTCTCCTCCGGCGCGTCCACCTGTTTCATCAATCAAGCAGACGGCGGCCTGGGTGCCATACAACTTTTGGCCTGATGAATTCCGCAGGGGCCTCCGCGCCCGGAGCGGTTAAAACAGAAGCTTAACCCGGGCATACAGTCGCCGCCCGCGAGGGTCATGCACCTTGGTATCAAAACTGCCATTGGTTGCTACAAACGGCGGGTCTTTATCCAGCATATTCAAGGCACCGACAGTGACGGTGATATCCTGTCCCCCTTTCAGATCATCTGTCATGCCATTTGCCAGAGTCCAATTTGCCAGAGTCCAGTTGAGCTGTGCATCCAGAGTAACTATAGGATCAACAGGCTGCCCTGCTTCATCATCCCGGTACGAACTGATATATCTGGCACTCAAGCTACCACTCAAGGTGCCTGTGTTACTGACCCAGCCCAAGGTACCACCCGCCCGCAAGCGCGGCGCAGATGTCCCGAAATTACGGAAGTTCCGGCGACCAGCGCCGTCTATGGCCCCGGCCTGCGGGTCAACCAGATCATATCTGAACACATAGGTACCATCCAGTACCGCCGTGAAGACACCCGCCCCGGTCTCAATCGGCAGCCGTGCCGTGATATCCAGCCCGGACGTCTTGATGGAACTGGCGTTTGCAAAGCTTGTGAAAATCTGGCCAATGGCATCAATGGTGTCCGGGTTGCCGTCATCCAGGCGGCGCACGCGCGGATCAAACGGATCAGCATCAAGGATCGCTTGCTGGTTTTCCTGGACGAGCACATCCTTAAAATCGAAACGCCAATAGTCAGCGCTGATACTTGCCGCCCTGATACCCGTCGTGCTGCTGTCAGAGCCGCCTGCCGCTTCCCAGGTGAAGCCAACGTTCCATGCCGTTGAGGTTTCAGGCTTGAGCGCCGGGTCACCGAAGGACCGCACCGAGATAAAAAAGGTGTTGGATGTGGCCGGGTCCGTGACCTGGGCAAAGCTGGTTTGCGTGCCGCCCTGCTGAAACAGGGAGGGTGCCCGGAACGATGTGCTCCAGGAACTTCGGAGCGACAGATGATCATGCAATACATACCGGATCGCAATCTTGGGATCAAAGGTGCCAAGATCTGCAATTGCCTCATAGCGACCGGCAAGTTGAAGCTCTATCGCCTCCAGGACGGGAAGCGACAACTCTGCAAAGAAAGCTTTGGCGGCACGATCACTGGAGAAATCCGGATTCCCGACAAGGAAAGTGAAAGCATCGGCATTGGACAGGCTGTCAAACGCCTGACGCAGGCTTTCTTCCCGGTACTGGATGCCTAGGGCAATCGCGGCTTCGCCGCCTGCCATATCAAACAAACCGGTGGAGGCGATGGCATCAACAACCATGATCCCGGACCGGGCATTCAGCTCCTGCTGGCCGACAATAAAATCAATAACCTCCTGGGAGCGCGGCGTACCCGTCCCGTCAAGCGCAGAAGAAAACGGATTGAAATACTGACACGGGCCAACACCGGCCAAGCCGGAGGCAGGGTCGCACCCAAATCCGCCAAGTCCCTGCAGGGCCAGCACATAACGATCGACCACCGTGTCTGACTGGACCACTGTATAGTCATTGACCGCGCGGGTGAAAGCGACCTGCCATTGGACCGGCCGGTCAACCGGACCTGAATAACCTTCAAGGCCCGCGCTCACCCGAACAGTATCACTGTTGAAAAAATTGCGGGCTGACGGCTCGCCGTTGCCGAGGGGGCGTCCAAAAAACCTGACATCTTCCCCGAAACGATTATCCGGGTGTCCGGCAGGCACAGTTGGGATGGACAGAACGGTCGGGAAACTGGGCGAGGTATCCCGCTCCGCCCGGTTTTGTGCATAGGAAACCTCCAGCCAGCCACTCAGGCTGTCACTGAAATCGAAGCTGTTTTTGGTGAAGGCATTGACCCGTCGTTCCTGTGGCACAAAAGTCTGGTTGGGACCAAAATCGAACTGGCACAGGCTATTGTCATTTGTGACAAACCCGCCATTCGCTTCACAGCCCGGGTCGGCGACCCGTCCCTGCGATGTAATGATACTGCCCGGATTCCCAAGCCCGCTGCGATTATGGACAGAGGTCAGGAAATCCACCTCGTCAGCTTTCAAAATGGAGCGGTCCAGATAACTCAGCGCAATCACGCTGTGGCCAGCAGTACCGGAGACACCGACGATGGCGGCGATCTGATAGTCATTCTGATCACCATTTGTCGCTCGCCACTGGCCGTCCACCTGAAGCTCCAGCCCTTCGAACCTGTCCCGGGTGATGAAATTGGCAACCCCCGCCACAGCTTCAGATCCGAATATGGCCGATGCACCGTCTTTCAGAATCTCAAGCCGTTCGATGGCTATTGTCGGCACAAGGGCATTGGTGTCGACAAAACTGATGCCCGCAGTGGTTTGCACCCCTGTCTGCACCTGGCGCCTGCCATTCAGCAGAACCAGGGTGGAGGCCAGACCCAAACCGCGCAAATTGATATTGGAGGTACCCGCCGTGATATTCTGTGTGAACACATCGGCATTGTTTTGCGCCCCGGTATTGATGGTCAGGGTCTGGATGACATCCCTGATATCTTTCGCGCCAACCTCCGCAAAGGCAGAGCGGGAAAGGACAGTGGTCGGAGACGCCAGTTGCTTTTGGGGTTTTCTCTTGATGTAGGAGCCCGTGACGACAATTTCCTCCAGAGGACAGTCCTCTGGAGATATGTGTTCTCGGGGTGGTGTATTCTCGACCTTGGCCCGCACGGAGCCGGACATAAAATGCACTATAACAAAGGCCAATACCAATGTAGTGGCCATGCCTGCGATCCGTTTCATCATGCCAAAACTTTCTCTTCATACATCATCGACCGAGCGGACACCTTACAGCATTGCCCATTATTCAGGCATGCCGCCATAAAGGCCTGCCCCGAACACATAGCCGTCATAGAGCATGATCCAGCTGCGTTTTGGCTCAACCCTGCCTGTCTCAGGATTATCATAGTCATACGTGACCCAACTACCGTCAGGGCCTGCTTGCGCCACAATCCCGACGATCAGGGCCTTTTCCTGCCCGGAGAAAGCATCAAGCGGTCCTGTCCTGTCCGGGTGTCCTGCACTGGCTATTTGATAATGGTCGCTCTGGCGGATCACAAACAGATACAGGTTCCCGTCCCTGTAGGGGCCATCGGCATCATTCACGACATAGAAAACCTTGTCCCCCTTTTCCCGGTAGGCATCAATGCCCCTGGCGACCATGGCCATCGCCGGATAGTCCGGCATCACGTCACTGTATGCCGTGTCTGTGCCCCATGCCAGATACCAGCCTAAACCGGCACCCATGAAAATGGCAAGAATGACAAGACGTTGCTTGATCATGATAAAATCTCCTCTTCTCTGGTTCAATTTCTTCCAGCCCGAAGACCTTAGGGCCTGTCTGTGCTTTAGCGCTCTCTAATGGTGGAGTGGCTGGTACGCGACATTTCTGTATCGGACCTTCCGGTAGTTTCAGGGATGCTGTCCCGTTCTCTCTTGTCCCACTCTCTTGTCTCCGGCGCGACGTTCTCTTGTCGGCTTTATATGGTAGCGCCGGCGGCAGGGCCCTCTGTAGGCCGCATGGCGGACAAAGGGCCGGAAGCCGCGCAGTTCGGGCAGAATCTCTGTTTCAAATTTCTCCGGGGTAACAGGGCAGGACAGCGCGCAGCTTGCGCCAGCATCTATCGCCTCCCGGATCTCGGCTATCGCTTCAAGAAGGCCCGTCTGCGTCGCAGAGTTACGGCAAAAAACAACGGTTGATCGGCATATCGGCTCGCGCTGAAGCCGGATATGGCGCACAAGGTCCAGCCCGCTGTAGAGGTTGGTTTTTCCCTCCAGTGAACTCGGCAGCCGGGCATCAAGCATAAACAGATGGAACCGTTCCCTCTCCATGGCTGTCACCGCCTCCTGCATGCTTTCACAGATCATCATGTCGCTGCACCAGCGAGCCAAAAACAGCGACAGGTCATAGGCCTGATAAAAATCCGACAAGGCAATCAGCGCCTTGAAAGGCCGTCTTATCGTACTGGTCATATGTCTGTCCTTTCTGTCAAATTTCCTGACTCACCTT
The DNA here is from genome assembly GCA_965199355.1 of Kordiimonas sp. Lineage (GTDB taxonomy): Bacteria > Pseudomonadota > Alphaproteobacteria > Sphingomonadales > Kordiimonadaceae > Kordiimonas. The sequence continues at coordinate 697,068 of OZ240690.1, forward strand.
TCCCGAAATACACTCTGGCTAGAATCGGACTCTGGCTAAAAATACACTCTGGCTCTGGCATACCAGCGCCCTCCATCCAGACCGAAGGGGGCTGTTTCGGGATAGCGGGCCCCGGTGACAAGGGCATGAGGGTTCCTGTGCGGGTCCTTGTCAAAGAGATTTTCTGCCCCGACAGCCAATTCCATAGTCTCCTTTACTGTCCAGGCTATTTCCAGGTCTAGGGTCAGGGCCCCGGCTCCGGTGATGGGCAGGCCGCAGCCATCCCCCGCATGGCTCTCAAAATATCGGCTGTGATAGTTGGCGCGCATGAGCCAGCGCCAGCGAGGTTCCCTGTGGGACAGGCCAGCGCTGAAACGGGTGCGTGGCAGGGCTTCCTGAAGCTGGCGGACGCGGCAAGCATTGAGGGTTGCCGGATTGAAGCGCGCCACCCTTGTTGTTGTGTGATTGCCACTGAAGGTCAGAAGGCTGGTGCCGCTCCTGCTGACTGGGAGCGGGAGGCTGGCCACCAGATCAATCCCGTCCGTGACCGTCTCAAAATCATTGACAAAAAACCGGAAGGCCTGCAGGTCGGCGGCAAAACCGACCCCTGATGCCACCAGCGCCGCCCGCTCCGCATCCCCGAGCCGGATGGTGGCACTTTGGGTGATCCGGTCCCGGAGCCTGATATTGAAATAATCCATGGTCAGGCTGAGGGCGCCGATCCCGGTGTCAATCTCGGTAGACAGACCCAGTGTGAAGGCTCTGGATGTCTCGGGCCCCAGCGGCTCGCCACCAAAGCGCGTTGCCACCGGATTGGTAGGCGGCAGGGTCCCACGCTGGATGATCCGCACCTGCCCGTCCATAGGCTCGACGGCGGTCGTCACATTGATCACTTGCTGCTGGCCCGGGGTTGGTGCCCGGAAGCCGCTACTGACGGTCCCGCGCAAGCGCAAGGCCGCCTTCAACCTGACAAGGGTTGACAGTTTAAAATTAGTTGTGGACCCGAAGTCGGAAAAATCCTCATAGCGGACGGCCGCTCCCAGAACCCACCCTTCTGTCATGTCCGCCTCCAGATCCAGATAGAGCGCGATATTGGTGCGGTCCCAGCGCCCGGCAACCTGGGGGCTGAAGCCGTTAAAGCCGTTGGCGCCGACCCCGAACCCCTGACTGACTGTCACCCGGGTGCCGTCCGCGGTCACAAGTGTCAGGGGCCGGGCGAGGATGCCCGCCTCCCAGGAGGCCGGCTCGCCAACCCGTACGTCAAACTGTTCCTCCCGCCATTCGGCCCCGAACGCTACATTCAGGGGGCTGTGCAGACCGATCTCCAGCGGCCAGGAAAAGTCTGCATTCAGGGTTTTCTCAAGCTGGATATAGCTGCCAAGCTCGAAAAAGGTCGGGGTCAGGGGCCCCAGGCTAGGATTGACCGTATTATCAATCTCATAATCAATCTGGTTGCGCCCGGCCTGCAGACTGATGTCATACCTGAAACCGCCCCCGAAACTGCCTCTGGCTCCCATGGTGCCGGCCCGGTCATTGAGGCGGCCGCCAAACTGCGGGGTAAAGCCGCCGGGAAACAGTTCGTTAAAGACAAAACAGTCCGGGTCGGTGCTGAGCGCCGCCAGCCGGGCGGCATCGTCAGGGCTCCCCACACGGTGCGGATCAGGGATGGTCCCGGTGCCCATCTCTCCCGGGTTGAGATTAGTGCCGCCCGGGCAGGTCCTCTCGTCAAAGGGCGTCAAATCTCCCACAAGCCGGGTCAGGCCGCCGTCAAGGCTGTTGACACCCTCCCGGTTGTTCGGGTTCCGGAAATAAAAGCCGCCTGAGCTATGCCGCCTAGCATAGTTGCCAAAGGCATAGACCTCATGCCCGCCTCCAAGGTCAAGCCCCAGATTGAGAAAAAGCTTGCCGTCATAATGCAGGGTGGGGCTGCCCCATATCTGGGCAAAAGGCTGCCGGACAGCCTGGTTGCCGGCAGCAATGAGGGCTGCCGCATCCGCCCGCTGCACACTGCGGCTTGTAGGGTCCGCCTGGCGCCATTCCGCCGTTACATTCACAAACCCCGCACCCTTCAGCGGCAGGCCTATATTGGCTGCGACCTGCATCCGGTCACCATCGCCTTCATAGGTCGACCCATATTTAGCTTCTATGGTGCCGCCTTCAGGCGCATCCCTGAGGACAAAGTTGATGACCCCCGCTATGGCGTCAGACCCATACTGGGCTGCCGCCCCGTCCCTGAGCACTTCCACCCGCTTGAGCGCCAGCGCCGGGATGGTGGCTATATCCGGGCCCTGTGCACCGTCAGAAACCCCGTTGCCGCCAAAAAAAGCAATCACCGCCGACCGGTGCCGCCGTTTGCCGTTCAGCAGCACAAGCGTCTGGTCCGGCGCCAGCCCTCGCAAGTTGGCTGGCCGCACAAAGGTACCGCCGTCGCTGATGGGCTGGGCGCCAACATTATAGGAGGGCACCAGCGTGCGCAGCAGGCTCGAGAGGTCACCGCTAGCCTGATCCGTAAATTCCTGACCCGATATCATATCCACTGGCGCCGGCGTGTCCGCCGCTGACCCACGCGCACGCCGCGACCCGGTGATCACAATCTCTTCAATGACATCCTTGATGTCGGGCTCTTCAATGACATCCTTGAAACTGGCGGCATCCTGCATAATACCGGCCTGACCAGCCTGCTGCCCTGATGGCTGCCCAGAGGCTTGTTGTTCAGAAACTTGCTGTTCAGGCGCGCGCGGCTGAACAGCGGCGGCCCCGATCGTGTTGGTTCCGATCGTGTTGGTTCCGGCAGCGATAGACCCGGCAGGAGCAGAAGAGACGCTGGCAGAAGAGGCATGAAGTGCCCCTATCCCCGCAGCATCTGTCACCAGACTGCACATTACACTGACAAGAAGCACAAGAGGGGCCGGGAGGGCGAGACGTGCCCTGTAACGGGTTTCAGGGGCGTGGCATGGGGGCTGGGAAAAAGAATGACCGCAAACACTGCGAAACTGTTGATGTGAAGCCCCGGTAAACATTATGCAAATCCATAAAGTTAAAAATGTGAAAGGTAGACGGGATTGTGAGACCTAAACCACTATCAAAAGCTGATTTTTTTATCATACCCGTCAGGACTATCTGACCCGTTTGCCTGTTTTTTCGCTGCCTCCGACGGTTTCACTGCTCTCCCCCCGGGCGCATGCCTGCGGGATGCATACATCTCTCTCGGTGCATGCCATTCAGACAAAAACAGCTATTTGCCAGATATTTACAAGGGCAGCAGTATCAGGGATTGCTGAACCCCGTTCAGGATAAGGGAATTTTGCTCAATTTGTAGCCAATTCCCTGCATTTTTAGACCAATATCATGTTTTTGGCGGTACCCTTTGGTAAGGTATCGGTAAAAAGACTCCACCAGCCTTTCCTGACTGCTCACAGCGAGGCTTAGAACCTGTAACTGGCTTTCAGATACCAGGAGCCTCCCTCATAATTAGCCGCACTCCGGCGAGGGTACGGCAAGCCAACACTATTACGGTTCGCAAACGCATCAAACACTGTGTCCACATAGCTATCGAAGATGTTGGATGCCCCAGCCGTTACTTTGAATTCTTCTGTCACTTGGTAGCCAAGTTCCACATCAAAATAGATTGTTGCACCAATTTCGAAGCTAGGAGGTTTACCGCCCTGTGTACCGCGCTCATCCCAATGTGAGCCATAATAACTGGCACGAACCAGGACGTTCCACTTGTCGTTAAAGTGCGTGTTCGCAGTCGCTACAAACCGGAACTTAGGATAATTGCTTTCAATATCCTCAACCATGCTGTCGCTTGCCGGCGTACTGCCTGCTATACGGCGCTGGGTCGTGACGTCAAACTTGTTATAGTTTGCCGCAACCATGAAGTCCGTTGAAGCATCAGCAGACCAGTCTGAGGAAGAGGACAAAACTACATCCACCCCTTGAGGGTCAAACTGCCCTAACAAGCCATCCAGCCTGCAGCCTATCCGCCTCTCCCAACACCTTATCAGAGCCAGGATGCATGACCGCTCACACCTCATTCATGCCATCTACTTTGTTTGGAATGTCCACTGCATGGCCGAGAAACTGGCGCAGTGTCATGTGCTGGTTCGCCAGTTCGTGGAGCCGGTTGAAGTCGCAGCCCAGTCCCTGCTTGACAACGCCCATCACCAGAATCCGACACATCTCCATGCCCGGCCGCCCGACCCTCCTGTCGATGCCGGGAAGGATGTGCTCCTCCATGAGCGCGAACAGCCGCTCGCGGAAATCCTGGCTGGAATAGAGATGCTGAAGCCCGATCAGCAGAGCGGGGATATCATCCCGAGACTTGTGGTCTAGTTCCATGTCCTCGATGCCGAGTGTGCCGACTTCCAATTGCGGATCGATCGTGTTTCGCATGCCAGCCTCGCGAAGAAGTGCCAAAATCGACCGAAATCACGCAAAAACGCCCTCAAAACGGCCTCAAAACGGCCTCAAAACGGCCTCAAAACGGCCTCAAAACGGCCTCAAAACGGCCTCAAAACGGCCTCAAAACGGCCTCAAAACGGCCTCAAAACGGCCTCAAAACGGCCTCAAAACGGCCCTTGCAGTCCGATCTTCGATCTCGAGAATACCGGAATCATCAAATAGTGTCAGTTGTTTAATCGTTTTCGGGAAAGCACTAACTAAGAACGAAATTCTACAGAGCCGAGCCTGCACAGTTTTCCGATCAGTCCCTTTGACGAAACTTTTCCGCATAATTTTCTATAGAGGGTTTGATAAATTCTACCTGTCTTAAGTAAAATTTTTGGGTACATAGTCCCATCTAAACCACGAAGCAAACATGTTGGCTGCAGCTAAACCAATAAGTTCTTTAGCGGCTATTCTGAAGGAGTAAGTTTTGAAACTCTATCGAACGACCAATGTATGGGATGCCGCATTGCAACGTATTAGAACCATACTATACAATTTTGATAATTTTTATGTAAGCTTCTCGGGTGGTAAAGATAGTGGTGTTCTGCTTAATCTTGTGATTCAAGAAGCTAAAAGGCTTAATCGATTACCTGTTTGTACCTTATTCATAGATCTTGAAGCACAATATAGCCACACCATTGATTACGTGACTCAGCAACTATCAAGGCCGGAGATCGATCCATACTGGATTTGCCTACCACTTTCTCTAAGAAACGCCGTTTCACAAAGGCAACCCAAATGGCAGTGCTGGGAGATTGGAGCGAAAGAACGCTGGGTACGTCAACTCCCTCAGGCGAAGGGGGTAATTAATGATCCCGGTTATTTTCCGTTTTTCAAGCAGGGTATGGAATTTGAAGAATTTATCGCCGATTTTGGGGATTGGTTCTCAGATGGTAAGAAGACCTGCAGTTTCGTTGGTATAAGATCTGATGAAAGCTTGAACCGATGGAGAACAATTGCAAACAAACATAAGGAAACTTTTTCCGGGCATACATGGACCACGCGTAAAAGCCCGACACTATACAGTGCATACCCGATTTATGACTGGCATACAAAAGACATATGGGTCGCAAACGGTCAGAAAGGATGGCAATACAACCGCATATACGATCTGATGCATACCGCAGGATTAACTATTCACCAAATGCGACTTTGCCAACCATATGGAGACAGCCAGCGTAAAGGCTTACATCTATTTAAAATGCTCGAGCACGAAACATGGTGCAAGATTGTCAATAGAGTAGAAGGTGCCAATTTTGGTGCCCGGTATGCAAAAGGCATAGCATTAGCTAATCGCAAAATTTATCTCCCTAGGGGACACACTTGGAAATCTTACACTAAGTTTTTATTGGCAACCATGCCAGAACCATTAGCAAGACATTACCGTGAAAAGTTTTTCAAGACCTTAGTGTGGTGGCATAAAAACTGGCGAAAAGTAGCTATGAAAAATTGGCGAAAATACCCTGAATTCCGCACACAATATATCATGCGCCCCATTTACGACAGTTTTGAACCCAAGTTTGAAAATCAACGAGCTGTTTTGACGTGGAGACGTTTCGCCAAGGTGCTTCTTAAAAACGACTACTGGTGCACCAGTATCTCTTTTAGTCAGACGAAAAGAAGCCTGGAAAGAAAAACAGCGACTATCGCCAAATATATGGGCTTATAAAAATGGAAGAAATCATCAAACAAATTCATAAGCTTAAACGCCTACCCAGAAAAGCGAGGGTCGAGGCCTACAATCAAATCACAAAAGCAGCCCAAACAATGCTCGGCTTTGGACAAACTCACCCTTGTTTGGCCCCTCAACTTATAAAAAAGCAGAGAGTGGTAAGTAACAATTATAACCCAAATAAGGTTGCCCCTCCGGAATTAGCCTTACTCAATTTATCAATTGAGAGAGATGGTCTCACCATGCCTATTGTAGTGAATAGTGCGCAAAACCCTACAATCATAGTTGACGGGCATCACCGCAGTCAGGTTTGTAAAACGGATAAACATATATCGGCATCTCTTGAAGGTTATATACCCTGCTCAGTATTGGATAAAACTATAGATGATCGTATGGCCGCAACGGTGAGACATAATATGGCTAGAGGCAGTCATCAAACTAAATTAACATCTGATTTAATCCTGATTTTAAAAAAATACAGTTGGCCTGACCGGAAAATCAGCAAAGAGTTGGGCATGGACCCCGATGAAATATTGCGCCTAAAACAGATATTAGGCATTGCCGAAGTGTTTGCTGACGAAGATTTTTCCAGATCTTGGGAGTTATAATTCAAGATATTCTCCTCCTATGATGAATGTCCAGCAGGACATTGATTTTGTTTGATCACAAAGTTTGGAAAGTCCTCGAAGACCCAGCCGTTTTTGAGAGTATAGAAGATTGTGTTGAGCAGTTTTCTTGCCATGGCGATGATGGCTTTACCAGCACCGCGTGTTTTTTTGATATGCTCATAAAAGTCATGGAGATACGGACTGTAGCGTTTGGCAATCAGGGTACATTGCACCAGGGCGGTGCGGGCGATCTTGCTGCCCCGTTTGGTGATGCGCCCCACCCGCTGCGTGTCGTTGCTGTTGCTGACCTTTGGCACAATGCCAAAACAGGCTGCCAGGTTACCTGTTTTGGCGAAGTCTTCAATATCCCCGATCGTACAGAGAAAGACCGCTGCTGACTGAGAGCCAATACCCTTGATGCTCACAAGGTTCTCATAGCCCGGCAGGGTTTTGGCAAAGGCAGTGATTTCTTTTTCAAGGCGGACACAGCTCTGCTTCAGGCTTTCCAACCGGCCGGCAATCACCTCAATCTCAATCTGCTCCAGTGCGTCCCAACTGTGAGCGGACGTTTCCCGTTCAAACCCCTTCCTGCTGGTCAGGGCTTCTTTTTTAACCTTCAGGCCGTGTACCCTGTTCAACAGGGAGACGCGCAGCTTCACCATCTGGTCCCGCAGGGCAATGAGGGAAGCAAGCTGCGTATGATCCTTGCTCTTCAGCCGGGCCTCAGGGATCATGTCCTTGCTGAGGAAAAAGGCAATAGTCCGCGCATCATGCTTGTCTGTCTTCTTCACTGACCAGCGGATCACTTCAAACTGCCAAGGTGCGATAATAGCAACACGAGCAACATGGGGCAGAAGCTGATCCCGGAACCAAGCGCTGTTACCTGTGGCCTCCAGCGCAACCTCATCCTCAGGGCGCAACCCTTTAAGGAAGGTTTCCAGACCGCCCTTTTGCAAGGGCAAGGTCTGGATATGTTCCGGGCACCCTTCTTCCAGTATACACAGGGTGAAACTGTTCGTATGTAAATCAACACCTATATAACGCATCACTGTTTCCCATCGCTTGAATCACGTATAAACTGCGGGTAGAGTTTCTTCGGGTTACCACTCTCCTATACGAGATCATCACGTACCAGCGGCTACGCCAGCTTGTGAGCCTCACGGCGGTGGTTCGGTGACAGGGACGGGCAGTCTCCTTCTCGAGGTCTGTTCCAGCTTCCTGTCACAACCCTACAGAAACGCCGGGCCTCATATAGCAACCACGCCCTGTCACCTATCTACCCCGAAGAACAATATCCCTGGTCCAGCAAGTGCTGGCAATCAATTCATACCGGCTCCTTCTCCTTCTTGCTTGGGATTGTCTGCGGGCGTGTCACCAGAGGCCCCTGCAACTCTTCAAGCGATTGAAAGGCAGCGGATGGGAGACCTTGATCTCTACGGGCTACAAACCCAAGGGCCTGACGGTTGCCCATCCACTCTCCCTCTGAAAGGCACCTTTCAGAGGGAGATCAGCACTATAACTGCTGACTGGCAAGTAATAGCAAATATTCAAGAGACAATAACTTGTGCATAACCTGGGATTTGCTGAAATGAAATTATCACCAACTGTGTGATTTAGGGTAGTTGGTGTCAGTTTCCTATCACCATTAGAAAACCCCATCAAACTTGATCAAGCCCAGTATAAGTTGATCACATCCTGATCTTTTCTGGTCTGGGTTTTGTCGCACTGGAATGGTTCCTTTAACAGGATAGAAACTTTGCTTTCAGTATCAATCAGTAAACCACCTGATTGTTCGGTAGCTGTAGCCAAAAATTGGTCACTGATTGGCAATCTGCGAAGATTTAAAGCATCATTACACTGAAGTCTTCGGCCTCATTAGCATTGAAAAAGTGATAACGTTTCCAAAGCTTTCTGGTTTAAAGGGGGGCATGCTTTTTACTGCACCTTACTGCACAGGTTCCGCAGGAAACAGTTCCTGCTGGAATGAGTGTTTTCGCGAATGAACCTTTAAAGGGCTTTAAATATTGGTTTTCACAATTATCTGTCTATCGCGTCTAACTAACAGTGCTGGCTCGTAGTTGTGCTTCCTTCAACCGGATTATCACTAGAAAGTTACAATAAGGGCCACTAAGCCTTCAAGTTGTTTGTAGAAGGTATGCTTGGCATATTCTCCACCGATGCGTACGTTAAAAGTATCGGTAACCTTTCGCTCATAACCAATGCCGTATCGCATGCCGCCATCGCTTTCCTTCCGAACCTGATTTTCAGGATTACCGCCGTTGGAAATAAGATCAAGCCGATAGCGATTATACCCTATTTTACCATACATCAGGTTCTCGCTTCTGGTTCCAAAAGCAAAACCAACAATGCCGGAAGTATGCCAGCTATTCTTCAGATCAACAGTGCTATGATCATATCCTCCCCAACTACCATAGGAGATGCTTGCATAGCCGCCTTCAACACCTAAAATCAAACCGCTTTCCAGATGGTATCTATAGCCAAGTATGCCACCGAAAGAGACCTTGCCTGTATCTTTGACATCATTGAGCTCTACTGAGCCATAGCCTGTTTCAAAGCCGATATACATGCCGGAAAAAGAACGTTCATCAGCGATTGCTTTTAAACTGATTGTCAGTAGGAAGCTGATACCGAGTATTTTGATCCATATATGTTTCATTTTATCTTCTCCATTATACTTAAAGACTGTAATAACTAACTCACTGGTTACCGAGAAATTTTGCTTGTGAAAAATGGGTTTGTTATTTGTTGCTAGCTAAGTTTTATTTTCATTTATGACTATATGACATTCTGAGGCCGCCCATTCCTCTATAAACAAAAGAGGCTGTGGCTTGATAGAGTATGGTTTTCTGAAACCGTCAGCTAGAACCTGACCTTCGGGTGAGGGATGGATGGACTTGCTTCGGTTTAGTGGAGAGCCATATAGCAGGAACCCAATGGTCCACCCGCAAGTACATAAATATGGACCCGCTATTCGCGGACCAAACATAAGGAGCCAGCATCGCCTGAAATCAGATGTGATGGGATGGACCTCCGGTGGTCCGATCGGCACACTGGGGTCCAGACAATCTGAACTTTGGAGGGATCTCATTATGGAAGCGACAATCATTGGTATCGATCTGACGAAGCGCGTGTTTCAGGTTCATGGCGCGGATGCAAATGGAGCGCCGCTGTTTAAAATGCGTTTGACACGCCCGAAGCTCATGGCATTTCTAACAGAGACACCACCCACCGTCGTTGCCATGGAGGCGTGCGGATCGTCACATTTTTGGGCACGGTACGCTGAAAACTGCGGTCACGAGGCGAGGATTATATCTGCCCAGTACGTCAAACCCTTCGTGAAACGCCAGAAGAACGATGCTGCAGACGCCGCCGCGATCTGTGAAGCAGCCGCGCGCGACACGATGAGAACCGTCCCCGTGAAGACGGAAGAACAACAAGCCCTGCAGTCGGTTCATCGGATGCGTGCCAGGCTGGTGCGTGACCGCACGGCTCTGGCAAACGAGATGCGTGGCCTGCTTTCGGAATACGGCCTCATCTTTCCGCAAAGCCTGAACAGGTTTCGTGACTCTATCGCTGCGCTCCTCGCCAGTGCGCCGACAGATGAACTGCCGCTCTTGATGCGGAGCCTCGCGATGGATGCCTACGAAGAACTTGTCTGGCTCGACGGGCGTATCGACGCCATCAACGCGCGCATCAGGGAGATCAACGAGATGTCCGAGGCCTGCGGCCTGCTGAAGACAATTCCCGGTGTTGGCGAGCTTAACGCCTCGGCCTTCGTCGCCGCCATCGGCGATGGGCGCCAGTTCAAACGGGGTCGTGATCTCGCCGCCTGGCTCGGCCTCGTGCCGCAGCAGCACTCGACGGGCGGTAAGGAACGCCTCGGCGGTATCTCCAAAAAGGGAAACAGCTACCTCCGCAAGATCCTCATTCACGGCGCACGTGCATGCTGTCAATGCCGAAGTAATTTTCCCCACTTTTTGGGAATGGTGACGAGCCATTTTATGCGTCAGCGTTTTCCTCTTTTTTTGGCCTGCCCCGTTTTTTAGGTGGAGGCGGCGGTGTGATGGATGCTGTTGTCCTGACATACTCGGGAACCAGGTCTGCATGCTGGCGCAGCCGGTAGCTTGCCCCTTCGATCTGGACAACCACAGCATGATGCAGCAATCGGTCCAGCAGAGCGGTTGCCACAACGGGATCACCGAAGACATCCGCTCATTCAGCAAAGCCCCGGTTTGATGTGAGGATCATGGCCAGAGCAACGTCAGTACGATCATCACGACATTTGACGGGGCGACCGGTCTGCAGGTTGAAGAAGGGCTTATCCCGGCGACAAGCCCGGAAGCTATTTCAGCAGGTGATCAGGCGCTCAGGCAGGAAAAGTCCATCAACTATAGCCTAGGCGTCACGAGTGATCTGGGGGCCGGGACGACACTTTCTGTTGACTTTTACCGGATTGAGGTGGATGCTCGCATTTACCGTACGGGGATATACAGCTTGCTGATGGCCGGACCATTTCCTTCTATACAAATGCTATTGATACCCTCTTATGAGCGCTTTCTGTTTTCCCGACATACCAAAATAGCCCAGTGGCGCAGGCTGGTCAAATTATGTAGCCTGTGCATGGCGCTGAAGACGACGGTCGGAACCGATGGTTATCATTCTCTTATCCGCGGGTTGGATACCGCCTGTCCCTGTTCGATTTGGGCTTGCCTCTCTCTGTCAACGGATATTGATCAATCCTCAGGGTCGGCGAGGGTTCCCTTATCTTTGGCCGTCGCCTCCAGCGTCATACACAGGCATGCTGCGTGTGCGCCCTTCACACCGGCAAAGGTGTTTTCAGAGGTGTTTTTCGGGCGATATCCCAGATAAAGCCTGTCAGTTCTCTGGCGATAGCAGCCATCACCTTGGGTTCAGGTTTGCCGGCCCGCGCAAGCTCCCGGAAGCGTTTGCAGAGCCTCACCTGTGCCTTCCATCCGATATAGCGGATGGACTGTGGCAGATGCGCTGAGCGTTTGAGATAGCGATCTCCCCACTTTTCCTCCAGCTGATCCGGGGCCCTTTCCGCAGCTTCTTTTGTCTCTGCCTTGTAGACAGGCTTGAGATCTTTCATAAACGCCCTGTGGTTTGTATTGGCCACATATTTGAGACTGGTGCGGATCTGATGGATGATGCACAGTTGCACCTCTGTTTTTGGAAAGGCAGCACCAATGGCTTCGGGGAAGCCCGTGAGGCCGTCTCAGGCAATCAGACTATCGTCCACCCCTCTGTTTTGCAGGTCAGAGGCAACCTCGATAATCGTCAGACCGCTTTCATAACTCAAGCGAACCGCGTCCCGCTTAAATTCCTCAGTATAAACCTTGTGGGGTGAAGACAGAAAACATACTCCTCATCATAATCAGATTATCCTGAGGCTCTCCACTAAACCGAAGCAAGTCCAGTCGTCAGCCAAAGTGGTAGCAGCACAGCCCGCGCCAGGATCAGACCCGTGGGTCGGAAGCGCCTGCGCAGCATTCTGGTTGAAGCGGCCTGGCAATGGACGTGGCGCGATCCAGAAGCCAAGGAACTCTACAATCGACATTTTGCGATGCACGGGATCGGGCAAAAGGCCATTGTCGCCGTCGCCCGCAAGCTCGCAATCAAGCTTTGGCGTTTGGCGATGGAACCATCGTCTGCGTCAATAGGGGATGCTGCGAGCGAGGTTCGGTCGGCATAACCGACAGCAAAAAAAGGCAGCATCCCCGTCAACTGGCGCGTACCGAAAACGGTACTTGGTGATCCTGTATTCCAGACAGGCACGAATAAGAAAAGGCTTACACTAGCCGGTGACAACGCGATCCTATCTTATATTCGATAACCAGGCACAGGGACCGGCCAAAGGCGCTCGCACCAAACGCAAACAATCCGCAGGCAGAAACATAAGGAAATTGAGCCAATCACCCGAAAAAAGGCATCTCATAGTTGACAGATATCCACATAAGAAAACCTTGCAAAGGAGGCGTCCATAGATTCGTTCCTTCGTCACTGCGATGAAACCAAAACACTCACTTAGTCACAACATCAATCCTGTGTCATAGGCCCTGACGGGAACACTATTATTGGTAGAGAAGAATGACTTTTCCCAAAAGGTTAAGAAAAATTTCCATCGACATAGAGGAAAGTTTTTGGCGAGTCCGTTTAAAAAAAATTGAACGTTCATTGTCCGCGCTTTGAACTTTTAGAAAGCCCGCAATAGTAATGAAAATATCAAATAATCTGATTGATCACGATTTATTTATTTATGAGAGCCTTTTTTTGGTGGAGGCTGAAACAGCAATAACCCAATTTGATTGTTATGGAGAGCCAAATTGGAAATCCAAAATAGTTTGCCTTTTACGTTTGCATACCATGGCCTCTGATGCGGGGCAAGTATTTGATGAAGAAACAAACAAAATGGTTTCTATACTCCGAAATCGATTAATTCCTAAGTATTTATAGTGTTGGGAGTAAGGATATGGTTCCAGAGGTGATTTTGCTTCAAGGAATTAGCGGTCGATTTTACACTTTTGATATGCACCATCTTGATCCGCAAAGTTTTTACGATGACCGGGCGGTCTATCTGTTCGTGCGGGAAAGTAAAGAAGTCGACCGCTTGATTTTCTTACCAATGTTTATCGGGCGAACATTGGGATTGAGGAATACACTTTCGGAACTCAAAAAAGACAGTCGCATTTTGCAAGCCAAGCCCGACTATTTATGTATTCGTTACGAGCCCTGCGTTTCTAAGTGCAGCAGCATTGTGCAAGATGTAATGGGCGTCTATCTTGATAATGGTTGTTTCGAAATCAAATAGTAGTTTAGTCATACCTCTTTGAGTGGATTATTATGAGAGGCAGAGGTAACCATGGTATACACGAGCATCTCTGCCTCTTTTTACTCAATTAGCTCACATCAAAAAACGGTCTCGAACAATCAGCCTCCAGCTAGGTGGTCAAAAAAAGGGGAGCGGTTTAGAGGCATGCCACCATAAGGATTGAAAATGATCAAACAACCAATCAAAACTGCAAGAAAGGACTTTTCGGATAAATGGTAGAACTTTGGGGCTCAGGTCAGTCAGATAGTCTCTATTGAAATTTTATGCCGATACGCCGGATGCCGACGCTGTGGCTTTTTGCTCCCCGTCACGCCTGATTTGCGCAACAGTTTCAATATCAGGTTCAGGGCTGATTGAGCGGCCAGGCGATCAAACAGAATACTAAAGCTCCTAAAGTCCCTGTTTGAAGCTCGGGATACAGGATTCCGAGATGCTGGAAAATTCAAGCTATATTAAGTAAGAATGAGTCATCGGGCGAAAGCCGCCAGAGAAAAGTTCTGGAGAAAAGTTCTGGAGAAAAGTTCTGGAGAAAAGTTCTGGAGAAAAGTTCTGGAGAAAAGTTCTGGAGAAAAGTTCTGGAGAAAAGTTCTGGAGAAAAGTTCTGGAGAAAAGTGCCGGTAGACCACGCCCCTGTTATGGTAAGCTTCGCAGCATCAGGCTGAATTGGCTTCGCCATCTGCTATGGTGCGGAGCCTTCTTTTATACGGCCGCTACTACAGGGTCCCCGCCGGACATGAGTAAATTTACCAAAAAACAATAGAGGTTTTCTAGCCGGGTATCTGTTTAGGGTACGGCAGGTCTGCAGCATTCCCTGACACTGACCCCCATCAAATCGGTCAAAAATGTTAGTAGATCAACTGCAGGTCTGCCATCCTTTAGTATGTTGCTTATTTCAAAAGAAACGACCCAAAACATCACTACAGGCTACCTTCGGGTAGCCTTTTTCTGTGCCATACAGGTCCGATGCATTACAGACGGAAAAAGAGGCGGGAAAATCAAAAGCAGCCTTTTCATACCTTTTGAGGGCTTGATCTGCCAGCATGATATGACTGCACATTTGAGGGCAACAAATTAAATCTGACTGTTTCCGTAGGCATATAGGCTGGCGCGGTTCTTACCCAACATGAACAGGGTTTAGAGTCGGGCGGTTGAGGCATGGCATATCTGTTTGCCAGAACTTATAGCCGTGACATCCCTGCTGTATTCCGGTGGCTAAGCAAGTGTCCTAAGCGAGTGTCCTAAGCGAGTGTCTGGCACAGGTCCGGGTGTTTGCCGGTAATGATCTTCCAGGCGTGTGCTGGTTGTGACAAATAAACCACAGCCATACACTTAATCCGTCATCTTAGGGGAAAAACCACCCTTCTCTTCTGAGGCATCCTGCGATTCATACGGTCTCAACAAAACAATAAATACCGAACAACGACCCGCGAGACCAAACACCCGGTGAGCGATCCACTGCTCAGAGCGGGTGTCTGGATTTTTGGGCATCTGCCCTGGTGTTGTTAACGCCCCCACTGTCGGTACCGCAAAGACAGTAGTGTGAGCGCAAGGAATGCTGGTGTGCAGATGTGAAACTGAATAACCGCCCGGATAGCTGTTCGGAGAGCCGTTCGGGTCGGTCGAGGGAGAAACAAACATGACACACAAGACACAGTTATATGGTGATAGCCTTTCTGGGCAGAGATATGGGCAGAGACCTGGTCGACTTCTGGCAGGTATTTCTCTGGCAGCCTTTATGGCATCATCCGGCGTTCAGACCGCTGATGCGCAACAGGATGGCGGATCTGAGGAAGTGCCGGAAGAGATTATTGTAACAGGCACGCGCCTGACCAAGACAAACATTTCCTCTCCCGTACCGCTGACGCAGGTAGGCGAGCAGGAGATTGATAATCGGGGTATTGCCCGGCTTGAGGATATTCTTAATATTTTGCCTTCCATCTTTGTTGCCCAGACCTCGGAGGTTGCCAATGGGGCGACCGGAACCGCAACACTCGATTTGCGTGGCTTGGGCGCCAATCGTACTCTGGTTCTGTTTGACGGCAAGCGCCTGCCTTTCGGGAGTGCATCAAGCTCGGCTGCCAATATTGACTTTATCCCGTCCCAGTTGGTTTCCCGTGTTGATGTTGTAACCGGCGGCGCCTCCGCTGTGTATGGTTCCGATGCTGTTTCCGGCGTTGTCAACTTTATTACCAAACGGGATTTTGAGGGATTTGAGCTTGAGGCCCAGTTTGGCATTAATCATAACAGTAACAAGAATAAATTCATGACAAATGTTCTTGCCGCCGCACAACTGGATAACCCCAGCGGTCACTGGGGCGGGGAGGATTATTTTGTGACAGGCCTGTTCGGGGCTAATCTGAATGATAGCCGAGGCAATGTAACAGCTTTCTTCAGTTATAGTCAGCAGGCAGAGCTGATTGGTGCTGACCGTGATACCGGTGCCTGTACCCTCGGGACAAGTTCGAACCAGTTCAGCTTTGAAGGTATTGGCTGTGTCGGTTCCTCCAATTTCCGCCGTTTTCTTCTGGGGCCGAGCGGCGGCGTATTCCAGCAGGAGGATGGGACGCTTACCCCGTTTCAGGGGGGGCCTGCGGAAACCTATAATTTCGGGGAGCGCAACCATTACCAGCGCCCGATCGAAAGATGGAACATCAATGCAAGCGCCTATTATGAAATCGCCGATGATATCGAGGTCTATACAGACCTGGGCTTCATGAACAACCATACATCGGCGCAGATTGCTGAATCCGCCTCTTTCTTCCGGCCATTCCAGACCAACTGCGACAACCCGTTGCTGCGAAACGGTCTGGGCCCGGACGGTGATGGTGCCGGTACATTTTTTACCCTGTTGAACTGTGAGGCAAATCTTGCGGACGGAGATGACACCAACAATGATATAACCTTCCGGAATTCCCACCGGAATGTGGAAGGGGACCCGAGGATCAGTATCTTTGATGTTACCACATGGCGTATGGTGGCAGGTGTTCGGGGGGATATCAATGAAATTTTTGCCTTTGACAATTTTATTCAATATTCGTCAACCAGACTTATTGATACCTCCATCAATGACCTGAACTTCAACCGCGTACAACAGGCCCTGTTTGTCGTCGAAGATGATAATGGCAATGCGGTATGCCGTGATTCATCCGGCGGCTGTGTCCCCTGGAATATCTTCGGGCGTGGGGCCAATGGAGAGTCGCTGGTCACACCGGAGCAGACAGCCTTCATTCAGGGCACAGGGATCACCACCGGAGATACCAGGCAGTTTATTTTGGGCGGCACCGTTGAGGGGGACCTGACAAACTATGGCTTGAAAGTGCCAGGTGCCGAGGACGGTCTTTCCGCCCTGATCGGGTACGAATATCGGGAAGACAGCCTGGAGCGGGTGCCTGACGATATATCGCAGATTCCGGGGGGGCGCGGTTTGACAGGCACCGGCGGGGCAACATTGCCGGTTGCCGGTGACATCAGCGTCTTTGAGCTGTTTGGCGAAATGCAGCTCCCCATCCTGCAAAACAAAGCTTTTGCGCAGGAACTGGGCATCAGTGCCGGATTCAGATATTCGAACTATAAAACGGCTGGCGATGATCCGCAGACACGCGAGCCCACATCAAACAAATTCTCGGCAGAAACCTGGTTCGTCGGGGCAAGCTGGACGCCAATTGAAGATATCCGCTTGCGCGCCAACTTCTCCCGGGCGATCAGGGCCCCCAATGTGTTTGATCTGTTTGTTGGTGCCAATACAGGCCTGTTTGACCTGGCTGCCGGCGGCAACGGCCTGTTTGACCCCTGTGCATCGGCACCTGGCATTCAGCCGGCCCGTAGTGCCGAGGAATGTGCGCGGACCGGTGTGACAGCGGCCCAGTATGGTAATATTGTTGATAATCCGGCCGGTCAGTTCAATCTGATCACTGGCGGTAACGCAAGCCTGGTTGCAGAAACGTCGGAGGCTATCACGCTCGGGACGGTTATCACCCCTCAGGCCATACCAGGCCTGACGATTGCCGTTGACTATTTCGATATTAAAATCGATGAGGCAATCTCCACAGTGCCAGCCCAGACGACATTGACCCGTTGTCTTGATTCAGGGGACGATATTTTCTGTAGCCTGATCCAGCGCGACACTCTCGGCTCGCTATGGGTATCCAACGATGCGCCAGGAGGCGGCCTTGCAGGGGTAAGCCAGCAGAATGCCAACCTCGCCCGGATTTCGACCCGCGGTCTGGATATGAATGTGACATATGTCTACGATACTGGATACTTCGGCAGCTTCAACATCGACTATCAGGCGACGATCCTGGACAAGCTGAACACCGTGCCTTTCCAGGGGGCAGAGCCGATCAAATGCGCAGGCCTTTATGCCGGCCAGTGCGGTGCCCCAAACTCCAAATACCGCCATCGCTTTCTGGCCGGCTGGACCATGGATGACTATGCGCTCGCCTTGACCTGGCGCCATTATGGGGCAACAGACCTTGATGGGACCCCGGGGTCCGATCTGGATAAAAAAATCGAAACACGCAATTATTTCGATCTGGTGTTCAATTACACCGTAACAGAAAAGCTCGGTCTGCGGCTTGGTGTCAATAATCTGTTCGCCAGTGATCCGCCCCTGTCCACCAATGTGGGGACAGGTACCGGTAATAACAATACCTATCCGGGCCTTTACGATGTGAGCCGTTTCCTCTTCTTCGGTTTCAAGGTCACTCTCTAGGGGTCACCCTCTGGGCGAGACAGGCAAAACAGTCATAAAGCCGGGCCTCAACAGTCCCGGCTTTTATTTTAAGCTTCGTCACGATATCAAGGGCACAGCCTGATGGCATAAAAACCACACGACAGGGAGTAGACAGTGCCTAAAGTCATGACACGGCGGGAGCGGAAAGCTCTCCTCCAAAAAGGCCTGACAGCCCTCAGACAGAAAAAAGCCTCTGAAGCGCGTGTCATTTTTGAAGCCATTGCTGAAAAAAGCGCTGGAAATGCTTCTGTCTGGATTGGCATCGCCTATGCCTGCCGGGATATGGGGGATACCCCAGCCATGCTGGCTGCCGCGGACAGGGCAATAGCGATTGAGCCGACAAACGCACGTGCCTTTGTCTTGAAAGCCGACCACTATGCAGCAAAGGATGACAGGCGTGCAGCTGCAGCCTTTTATCGTCAGGCCCTCGCTGTTGCACCACCAGTGGATCAGATAGCTGATGATCTTAAGGCAGAGCTGGTGCGTGCACACAGAAAAACAGCGGAAATCATGACAGATTTCGAGCGTCATCTCACAGAGAAAATAAACCAGAAAATCAACGACGCAGGGACCGAAGGACAGCGTTTTAAACACTCTTTCGAGATCATGACCGGCAGGCGTCAACCCGGCAGGCAGGCCATACTCTATCCACCAAAACCAAGAATGTATTTTTTCCCGGACCTGCCTGTTGTACAATTTCATAAAGCTGATGACACAGGTTGGCTCCACGCACTTGAGGCCGCAACCGATACTATCCGCCGCGAACTTTTTACCGTGATGGACAGCCAGGGTAGTTTTGTCCCCTATGTTACCGGTGCTGATAACAGACCCCAGTCCGATCCTCACGGCATGAAAGATAATGATGACTGGAGTGCTTTCTATTTATGGAAAGACGGTACCATCATCCCGGACCATGCAGCACTATGTCCTGAAACCGTCAGGCTTGTCAAAAAAATACCACTGCCGACACTGGTCGGCAGATCCCCGAATATCCTGTTTTCCCGGCTGCGGACGGGTGCCAGAATTCCCCCGCATCACGGGTTTCTGAATACCCGCCTCATCGGTCATCTGCCCCTTATTGTGCCGCAGGACTGCGGCTTCAGGGTCGGCAGCGAAACCCGGTGCTGGCAAGAGGGCAAGGTCTGGCTCTTTGATGATACAATCGAACATGAGGCCTGGAACGATAGCCCTCATGACAGATATATCCTGCTGTTCGAAGTATGGCGCCCGGAATTGACCGCTGTGGAACAGAAACTGATACAGTATATGTTCAAGGTGCGTGATGGCTATATATAGGCCCTTTGATGGGTACCTGTCAGGTTTTCTGGAATGGCTACGGATAAGATTGAACGGATAAGATTGAATAGCCCTTTTCTGCAGTTTCGTGTTATTTTTTACTGGCAGGTGACCACGTGGCGAAAGGCAGGGTGTGAGGTTCAAGCCCCGCTGCGCGGCCCGATCATCGTCGCTCCTCCCTTGTGGCGCCTGCACCCTGCTTTGTCCCTGTTCGTCGCCAGCCATCTGTCATTCTGCGATAGATGCTCTCCGCTTGTTCGGCAATTTTGCGATCAGCATGGCGGCGTTCCGGAAGATTGTAGTCGTAAGAACTACCGCGCTGGCCTCGTTGTGCGGGCAATCCTGCTGCCAGTTCAACTTTGCGCATTTTGCGGGCCATCAGGACTGGCCGCTTCCAGGCATAGTCTT
Source organism: Kordiimonas sp. (assembly GCA_965199355.1). Taxonomy (GTDB): domain Bacteria; phylum Pseudomonadota; class Alphaproteobacteria; order Sphingomonadales; family Kordiimonadaceae; genus Kordiimonas. The sequence goes on from OZ240690.1 coordinate 717,083, forward strand.
CTTGTTTCGTCAGCATGTGCCACACGAGAATGGCAAGCTTCCGTGCTACTGCGACGGCAGCGATATGATTGCCGCGGCGGGCGCGCACCCGTTCATAGAAAGCCTTCAAGGGTCCGGGGGCTCTGACTGCTTGCCATGCGGCTTCAACCAGCAAATGCCTTGCGTTTGAACGACCGCGTTTGGTGATTCTGCCATGATAGGCTGGGCCGTCACCAGACTGGCGGACACTCGGGTTCAAGCCAAAGTAAGCAACCAGTTTGTCCGGGTGATCAAAGCGGTCGATCTGGACTTGCTTCGGAAGAGTGGGGAGACATTTCTCATTCAGGCATTAGTTTTCTCGAAGTTCACAGGGCTTGTGTATCCGAGTGCTGAATGCCGTCTTTTGTGATTATAGAAGCCGTCAATATAATGTCCAATCATTCGTGTTGCCTGCTCTGTGGTTGCAAAGCTGGTGCGCCAGATCAACTCGTTCTTGATGGTTTTGAAGAAGGTCTCCACAATACTATTATCATAGCAATTCCCTTTTGCGCTCATGGACACCATAAACCCGTTTTCCTGCAGCTTTTTCTGATACTCGTGAGAGCAATATTGGGACCCGCGGTCTGAATGATGAACCACCCCTGGCGCAGGTTGACGCAAGGCTATAGCCCTGTCGAGGGCTTCCAGGGGCAAGGCCTTTTTCACCCTGTCGCTGGTGGCCCAGCCAATCACCCTGCGGGAATACAGGTCCAGTATCACAGCCAGATAAAGCCAGCCTTCCGCTGTCCAGATATAACTGATGTGACGTAAACGTCTGCTTCGCGAGCCCCGGCCCATTTCTGGTTCGGCTCTGTTGCTGTAAAATCCTGCTTGAGCAGGTTGGGCGCCACCATAAAGTCATGAGTGCTTTCGGTCGTGCTTTTGAACCGCCGCTTTACCCATGCCTTCAGGCCATTCTCCCGCATCAGCCGGGCAACCCGCCTGCGGCCAACAGACAGGCCGGCTTCCTTCAACTCAACCGTCATGCGCGGGCTGCCATAGCTGTGGTTGCTTAAGGCAAAAATCTCCCGGATATGGGCCAGCAGAACCCTATCCTGTCGCTGGCGCTCACTGGAGCCTCGGGAAGCCCAGGCATAATAACCACTTTCACTGACATGGAGAAAGCGGCATGCGGCCCTGACGGATATATGAGCCTTCTCCGATGCAATCAGTTTATACTTCATTTGCTGGTCTCCCCGAAAAGACAGAAAAGGCGAAGAAGGCTGTTGTAGATTCAACCTGTCAAGGCAACACACTGTAAAATCATCTTCTCCGGGGTATTGTAGCCAAGCGTTTTTCTTGGTCTTTTATTAAGCTGGTTCGCCACAGTATTTATTTCTTTTTGACTGTATTTTTTGAGGCACGTTTTTTTAGGGAAGTATTGCCGAAGCAGCCCATTTGTATTTTCATTTGTACCTCTTTGCCAAGGGCTTTGCGGGTCACAAAAATAGACAGGCACTCCTGTTCTTTTAGTGAATTCTTCGTGCTTAGCTAACTCCATTCCTCGATCCCAGGTTAAACTCTTCTTTAAAACAACTGGCATGCGATTAAACTCAGCGACAAGTGCTGAGTTTACCGAGCTCGCATCTTTACCTGCCAGCTTGAGGATAATCGTATAGCGAGATTTCCTGTATCCAGCGGCTGAGCGTGGAGCGGGCAATCCCCAGATCCGATGCGATAGTGCGCTGGGGCTGACCACTCGACAAGGCCAGCCGAACCGCTTCCTGTTGAAACTCTTCTGTAAAATGTCTGTGACGTCCTGTCATCTGATCCTCCCGGGTGAAACTGTCTCATTGTGTCTCTCCACTCTTCCGAAGCAACTCCACTTCCGCGATCAGGTCACCGATAATTTCCGTATCATTTCACACCGGAACTTTCGGGTTTTGGAGCAGGGTGAGTATAACGCTAGAATATCAGGTAATGTAGATTTTAATTTTTAAGTCGAGGGCCACAGAAACTCATGGCTTAAGAATGATTTTCCCAAACACCTTGCGATCTTCCAACGTACGTTCTGCATCCACCGTTTGTTCGAGAGGCAAAATCTGATCAACAACTGGGTCTAGCCGGCCCTTTGCAATCTGTTCCATAAGCTTTATCAAATCACCTTGTGTCCATCCGTTGGATCCAACAAGCCTGTGTTCAAATGTCCACCAATAGCGGGCATCAAGGTCGAGTTGATATCCAGCGGTTGCACCGCATGTGAGAATCCTCCCGCCTAGCTTCACACATTTCTGGGTATCAATCAGCGTGTCACCGCCCGTAAAGTTTACGGCTACATCAACACCGCCTGCACCATCTACGCGAGGTTTCCCATACATATCATAGACTCCCCTGCGGAAACTATCAGCCGCGTAATTCACAAGATGATCAGCCCCGATGTCACGCAACTTAGAGAGTTTCTCATCACTGCTTGCACAGGCAACAACTTCCAAGCCGAACTGCTTAGCGATCTGGACGCATGCAACGCCAACACCACCACTTGCGCCCAAAATAAGGATCGTTTCCCCTTGTTTGATTTGACCATTGGTTACCAGCATCCGCCAAGCAGTTCCGTATGCCAGCGGCAGGGCTGCTGCTTGATCAAAAGTAACGCCGTCGGGGATAGGAACCACTTGATTACCATTTGCAACAACATACTCAGCTCTGCCGCCATCAACAGTCTCGCCAATCATCCCAAAGCCTTGACCATCTCTAAAGACCGGGTCAACCAGAACGCGCTGGCCCTCAAGCAGACTATCCAAATCCCAACCGACTTCAACAATTGTTCCGGAGATGTCAGACCCAACAACAATTGGCAAATTGATCTTGATGCCTGGCATGCCACGCCGCGTGAAAATATCATGGAAATTAAGCGCTGTTGCCTCAACTTTGATCAGCACTTGATGTGCCTCCGGAGACGGTTTGGGGTGATCATGTACTAACTTTAATACCGATAAATTGCCATGAGACGTCGTTAAAATAGCTTTCATGTCACTCCTATGATGAATGTCCAGCATGACATTGATTTTGTTTGATTTTAAAGTGGGTAAAATCCTCGAAGACCCAGCCGTTTTTCAGTGTGTCATAAATGATTGACAACAGCTTGCGTGCGGTTGCGATAATAGCCTTTCCCGACCCGCGCCGTTCTTTAATCCTCCGGTAAAAGCTGTTGAGATAGCCATTGTAGCGGATAGCAATAAGCGTGCATTGCACCAGCGTGGTGCGCATCAGCTTGTTGCCGCGTTTGGTGATCCGCCCCCGATTGTCCGTTTCATTGGACTGGCTCACCTTTGGAACGATACCCATATAAGCGGCCAGCTTATCAGCCGTTTCAAAGTCATTGATATTACCGATACCTGACAAGAGGACAGCAGCAGACCGCGGCCCGACCCCCTTGATGGAACTGATCCCTTCGTATCCGGGGAGATCGGATCCAGCCTCTTCAATGGCCTTATCAAGAGACTTCAGGCTTGCAGTGAGACTGAGGGCTTGGTCGCGCAGGACGCCCAGTTCCACTTTTTCAAGAGGCGTGAAGGGGCTAAGATCCAGGTCGCGCAGACGTTTCCTGCTGCTCAGTCCTTCTTTCTTCAACTTCATACCGCGTTTTACAAACAGGGCATGGATCTTGTTCAGCAGCATGGTGCGCTGCTTGACCAACACATCGCGGGTTGAGACCAGAGAACTCAGTTCTGATTCCGCTGTTGTCTTCAGGCGGGTTTCCGGCAGCATATCCTTTGAGAGGAAAAAAGCCAGAGCGCGCGCATCGTTCTTATCGGTCTTCTTCACCGATTTGCGGATCACCTGAAACTGACGGGGATTGACCACCACAATCCGTCCGACACAGCAGCGAACTTCATCGCAAAACCAGGCCGTGTTTCCCGTCGCCTCCACAGCAATCTCATCATTCGCATCAAGACTGAAACAAAAGCGGCTCAGATCGCTGGCACTCAGATTAAAGGTCTCAAAAACTTCCGCTCCATCATCCTCAAGACGACAGCTCGTAAAAGAATTGGTATGTAGATCGACACCGATATAAGACATGACTATACTCCATTTGTTGGGAGGCGGAGCCCCATAGGGGGTGTGAACGGCCAAAGCAAGCTCCTATACAAGGTCACCGACATATATCGGGCCTTACGCGGGCTGTTCGGAAACAGGCGAAGGCTAAGCTCCCGTGCAGGGTCACAATGCCCTAAGATGACATTCAGCCTGAGACCTATCCGCCTCCCCAAATTCAATACCAAATCCGGGGCGTTTGACCGATCACTATTCATTCATACCCCCTCCCTTATTTCTAGCCTTTGCGTGTGCTGTAGCAACCACGACCAACCGCGATAAGCTTCCCGGTATCAGACAACACGTCAACATCACAAATTCCTATGCTTCGACCAGCCCGTCTGATTGTAGCCTTCGCTGTCAGTGTGGTGTCGAATGCTGGCCGGAAGAAATCAGTGCGAAAATCAATCGTAGGCACGCCGTATCCCAATTTCCAAATCAGAGCAAAATCACCGGCGATATCAATTAGGCTAGAAATAGCACCGCCATGATACTGTTTTGTTCCATCTGCGCGTTCGACGTTCGATGTATATGGCATCTTCAGAGTGATGGTGTCAGTTTGATCATCAACAGAAACAACCTCGATTTCAAAGAGTCGATGGAACGGGCTTTCCTTCATATGGTTGTTTAGCTTTTGAACAACTTCCGACTGCTCCATGATCTGTTTTCTTTCCGAATATTATCAACCAAATTGATCAGCTTGATGCGCAGGAAACGTGCTGCACTAAACGCTGGCATGGCCTGTGTGTTCACATCTTGTCCCGTAAACGCATCAATTGAATCAACGGAAAAACATGACGGGTCCCAGCCGGCAAAGAGATTAGACCGCATTGCAATGGTGAACGGCTTTGCCTGATGTTTTTCATAGGCTCTATTATCGAGTAGTATTGATGTGCTACACATTGGCGGCAATTGAAAGGGATTAGGCGTTATGGAGCGGAAAGCCTTTTTGTCATGGCTGTCGGAGATCGATAGGTTGAGCGAAGCGCAGAAGGCTGAGGCTGGTGAGCTTCTGGCTGGCCGTCCGGCGGGCGAAGCCTCTGTTGCCGCAGTTGAAACGGGTGTTGGAGAAGATCGGACCTGCCCACATTGTGGCACACATGGCGCTGTAGCCAATGGCAAGTCGCGCGGCCTGCAACGCTATCTTTGCCAATCCTGCAATCGAACCTTCGGAGCGGTGACGGGCACATCTGTAAGCGGGCTTCACCGCAAAGATCTCTGGCTGACATTTTCTGAATGCCTTGCTGATGGCGATACTGTAGCTGTTTCGGCCAACCGATGTGGTGTTGCTGTAAGCACGGCTTTTCGCTGGCGACATCGCTTCCTTGCAGGCATCCGTACCACATCAAAAAAGCTGACGGGCATTGTAGAGGCTGACGAGACCTTTTTTCTGGAAAGCCGTAAAGGTGATCGCGTTTGGACGCGGGCCCTGGAAGGGAAATCCCCTGAAGAGCAACCGGAGCGTAAAGCCAGAAAACGCGGGGGAAAGGCAACAAAACGCGGCGTGTCAGATGAACAGGTGCCTGTCCTGATCGCGGCGGACCGTTCCGGCACGACCGTTATACAGTCCTGCCAGCGATCAACGCTGATGCCCTGCGCAAAGCTCTCGCGCCGGTCGTGGATAAGGACACACTTTTGGTGACAGACGGTGGGACAAGTTATCCGCCCTGCGCAGCGGCCTTGGGGGTGAGCCACAAGGCCTTAAATCAGTCAGCGGGCGAACGCGTAGATGGCGAACTGCACATTCAAAACGTCAACAACCGTCACTCACGCCTCAAGGAATTTATTGCACGCCGCCATGGGATCGCCACGAAAAACCTTGCCAGCTATCTGAACTGGTTCCATCTCATTGTGCTTCAGCGGGAACCCACGCCCAGGCAATGCCTCGCCAGTGCCCTGGGTGGCATACCCATCAATACGGTATGCGAATAGAGCGTTTTCATATCGTTAACATTGTGAATTTAGTGGAATATTTCAAATAAGCGACCGACACATATGCTGCGGATCAGTACATATCGAAAAACACCCAACGCCCGGCTAGGCATTCTAACATTAATAGCCAGCGGACTGCTCACGTGCCTCTTCATTGCGTTAATGGCAAGTATTGTTTCAGCAACAGATCAACCAGCAAGAAACATTTTGGTTTTTGACCAAGTCAACGTGCTGGCGATGACTGATGACCAAATCAAGCATAACCAGCGTGTCGTCATTATCGATGGTATGATTACGGCCCTTGGAGATAGCCACTCAATAGATGTTCCATTAGGAGCAAAGGTTATCGATGCCCAAGGCAAGTATCTCATGCCAGGTTTGTCAGATATGCATTCTCACATCAATGCTGGCAGCAACGGATCAGACCAAGAGGTAGCGCAAAACCAGTTTCTCTTGTACCTCGCAACAGGGGTCACCGTTGTGCGTGATGCAGGTGGATCGCCAGCCCATTTGCAATATAAACGCGACTTGAGTGCGCAAAAAATTTTAGGCCCGGAACTTTTCGTGGCTAGTCCCATTTTTGAAGGTGAAAATGCTGTTTGGCCGTTTTCGGTAAAGGCCACCTCCGCTGCGCAGGCCAAAGAGGCAATTCAGGCCTTCGCAAAGCAGGATTATTGGGGCGTAAAAGTTTATCATACGGTGTCTGGCGAGGTTTATGACGCAATTTTATCAGAGTCAGCTAAACACCAACTACCTGTCATGGGTCATGTCCCGTTCGATGTAGGTATTGAGAAAGCTCTTAAATCCGGTCAGTTTTCTATCGAACACCTTAGGGGCTACGATTTTGACGGCGTGGCACAGGAGTGGCTGGAGAAAGATGGCGGACGCAATGCTGAGCGCTTTGGTTCATGGAACCAGATGTCTGACGAAAGAATGGACGAGCTAGTTGAACTGACTATTGCGGCGGGTGCATGGAATTGCCCAACTCTCGCAATCAATCGTTTCCTTGTTTATCCAGATCAACGCCAGGCGTTGACACAGCATCCTCATTATCATCGCGTCCATCCTGTGACGCGCCTCTCCATCGAACGATCCAACGCTTTGGATAAGGTATTTTCTCAAGAGTCCAGAACTGCGATAAAAGCCTCGCTGCCGAGACAAGGGGAATTGGTGCGCCGCCTCAGCGAGCAGGGCGGACAGTTGCTTGTTGGGACTGATAGCATTTTACCTGCCTATATTCCTGGTTTCACTGTCATAGACGAAATTGAAGCCTTCGTTGATGCAGGGATCAGCAACTTTGATGCGTTGAAAGCGGCGACTGTGAATGCGTCTATCGCCCTCGGAATTGATGAGGAAATTGGAACTGTTGAAGTCGGCAAGCGAGCAAATTTACTACTCCTAAACGCCAATGCTTTGGATGACATTCAAGCATTGTGGCAGGCCGACGGGGTCGTTGTATATGGGCAATGGCTCAGTAGAGAAGCCATTGACAGCATGCTCGACGACGCAGCGCTCAGCAATAGGGTTACAGGTTCAGTTAAATAGACAGCGACCGAAGGACGATACAGGGAGAGGGAACAAATCTATGGCGGCAGAGAAGACGAGTGAAGACAACATCGCGGCATATCCAATCGCTGATGCGATACCGAAAGAAAAACTAGACGCTGAAGCTGCTCAGTTAGAAGCGCTTGCGGATCAGCCCTTCTTCAAAAGATTGCCGACATATTTACGCCTGGGCGGACCCGGGTTTATGGGTGCGGCGCTTACGCTGGGGGCAGGAACATTAACCGCAGCGATGCTGTCGGGTGCACAATTCGGGTACAAAACACTTTGGATATCATGGGTTGCTATTGGCAGCGGTATTTTCATGATGGCTGCAATGGCACGCTTCACGACGAAGGGCCAGTTTAGAATTGTTGATGTCCAGACACAAAAACATGGCTGGTTTATCGGCAAGGTGCTGACAGCTTTTCTGGGGCTTTTTTGCGTCTCAATCATTTTTAATTTTGGACAAGTAGCCCTTGGCACCCACCTCATTGAGACTATTGCCAGTAACGCTGGTGTCAGTTTCCCTCAAGAAATCAATTGGCCTTTGTATGCGGTGATAACCGCTTGGCTCTCGCTGAGTTATGGACGAGGCGGCAAGGGTGTAGTCCTCGTAGAAACGGTAATGCGGCTGGCTTTATTGTTTATGCTGCTGTGCTTTGCTGCTGCACTCGTTGTTGTTGGGATTGATTGGGGCGCAGCACTTGAAGGCTTTTTTATCCCTTGGTTACCCAGAGGGGCACAAGGGATCGATTTATTCATAGCCTCATCAGCAGCCGCAATTGGCGTAATGGATTGGATATTCTTTCACTATGCTGGACTGGCAAAAGGCTGGCGATCTCAACATGAAAGCCTTGCCAGGGTCGATATCGTTATGGGCTTAGCGGTCCCGTTTATTGCGGTTTATTTTGTTGTGGTGTCCGTTTTTGCAGCAACACTGTATGGATCAGGTGACCTACCTCAAACAGCAACCGAACTTACAAAAGCGCTGATACCCCTTTTGGGTGAAAGCGGAGCATCATTCGCGTTCTTGTTGGGATTTCTCGCCGTCCCAATAACGTCCTCTGTTGTGATGGGTATCGCATGTGCAATTGGACTACATGAGGCATTTAACTGGGAGCCTGATGTCAGGTCGTGGCGTTGGAAGTTGTGTGTTCTGGCGCCACAAGTTGGTCTCTTCGCTGCATTTTTGCCAAGCCCTATTTTCCTGATAATCATTATTGCTGCATTTCTGTCCTTGTCGAATAATGTCGTCGGATGGTCACTCTTTATGCTGTTCAACGACAAGTCTGTTCTGGGAGAAAACCGGTCGAAATCCTATTTTTGGAATTTGGGAATTATGTTGCAGATCACTCTCTTGAACGGTGTAGCAGTTCTCTGGATATTTAATCGTTTTGGACTTTGGGGGTAGATATGATCAACCTTGAGAAAAAAATCGGGCCGCTCAAACTCCGTGCTTGGGGGCTGATAATCAACTTTATAGCCAATGCAGTGGCTTTATACGGGCTTGCGATTTATTTTAACGAGTCTGGCAGCGCGTTTACGATGATATTAGGAATTTCACTAACCGTTATCACGATACTTGTTGTTTCTATACCGTCACAAGCATCTGATCAGAATGAATGAAGCGAAGGCGCTTGGCCCAGCTTAGACCAAACTAATTCTGATTTCTGAAATGCTGTGGTGTATAGCCGAAATATCGTTTGAATGCGGTCGTGAAATTGGCAGCATGATCATAGCCTAAGCTGTATGCCACTTCACTCACAGACAGGTTGTCTTCCTTAAAAAGTTTGTATGCCTTTTGCATTCTCACATCTAACGCAAATTTGTGCGGTGTCAGTGCATAGACCTTCTTAAAGCCATACTTGAGCTTTTTAGAATTGATACCGTACTTTTTGCACAACTCTTTTGACGTGTACCAATGCTGTAAGTCTGTTGCGATCAGGTCATGCATCTGCGCTAGTTTTTCAATATCACGACTGGAAAGTACCAAATTTGAAACAGGAAGTTGTTGAGCCGTGCGTATTTGCTCAGCCTCGTGCGCGACTATGCAAAGCACTTCCATTGCTTTTGCATTCATGTAGGTCAGTCGCGTGTACCCCGTATATGGTGAGCACAATATCTCATTGATACAGAGCTTGGCTTTTGGGTTCAGTGGCAACGTCATACCGACTGGGCGAGCAGAATGAACTTCAACGCCGTTTGGCGCGAACAGGTCAAAGAAGGCACTCGAAAAGAGCGTCTCTATGAAGGCACGCTTGCAGTGCATGGTTACCATCATTTGCCGGCAGTTTGGGGCCATGCGATAAGAGCTGTCTATCCCCCGGGGGTGATATGATAGCATGGTGTAAGATGAAGGGCTTGAGCCACTATTCTCAGGCTGCAATAAATCATACTTGTACCAATGGACTGCCCCTTCAAAAACAAAACGGATTTTGAGCAAATCTTCGCCTTGCACCAAAATATCCAAGTCCTGATCATACGATACATCGGTTACAGTCATGAAGATATCATCTGAAATTTTAATGAAATCCCAGAAACCGTTGCCGCAATCCCCAACATCCATTCTTACGCCGATTTCAGACTGGGTTTCTTCATCAAATCCGTGCGAATTTTTAAGGCAATGTTGGCTTTTTGTAACCGTCTGCGCCCAGGATGCAGATGATTTATCCAGAAAGCTCCGGTCGACCGTTGGTAAGTCAATTTCTTGCTGGTGCAGGCCTATCATAATGGGAAAATGCTAGCTTATTTTGGCTACGGTGTCATCTGCATTTCATCAATTGTTGCTAAACGAACATGTGTTTTGGATGAATATTACCAGCCGTTTGAGAAGCAGAATCGCAGGTTTATCCGCTTACACAAGGGTTTATAGCCACTTTCTGCACGCGCCTATGCGATATGTACTGGTTTCTTTGATAGGTGCCCAGCCTCTTGCCGCATGCTACCAAATGCCTCATTTTAGGGTCGGAAAAAAGTAATAGAGGAAAAGCCAGTGAGGACCATTAAACAATACCTTTCAGCGATATCGATATTGCTTGCATCGACCGCAATGACAGGATGCGATAGCGCTACCGAGCAATCTGTGACCGAATTTAAAGCAATCGACCTCATCGTGAGTAATGTGAATTTAATTACGATGACAGAAGCTGGCGTTCAAAGCTCGGCGACTATTGCGATTGACGACGGCAAAATTATTGCAATCGGTACGTCAACCGATTTTGATCAATATTCAGCCGATGTAACAATCGATGGTTCTGGCAAATACATGATGCCCGGTCTTATCGATACGCATGTCCATATTTTCACTCCTTTCGACGCGCCTCTCTATCCAGCATCCGGCGTGACAACGGTTAGAAACATGTGGGGTTTTCCGCCCCACCTGCAAATGCGTACTGCAATCGCGGCTGGTGAGATGTACGGACCCGAGATTATTACTGCAGGGCGGCTGCTTGACGGTGACCCAAAGATCTGGCCGCAAAGCCTGGCCCCAAAGTCCAAAGAGGAAGCCCAGAAGATTATCGAGGAAGATATCGCCGCAGGTTATGACTTTGTTAAAATCTATAGCCGGGTGTCTAGGGAACGCTTCTTCCAGATTATGGAGATTGCTAAAGAGCTTAATGTTGCCGTTGATGGGCATATTCCGAACAAACTCACTTTTGCTGAAGCCGCAAATGCAGGTATGCGCTCCTTTGAACACCTATGGGGTGTTCCAGGAGAACTGCAGCCAGGTATCGAACATGTCGAATATGACCCGCTGGACCGTTCGCAGTGGGAAAAATTGGACTTTGATAAACTCGACAGCGTGATCAAGGCATCAAAGGCAAACGATGTTTGGATTTCACCGACGCTGCAGGTTCTTGAAAACATCTATCTTAGCGGCGATCCTGATTTCCTCTATTCTCAAGCAAAGGGCATAGAATATGTTAGCCCTGCGACCGTTGATTTCTGGAAAGCCTCTGCAAATGGTCGCCCCGAAGTTGACGATGCCGCACGAGAATGGACTGCAAATGTCATTACCAAACGCGGCCAGATCGTTAAAGCCATGTATGATGCAGGCGTGAATCTATTGATTGGAACTGACGCGAATAACCCCTTCATAGTTCATGGTTTTGCAATATATGAAGAGATGCAGCAGTTCGTTGATGCTGGCATTCCAATTGAAGGCGTGCTGAACATAGCTACGCTGAAGTCGGCAGAATTTCTGGGGATTTCAGACAGAGTTGGGTCAATAGAAGTCGGCAAAGAGGCCGATTTGATCTTACTGGACATGAACCCTCTGGAAGCGATTGATAATCTTGATAGCCGCTCTGGCGTCATTGTTAACGGGCGTTACACCTCACGAGAGGATTTGGAAGCGATTCTTATTCAGAATAAAGAAAGTGCAGCCCAATTCACGCCTCAGACTGGTAGGTAAACGCAAGTTTGATCGTTAATAGATGTTGGGGTGGTCACAAGCTGTGGTCACCCTTTTTCTTGCTCATCTTTTGACTAGCTAATCATTGCTTGTAGTGCTTGTGCTGCAAGGGCTTTCCGATCAATTTTATTGGTCCCGATCAAAGGCATTTTATCGATAAACATGACGCCTCGAGGGTGCGAATATGCAGGCGCGTTTGCTAACACATGGTCTTTAACTTCCTTGACATCCAAAGCGTGTTCTTTTTTGAGAACAACAAACGCGAAAGGAGCCTGCCCCTTCACACCATAGTCTACAGGCACCACGCATGCCTCAGCTACAGCTTCATGCGCTTCAATAATCCTTTCAACCTGGCCAGGGAAGATGTTTTCACCGCCACAAATAAACATGTCGTCTGACCGCCCAACGATGAAGAAAAAGCCGTTCTTGTCACGCCGCATTACATCACCAGTATCGAACCAGCCATCCGCTATGCGTTCAGCCGTTTTCTCCGGCAGATTGTGATATCCGGTCATGTTTACTGGCGACTTAACTTTGAGCACCCCTTCATCTGGTGCTAAAGGCCCGGCTAAAACAACGTCGCTGCCGTTTGCTGGATAACCAACGGACAAAGGTGGCCTTTCAACACCGTCTGGGTGGTCACCAAATGTTACCGCCCCATGCTCTGTCGTACCGTAACCATTGAATAGGTCTGCATTTGGAAAGACTTCCTGAACACTGTCCCAGAGAGACATGGTTATAGGGGCTGATCCCATTGTCACTTGCGACACATGAGAGAAATCAAGTGATTTGATGAGATCACTTTCTCTGACGGCAAGCGCCAGCATTGTCGGAACCGACGTCAACCAAGTGCAATGATGATCGGCAATTGCCATTAGGTAACTGCGTGGGTTGAATTCGGGCAAGAGGACAATATGACCGCCCATCCCTAACACAACCTTTGAATTCCATAGTCCATTTTTGTGATATAGGGGGGCAGCAATAAGACAATTGTGTGCCTGTATTGATGCGCGTTTTGGCAGGAAATGGTCATTCGCCCAATATTGCCCTTCGTGCGTCATCGGAACCCCTTTAGGATTGCCTGTCGAGCCAGAGGTATACAGAAACAGTGCGTCGGAATCAGGCTCAACGTCTTCACTGCGATATGCGTCAAGCCTTGGTCCGCCTGCTACCCCTGCACACAATTGAACGAATGCATCTACGGAAACGGCCTCTATACCATCTGGTTTAATTGCTTCGGTAGGCGTGTCAAAGATAAGGAAACCAACATCAGCATCAGAACAGATATAATCAACGGTCTGCTTTGGTAGTTTGGTGTTAATTGGAACCGCTACATATCCTGCACTCATAATTGCGAAGAAAATTGTCAGGTACTGGGCACTATTTTTTGCCAGAATGCCTATTCGCTTATTCTTCGGGATATCCAGCGAAGAAATTAGAATAGCCGCGCGTGCAATTTCTCGCTGAAGCGATCCATAAGTTAAAGAAACTGGTGCCTCATAATCTGATAGATCTGTAATTGCCAAACTGTTAGGAATGCCATTCCTTGCGACCAAATCACCAAAATTTCTCATTATGCTCACCGTTTTACTTTAGAAGTATGATCATCTGCTTGTTGCCTAAAATGCAAAACAGGCGCTTCACTCAACTTTATGCCAACCAGACTACTGGAATCATATTCACGCCATTCGATACCATTTGCACCAAAATAAGAGCGAGTTGTGTTCAAGTCTTGGACGGCAAATTCTATCATCGCAACCGATGTCGCATTATCCTCACAGGTATCAGAGCAGTCGAACCAACATTGGTCTCGATCTGATATGCGCAACTGCAAATGCTCAACATCAAAAATATGGACACCGTTTTCATGGCGATAGATGGTCGCGCTGCAAATATCTTTGTAAGCCTCAACTACAGCGCTCACATTGCTCGAGACGATCCAGATACCTGAAAGATTTTCGACGCCGTTCGCATGACAGTTCTTGCTTTCGGACCAAACATACTGCGGTGTATGATGTTTGCAGGCAAAATTCATTGCGCCAGTTATCATGGGGTCAGCTAATTCCATGACGCTAGTAAAGCGAGCAATTGCATCAGGCCCATATCTGGTACCGGGCGTTCATATGCGATGGCATCTTTGGTCGCAATGCTGGCTCTGCGTCGTCGCTGCACGATCTTGTCAAGATCGTCGTTTGGACGAAATGCGATACCTCTCAAACCATCGCCCGCCTCCAAAAAAGTACGATACAGCTCATTTGATGGCCGATGCTTTAGCACTCCTAGAATTTCAAAGTAGGTGTCATTGAATATTGCAAGATGGTTGGCCGTGCCGAGCGCATCATTATGATAGCCACGTTCGGACATATTGAACCCCAATCGCTTCCATTCTTCACATGATCGATCCAAGTCGGCAGTTAGTAGGAATAAATGGTCAATTTCGGTAAAATACATAGATGAAACTACTTCTGTTTAAGGCCATGCAAGATCGTGAAACCTACACAGACACCACCCTAAAAGTCTGTTTTGGAACAAATTTGAAGTCAATATAGAGTAATGGTTTAGTAAGTCCTTTGCATGTCAGTAAAATACTTATGAAAGCAGGACTCCTTCGTCGCCACCTATGGCTTTGTCCTCCAATTAAAAAGCATACTCCCATCACTCAATCTAATCTAAACAGGCCCTTAGGGGGGATGCTATATGACCAATGAAAGACGCTCTGCTCTACTCAGCACAGCCAGCTTGTTCCTCGTATCAAGTTTGACTCTGATTACACCCACTGTTTCTGCTCAAGACCAAGAGAGTAGTTCTGACGATGATAATGTTGTGCTGGAAGAGATCATTGTAACCGCACGCAAACGCGAAGAAAGTTTGCAGGACGTTCCTGCTGCCATTTCAGCCATCACAGGCCAAGGCCTGGAGGACATCGGTGCTGAGGGATTTGCTGACTATGCAGGCACAATTCCTGGCCTATTATTTCAAGATTTACAAGTAGGTGCAGCTGGCCGCGGTCAACAAGCGGTTATTCGCGGCGTTACGTCGAATCTTGGAGCTAACTTCTCTCAAGCGACAGTAGCCGTCTATTTGGACGATCTGTCCCTTCCAACCTTTTTTGATCCTGATCCTGTAGACCTTGAGCGGGTGGAAGTATTGAGAGGACCTCAAGGCACACTTTATGGTGACAGATCCCTGAGTGGCGCGATCAAGTTTGTTACAGCCCGGCCTCAATTGAATGAAACATCATTATCGGTCGATGCTACCAGTTCTCTAACGAGATTTTCTGATGACATCAGCTTCCGCGGTAGCGCCGTTGCCAATGTGCCGCTTGTGGAAGATAAACTCGCACTACGTGTTGTTGCTGCATACGAAGACCAAGCAGGATTTATCGACAGCGACGGTTCAGACCCCTTTGATGTTGTTGACAATGAATTTGTCGGCGAGGACATCAACTCGCGTGAAGAACTGCAATTACGTGCCAAGCTTCTGTGGCAAGCAACAGATAATCTTAGTATCTTAGGCACTGTCTTCTACGAAGATGATGCGCTTGGGGCTTCGCCAAACTTTGATCCTGCAAAAGACGGGCTTGTGACCACTGCTCTTTTTGCACCTGATCCAAACGAACGTGAAACACTCGCTGCCAATCTTCGCATAGACTATGACCTCGGCTGGGCCGATTTTATTTCTACCACATCGGTTCTCGACGATAGATCTTCAATCATTCTTGCGCTAACTGCTTTTTTTCAACCAAATGTGGAAGCAGTGGCAGGCTTACTGAGTGGTGCACCTGTTGATTTCCGTGACCCATTCAGGACTACCGAGGAAAATAGAACGGATGCTTTCACGCACGAGATGCGTCTTCAGTCAAAACTGGACGGCCCTCTCAACTATCTTGTTGGATTTTACTATTTCGACTCAGAGTTTGATAGCGATGCTGCGGCAGTTCAGCCTGGCTTTGCACCGTTCAACACACCCGTCGTTACCGCGTTTGGGTTTGTCGGTGACGGAACAGACACAGTATTTGACTTTAGCGGCCAAGGAAGCCTGGAAGAGATTGCCGGCTTTGGTGAAATTGTCTTTGATGCCCTTGACGACCGGCTACAACTAACTGCTGGCGCACGACTTTTCCGCACTGAAACAGAGGCCCGCGATTTAGATGGCAACGTCACCGCATCTGCTTCTGACTCTGACGTGATATTCCGGTTTTCCGGATCTTATAAATTTGACGATGACACACTGATTTACGCGCAAGTGTCTGAGGGCTTCCGCTCAGGTGGTGGTAACGTCGCGGTCCCTGACGCACCTCCAGAGTTTGTTGATGAATTCACATCAGATACCGTCTGGAACTATGAATTAGGCCTGAAAGCATCATTCTTTGAAAATCGTGTGACAACTAACTTGTCTGCATTCTTAGTAGACTGGAGTGATATTCAAACACAGATTACCACTGCAGGAGGCTTCCTGTTCACTGCGAACGCAGGAGCAGCAGAGACCTACGGTATCGAATTGGAAGTCTTCACACTACCGTTTGAAAACTTCAATCTTTCTGGCTCTTTGGCCTATCTGAAAGCTGAGCTAACGGAAGATGTTCCGGGAGCCGGCCTCGTTGACGGCCAGCGCCTTCCTGGTACACCTGAAATTACAGGGTCAGTCACCGCACGATATACACACCGTGTTTCGGAAACAATGGAACTCGTACCAAGTGTTTTATATACTTATCGAGGTCAAAGCTTCAGTGGCTTCGGTGTCAACCAGGGATTTGAGCTTGATGCATTTTCTCGGTTGAACGTCGGCGTCTCGTTGACAGATTTAGAAGACAACTGGAGCGTTACCCTGTTTGCCGATAACTTGACGGACGAACGGCCTGTTGTGTCGCCATTTACGTTCAGGACGGTACCGCAGGTTGCCACCATACGGCCAAGAACCGTTGGCATCAGTTTTTCCAAAGACTTCTAAAACCAATATATATCTATGGCTTGGTGGCTGGATCCGTTCCAGCCACCACAATACTTCTTACTCAGAAAACAAGAAACAAGGGACCATCTATATGGCTACTCGATCTGCCGAAACGTTGAAAGTTCAATCATTCCAAGGCCCAGAAAGAGCGTTAGATCATTTTGTCCAGGTGTGTAATGATATCAGCAAAGGCGCTGAGGCTTATACGAAGCTAGGTTTCCACGTCCGTCCAATCGCGAAACACGTAGAGATCGGCTCGTCAAATTGCGTGATCCATTTCGAGAATACTTATATGGAATTGATCGACCTGACCCATGCCAATGAAGAGATGAAAGGGCCGTATATGGACCGTTTCAAGTGCGGCGAGGGGCTTGCACACGTTAGTTTGACCAGCAGTAACTTGGTCGCTGATCATAAATGGGCGGTCTCAAATGGTCTCGATCCCCTGCCGATCTGGAGTGCGCGCCGAAAGATCATTCGCCCTGACGGTACAGAAGATCATACAGACAGTGATTTTTTCTATATGTGGCGGCCCGAATCTCGCTACATGTCATTGTTTCTCTCAGGTCACAAAAAGCCCGATGCAATCTTCATCAAGGAATATGAAAACCACGAAAATACGGCAACCGATGTCAATAAAATCGTTTATATGTCTGCTGATCCGCAGTCTGACATAAGCTATTTTAGCAAGCTTTTCGGAAAGGAGCCTGAAATCACTGATGACGGTTTCAGGACGATTGGAACGCGAGGTGAAATCACTGAAGTAGTAACGCCTAGTGCTGCTGTTAGCCGATATGGGCGCAACATTTCTTGCACAACACCTGATCCATTAGCCGGTTTTGTTGTGGCAATGCATTATTCCGTGCGAAGCCTTGATGCCTGCTCCGAGACCTTGGTCAAGTCCAGTGTTCCTTTTGGCAAACAAGGGGCGGCCATTATTGTTCCAGCAAGCGAAATTTGTGGGTGTGCGATTGTCTTTGAGTAGATTTGTAACTGTCATAGACCTCCAGGATGAGCGTGGTATAGGGAAGCCTGAACCACTACATATTAACCTCTATTGCTATACCCAAAAGCTGGAGACTCACTTTCCTTAGAAACATAACCCGACAAAATAGAACCTCGGCAGATGCTGGAGAATAATCTACTCAAAATCATGATCGAGCATGTGAAATCTCCCATTATCTATTCACGAGAGCTTAACTCAACTCAGTAAGCCATGTTACACATGCTTTGAGTTAAAAACTAACATCTACCCGATTCTCAACTCTTTAGCATGATGTAAACATTATAGGCGAGGATTTTGCGATAGAGTTTCGAGGTAAAGTACCAGATATCATGAGCCTTGATTTTGGTAAAGGCGAACTGTTCCGTCAACAGGCTCAGGATAGTTTCAACCTTCTCGCGGACTTTCAGCAATTGCCGTACGGCCCAGTCTGGTCTTGTGTCTGCCATCACAGTACTAGACTCTGCTGCTGAAAGCGTTGCCCAGCCTTTGTTTTGAGAGTTTTCTGTTCGCGATAATGTGCTCGAACATGATACTGTCTCGGCCAGCATCCGGCATGGCAAGCTGATTGGACTTGCTTCGGTTTAGTGGAGAGCCATTTTAGTTAATTGGCTATCATCCTTTCCTTCTGTATGGGGGATTTATAGCCGATTGTCGAGTGCTTGCGCACTGGATTATAAAAAGCATCAATATAGTGTCCGATCCTTGTTGTTGCCTGTTCCCGTGTCTGGAAGCTTGTTTGCCACACGAGCTCGACTTTGATTGTTTTGAAGAAGCTTTCAGCGACACTGTTATCATAGCAATTGCCTTTCCCTGACATGGATCCGCGCATGCCATGATATTTGAGCTTTTTTGATACTCGTGGGAGCAATATTGGGCGGATTCAATCGGTCGTCGCAACGATTGGTTTGTATCTCATCACAGAACTTCTGCCAAGGCCTCTGCCGGTGTTTTCCACCCGAGGGATTTTCTTGGCCTATTATTTAGGGTGTAGGCGATGGCGTCCAGTGTAGATTCAACCTGTCAAGGCAACACACTGTTGTGTGGTTCAGATGGCATGAATCTGCGGAGCTTTAATAATGAAACGAAAAATCTCATCAAAAGAAAAAGAAGTATGCTGTTTCTGCTTCTAAATTCGCCACCCTAGTTCTACACCAATAGTAAGAGGTCTGGGAGATGTAATGTATTGAGTGTCTTCATTGTATGGAGGGCGAATCCTAAAACGGTTACCGTAAGGGAAAATGTTTGCATCACTATTAAATATGTTATTAGCAAAAAACCTAACGCTCCAATTATTTTTGTGAATTGATAGGTTGACGTTAGTGATACTGTGGTCTTCGATTTGAAGGGGTGATCGGTTATTAAATAAAAGGTTACTGCCATTAGCGAAAAAATAGTTGGCATTAAAAGAAGCGATGAAATCTGAGAAGAGTGAGAACTCATAATGTATTGAAGCTGCAGCAGAAAAACTGGGTACTCCTGGTAAAGGGTCCTCTTCTGCAGCGTCAAAGGTTACTAGTGCACTAAAATGCGAAAATTCTTCATTGGGACGAAGTCTTGAATCAGATAGTGATATTTGGCCTTTCAATAGCAATCTAGGGTGAGGTTGATAACTTACTTCTATTTCGCCACCGATTATGTTGGCGTCTGATAAATTTGTCTCTAAACGAAAGCCATCGAAAAAATACTCAAATGCTTGCAGGTTTGTCCATTCCATTAGGAACAACGCACCATTGATTGTTAATGACTGATCAAATAATTCAATTTTATGTCCTATTTCGTAGTTTGTTAATTTTTCCCCAACAAAGCTTTCGTCAAATGTAAATGGTGGTGCGAATTCCTCTTCGGGAAGAATTCTTTCGCCATCTTCAATAAAGAAATCTGGCGTTTGGAGATTTGGCCCTCCTATCCGGTAACCTTGCGATATCTGAAAATAAGAAACGCTATTGTTTTGATGGTAAGCTGCTACAAACTTCCCCAATATTCCCGATTGAGTGTTATTTCCCAAGCTAACATTGGTAAAAGGTCTTGGGATATTGTCAACGAACGTCTCATTCGCTCGATTGGTTGAGCGAAACCAGCGAAGTCCCCCAGTCAGTGAAAAATTGGAATTCAAATAGTAGGTAAGTTCGCCAAAAGCGGAGAATTCCTCCACTATTTGAGTTCGTTTTGTCATGTTAATATTGTTGGGTAAGGATGTCGCAACCCTAAGCTCTTCACTTGAAAAATATACCTCTGAATTATATTCGTCCTCTGTGCGGGAAAAGAACGCTCCTAAAATCCACTCTGTTTTACTGCCTGACAAGTTTTGTAGATGTAACTCGTGGGTAAAGGTGGATTGCGTTATGGTTTCTGATAAGCGTGTACCTTGATCTGCTAATTGTTCTTCAGTAAAATCGAAGCGATGCGATATGTTTTCCACAAAAAGTCTGGATGCATCTATTTTTGCATCAAGGGTGCGTTTTCCGATAGCAGTATTCGCATTCAGTTTTAGCCAGCCCAATTCAGCTTCCATGTTTAAATAAAATTGCCGAAAAACGGTTCTTCGCGGCTCTCGAGAAAAGTTGTCTCGTGAATATCTAGATAAATTTTCACGATAGTAATTAGAGTCTGATCTACTTTCCACTTGGTAATTAATACCTCCTATCAGATTCCAGTTTCTGCTTAATTGGTACGAAGCAGCGAACCGATTACTTGTGGACCTGGATCTGTTTACATCAGAGATACCTAATCTGACATCATCAATGTAGCCCCCAAAGTTACCGACATAGAATGCATTTCGAATGGCGAGTTTATCTTCCAGTATAGGCAAATTGATGATTGCCGAAGCATCTTTTGATGCATTACCATGTTTCGTAAATGATGAAGAGGAGGCTAACTCAAGTTCAAAAGAGTTAAATTGGGGTCTCCTTGTAACTATATTTAACAACCCCGCAATTGCACCCGAACCATACAGGGTACCTTGTGGGCCTTTCAACAATTCAATTCTTTCGATGTCAACGAGCTTTATATCAGGTGATGCGGAGGAGTATACTAACCTATTGCCGTTTAAATATGTATTGATCAAGCCTTGATTCGACCCAGCAAAAATTCCGTCAGATAGGCCTCTTACCAATACCTTATTTCGACCCAAACCTTGCCGGGTGAATGTGGCCCCATTTAGTTGATTTGTTATATCCGAAAATCCAAGCAATCTTTGGTCTTGAATTGAGGAACTGGAGACAGTGCTGATCGAATAAGGTACTTTTTGTAATTCGTCGACACGTTTCAATGCTATTACTGTAATTTCTGTTATTACTGGTAACGTAGAGGGGGGATCAGGAAGCGTAAGTGTAGACTTCGGTAGCGGTTTAACTTTTTTTATAATGGCATAAGAGCTGTTACCTACCTTCTTATAGGTAAAATTTGATCTTGATAAAAGCTCTTGAAGGCCTTCACCGATAGAGTAGTCTCCAAGGAGCTGCGTTTTACCATCACGATATGACAACCTGGGATAGCTTACAGAGATTTGTGCCTGTTTAGCGAATTCTCTCAACGCGTTAGCTATTGTCGCTTCAGTGATATTAAAAGTTTGGATCTCGGTACTTGCCGCAAACGATGGACAAGAGCCGGATACTACCGCTAACGATAATAATGATTGAAACACTAATGGTGTTTTTTTCTTCAGTACTTTAAAGACAATGTTGCTTTGAAGTTTCCTGCGTTCCGAGACGTGTCGCTTTACATATGCCATTTGCTTAATAGTCAAGTTGATTGCTTATTTGGGTTGTAGGTAGACTATGTTTTGTTCTTCAGAAAGCTGAAGGTTAAGCGTATAAGCGATTAGTAAGAGTACCTCGTCTTGATCCGTTACTTGAAGCTGACCTGTAAATTCGATATCTCGAATGCTATTATCTAAAACCACTTTTTTATCAAAATATTGCTCAAGCTCATTAACGATATTTGAAAGTGGTTCGTTCTCAAATAGTAAATAGCCATTTGTCTAGGTTGCTATGTGTTCCACAGGTATCTTGGAAAGTTTCCCTCCTGCGGTTGGTGTATATTGGTATCTTGTACCAGGGGGTATTTCTATTACGCTTTCATCTGAGTTCGAAATGGTTTTACCGTGAATATTAACCAACCCTTCTGTTACCGACAAAGACATTATTGAGCCACGTTTTTTAGCGTTAAAGGAAGTTCCAACTACCTTTACAACATGATTGCCCATGTCTACATAAAATGGGCGCGTCTCGTCAGGTTTAACTCGAAAAAAAGCCTCTCCAGAATTGAGCTTAACCAAACGATTGTCCGTAGAGTATTCAACACTAATAGTAGTGCTGGAATTGATCTTTATTATGCTGTCATCAGCTAATTGTGCGACCAAAGTTTCCCCTTTTGCGGTTTCATAATGGATGGGAGTTATAGACGGACCATTAAAAACAGATACCGAAACAATTAGAAGTAATATGGCGGCCATAGCTAAGGCCTTAGGCCATTCGGTAATGAAGAAGTTTTTCCAGTCACTCCTTCTAGGCATGTTGTTCTGTTGGTGCTCAACTTCCCACTCTAAAAGAGTGTTTGTGTTATCTTCGATAAAGCTTTCCAGCTCAGTGATATAATTATAGGCATTGCTATGTATAGGGTTCGCCTCTAACCACTCTGTAAATTGAGTCCAGTTTTCCTCACTTGCTTTATCACGGGTGATAATTTCATGCCATTTAGTAGCCATTTTAAGGTGCTTTTGGCTTATGTCGATGGGCGTTTGATTCTGCATGAGATGTCTTCTTCAATTAGTGCTCAATCATATCAAAAAAAATACTTGTTTACCAATAAACAATAATGAGGATGGTGCTGTTCCAATCATTCATATTTAAGCATTTTCTTCGCTATGTAATGTGAAGCTTTAGCGATGTGTTTTTCGACTGTGCTTATGGAAATATTAAACTCAGTAGCAGCTTGTTTATGAGACAAACCTTTGAGGCGACATGCTAGGAATACGGCCCGACACTTTGGAGGAAGTTCAGTCAGTACGTGTAGTAGTTTTTCTAGTTTTTGTTTCGATTCAATTGCTTGAGTAATATCTGGTGTTTTAGCTAGGTAAGTGTCTATATAGTTTACTGTAATTTTGTCATGTTGCGTGTTAAACCACTTTTTTTCTCGCACTTTTCTAGAGTTACTTTTCACAAAATGGTCAGTCGCAAGGTTGTTCGTGATCTTGAAGATATAAGCGGCTGGGTGGTCGAATTTTACCTCTTGCTTTATAAATCTTAACTTTAGGAAGACTTCTTGTAAAATGTCTTCTGCTGTCTCCGTGTCAACACCCCGCGCTAAAATTAGCCGCTTTAGTCTGTCTCTAATCGACAAATATACGTCTATTAATTGCAAATTTCCTGTATCGGACATTGTCAATATTACCGCTTTTGGATTTGGTTGGATATTATGAAGATAAATGCATAAAGATTCTTAATATTTCCACAAACAAATTCAAATTTATTTGTTTATATTATATTCT
This sequence comes from Kordiimonas sp., assembly GCA_965199355.1. Taxonomy (GTDB): domain Bacteria; phylum Pseudomonadota; class Alphaproteobacteria; order Sphingomonadales; family Kordiimonadaceae; genus Kordiimonas. The sequence continues at coordinate 740,471 of OZ240690.1, forward strand.
GAGACAGACCTTTTAAACTGATAGAACCGGATCGAACAAAATGGCTAATGCCGAACAGGAAAATCTTAATTGACTTCGGGATATGCTTCTAAAGCATCACGTCTTGTCCCGGAGGATTTAGCAAAAAGCCGCCAAGCTATGATCAACATCTTTCACCGGGTTCTTGTCAAGACTAAAATATCATAATGTCGCTAACATGCGATCTGCCCGTTTTTTGGGTGGAGGCGGCGGCGTGACGGATGCTGTTGTCCTGATCTTCTCTCGTAATCAGGCCTAAAGTGTCCAATCCAAGGGGCGCACTCCAAGTGCCAAAGTAATTTTCCCCACTTTTTGGATATGGTGACGAGCCATTTTATGCGTCAGCGTTTTCCTCTTTTTTTGGCCTGCCCCGTTTTTTAGGTGGCGGCGGCGGTGTGATAGATGCTGTTGTCCTGACATGCTCCGGAATCAGGTCTGCATGCTGGCGCAGCCGGTAGCTTGCTCCTTCGATCTGGACAACCACAGCATGATGCAAGAGCCTGTCCAGCAGAGCGGTTGCCACAACAGGGTCGCCGAAGACATCCGCCCATTCAGCAAAGCCGCGGTTTGATGTGAGGATCATGGCCCCTTTCTCGTATCGGGCATTTACAAGCTGGAAGAAGATATTGGCCCGATTGTCGCTCTGGCAGCCCCGATAGGCAGATAGCCTATCTCGTCAATGATCAGCAAAGCAGCTCTTGCGTAGAATCGGATCTTTTCAGCGAGCCGTCCCTCCCGGTCAGCTTTCAGAAGCGCCTCAATCAGTTGTGCCAATGTCGCCCTGTAGACGCTTTTGCCAGCCTTGACCGCAGCAACCCCGAGTGCGGTTGCCAGATGGCTTTTACCCGTGCCTGGAAAGACTCAGCACTTGGCCCGAGAAAGTGAACGGTCTCCGCCCGGTCTATAAATTCCAGCTCGGCAAGCGCCATAATCCGATCCTTGTCCAGTCCAGATTCTATGTCAAAGGGGCTGGAAGCTGAAGTCGAAGCTCTCCAGCGTTTTGACAGGGGTAAGCCTGGCTGTGGTGAGCGCTACAGTCACACGCCGTCCTTCACGGGATGTATATTCCTCACTGAGCATATCATCGATGGCTTCGATCGCTGTAAGCTCACCCTTCTCCAGTCGCTGCAGCACATGATCGAGCACTTCCATCGCCCGAGGCATGCGGAGCCCGATCAGGCTTTCTCTGATACGGTCCTTTATAGCAGTCATCAGCGCACCTCCTGCGCCGCCATGCGGCGGGCAACAGCGTCATAGAAGGCGAGAGGGCGCCCTGCAACACCCCTGTCCAGCAGGGAGCCTGTCGTGGCGGCTTTATGAACTGGCGGCGCTGTGCGGTGACTGGGGTCGATGCGTCGCTGTCTTTTGCCTGTCAGCATAGGATGGCGGGCAATCAACTGACCCTCCTCGAAGATACGTATCTCCATAGGATGCTGCTGAACATCAACAGTCCGGCGACGGGTGTAATCGGGGACGGAATACAGGTTTCCCGACACGGAGATCATGCCGTCCTTCGTGATACGGCGTTCCCATGTGAGGACCGCATCATAAGGGTGCAAAGGCTGGAGTTGCTTCGGAAGAGTGGAGAGACACAATGAGACAGTTTCACCCGGGAGGATCAGATGACAGGACGTCACAGACATTTTACAGAAGAGTTTCAACAGGAAGCGGTTCGGCTGGCCTTGTCGAGTGGTCAGCCCCAGCGCACTATCGCATCGGATCTGGGGATTGCCCGCTCCACGCTCAGCCGCTGGATACAGGAAATGAGGGAAGCTGACTTATTGTCAGGTCCCCATGATGATGTGGATAAGGAACTGGCGCGTCTGCGCCGGGAGAATGCCCTGCTGCGCCAGGAGCGTGATCTGTTAAAAAAAGCCACTGTAGATTCAACCTGTCAAGGCAACACACTGTTGTGTGGTTCAGATGGCATGAATCTGCGGAGCTTTAATAATGAAACGAAAAATCTCATCAAAAGAAAAAGAAGTGTGCTGGACCTTATGGCGACAAGGATTGGGTTTTAGCGACATTGGGCGCGTTATAAATGCAAAGCCAGGTTCAATATTTACGATACTCCGGGCGTCTGGCGGGTACCCACCCTCAAAGGCAAAACGAAGCCAAAGGCATCTGTCACTAAGGGAACGAGAAAACATATCCATTGGCCTGGCCTTGGGCAAGTCTGTCCGTCAAATAGCAACTGAACTTTCAAGGGCTCCTTCTACGGTTAGCCGGGAAATTAATAAAAACGGGGGTGTTGGAAAATACCAGGCGAGTACGGCTGACGCTTCAGCTTGGAAAAATGCTAAAAGACCAAAACCATTTAAACTTGATACCACTCCTCTGCTCAAAGAAACCGTTATTGAGAAACTTGAATTAAAATGGTCTCCAGAACAAATATCCGGGTGGCTTCAAGTACAGTATCCTGAAAATCCAGAAATGAGGATATCACACGAAACCATATATAAAAGCCTGTATATACGGTCCAGAAAACTACTCGACAGTGCCTTGATGAATAATCTCAGGGCTGGTCATAAAATGCGACAAAGTATGCGGCATTCAAGGAAAGGCGATCGTGGCACTATACGCATTGTTAACGGCGTTTCTATACACCATAGACCATCAGAAGTTGAAGAGAGGGAGATAACCGGACATTGGGAAGGAGATCTTATCACAGGGTCCGGCAATACGCATTTAGCAACACTGGTAGACAGGAAATCTCGCTATACGATTATCCTCAAGCTGGCAGGTAAAGATGCGAGCTCGGTAAACTCAGCACTTGTCGCTGAGTTTAATCGCATGCCAGTTGTTTTAAAGAAGAGTTTAACCTGGGATCGAGGAATGGAGTTAGCTAAGCACGAAGAATTCACTAAAAGAACAGGAGTGCCTGTCTATTTTTGTGACCCGCAAAGCCCTTGGCAAAGAGGTACAAATGAAAATACAAATGGGCTGCTTCGGCAATACTTCCCTAAAAAAACGTGCCTCAAAAAATACAGTCAAAAAGAAATAAATACTGTGGCGAACCAGCTTAATAAAAGACCAAGAAAAACGCTTGGCTACAATACCCCGGAGAAGATGATTTTACAGTGTGTTGCCTTGACAGGTTGAATCTACAACAGCCTTCTTCGCCTTTTCTGTCTTTTCGGGGAGACCAGCAAATGAAGTATAAACTGATTGCATCGGAGAAGGCTCATATATCCGTCAGGGCCGCATGCCGCTTTCTCCATGTCAGTGAAAGTGGTTATTATGCCTGGGCTTCCCGAGGCTCCAGTGAGCGCCAGCGACAGGATAGGGTTCTGCTGGCCCATATCCGGGAGATTTTTGCCTTAAGCAACCACAGCTATGGCAGCCCGCGCATGACGGTTGAGTTGAAGGAAGCCGGCCTGTCTGTTGGCCGCAGGCGGGTTGCCCGGCTGATGCGGGAGAATGGCCTGAAGGCATGGGTAAAGCGGCGGTTCAAAAGCACGACCGAAAGCACTCATGACTTTATGGTGGCGCCCAACCTGCTCAAGCAGGATTTTACAGCAACAGAGCCGAACCAGAAATGGGCCGGGGCTCGCGAAGCAGACGTTTACGTCACATCAGTTATATCTGGACAGCGGAAGGCTGGCTTTATCTGGCTGTGATACTGGACCTGTATTCCCGCAGGGTGATTGGCTGGGCCACCAGCGACAGGGTGAAAAAGGCCTTGCCCCTGGAAGCCCTCGACAGGGCTATAGCCTTGCGTCAACCTGCGCCAGGGGTGGTTCATCATTCAGACCGCGGGTCCCAATATTGCTCTCACGAGTATCAGAAAAAGCTGCAGGAAAACGGGTTTATGGTGTCCATGAGCGCAAAAGGGAATTGCTATGATAATAGTATTGTGGAGACCTTCTTCAAAACCATCAAGAACGAGTTGATCTGGCGCACCAGCTTTGCAACCACAGAGCAGGCAACACGAATGATTGGACATTATATTGACGGCTTCTATAATCACAAAAGACGGCATTCAGCACTCGGATACACAAGCCCTGTGAACTTCGAGAAAACTAATGCCTGAATGAGAAATGTCTCCCCACTCTTCCGAAGCAAGTCCACTTTATGCCAAAGAGCAGTAGCGCCGTGATGGTGAGGCGGACCGCCGCTTGTGCCGGACGATACGGGCATTACTATTTAACATGCATTAAGCCGCAAGTGTACGATCAGATCTAAACTAATTTAGCTAAAGATTTCTTGATCCGCTTTTCGTCTATTTTCATATTTGCGCAAAAGGTAAGAGTATCTAGTCTCAAAGCTATAGAACTCGCCTTCGCGTTGCTCTTCATCTAAGCCAATAGTCGCAATCTCAACGACTTTTCTCGTTAAGACAGGGAGTTGGACATCGCTCGCTCCACTGTCGGGGCCTGGAGAATTGCCCTTATTTCTATGCTGATCTTGCATACTATCTCCAAAAGTAATTTAGGCCGGAATCGATGATCCCGATTGGTGGTGCTGGTTGCTGACATGGTGTGTCGGTTGTTGCCACCATCTGCCGTCATAAGCCGGTCAGACACTGGCGCTTTTGCACTGTGTTCGTTTCTCCTTTCATGTGTGGGGGAACCATCGAAACCGTCGTACAAGGTCGCGGGATGCGTTGTTCGCTTCGATGATAAGGTGGTTGCCCGCTGTTCGGTGGACCTTGTTAAAAACTCGTCGTTGCCTGTAGCCGTAAAAATTGTGTCGTTGCCTGCGCTAGTCGTAAGATAGGGAGTATTAGGTTGATGGTTGCCAACGTCTATGACGATTAATTCTCTTTCATTTCCATGAGGTAACATAGCTGTATCTCTTTCCGTTTCGTTGTGCTCATCCCCAAGATGAGCGGGTGGCAGTTGTGCTCATCTCTATAATGAGCGGGTTAAAAGCTGTATATTTTCGCTAAATGATCGAGCTGGTCGCACCCTTTTGCTGTCAGCTCATAAGCGCGTTTTCGTCGTCCGCCGCGCTTGTCGGTTTTTTCCACCATAAATCCGGTGATCGACTTTCTCTTTTCAAGCTTGTCGAGTGCATTGAGGATTTGTGTGAGTGTGAGGTCTCTACCTTCCTGTCCTTCCAGCTTTTCTGTAATTTTACTGGCGTGAGCAGCTGCCCGGTCCTCAATCGACAAGCGCTTGATCATTGCGAGCACTTTTTCTTCAAGTAGTCCCAATGGTTTCTCCTTCGTTCTTCCTTTGGTGTTTTGTTCATATTCTTCGTCGGAAGACCTTTCATATTGGACATCGTTCAAACTCCTTTTTCCTTTCCAAGAGGTTGGTCGTCGCTAGCATCTATGGAGTGATGTTTCCTCAGGTGAGGCATGCTGGCGATCTACTAAACTATTTCGTGCATTAAATGCCTTGCACCGAATTCGGATTTCAGCGTTTGAGCAAGGCGCCCTCAGCATCAAATAGTCTTTATTTTATAGCATATTATATACGATCTGTCTATTTACTATTTTTTTATTTAGTATCTTTTTTATACTACATTGATTCCCTTGAGGTTTTAGATGACCGAAAAAGGGAAGAAGCTTCTTCCCTGACCTCAGCCAGCCCCTTCACTTTGTTCAGCAAACTGTCTTCGCTACCCATCTCTAGCGGGGACACCCCGCAACGCCCCATCTAGTGTCAGGCTACTGCCTGTCTTTATCTGAAGGTTCGTTCTCCGAGGGGGGCGGAACCCGCTAGTTAGCCCGAAGCTGGTGAGCAGCAACTGCCAAGGGCTGACAAAGAACGACAAGGGCCACTTTTTCCGAAACCCAAACAATTGCATCTCCCCTGATCGCTTCGGGCGGTTGGCGGGTTTTGTTCCGCCCCCCTCTAGGGGAACGAACGGCAATTTTTTGGATAAGGAACAAGGCCAATGACAGAGCAAACTGGACAAGTAGTTAGTCAGGCAGCAGACACCCGGCTGACTGTTTATCAGGAAATCACCGACAAGATTATTGCTGAACTGGAAGAAGGTCGTGTTCCGTGGGTGCAGCCGTGGGGTAATACCTTGCACGGGGCAAGCGTTGGCTTGCCGATCAACGCCCAATCAAAAAACACCTATTCCGGCATCAATATCCTGCTCCTCTGGGGTAAGGTCTTGGAGCATGACTATTCAACGCAAAGCTGGCTCACTTACAAGCAAGCGCAGAATCTAGGCGGCAATGTCAGACGCGGCGAGAAAGCCACTACCATTGTCTATGCTGACAGTTTCATGCCCAAAGGCGAGAAACAGGCGGCAATCGAGGAAGGCCGCGAGCCGCAGCGCATCCCGTTTCTGAAACGGTACAGGGTTTTCAATATCGATCAATGCGAAGGCTTGAGTGATGAGCTGTACGCCACCGCGCCCGATTTGCCCGAGCGCGAGCAGCTACCGATTGCGGAAAACCTCATCGAAGCCACCGCCGCAGATTTCAGGATTGGCGGCAACCGCGCCTTCTATGTACCAAGCCTCGACTATATCCAAGTGCCGCCGCAACCCGCTTTTCACGCGCAAATCGATTACTACCGCACGTGTTTTCACGAGCTGGGCCACTGGACAGGGGCAAAACACCGCCTTGACCGCCCTATCGAAAATTCCAAGGGCTCGACACTATACGCACGCGAGGAACTTGTCGCAGAGATGACCAGTGCTTTTGTCTGCGCCTCGCTCGGCATCACACCAACCGTCAGGCACGCCGACTATATCGGCTCGTGGCTCACAGTGCTCAGGGAAGACAATAAAGCCATCTTTCGCGCAGCCAGCCAAGCTTCAAAAGCCGCTGATTACATACTCGCCTATCAGGATGAAGCTTTGAACGATCAGAAAACGGCAGCGCGCCAAAGGGCCGCTGCATGAAGCCAGATCAAAACATAAATGGGCCAGCATATGAGCCGACCGATCAGGGTGATCAGGCAATCATGCCGATTGTCCAGCCGATCACCCGACATGACCGCGAGCGCGCCCTTATCGCTGCACTGAAGGCCGCGCCCATGACTGTCAGCTGTGAACAGAAACCTCTCAATATTGGCTCTTTGACGACGACGCCAGAAACCAGCTTGCGCTTTTTTGAAAAGGAAACCCCCATGAAACTCATCACACAAGAAATCCGCGATCAGCTTTTGACCAACTGGCGTATTGGCCAACTGGCAGAAGACACAGGGGTCACACACGATCCTATGCCGGTGGCAAAATTCTTCAACCCTGTCGGCAGCGCCCTTTGGCTCATCACCGAAATGGTTGACGATCATCAGGATGCACTCTTTGGCCTGTGCGATCTGGGCCAAGGTTTCCCAGAATTAGGCTATGTCAGCCTCTCAGAACTTGAAGACATCGACCTGATGGGCGGCGCGTTCACGATAGAGCGTGACCTGTATTTCACACCCAAGTTTCCAATTTCCGTTTATGCCCAAGCCGCCACAAGCAGCAGCCGAATTACGTTGGAATACAGCGCACTTGAACGGGCTGACGCCTTTTTGAAGCGCGAGAGACGCCGAAAATAGATTTCGTCCCCCTCCCCTTTTGGGGAGCGGCGAACCATGAGCCGTTTGATTATTGGCGGCTCAAACGGCGCTCATGGCTCGAAGACGATGAGCGCCACCAACCCAAAAGAGAAACCAAATGGCCATTGTGCCAAGAAAGGATTTAGTGATGCAACTTGACCATATCAAACTAGACAAGCTCAAATCGAGCACGATTAACATGCGCCATGCCAAGAGCGCGCCGGATGTCTCTGACATTCTGCCATCCATTCGCGCACGCGGCATTCTGGTGCCCCTGATTGTGCGTGCAAGCGCAGAGGACGATGCTTTAGAAGTGGTCGCAGGTGAGCGCCGTTTCACGGCGGCGCAGATCATTGCCGAGGAGGCTGGCGAGATTGACCCCTTGCCGTGTGCTATCATCGATAACGGCGATGACGCCGCCGCCTTGGAAGCGTCGATATTGGAAAATCTAGCACGGCTCGCGCCCGACCCGATGACACAGTATGAAGCCTTTGCGAACCTCAAAAAACAGGGGCGCACAGTCAAGGACATCGCTGATACATTCGGCACCACCGAATTGATGGTTGAGCGCCGCCTTGCACTCGGTAACCTGATCGCACCCATCCGCAAAGCCTTCAAGGATGAGCTGATCGACAACCAGACAATCAAATATCTGACGCTCGCAAGTACCAAACAGCAGCGCGACTGGTGGAAGCTCTTCAAAGACAAAGCATCAACCGCCCCGACAGGCTACCGTCTCAAAGGCTGGTTCTTTGGTGGTCAGCAGATTGCGACCAGTGTCGCCTTGTTCGATCTCAAAGACTATAAAGGCACCACTGTTACGGACCTCTTTGAAGAAGATTCCTATTTCACCGACAGCGACAAGTTCTGGGAATTGCAAAATGCTGCTATCGCGGCCAAAGCCAAAGCGTACGAAGCCGATGGCTGGCGCACGGTTCATATTCTCGATATGGGTAAGCATTTCTCTAGTTGGGAATATGCACATGCCGACAAGGCGGACGGGGCTGACGTTTATATCGAGGTCAAGCATGATGGCAGTATCAATTGCCGCGAAGGCTTGATCACCGAAGCCGAGCACAAGAAGCGCGAACGCGCTAAAGCAAACGGCGAGAAACTGCCAACCAGCGCTCGCGGTGTGAAACCTGAAATCTCCAAAGTGATGCAAAACTATATCGCGCTCCACCGCCATGCCGCTGTGCAGGACGCACTTGCGGGATCGCCTGAAGTCGCACTTCGCCTCACTGTCGCGCACATGATTGTCGGCACGTCTAAATGGAGCGTTGTCGCAGACGGGCCGAAACCCAAGACAGATGCCATTGCCGCATCGGTTGACGCCTCCAAAGGCCGCAAGCAGTTTGATGACCAGCGCCCCGCAGTGCTTGCGCTCCTGAATCTGCCAGCGCACCAAACCAAGGTTTTATCCAGCACCCCTGACAGTGCGAAAACGGCAATCATTTTTGCAACATTGCTTGGCCTGAGCGATACGGTTGTGATGAAAATCCTGGCATTTGTCATGGCTGAGAGCTTGGCGTCAAATACATGCCTTGTCGAAGCGGTTGGCAATGTGCTCGAGGTCGATATGGACCAGTATTACACGCCCGATGATACCTTTCTGACGCTCTTGCGTGAGAAGCCAACCATCAATGCAATTCTCTCTGAAGTGGGCGGCAAGACAGTTGCAGAGGGTAATATTTCGTCAACAGGCAAGGTGCAGAAAGATATCATTGCCGACTATCTATATGGCACCAATGGACGCAAAAAAGTCAAAGGCTGGTTGCCGAAATTCTTGGCCTTTCCAATGGGTGCCTACACCAAAAACGGTGGCATTGACCTTTTGTATGGCTGGCAGTCAATCGCCAAGCATTTCAAGACAAAAGAAGCGAAGCCAGCAGCTAAGAAGGCAGCCCAAAAACCCATAGCGAAGAAAACCACAGCCAAGGTCACGCCGATCAAAACGGCTGCATAATGGCTAGAAAAAATCTACGAGGCGACCAACGGGTCGCCCCGTCATAAGTAGCCGGTGTGACTATTCATTTTCCATCTCGGCCAGAACCCGGTCGAGCCAAGATTGATACCAATACCACTGACCGGCAACATCTATGCCGTATCCTTTTCCCACGTCCTTCGCCTCAAGTGTCTGCCATAATTTGGTATGGTGATGGACTTTGAAGGCTGGATAACCAGCCGCATTTACAAGTTTGACGATATGTTTCGGTAAGAACTTAGGGCGCTCTCTGTCTTTGAAAACCGTGTTGATACGATCACCTAATTCGCTCTCGGGCGATACAATTTCACATAACAAATCAGCGTTGGTTTTGTTGTTCTCATTCTTACGAAACATGACCAATCGGCACGCATAGTGCGGATCGTTATATTGATCTTTGGTCATATTCTCTTCAAATCTCGTAATGTAGCGCGACACACGCGAAGGCAGTATATCTGCGCCGCTGAATTCAGATTGCGTTCGGGGGTCGATCATCAGGAACTGCAATGCTAGCGAGAGCTTTCGGTCCAAGCCAAATGACTCACCAACTACTTCCTTGATGACGCGATTATAGTTTAAGCAACATTGCTGTAACTTCGCGCTGATTGCATCGTCGATATTGGACGTTTTTTCGTGCTCAATCTCGTTACGGATACCGATTAAAAACCTCAAATTATTCCGCGTTCCCTCATCAAGTGGGCACGCTTGCATGTCCAGACATGACGAAAGCTCAAACAGTTTATCACGGCCATCTATCTGTCTGGCGTTTCCATCAGCATCACGATGGACTATATCGACACCATTCTCCCGATAAAAATAGTGCAGCAAGTAAAGCCAACCAATCACTGCGGAAACAATGAACATTTCCGACTTAAAATAGGTTGTGGGGTTATTGTATGCCTGAACGGCAAACAACATTGCTTCCCGCGATTTAATGATGAGATCATCATCTTGAAGATGCAGGCCTGTTTCAGGATCGATGTTGGGCCATGCTGCGAGAAACGCAGCTAAGCTCGCCTCATCTGCGACTGGCTGTGGTATATATTTTCTCGCACGTTCGTTGATCGGCTCTTCGCCCATCGCTTGTTTGATTTCTGTAATACGGCCTTGATTGATAGAGCGCGAAGGGCGGGTAAAGTACGCCAAAATATCTTGATTTTT
>CBDARB010000001.1:0-413979 GCA_965199355.1 Kordiimonas sp.
ACTGCGGTCTGCCGCAAACTTTTATCAGCCGCACCCTGCAGACGGGGATCAAGACCGGGGATGCAGCGCCCTCAGGCTCGCTCACAGTCACCCACCCGGCGCTGACGAAACGGAACTTTATCGAGCAGGTTGGCCGGGAGGCCACAGCGGCTGTGCGGCTCGTCCACGGTACAGCGGCGGGGCATATCATGACGCTTGATCTGCCGCGTGTGCAACTGCTGGAGCCATCATACTCTGAAAGCGAGGGTGACCTGATGATCGGCATGACCCTCAACCCGCTGCCGGGCGCGGATGGTCTCGCCTGGAAACTCACTTATACGTAAAAGGACACCCCGATGGCCAAATTCATTATCGACCAGCAGCGTACTGTGAAGAACTGGCCCTGGCATATCCCGGTGCCGGGCGATAACGGCGCTGTGACGAGCTTCCGGGGCGGGCTGGATTTCTCCCTTCCGGGCAAGGAAGACTACCGGACCTTTATCCAGAGCCTGGACGACGACGCCGACGGTGACCTGATGGCCGCGGATGAGGCGCTCACGGACTATATCGTCAGCCATGTCACTGGCTGGCACGGCTTTGTGCACAAAGACGGTGACAAGAAGGACGCGGCCTATTCAGGGCGGCGCTGAGGCAGGTGCTCGATCAGATCAATACCGCCAAAAGCTTTCATGAAAGCTTCAATGCTGCGGTCGAGGGCAGGCGGGTAAAAAACTAGAAGGCGCCGTCCGGGTCCTGCTCTCCGCCGGACGGTCTGATGGGTGGGCTTGACGGCGGGTCTGGCGGCGGTGATTTCAGGGAGGATATGGGCCGCCTTCGGTCTTGACGGCACGCCTGAGGATATAACAGGTCAGAAAGAGCCCTACGGGATCCATGCGGATGTGGCAGACGTGTTTGAGCTTTTCCTTGAGTGCCAGGGCAGCTGGCGCATAGGCCTGATGGGCGGCTTGCAGGGGCTGGTGAAAAGCGATGTGATCCGGTTGCCGGTGCCATGGACATAAAGCTGGACCGGGAAAGTTTTTCATTACTGACCGTCTGCGAGGCGGAATTTATCAGGCTCTATAACAGGAAGCATAAAACCCATGGCCGCAGGTCTTGAATATGGCATAAAAATCACCGCCGACAGCAAGCTTGCAGTGGGCGCCGCCAGAGATGCGGAAAAGGCCGTCAAGAAGCTCGACCGGCAGGGCAAGACGCTTACCACCACTTCGGAAAAACAGACCAGATCCTCTGGCCGGCAGCAAGAGGCCCTGCGCACCCTCGCACGAGAAACCCAAAAGGCCAGCAGCAAACTCTCCTCGCTCGAGCGCCAGACCCGCGTGCAGACCCGGGCGGTGCTTGCCGCGGCAAAAGCCAACAGGGACGCCGCCCGTGCCATTGCCCAGGGCCGCGCGGCGACCGAGCGGGCAACAGGCGCCAGCCGGGTCGCCGAGGCCCAGAACAGAAGGACAGCCGCCAGTGCCATAAACCTGGCGTCCGCCATGCGGCTGGTGGGCGGCCTGTCGCTGGTGCTGCTCGCAAAGCAGACGGTTTCTGTCGCGGACAGCTGGACGCTGATGGAAGGGCGCATGTCCCTGGTGGTCAGGACCGGCGAGACGGTGAGCACTGTGATGGATGATCTGCACCGGCGGGCCCAGGACGCGCGGGCCGGGTTCGCGGCCTTCAACAAGGTCTATTTCCGCACGGCACGGGCCTTGTCGCAGCATATCACCCTGGCGGGCCGTGCGGCGGATGTCACCAGTATCCTTGCCAAATCAGCCCGGATCAGCGGTGCGGGGGCGCAGGAAAGCGCAGCGGGTCTCTTGCAGCTTAGCCAGGCGCTGTCATCAGGCGAGCTGAGAGGCGAGGAGTTCCGTTCTGTCATGGAAAACATCCCGGATGTGGCCAAGCGGATTGCGGACGGCCTCGGTGAGCCGATCACGGCGCTCAGAGGTCTGGCGGAAGCGGGTGAACTGACCACAGAAAAAGTCGGGGCGGCACTTCTGAGCCAGAAAGACGCTGTGGAGGCGGAGTTCAAAAAACTGCCGCGCACGGTCGCGGAAGCCTGGGTGCAGCTCGGGAATGATATCACCCGGGAACTGGGCGAAGGCTCAAGGGCGACAAACGCCACCGGCGGGCTTATAAACGCCATTGACCGGCTGCGGGCCGCTGTCAGCACCGCCATTCCCGTTGGGGTACAGCTTTTGGCTGTCACGGCGGACCTGTCGGCTCTGGCGGCGGATAATCTTGATACCATCGTCGCGCTTGCGAGCGGCTATATAGCGGCCCGGGTTGCCCTGAAGGCCTTCACTGTGGTGCAGGCGTCAAGTCTCGGCACCATGGTCAAGTCCCGGGCGGTAACGCTAGGGCTCTCGGCGCTGATGGCCGGCAATTATGCCCGGGCGCTCAAGGTCGCCACCATAGGCTGGCGCGGGCTTACCGCCGCCATGGTTGCCAACCCCATCGGCGCTGTTGCTGTCGGGATCGGCCTGGTCACCGCCGCGCTGGTGGGCTGGGGGCTGGCGAGCGACGATGCGGCGGAGAAAACCGACCGGCTGAGTGAAGCAAACGAGCGCCTGCAGAAAGCCATGGAGAAAATGACCAGGGCCGGACTGGAGGCGGAACTGGCCCTCCAGCAGACTATCCTCGCCCGCGGCGCAGAGGCCCGCGAGCACATCCTTGGTGCCATCAGGAAGGCGAAGGGGGAACTGGATGATCTGCGTGAAAACCTTACAGTCGCGAGCCAGCCCGGGATCTATTCCCCCAGACCCCTGAACCTGAACAATAACCGGGATCTGGAGGCCATCAGGAAAAAAGAAAAGGAGCTTAAAGGCTTGCAAAATGTCCTGGCCGGTATCACCAGCAGCGGCAAGGAAACGCAGGACACCATTGACAAGATCACCGTGAGACTTGCCCGGCTGGATGCCCGGCAGACAGCTGTTGCCAACAAGAAGCTCCTGCAGCATTTTGACGGCCTGCTGAAAACCCTCGACCCGGCGGCGCAGCGCACGCTTGAACTGGCAAGGGCTTACGGTGCCCTGAGGGCCGCGCGGGAAGCGGGCAGGATCAGCCAGGACGAGCATGCGGCCTATCTGGAGCGGCTCAGGTCCGAGCTTTACCCGGACGCCGCCCGCCTGACAGAACGGACCACTGAGAGCCTCAAGGAAGAGGCGCGCTCACTCGGCCTGTCGGCCCGGGAACGGCAGATCCAGCTTACTGTCCGCCAGGCGGAGAATGAGGCGCGGCAGCGCGGCCTGGAGCTGACCAGGGACAACATCACCGCTATCGAGCGCGAAGCCGGCGCGCCGTCTGGAAAATCTCTACAGGAACGCCGCCGAGACAATCCAGAGAAGCCTTTCGGACGCCCTTTATGACGGCCTGAATGGGTCCCTCAAAGGGGTCAAGGGCTTCTTCAAGTCGATCGTTAACCTGTGGAAGCGCCAGTTTGCGGAGAAGCTCACTTTGAACATTCTCGGCCGTGGTGGTGCGAGTGGTATCGCAAGCTTCCTTGGTATCGGCGCGGCGGGTCTTGGTGCGGCAGGCACCGTGCAGTCAGGCAGCCAGGTGGCGCCGGGCACAGCAAGCGGGCCTTTGGGGCTGCTCAGCCAGGGCATCGGCAAGCTTGGCAGCGTGATTGATGATTTCGGCAAGTCGCTCGGCTTCGGCAAGAGCGGCGCCTCGCGCATCACCGACGAGGCTGTGGCGACCGGCACGGTACCTGTGGACAGCAAGGGGGCGGTCAAGGGCACACCCTCGCTTGTGAAAACATTCGGGGAAGGCCTGGCGCTCGGCGGGCTCACGAGCGGCTTGCTTGGCGGGGACAGCACGGGCGGCGCTATCGGCGGCGCGCTTGGCTCGGTGGCCGGCACAGCGCTCGGCGGCCCACTCGGCGGCCTGATCGGCGGCGTGGTCCTGGGCGCCGTCGGCGGTTTTCTCAAAAGCATTTTCACCAAAACACCAAGGGCCGGCACCAAGCTGTGGACCGATGCGGGCGGCCAGCTCACCCACGGTAATATCCGCACCAAAGGCAAGGCGGACAAAGGGATCGCCTCCGGCCTGTTCAGTCTGTTTGGCAGCCAGCTTGATGCGCTGGCCACCTCGCTTGGGGCCTCGATCCAGGGCGGCCTCGGCCTGGGCGAGATCGGCTACCGGAAAGACCGCTTCTTCTTTGACCCCACGTCGAGTACGCCCTTGAAACATCTGGGCAAGGCGCGGGGCGCCACCCGCACCTTCGAGACGGAAGAAGGCGCGGTGAAGGCGGCGCTCGCTACGGCGCTGTCGCGCGGGGTGATCACCGGTGTTGGTGAAGAGGTGGCAAATTTCCTGAGGCGCACCACAGAAGAAACCATCGACCGGGTGCTCGCCAACCTTGATTTCCTGAAGGTCTATGACGGGCTTGCCGGCACCACCCGGCATGTGTCGGAGGCCGAGAAAAATATCAAGGCGCTGAATGAGCGCTTCATAGGGGCGGCAAAGCAGGCAAGGAAGCTGGGGCTGGCGGTTGCGCCGGTGTTTGACGCCTGGCAGCGGGAGACGGCGCGCCTGCGCATCGATTTTGAGAAGTCCGTGCGGCTCGGGCTCAAGGATATCACCGACCCGGCGCGCGCCGAGCTGACCCGGCTCCGCGACGAACAGGTGGGGAGACTTGAAGAGGCGCTGGCGCTCGGCGCGGATATCGGGGCGGTGCAGAAGCTGAATGCCAAGGAATGGCAGCGGGCGATTGAGCGGCTTGACGGGCAGGTTAACAGTCTGTTTCGCCAGTATGACAAGAGCCTCACGCTCTTCAAGCGCGATCTTGTCTTTGGCAGCGACAGCCTGGTGGCGCCCGTGCATCAGCTCCGGGCCGCCGAGACCCGCTTTGCCGACCTGACCCGAGCGGCCAGGGGCGGGGACGAGGCGGCGATTGCGGGTATCTTTGAGGCGGCGCGGCAACTGCTGGAGATTTCAAAGAGTGCCTTTGGCGCCAGCGCGACCCACGGCAGCCGCGAGGCCTTTGTGCGCAGCACACTGGAGAGCCTGAGGGCCCAGTTGCCCAGGACGGATATCGCCGCACTGGCGACCGAGATTGGCCCGGCGGCCCTCAGCGAAAAACAGATCACTAACCTCACGGAGACCGTGGAGCGCGGGCAAAGGGAGATGATCACCCTCCTGGGCGAGATTGCCGACAACACTGCAGGAGGGGGTCCAAACACCGGATCCGGTGGCGGGTATGGCGGCGGCTATGGCCGCTTTGGCGGCAGTCCTGTCGGGGGCGGCACCCGGGGTGACCTGCGCTTTAATCTGGCGGCCCGCTCATGAGCTGGCTCCTGCATATAGACGCCACCCGTGCGAACGGCGAGACGGAGACGCTCCATATATCGGCGGGACTTGAGGTTCCTCTGGTGGACGGCATCCTGCATGAGGAAGTGGCGGAAACCATCCTCACGCTGGATACGCAGATTTTTGGCGCCTGGGGCCAGGCGGCAGCAAAGGCGTCACAGGGCGATGTGACGCTCGTTGTCGACGCAGCGCTTGACGGCTGGAAGAGGCTCACCTTTGCCGGCAGTGCTATCAGGATTTATGAAGGGGACAGTGATGCGGGCAACGGCGAGCGTCTCGCTGAGTATGTCCTGCGTTTTGCGGGCACGGTTGCCGGCGCCACCCATGATGAAAACCGCCTGACGCTCGACTTGCGCGACAGCGGCTGGCGGCTGGACCGGCCGCTTGCCGTCCCGGAATTTTTGGGCACGGGTGGTCTTGAAGGCGGGGCTGACCTTAAGGCCAAGAAAAAGCCGCTGATCCTGGGCGCCCCGCTGGCGGTTGATCCGACCCCGTTTCTCCTGGACCCGCTCCATCTCATCTATATGCTGAGTTTCAGGGCGATAGAGGCGGTGACACAGGTGACAGACGGCGGCAACCGGCTTGACCCTGCCGGCGATTATCCGTCGCTCGCCGCGCTCCAGGGCGCGGAGATAAAGTTCGGGGCTTATGCCACCTGCCTCGCATTGGGGCTCCTGCGTCTGGGCGGCCGGATCGCGCTCAAGCTGGCGGTCTGGTGCAGAGGGGATGCTTATGGCGGAGAGGATGGGGGCGGAGAAGATGGGGACGGCTATAGCGACCGGCCCGGCAGCCTGATCAGGAAAACCCTCGACAGCCTGGCGCCGCTGCCAGCGCTGTATGATGTGCCCTATGACCGCAGGGCGCTCGATCAGCTTGACAGGGACCATCCCCATGCCCTCGGCATCTATATCGATAAGGAGACGAGCGTTGCCAGTGTGATTGAAACCATCGCTGTTGCCGCAGGGGCTTTCTGGCAGGTGGACCGATTGGGGGTCCTGAGGGCGCGGGTGATGGGCTTCTCCGTGCCTGTGCAGACGTTCGACGCCGACACATACCAGCGCTTGCGCAAAACGGAAGACCGGCCTGCGGTCAAAAAGCTGCGCATCAGTCATAGCCGTATCTGGAGCGTGCACAGGGCGGGCGAGCTGGCCAGCATCACCTCGGAGGATATCGCCGACCTGCCCGCGCTCCTGACCCGGGTTTATGAGGGCGAGCTTGTCCATGATGCCTGGTTTAATCATCTGGACCCGACCGGAGGCCCGAACGGAGGCCCGAACGGAGGCCCGAACGGAGGCCCGAACGGAGGCAGAGGCTGGCAGTTCACCGGGGGGTTCTCGCCAGGCACGGTGCGGTTTAACGGACGGACCAGAAACTGCCTGCGGCATGATCCGCCAAAGCGCGGCCAGGCAGGGGATGACTATGACTTTCTGGAAGGCAAGGCCGGCCCTTACGCGTATGGTGCCCGGGCCTGGAACCAGCCGTTTGACACAGGGCCCGGCGAGCGGGTCACCGCGGCGTTTTTCGGCAAGACAGCAACTGGCACCGACGGCCTGATGTGGGCAGGGATCAGCTATTACCGCTCGGACGGCAGCCTGATCCGGGATATCATCCATGATGACCCGCTGGAGCCCGACGACAATCTCTATTTTGATGCCACCCTTAAAGGGGGCGGCCGTATGTTCACCGCGCCGGAAGAAAGCGCCTACGGCATTGCGTTCCTGATCATCCGGGGCCATCGGCGCGGGGTCTGGTATATCACGGGTTCCAGACACACCAGACAGGGTATCGCCGGTCAGGACAGCGCGCTCAATGCCCTGCACGGGCCCGGGGCACCGGGAGCGACGCCCGGCGCCACCATCGGGGTCGACACGTTCGACCGGGACGGCCTTGTCACGCAGGAACAGGCGCTTGTCACCAGTGACGGCCAGCTCGGTTTTGCCGGCGGACACCTGTGGGATTTTGAGCATCAGGCCCTCGGCTGGACGGTGGCGGGCGGCACGCTGGCGGTGCGGGCCAATGCCATACGGGCGGACAGCAGCGGCAGGGATCTCCGCCTCACCAGCCCCGCAGGGCTCGGGCTTGGCGGTGACCGCTATGATAAGGTGGCGGTGCGGATCAGGCGCCTGGCGGCAGGGGACGGCCAGGATGATTTTGACGAACTGAAGCTCTATTACAAGCGCAGCACGGACAAGGGCTTCAGTGAGGCCCGGCGGGTCCGGCTCTACCGGCGCATCCGCCACGACGCGTGGCGCACGCTGGTGTTTGACATGGCCGGGAGCGCCGCCTGGGGCTTTCTCATTGACCAGATCCGGCTGGACCCGTCCGCCGAGACGGGGGATGCTTTCGAGATTGACTGGATCGGCATCGGCCGGGTGACGGGCCCGGCGGCGGAGAGCCTGTCCCATAATCTGGCGAGCGCGCTGGCGTTTGAGGATATCGCCGCCCGGGACACGTCGAAAAACCAGACCGTGGGGCGGATAAGCCTTGCGGACGCGGGGCTCAGGCCAGGGGACACGGTCGCCGCCAGTATGGAAATCCTCTCTACAGGCAAACGCACCGGCCGGCTGGGCCTGCTTTTCCTGGCGGACAAGCGTGCCCTCGGGTCCCGGCTGCTGAGCCCGGCCTCGGCGCCGGAGACCGCCACCTACCAGAGCGTCACCATCGAGGGCGGGGTGATCATACCGGCAGGCACCACCCATATGCGCTTTGTGCTGGTACGCCTCCGGCTCACCCCCAAACAGAAAGGGGGTGCTGTGGGCGCCAGACGGCTGATGCTCTCTCGCGGCACCCGGGCGGCCGTGTGGTCGCCGGTGCGCGCAGATGTGGAACGGGGCGCCAACCGGATCACGGACACCGGGGAGATAACCGATGGCGCCCGGCTCGGGGAAAAAGCCCTCTGGTCTCAGGTCAGCGGGGACGGCAAGCCTGATGACGGCGCC
Source organism: Kordiimonas sp. (assembly GCA_965199355.1). Lineage (GTDB taxonomy): Bacteria > Pseudomonadota > Alphaproteobacteria > Sphingomonadales > Kordiimonadaceae > Kordiimonas. The sequence goes on from CBDARB010000001.1 coordinate 8,235, forward strand.
GATGTCACCGATTACAGCAGCCCGCTTATCGCCAACAGCCGCCTCCGTTTCTCGAGGGACGGGCGCGCCAGCTATCATGACGGCAGGCGGGTGGTGGATCTGGGCGTGGTAACCATCGAAGGGCTCGGGTTCCTCGGCGATCTGAATGCGGATGTGACCGATTACTCGGACCGGCGGATTGCCAACAGCAGCCTCCGGGTCAACCCTGACGGCACTGTCAGCTGGTTTAACGGCCGCCAGCATATCAACCTGGGCGTGGTGACCATTGAAGGGCTTGGCTACAGGGGCGACCTGCATGCGGATGTGACCAACTACTCGGACCGGCGGATTGCCAACAGCAGCCTCCGGGTGGGCAAGGGCTTGGCTACAGAGGCCCTGACGCTATCATGACGGCAGGCGGGTGGTGGATCTGGGTGTGGTGACCATCGAAGGGCTCGGGTTCCTCGGCGACCTGAATGCGTGACCGGCGGATCGCCAACAGCAGCCTCCGGGTCAACCCTGACGGCACCGTCAGCTGGTTTAACGGCCGCCAGCATATCAACCTGGGCGTGGTAACCATTGAAGGGCTTGGCTACAGGGGCGATCTGCGCGCCACCCGGAACATCGGCCGGCTTGCGGATCTGAACGCGATCAACACCGCCGAGCTGGTGAACCGGGCGGTCACGGACTATGGCTTTACCCCGGTGGGCAGGGGCGGTAGAGCACAGTTGAACAGCCGCACGCAGGCAAAGGTGATCGCCACACTGCGCGGTGTGACGGGCTACCCGTCAGGCGCCAAGCTGTTTGCCACCGTCTCCTTGAGGAACCGGCTCACCACCCGGGATATTGCGCTGCAGATCCGGGAGGTGGGGCGGGGCACATCTCTTGCGGAGGTGATCACCCCGGTCTCCGGCAACACCCGCCGCTTCAGTGTCTTTGCGCTTGCCGGGGGCTTTAGCCGGCCCGCCACCCGCAAAAACTTCGAGCTGCTGCTCCGCTGGTACGGGGCCACGCAGGATGTCACATATCACGCCCCGCTGATCATCTGGGAGAGCGCCAAGAAATGACCGAGAAACCCCGCCTGCCTGATCCCCTGATCCCGTCCCTGATCCCGTCCCTGATCCCACCCCTGATCCCGGTGCCCGCGCTGCCGGCACCGCCGGCTTTGACCCTGGGGGAGGCGCGCGCAGTGGCGCTGGCGGATATTGACCGGATCGCCGGCATTGTCCGCAGCGAGCATGCGAGCAGCGGCTTCGGCCAGGAAATGACCTATCTGGCGAAGGAAGCGGAAGCGCGGGCGTGCCTGCGTGCCTTTGGGGCAGACCAGACACCCCGGGCAGCGGATTATCCCCTTCTCTCAAAGGAGGTGGGCATCACCGCTGCCACCCTTGCTGCTGTTGCGCAACTGGTGGCAACCCGCGCTGACGCCTGGCGCGTGCTGGCCGGGCAGATTGAAGCGGTGCGGCTCGCCGCCAAAAAGCAGATCAGGGCAGCCCCCAGCAAAGCGGCTGTCGAGACCATTATGACCAGCCTGGCCTGGCCGGCGGCAGAAGCGGAAACACCAGAAGCGGAAACACCAGGGCCAGAGACACCAGAACCACAGACATCGGAGACAGACAATGACAGTTGATACGGCGGCAGCGCTGGCCCAGCGGGCGTTCGGCAACAAGGTGACAGGGGGCGGCACGGGCACCCTGACCCTCGGGGCGCATTTGCCCGGCTTTGCCAGCCTGCTGTATCTGGCGCCGGAAACCCCGCGCACCAGACGTCGGTTCAAGGTGATGACAGGGGCGGCAACCGAGTATTTTGACGCGCGGCTGAACCGGACGGGTGCCCACGCTGTTCTGGAAGGGCGCAGACCCTACAGGCAGATACGGGACGGCCGGGAATATAGCGACAACCTGACCCCTCTGGATGTGCCCGCCGGGGCCGCGGTGATCTGGCATGAGGGCCTGCGCGGCGCCGATGGGCCGACAGGCGCGCCGGGCAGAGAGGGTGCCAAAGGAGACAGGGGAGCGCGCGGTCCCGCCGGCCCCCGGGGCAGCAAGGGAGATAAAGGCGATAAGGGGGACAAGGGAGACGGGCTAACGCAGGCTGAGGTTGACGCCCGCATCCGGGCCCTTGTTATACAAGCCCCACAGGCCGGAAGACCGCGTGCGCCGACAGGCGGGTTTGACCTGACACAGGTGGCGGCAAACAGGCTTTGGAGCACCCCTGATACAGGCCGTATCACCAGTCTTGCGAAAGCGGCGGGGAGGCCGGCGAATGCCATTCCCACGGCCAAAAGCCACAGCAGCGGACGCTGGTACTGGGAACTCATGCCGACCTTCGCCCGTGCGATCGGCCAGGCGGCCCTCGGTATAGTGGGGCCAGCCACCATCAACTGGAACAAGGACGGCAGCCTTATCTATACGGACAATCTCTGGGTGGTCTGGACAGCCGGTACTGTCGGGCAGAATTTTAACAGGATTCCTTATGACCGGGCGCGGACGACAGCGCTCAGATGGCAATCCGGCAACACCGTGCGCTGCAAGTGGGACGCGGGGGCGGGCCGGCTGGAACTGGCCGTGAATGCTGGCCCCTTCCAGCGCATACCCGTGACCATCAGAGGTACCTATAAAGCCATGGCCTTGTTCAATAGTTCATATGCCTACAGTATCCGCGCCGCCCTTTCCAGAAACGACAGCCCCCGTTACAGCGCCCCCGCGGGCTATGTGTTCTGGGATGACTGATTTGGGGATGACTGATTCTGGGATGACTGATGGCAGGGATTTGGGCCAAAGATAATCAGAAGGAAGTATGATGAGCGAAGAGCTTTTTATCCACACGGCAACAAAACAGCTGGTCAGCCTGGCTGGCCTGAGACAGATACTGCCAGATATCGTGATCCCTGAAGGGCCGGATGCGGAGATGCGGGAGACACTGACAGGCATGCTTGCAGAGCACGGCTATGCGCCGGTGACGGTGGCGGAAAGGCCGGCGACAGACTGGGATGAGGAAACCTTGCCCGCAGCGCCCAGGGCCGCAGGAGGTAAATGGCGCATGGCCTGGACCAGACGCCCCCTGCCTGCCGCAGACAGAAGCGCGCTTCTGGCCACGCTTAAAGAGGAAGCCTGTGTCCGTGTGGATGAAACCGCGGGGCAGATCCGCAGCCGGTTTGGCAGCCGGGGCTATGGTCAGGAAATGACCTATCTCGCCAAGGAAGCGGAAGCCCGGGAGTATCTTCGGGCCTGCGCGGCAGATCAAACACCGCAACCAGCTGACTATCCGCTGATTGCCGGCGAGGTGGGGGTCACGGCTGCCACCCTCAAGGCTGTGGCCGAGGCTATTATTGCCAAAGCGACAGCCTGGCGGCAGCTTGGCGCCCGGGTTGAGAATGCAAGGCTTGCCGCCAAACAGCGCATCCGCGCGGCTGCAAGTCCAGCCGGGATTGAGGCGGCAGAGGCAGCAACTGTCTGGCCGCCAGAAGAAACGCCAGAAGAAACGCCAGGGGTAACCAGCTCCACAGAAGCAAGCCCCACCGAACCAGTCGAAGAGGAAGAGGGCAATGACTGAGCCTCCTATGACGGCGGGCAGGTTTCTGGAGAGCGTCCTCAGGCCCACGCTTGACGAGATGAAAATGGGGTCGCCGGAGGCGGAGAAGCTCCTGCTGATGATCGCGGCCCATGAAAGTGCTGGTTTTCGCTACCGCAAGCAGGTGGGCGGGCCGGCGCTCAGCTATTTCCAGATAGAGCCGGACACGCTGGATGATCTCTATAACAACTATCTGGTCTACCGGGCTGACAAGCAGGCGCTCATAGACCGCTACTGGCCCGACACCATGAGCTCTTACAGCGCCCTGGAAAAAGTGGACGCCTATGCCTGTGCCGCCGCCCGGCTCATCCTCTGGCGGGTGAAGGAGCCACTGCCGGAGGTCGGTGATGATGTGGGTATGGCCCGCTATGCCAAACGCTACTGGAACACACAAGCGGGCAAGGCCACGGCCGAGAAATATCTGGAGGACTATTACCGCTACAAACCGGAGGATTACTGATGTGGATAATTTTGATCATAGTCTGTGTGATTGCCGGGCTTCTGGTGGCTGTGCGCGGTAATATTTTCGATACGCCGGAGGATTCAACATGCTTGGCATGAAAGGCATGGCCATTATTGGTGGCATGGGCGTGATTGCCTGCCTGGTGCTGGCGTTCCTGTGGAAATCCGAACAGTCGAACCATGAATATACAAAGCGAATGCTCGACGCCGAGACCCGCCGCGCCAATGTGGCCACCGAGGCTGCGAACAACAATGCGGCCAAAGTCGCTGAACTGGAACAGGATATAGTTCTCAACGCAGAACGCCAGAAGGTCAGGGAGGCGGAGAACGCCCGTATCCTGGCGCGGAGAAACGACGAACTCACTAACATGCGAAAGCGAATGGGAGCCTGGAAAGATGCCCTTGAAAACCGTCCTGAAGTTGCTGAGCGGGCTATGCGTGCTGAGCTTAACCGCCGCCTGCGGGAGCTTGCGGCCATCACCTGCCGAACCGATTGTGAAGATACAGACAGTCGAGAAAAGGATAAGCCTGCCCCGCCGCCCTGATGCCTTCCCCGGCCATGTGGTGACAGAGACACCCCTGATGCTCACCGGGCGCCGCCTGCCGGTGATCCTGGAAGAAATCGCCAAAGGGTCACGGCCACCCCTTGACCATGCCTGCCTGACCAATGACCAGTGGGCAGAGATCAAGCGGATCTTCCTCGACGTGGCCGCCTATATGCGGCAGGCGGAAGCCTATTTTGATGACATTTCAAGGCAGGCAGCAAGCCCGCCACCTGAGACTGATAACCCTGATACTGATAACAAGGACAAATAACCATGCCTCACTATGCAGACCCGGCGCTTGTGGCGCAGCTGGGCCAGGACCACAGTTTTTATGTCGCCGAGGACAGAAACGTTGCTGCCCGCTTCCCCTTTGCCGAGGATGTGGAAATCCTCACCAGCAACACGGGCGAGGCAGGGGCCCGCGCTGTGGCGGCCCGTCTTGTGCCCATGGGCAAGCCTCATAGCGGCGGCTGGCAGATGAGCGTGCCGGCGCTTCTCTATGATATAGAGGTCGGCGATACCATCAGCATCCGCGCTCAAGGCCTGTGGCAGGAGGGCCGTCCCTTCTTTGTGCGCGGCCGCAAGCTGAATACAGACAGGGGTGAGACGGTGTTTAGTCTGATCGGGGGAGAGCAAACCAGAGGAGAGCAAACCAGGGGAGAACAGGCGTGACCAGCCCGAACAGCCTGATGGCTGCCCCGCTCAAGGTAGCAACTCTCGAAACACAGCAGGCGCTTAATCCCACAACACCCATCACCAACCTGCTGGATCCGCGCCCGCGCAGGCTCGTCGAGGTGACGGGCACAAGCCTTACCCTGGATATTGATCTGGGGACTGCGACAGAGATCAATCTGGTGGCGGTTCTGTTCACAAACGCCGGCCATGATGCCACATGGTCCGTGCGCGCGGCGAACAAGAGAAGCGCACTCGCACGGGCGCCCTGGCTGGTGGCACCCAGGACACCGTTCCCGGCGTCCCCGACTGCCAGGAAGCGTAAGCACGGCTTTGCCCTCTTCACGCCCACCCGCCGCCGCTGGCTCAGGGTGGTGATGGAAGGCGGCACGGTCAGGGGCGGCAAGCTGCAGGTGGGACGCCTGATTGTCTCAAACGCCCTGCAGCCCACATGGAACCATGCGCTGGGCAGCAGCATGGCACGCAGGCCGCTGGTGGATGAGGCTGTATCCCGGACCGGGCAGGTCTCAAGACGGCTGTGGCAGCGGCGGCGTATCCTCACCCTGCGCTACCCTGAACTGACGGAAGAGGAGCTCTACGGCGCGCTTATGCCGATTGCGGAGATAGCAGACGCGGAACCGGTGCTGATCATTCAGGAACCGGCAAACACCCGCTACCGCATGGACAAGATGTTCTACGGCATGCTGACAGTGCAGACCAGCAAGGTCAGCCCTGATGAGTATGATGCGCGGCTAACGCTCACCGAGTGGAGGTGAAATCTCCTGAAAAAGTATTAAAACGACATCGACTGTGCATTAAGCGCCTTTCCTGCACATTGCCAACAGTGTCATGCTTTAAGGATATATATCACTATATATCTAAATAATGTAAAATGACTCGATCAACACCTAAAAAGGAGGAAGTGATGAAAAAGCTGACCCTCATTATTGCACTGATGGTTCCTTTATTGTTTTCGATATCGGGAAACGCGCAAGTATTTCAGCATGGATTTAACCCATATCAAATATGTGAGAGACCGTCCCTACATGCACAAGACTTGTTTAGCAAGGCTTTAGATACAGCGAGGCAGTATGCTCAGATCCCGCCTATCCAGTTTTGCAGGAATCCATATATCCAAAACGCTGCCGCGTTCAATTTGCCAGTTCAGTCCTTACCGTTCCAGCCCCCTCAAATAGTCTATCGAGTTGCATACAATCCAACGTGGATGGCGCAAGTGGACATGCAAGTAAATAATGATTGGGCAATTATTGGGATATTTGCTCATGAACTCGGCCATATCGAACACTTTTCCCAGCTCAATAATCCCTTTGTACCCTCTCAGCAAGCATGGCTTGCTATGTCCATTCCCCAAGAAAAAGAATTGCGCGCAGATGAATTCGCTGGATTTGTTTTAGGGCATATGGGCGCATCCAGCGAAGATGTTGTTGACGTTCAGAGGACTATTTTTACACTCCATGACAATGCCCAATATGCGAATAGCTTGACACGATTGAGAAGGATGTTTCTTGGCTATGCCAGTAGTTCGAGAACGACAATCAATACAGAGGACATTCAAGATATCATCGATCGGCAGCAAGAGTTAAGACACCAATTTGCTAGATGGTTTCAATAAGGCAGGGGCGCTGGTTTCAACAACCTTGTTCCTGCCTGTATGTCTCTCAGTGTGCATGGTTGCTGTGATTGGGACAGTTGGGCGCCATAGCTTGGACTAAATTTTTGCCACTTTCTGATATCTATAAGGCGATAAAAAGAAGCATCTCAGAAGTGTCTTTGATACTTCTGAGAGTCGCCCCAGACGTGTAAAAACCGCTAAAATGATTTGAGTCCAATCTTTAATGTAAAATTGTCTAAAGTTTAATGTGAAGCTACATTGGGACAACAGAAGTTGGCATTGTGTCTGGCGGCAATGGTGATGATACGCTTTTAGCCAGCAGCCGGGCAATACGGCATGAACTGATCGGTGGTGAAGGTAATGATCTGCTGGTTGGTGGTGATTTTCAGGCCAGCACTCCTTCCTTTACTACTGATACGCTCATGGGTGGTAATGGCAATGACACGATATTTGCCGGTAGTGGTTCGGATGAACTTTTTGGCGGTGCAGGAAATGATTTCCTTCGCGGTGGGCTTGGGCAAGATACGCTCTATGGTGATGCTGGTGCCGACACACTAGATGGTTCGGTAATATCTTATGCAGATGCTGTCGAAGCTATTTCCCTAAATCTTGAAACGAATGTGAACACCGGAGCCACGGCGGAAGGCGATGTAATATTAAGCGCCCGCACCGTTCAGGCCACTGACCACAATGACACGCTAACAGGAAACGGCCTTGGTAACGGTTTCAATGGCGGCAATGGCGATGACATGCTCAATGGTGCTGGCGGCAATGACAGCCTTCGTGGCGGCGATGGTAATGACAGCCTCGTTGGTGGTGATGGCAATGATACTTTGTACGGAGATGACGATGACGACAGCCTGACTGGTGGCACCGGCAGCGACATATTCGCGTTTGGTGGTGGTTGGGGCAATGATACAATTGTAGATTTTGATACCGCGACCGATAAGTTGGATTTTAGAGCTGCGGGTCTGTCTGCCAATGATTTTCTTGCCAATCTTGTCGAGGTGAATGGCAACATTGTTGTAAGTGATGGCTTCGGTAATTCTTTGACTCTACTCGGCCTTCAGCGCTCAGATTTTGATTCAAGTATTTTTGTAGAAGACCTCAACTCAGGTTTAAATAGGGCTCCTGCAATTAGTTTGCCTGAGGCTAACGCGTTCACCGTAACGGAGAATGCTGTCGGCGTAAGTGTTCCTCGTATTATTCATATCATTGACCCAGACCGCGATGACCAAACAGTAGCGCTGACGATTACTGGTGGTACCGCTCAGGTCTCACTCAACAATGACATCCGAGGAATTAATGGTAACGGCACGGCCAACATAACGTTTGTTGGTGGTGACTTTGGTGTAAATGCCGCGCTCGACAGCCTAACTTTCACACCAACTCCAGGGCTATCTGGAACAGGTGCAGCTAGCATTCAGTTACGAACTTCTGATGGCCGTGGAGGGTTTGATGAGGAAATCGTAACGTTTGATATCGCCCCTGCTGCCGAGCGCCCAGATACCGGTGCACTTGTCGTAACGACGGCAAGCGATACCGGCGTAGATGCAGCGATAAGCGCTGACTTGGCCGCCGATGTAGCAGATGGTGGAGGCTTGTCAATCCGTGAGGCAATTGCTCACGCCAATTCCGGCGACCGGATTGTATTTGACCTCAATCCTGATGTAGGCGGCGCGCAGGGTGGCACCATTGTTTTAGGTGGGAACGCACTATCGATAACCAAAGGGATTACCATTGATGGCGACGTAAATGGCGATGGCCTCGCAGATGTAACTATTGATGGCGACCGTCGGAGCCGCATCTTCAGTGTCTCTACATCTGGAGGGAGAGCTGTTTTAGACGCACTCCATATAACTAACGGTGGGTTAAGTGAAAGTGGTGGCGGGATATCAGTCTATGCTTCAAATTTAAGTATCTATAGAAGCTCCATTACCGGAAATAATGCCATTGGGGGCGGTGGAATCAGTGTTTATGCCTCTTCTGTCACGATCACAGACAGCTTGATACAAGGAAATAATGCCACTACAGGTGCAGGCGGGGGAATTGCTCTAAGTTATGGCGGCAGATTGACGCTCAACAATAGTACCATCAGTGGCAACGAAGCATCGTCGACAGGTGGAGTTAGCGCAAACTATAATACCACAGCAACCTTCAACAATGCGACGATAAGTGGAAATATTGGTGGTGGGATTAGCTCTTTTGCAGGCGTTACCCTATCCAACAGTATTGTTTTGGGTAACGAGGGGTTCGAATTATCAGTATCACCCGCCAACCTTACTACATCAGGCACGAACATTGTTGGTGCAAATCAGGACGTTTTTGACGCGTCTACGGATGCGAACGTTATTAACGCAGACCCAAATGCGGTGTTTGATCTCATTGTACTTGGCGGTTCAGCAGTTGGTGAAGGTTTCCTAGACTACAATGGTGGTCCTGTTGAAACAGTTGCAGTTGAAGCTGATGGTCCTGCGGTAACAAACGGTGTGACAACGTCAGGGGCTACAACCGCCAGCACAGCGCCAAATGCTCCTCAGCTAGTGTTGCCGAGCCCGCCGCTGGTTACGCGCGGGGCGGCCAATGCTGAAATTGGCAATGAGCTTCAGATTATTGACGAAGATAATGACGATCAATCAGTTCGCTTGGTTGTAACAGGCGGTACGGTTACGTTTGATTCGTCGAACGTAACTGTCAACAGCGGTACTAGCAGCGGAGCCAACAATGTTAGCTTTAGCGGTTCACTTGCTAACGTTAACGCAGCGTTGGATAGCCTTACTTTCACGCCTACAACCGGGTTGGCGGGTGAAGATGCTGGACGTATAAGCATTTCGACAACTGATACCTCTGGCCTTCAAGCATCCAGAGATTTGATATTCGACATCACTTCTCCTGCATCTGCACCCAGCATCGCCCTGCCGAACAATGTTTCTATTGCGGAGGATAGTACTAACGCCTCTTTGCCTAACGGTATTGCTGTTTCTGACGCTGATGGCGGCAATCAGAGCGTCACGTTAACGATCACGGGCGGTACGGCAAATCTCGGGACGACAACCGGATTGAGCAATCTAGCCGGTAACGGCTCATCAAGCATCAGTTTTTCTGGTAGCCTAACAGATGTAAACAATGCACTTGATAGCCTTACCTTCACTCCAGTTGCTGATAGGGGGTCCGATACTGCGAGCATTCAGTTCCAGATTTCAGATGACAATGGTGGCAATGAAGATCAAACGCTCGCCATCAATATCTCAGGCCAAGCAGACACACATATTGTAACAACCGCAAGCGATAGTGGAGATGATGCTGATGTTGCTGCTACTCTGGCACTCGATATTGCAGACGGGGGCGGTTTGTCGCTGCGAGAAGCTTTAGCCCATGCCAGTGATCTTGATACGATTAGGTTTGACCTTGACCCAAATACATCCGGCGCTCAGGGCGGCACAATTTCGCTTGGCAGTTCTACTGCACTTACCATCGATACAGGGGTCACAATCATTGGTGATGTTGACGGAGACGGACGTGCCGATGTGACAATCGATGCAAATGGTGCGTCAAGCGCGCTCTTAATTGACCCATCTCAGAACACTTCGGTCGCCTCAGGACGTACAGATGTCGAATTGAATGCCCTTAATCTGACCGGTGCGCAGGGCAATGGGCTGCATGTCGATTATACGGTGAACCTAACTGTTAATAACAGCACGATTTCCGGCCATACAGGGCGAGGCATTGATAACCGCGGTACCCTTACTTTAACCGATAGCGCTGTAGTTAATAATGGCAGTGATGGCGTCTTTATCTTTCCGACAGGTGCCAACAACATCAACAACAGCACTATCAGTGGTAATGGCGGTGCAGGCATCGAGACTTATGCAGGTGCACGACTGACGGTTACCGATAGTACCATCAGCGGCAACAGTGGGGCCGGTGTGGATGGGGGTGCTGACTATGCGCCTAGCTTTACATTTAATGACTCCATCATTTTAGGGAATGGCGGCAGCTCGATCATTTTACGGTCACTGTCTTCGGTTAACTTTAATGGCAGCAATATTGTTGCCGGTGTGTCTGCTACGAATGTCATTGATGCTGCGCCCTCCAGTGTGTTTGCCTCAATTGCAACTGGTGGCCCTGCGGGTGCAGGGCAGTTGGCTGACAATGGTGGTCCTGTGCAATCGATTGCTGTTGCGCCCGGCGGACCAGCTGTATCCAATGGTCAGGTTGTGTCTGGTGTCAATTTTGCCAATAGCCAAGCACCAACTAGCCTTCTGGTAACTTCCTCAAGTGATACCGGTGACGATGCAGCGATCGGTTCAGACTTGGCTGCCGATATGGCAGATGGTGGTGGCCTCTCCCTGCGTGAAGCCATTGCTCATGCGTCAAATGGTGCCACTATCACGTTTGACCTTGATCCAAATACAAGCGGCATGCAAGGCGGCACTGTTAGCCTGCGTGATAGCTTAACAATTCGCAGCGATGTGACAATTGACGGTGATACAAACGGCGACAATACAGCAGATGTAACTATCGACGCAGAATTGGCGAATGACCGTTTGTTCACTATTACTGATGGTGCAGCAGGTACTCTCAATTCTCTCAACCTTACCGGAGGAGATGTGTCGGTCGGATACGGGGGGGCTATTTATGTCGCGGGCAATAGCTCAAGTCTCATCCTCAATGATAGCAGGCTGACAGGCAACTAGGCACCCTATGGTGCGGCAATTGCAATTAATGGTAGCAATACGTCTGCAGTAATCAACAGTTCGACAATTGATAACAATCAGTCCAGTCAAGCTGGTGCCATTCATGTTGGTGGAACTGGGCTTTCAACTCTGACAATTGATGACAGCACAATTGCCTTCAATCGAAATACTCTTTTTTCGGGTGTTGGCGGAATCAATGTGCATAGCGCTGGTTCTATCTCAATTAGTAATTCTACTATTGTCGGAAATGCGAACCTGTATGGCAATGCACCGCATGATTTGGAGATACCTTCTAGCATCACAGTTAACATTTCCAACAGCATAATAGGTGGTAGGTATAGTGGTGCAAGTATCTCCTCAAATAGCGGCATAACATTCACAGGAACGAACCTTCTCACTCAACCTTTTGGTAGTATATCTACCGTCAATTCTTTATCGGAAATTTTTGGGTCAGATACCGCGAATAATTTTGTCACCGGCCAAGTTTTCAGCAACGTTCCTGGTGAAACAACACCTGTAATTCTGGTCAGTCCTGTCGGTCCAGCGGTAGTCAATGGAGCGGTAATTTCTGGTGCAGCCCCTGCTAGTTCCGAGGTTTCAACTGGTTCATTGGTCGTTACTACAGCTTCAGACAGTGGTGATGATGTTGCCATCTCATCTACCGTTGCAGCAGATAGACTAGATGGCGATGGCTTGTCGCTCCGCGAAGCCATCGCACATGCATCAAATGGTGCGACTATCACGTTTGATCTTGATTCAAGCGCCAGCGGGGCACAAGGAGGTACAATAACGCTTGGCGGCACTCAATTGCTTATCCGTTCTGGCATAACAATAGAAGGTGACGTGGACGGGGACAATCGCTCAGATGTTACCATCGATGGGGGCGGTGCTAGTAACGTACTGAATATTGAGGCACCAAGCTTCCCGTCAATCGATGTCGCGCTTAACTCATTGGCCATTACTGGTGGCAGTGGCTTTGGTGTTTTTAGTCGCTATGGCGTGAACTTAACTGTTAGAGATAGTTCTATCTTTGGTAACGCTGGCGGAGGTATTTATAATCGCAGTTCGCTAACCCTATTAGACAGTACAATTCACTCCAACAACGGAGACGGCATCGACTCCTATGCCGCAAGTAACACAATCACCAATAGTACAATTAGCGGTAATACCGGGAACGGTATTGATGTTTATGGTGGAGAGGCAACCCGGCTAACTATCACCGATAGTACCATTACAGGCAACGCAGGCGGTGGGGTTGATGGTCAGTATGGTGGGGCCATGTTCACCGTTACCGATTCGATTATACTGGGTAACGGCGCAACGCAGTTTTATGCAGAGCAGATCAATTCTGTCACTTTTGAGGGGATAAATATTATTGGCTCGAATGCCGGTGATTTTAATGCATCGATAAGCGCCAATGTTTCGAACGCGATACCATCTTTAGTGTTTGCCGATGTTAGCTCAAGCGGTGCCGGTTTGTTGGCGGACAATGGTGGGACAGTCCAGACAGTAGCAGTTAATCGTTCCGGTCCTGCGGTTTCAAGTAATGGCCAAGTTATCGCAGGCTCCGGGCCTGTGGGTGGTAATGATGCTCCTACGGTAAATTTACCAGCAGCCTTGTCCATCAGTGTAAGTGAAGACGCTGTAAATGTAGCTATTCCAGACGATGTTCAAATTACAGATGCGGACGGTGACGATCAGACCGTCACGCTGACTATATCTGGTGGCACCGCAAATCTTGCGTCGACAAGCGGACTAACAAATCTATCAGGTAATGGTACAGCCAGTATTAGCTTCTCTGGCAGCTTAGATAACACAAATGCCGCGCTCGATAGCCTTACCTTCACGCCTACCCCTGGCCTGAATGGCACAAACGCAGGGGGTATTCGCATTCAAACGTCTGATGGTCTGGGCGGTGATGATCAGACTGTCACATTCGATATAGCCTCGGTAAATGATTTGCCGACCAGCAGTGATACAACCCTTGTCACAAATGAAGATACTGCTCTTCAGTTTGCTGCGAGTAACTTTGGTTTTAGCGATGTCGATACAGGTGATAACCTAGTAAGTGTTCGCATAGAGACGCTGCCTGATGCAGCGTCAGGCCTGCTTACGGTGTCCGGTAATCCGGTTGTGCCCGGGCAGATTATTGCAATTGGCCAGATTAACAATCTTTCGTTTGAGCCAGCATCAAACGTTAACGGTGTAGGTGTTGCAAACTTTACTTTCAGTGTAAGTGATGGCACCGATTTTTCAGTGTCGCCTAACAGGGTTACAATTGACATCACATCGGTTGAAGATACACCCGAAGGCACCAACTCAACAGCTCAGGTCACTGAAGATACCAACTTCACATTTTCACCAGCGCAATTTGGTTTCGTAGATGGCGACCCGGGCGACCAACTAGTGAGTGTGCGGTTTGATAGCTTGCCAGCTTCAGAATCAGGCGTGCTACGCCTATCAGGCATTGATGTCACCGTCGGCCAAGTCGTTCCTGTTGCTCAGATTGCTAACTTGACATTTGAGCCCGCGGCTAATGTAACCGGTCTCGGCGCAGCTAGCCTTACTTTCTCGGTAAGTGATGGCCAAAACTTTGATGCCACGCCGAATACGCTGACGTTCGATTTCTCAGCCGAAAATGATGCTCCCGTCATCAATTTGCCCACAACACCAACCGTTGTAGAGGATGTCTCTGCTGTTGCAATCGCCGACAATATTCAAATTTCGGACGTAGAAAACGACGTACAAATTGTGACGCTGACGGTCACCGGCGGAACCGTTAGTTTAGGTACTGTTGACGGTCTTGGTAGCCTGCAAGGCAACGGAACCAATACTGTTTCGTTCATGGGTTCACTGACGAACGTTAATACCGCGCTTGATAGTTTGACATTCACCCCAGCAGAAAACCTGAATGGTTCGAACGCTGGCAGTCTTCGTATTCAAACATCTGATGGCAATGGCGGCTTCGCTGACGAAACCGTTACTTTTGATATTACAGCGGTTAATGATGCACCAATTATAACGCTGCCAAACGTTCCTGTGGTCAGCGAAGATAGCGCGGCAGTTGCGCTTGATGATTCAATTCAGATTGAAGATGTGGACGGCGATACTCAAACTGTCACACTTACTGTTTCTGGCGGTGTTGCGGACCTTCAATCCACTGGTGGGTTGCTAAATCTGACCGGTAATGGGACAGCAAGTATAAGCTTTGAAGGAAGTTTGCAGGATATAAATACTGCCCTCGATAGCTTGACATTTACCCCCGCAGAAAACCTGAATGGCATAGATGCCGGTAGTATTCGCATCCAAACTATTGACGGCAATAGTGGTACTGATGATCAAACCTTAACCTTTAATATCGCCGCTGTTGATGATGCACCAACAGCCACTGGGGCGCCATCATCTGTAACGGTGACCGAAGATGTAACTGGTAACTTTGATCTTTCAGGTCTGACCTTCACTGAGGTCGACGGCGAAGTCTTGACGGTCACGATCGCAGTTAGCGGTGGTAGGCTTGCTGCAAATGATGGCAATAATGTTGCTATTCAGGGAAGTGATAGCGCTACTATAATACTTTCAGGCCTTGCAGCGGATATCACAGCTTTCCTCGGCTCAGCTGCCGCCATTCAATATACACCGGTGGCCAATGTTAACGGTGATGCCTCTGAAACCTTTACTGTTACTGTTTCTGACGGTGTTGGTCAGCCATTTCAGGCCGCATCAGGCGACGTAAATATTGCTGCTGTTAATGACCTTCCGACAGGTGCGGATACGACGCTTACGACGAATGAGGATGTCCCGCTTACTATTAATGCTGCAGACTTTGGCTTTTCTGATGCTGCTGATAGCGGCGTGCTTGATAGCGTGCGAATTAATGCAGCGCCGACAGGGCTATTGCTTAATGGCACACAGGTCACAAACGGTCAGGTTATTTCTGCATCTGATATTGCAGGCGGTGCTTTGACGTTTGCCCCTGCGGCAAATGCCAATGGTGCTGATCTCGCATCTATCGAGTTTACGGTGAATGACGGGGTTGATTTTGCCGAAGCGTCGAACACAATCACAATTGATGTGACGGCTGTTAATGACCTTCCGACAGGTGCGGATACGACGCTTACGACGAATGAGGATTCCCCGCTTACGATCACTGTAGCGGACTTTGGCTTTGCTGATGATGCTGACAATGGTGTGCTTGATAGCGTGCGCATTGACAGTGCACCGACGGGCTTGTTGCTTGACGGTGTCCAGGTCACAAACGGTCAGAGCATCTCTGCCACTGCTATTGCAGATGGTGACCTGACGTTTGCATCAGCGGCGGACCAAAATGGTGATGCATTTGCCGCCATTCAGTTCACGGTGAATGACGGAACTGACTTTACCCTTCTGCCGAACACGATCACGGTTGATGTAACCGCAGTTGATGATGCGCCGCGCTTTGCAGGTGAACCGGGCATCTTGATGGTTGTTGAAGATGTTGCGAGCGACTTTGACCTGTCTGCTCTGACGTTGGAGGAAGCAGACGGTGAAGAGCTGACGGTTGTGATTACGGTGAGCGGCGGCACGCTTGCGGCAGTTGCTGCTGGTGATGTTGCTGTTCAGGGTTCCGGTAGCGGCACATTGACGCTTACGGGCTCTGCGTCGGATATCACGACCTTTCTTGGCACTGCTGCTAGCCTTCAGTATACGGGCGCAGAGAATGTGGAAGGTGACGCTGCAGCAACCTATACGGTAACAGTAACAGACGGTGTGACGGACCCGGTTCAGGTTGCTGCTGGTGATGTGAACATCACAGCTGTTAACGACCTTCCTGAAGGTGCTGATGGAACCCTTGGCACAGTTGAAGACACAGCTTTGATCCTGAGTGTTGATGACTTTGGCTTTACGGACGCTGCTGATCCGGGCGATTCCCTGACGAGTGTCCGTATTGATAATCTGGTGCCCGGTCTTACGCTTGCCGGTGTGCAGGTGATTGTTGGTCAGGTTATTCCTGCAACGTCTATTGCCGCTGATCAGCTTGCTTATACACCACCGACTGACGCCAATGGCGAGGATATTGCTGCCATTCAGTTTACGGTGAATGACGGGACAGACTTTGCTCAAGCGTCGAACACAATCACGGTTGATGTGGCGGCGGCGAATGATGCACCGACCACAGAAAATGCGACAGTATCGACGTTTGAAGACGAAGCCATTGCGCTTTCCCTTTCGGACTTTGCCTTTGAGGATGCGGATGCGTTTGACACCTTCACCTCTGTTCGACTGGTCAGTGGTACAGAGGGTATCACGCTTGCAGGACAGCCTGTTAGTGATGACACTGTTGTTACGCTGGCCCAGATTGCAAATGGTGACCTGGTGTTTACACCAGCCCTGGATGCAAACGGTACTGGTATCGCTAGTCTTCAGTTCCGGGTGTCGGACGGCGAAGCTGAATCCGAGGTTGCGACCATTAGCTTCAATGCTCTTGCGGTGAATGACCTGCCAACGGTTGAAGGCGTTCCTGCGACTGTGACGGTTGCCGAGGACACAGCGTCTGATGTTGATCTGTCAGGGATCACGCTTTCGGACGTTGATGCGGGTGACGCGGATATTGTACTGACGATCACTGCAGAAAACGGTACCCTGTCAGCCACACCTGCTGCCGGTGTTGCTGCGAATGTTAATGGGTCAACCCTCACCTTGACTGGCGCAGTTGCTGATATTGATGCCTTCCTGAATACCGCTAGTAACATCCAGTATACTGGCCCTCAAAACCTGAGTGGTAATGATGCGGATACGCTCAGCTTGAGTGTGACAGACAATGGCAACACGGGCTTTGGTCCTGAGTTGACCCTGCCAGTTGGTTCGGTGAGTGTTAACATCACCAATGTCAATGATGCGCCTGATGCACCTGCAGTCGATATAGATGCTGAAGAAAGCAGTTTCGCCTTTTTCAACTTGAACAGCTTTGTGACGGACCCAGACGAAGGCGATACGCTGACCTTCAGCATTGATACGACAGGCACCACGGGTGTGGTGACCCTGCTCGACGCGGCTACTGGTGCCTTTACATATAACCCGAATGGCCAGTTTGATGGCCTGTTTGACGGGCAAAGTAGCACAGATACCTTCACCTATTCGGTGACTGATGGCGACGAGACCCGGACAGAAACGGTTACGATCAGCATCTCTGGTGAAGGGCAGTTGGTTGCCACCTTGCAGGATGTGACCGAGGAAACGCTTGGTGCGACTGTGGGGCAGCTTTCTGTGGCCAGTGGGTTTGCACCAATCAGTGCAGATGATGCGTTTACAGTTAGTGATAACCGCTTCGAGGTAACCAACACGGGTGAGATCAGGCTTCTGGCTGATCAGTCGCTCGACTTTGAGACCGAGACGAGCGTTGAGCTTACGATCACACGCACCCGTGATTCCGATGGTGGTGTTGAGACACTTGACCTTGTTGTGACGGTTGAAGATGTAGCTGCCGGTAGCGCGCAGGATGGCTTTATTGCGAATGCCCTTGTGTTTATCGATACCGATGGTGATGGTGAATATGACCAAGGTACAGATCCGGCGACAGTGACGGATGCTGCTGGTAACTTCGAACTGCCACAGGGTGTTGCAGGTACGCTCATCCTTCGGGGCGGGGTGAACCCGATCAATAACCAGCAGGCGATTGATATCTCCACGGGGCTCAACTTCAATGGCACCCTGACAGCGCCGTCGGGGTCAACGGTTCTGACGCCGCTGACGACCCTTATCCAGTCTATTGCGGGTAACGGGGCAACAGCTGCGGAAGTGGCTGCTGCGGAAAGTGCAGTGAGCACGGCACTTGGCATCAGCCAGGATGTGGACCTGACCACCTTTGATCCGATCAATGCAGCGCTAAACGATGATCCGAACGGTACAGCTGTATTTGCTGCCGGTAGCCAGGTGCTGAGTACAGTTGTGCTGGCGGGCGCGGCTGTTGAGGGTGCTGACAATAGTGCTGACGGCGATAGCGCAGCCTTTGATGCTCTTGCGGATGCGATCGAGAATGCAAGCGGTACGGTTGATCTCTCAAGCCCGACAGTTGTTGCTGATGTTGTGACCGATGCGGGTACAAACGCAGGCGTGACAGTACCGGCTGCTGCTGCGACGGCGACAGCCAACATTGCAGCGGAGGCCAATGAGGCGGCGGCAACAGCGGTAACCAATGCGGGTTCTGGCGGCGGTAGCGGCCTGACCGCGCTCACCAGTGTGACGCAGACGGCGATTGTTGCTCAGGGTGATGCGGCGACCGCTGTTGAAAATGATGCAACAGCTGCGGAAACGAGCTTCACCGGGACGGCGCTTGATACGGCAGTGTCAGATGCAGCCTCAGAAGTTGGTACCTTGGAGCCAGGACGAGTGTTCACCGGCACGTCAGGGTCTGACACACTGGATGGTGCAGCAGGCAACGATACGCTGCGTGGCCTTGACGGTGATGATACGCTGATTGGTGAAGGCGGTACAGACCGGTTTGTGATCGATGGGGGTTCTTCTGACACCATTCGCGACTTTGATGCGGGCAATGAGGATATTGATCTGACCGCAACGCGTACTTTCGCTTCATCGCTCGACTTCTCCGGTAATGGTGACACACTGGTTGTTGGTGGCAATGTGTCTGACACAGGTGATGACATTGTGATCACGCTGGGTAACGGCAAGACGCTGACGCTTGAGAATGTCGAAGCCTCTGACCTGACAGCTGATAACTTTGACTTCTCGGTTAATGCTTTGCCAACCGGCAGCAGCTCTACGCTGACGATCAATGAGGACACAGCCCGCACCCTGACGGTTGCAGACTTTGGCTTTGGTGACACGGATGGTGATAGCCTTTCGTTTGTGCGTATCAGCAGTTTGCCGGGTTCTGGTGGCTCGCTGACGCTCAATAATGCAGCTGTAACTGTTGGTCAGGTGATCAATGTGGCACAGATCACGGGTGGTCGCCTGGTGTTCACACCAGCCTCTAACCAGAATGGTGATGGCCTGGCGAGCTTTAACTTTGATGTGAGCGATGGCACAGACTTCTCGTCTTCTTCTTCAACGCTCACCTTCAATGTGACATCTGTTAATGATGCACCGGTTGCGGGCAATGTAGACCTTGGCAGCACGGATGAGGATGTGGCGCTGACGATCACGACAGCGCAACTGACGGCCAGCACAACAGATGTTGATACGGGTGATACGCTCAGTATCTCGTCGATCAGTCTGGCGAACGCCAGCAACGGGTCGCTCGTTGATAATAATGATGGCACCTATAGCTTCACACCAGCGGCCAACTTCAATGGCAATGATGTTGCTATCAACTTCACGGTCAGTGATGGCAATGGTGGCTTTGACAGTGCTGTTGCTGTTGTTGGTGTGACAGCTGTTAATGATGTGCCAACAGTCAATAGCCCGACACTTGATGTAACGGGTGCGACCTTGCCGATCGAGCTGAGTGATATTGGCTTTAGCGATAATGATAATGACAGTCTTGTCTCTATCACGATTGTGACAGTTCCAGATGCTCAGGACGGCATTCTCTCGCTGGATGGTGGGACGACGGCTCTTGCCAACAATGCTGTGGTAACAGCGGCACAGCTTGCCGCCAGAAGCCTGGTCTTCATACCGGCAAACGGTGCAACGGGTGACGGAGCAGCAAGCTTTACCTATACAGCAACAGATGGCACGGCAAACTCTGCTCAGGCAACGGTCACGCTTGATGTTAATGTGGCGCCCACCGGCGCAGACGCGAGTTTATCTGTGGTGTCATCTTCTTCGCTCACGCTATCGCTTGCAAACTTTGGCTTCTCGGATGTGAACAGCGGCGATACGCTTTCGTCTGTGCGGATTGACACACCGCCAAGCGGGTTGCAACTCAATGGGGCCGCCGTTACACCCGGTACGGTGGTGTCGGCGGCAGATATCACGGCTGGTCGTCTGGTGTTCACACCGCCAACCGGAGATGATGCTTCCATTCTCTTCAGTGTCAGCGACGGTACAGCCTTTGCGGCTAGCCCGTCGACGATCACGGTTGATGTAACAGCTCCCTCTTCAGGTGGTTCCTCTGGCGGTAGTTCAGGTGGCTCCTCAGGTGGCTCCTCAGGTGGTTCTACGGGAAGCGGGTCCAATACCCCAGACGACGGTAGCATCGTGATACTCGGAAGCGCTGGACCAGATGTGCGGATTGGCTCCGACGAACGTGAACGAATCGAGCTTGGTAATGGTAGTGATCTAAGTAATGCTGGTGGCGGCAACGATCGGGTGTTTGGCGGTACAGGGAATGACACCATTGACGGTGGTTCGGGTAATGACTTCCTGCGCGGTGATGCAGGTGACGACCGTATTGCTGGCGGTGACGGTAATGACCAATCTTTTGCCGGGCCAAGGGACAGGGGTGACGACACCGTGGAAGGCAACGCCGGTGATGACATCATCGGTGGCGGTGCCGGTAACGACATTCTTGTCGGGGGAGGTTTTGGTGCTGACCTCGATTCAAGTAATACGGGTGAAGCCGGCGGGGATATCCTGTTTGGTGGAGACGGCAATGATATTCTCATTGGTGGCAGTTACAACAGCACTACTGGCCTGCCAGTGAACATTGGGGAAGGCGATAACCAGCTATGGGCTGGTGCTGGCAATGACACAGTGTTTGGTGATGATGCCGATGACATTGTTGGTGGCGGCGAAGGCGATGACCTTCTCAATGCCGGGCAGGGTGTTGATATTGTCTATGGTGGTCGTGGTGCCGGTAACGATACGGTTGATGCAGGTGCTGGAGATGACCTTGTGTTAGCGGGAGCTGGCAATGACAGTATTGATGCGGGCACGGGCGATGATGAAGCCTTTGGCGGTGCTGGAGATGACTTTATCGATGGCGGTAGCGGTAATGATGAAGTGTTCAATGGTGCTGGCAATGATACGGTGCTTGGGGGAGAAGGTAACGACACCTTGTGGGCTGCGGCTGGAGATGACACGCTTACGGGCGGGTCAGGTGTTGACCAGTTTGTATTTGGTGCCACCTCGGGCAATGACACAGTGACCGACTTTGATGCCTCTGAAGATATTCTGAATCTTGAGTTTGCGTCAGCGGGCTTCAGCAGTTTTGGCGATGTACAGGACGCTGCCAGCAACAGCACTCAGAACGGTCAAAGCGGTGTGCTGATTGACCTTGGCGACGGTGAGACAGCCTTCATCGTTGGTATAACCGTCAATGATCTGACAACAAACAATGTCCTTTTCTAGATAAAGCATAACCTATCAAGAGAAAGCGGCGCTAAGACGCCGTTTTTTTATACTGTTCAAAGATTGGCGGGATGGGCTTAAGTTCCGCATAGCTGATACTTAAGGCATACAGAGCAGAACTCACAAAATGGTGGAAACAATCTCGGAGGGGTTGCACCCTAGTTCGTCAACTAAACTGGTTTTGTGTTTTGTTCCGGGTACTCTAGAAAACAGTGTACTAGTGGTGTCCGTGAGGTTTCAGTCCGGCGTCGATTACAAGTTGCGATCACACCAACACGATACAGAAATTTGGAAAGATGGCGGAGTCGGAGGGATTCGAACCCTCGAGGGCGTTGCCACCCAACACGCTTTCCAGGCGTGCGCCTTAAACCGCTCGGCCACGACTCCTGAGATGACATGGATTGGCCTGTGCCAAGCCATGGTCTGCGCCGCGCACTATAGCCATCCGGCTAGGCTAGGCAAGCTTTAAATGGTTATGGAACACATAAACGCGGGAGCATACCGTTTGAATCAAAAAAGGGGCCGGTAGGCCCCTTTTCATATCGGTATATAGGCCTGTTAGGCGCGGATAGTTTTCAGGAAGTCTTCTACCTGACCTCTCAGTTCGTCTGACTGCTGTGTCAGCAGCTGCGCGGCAGATAGAACCTGCGTGGCCGCAGAACCGGTCGTGGTTGCACCCTGACTAACAGAATGGATGTTTGACGTAACTTCCTCGGTACCGGTGGAAACCTCGGCAACATTGCGAGCAATTTCCTGTGTTGAAGCATCTTGTTCTTCAACTGCTGAGGCGATCGAAACGGATGTGGCTTCAATGTCGCCAATGATGCCCTTGATTTCGTCCATCGCGCGCACCGCAAGGCTGGTGGCATTTTGCATGCCATTCACTTGCTCGCTGATTTCCTGTGTTGCTTTTGCTGTTTGGTTGGCCAGTGATTTCACTTCGCTTGCAACCACCGCAAAGCCTTTGCCGGCGTCGCCTGCGCGTGCTGCCTCAATGGTAGCGTTCAGGGCGAGCAAGTTGGTCTGCTCTGCGATTTCATTGATCAGCTTGACAACCTCACCAATCTTCTCTGCGGCATCAACAAGTTCTGCCACATCTTTACCAGCGTTTTCTGTGCGGGCCACAGCGTCACGGGCAGCAGCGCTTGATTGGTTGGTTTGGCCGGTGATTTCACGCACCGAGCTGGATAGTTCCTCAGCGGCACTTGCCACCATTTGTGCGTTAGAGCTTGCTTGCTGGGCCGCGTTTGCCACCACCTCGGATTGCTGAGATGTATCCGCTGCTGTTTCCGACATGCCAGACGCTGCTTGCTCCATTCCTTCGGCGGAGTTTGAAACGCCTTCCACCAGAGCCATCACAGATGCTTCAAACTTGTCTGCAAGGTCAAGCATGGCTTGGCGACGCTCTTCACGCGCTTGTTTCTCTTGCTCTTCTTCGCGCTGACGGCGTTCCTCGGCTTCTTCGCGCTGGCGCTGCTCTTCTTGTTCGCGGCGTTCGCGCTCACGCTCTTCTGCTTCACGCTGTTCAGTTTCAAGGCGTCGGCGCTCAATAGCGTTGTCCTTAAAAATTTGCACAGACTTGGCCATATCACCAACTTCGTCTTTACGATCAGCGTTTGGAATATCGACCTCGAGGTTGCCATCTGCCAGAACCATCATGGTGCTTGAAAGGGCGTTTACAGGGCCAACAACACGGAACATCACGACCCAAAGGGCAGCACCGCCAACAGCGAGCGAGATTATGATCAACGTCCAGGAGGTATAAACACTGCCGTTTGCGCTGCTAACAGCGGATTCGTTCAGGCTGTTCGCAAGATTATCCGCATAGTTGCTCATCATGAACACGGGGCCAGTTGCCTCTTGCGCAAGGGCAACCCAATCTTCAGCTGTAGTTTCATAGTCAACCATGTCTTCTTCGTCTTCTTCAGCAACCAACGACAGGTCATAGATTTCGAAGCGACTACCGGCAAAATCCTCAATGAAAGTGGACCGGATGGCATCAATCTGCTGGGCGATTTCTTCTGTTGCCGTGGTTGACTTGGCAAATGTTTCAATCTGGCTCCAGGCACCTTCGCTGATGCCGCTATATTTAATACCCGTGTCCTTTTCAAAGCTGTTGATGATGGACTGGGCTGCAATATTGTCAGACAGCGCAGCGGCTTCCCTTGCGGCATACTCCGACATAACCCACAATTGGTTCTTCAGGCGGTTAACCGTGCTGATTCGGTCATCACCAAAATCATAGTTGCTTTCAATTTCAATCCGGATTGCCGCTGCAACATCAATGAGTGTGTCCATTGTTTTTGCAGCATCACGTGCGCGAGCAATGTCTGATTCTGTACCAAAGGACTCTAGATCTTGGTCGGTTGCAGACTGCTGGC
This sequence comes from Kordiimonas sp., assembly GCA_965199355.1. Taxonomy (GTDB): domain Bacteria; phylum Pseudomonadota; class Alphaproteobacteria; order Sphingomonadales; family Kordiimonadaceae; genus Kordiimonas. Next base: position 32,404 of record CBDARB010000001.1, read on the forward strand.
GGGTATAGGCTGCATATGCATCTGTAAAAGCAGCTTTCAGTTCGTTGAAGTCGCGGATTGCAACCTTGTATCTGTCGCTGTCCGGATCACCGCCAAACGCTGGCAATGTTCGCAGGTCAGCCTGTATGCTGCTGTAAGCGCCTTCAACCGCACCGCGGTTTTGGCCAATCCGTGTAATGAAGAAACTGGGTACTTCGCCTTGGAACCCATAGGCTGCATAGGTGAACAGTCTTTCGTCTGCCAACGCCAGTTTGAGTTGAACGATATTGTCTATCGACTTGTTTAACTCTTGTGCTTGCATGGCGGTATCGCGTGCTGAAGTTGCCCTCAACATTTGAGCGATGTTCAGGCCAATAACCACAACTGTTAACAATACAGTCACAGCCAGCAGCAAATTACGGATGCTTAAAATGCGAACGCCCGTGTCCCCAATATTCGCAGTCATTACAGATTTTCCTTCTTCGAACTAAGTAGGGTCTTGAACAGTTTTAATATTTATGTCTGGATTTATTGCACAGCAGAGTTAACGAATCTTAAAGGGCGACCGTAAAAGTCCGATTTTCACAAACCTGAGGTTGCTGCGTGTGGTTTTTGGGGGGGTCCTGATGTGCGGTAAATTTGTTGTAACCCTATGAAAACGTGACGTATTAACACGGCAGGTTTGATCTCTGCTGAAAAATCAACAATGGGCATGCCGCGTAGATTTTTATGAATAAAAGTTTCGATAGCATAATAATTGGTGCTGGCGCCGCCGGCTTAATGTGTGCGATTGCCGCTGGAAAAGCTGGCAAAAAAACATTGTTACTGGAGCGAAACAAAAAGGCTGGCGCCAAGATACTTATATCAGGCGGAGGCAGATGCAATTTCACGAACCTGGATACCAAACCTGAAGCTTATATTAGTGAAAACCGTCATTTCGCCAAATCTGCGCTGGCGCGTTATACCCCTTGGGACTTCATCGAATTGATCGCGAGCCATGGCCTGACCTAGCATGAAAAGACACTGGGGCAGCAGTTTTGCGACCAGGGGGCAAAGGCAATTTTGAAAGTGTTGCTGGACGAAGCCCAAGCGGCAGGCGTTGAACTTTGCCTTGCTGTGGAAACGCAGGCTATATCCCATCATGATGGCATGTTTACGGTCCATTCAAGCAATGGTGTGTATGAAGCGCCCAGCCTTGTGATAGCAACTGGTGGGCCCTCTATCCCTAAAATGGGGGCAACAGCCTTTGCGTACCAGATTGCGGAGCAGTTTGGCCTTAAGGTTGTAAAACCAGAGCCTGCGTTGGTGCCCTTTGTTTTTGACGGCGCTGTTCAGGGGAAGATGCGAGAACTTGCCGGCGTTTCCGCGGACAGCCATGTGTCGCTGTCAGCAAAAAATAATGCGCCCGGGTTTCGGGAGAATCTTCTTTTTACCCATAGGGGGCTGAGTGGTCCGGCTATCTTGCAGATATCGTCTTATTGGGATAGTGGCGCAGCGGTTGCCATCAACCTTGCACCCTCGGAGCCAAACCTCATCGATTGGCTTAAGGCAGAGCGCGATGCACGCGGCGCAGTGTCCGTAAAATCAGTTCTGACCAAGCTGCTTCCGGAACGGCTGGCCGAGCAAATCGCGACAGGTTGGGCGGGTAAGATGGCAGAACAGTCCAATGACGCCCTGGAGAAGCTTGCTGATAGAATAGAACAGTGGGAATTATCCCCAACCGGTACAGAGGGTTTGAAAAAGGCAGAAGTAACGCGCGGCGGCGTTTCCACAGCGGAGCTTTCGTCAAAAACCATGGAGGTAAAATCTGTGCCTGGCCTTTATTTTATTGGTGAGTGTGTGGATGTCACCGGTTGGCTTGGCGGGTATAATTTCCAGTGGGCGTGGGCCAGTGGCCATGCTGCTGGCACGGCGATTGGCAATGCTTAAATCAGTTTCCTGCGAGCGGGTCACCACACACGGCTTGCGGCTTTTCTGATGTGGCGGAACCAGAGCCTTCGGCGAACTTCTTCAACTCCAGATCAGGTCCGGCCAGAATGAGAAGACCAAGTTGTTCGGACCCTGACCATTTTACTTCAACAGCGAACTCGCCCAGTTCATCAATTTCCAGAAGCAAGCGTTCGCCCATGCCGATCACGGCATCAGTTGAGATAAGAGTGCCAGCAAGGGAAATGTCGCGGACTTTACAATCAAACTCACGGTCATCATCCGTATAAAGCCGCCCGGTCCATAAAACCGGTAGCCGGTCGTCCCCACGTTTTTCCTGATCTGTCATTGTTCACCTCAACTAGCTGGTGATTGCCAAGCTACCGGATTTTTATCTTGTGTCCAAGTGGCGATTGATGGCATTTGGCAAGCACGGGGTGCCTATGGTTCTTCCGATGTTAACTGCCTTCGGGGATATTCATGAAACTGACTGATCGAATTCGTTCGCTGTTTTTCAATATTGTTTTTTACCCATTCACGCTGGTGTTTTGTGGTTTGGTCGTTGCTCCCATGTGTTTTGCCAAAACAGATGGGCCGGTACGGCGCGGTATTGGTTGGTATTGTCAGGGGTCTCTTTGGGTTGCGCGCATATGTTCGGGCATCAAATATGAGTATCGGTTTCCCGAGCGTTTACCCAAAGAGGGGGCTTTGATCGTCGCTGCGGCGCACCAAAGTAATATGGACCCTATCTTGACCTTCCCCCTGCGGCCTGATGTAACGGCGCTCGCGAAAAAAGAGCTGTTCAGCTTACCCTTTATCGGGCCGATTTTAAAAAAAGCCAAAATTATCAAAATTGATCGGCAATCAAAAAAAGCCCATCGCGGCATGCAGGAGGTGGCTGAACATGTGGAAGAAAGTGGCCGACCTCTGATTGTTTATCCGCAAGCGACCCGTGTCGCGATCGGCAAAAGCAGGCCGCTGAAAAGCGGCGCTTATTACCTTTACAAAGATGCGGGGTTGAAGGTTTATCCGGTTGCAACCAACACCGGCCTATTTTGGACGCGCGGATTTTGGCACCGCGCGGGTACCGCTGTCTTTCAGGTTGGTGAACCCTTCCCCGAGGGCCTGTCGAAGGAAGATTTCATGGTCCGTCTTCATGAAGAAGTGGTTGTCAAAAGCAATGAACTTGTCCGTGAAGCGGGCTATGGCCATCTGCTGCCTGAAGACGCGGACAAACGCGCGACAGCCTGACCGGCCTAATAATTCGGATTAGTTTTCTCCCGAAATTGTGAAGAAATTCTCGTGCTTGCGGGTCTTGTAGTTAACAGTTTGAAGCCTAAACTGTAGGGGACAGCAGGGAGAGCGCACATGGCGCAGATATCTGAAAGCCCTTCGAGCCTTGAATATGTGGCTGAACGGCTGAGAAACCATCACAAGAAGTATGGCGAAAAGTCTGGGCTTTCGCTCAAGAAGATCGGCAACCTTCTAAAGCAGACGGTTGCGGTTCTGTTCCCGCATCATGCCCTCGCTGACGAGTATAGCGATAGCCTTGAGGTGCGGCTTGCCCGCCTTGAAACCGAATTTCACAAATTGGTGGAACCCTTGTGTGAAGGCAAAGACGTTGGCTGCACCAAGCTTCTGGTGAAAGGCTTCATGTCTGATTTGCCGATGATTGCAGACTATAGCCATGAGGATGCAGCGGCGCTTTTTGAAGGTGACCCGGCTGCCAGATCGGTGGAGGAAGTAATCCTCTGTTACCCCGGCTTCTTCGCAGTCGTGGCTTACCGCATTGCACATGCACTGAATAAGCGCGAGGTGCCTCTTCTACCGCGCATGATCTGTGAATATGCCCACCAGAAAACCGGGATTGATATTCACCCCGGCGCGACGATTGGCCGGGCGCTGTTCATTGACCATGGCACGGGCGTTGTTATCGGTGAGACAACCATTATCGGTGACAATGTGAAGATTTATCAGGGGGTAACCCTTGGTGCCCTGAGGGTTGACCGTGAACATAGAGCAAAGAAACGCCATCCCACCATCGAAGACAATGTGGTGATTTATTCCGGTGCAACCATTCTGGGTGGTGAAACTGTTGTGGGTCGCAACTCTGTCATTGGTGGCAATGTTTGGGTTACGCGGTCTGTACCTGCGTGGTCGCGGGTTATGTTCAAACCCGCAGACACAGACGAAATTATCCCTATTCAGGCGCGACAAAAGGCTGCCCAAAGCCGGTAACCGTTTTTGGGTGCCATGCATGTGATTTGCGTTCCGGGGTTTCCCGGTTAGACTGCATCCAACGTCTATCTTTTCCAAGATTTAGAAAGAGAGCCCCATGAAAGCAGAATCTATTCTGGACACCATTGGTAATACGCCTCATGTGCGACTTGGTCGTTTGTTCCCTGACCACGAGGTCTGGATCAAACAGGAACGCACCAACCCGGGTGGCTCCATCAAGGACCGTATCGCACTGGCGATGATTGAAACGGCGGAGGCAGATGGGTCTCTCAAAGAAGGTGGCGTTATCATCGAGCCAACGTCTGGCAATACCGGTATTGGTCTTGCCATGGTAGCGGCGGTAAAGGGCTACCGACTGATCCTGGTGATGCCTGAGTCCATGTCTATTGAGCGTCGCCGCATCATGCTGGCGTTTGGCGCTGAATTTGTGCTGACACCCAAGGAACTGGGCATGAAGGGTGCGCTTGCCAAAGCGACCGAACTGCTGGAGAGCACACCAGACGCCTGGATGCCGCAACAGTTTGCCAACCCCGCCAATGTTGAAGTTCACCGTGCAACCACATCAAAAGAGATATTGGCTGATTTCCCAGATGGTCTGGACTGTATGATCACAGGCGTTGGTACGGGCGGTCATATTACCGGCTGCGCGGAAATGCTGAAGAAAGAGTGGGGCAATTTTACCACCTATGCGGTGGAGCCTACGCTTTCGCCGGTTCTATCAGGTGGCGCTCCGGGCCCGCACCCCATTCAGGGTATTGGCGCCGGTTTTGTGCCAGATGTGATGGACGCCGACCTGCTTGACGGCGTTATTCAGGTTGAACCAGAAGCTGCCAAAGAGATGGCGCGCCGGGCAGCCCGCGAAGAAGGCATGCTTATCGGTATCTCTTCAGGTGCAACGCTTGCTGCCATCAAACAGCATCTGGAAGGCAAGCCAGCAGGCATACGAGTTCTTGGCTTCTGTTACGATACCGGTGAAAGGTATCTGTCGGTGCCGGAATTCCTGCCCGAATAATTTATGGCCACTTGATAATTTATGGCCACTTGAGCGGACTGGATGAAGGCTTTCGGTCCGCCTCGCCTGCATAGACGCCGACTATGCCGCGCATAAACGCTGCGGGAAACACACCTTCATGCTGTTCACCGGGCAACACTTCCAAATTGACCTTCAGGTTTTCATTTCTGCGCTTGCGCAAACTGTTTGCAAGCACATAGAGGTCTGTCACAAGGTCTAATCTTTCTTCGGCTTCCCCAACGGCAAAATAGACGCGAGTCTCCAATGGATACTGTGTTTCGGCAGTGTCGCGTGCTGCCCTCATTACCCATCTGTCCTCGCGCGGTAACAGCCAGTCATCCCACCAGATTGCAGGGCTGATAATCACATACCGGTTAAACAAGCCCGGCCTGTTCAACAAGGCGTATGTGGCACCCAGACCGCTGGTGGATTTGCCAATAAGAACCCTATCGGTTTTATTGACATCAAAGTTCGCTTCTACGAAAGGAATGATTTCCTTTTCGACCACATCAAAGAAAGCGGGGGCACCGCCAGAGCCAAACCAGTCCTTGCGGCTGTTTTCCAGAAAATGCCCTTCGGGTGGTGTAAATTCTGTCGGGGTGTAATCGCGGGTGCGATTTTCTTCCTTCCAGAAGCTGCCTTCTTCATTTTTGTAGCCAATGCCAACAAAATAGGCGGATGGGATATAGTTGAATATCTCGTAATTGTAGGACATGGCCGCAGCCGGTGTCATGTTGGCAAGTGCATCCAGAAAATAGAAGGTTGATGATTTTTCCCCTTCTGCAGGTGGGCGCAACGGAGCGCGGATTATTAACTGATAATCCACTCCGTTTGCCGCGGTGGGCAGGTCATAGACCTTCATGTCATAAGGGTAGGTAAATGGTTTGGATGATGGCTCTTCCGCCCATGGTTTGGCGAAGCCGATGCTGGCCAGCAGCATCGCGCAGATTAGATGTTTCATGATCCCCTCGCATGGATTTGTCTTTATTATTGGCAAGAGAATGAAGAAAGACAGCGTTCGAAGTCAAACGGAATGACGTGCAGCTAAACCCAAGTTTACTGCATGTCTGGGCTAGGTTGTGAGATTTTACTCTTCGTCTTCGTCAACTTCTGACGGTACAGAGCCGGTTTCCAGCCGCACGATCAGCGCGATATGGTCACCGCGAATGGCCAGTTCCTTATAGGAGCCCCGCGGCAGGGGAATTCCCTGATCTATGCAGTGGTTTAGAACCGCTGGGCCAAGTTCTGCGCTTCCAATGACAGCGGAGTCAGAGCCATCCGCCATGTCAATGGAGGCGGATACCTCCCCGTCATCATTCAGTGCAACAGAAACAGACCTGACCGGAATATCGGGGCCCAAACCGCGCCCTTCAAGGGTAGGCCGAAGCGCCAGAAACAGCTCTTCGTCAGAAAAAATAATGCTGCGAGATTCCAAAATCATGGATCAGTCGCGCCCCCGTATTGTAAGCTTTACAACAGTAATTTAGGGCGAAAATCCTGAAATTAAAAGGAAATTATATTATCCGGCTTCGGCTGCCCGGTTTGCTGCGGAGCGTTCACGCCATGCACGGATAACTGCATTGGCAACAGTGGCTAGCGGAATGGCGAAGAAGACGCCCCACAGACCCCACAGGCCGCCAAAAACCAGAATGGCAATGATGATTGCATTCGGGTGCAGTTTGACCACTTCCGAGAACAGAAGCGGTGCGAGCAGGTTGCCGTCCAGTGCCTGCAGGATAAGATATGCGACGATTGCCCACAAAGCTTCCCCGCCGGGCCCCCACTGGAATATAGCCACAAGCGCGACCGGTATGGTGACAACCGCTGCGCCGAAATAGGGGATCACAACACTGAGGCCCGTCGCGACGGCAAGCAGCGTCGCATATTGAATGCCCAGCAACTGATATGTGGCAAAGGCGGCGAAGCCAACAATCAGAATTTCATAAACCTTGCCACGTGCATAGTCACCCGCGCGTTCAACAACTTCACGCCAAACCTGATCCAGCACCGTTCTTTCCTTGGGGAGAAAGTTGGCAATCCAGCTTAGGATAGTGTTCTTGTCTTTCAGGAAGAAAAAGACCATCACGGGCACCAGAACCATATAAACGGCGGTAGTGATTGCACCCGTTACACCAGCAGAAAAATACTGGAGAATTTGCGGGCCAATATTGGCCACCTCATTGCCAAGGTTTGCAAACCAGGCCCGGACTTGATCTTCGGAGATCAAATCTGGAAAGCTTTGCTGGAGGTTAAGCAGCGCCCGCTGCAAACTGCTGATAATTGCCGGTGTATCATTAATAAATTGAACAATCTGTTCAACCAGTGGCGGTATCACCGCCAGCAATACAGTCAGCGACAGCAGCAGAAAGCCAATGAATACCCCTAAAAATGCGAACATGGGGCGCGCGCCTTTGCGCACCAACCATTCGGTTGGGCCGTCCAAAAGAAACGCGATAACTACAGCACCGATCGCCGGCGCGAGCATTTTGCCAAACAGCGTTACGAACAGCAATGTGGCCACAAGCACCGCGATCAGCAACACCACTTGCGGGTCACTGAATGTGCGCCTGAACCAGTCACTGATCAAATTCATCTGCTTCTCCGTGGCACGTCATCGTGCCCAAGCTTTGTTTAGCATGCCCCTTTCCCATCAAGATATCGAAAAATAGGGCTTTTTAGAGACGTTACCCTGTGGAAACGCCGCCATCCACAATGAAGTTCGCGCCGGTTACATTCGCAGCTTCATCACTCGCAAGATACAGGACCGTTTTTGCAACATCTTCGGGGTCGGCAGGCCCCGTCTTGGGAATACCACCGGCAAACTTTTCAAGGTCGCCGCCAATATCGGCAAGTGCCCGCTCAAACATCGGTGTTTGCATCGGCCCCGGCGATACCGTGTTAATGCGAATGCCACTATCGGCGTAATCTAGCGCAGCAGACTTACTTAAGCCCACGACAGCATGTTTGCTCATGCCGTATGGTGCCATCCAACCGGCGCCGGATTTGGACAGAATAGATGCGATATTGATGATAGCGCCGCCACATTCCAGCATCTGCGGTATCTCATGCATCATGGCATGCCACACGCCCATAACATTGGTTTGTAAAACGTCATTGACCACATCCAGCGAATGATCGGCAAAGCGGGCCGCATGATGGCTGATGCCGGCGTTGTTGACAGCAATTTCAAGCGTACCGCTTTGTTTAACGGCATCGCTTATCAGGTCTTTCATCGCGCTTTCATCGCGCACATCTGCGTGGCGGTAACGCACGTCACCGGCAAGGTCAGCGGCCTGGGCGCAAACGCGTGCGCCCTCATCGTCCAGAAGGCCGCAAAACAGCACATGTCCGCCTTCGCGTGCGAACGCTTTCACGATCGCCTCACCAAGGCCGGACGTTCCGCCCGTTACAACAATGGATTTACCTTTAAAGCGCATGTGTTCCTCTCAAGCGCGATGGCTAGCGCCAATGGCTGGTAAAGGCAAGGTTTATGATAGAGGTAGGTTGGGGCGCAACCCAGTCACGAGTTTTCGTGCGCGTGCTTGTGCCCTTTTAAAGCGGCTGGGAATATCACCCCAATGAAGGCGCGCGCACCCATATGAATGGTCATGGGGGCGAGCGTGAGCATCCACACAACAAACAGCAAGCTGATTTCCATGGGCAGAGGCAACAGGTTTGGCCAAAGCATGGCCGCCAGTGCTGCAATAACCCATAGAACCATGGTCCATGGCATAATCTGCTGCACGCGCAGATAGGCATTGGACCATGTTGCATTCATTTTGCCGTAGATGGCGCAGCCCGTGATCATCAGCAAGGCAATTGGCGCAATCAGGCTGCCGGTCAGGGCCAGAAGCTCTACCAAATGATGCAAATGGTGGGCATGGGTTAACTCATGCGATGAGACAGGACCATGGTCATAATAGTGTGACGCGATAAGTGCGATGACAAACAGGATGCCCAAACCAGTGCCAATGCGGTGCGATGGTGCTGTGGTCGGACTTGGTGCATGTTCATGGTCCCCAACAGGGTGCACCACCACATGAAGCAGAGACCCTGCGGCGAACGCCTGCCAATAGCCAGCCAGCGGAATATCGTACCACTCCCCGGCGAACAGGACCATAAAGTAGGCGACCATCGTCATCGCCGCCATTGCAGCCAATACTGCAATACCGCCAGCGGTGGTTAAAATCGGGCGCATCAACCACCAAACAGCTATCGCAACACCAACCCGGTGTAGCAGAATGCCTGTCGCGACAAAGGAGCCGTGAACACTGTCGCGCGCAAACGCAAGGATAACACCATCACTCGCCGCATGGATCACCAGAGCCAGTGTGGCAATGAGCATTACGATACGGTGTGTAATTTCTTCGGTTTTATGGAACAGAAATTCGGATGCCCACGGTAAAATGAAGCCAAGAACGGCAATACCAAGAGCAAGCAGACCACCATATTCCAGCGCTTCCGGCAACAGGGTGAGCAGGATCAGTCCAAGCACTGTGATCAAAACAAACCCGTCAATACCACCCTTAAGGGAGGGTGCATGCTGAACCACACGCGCCAGCAGGGGCGCGGCCAACAATATGAGAGCCGATAGTATTACGATGGCAGTCATTTGGAGGGTTCAACTTTCTTACATCATATTTTGTGACAGGTTATAATATCACAATATGCAGGAGGCGCGCAAATTTACAAGGGTTTTCAAAGGGCCTTGGCGCAAAAAAATAAGGCGGCACCAGCAGGGGCCGCCTAATACTGATGCTTGAGCGAGCGTTTATTCGGCGGGGTTGCTATCCACCGAAATCAGATCAACAGTGAAAATCAGCGTTGCAAATGGTGGAATACCACCGCCAGAGCCGCGTTCACCGTAACCAAGTTCGTATGGCAGGAAGAATTCATATTTTGACCCTTCCTTCATCAGCTGCAAACCTTCGGTCCAGCCGCGGATAACATCATTCAGCGGGAAGCTAGCCGGTTGGCCACGACGATAGCTCGAATCAAACTCATCACCGTTGATCAGTTTGCCGGAATAATTGACCGTTACTTGAGATTCGGCAGTAGGGCGAGCGCCTTCGCCTTCTTCGATGACACGGTATTGAAGCCCGCTCTCAGTAACTTTAATACCGTCATTCTTTTTGTTCTGCTCAAGGAACTCGCGTCCCTCAGCCTGTGCGGCCTCAACGCGACGTTTTTCAAGTTCTTCCAGTTCTTTCTCGGTCAGCGTTTCAAGCAGCTCCAGTTCGAAAATCAGGGTGCTGTTGCCAGGGATAACGTTACCAGCACCGTTTTCGCCGTAAGCCAGCTCTGAAGGGATAGTAACTTCAAACGTATCGCCTTCCTGCATCAAAAGAAGTGCTTCTGTGAAGCCGGGAATGACACGGCCAACAGGAAAAGTGGCTGGCTCGCCGCGGGCATGGCTGGAGTCGAACTCAGTGCCATCAATAAATTTGCCGCGATAGTGAATGGTAACAAACCCATCGGCAGTTGGCTTTTCGCCGTCGCCTTTGCTCAGGATTTCATACTGCAGGCCGCTTTCGGTTACCTGCACGCCATCCTTGGCACGGTTGGTTTCCAGATATTGTTTGTTTTCAAGCGCGTGGGCTTCAGTCATGGAGAGTGCTTCTTTCGTTTCAGTCGATTGGTCAGCTGTTTGATCAGGTGTCTGGGTTGGCTGCGTCAACTCGTCTGCCGTTTGCTGAGTTTCAGTGTCGTCAGAACTGTCGCTACAGGCGGCCAAGGTCGCAATGCCGAGGATGGCTATCGTGCGGGAAATCGAGAACATTCTTATATCCTTGTTTTGTTGGCCGGACCCTAGCGCCTAGGCTCGCTCAGGGAAAGCAAAAAGCCACAAATCGGGAAAGATTCTGAACCATGGTTTGGTGGGATGCACAGGGCGTGTTACTGATGCCTGCAAAGCTAGTGGGGGTGGTATGGTGGTATCTGACCAGCAAATTGAAACTGAAATCCTGAACCAGATTACCGGGGCAAGGTCTGTCGCCCCTCGGGACGTAGCTGTCCAGTTATCAAGGGAGGGTGAAGACTGGCGCCGGTACCTGCCGAGAATCCGGTCCGTTGCGGCAAGACTTCACTCAGAAAGCCGACTCTTGTTCATCAGGAAGAAGAAATCCGTCTCTCCCGAGGGGCTAAAAGGTGTCTTTCGATTGGCTTCTCCCGAGCGATTTGGGGCCGACGATGACTGAGGCAAGCTTGCTTAAGGACGATGGCTTGCTTGCCCAGCTTGTTGCGGACGTGGGTGAAGAAGCTTTGCCCGTGCTTCTCGCGTCTTTTGAGCGGGAGATAGAAAAAAGCCGCCGCACTATTGTTGAATGCCTCAAAGAACAAAACATTGAGCTGCTGGAAATTACGGCCCATGCCTTCAAAAGCGTTTCCTTCACCTTTGGTGCCTGCCGCCTTGGCGATATGTGCCGTGCCATTGAACAGGCCGCAAAGGAAGGTAAGCCTTTGAACCAAATCGGCGCGCAGGTTGAGGAAATGGAAACAATCATTGATGACACACTGGAAGCGTTCGGCTTCTAGCGGAGCAAAGGGTTAGAAGCGGGTCAACTCGCCAATTTCGGTGCGAACCTCGGATATGCCCCAACCCTTTTCGCTGCTGGTGGCCAGAATGGTCGGGTGGCAGGCCACATATTTCCGGGCATCTTCCTGTGTTTTCTTGAGGATTTTGTCTCGGTCCACCACTTTAAGCTTATCAAGCTTGGTCAGCACAATCTGATAGTTTACAGCTGCCTCATCAAGCATGGTCATAATCTCGCGGTCGTTTTCCTTGAGGCCATGCCTACTGTCGATCAATAGCATGATGCGCCGAAGGTTAGGGCGTCCGCGCAGATAATCCTTTACCAGCCGGGTCCAGGCGTGAACCTTCTTGCGCTCTATTTTGGCATAGCCGTAGCCGGGCAGGTCCACCAGATAGGCAGGTTGCTGCATATCATGGCCCATTTCAAAAAAGTTTAATTCCTGCGTGCGACCCGGCGTGTTGGACGTGCGCGCCAGTGTTTTGCGACCCGTCAGTGCATTGACGAGACTGGATTTACCAACGTTTGACCGTCCGGCAAAGGCGATCTCTGGCCGGTCGGCACCCGGCAGTGTCTGGAGAGAGACAGCCCCCATCAAAAAGGTAACGGGCCCGGCAAACAAAAGCCGACCCCGCTCCATTGCTTCCTGTGAGTAAGGCTCGCTCATTTACGCCTTCGCTTCATCCATACGCGCGTCCTCGCGCCGCATAATCACCCACTGTTGGGCAATCGACAGGATGTTGTTCCATGTCCAGTACAGCACAAGGCCAGCACTGAACTGCGCCATCACGAAAGTGAAGATGATAGGCAGCATGCTCATTACTTTTTGCTGGGTTGGGTCCATGCTGGTTTGCGGGTTCAGCTTTTGCTGAAGCCACATGGAAATGCCCATCAGGATAGGCAGCACACCAACGGCGATAATGCCGGGTGGGTCAAACGGCAACAGGCCAAACAGGTTCACCGGTGTCAGTGGATCGGCAACAGACAAATCCTTGATCCAGCCAAAGAAAGGCTGGTGCCGCATTTCAATGGTGACATAAAGCACCTTATAAAGCGCAAAGAAGATAAACATCTGCGGGATGATAGGCAGACACCCGGCCATCGGATTGATCTTCTCTTTTTTATAAAGCTCCATCATGGCCTTTTGCATTTCAGCCCGGTCATCCCCGTAGCGTTCCTGCAAGGCTTTGATCTTTGGCTGTGCCCGGCGCATATGCGCCATGGAAACATATGATTTGTTGGCAAACCAGAAGAGGCCGACTTTCAAAATGACAGTCATCAACAGGATGGCGACACCAAAGTTGCCCGTTGCTTCAAACAGCATGTGGATGACGGCAAAAATCGGTTTGGTCAGGAACCAGAACCAGCCCCAGTCAATCGCGCGGTCGAACAGGATGATCTGGTAACGTTCTGCATAGTCATCGATGGCGCTAACAATTTTTGCCCCCGCATATAGTTTGCTGGACGATTGCAGATTGTCGCCTGCTGCAACATATTGAATCTCTTCCATATAATCGACTTGGAAATTGACGTTCCCGTTACGAACAGTGCGAGTAATTCTGGTGGTTGGGATCGAAGTCTGTTGGTCCGGAATCAGGGTCGTCATCCAGAATTTATCGGTAATACCCATCCAGCCACCTGTGGTGCTGGTTTCAAAATTGCCATCATCTTCAAGGTCGCCGTATGTCAGTTCCTTAAGTTCGCCGTTGAAAACGCCAATCGCGCCCTCATGCAAGATGTATAGACCATCTGTCTCGGGCTTGCCTTCCCTGTTGATCAAGCCATAAGGCGCAACTTCAATAGCTTCGCTGCTGCCATTTCTGACGCTCTGGTCCACAGAGAACATGAACTGGTCATCAATAGAGAAGGTGATCGCGAAAGTGACTTGCTGGTTGTTTGTCCAGGTCAATGTAACCGGCGTTTCAGGTGTTAGCTGGTCGTTATCGGCACTCCATATCGTTGCGTGCCCCGGCACAAAATCATCATTTCTACCTCTCACGTTCCAGCCGAAACGCACAAAGTAAGAGTTGGCTTCATTCAGCTTGCGCAGCAGGTGAACATTGTCTGAACCGATGTCAGAACTGATGCGGTGGTTATTCAGGATCAAATCATCAATGCGCGCACCGCGAAGCGAGATGGAACCAGACAGTTCCGGCGTGCTGATATCAACACGGCCTGCATCTTCATACACCGGGTTAGTGGTTGGTGCCGCTTGGCTCGTTGTCGGGGCAGGCGTGTTGTTTGCTGCAGGCGGCTGGATTGTTTCACCCAGCAGTTCACGCTGTTCCTGTTCATAGCGCTGACGTTCGGCTTCTTTGGGGCCGAGATAAAGCGCCTGATAGCCGACCAATATGCCGAGCGACAGAACAGCAAATAAAATGAAATTCTTACTTTCACCCATTGAAACAAACACCCCGAATGCGGGCCCAATTGATGGTGCCCGGAAACCTCATGAATTAATTTTGCCGCCATCACAGCAATGATCGGCGGCTTTATTGGTGCCTTTTGGCACAGGATCGTATCCGAATCCACCCCAAGGATGGCATTTCGCAATGCGTTTGGCTGCAAGCCAGCCACCTTTTACCCCGCCATGCAGCCGGATAGCTTCAAGGGCGTAGCTGCTACAGGTTGGCTGAAACCGGCACCGGGGCCCTAAAAGCGGTGAGATAACAACTTGGTAGAAACGCACAAAACCCACCAGGCACCATGCAAGAAGACTGCGCTTAGCCACGTCTGCAGCGCCATTTGCTTCTTGGCTCTTGTTTGTCCCTGCGCTCATTCTGGCCTCAGGTTTTGGTGGTTGTGCGCTTACCGCGCTTGCTTGATGTCTTTAGGTCGGCATTCATTGCCAGTTTGGCAAGGGCCCAGCGCATATCTGCCTGCATTTTTTCAAATGGATAGTCTGTTGCCGCAGTTCGGCCAATCAACACAAAGGACCAGCCGTTTGGTGCCTTGTCAGGAAAAGAAAAGCGGGCTGCTTCCTTCAGCCGCCTGCGTGCGCGGCTTCGCTTAACGGCGTTGCCTGCCTTTTTCGAAACAGTAAAGCCAACCTTGGCCGGGCAGTCACTGTTTCCCGGCAATGCCTGAAGAATAAAACTGGGCGTGACCCATTTGCGGCCCGATGCGCTGACAGCTAGATAGTCTGGACGGGCGGTGATTCGTCCGATGCCGCTTGTGGCCAGTTCTTTTGTCTTGGGCTTACGGCGCAATGGGATGCCTCTTGGTCAAACAAAAAAAACCGACCGCGTTGGCGGTCGGCATTTTTGAATTCTTTACTGTGCAGGGGCAGGGTAAACCTGCGATCCTTTGCAGGATGTCTTATGCAGACAGGCGCTTACGGCCACGGGCACGGCGAGCCTTCAGGACACGACGACCGCCAACAGTTGCCTTGCGCGCACGAAAACCATGCCGACGCTTGCGAACAAGCTCACTTGGCTGAAAAGTACGTTTCATATCTTCTACTCCGTTATCGCGCCAGGTCGCTGGCTGGTCTTACTGTGGTTGGGTGGGCGGTAAATGCCGCTTTTCCAATGCCGCCAGCTGCTCGCCAATCCGGTGTTACCCAAGGGTGTTTCCGGGCGCATCAAATTCGAGCGCGCTGTATACCGGCTCGCTTGGAACAAGTCAACAGCACAAAACATATCGTTTTTCGAGTGCGAAAGCGAGCAAATCCGCGGTTTTGGCTCGATAGCCATTTTGGCTTCTGTCAAAATTTCGAAGAATGCCTCAATTCTGCTGCCTTCGTCTGGCAAAGCAACATGCGATCGGCTTAAGTTTATTTGTTTACTTGCATTTCGTCGCTGAATGGTTTTGAAGACAAGGACCATGCCAGAGCAATACAGACCCATCACCTCCAGCCTGCGCTCACGGCTTCTGATTCTCACCTCCATCTTTGTGTTGGTGGTATCGGTATTCGTTTATCTGCCGTCTATCGCCACTTATCGGCTGGAGTTTCTGGAAAAACGGCTTGAAAACGCCCAGATCGCTGCACTTGCGCTGGAGGAGCGCGGAGGGAGCGCCGTCAGTCCTCAGCTCGAGGAACGCCTTCTTGAGCGATCGGGCGTGATTGCAGTGATTATCCGCAACGAGGACAGAAGTCTTTTCCTTGGTTTTGATGTGATGCCGGAAGAAGTGGATGCAAGCTATGATTTGCGGACTACCTCTCTGGGCATGCTTATTTTCGATGCCTACGATGTTCTGGAAACGGAAGGCTCTCGGGTGATTCGCGTTGTGGGTGCACCCATGACCGCGCAAACCCGGTGGGTGGAGATCACCCTTGATGAGCGGGAGCTGTATGAAAACCTACGCAATTACTCGAACAATGTGCTTGTACTGGCAATAATTGTCTCTCTTTTCACCGGTATTCTGGTTTATCTGGCGCTGCACTGGATGCTGGTACGTCCGATTCGCCGGGTGAAAGACAGTATCGTTTCGTTCCGCCGGCAGCCCGAAGTGCCAAACACTGTTAAGATGGGCCGCAACCGTTCGGACGAGATTGGGCTGGTGCAGCGTGAACTAACCCGCATGCAGGAAGAAGTGCGTCAGTCACTGAAGCAAAAGAGCAACCTGGCGGCGCTTGGTGAGGCTGTCGCCAAAATTAATCATGATCTTCGCAACGTGCTTGCCACGGCTCAGTTGGCGTCGGACGCTCTCCAAAGAGTGGATCACCCGCGTGTGCAGAAGGTATCCCGCCGTCTGATGACTGCGGTTAGCAGGGCCATCGCACTATGTGAGGCCACCATTCGTCACGGTAAGGCTGAAGACCCTTTGCCTGAGAAGGGTGAGGTTGAACTGAGTGACTTGCTGGTGGACGTGGGCTCCTCCCTTGGTTTGATAGATAGCGGCCAGTTCCATTTCAATATTCTTGTTGATGAGCATTTCACCGTTTTTGCTGACGCGGAACAGTTCCACCGGGTTTTGTTGAACCTTTGCCGGAATGCAGGTGAAGTGCAAGGCGAGGATGGCACCATTGAAATTTCTGCAGAAAAGGATGCAGCGGGTACCAGCCATATCCGGGTGAAGGATAAAGGCCCCGGTATCCCGGAGACCGTGCGGCCAAATCTCTTTAAAGCGTTCACATCGGCAAAGGCGGGTGGCACCGGCCTCGGTTTGGCAACAGCCAGAGATATTGTGCTTGCCCACGGCGGGCAAATCGGGCTGGAGGAAACCGGGCCGGAGGGCACCACCTTCATTATATGCTTGCCATCTGACGATGAAGGAACTGGTAAATGACGAAAGTGACCGCAGAACTTGGCGCAAGTGACAGCATTCTTGACGTGGGTGGCCTTAAGGTCGGGAGCGCTCATGACGAGGCAGTATTAACCGGCACCACTGTTATTATTCCCGACGAGCCTGTGGCCATGGGCGTGGATGTGCGCGGTGGTGGGCCCGGCACCCGTGACACGGAAGCACTGGACCCAACCTGCCTTGTGCAGAAAGTGCACGGGCTTGTGCTTTCTGGTGGCTCGGTTTTCGGGCTCGCGGCGGCGGATGGTGTGATCAGCTATTTATCAGGGCAGGGTGTTGGCCTTCCGATCAGCCCGGTGGCCGTTCCGGTTGTTCCGTCTGCCATCTTGTTTGACCTAGTAAACGGTGGGGACAAAGACTGGGGTGCAAACCCGCCTTACCGTGACCTTGGCGTTAAAGCAGCAGAAGCAGCTGGTGCGCCAGTAGAGAATGGTTGTTTTGGCGCAGGGTTTGGTGCCCGCGCTGGGGCCAAACGGGGCGGTCTTGGTACGGCAAGTTTTGTTTTGCCCGATGGCCGGGCTGTTGGTGCGATTGTCGCGGTGAATAGTTTTGGCAGTGCGATGACCGAACAAGAAACCGACCTTGGCCATGTGGATTTGCCCAAGCTTGGTTTTGTTGGTGCCAATACCACGATTGCCGCGATTGCAACCAATGTGACGCTGGATAAAGCGGGCTGCAAGCGGCTTGCTATGATGGCGCAAGATGGCTTTGCGCGGGCGCTTCGGCCCATTCACACACCGTTTGACGGTGACACGGTGTTTGCGCTTTCCACAGGTGCGATGGAACCCGCAGAGGATGCAGGCGTTGCTATGGCAGTCTTGGGCACCTTGGCGGCGGACTGTCTTGTGCGCGCGATTGATAAAGCGGTGACTGCTGCTGGAACTTCAGCCTAAGGCGTGTTTGCAGCGAGTTCCTGCCGGGCTTCTTCTACCAATCGCTCGACATTATCTTTCAATGATTGGGCGCTTGCCCATGCTGCCCCATTCTTCAAATCAGCATTGAACAAAATATTGTTCACCCGGCTGGCGGCCTGACTAAGGCGTGTCACCGCAAGCTGTGCACCCATCCAGTTGCTTCTTGCATCTGCCACAGCGGTGTTGCTCCGCCAAGTGGCCATGGCAGCGGTAAAGTCTTTTTTGGCGGTTTTAACGCTATTCTCAATGCTTGCCAAAAGCTCCATGGCATCTGTTTCCGAAAGAGGGGTGGTATCTTCGGCACGCGGTGCAGCAGTGGGTTCAGAGCGTTCCAGCACCCGGTTGCGTTCTGCTGTGTCTGGAAGTTTATCTGAAAGATTCGGCCACTTTTCACCACTTGAGCAGGCTGCAAGTACGACTAGAGCCATTAAAGGGCTTAGTTTTATTTGGTGTTTTAGGGCCATAATTATGAAGTAAATCCTTGCAGATACAGGGCTTATTGGGCGTTTTGAGAGGGCAAGCTATCTTTCTTTTGTGGCAAGAACAAGAAAAAGCGAATTCCCCCTTGCAATCAGAAAACAATCTGATTAGGTTCCGCCGCGCGCCAGACGACGGGCCTATGTTTCCCTGCTGGCAATATTGTTGGTTATGCACCGGTAGCTCAGCTGGATAGAGCACCAGACTACGAATCTGGGGGCCGGGGGTTCGAATCCTCCCCGGTGCGCCACTAAACAAACCGCCGCAAGGCGGTTTTTTTATGCGCACCATTTCCAGTTTATCTTGGGCGCCACTAAACAAACCACCGCAAGGCGGTTTTTTTATGCGCACCATTTCCAGTTTATCTTGGGCGCCACTAAACAAACCACCGCAAGGCGGTTTTTTTGTGCGCATGAAATGGTTTGCTGCTACAACGCCACCATGACGCTCGGCATAGACGACAAGCCCGGCGAAAATCTGGTCAGAACCTGCTCCATTTGGCGTGCGCTGGAGGATATTGGTGATACGCCAGCCCTGCTGATTCTGGAATCGGTCTGGATGGGCATGAGCCGGTTTGGCGAATTGCAAACCCGAACCGGGCTGCTGAAGGCACTGTTGTCAGACCGCCTGAAGCGGCTGGTCAGCAAAGATATTCTGTCAAAGCGTCCTGTGCCCGGCAACCTGAAGTCCCACGACTATGTGCTTACGCCAAAAGGGTTGGACCTGTTTCCGGTAGTGTTGATGCTTTATCGGTGGGAACGGGAGTGGGGCACAGCGACAGAACGCCGGAATCTTATGCTGCGGCATGAAGCCTGCGGTGAGGTGGTGAACCCCACGATGGTTTTTGGTCAGAACAATGAAAAACTTAATCTTGCAGATGTCGACTGGAAACCGGGCCCGGGTGTTGGCTGGATGAAACCGCTCTACAGTCGTCGGCGCAACCAGCAAACCATTGAGACCAGCCAGCCATCGCTCTTGCGCGGGTCCGTAGAGATATTGGGTGACAGATGGTCTGTGCTGATCATGCGGGCTATTTTCTCTGGCGCAAAACGGTTTGATGTGATCCAGAAAGATACCTGTGCGGTGCCCAATACCGTTACGTCAAGGCTGAAGCAACTTATGGAAATGGGGGTGCTGGAGGCCGAGCCCTATCAGCATACACCGGTACGTCTTGAGTATAGCTTAACCCGTAAAGGGTTTGATTATTATTATATCATTATGATGATCATGATCTGGGGTGATAAGCATTATGCCGCGCCCGAAGGCCCTCCAGTTGTTCTCTATCACAAGCTGACTGGTAAGGTATTAAATCCTTATATTATCTGTGATAAATGTGGAAATAATCTTATGCCGCAAGACGTATCCATTATAAACGCATAGCAGAAATACACTATTGGATTTGACAGTAGGGTGCGAATCATTCATATCACAGTAACTATTTTAAACATACCAATATGAGGAATGAGGTATGCCAACCCTTGTAAACACTGTCGCTGCGACATTGTCTGAGAATGATCACCCCTACATGAATGGGGCATGGACCCCGAATTTTGAGGAATATGACGCCAACGACATGGAAGTGATCGGCGAAATTCCAACGGACATTGATGGCATCTATGTGCGCAATACCGAGAACCCGGTCCATGACGCAATCGGTCGGTACCATCCGTTTGATGGTGACGGCATGCTGCACATGATGCGTATCTCGGGCGGTAAGGCGGAATATAAAAACAGGTTTGTGCGCACCCGCGCGTCCGAGGCAGAGGCAGAAGCCGGTGAAGCGCTGTGGATTGGTTGCATGGGTAAACCAGATCGTTCCAAAAGGCCGGGCTGGGGCGCGCATAGTTACCTGAAAGACAGTAGTTCAACAGATGTGGTGGTGCATGCGGGTAAAATCCTGTCCACTTTCTGGCAATGCGGTGAAGGCTACAGGCTTGACCCCCAATCGCTTGATACACTTGGCATTGCGAGCTGGGCCCCCATTGATGGTGTTTCCGCCCACCCGAAGGTGGATTTGAATACCGGCGAGATGATGTTTTTCAATTATTCCACGCACTGGCCCTACATGCACTATGGTGTGGTGGATGCGCAAAATACACTGAAGCACTATATTCCGGTTGAACTGCCGGGGCCGCGCTTGCCGCATGATATGGCCTTCACGAAAAACTATTCAATCCTGAATGATTTTCCGCAATTCTGGCTGAAGGAAGCGGTGAAGCAAAAGCTCTATATCCCCGTATATGATGACAGTATGCCATCCCGCTTTGCGATCTTGCCAAGATACGGCAACCCTGAAGATATCAAATGGTTTGAAGCGAAAAACACCTATGTTCTGCATTTCCTGAATGCGTTCGAAGACGGTGATGAAGTGGTAATGGATGGCTATTTTCAGGAAAACCCGCGGCCTGACCCCTTGATGTCCATGCCAGAGAAATACCAGCTTTTAGGGTCAAACGTTGATCTGCATTCCCTGCAAACCTATTTGCACCGCTGGCGGTTTAACATGAAGACCGGCGAAACAATTGAAGAGCGCCTGTATGACGAAGAGATTGTCGAGTTTGGTACCTTCAACCCCAAAATGATGGGGGAGAAATACCGCTACGTATATAGCGTTTTGGGTGAAAAAGGGTGGTTCCTGTTCACCGGGCTTGTGAAGCATGACCTGGAAACTGGCAAAACCCAGCGATATGATTTTGGGGAAAAGCGATACGGGTCAGAGGCCCCCTTCATTCCACGCAAGGGCGCTGTCGATGAAGACGATGGCTATATCATCAGTTTCATCACGGATATGAACTTGAACAGGTCCGAGTGTGTCATTCTGGACGCAAAAAACATTGAAAAAGGCCCAATTTGCCAAATTATTCTGCCTCATCGCATCTGTAGTGGCACGCACGCCGTATGGGCAGAGGCAGAGGAACTCGCTGTTGAGCTTCAAGGAGCAGCCTAAACCATGACGAACATATACATCCTTGGTGGATACCAGAGCGACTTCTCGGAAAACTGGGATAGGGGCGGCAAAACGCTTTATGACCTGTTTTCCCATTCGGTCCTTAGTGCGCTTGAGGCGACCAATATTGATGCCAAGGATGTAGAGGTTGGACATGTTGGCAACTTTGTTGCCGAACTGTTTGCGGGCCAAGGCATGCTTGGCGGTTTCTTTGGTCATGCGCACCCGGACATGGCTGGCATGCCAGCCTCTCGTCATGAAGGGGCGTGCGCCTCCGGCTCGCTCGCTATATTGGCGGCAATGACAGACATCGAAAGTGGCCGCTATAATCTGGCTTGTGTGGCTGGTGTTGAACTGATGCGGAATGTGTCGGGCCAGCAGGCAGCAGATAATCTGGGCGCAGCCATTTGGGTTGGCGAAGAAGCGCAGCAGGCGAAATATATCTGGCCTGCGATGTTTTCAAACCTTGCTGACGAATATGACGAGCGTTACGGCCTGCGCTATGACCATTTGGCAGAGATATCAAAGAAAAACTTCGCAAACGCGCGCCGGAACCCAAACGCGCAGTCGCGGAACTGGACCTTTACTGATGAAAGCTTCACGGCGCACGAGGGTGCTAACCCTGTTGTTGAAGGCTGGATGCGGCGGCAGGATTGCAGCCAGATATCGGATGGGGCTGCGGTTATCTTCCTTGCCTCGGAAGACTATGCAAAAGAATATGCAGCAAAGCGTGGCATTGCACTGGAAAACCTCGCCTGCATAAAGGGATGGGGGCACACAACCGCGCCCATGCTGATGAGCACCAAGCTCGCTGACAGTGCGAGTGCGGAATATGTGCTGCCCTGGACCCGTAAAGCGATCACCGATGCATACTCGCGGGCTGGCATTGCGGGTGCAGACGCGCTTGATGCGATCGAAACTCATGACTGTTTTTCAATCACCGAATATATGGCGATAGAGCATTTTGGCATCACCGAACCCGGTAAGGCATGGCAGGCGATTGACGCTGGCACGGTTGCTTTCGATGGTAAGCTTCCTGTCAATCCATCTGGCGGTTTGATTGGTCTTGGGCACCCTGTTGGTGCAACGGGTGTGCGTATGATGCTTGATGCCAGCAAGCAGGTAACAGATAGTGCAGGTGACTATCAGGTGGGCGGCGCCAAGTTGGTTGGCACCTATAATGTAGGCGGGTCTGGCACAACAAACTGTGCTTTTGTCGTTGGAACCCAAGGGGGATAAACTCATGAAAATATTCTTGGTCATCATATTTTGCGCGGTGCTTGGCCTGGGTGTTGCCTGGGCGGGTGGCCAGGGTGGCAGCCAGTTTGGCCCCGTATCCGTCATGCTGATGTGTGCGGTGCTCGCGTTCGCGATTAACTGGGCGGCCTTTATCCCGGCCAACATGTTCCAGACAGAGAAATACTATGACCTGACCGGGTCGATAACCTACCTGTCGACCATCGGTTTTGCCGCTTATTATTCGCAGCCGCTTGATATTCGGGCGACATTTGTGGCGATCATGGTGGCCGTATGGGCGCTGCGGCTTGGAACATTTCTGTTTGCCCGTATCAAGAAGGATGGCAAAGACCGTCGGTTTGATAAAATCAAAACCTCGCCCATGCGTTTCCTGATGACATGGACACTTCAGGGCCTCTGGGTTGTGCTAACAGCGGCCTGTGCTTTTGCGGTCGTGACAAGTGGTAAGAGCGTGCCGATGGATGCATTCGCTTATGCGGGTTTCCTATTGTGGCTGGCCGGTTTCATTATCGAAGTGATGGCTGACGAGCAGAAAAAGGCGTTTCGGGCCAACCCTGAAAACGATGGTAAGTTCATCAGCACAGGTATCTGGGCGTGGTCCCGTCATCCGAATTACTTCGGTGAAATTGTCCTTTGGCTCGGGGTTGCGGTTATGGCGGTGCCGGTTCTTAGCGGTGCACAGTGGGCTGTTATGATTTCGCCTGTTTTTGTTACCTTGCTGCTGACTAAAGTCAGCGGCGTGCCAAAGCTTGAGCATCATGCCGACAAAAAATGGGGCGATGACCCGGCTTATCAGAACTATAAGGCAAACACGCCTGTGCTGATGATGAAGCCGCCGAAGAACACCGCTTAACCGGCCTTACTGATAGGCACTGTATTTTGCGCTGGAGGTCAGCGCCCATGTCTGGCCTCCATCCGTTGATAGATGGCGCTCTACTGTAAAGCCGTCTTCTGTCATTGGGCTATATTGGAACCTGGTTTGTAAGCGGCCATTGTCGTGCTGCCAAACCAGCCTGACAGGCCAGTTCTGTTCACCTTCTATGCCGTGATAATGCAGAAACCCGCGATGGGCGGAATCGAACCAAACGCCTTCCTTGTCGGGTGCATTCAGGGACGTGACCGTCCACTCATAGAAATAGGGTTCGTCTTTCGTGCCGGTAAAATGTTCGCGTAAGCCACAGCTTGACGGATGGGCCGAGATGCGCGAGACGGCGCTGGATTGAGCATAATTCCCCGGTGAGGTCCGGTAGGTCCAATCAACCTGCCATTTTCCCTTGTAGTCTTCGTGGCTGACGGCGGTTTCATCTGAACAATTCGCTCTGGTTGCTGGGGTTTCTGCTGCAACATTGCCAGCCACCACTAACAGGGAAATTATGGATAATCTGTATTTCATAACACCGCACTTCGCTATGCATATTGGTGACCAAATAGATGACCAAAGTTACTCGCCCTCGCCGTTATCGTAAAATAATCCTTAGCTTATCTATTTCCGTTGGTCCCATCCCAATCAACGCACACGGGACTTGGGTGCCGTGTCGCCGCGTTGCATGCTCGCTCGCCAATCCTTTCCTTGAAATGGCTGGTTGGTTAATCCAGTATCCCTTTCAGGGCATATGCTGCATGATTGTGGCATCACAGGGGGATATATGCGCGATATTTTCGGGCTTGCTGAAAGTCAAACAACAGTCTGGCGCGAAATTGTCGCTGGCCTGACCACCTTCTCAACAATGGCTTATATCGTGGTGCTCAGTCCCACGCTGCTGTCTCAGGCGGGCATGGATTTTGGGGCAGTGGCGGTTGCCACATGCATCGCCGCGGCGATTGGCTGTTTGTTGTCTGGTTTGCTCGCTAACTATCCGTTTGCGCAAGCTCCGGGCGTTGGCTTGAGTGCATTTTTTGTTTACACCGTTGTCCTACAGGCCGGGTACGCGTGGCAGGGTGCGCTTGCAATTATCTTCATTTCCGGGTTGATCTTCATTCTGCTGACTGCAACGGGGGCAAGGGCCGCTATTCTTGAGGCCATACCACCCGGTGTGCGGCACGCCATTCCTGCGGGCATTGGCCTGTTTATCGCGCTCATTGGCCTCAATAATGCCGGTGTTGTCGATATCAACCAGGGGCCGATCATAGATATTCTATACGCTAATCAGGGCGCAGAAACGGGCGTGCTTGTGGACCGGGTTGTCGCCGCTCCGCCGCAGATATTGCAGTTCGGTGATTTCACCGACCCGACCATATTCCTGACCATTTTGGGTGTGTTCCTGATGCTGTTCCTCACCCAGTGGGGTGTTGGTGGGGCTATTTTAATCGGCATTGGGCTTATTACCCTCTTCAGTTTGTTGATGGGTGAAACAGCCATGCCTGAAACCCTATTTGCATCGTCCTTTGATCTAAGCGCCACGTTCTTGCAGCTTGATTTTTCCGCCGTTTGGGGCGGTGGTGCCTTTGGTTTTGGGGCTCTGTTTGATGTGCTGTTCATTATTCTGGCCTTCACCATGGTTGACCTGCTGGATACGGTTGGCACGCTATACGGCACGGCAGACAAAGGCGGGTTTCTGGACAAAGATGGCAACTTGCCACGGGTGAACAGGGCGCTGATGGCAGACGCGGTTGCGACAACGGCGGGGGCTTTGCTCGGGACATCAACTACAACCACCTATATCGAAAGCGGCAGTGGCATCGCGGCTGGCGGGAAAACCGGACTGACTGCGGTTGTGGTCGCCGTGCTGTTCCTTGCCAGCATCCTGCTTACGCCGCTTGTTTCCATCATCCCGGTTTCGGCCACGTCAGCGGCCCTTGTAATGGTCGGTATCCTGATGATTGGCTCCGTGAAGAAGGTTGATTTCAGCGAACTTGAAGTAACGGCCCCTGCTTTCATGGTGATTGTATTGATGCCCTTCACTTACAGCATCGCAAACGGGATTGGTGTGGGTATCATAACTTATGTTTTGATCATGATCGCAAAGGGGCAGGCGCGTTCTTTGCACCCTGTGGCGGCATTGATTGCTGTTTTGTTCATCGCTCGATATATCGTGCTTTAGTGGCCGTTCTTGGAAAGGGTTTGCCGTGAAACTGATGTCTATGGTCCGTCTTTTTGGGTTTATGTTGGTATTGGGAGTGTCCATTGCTCCGCTCAAGGCTGCTGACGAAGCGCCAATCCCGATCAAGGTAGTGGTTGTCACTATGTTCGAACGCGGGGCGGCAACAGGTGACGGGGCTGGTGAGTTTCAATATTGGGTGGAACGGTTTCCGCTACAGGAAGAGTTTGATTTTCCGCTTGCCGGGCAACCCTTGCGGATTAACCGCGACAAGGGCGTGCTGGGTGTTGTCACCGGCATTGGCACCATCAAGGCAGCTGCTACCATTATGGCGCTTGGCATGGATGATCGGTTTGACCTTAGCAAGGCTTACTGGCTGATTGCAGGTATTGCTGGCATTGATCCGGCAGATGGTTCTGTTGGCTCAGCCGCATGGGCGGAATGGGTTGTGGACGGTGATTTGGCCCACCAGATTGACGCCCGGGAAATTCCTGAAAACTGGTCAACCGGATATGTGCCGCTGCGCCGGGATGCACCTTTCCAGTCCCCCGCACCGCCAGCTGCTGAAAGTTATGTTTATCACCTCAATCCAGAGCTGACCAACTGGGCCTTCGAGGTTAGTAAAGACGTCGAAATTCCTGACACGGAAGGCATGCAAAAACTCCGCGCCTTTTATGAGGGGTACCCTAACGCACAGCGCCCGCCCTTTGTGCTGAAAGGGGATCAGCTTTCTGCCATGACCTATTGGCATGGTGCCGAAATGACAGATTGGGCCAACGGATGGATGCCATACTGGAGTGAAGGCAACGCAGAGTTTGTTACCTCTGCGATGGAGGACAGCGGTACACTGCATGCGCTTTCCAACTTAACGCGGGTTGGCAGGGTAGATTTCTCGCGTGCCATGCTGTTGCGCACAGCCAGTAACTATTCGATGCAATACCCCGGCGTCACTGCGGCTGAAAGCCTGAACGGTGAAGGCCCCGCCGCAGACGTTGCGGGCGCGGGTTTCCTGCCATCACTTGAGGCAGCGTACCGGGTTGGCGGCGCTGTTGTTCAGGCGCTTCTTGATGACTGGGAAGCTGTAAAAGACCAAACGCCAAAAGCAGGCGATTAATGCTGCCCGCACGCCCCCTATACAGTGAAACTGCCAAATGGTATCGTCGAGCTGTGTCGTGAGTAAGCCCCGAACGGACCCGTTTTCTGGAGACCTTTTTTATGGCCGAAAAGAACCGTCTGCACCCCATCCCGAAACCTGATGGAAAACCGATTGTTGGCAATGTCCTGTCGGTAGACCCGGACGCCCCGCTCCAGAATCTGACCTTTTTTATGGCCGAAAAGAACCGTCTGCACCCCATCCCGCTGAATTGTTGGAACACCCGGGCCCCAGAATTTTCTGAAGAACAGGGCCCCATTTTCTGGCTGGATATGATGGGGTCCGAAACGGTGATTGTATCCGGTGCAGAGCTGGTCAAGGAACTGTGCGATGAAAGCCGCTTTGGTAAAGTGGTCCGCGGGCCGCTCCGGCGGGTGCGTGCCATTGGCGGTGACGGCCTGTTCACCGGCGACAGCGATGACCCCAACTGGACCAAGGCGCATAATATTCTGATGCCAACCTTTAGCCAGAAGGCGATGGTGGACTATCTGCCCATGATGATCGACATCGCGGATCAACTTCTTCTGAAGTGGGAACGATTGAACGCTGACGAAGAGATTGATGTGGTCCGTGACATGACCGGCCTGACGCTCGATACCATCGGTCTGTGCGGGTTTGATTATCGCTTCAATTCTTTCTATCGGGAAGACTTTCACCCTTTCATTGATGCGTTGGCGCGCACGCTGGAGACCTGCATGCTCCAGCGTGGCCTGCCGTTTGAAAAACTGGCGCTTCGAAAACGCATTCAGGACATGGGTGACGATGTCGCTTTCATGAACAAACTGGTTGATGACATTGTGCGCGAACGCCGCCGCGGTACAGGCGACAAGGCACAAAAAGACCTTCTGAACTTCATGCTGGCGGGTGTGGACAAGGTAACCGGTGAAAGCCTGACGGACGAAAATATCCGCTATCAGATCAATACGTTTCTGATCGCCGGGCATGAAACCACATCGGGTCTTCTGTCCTTCACGGTCTATTATCTTTTGAACAACCCGGATGTGTTGAAGAAAGCTTATGCTGAAGTGGATGACGTGCTGGGCAACAATATTGCCGCATCACCGACCATGGCGCAGATTGGCCAGCTAACCTATGTGCGAGCTGTTCTTCTTGAGGCGCTTCGCCTGTGGCCAACCGCGCCCGCGTTCAGCCTCGCCCCCTATGAAGATGAGGTTATCGGCGGGAAGTACCCGATCAAAAAGGGTACTTTCACCACAGTCCTGATCCCGTCCCTGCATCGTGACAAGGCGTTCTGGGGCGAAACACCAGAGGTGTTTAACCCGGATAATTTCCTGCCGGAAGCAGAAGCCGCGCGGCCCGATTATGCTTATAAGCCATTTGGCAATGGCAAGCGGGCTTGTATTGGACGGCAGTTTGCCCTTCAGGAAGCGATCCTTGTGCTGGGTATGATCTTGCAGCGGTTTAACCTGTTTGATCACAAAAACTATCAGCTCAACATCAAGGAAACCCTGTCGCTTAAACCCGATGGGTTCACCATCAAAGTGAAGTTGCGAGAAGACCGTATCCGCCAGAAAATCGCTGATGAACCCGAGCAAAGCGACACAAGCGCGGAAACCGCACGCCGCCCCAAACATGGCACGAAGCTGACGGTGCTGTATGGCTCAAACCTTGGTACAGCAGAAGGTTTCGCCCGCGATATTGCCCAGTCTGGGGACATTAATGGCTTTGATACAGTGCTTGCTCCGCTTGATGATTATGTTGGCAAGCTTCCAACCGAAGGCGCGGTGGTGATCGTGAGTGCATCCTATAACGGCGCACCACCCGATAATGCGGCTGAGTTTTATAACTGGATTGAAGACGCGCCGGCGGGCACGCTCGCTGGCGTTGCCTACAGTGTGTTTGGATGCGGTAGCCGGGACTGGGCGTCCACATTCCAGACAATACCACGCCGCATTGACGATAGGCTTGAGGAGCTGGGTGCAACCCGCCTGTTAAACCGTGGTGAAGCCGACGCACGTGAGGATATGGACGGTCAGTTCCATGACTGGTTCGATGGCCTGTTTGCTGCAATCGGTGACAAGTTTGACCTTGGCATTGATTTCACCAAGCCGGTGGATGCCCAGCCGCTTTATAAGGTTGAGGTGACGGACAGCGTGACCGCTAACCCAATCGCCATGCAGGCCGGAACGGTCGCAATGAAGGTTGCAGACAATCGGGAGCTACAAAACCACGAAGGGGATAACCCGTCCGAACGATCAACCCGCCATATTGAAATTGAACTGCCCGAGGGCGTTACATACCAGCCCGGCGACCATTTGTGTGTGGTGCCCGTCAATAGTGACCAGACTGTCAAACGGGCTCTCGACCGGTTTGGTTTTGATGATGACGCGCATATCCGGGTGGATGTGACGGGTGGGCGTAGAAGCCCGTTCCCTAACGGCAGTACTTTCTCCGTCAAGCGATTGGCGCAGGTTTGTGGTGAGTTGCAGGCGGTGGCTAGCCGCAAAGATGTTGCAACGCTTGCTGCACATACGCGCTGTCCGGCGACAGGACCAAAACTCGCAGCCCTTGCAGCACCTGCGAAAGACGGCGAAGACCTGTATCGCAGTGACGTAT
Source organism: Kordiimonas sp. (assembly GCA_965199355.1). Lineage (GTDB taxonomy): Bacteria > Pseudomonadota > Alphaproteobacteria > Sphingomonadales > Kordiimonadaceae > Kordiimonas. Next base: position 61,699 of record CBDARB010000001.1, read on the forward strand.
TTTTGAAGCGTAAATCTATTCTTGATCTGCTAGAGGAATTCCCAGCCTGTGAGTTGCCGTTTGAAGTTTTCCTTGAAATGGTGCCATGGCTTTCGCCGCGCTATTATTCGATTTCATCGTCGCCAGATGAGACACCGGGAAAACTCTCTGTGACAGTTGGTGTGGTCAAAGGGCCTGCCCTATCGGGCAATGGTGAGTATCGCGGTGTGTGCTCAACCTTCCTTGCAGACGCAACGCCGGGTGACGAGATTCAGGCGATTGTGCGTGAGCCATCGTCAAACTTCCGCTTGCCCGAAGACGCGAGCAAACCAATCATTATGGTTGGGCCGGGCACCGGGGTTGCACCTTTCCGCGCGTTTGTGCAGGCTCGCAAGGCGCAGCAGGATGCGGGTGCGGACTTGGGGCCAGCCATGCTGTTCTTCGGGTGCCGCAACCCTGATCAGGATTTCCTGTACCGCGATGAACTGGAAGCAGCAGCAACTGATAACCTGATCGAGCTGCATACTGCTTTCTCCAGAAGCGGACCCGAGAGGGTATATGTGCAGGATCTGATCCGCAAACAGGGCGAAAAGGTCTGGCAGCTTCTGGAAGCAGGGGCAGTGGTGTACATCTGCGGTGATGGTTCAGCCATGGAGCCAGACGTGAAGCGCACGCTGGTCAGCCTGTATGCAGAAGAAAAGAATGTGAGCATTGAGGTGGCGGAAAGCTGGCTGGAGGACATGACGCGCGGAGGGCGTTACGTGCTTGATGTCTGGGCAGGCGGTTAGAGATGCAAAAGCCATCCGATATGAGAGCACAGGCACTCAGGTTAGCCGGAATAATAACCCTTCCACCGCCTTTTCATTGGCATGGCAGGACATAGGCGTACGCTAACTTCTTGCCATGAAGGTGAGGAGGGGCACATGCGTAGGTTTTTCATTTCAACAATGATGTTTGCAGCTGGGACAGTAGCCAATGCACAGGAAGCGGACCTGTCAGATGTGCTGATGGATCAAGCGAGTGGCTGTATGGAAGGACCGATGGCCCAGTTTGGTCGTTATATCGGCGACTGGGATATCGAAGACGAAGGCTTGCAGCAGGATGGCACCACCTGGTTGCCGGGTAATGGTGCGCGCTGGAACTTTACCTGTGTAGGAAATGGTATCGCGGTGCAGGACTTCTGGATGCCTAATGGCGCTGAGGATGGCCCTGCGCCTGGGGTTGGCACCAATCTGCGTATCTATGACCCGGAAAACAATCGGTGGGAAATTGCCTGGACAGCAACCCAGAGCCCCGGCTTCACCCATATTCGGGCAGCAGAAGACGAGGACGGCAATATCGTGATGAATTATGTCAGTCCGCTACCCTCTCCGCCGCGCCGGATCACTTTTTTTAAGCCAACAGATGAAGGCTGGAACTGGGTGATGGAAATGTCGTTCGATCAGGGTGATACATGGACGCCGGTCTATAAAATCAAGGCAACCCGGCGCGGCGAATAAACCCCGACAGTCGCTGCTTTTAAATAGTTTGGTCTTGCGATAGGCTGTGCGCCAGAAGTTGGGTGATACTGTCACCAGGGTTTGGCAATCATGATCGGGGTGCCATGAAATTTATCAGCAGACTGTTTGTTGTCTTGTTTCTAAGCGGTCTGTTTCTGCTGTTCTTGTCTCTGCCGGTTACTCAAACACGCAAAGAGACCGAAGAGGCACTTGCGGGGAAGCAGGCACGGCAAAAAGAGCCCGTCCAGCCCGACGTTGTTGTGATCCACTCCGGTGAAAAAACCCCTGTTGGTGATGTGCTATTAGATCTGCTTCTTGATGATCCTGCCGCTTGCCTCAATGGACCGATGCGCCAATTTGGCCGGTATGTTGGAGACTGGGACATCGCTGAACAGATATCGGCAGATGGCATTAATTGGACACCCGGAAATGGTGCGCGCTGGAAGTTCACCTGCGTTGGCGGCGGTGCCGCCATACAGGACTATTGGGTGCCAAAAGCATCCGATGGCTTTGCCTATTTGAAGGGTTTTGGCAGCAACTTTCGCATTTTCGATCAGGAAAACGAGACTTGGGATGTTGTCTGGGCTGGTCCGGGCGGACCAAGCTTTACCCACCTGACCGGCAAAATGAATGATCAGGGTGATATTGTTATGTATTGGTTGTCGCCAGTGCAATCGCCGCCGCGGCGCATTACTTTTTATAAGCCTGCGGCAGATGGCTGGGATTGGCTGTTGGAAGTTCAGGGTGAAGACGGCGCGTCTTGGCAGCCCATTTACAAGATACGCGCAACCCGCCGAGAGGGATTGAGGTTGCCGGCGAATGCGCTGACCAGCGAGTAACCGGGTTTACCGCAGCTTATCGAGCAGTTCTTTGGCGATATTTTGGTTGGCAGCCAGATAGGAGACGCGTTCCCCCACCTTTTGCAGGCGAACAAGTCTATCAGGGTCCAGGCCATGTTTTTTGGTCAGAAACTCAAATACATTCGGGTCAAAGATAGAATATTGGTTTCTTGCCCGCATCATCATTCGGTATCGGTCGGAAACTGATGCCCCCTCAACCCGCAGTATGTTTTCTTCCTGTAATCCGCCTGCCGCCAACAATTCGCATTATACGGAGTTTCGCGTGTAACTTACCTGGCCACCGCTCGCGGCAATTTCCTTGAGAGTCACTTGTGGGTCCGCGAGGTCAGCTTGGCCGTATAGATAATATTCGTTGGCGTGCAGTGTTTTGAGCCAAATAAACTTGCCTTCTCGTTCCGGGATTCTGTCCAATGGAAAGACCAGACTGTTGGGAGTTTCGAGTGTCCGGCGATAGGCGGCAGACCATGGCAGCATCTGGACCTCAACAGCGACTTGCTTTTCTTCAAGAAAGGCAAATACCTCGGCGGCAAGAATGCCTTCAATTTGCATGCTGACTGTCTCGGTTCCATTGCCAACAGGTGCCACATAGGGCGGCACATGCCCGGTAAACAGCTTTATGGTGGGGGCGTCGTCGGCTCGTGTCGGCAAGCCTGCTAAAACCATGAAAACACAGATGGCGGCTATGCGCCTCAAGGGGGCTTCTCCAAATCGACGTTTCTGCTGTTTACGCATAGATACTCGCCCCCGATAGTGAGGATAGAGAATGCGTCAGAATGCTTAAAAATTCAAGAATTTGGCCTGTTACTTCGAAGTTTGATCCTTTTTGACAATTTTGTCACTTGCGGCTGATGCCCTTAAACCATAGGCTTAGTCATCATCGGAGCGAGCGGGAGAGCACGGATGCGTTTATTGTCAATCATTACGGCTTTTGCCCTTGCAGCGTGCAGCGCGGAAGTGGAGCAAACCGAAGCGGAGCATCAGCAAAATGCAAACGCTTTTGTCGCGAACGATGGTTATAATCCCAATGATTATGTCGACAATTTTACCCTGCTTGACCATCGGGGCGACGCCCATGAACTTTATTATTACCAGGATGCCCCCGCGATTGTTGTGATGATTCAGGGCAATGGATGCCCGATTGTCCGCAACGCATGGTCTGATTATAAAACTGTGAAAGATGCTTTTGCTGACAAGGGTATCCCTTTCTACATGCTGAATGCCAACCGGCAGGATGACCGGGATGGGCTGCAAACTGAAGCGGCAGAATTTGGCTATGATATACCGATCCTGAAGGATGAAACGCAGCTTGTTGCGGAAAGCCTGGGGGTGAAACGCACCGCTGAAGTGCTGGTGATATCCCCCGAGGATTGGAGCGTGATTTACCGTGGTCCGGTGAATGATCGGCTTGGTTACGGCCAGCAGCGCGCTGAAGCAAAAGAGCATTATCTGACGGACGCATTGAATGCAGTGCTTGCAGGCGAACCGGTTGAAAAGCGCGTGCGCCGGGCCAAGGGCTGTATTGTAAACCTGCCGGAAACAGGCAAGCGCGCCGAGCACGCGCAAATCAGCTACAGCGAAACCATTGCACCGATGCTGATTGAAAACTGTGCCAGCTGCAACGAAGAAGGTGGCATCGCGCCGTGGGCCATGACGGACCATGCCATGATTGAAGGCTTTGCCCCGATGATCCGCGAAGTTGTGCGCACCAAACGCATGCCACCATGGTCGGCAGACCCGCATGTTGGTACGTTCCTGAACGCCCGCAGTCTGACCACCGAGGAGAAGCGTACGCTTGTTCACTGGATTGAGGCAGGCGCGCCGCGCGGTGACGGCCCGGACCCGCTTGCCGAACGCCAGAGCGAGGCAACCGAATGGCCGCTCGGGGAGCCTGATTTGATTGTTCAAATTCCAGCCTTTGACGTGCCCGCATCCGGTATCGTGGACTATCAGTTCCCAACCGTTTTAAACCCGCTTGATCATGATGTTTGGGTGCGTGCTGTTACCGTTGTGCCCGGCGATAAAACCGTGGTGCACCATGCGTTGGTTGGATCGTCAGACACTGTGACCGAGCCCGGCAAAGGTGACTATGATGATGTGTTTGACAATTACCTGATTGGTTTTGTGCCCGGCGCAGAAAGCTATGTGTATCCCGAGGGCACGGGCGTTGAGGTAAAAGCGGGCGGGGAGTTCCGTTTCCAAATGCACTATACCACCTCAGGTCGCGCCACCACGGATGCGACCAAAATGGGTCTGTATTTTTATGATACACCACCGGAGCACCGCTTGCGGCAGCAGGTGGCGCTTAATGTTGCGCTTGGCATTCCGCCTAACTCGCCGGATCATGAAGAAAAAGCCTATTTTGAGTTTGATTATGATGCGACGATATACATGCTGTATCCGCACTCGCACTATCGCGGCAAGTCCAGCAAATTTGATATCGTTTACCCTGACGGGCGAGAGGAAACCTTGCTCTCTGTACCGGATTATGACTTCAACTGGCAGCATGCCTATAATCTGGAGCAACCATTAAGCGTGCCTGCTGGGTCACGGTTGGTGCATCGCACTATTTATGACAATACGTCCCGAAACCTGGCGAACCCGAACCCTGATCGCACGGTGCCATGGGGCTTACAGTCACATGATGAGATGCTCTATGGCAGCTTCATGTTCCGCTGGAATGACGAGACTGCGACAAAGATTGTCCATGACCCATTGCAGTTCGATTTGCGACAATTCTATGGATTTGCTGACCGCAACATGGACGGCAAGTTGGAGCGCGACGAAGTGTGGGGGCGGCTCGCCGCATCATGGGACAGGGGTGACCTTGCCCCGGCGGATGTGGATGGTGACAACGCGCTTTCGTTTGACGAATATTATCAAATGACACTGGCGCGCATCAAAGCCCAACGACAAAACTCGCGCTAGGGGTTTTACTTTTTAATCTGCACCAGCCCACACCCCCACCCGGCCACCACACGGAATGATACTTGGGTTGTCGGGCGGGGGTGCGGGCTGGTGTTGTATTCTTAAAATAATAGACCCAAGCGGGCCAGCAATGTACCGTGTGATTTCTCGTGGGGAGGAATCACATGTACAAACTCTTGATTGGGCTTTTGCTTGCTATGGGCGTTGCTGCGCCCACAATCGCTGACGACGACAAAGATCAAACCATTCTGGACAAGTTCATGGCGACGAAGATTGTTCGTACCATGGAAATATCGCCGGATGGCAGCCATGTCGCTTTCACCACTTTCGAAAATGATTTCAACAAAAACAAAGACATGGCTCAACTGCATGTGGTGCCAAGTGATGGCAGTAAACCGCCGCTGCAGTTAACGCATGGCGAAGAATCGGTCGGTGAGTTTGAATGGTCCGCAGACAGTAGTTTTCTAGCTTTCTCCCGTGATGGCGGTGTGTATTTCATCAGCATTGCAGGCGGGGAACCCAAGGAAATGGATGTTGACGTGAAGGGCGCGCGCTCTTTCCAGTTTGCCCCTGATGGCAGCGCGCTTTTCTTTCTGGCTGGCCCGCAGCATGAAGAAAAAATTGACGCACGAGAGAAACGTTACGGCAAGTATGAAGTGGTGCGCGAAGACGGCAACTATCGCCATATCTGGCGCGCTAGTCTTGATGGCATGGAGCTTGGTGACCCTGAGCAACTGACCCTTGAAAGAGACTATTCTGTTATCGGTTATGCTGTGTCGCCGGACAGCAAGCAGATTGCCTTTACCACGTGGCCAAGCCCGCATCTGGCTGATCTGTTGAAGGCACGTGTTTATCTGATTGCCGCAGAAGGCGAAGACCCACGCCTGCTAGATGACAGCTATGGCGGCAAGTCAACGCCAATCTGGCGAGCCGACGGCGGTGCAGTTGCCTATACAAAAACGGTTGGTTTCCCGGATTACAGCGACATTGTGATCAATGATTTGCAGGGCGGCATGCGCATCATTGACATGCCTGATCATGACCCCAGCCTTGCCTGGTTTGATAATAATCAGATTATGTTCGGGGCTGGTGTGCGCACGGACTATGGTCTTTACCGCCTTGCCTTGTCCGATGAAACCGTAACCGAGGTCAGCCCCGATGGTATTCACGCCACCGGCAACAGATTTAACCGGGATGGCACAAGCCATGTCTCGCTTGACCTGACCCCAACCACCCTTGGGGAGATTGCTGTGTACCATGGCGGTGAACGCAGTGTGGTCACGGACTATAGCAGTCAGATCAAAGACATTGAGTTGCCAACCAAGGAGTTGATCACCTGGACCAATGATGTTGGACAGCAGATTGAAGGTGTGCTGACCAAGCCGGTTGGGTTTGAAAATGGCAAGCGTTACCCGCTGTTTGTGCGCACCCATGGTGGGCCAACCGGGACTGACCGGCCTTTGGTTGGTGGTGCACCGCGCTCCATCTATGCACCTGAAGTTCTGGCGGCGGAAGGCGGCGGCGCCTTGGTGCTGCAAACCAATTATCGCGGCAGCGCAAGCTATGGTGATGAGTTCCAGCGCAGCAACCTGAAGCGGCTGGGTATTGGCCCTGCGAATGACATTATCGCGGGTGTGAAAATGCTGATTGATCGAGGGTTGGTTGACCCTGATAAAGTTGCTTGCCTTGGCTGGAGCCAGGGCGGCCATATTTCCGCGATGCTGGCGACATACTCGGACGTTTGTACTGCGGCCATTATGGGGGCAGGCATTAGCGACTGGCGTACCTATTATTACAATACGGATATTACCCAGTTCACGACCGAGTATTTTGGTGCGACACCCTATGCTAATGACCCGGTTTATGCGACCACATCACCGGTAACTTATATTAACAATGCCAAAACACCCGTATTGATCCAGCACGGTGAAAATGATGCCCGCGTGCCCATTGCAAATGGGTACCAGTTGCGTCAACTGCTGCTTGACCGGGGCGTGCCAGCCCGCATGATTGTTTACGATAAAATGGGCCATGGACCGTCAACGCCGAGGCACCGCCGCGCGATCACGGAGCATGCGCTTTTCTGGTTCCGGGAACATCTTTTTGATGCGACTGCACCGGACTATGTTTTCCCTGTTGAAGCAGGTCAGGCAACGGCTGGTCAGGTTGAAAACTAAGGCACCAGTTGCTGGTGAAACAACGAATAACCGAACATAAATCGGGGGAGAGATATGGCTCAATCAAATAATCAGGCAGCAGCAGACGTGGATATATCCGGGTTGAAGCCATTCTTGCGCTTCTTCATCCCGTCGCTTGTTGGTGTGATCTTATTTCTTGTGCCTTTCCCAACTGAAGGCGGCGTAACCATCCTGTTCGGCATCTATTCAAGCTGGATGCAGCAAACCTTTGGCACGATCCTTCTCGATTTCGTTGTTTGGGTCACGGTTATTGGCGCGTTGGCCGGAGCCTTCTATGTGGTTGCCAAGCCGGACTGGAAAGACAGTAGGCCCTTCCTATACGCCATTTCTGAATGCACGCCTGGCTGGCTTTTGCTGCGTGTCATTGGTGCCGTTTTTGGCCTGATGGTTCTATATGAGTTCGGGCCGGAAGTGGTACGTCTGGATGATACCGGCAAAGCCATGTTTAACGATGTTGGCATTGGCTATACGATTGTATTGTTTCCAGCCTGTTTCCTGATGCCGCTTCTGACCGAGTTTGGGTCGATGGAGTTCTTTGGCACCTTTGTTGCTCCAGCCTTCAGGAAGCTTTTCCTGTTGCCGGGCCGGGCGGCGATTGATGCAACGGCTTCCTTCATTTCGTCGTCCAACATTGGTGTGTTGGTTACCGGCCAGCAGTATCGGCGCGGGTTTTATACAGGCCGCGAAGGGGCGGTTATTGCTACCAACTTCTCTGTTGTGTCGCTACCGTTTGCGCTGGTGATTGCGGATGTCAGCGGGATTGCGAACAACTTTTTCCCTTGGTACCTGACCTCAATCATTGCCTGTATTTTCTGCGCGATTATCACGCCGCGTATTCCGCCACTTTCAAACATTGCCAACACCTACAAAGATGGCATTGATCGCAGCTACGAGCATGACGCGGGTGATGACAAACCCCTTCTTGCGCGCAGCTATGAAACGGCACTTACATCTGCTGCAAAAGCGCCAAACCCGCCAGAGCTTGCCCGTTCGGGTGGCCTGATGTGTTTGGAGCAAATGTTTGGCGTGACAGGCCCTATGATGGCGCTTGCGACCATGGCGGCCATTGTGGCTTTCCATTCTGTCATTGGTGAATGGATCACGGCCCCTATCGGCTGGGTACTGGGATTATTGGAGGTTGAGCAAAGCACACGTGTGGGCATTGGCTTTATATTTGGCTTTATCGATCAGTTCATTCCGGCTGTGATAGCTGGTGACCTGCAAGGCGATGCAATCCGCTTTATCCTTGCGGGCCTGTCGCTTTGTCAGCTGATCTATATGTCAGAAACTGGCCTTGTGATGCTGCGGGTTGGCTTGCCGATTAACGCTTGGCAGCTGTTTGTGCTCTTCCTGATACGCACAATCATCGTGGTGCCCGTGCTCGTGCTGGCGGCCAGTTTGCTCTATTAGCGTCAATCTTCCACAGGGCGGGAGGGAAGACCGGAAAAAGCCGGTGCACCTTCTCCCCCGGGGACCCAGATAGTCAGTACGGTGGCAGGTTTGTCGCCGTGCACGGAATGTGTAACTGTGTCTCCAGGTTTCACGATACCAACTTCTCCTTTGCTAAGGATGGCATCAACACCATTGACGCTGTGGCCAAATTCGCCGTCCAGCACATAAAAAATTTCCAGCGCGCCATGCAGGTGCCCTCGTCCGCTATAGCCAGCAGGGAAAGTCATTTCGGCAATCTTCACCTCTTCGCTGCCGAGATTAGCTGCTTCCACAAGGACTTTGGCCATAAAGCCATTGCTGGCCTCATATATAGTGGTGCCTTTGGTGGTGTAGGCATAGTCAGCTTCATCCTGCGCAAAGCTAGTGCCACCGGATGCGGTGAGGCAAAAAGCGGCTAGGGTCAGGTTTTTCAGCATCATAATTCCCTTGAGGTCATGGTGTTATTCGTTATCGCACGCTGGGAGGCTGTATCCCTTGAGGCAGGCATAATCACTCATGCCGGCCACAATGCCATCAAACAACGGGGCTGCCCACGTGCGGCCTTCTGCGATGGAGCCTGCCTGTTTTGCGATCTGAATGGCTTGGGCTGCTTCCATGATGGAAACTGTGGAGCCATATTCGGCGGCACGTTCAATCAACGGATGCCAGGCTTTGGAATTTCCCTCTTCGTCAGACAGGCCGCCGCGCACGCGGGGCCCGATGTTGCCAAGGCCAGTTTCAGCATAAAAGGAGATGATCGCTTTTTGCAGCATTTGCTCCCATTCGGTATTGCGGTCATGCAGGCCGGTTACCAGCATCTGCGCACCCGGTACCGGGTTTTGCTCAACAGCTACGTGCGAATCTGCGGTTAGCAAAATGGTTTGCACATCCTTATTGCCTTTATGAACGCTGGCGATGAAATGCTCCAACCCCTGAAAACCATCCCAGTTTTCACCGTACATCTGAATTCGTGGGGTCAGGACAAGGAAGCCTGCAGCGTTCAGGCGTTTCGCCAGTTCTTCCTGCGTAATTTGGTTCCATGCAAGGCCAATGTTTTTGCCGTCTACTTCGGCGCCGGGCTGTGCCCCGTTTGACGTATATTGAACCGGGGTCACCGCAATTGGTTTTGGCGTGTCAATAGCTAGCGCTGCAACATCAGCGTGGGTCCAGTTTTTGCCGGTGTATGTGAAGCAGGTGCGATATGTGCCAGTGCCCATGCTGGTTGCATAGGGTGCGCAGGCATCATCTGACAGGCCGACAATATCCTGTTTGGCCGAAACACTAAAACAGGCAACTAGCAACAATGCAAAACTGGCTAATCTAACCATTGTCATTCCTTTACTGCACTTAATAGTGCGGCGGGGGTGGTTCGTTGCCGGGATGGCCTTGTTGGTCTGCCACCTCTTGCAAGCGGGCCTCAAGCCTTCTGATCTGGAGGCGCAAGGCATCCATTTCTGTCCACTGTTTGGTAACAGTGTCGTTCAGGCTGTCGATCATTTCTTGCTGATAGGAAAATTTAACTTCCAGGTCATCGAGCCGATTATCCAAAAGGTTTTCCGTCATAAAATGCTTTCAATTTTGCAGGGTCATTTTAGCCAGGTGAAGACACCTGAACAGCTACCATAATTTTGTTGATCTCACCATCTTTGTTGAAAAGCGGCATATAGAGAGCAAGTGCCTCCATATAAAGCTTGTCGGGCGCGAAGGCAGGGGTAAGGGTCATAACAGGTTCATTTCGTTCCAGCACTTTGCCGCAAATGAAGTAGATACGTTCAACAGCTTTGCTGTTTTTCATTTCCCGTACATCTTTACCGGTGATTTCCCCATAGAATGCTGAAACATGGCTGCCAATCAAACGCACATTAAGATTCCAGGTATCTCTGTCACGTCCCACATCCAGCAGCACGATATGCTCTAGATACTGTTTCATTTCTGCCGGGCTAATATCGGCACGCGAAACGGATTTATCTGCACCACCGTTACGGCGCCAAAAGTCCAGGAAAAAGTCCATCATCGGAGAGCGCTGGCCAGCGTCACCATAATCAATGACATCAAAGTCACCGAAGACAGTATCGCGCGCAAGAATCTCTTTATTGCCGCCAAGCACAGTTCAATGGTCCATCTGGTTATGAGCCTGTCATTATATCGTAACGGTTTATCTTTGGCTACGGGCACAGATTTTTGGGTCGACAGATAAGGCGTTGGTGAGCCGAAAACAGTTGTGCGCTAGTCAGTGCTCAGGGCAGGGCGGGCGCGTTTGACCATATCTCGCATGGTCAGGCCAGCAAACAGCGTAAGGTGCAACACCTGATTGATCGCACCGCTCGCGACAAAGATACCAGCCAGTGCAGCCGCCGGGGCATCAACAAACGACAGCAGTGTCAGGCCAAGCCCGGCAATCATCAAATCGGTATTGGGCAAAAACGGAATGCGAGTCAGCACATACTGGCCAGTCAGGAAAACAAGCCAGATATCCATCGGTACATTTGGCAAAACAACCGCCCAACTGCCCACTTGCAGCGCCACCACGGTTGTTAACCGGACAAAATGGATCAGGAAGACCTTACGGGTCAGTACGGGGTCCAGCGACAAAATCTGTTTCCGGAACCAGATAACAAGCGGTATCAGGACAAGGCTGAGGCCAAGTGCGATGGCAACATATGTTGGATAAGATGGGTCAGCGCCAGTGAAAATACCAAGCCTGCCCGAGGCAAACAGCATGGCAAGCAATACAATCGTCAGGCTGTTTGACGAGAGCGCGGACAGTATCTGACTGTCTTTGATTTTGCCGGCAATATCGCGTTTTCGTCCGCCAATTTGCTTGTGGGCCCAAATGCCCAGATAGGCTTCGCCGGTATAGCTCATCACCGCAGCATTATAGATGCGCATGCGGACAAAAACGTCGAACCGCTTGTGCGCCACCTCTCCCCACAGCAGTCGGTATACCAGCCATTCGCCAACTGGGTAGGCAAAATACATGGCAATAACAAAGATATAGAACCACGGCGATGTAGGCAGAGCGTCCATCACATCCTGCCAGCCGATGGCTGCAACTTTGACAGTCAGATAGTAAAAGACGCCCAGAATGAGCAGAGCCTGCGCGCCCTTGGCAAACTGATGCACCAAGCGATTATCGCGCATGCTCTCAAGCAGGCTTTTGAATTTGGTATTACCCATGAACCGTGGCTATCCGTTCAGCGTTGTGCTGCCTATTCGGCAGCGGTAACGCGTGGCACAGCCCGTGTTTTACTGTTAGGGCTGGATGTGCCTGATGCATAGCCTGCTAGCACATCCTGATACTGGTCGTAAAGGCGGCCCAGCACCGCATCCCATGTGTATGCCTTGCTGGATAACAGGCTAGCCTTGGACATGGCGCCGCGCAGTTCCGGCTTCAGGATGATTTTCTCCAGCTCTTCCGCGAAGGCTTCAGCCGTCACGGATTTTGCCAGATAACCGTTCATGCCCTGATCAACAAGGCTGCGACTGCCGGTGGCGTCTGCACACACGAGGGGCAGACCACACGCCATTGCCTCCAGTGTTACGTTACCGAAGGTTTCTGTGATGCTGGCATTGAAGAACACGTCAGCGGAAGCGTAGGCGCGGGCAAGGTCCTGACCATTCAGGTAACCGGTAAAAACGGCATCTGGCAGGCGCGCTTCAAAACGCGCGCGCTCGGGGCCATCGCCAACAATCAGGGCTTTAACCTTATGGCCTTTGGCGGTCAGAAGGTCGAGCGTGTCAGCAAAAATGCCCAAGCCTTTTTCAAGCACCAGACGTCCAACAAAGGCGATGAGCACTTCATCTTCCCGGATACCTTTTTCTGCCCGCCAGCTTTCGCTGCGTTGCTCGGGTTTGAACAGATCAGCCTGCACACCCCGACTCCAAATCCCGATATTGGGAGACATGTTTTGGCCAGCAAGAACCTGTGCCATGCAGGGGCTAGGCACATATATCTGCTCACAGCGGTGATAAAACCGCCGCATGAAGGCCGTTACATGTTTTTCTAACCATGCCATATGATAATAGCGCGGGTAGGTATCAAACCGGGTGTGGAAAGATGACACTACGGGCACGCTGTTTTCCTCAGCCCAGCGTAGGGCTGCGTGGCCAAGCCAGTCTGGCGCAGCCAGGTGCACCATGTCGGGGTTAAAGTCTTCCAGCTTTTTGCGAATGGATTTGGGCATGCCAAGGGCTACGCGGTATTCACCGCGCCCAGGCAAGGCAACCGAAGGAACGGAAACGAGCGTGCCAGAATGCGCAAATGCAGCCTTTTTTGCGGTTGGTGCAAACACCAATACCTCAATACCGCGCGCTTCCAGATAAGCCACAAGCTTATTCAGGGCCCGCACCGGGCCGTCCATCACATAATTATAGTTGCCTGAAAACAGGGCAATGCGTCTTGGCTCGTAGCGAGTAATTTCAAACGGCATGATCCTCTCCTCACCGTCCAGGTTGCCCTCTTGTCGGGGCGGCTGCGCCAGTTAAACCAGCATCTTCCATGGTCAGGCTTATAGAAGGATTTTGACAATTTGATGTCCTGTTTCATGCAAAATGGGCGATTAAGCCACTTTCATTACGCAAACGTTGCGAATAAGTCGCATTTTCCCTCTTGATTTAGGCTTTTAGACTCATTATTAAGACTGAGAACGGTTTGCAGTATTAGATTCGGATTTGCGCCAATGTATGTTTGCCTCTGTAACGGTTATACCGACAAAGAGATAAAAACAGCCGTACGGGAAAACGGTGTGAAAACCGCTGAGGAGGCATACTTGTCTCTTGGTAACGGTTTCTGCTGTGGTGCTTGTACTGATTGCGCAAACGATATTGTTAAAGCTGAACTGCCGTTCCAAAAGGTTTTGGCTGCTGAATAAGCAGTAACCGCATCTCTGCTCAAGAAAAAAGCCGCCCTGTTCAGGCGGCTTTTATATTTTAGCAAGCGGTGGCCTCTTTCAGCCAGAATAAGGCTAGCCTTAGTCCTCTGAAGGGGAGGTTTGCAGCTGAACGTAGTTCTGCTTGCCCATTTTCTCCAGCGAAGACTGCTGAGTTTCAAGCCAGTCTACATGCTCTTCTTCAGACTCGAGGATTTCCACCAGCAGTTGACGCGAGCCATAATCGCGAATTTCTTCGCAGTAAGCGATGGCGTCTTTCAGGTCTTCGTGGTTGTCATATTCCATCTTCAGGTCGCATTTGATGATTTCTTCGACATCTTCGCCGATCATCAATTTTCCAAGGTCCTGAAGGTTTGGCAGGCCATCAAGGAACAGAATGCGTTCAATCAGCTTGTCCGCATGCTTCATCTCATCAATGGATTCTTCATATTCCTTCGCGCCCAAGCGATCCATGCCCCAGTCCTTGAGCATGCGCGCATGCAGGAAATACTGGTTAATGGCTGTGAGCTCATTCTTCAGAATCACATTCAGGTGTCGAATAACCTCTTTGTCGTCTTTCATTACTCTATCCTTTCCAGGTTTAATTTGGGGGTTTCCAAGGCACCAATCCCTAGCATGTGCGCCCTGATTCGAAGGCCATTATACATGCTTTTAAGTCATTGTAAAATATAAAGAAATTTGACTTATAGCTGCAATTAAGAGTGCGTTTCAACTGCACACAAAACTGGCGGAAATTCAGCGCCTTGGCATCAGAGGTATCAAGAAATTGCGCCTGATTTTACATTGGTCAATTCCCTCGCTATAAGGCGCGCCATAATGTCCGCTGCCTAAAATGGGTGCTTAGATGCCCCAATGTGTGCCTACTGTGTGACAGAGTTGAGATTACGTGATGACTGAAAAAGAAACTTATCTGGTTGCAGCCCTCTATAAATTTGTTGCCTTGCCTGACTTTGAGGACTTGCAGGCCCCGATCCGTGCGGTTTGTGACGACAATCAGGTTAAAGGCACGCTGCTGCTGGCAAGCGAAGGCATTAATGGCACTATTGCGGGCCCTGAAGATGGCATCCGCACTGTGCTTGCTTACCTGAACAATATCCCGGCATTTGAAGGGTTGGTGCACAAGGAAAGCTGGGCAACAGAGCCTCCGTTCCCGCGTATGAAGGTGCGCCTGAAAAAAGAGATTGTCACCATGGGTGTGCCGGGCATTGACCCGAACAAGATTGTTGGCACCTACGTAAAGCCCAAAGACTGGAACGCCCTTATTTCAGACCCAGACGTTGTGGTGGTGGATACTCGTAATGATTATGAAGTAGCCATTGGTACGTTCAAAGGCGCCATGGACCCGGAAACCAAATCTTTCCGCGAGTTTCCCGCGTGGGCGAAAGACCACGAAAGTGAACTGAGGAAACCCAAGAAGGTTGCCATGTTCTGCACGGGTGGCATTCGATGTGAAAAGTCCACGGCCTATATGAAAGAGCAGGGCTATGACGAGGTGTACCACCTTGAAGGTGGTATTCTGAAGTATCTGGAAGAAATGCCAGCGGAAGACAGCCTGTGGGAAGGCGAATGTTTCGTGTTTGATGACCGTGTGTCAGTTGGTCACGGCCTTAAACCGGGCCCCTATGACATGTGTCATGCCTGCCGTCGCCCTATCAGTGATGAAGACAAGGCATCTGAATATTATGTGAAGGGCGTTAGCTGCCCGCACTGTTATGATGAAACCAGTGCCACGCAAAAGTCCCGCTTTGCGGAGCGGCAAAAGCAGATTGCACTGGCGAAAAAGCGCGGTGAATTGCATCTTGGTGTATCGGCACCGCCGCGTGAGAATGCTGTAATCGAAGGTGAATGATGCAGGCACGGCCTACCCTCTATAGTTTCCGGCGATGTCCTTACGCCATGCGGGCACGTATGGCGATTAAGGTTGCAGGCATAGAGATGGAGCTGCGCGAGGTAGTGCTGCGTGACAAACCAGAGGCCATGCTGGAGGCATCTGCCAAAGGCACGGTGCCTGTTGTGGTGCTGCCAGATGGTCAGGTTATTGACGAAAGCCTGGACGTGATGCGCTGGGCACTCGCCGAGAACGACCCGGACGGTTGGCTGTGTGCAGATAGGGGCGTGATGGATGCCCTGATTGCGGACAATGATGGTCCGTTCAAACATCATCTGGACCGGTTCAAATATGCCACCCGCTATGAGGATGCCGACCCTGTCGTGCACCGCACGGCAGCAGAGCCTTATCTGATTGCACTGGATGAACGCCTGCAGAACGCACCATATCTGATGGGCGAGCGGCAAAGCCTTGCTGATTTTGCGATATTCCCGTTTGTGCGTCAGTTCGCCAACGCGGCGGGAGACTGGATGCAGCAGGACCGTTTCACGTCGCTGATGGGTTGGCTGGACAGACAGGTTTCGTCTGATCTGTTCCTGTCGGTGATGAAAAAATACCCGCAGTGGCATGCTGGTGATCAGGAAACCTTGTTTCCTTCTATTGATTAACTATGCCATCTCCACGCCCCCGCCCGGCCACCCATAGTATACTTCCGTGCGGTGGCCGGGCGGGGGCGTGGAGATGGAACAGCGCTAGAGAAAAAAGTCTTGCACCGCGTCTCTTCTGGAAAAGAGACGCGGCTAAACTTTTATCATTAGGGAGGAAAGCTTCCGCTGTCGTTTGTTTGCTGTCGTGCCCGGCTGCCCTTAAGGCTTAACCCTAGCCTTGCATGCTTTAGTGCTAGCGGTTACTGGTCTTGTCATGAATGTTGATGCGGCGGATTGTGTTGATCCCGCGATAAACCGAAATATCCCCGGAAAGCACGCATTTTGAGCGCGTGAAAGGCAAGAAGGAAGTAACCATGAGTGACAAGAAAACAATCGTAAAATGGGTGGACGGCATGACTTTTCTTGGCGAATCGCCTTCTGGTCATTCTGTGGTGATGGATGCGGGCGTAGAGAGCGGCGGCAACGACAAGGGCATTCGCCCGATGGAAATGCTGCTGCTCGGGATGGGCGGCTGCTCGTCAATTGACGTGATGATGATTCTGAAAAAAGCGCGGCAGGATGTGGTGGATTGCTGGGTGGAACTTGAAGGCACCCGCGCGGACGAGCACCCCCGCTATTTCAACAAAATTCACGCCAGGTTTTTTGTTAAGGGCAACAATATCGATCCCAAGCATGTTGAACGCGCCATTGAACTTTCCCGCGACAAATATTGCTCCGCCTCTGTGCAGCTTGGCGCGCTGGCCGACATAACCACCGAGTTCGAGATTGTAGCCTAGCAGTCTCGTCTTCAGCCGTGTCAAACTAACCGGGGACAAGCAGCATCGAATTTGCAATTCCGTTCAGACAGATAATCACGGTTGTCACCTTGGTGCAGGCGATCTTATTTGCGCTTTATTTTCTGACGCCGCGTTTTCAGCGGTCCCTGTCGATCAGGCTTCTTGCTGTTGCGCTTTTGGTGATGGGCACCATAAAGGCGGATCAGCTTTACCAGATGCTGGGTGGGTTCACCTTCGCGTCGGAATATGGGTTTTTGCTGCTGCCGTTCCAGTGGCTGATGACGCCGCTGTTGTATTTTTTTGTGCGATCAAAAACACTTCCGGGTTTTGCTTTTACCCGCAATGATGCGCTGCATCTGCTGCCGTTTCTGGCCATCACCCTCTATTACACATCCGAGTATTTTCTTCTCAGCAGTGCTGAAAAGCAGAGCTTGCTGGCGTCTGGGTGGCTTGGCCTTCCGGTAAACCGGGTTTTTATTCCCTTGATGGGCGACATGACGCAGCTTGCCTATCTCTGGGCTGCGCTGCGGTTGATGAACCGGTTCGGTGTTGAGTTAAAACATTGGTTTTCGTCCGTCGAAAAGCGTGAACTGCGCTGGCTACGGCGTATCATCCTGATCTGGGTTGGTATCTTTTTTGTTCATCTTTTTTATGTTTTGGTGCCGGCCTTTGGTGGGCGTGTGCCCAATGCGCTCTTGGTTCTTGATGTAATGAATATCATCCATTTCCTGATGGTTAATGTTATGGCGCTCGCGGCGATAACTGATCATTTCGAAGCGTCAGCGGGTGCGGAAAATGCGGTGCCTATGCGGCAGGGCTATGTGGCCCCGGCGCTGGAACCTGAAGACCGAGAAAAGCTTTTCAGTCGCCTTGAACAGTTTATGACTGAAAACCACCCCTATCTGGACAATGACCTGACCTTGAAAACACTTGCTGAACAGCTTGCCCTGACACCGCGCGAGCTGTCGGAGGTGATCAATGCGCAGGCTGGTCGAAATTTCTTTGATTATGTCAACCGGTACCGCGTTGACGCGGCCAAACAAATGCTTCGGCAACAGCCGGATGCCCGAATTCTTGATGTTGCCCACGCCTGTGGCTTCAACTCAAAATCGGTGTTTAATGAAGCGTTTAAACGTCATGCCAAGCTAACACCTTCCGCCTTTCGTGCCGCCAAAACCACGCCCTGACCGTTCGGAAACGCGCATCCGGTCGCCCCAGCGCGCCGTCTACTCCATCCTCACCCCATCATAATAATGAAGAGGATAGAAATATGGTTTTACATAAAATGCTGGCTGCAACGCTGATTGTCGCTTGGGCCGCTTTCTGGCCCGCGCAGGTGCTGGCTGATGATCAGCTTGAACTTGTTGCCTCAGGGCAAGATGGCATCTTTCTCAATCTCACCAATCCGCGTTACGGGTATCATGATTTTGTGGTGCACAATATTGGGGTTCGCAATGGCGGTGATACTGCAATCACGCTTGAAAGTTTACGCATCGATGTGATGCGTGAAGATACCTTGCTTTTGTCTCGCCATTTATCGGCCAATGATGTCGTGCGGGATACTGCGCAGCTTGCCGGCAACCCATTGCCGGTTTTCACTGCGTTCCAACTGCTCTCTGATGATGGTGTCTCGGGCTTTTTTGGTGCTGACACTGTGTTGGCGCGTAGCATGACGATGCAACCCGGTGAAGGGGTGGTGACCTCTGGTCATCATATCAGCATTGACGGTAAAGCTGACGCAGTTCGCCTGTATGCTACCGCTACAGGCGAACGTGCTGGCACCCTTCAGGCATCGCTCACCATTCCGCTGAAAGAACCGGAAAATCATATTGCCTACCGGCTACCGCTAAAGGGCAGTTGGTTCATGCGGGCCCTTCCTATTATTGAAAGCCATCACCGGCTGAATGCAGCCACTGAATATGCGGTTGATTTCTTCAAGCTGGATGGTGATGGCCGGGCCGTTGTGGGCGACCGGATTGATGCAAACAACTATCCGGGCTTCGGCCAGCCCGTTTATGCCGCTGCTACTGGTACCGTTGTGCATGTGGAAGCAGGAGCAGTGCAGGACCGCACGGCCTTTGCGCCCCGCGAAGGCGAAAGCCCGCAAGCCCGTGGTCAGCGGCTTCAGCAAATGATGATGCAGGCGTTTCAGGAGAACCCGCGCCGTGCGGCAGGCGGGAACCTTGTCACCATCCGGCATGAGGTGGATGGGCATTTAGAATACAGTTCATACGGCCACCTGAAGGCAGGCAGCGTGATGGTTGAAGTGGGTGATGTGGTGCAAGCCGGACAACAGATTGCCGAAGTTGGCGATACGGGGGACAGCCCCGCCGTGCATTTGCATTTTCAGGTAAACAGCGGCCCGGACGCCTTCACTAGCGAAAGCCTGCCATTTCGTTTCAGCGGCCTGCAACATGCTGTTCGCCCGCCAGAGCCGGGGCTGATGGTCAGAGCAGTCGAATAGTCGGCGCTCAGCCAGTGCAGCACCCTTCTTAAAGGGGTGCTGTTGCGGACTCAAGCCACGTGAGGGCGTCGCCGGAAACGAGCGGGCTTACCTTACGGTAAACTTCTGCATGATAGGTATTTAGCCATTCAAGTTCAGTCTCGGTCATCAGGCTGGTGTCTACCAGATTTCGGTCAATGGGCGCGAAAGTAAGTGTTTCAAACTCATACATTTCGCGTTCGCCAGCATCTGCCGGGCGCACCAGCACCAGATTTTCAATGCGAATGCCATACTCGCCGGTTTTATAATACCCAGGTTCGTTCGACAGGATCATGCCGGGCTCCAGTGGCACGTCTGAGCTGCCTTTGGCGATGCGCTGAGGGCCTTCGTGCACTGCCATATAAGACCCAACGCCATGGCCAGTGCCATGGTCATAATCCAGCCCCGCATCCCAAAGGGGGCGGCGGGCCAGTGCATCGAGCGCCATGCCAGGTGTGCCTTTCGGGAACTTGGCGGTGCCAAGCGCAATGTGGCCTTTCAGCACGCGGGTGAAGTTGGCGCGCATTTCATCGGTGGGGTCACCAACGGCAATGGTTCGGGTGATGTCAGTTGTGCCGTCCAGATACTGCCCGCCGCTGTCGACCAGATAGAGACTGTTCGGCTCCAACTTGCGGTTGGTCGATGGCTCCACCCGGTAATGCACAATGGCGCCGTTCGGGCCAGCACCCGAGATTGTGTCAAAACTATTGTCTCGGATCAGGTCGCGTGCTTCACGGAAGGACCAAAGTTTCGCAACAGCGGAAAGCTCGTCCACAGTGCCCTTGGGGGCTTCAACCGACAGCCAGTGCAGAAACTCTGTGATGGCTGCGCCGTCGCGAACATGAGCGTCGCGGGTGCCCTGCTGTTCCACTTCGTTTTTTACGGCTTTTGGCAAGATGCAGGGGTCTTGTCCTTCTACGAGGGTAGCACCTGCATTCGAAAGCGTGTTGAAAATTTTGGCGTTGTTGGTGGCACGGTCCACAAGTACGGTTTGGCCGGCTGCGCCCATTTCCGCCAGGTGTGTGTAGAAATTGCTGCGCGGTTCGATCGAAACCTTGTTACCAAGGGCTGTGCGTACCTCTGTGCTGACTTTTTCGGGATTGATGAAAAGCGTAGCGCTTTCGTCCGAGCGCAAGATGGCAAAGGCGTGGGCCACGGGCGTATTCATCACGTCTGTGGACCGAATATTGAAAGCCCAGGCGACACTGTCGAGCATGGCAACCACGGCTGCGTCTGCTTTCTTTTCGTCAAGGGCGACAGCGATGTCTTTGCGTTTGTTTTCGGCGCTTCGACCCGCGTATTTTTCATCATGTATTGCTACTGGGTTCAGTGGCTCAGCCGGGCGGTCAGTCCAAACCGCGTCTATAGGGTTGCTATCGATGGCAACAAGCTCTGCCCCAACTTTTTCAAGTGCGGCAGTGGCGGTTTCTACCCAGTCGATGGTGGCAAGCTCGGGGTCATAGCCAACTTTGGCACCCTTAACCACATTGTCGGCAACCCATGTCAGTAACGGGTATTCCTGGAAATGATGCTGCTCGAACAGGCTTTCGCTGACTTGGTCTTTGACCTGAAGTGTGTAGCGGCCATCAACAAAAATCGCTGCTTTTTCCAAAAGCACAACCGCATTGCCGGCGCTGCCGCCAAAACCGGTCAGCCACGCCAAGCGCTCTGCGTAGGCACCAACATATTCGCTCATATGTTCGTCGGTTAATGGCACAATAAAGCCATCCAGATTGCGGGCGGAAAGCTCTTGGCGCAAGGCGGCAATATGGTCTGGGTTTGTGGTCATGATATTCTTTCAGCCTGTTGTCTGGTGCGGGCGGCCCATCGCCCACTGCACAAAATTTATTGTTCCAGTGTTGTGCCTTTGCGTGTTCTGGAAAGCAAGCCTTTACACAGCAGGCTGGACCTTTTAGGGGTGAGACAACAACCTGTTGAGGACAGATATGCTGAAAGCACCAACCCATTTGACAGCCCCCGTAGCCGACCAGAAGCCGCATGCGTTTTGCCATCATGGCGATACGGTTGAGGACCCTTATAACTGGATTAAAGACCCCGGCTACCCAGAGGTGACGGATGAAGCGGTGCTTGCCTATCTGCGCGAAGAAAACGCTTATTATGAAGCAGTGACCGAGAGCGATAAAGAGCAAGCAGATCAATTGTTTAGCGAGATCAAGGGGCGTCTTCGCGAAGACGAAGAAGGTGTGCCTTACCAGGACGGTTTGTTTGATTTCCGCTGGGCTTTCACTAGGGGCAAGCAGTATCGCACATGGTATTATCGCCCGCGTACCAGCAACCCGCATGAGGGGGATGGCTGGCAGGTTCTGTTTGATGAAAACGAAGCGGCGGAAGGGCTTGAATATTTCAAACTTGGTGGTCTTGATGTCAGCCCTGACGGGCGCTTGCTTGCCGTTAGCCATGACAGCAACGGGTCTGAGCGTTTTTCTATAAAAATCAAAGACCTACATGCTGAAAAATGGTTAGAGACCGAGGTGGAGGAAACCTCTGGTGAATTTGTCTGGTCCGCCGAAAGTGACACGCTTTTTTATGTGAAGGTGTCAAAGGAATGGCGGCCTTTTCTGGTACTTGCGCACGTTTTGGAAGGGGTAGGTGATGATGTGCCGGTGTATGAAGAAAAAGACAGCAGCTTTTTCATTCATATCGGCGGTACCACCTCTGGCGAGTTTATGGTCATCCGCATTGCGGATCATGTAACCGCAGAAAACCGGATCCTCAGCCTCAAAAATGTGAAAAAAACTACCGAAAATAGCGAATTTTTGCCCATAAAACTAAGTGAACGGCGCGAAAATCACGATTATTCGGTTGATCATGCAGGCGGGCGTTTTGTCATTCGGTCAAATCGCAATCATCAAAATTACGGAATTTTTGTCACCGACTCTGATGACCCTGATAATCCGGTTGAAGAAAATTGGCTGGAGCAACTTTCTGGTACTACCACCCGCTACCTGCACGGCATGCAAGCATTCGATAATTTTATCGTGGTGGAAGACCGGATCGACGGTCTTGACCAAATCACGCTGTTGTTGGCAGACGGTTCAAGCAAACAAATTCCAATGCAGGAAGCGGTGTATGAAGTGGGCCTTGGCACCAACCCGGAAGCGGGGCAAGATTTTGTCCGCTTGGGTTTTTCAAGCCTTTTAACGCCGCCTACAGTAATGGATGTGCCGGTAGGCGAGGATAGTGCCCCGCGCGAGCCTGTCATCCGTAAGGTACAGGAACTACCAAGCGGTTATAACCGCGATGACTATGTGTCCGAACGCGTGATGATAACCGCGCGGGACGGCGCGCAGGTGCCCGTTAGCATTGTCTATAAAAATACCTGGCAAAAGGGTGAAGGAGCACCCCTCCACCTGTATGGATACGGCGCATATGGTCTTGGCATGAGTCCGTCTTTCTCTGCGGCGCGGCTTTCGCTCTTGGACCGCGGCTTTGCCTATGCAATTGCCCACATCAGGGGCGGCGATGAGCTTGGCAAAGGCTGGTATGAAGCTGGCAAGCTGAAGGCACGAACCAACACCTTCAATGACTTTGTCGACGCGGCGCATGCGCTGGTGCTTCAAGGGTATGCCGAGGCTGGTGAAATCAGCATCTCAGGCGGCAGCGCAGGCGGAGAACTTATGGGCGCGGTTGTCAATCAGGCCCCGGAATTGTTCAAAGGTGTGGTTTTGCATGTACCGTTTGTGGATGTCCTGAACACCATGCTGGATGCAGATCTGCCGCTTACCCCTATCGAATGGCCCGAATGGGGTAACCCCATTGAGGATGCAGATGCCTACGCAGCCATCAAAGCCTATTGCCCCTATACCAACATTGAGGCGAAAGCCTACCCACCCATGTTTGTGACCGGCGGCCTGAATGACCCGCGCGTAACATACTGGGAACCCGCAAAATGGACCGCGCGGCTCCGTGCCATGAAAACCGATGACAACCTGCTGATCATGAAGATGAATATGGGCGCTGGCCATGGCGGCAAGTCAGGCCGGTTTGAGCGTTACCGGGAAGTGGCAGAGGAATATATGTTCCTGCTGAAATGCTTTCAACAAGACTGATTTCATTGAAAACGGCACACAAGTTTGGAATACACTCAGTATTCTCAGTGTCAGTGGCACTTATGTGCCTGTTCACCGAAAAAAGCAGTAGTTGCCGATTAATTCGATGAATATTGGCTTTCTCACAAAGTTTGGTGCAATCAAACTTGATTGCCCCGTTTTGCTTTATTCAGCGGCGATGGTGCCGGTTGCAGAAAGGCCGTCTGCTCGGTGCCGGATCGCCTCAAGGCTTTCACTTACAAGTATCTGACCATTGCGATAAACCGGCCTCAACAGGTTTTCCTGACTTAATGCTTCTCGCCGCACGGTTTGCTTGCCTTCGTTAAGTGCCAGCACACCGCGTTTGGACTGTTTTCCAAGGTCGGTCACCGGTTCCTTGAACACGTCGCGCCACTGGCCGGCCACTTCAACGGCGGAACATTTCATGGCAAATTTCTGGCTGTCCCGGTTCACCTGCTGCAACAGGCCAGACCCCATGCCAAACACGATATTTTCTGCGGATAGGCCCTTTTCTTTCATACGTGCCAGGATAACCCCGATTGAATCGGGTGTAATGCCATCGCCTTGCAGAACGCGAACATAATCGGGCAAAACGCGGTAACCTTTGCTGTTCTCTGCGAAACCGAACTTGTCCATCAGCCGTTCGATAACCTCAAGCGGCGTTTCTACCGGGTCGCCGCTATCGGGGCGCACCACCAACCGGGAGCCAGCTTTGGCATTTTCAAGTACCTGTTCCTTCAGGCTGCCGCCAAACAGCTTTTCAACAGCACCAAAAATGTCATAGCTGTCTGCCACGATGGATATGATATTGGCACCCTTAAACTGCGTCAGCATGTTTGCATAGGCAGCTTCCTCGCCCTCCCGCGTCCAGCTTGTCATGGTGCTGTGCTCGGCTGCCGGTACAGAATAGGCCGCCATGGGTTCGTGATAATATTTCTTTGCAGCCAGCAAGGCACTCATGGTGTCGGTGCCGCGGAAGTTAACCAGATGCGCCAGACCACCAAGGGCGGCGCTTTCCTCTGAAGAAACACCTCGTGCGCCAAAGTCATGCACCATAAATTGTACAATTGGCTCGGGGTCGGCGTCTGATGTTTCTTTCAGATACCTCAGCAGCATCTGTTTGGTGAAATAGCTGTTGGTCGCCACTGTGGTTGGGTACCAAATCGCCCGCAACAATGATGTTTCGATAAAGCTGGTGAGCCAGTAGCAGGCCGGGTCTGTGTTACGCACTTGCACCAGCACATTGTGGTTGTCGATCAGGCTGCCTTCAGCGACCGCCTCAATCTCCAGCGGCAGGAAACCGCCGTGCTTATTAATAATATGTTCCCAGCCTTGCCGGTTAAACGGCACGCCGTGCTCGGTGCATACCCATGCGGCATTGTCCACGTCTTCAAGCGTTACCGGGTTCTTCAGCAGCTTGTAAAGCCATGCCTGTAAGCCAAAAAACAGGGTTTGTTCATGTTTGCCGCCCCGGCTCTCCACATAGGAATTTACCGTGGTGGTGCCTTCAGGATACTGAAGATAGTGGCTATGCTTATAGCTGTCGGTATCCAGAATTATATTGGTCATCAGGTTCTCCCCGACCTTAACTTCTCGCTGGCCTGCTGCGTGTTTTATACACCAGGCTGTGTTTCAGCACGAACTGAATAATATGGCAATGGTCGTCAAAAAGAAGGGCGGTTTGCTTAATCCAAAAGTGTTCCCGGTTACATAGTTCTGACAGAAGTTAACTTATCTTTGCGGCGAGCATATGAAGCGGCAGGGTGTAGGTTCTTTGCGTTTTTCCGAGCGCGGTAATTGCTCGTTTTTCAATGTCGGCAAGTGCGTCTGATTGGCCATCCAGCCGTGCTTTCTTATGGGCAGACCATGACCGCGCAAAGGCGGCGATCTGTTCTGCGGTCCAGTTTAGTTCGCAGGCGAAACTGGGTGCAGCTATTACGGGAAACGGCATGCCAAGCTCGGTTGCTGAATATCCCTGCCAACTTAGGCGATTACCATCTGCCCAATAGGGGTCAACAATCTTCTGAAGGGGGTTCAAAAGCATATTTTGAACATCATCTTCAGCGACGCCGAGGTCATATGTCCATGCGCAAAATATGGCACCGGGTTTCGCGGCGCGCTGCACTTCTGGCCAGAAGCCATCGTGGTTAAACCAGTGCAGGGCGGTAGCAACGGTTATACAGTCTGCGCTGTTGTCTGGCAGGCCGGAATTATGTGCTTCGGCACAGGAATAGGCGATGTTTGGGTGCGGTTTCGCAGCGGCGATTTGCGCCTCGTCAATATCGGTGGCGTAGACCTTGTTGAAATGGTCAGCAAGCGCCATGGCTGCCTGCCCCGATCCGGTGCCCACATCCCATGCGGCACCCGTTGAAGGTGCCAGTGAGGCAATCCAGTCAAATAATGCATCCGGGTATGATGGTCGTGCTGCGCGGTACACATCGGCCTGCGCGCCAAATGTTGTCGCGTTATCCAAAAAACGGTCCTTATCTACTTATAATGAAATCGTGTCTGAGCGATAAAATCGCTTCGTCTGTATATTTGTATACCAATCTGTCCGACTGGCTAACACGCCTTGACCTATAACTCGACCAGTTGTGTTTCAGTGGTTCTGGTTTGCAATCGCGTTTTCTATTCAGGTCACAGTAGTCAATGCGATATTCGGCAAATTTATCGACAAATCGTTCCAAATGTGCGGTGAATAGCTAAACTAAAGTGATTTTTTTTAAAATGGCAAGCTTGCTTGCTGCAAACAAGATGCCTGCAATCTCAAATGTACCTATAATGATACCCATTAGGTCACTTATTGTTGATACTAGTTCAGCCACAAGCTCATTTTAGCACATTAGCTTCAGCCAAGCAATTTAAGAGGATTTTCTATACCATGAAGCTAAGCTTTCAGGTTTTTCGGTCTTATTCAATGCTTACCCAGCCGCTGTGCGCAGGTGCTCAAGCGTTGGGGCCATGCCTGACAGGTCGTATCCGGCGGCGCTTCCTTTTGCGAGAATTTCATCGGTTGCCATGCCGCCGCTGAAGGCTTCTGAAAGGCCCCAAAGCGTGCAGGACCGTGTGCCAGACCGGCAGAAAGCCAACGTTTTCACATCTTCTTTCATCGCAAGCGCCATTTGTTCAATGCCTTCCATGGTCAGCTGGCCAGAGACCACAGGAATATGTGCCCATTTTATACCATGGCTTGCCGCCACGTCTGCCATTGCAGAATTCAGCGGCTGGCTTGCTTCCTCGCCGTCCGGGCGGTTGTTGATAATCAGTTTAAAGCCTTCTTCCGCCGCGCGGGCGATGTCTGCCTCGGTAATCTGGGGGGCAACTGAAAGTTTGTCGGTAACTTTGAGGAAGTCTGTCATGGAAAACTCCTGTTGGGGATTTCCAGACAGCTTAGGCTTGGAAGACTGTATTGGCAACACTGGCTCCGCACTCCCGAACCAGAGCTAAAACGGTGCGTTCGAATAATAGTGCCACGCAAGCAAGGCCATGCTGCTGCGGTAGGGACGCCAGCGCTCCCCGATCTCCAGCGTCTGTTTTTCGGTTGGGCGGTCGTCCAGCTCAACAATGCGGCCAACACCCACCCGGACAGCAAGGTCGCCCACAGGCCAGATGTCTGGTCTGCCAAGCGAGGACAGAAGATACATATGCGCACTCCAGACACCGAGGCCCTTTACAGCGGTAATGGCTGCGACAGCGTCTTCGTCCGATTGGGTGGGCAGTTTCTTGATATCAAGCGTGCCGTCGCGCACTGTGTCACAAAGGGAGCGGAGGTAAGCGATTTTTTGTTTCGACAGGCCCGCCGTGCGCAGGGCGTCATCATCAATACCGTCAAAAGCGTCAGGCTTCAGATTGCCGTTTACTAATGCTTCTACCCGCTCAAAGATGGTTGCAGCGGCTTTCACGGAAAGCTGCTGGCCCACTATGACACGCAGGAAAATACCAAAAGACTGGTCCCGCACGCGCTCAGGCGGAAAGCCAACAGTATCCAGCGCGGCCTTTACCTGCGGGTCACGCCCGGCAAGTTCGGTTAGCTGTTCGCGGATATGATGATTTCGAAGCTGAAAGTTCATGGATATGACCTGATGTTTTCCCTCGGTTAGCACGTCGCTATTTTATTTAAAACGGTAGCGGGATATTGAAGTCCGAATATGGCTGATGAATATCAATAGGGTGATATGGTGCCAGCCATTCCCCAAAGCACGAGGGCGAAAAAAACCATCAGGGATGAAAGCGCTACCGCGACCAGATGGGGCGCGGTGAGGATCGCGATGCCCTTTGTCGGGATCATTTCTTTTTTGGCGAACGAAAGCACAAACATAGGCAGCGATAGTACCAGCATCAGCCCAAGGTTAATGCCAAGCCGCCATAAGGTTATCATCCAGGGCTGACCCATTTCATATAGGACATAGGCCCAATAGTTGGCATCCAGATACAGGCCGCCGCCAACAAGCATCCCGCCTAGAAGGGCAAATTGGCCCATGCGCCGCCACTGGCGTAGTTTTCTGGGGTTGGCATAATAGCTTGCCGTCAGGATAACGAGAATGGCCCAGGGCAACATGTTCCTGAGTGCGCCAGCGGTGCCCAGAATGTCTGCGCGGCGGAACGTATGCTCGCCCACTTTCACATAGCCGCCCAGTCGGAAGGGGCTGAAGAGCAAAGTGTCCGATGGGTCAGCCTCGTTTTCAAACCTGTAGGCGCTGACCTGGCGATAGAATTGTACATCACCATCATTGCGGCGAACGCGGATTTGATCACCCGTGTATCCAAACACATTCAGGAAATCACCTTCCAGAATATCCAGCCGTTCACTAAGGCCGTAGGGGGACCGTTCAGCAAGAGTGTAGCGGCCTTCAAGCTTTGTCGGTTTGGCTAGGCGCGGACCGTCCGTCGGCGGCGAAACTCGCCCCGGGAAATTGTTGCTTGCAACCGCTTGCACCCCGCGCATGAAAGCAGATTGCGTGCAGGTGTACGCCTTTGCGGCAGCCCCCAACACCACGCCTTCGCGCGGGTATGCGGCAAAGGCAAGGCCACCACATCGATTATTCAGTGGCTCTATCCAGATGTGTCTGCCTGCTTTTTTCAGCACAATACCGAAGGAGACCACATCACCGTTTGGATGAAAGCGAAAGCCCGGCTTGCCTTCCAGCAGCGCCTGATAGGTTTCTGGCTTAAGATAAGGGGTGCCGTCTGCGCTGCGGTTGCGGTTCAGCAGCCCACTGATGGTTGCTATCGCTTTTCGCGAAAGCTTTAAGCCTAGCGGCATCTGGGGTCCGCCAAGGGATGAGTAGGCAAGCGTGAAATCTGTCTCATTAAGGCCAAGAGGCACTATGATTTCACGCATCAGAAGGTCTTTAAACGGCATGGCGTCCGAGCCTTCTATTGCCGCCATCATTATGGCCCAGCCTACCGGGTCATGGCTGCTGAGCTGTCCGGGGCTGCGCTGGTGAATGGCGAAGCGTTTCAGTTCATTGTGGCTCATGGTCTCCGTGAGCGCCACTGGCGCAATGGTCAGAGGGGGCGAGGCGAAGCCTGCCGTTTCCTGTAGCAGGTGATGTATTTTGATTTGCGCCTGAAAACCATCCGGGCGCACGATATGCGGCAAGAGTGTTGCGATATTTGTTTCCAGATTGATGTAAT
This sequence comes from Kordiimonas sp., assembly GCA_965199355.1. Lineage (GTDB taxonomy): Bacteria > Pseudomonadota > Alphaproteobacteria > Sphingomonadales > Kordiimonadaceae > Kordiimonas. The sequence continues at coordinate 90,941 of CBDARB010000001.1, forward strand.
CCTTATCGACAAGGCGCAGGGTCATCAGGACGAGGACAAGTTTGTTAAGACCGCCAGCATCCAGCAGTTCCGGTGCTGTTTGGTTATCATCCGGGGCGGGCTGCCAGAAGGTTTGATTGCCATTAATCAGAAACAGCGGTGCACTACCCACTTCCTCAATCAAAATCGGGAAGGTTGCCTCCGGCTTAAGGACAACGCCCTGCGCCATGGTGGGCATTGCCGCAGCGAACAGTATGAAAAATACGGCACCGGCTTTTTGGAGAAGCTTTGGAAGAGATGTGAAGCGAATACTGATAAACGATCCTTTTCTTCGTTTGCCATGAGCATTTTTACTCATTGCCTTCAGTGGCCTAGCTCGCCTATTAAGACTGAACACAACAAAGAATGCCACAAGGGAAGTGAAGGGGCCAGCCATGCCAGAAGCAAAATTTGTTGATCACACCACATTCATCCGCCGCGAGCCGGAAGAAATGCTGCAACGATCACGGGATTTTCTGGAGCTGATGAAATGCCGTCGTACGGTACGGGATTTTTCTGACCGCGATGTGCCGCGGGAGGTGATTGAAAATGCGATCCTGACTGCTGGGCGGGCACCGTCGGGCGCCAACAAACAACCCTGGCATTTTGCCGCCATTTCCACGCAGGAAGCCAAAGCCAAATTCCGCGAGGCCGCAGAAGTGGAAGAACGAGAGTTTTATGGTGGGCGTGCGTCCGAAGAATGGCTGGCGGACCTGGTGCCGTTTGGTACCGATGAGCACAAACCGTTCCTTGAGGTAGCGCCATGGCTTATTGCGGTGTTTCGCCAGAGCTACGGCGTGGACGAAGGCACCGGCGACCGAACCAAAAACTATTATGTGCATGAAAGCGCGGGCCTTGCTGCCGGTTTTTTGATTGCTGCCCTACATAATGCCGGCCTTGCAACACTAACCCACACGCCGTCGCCCATGGGTTTTCTGAATGAACTGTGTGGCAGGCCAAAGAATGAGCATGCAACCATGCTTGTGGTGGCGGGCTATCCGGCTGACAAGGTGACTGTGCCCGATATCGATAAAAAGCCGCTGGAGGAAATCTCTACCTGGATTTAAGGGCGGGTATTTATCTTTAACTGCGCTTTAGGCCAAGTTTGCCCAAGCGCCAGCGCAGTGTATCAATCCGGTCCTGTCCGAAAAATGGTTCTCCGCGAACAACCATGGTCGGCACACCCCAGTGCCCGGCATTTTCAAGTTCTTCATGGTTTCGCTCTATCTCTTCCAGATGGTCGCCGTCCTTGATGGCGTCATCCATGCTGGCAAGATCAAGGCCAGCAGCTTCTGCTGCTTTCTGAAGATAGTCACCTTGGTCCCAGCCTTCCGTGCCGCCATAAACCAGATGAGACACTTCTTTGGCGAAAGCGATACCCTTGCCGCGCCGCTGGGCTTCGACACCCAGTTTTACCAAACGCCATATCAGTGGCTGGTCTTCCGCAACCTCAAAGGTTGTGAAATCCTGCGTTACGGGGTCAGGCTTTGGCGGGAAAACCATCTTCATGCCCAGAAACTCTGCCCGGCGCATGCTGTCCATCACGATATACAGGGCCGGTTTTCGGTTTGACGCGTCAAAGAGTGTTTTTTTGGTCCGTAAGGCAACCGGCAAAACAACACGCAAGTTCAATTCGACATCATAGTCTTCGGACAGTTGCATCAGCTCTGGTGTCGCAAGATACGAATAGGGGCTCCGAAACGACCAATAAACATCAACAGGTTCCATCGTGACCTCCGCTTAACGCATCTAAACCTGATAGTGAGGTTATGGCGCACCTGCCGGATGTCAAACTGAACGGTTTTTCAGTGTCGCCTAAAAGCTTGTCATGAAGCCCATGCCGAAGGTTGCCTGAAAAGCAGAGCCATGGGGACCGTTTGCAAGCGGGCTGTCTGCCGCGTCACCGAGCAGCCGCCCTGCTGAAATAAGACCAAGGAAACGGGCGCGGTCACTGATTTGATAAGAACCAATCAGGTTCCCCATCACTTCCGAAACACCGGAAGAGGCTGCAAAAGCAGGCAGGCCAAACTCTGAGGTTTCCGCGTCCTCTGCTGTAATGCCAAAGTTACGCTGCATTGCCCGGTCCGATAGCCAGCGGGCGCGTACTGCAAAAATGCCCGCAAACTTACCGCTCCTGAATATGCCGTGCCCGGCGGTTATCCTGACAGATTGCCCAAGCCCATCGCCAAGTGCCTGGCGGAAGTCGATGGACGCAAGGCCCGCTTTGGTGCGATAGCGGACAAAAGCACCGGTTTCGAAAACAGTGTCAATGTCGCGGATGCCGCGCAGAACCGGATTTCTGGAAGCACTGCGCCCAAACGCGAGGTTCAGAAGCGGCCCGGCTTCAAGGTTACCGTTTTTATAAGCCGCGTATGTGAGCAAGCCCCCGTCAACGCGTAGCCGTTCGCCATAGCGAATTTCAAGAAGAGGTACGGCCTGAAGGCCATAACTATCGGAACCGATATAGTCGGGGATTAATCCGGTGCCGATGCCTGCCCGGAAGGTCAAGCCGTCAACTTCAAGCGCATCAGGCCAAAGGCTATCAAGGCCGCTATGCATGCTTTCGATGATGTTTGCGAAGCTTTCGCCGAAAGCAGATTGTGCTTTCGCCGGGTGTGCGAAAATCGTTGCCAAAACAAGCAACACGCCGAATTTGGAAGCAAAATGCCTGAAGGTGGCTGGAGCGGCCATTGTTCTGTGAACCTTTCTGTTACCCCGTTTAATTCGCCTCATCACCCTTATAGTGGGACACAAAATGGTAAAAACAAGGCAAAAAGCTGGCTCAAAAATCATCAAAAATTGATGCAAATTTGCTCCATGCTTATTGCTGCTTTTGAATCTCGCGTTTGCTTAAATGGAAAAAGCGCAGAAGTTGCAGTAAGAAAGACACAAATACACCAATTGCCATGCCCTCCATCAAGCCCTGAAATCCGCGTTCCAAATGAATGCCAAGAAAATAACTTGTGGGCAGCATCACAAACACAAAGGCTGTGCCCTGAAGGTAGGTTGGCCACCAGGTTTCTTTATAACCCCGCAGAATCATCGATGCGACCATCTGTGCCGCATCAAACAGCATGCCCAGCGTGTAGATGACGGCGATCGGGGCCAACAGCGCGAGGATGCGGGTATCTTCTGTGAAGACAGCGATCAGGGGCTCAATGAAAATGAAGATGCCAATCGCCATTATGCCTACAACCGCGAAGGTCATGCCGACGCCCGTGAGGGACGCGAGCGCTGCATCCCGGCCATCCCGGCGCGACAAGGCAATGCCAACACGCACGCTGGTCGCAACACCAATGCCGATGGAGATCATCAGTGGAATACCAAGCACCTGATACACCACCCCGAACGAGGCAAGCGGCACCGTGCCAAGCCAGCCGCAAAAGATGCTGAGCGCAGAAAATGCGAGCACTTCCGCTGCCAGTGAAACACCGGAAGCATAGCCCATTTGTCGCTGGTCCCGCCATTCGCTGAGTTTCTGCCCATGCGGTTCGCGTACCCGAAACTTTCGCAGTGAAGCTGCGTTCCAAACATAGAGAAGGGCGGTTGCTGCCATAAACCAGCGCACACCTGTTGAAGCCCATGCGGACCCTGCGGCTCCAAGTTCCGGCGCGCCCCAGTTGCCGAAGATCAGCATATAGTTCAAGGCCACATTGACGATGTTGGCACCGACCATCAGGTAAAAGCCGATATGTCCGCGCTTGATGCCTTCAAGGAACATGGTGCAGTTCACAAACAGCGCATGGCCGGGCAGACCAAGCGCGAGAATGCGTACCAGTTCCCCACCAATGCGGGCGTTCTCCGGTGTCTGGTCCAGATACAAAAGCCAGGTTTCAGCAGGCCAGCAAATGGCAATGAGCCCGAGCCCGATAGCAAGCGAGAAAGGCAGCGACCGCCGCCATACCTTGCCCGCGCCCCTGAAATCAGCCGCGCCGTAGGCGTTCGCGGTGTAGATAATGATGCCGGACAAAAGGCCAAGCCCGGTTACCATCGCGGTCATGATCACTGATTGGTTGGCCAGATTAAGCCAGGCCAGATGCTGGGTGGCATAGTGGCCGACCATCGCGGTATCCACCATCGCGAGCCCCATCAGGCCAATGCGCATCATCACCGCAGGCACAGCAAGACGCACCAGCTCGCGCACATGGCGCTTCAGCCGGGTCTTCAGCCACACAGGGTCAAATATGCTGGGCGCAATGTCCATGACTAGGTTCACTTTCGCAAGATGGTTGGCCTTAAAGGGCAAAGAAGCCCCAACTCTTGAGATTGAGTTTGGAGCATCTGTAACTTCTGAAACTAATATGCTAGTGCTATGCCTGTTTAGGGGAGCTGGCAAGTTCAAAGTGAGTAAACATGCCAGCACAGAGGTACATAACAGTTTAGTCTTGGGGAGAGGTTTCTGTGTCAGATCAAACTGCCAGCGCTCATGGCCCGATTACCCGTGGTGCATATCCGGAATTATCGGCGCATGCGGTTATCGTTGGTTATGTTCTAGGCGTTCTTATAGCGCTGTCGATTGGGTATGCGTCCTTGACGCTCGGGTTTTCTATTGAAGGGTCGGAACTTGCGGCCATTCTTGGCTTTGGTATTTTGCGGGGAATATTGCGCCGCCGGTCCATCGTTGAAAACAATGTCACTCAAACGGTGGCAAGCGCGGTCAATGGAGCATCATCGGGTATGATGTTCTCGGTGCCGGCCATCTTCATCCTTGGCTATGGCAATGATTTTGACCCCTATATCCTGACTTTTGGGGCGATTGCTGGCGCATTCCTAGGTATTGCTTTCATCATTCCGCTCAGGAAGCAGATGATTGATTTTGAGCGACTGACCTACCCTGGTGGTGTTGCAGTTGCCTCTATTCTGAAATCTCCGGGTGCGGGTATTGAAAAGGCCAAACTGCTGATTGGCGCCATGATTTTTTCGGCGGCTGTTCATGTGGTCACAATCGTTACCGGGTACGATAACCTGCCGCTTTTTGCCATGCTTGGGTTGCCGGATTACTTGAACGGCACCTGGTTCCTGTCGCTTATGACAGCAGGAGTTGCTTTTATCGCCGGGCGCGGCGGGCTTGCGTTTATCATTGGTGGTTATGTGTGTTACTGGGTGCTAGCGCCCTTGCTGGACATCACGGGCATGTTCCCCGTTGTGGACGGTGTAACGCTTTCTGACCCGGGCAGCCTGCGTGTGCTGTTGTTCCGGCCAACCGGCATTGGCATGCTGATCGGTGGTGCAGTCATCGGTGTTATTTTTGCCTTCCCGCTTATTCGGTCTGCGGTTAAATCCATGCAGTCATCGGCCAAGGTGGAAAGCGCGATGAGCCGCGATGAAATGCCGATCAAACTTCTGTATTTTGGCATCGTCGGCGCGGCTATTCTTCTTGGCGTTATGGCGGTTACCTCAGCCGAGGAAGTCGGCCTTGTGCGTGGTTTGATGATGGCCGTTCTTGGCACGCTTTGGATTTGGATGGCAGGTATTATCCTGTCGGAAGCGATTGGGCGCACCAACTGGTCGCCGCTGTCCGGCATGACGCTGGTCGCCGTAACCATTCTGATCATGATTACCCAAAGCTTTGGCGGGATGGATACTGGTCAGGCGATTGTGGCGTCGGTCACTGTTGGTGCAGCAACTTGTGTTGCCATGAGCCAGGCGACAGACCTGATGCTGGACCTTAAAACCGGCTATCTGGTGGGCGCGACACCGCGCATGCAGCAGATGGGTCAGTTCTTTGGAGCATGGCTGGGGCCAATTGTTATCATCGTGCTTATATTTGTGCTTCATGAAGCCTTCGGCCTTGGATCAGACAAGCTCCCTGCACCGCAGGGGCAGGCACTTGCTTCCATGGTGAACGGTATCACGGGCGGTGATGTGCCGATTGAAAAGTATCTGGCGGGCGCGGCCCTTGGGGCGCTTTTGTCGGCGGTACAGGGCGGTCTTGGTATCACCGTTGGGCTTGGTTTCTACCTACCGTTCAACATTGTGCTGACCTATTCGTTGGGCACACTGGTGCGCGAAATCACTGACCGCAAGATGGGCCACCATTGGTCTGACAATGTGGGCATTCCGGTTGCTGCCGGTTTGATTGTTGGTGAGGCCCTGATGGGCGTCGGCAACGCGGTTCATATCATCATGACTGCAAGCTAGGGAGAGACCAATGAGACTTATTTCTATGTTGATTATTGCGGGCGCTTTCCTTGGTGGTGCTTTTTTGGCCTCTCTTGATCAGACGCATGTGGATTGGCCGACTTTCATAGCGGTTATGATTGCTGGTGTGATCGGTGTCTTTCTGATGAAGCGAGAAGAGGCTGCCGAGGCGCGCTCAAGCGACAAGCTGGCGAACAACCGCAAGGTGCTGGAAGAAAGCCTTGATAACATTGTGCGTAACCTTGAGGCGCTTGATGGCCGCAAGGATGCTGTTCCAACCTATGAGATGCGGTTTGAAATTGACAAATTGTTCCGCGAAGACCTGTTTGCTTTTGCTGATGCGCGTGACAGCATGAAGCATCTGTTTGGGTTGCAGGCATACGCGGATGTTATGTCAAGCTTCGCAGCGGGGGAGCGCTATATCAACCGGGTATGGTCAGCGTCCACCGATGGGTACATGGACGAAGTGTTGGCCTATGTTGAAAAGTCGTTGGCGCAGTTCCGCCATGCGAAAGAAGAGTTTGCCAAAGCAGCGTCAACTGCTGCGGTTGCGGCCTGACATCATCACATCAATGTGACCTGAAATATCCCTTATTGCGGGGTGCTGCGGCACCCTGCCGCATCGACCTATCAATTTAAACATATAAAAAAAATACATGTTTAAATTGATAGGAAGTATTCATGTTAACTCAATCCATTATTGATCAGATCAAAGGCTCCGTCGAGCTGCTGAAAAATGAAGGCGAAACCATCACGTCGCGCTTTTATGAAATTCTGTTTGAGCGTAATCCCGAGCTTAAAAATATTTTCAATATGTCGAACCAGCGTAAAGACGGTGAAAACCGCCAGGCCCGTGCTTTGGCCGACGCTGTGTTTGCCTATGCCAGCAACATTGATACGCCGGAAAACCTGACGGCGGCGGTTACCCGGATTGCCAACAAACATGCAAGTCTGATGATCAAACCGGAGCATTATCCACTGGTTGGAGAGGCACTTTTGACGGCGCTGTGTGATCATTTGAATGTGGATATGCAACACCCGGTGATCCAGGCATGGGCAGTCGCTTATGGTGTGCTTGCGGATATTTTCATTAATGCTGAGGAAGATATCTACCGCACCAATGAAACCAGCGAAGGCGGCTGGCGCGGGTTCCGCCAGTTTCGGATCGACAGGATTGTGCGGGAAAGCGCGCTGGTGCGTTCCTTTTATCTTCGCCCAGTCGATGGCGAAAAAATTGCGACCTTCAAGCCGGGTCAATATGTTGGCGTAAAGTTTGACCTTTCCGGGCATGACCGGACCGAGATCAGGCAATATTCCCTGTCAGACAGTCCGGACGCATCCCTGCAAGGGAGGTACTATCGCATCACTGTTAAAGAAGAGCGGAACACGACGCCCGGTGTTGTGTCCACCTATCTGCATCAAACCGCCCGTGTGGGTGATGTTGTTGAGCTTTCGCCGCCTGTTGGTGATTTTTACTTGAAGGATGAAAGTGAAAAGCCGGTGGTTTTACTTAGCGGCGGCGTTGGCATCACGCCGATGAAAGCCATGTTGAAGACACAAATCGCCGAGGGTGGTGCATCAGCCGTGACCTTCATTCACTGTGCACGCAACTATGAAGAGCACACTATGCATGGCGCGGTGTCGGAACTTGCGGAAAGGGAGGATTTCAAATACTTCACCGTCTACGAGCAGGATGAAACAGGCGATTATCTTGGCCGACTGTCCGATGACATGTTCGTGGATATGAAAATTGATTTTGCGGCAGATTTTTATTTCTGCGGCCCTGTGCCCTTCATGAAGCATGTGGCGGATCTGCTTCTGGCTCGCGGCGTTGCCCGTGACCAGCTCCATTTTGAAGTGTTTGGCCCCAGCCTGGACGTGGCGGCTTAACGGCTGTCATCTCAACTTTTACGCCGGCCCGTTTGCGGGCCGGTTTTGTGCCGCTAAACATAAGCTTTCTTGACCGCCCTTGGTGGCATTCCTATCCTCCCTTTCTCGTCACATGTTTCAAATATTGGGGAAGGGCAAACCATGGCAAAATTCACGGTAGGGAAAATGTTGCTTGCGGCAGGCGCAGCGCTGATGGCCGCAGCACCGGTTATTGCTGAAGACACAAACAAGGATCGATATTTTCAGTCTGAGGATGTTTTTGGGCTTGAGGTCGCTTCTGATCCGCGCGTGTCACCGGACGGTGAGCAGGTCATTTATGTGCGCCGCTCCAACGATATTATGACGGACCGTACCCGGTCCAATATCTGGATTGCGGACGCAGACGGTGACAGCAATCGCCCGCTCCTTTCAGGCAAGAAAAATTTCTATGCGCCGCGCTGGTCACCGGACGGGTCGCGCATCGCCTATATCTCCAACGAAGAAGGCGGCACGCCGCAAATTTATGTGCGCTGGATGGATACCGGGCAAACCGCGCTTTTGACCAATATTCAGGCAAGCGCATCGAACCTTGCCTGGTCACCGGACGGCAAAACAATCGCCTTCACCATGAGCGTGCCATCAAATGAAAAGCCTTTTGGCATCAAAATGCCGAAAAAACCGAAGGGGGCCAAATGGTCGCCTTCGTTCAAATATGTTACCAAGGCACGCTATCAGGCGGATGGGCGCGGGCTTCTGGACCCGGCTTATACCCATGTGTTTGTCGTGCCAGCGGATGGGGGTATTGCTCGCCAGTTGACATCCGGTAACTATCATCACCGGGGCACACTCAGCTGGGCGGCGGATAGCTCAAAGATATATTTCTCGGCAAACCGCAGCGACAACTGGGAATATGAAAGCCGCGAGTCTGACATCTTCAATGTTGATATGGCAGGTGCAATCACACAGGTAACAAGCGAACCGGGCGGCGAAAGCCAGCCAAAGGTGTCACCAAACGGGGAGCACTTGGCCTATATCAAGAATGACAACCAAAAGCTTGCTTACCGCAATCGCTACCTGCATGTGCTTGACCTTGCTGCTGATGGCAGCGCCAGCAACGACAGGAACCTGTCGGCTGACATTGATAATTCCCTCACCAACCCCAAGTGGGACGGTAACCGCGCACTTTATTATCAGCAGACCGTGCGCGGTGTCACGCAGGTGGGCCATGTAACCCTTTCGGGCAGGCACCGAGAAATTGTTGGTGGCCTTGGCAGTGTTTCGCTTGGGCGACCATATGCCAGCGGCACCTATGATGCGGCAGACGGTACGGTTGCCTTCACCAAGGGCAGCGATACCCGTCCCGCCGACCTGTTTGTGCTGGAGGGCCGTAACGAGCGGCAGCTTACAGCTTTGAACGAAGACCTGCTCGGCCACAAAACACTCGGCAAGGTTCATGAGGTAATCTACAACTCGTCTATTGATGGCGAAGAAATTCAGGGCTGGTACCTGACACCGCCTGATTTTGATCCATCCAAAAAGTATCCGCTCATTCTTGAAATTCATGGCGGACCGCACCTGTCATACGGGCCGCATTTCTCTGCGGAAATGCAGCGCATGGCGGCGGAAGGTTATGTGGTGTTTTACGATAATCATCGTGGTAGTTCCGGCTACGGCGAGCGATTTGCTCTATTGCTACAGGGCAAATATTCATCCGAATATGATTTTGCAGACCATATGTCCGGCATTGATGCTGTGATTGAATTGGGGTTCATTGACGCTGAGCAACTTTATATCACGGGCGGCTCCGCTGGCGGTATTGCCAGTGCCTATGCCATTGGCCTGACAGACAGGTTCAGGGCGGCGGTGGTTGCCAAACCGATCATCAACTGGCTATCGAAGGTGCTAACCGCTGATAGCGGCCTTGGCCAGATACCTAACCAGTTCCCCGGCGTGCCGTGGGAGAATGTCGAGCATTACTGGAAACGCTCACCCCTGTCGCTCGTGGGCAATGTGACCACGCCAACGCTTTTGATCACGGGCGAAGAAGATAAACGCACCCCGATCTCAGAAACCGAACAGTTTTATCAGGCGCTCAAACTGCGCAAGATCGATACGGTTATGGTGCGTGTGCCGGGCAGCCCGCATGGTATTGCTGGCAGGCCATCACGTTTGATTGGCAAGGTGGAAAATATCCTCGCATGGTTCAAGAAATATGAGTGAGGGCGATCGGGTGAAAAAACAGTATGCATTGACTGGAATATTGGCGGCCACTCTGGTTGCTGGTGCGGTTGTAGCAGATGACCAGAGCGCGCGTGAGCGTGCCGAGGTCATCATTCCTGACGGGTGGCAGCAGGTTTATGAAAGATGGCAGTTTGCTCCGGCTGTCAAGATTGACAATCGTGTCTATGTTTCAGGCGTGGTTGCCTCCCCGATTGAAGGTGATCTGGCAGCAGGTTACCGGCGCGCATGGCGGCAAATTGAAGGTATGCTGTACCAAGCAGGTGCCAACCTTGATGACATCGTGGAAATGACCACTTTCCACACAGATATCGCCGGGCATTTGCCGTCTTTCGCCGAGGTAAAGAAAGAGTTTATCAAAGCGCCTTACCCGTCGTGGACGGCAATAGGTACCACTGGCCTTGCCGTTCCAGAGGGTGTGGTGGAGATCAAAGTGATCGCTCATCTCAAGAAAAGCTGATCAGCCTTGGGCACTGTTGCCATGGACAGCAGTGCCAACTCATTCTAGTGTCCAGACAAAAGGTTTTGGCCATATGGCCTGGGAGGACATCATGAAGAAATTTACCAACAAATTTTTTGCAGGCGCGGCGTCGGCGGCGTTGCTGTTTTCCGCTGGTGCGGGCGCGGAAGAAGGCGATATTTACCTGAGCGCGGGCGCGATGGTTGATGTGGAAACGGGCGCAGTGGTTGAAAATCCGGCCATGGTTATCCGGGATGGACGCATCGCGGTTCTGGGCACCATAGGCAGTGTTAATGCCCCGGCTGACGCAGAGATTGTAGATCTGGGTGATGCCACCATTATGCCGGGCCTGATGGACATGCATGTGCATCTTTCAGGTGATGCAGAAGGTAACTTCTTTCAGGCGATGAGCTATTCCATCCCCCGGCAGGCTATTGTTGCGGTTAAAAACGCGCGTAGGACATTGATGGCTGGTTTTACCACTGTTCGTAATGTCGGCGCAGCGGGTTACAGCGTGATCGCAGTGCGTGACGGCATTAACGCTGGCGAGATTGAAGGCCCGCGTATTTTTGCGTCTGGCCCTGCGATTGGGGCAACAGGCGGCCACTGTGACAACAACTTCCTGCCGCCGGAACTGGAAGTGAAAAGTGGTGGTGCTGTTGATGGACCATGGCCCGTGCGAGAAAAGGTGCGCGAAAACATCAAGTACGGTGCTAACGCCATTAAGGTTTGCGCGACAGGTGGTGTTTTCTCAAAGGGTACCAAGGTTGGCATTCAACAGATGACTGTTGAAGAGTTAAAAGCCGCTGTAGATGAAGCGCATATGCGCGGCGTTACCGTGGCGGCACACGCCCATGGGACCGATGGTATCAAGGCGGCAATTGTTGCGGGTGTGGACTCCATTGAGCATGCAAGCTTTGCTGATGATGAGGCCATCAACCTTGCCAAGGATTTCGGCACCTATTTTTCCATGGATATCTATAACACTGAATATACGCTCGCCCACGGCGAAGCGAACGGTGTTCCCGAAGAAAATATCAATAAGGAAAAGCAGGTCTCCAAAGCACAGCGTGATGCCTTTAGCCGCGCCGTAGCTGCTGGTGTGAAAATGGTTTTTGGTTCGGACGCCGCCATTTACCCGCACGGTGATAATGCCAAGCAACTATCTCGCATGGTGCAATTTGGCATGACCCCATTGCAGGCATTGCAGGCTGCAACGGTCAATGCCGCCACGCTTCTTAAAATTGAAAACGATGTTGGTGCGTTGAAAGAAGGCTATACGGCAGATATCATTGCTGTGAACGGCAACCCTCTGGAAGATATCACCGTACTTGAAAATGTATCGTTCGTCATGAAAGAGGGCGATATCTACAAATTGGGGCAATAACGCCATGTATAGCAAACGCTCGTTTCTGAAAACGGCTGCTGGTGCGGCGGCATTCACTGCCTTATCACCTTTTGCGGGGGCCTCTCTTGCGCGCCAATCAGGCTATGCCGATATCACGGGCGACGCCGTTCCCATTTCGGTTAACGAACGCAGGGAGCGGATCGCAAAAGCGCAGGCACTGATGCAAGAGGCGGGTGTGTCCGCCCTGTTGATAGAGCCGGGCTCTTCCATGCTTTATTTTGCGGGCATTCGCTGGGGTCGCAGCGAACGGCTAACGGCTGTTATTATCCCCGCTAGGGGCGACATCGCTATTGTGACGCCGTATTTCGAAGAACCAACCGTGCGGGAACGTATGTCTTTTGGTGACGATGTGCGCACATGGCACGAGCATGAAAACCCCTTTGCCCGTGTGGCTCAAATTCTGAAAGATCGTGGTGTTGCAGGCGGCACGGTCGCGCTGGAGCCTACAGTTCGATACTTTGTGGCGGAGGGACTGAAAAACCAGGGCATCACTGTCGGGGATGGTTGGAACATTTCCTATGGTTGCCGCATGATCAAATCCACGCATGAACTGCAACTGATGCATAAGGCGAACGAGGTTACGCTGCGGGCCTACGGTGATGTTTGGGGACAGCTGGAAGCTGGTATGACACCTGCTGATATCACCGCTTTGATGCGGCGTGCCCAAACCGGCTATGGCGCTAAAGGCGTTTGGAACCTTGCCCTGCTCGCGGAAGCGAGCGCTTACCCGCATGGCACCGGCCAACCCCAAACCCTGAAAGAAGGAGATATCGTACTGATGGACTGCGGCTGCAATGTGCACGGGTACCAGTCGGACATCTCGCGTACTTTTGTGTTTGGCGAGCCAAGCAGACGTCAGCGGGATGTGTGGAACACCGTGCGCCAAGGCCAGAATGTGGTGATGGCAACAGCTAAAATTGGGCTGCCAACCGGTGAGGTGGATGACGCTGTTCGCCGCTACTATGAAAGTGAAGGCTGGGGGCCGGGCTACCAGACACCGGGCCTTAGCCACCGCACCGGCCATGGCATCGGTATGGATATCCACGAACCGGTGAATTTTGTGCACGGCGAAGAAACACCTCTGGCACCGGGCATGTGTTTGTCCAACGAACCGGGCATCTATATCTTCGATGAGTTTGGTGTGCGTGTTGAAGACTGTATTTACATGACCGATTCGGGTCCGAAATGGTTTACCGAGCCCCCGGAAAGCCTTGAGAAACCATTGGGTAGAGTTGCCCCTGTGCCTCAATAGTCTAATTATGACTATAATACGTATCACTTAGGAGAGCTGATCTACTCAGCGTCCTCGGTTGCAGAAATTCCTCAGAGGACGCGGGAATGTAAGAAGGGATGGGTTAATTTATGAAAAGGGCGGCAAAAGTCACTCCGGCCTTGCAAAACTTCAGGATCGAAGATGCTGAAGAAACCCGTCAACACAACCCGACCATCGACAAGTTGCTTAACTATTTTGAAGCGAAAACAGGCGGCACTCGCCTGGTGCGTCGCAGTGACCTGAACCCGATGGAACTGACGCAGGAGCTGCCACAAATTGGTATGTTTGGCCCCATATACAACGATGAGGGTTTGGTCGTTGATGTGAATATCCTGTTGCTTGGCAGCAGGCTTGATCAGTTTTACGGCGCTATGACTGGTAAACGCGCGACCGACTATAATAATTTACAGGTAGCCGACCGGGTTATAGGTGCCTGCAAGCAGGTTGTGGAAAGCCGGAAGCCTATGGTTATTCATGCAGAGGCTATGTCCGAGAAGCAAACCCACCTCAGCGTTAAGGTTCTTTATGTTCCCATGTCGAATGATGGGGAAGTCATCGATCGTATCTTTGTTCATAATCAGATCAGTTCCAACTACGACCAAGACGGCGGAGCATAGCTGATATTTGATTTATGCTGCGTGAAGCATTTGCCACACCCATGGGCGAAGACTATGGTGAAGGCATATGAAAAACATCCTGCTCCTGCACTGCCACCCATGGCCCCATAAATCCCGTTACAACAGACGGCTGATAGAAAAAGCGCGCAAGCTGAACCATGTGGAGGTTCGTGACCTTTACGAACTGTATCCGGCCCTTCATATCAATGAGGAAATGGAGCAGGAAGCGCTTGAGAAAGCCGATGTGGTGGTGTTCCAGTATCCAATTTATTGGTACAGCGCGCCGGCCCTGCTGAAAGAATGGGTGGATGTAGTGCTCCAGTCAGGATTCGCTTTTGGTGAAGATAGCAAACTGCGTGGCAAGCGGGCGCTGCTTGCTGTTTCAACTGGCGGGGACGCGGGTACCTATTCGGCGGACGGTAAGCACGGCGCGGATATTGATGTTTATCTGCAACCAATGATGATGACGGCTAAATTTTGCGGCATGGAAACCATGGATCCGTTTGTGTCCCACAGTGTGCGCGATCTGGACTATGACCAGATCAATAGCCGGGCCGGTGAATTTTGTGACCTGTTGACCATGCTTGGCAAGGGAGAGAGATGATGGAAGATCCGGACTTTCTTGCCAGTGCCTTCATCTATCTTCTGGCCGCTGTGGTGGCAGTGCCTTTGTGCACCCGGTTAGGGCTCGGTTCCATCCTTGGTTATCTTGTTGCAGGCATGGTGATTGGCCCGTGGGGGCTGGGCATTATCCGTGATGTAGACGCGATCCTGCAGTTTTCTGAACTGGGTATCGCGCTTTTGATGTTTTTGATCGGCCTTGAGTTAAAACCCGCGACATTGTGGCAGCTCAGGCGGCGGCTTCTTGGCCTTGGTCTTGTGCAGGTTGTCATTTCAACCGCCATTATTGCTTTTCTTGTCTATCTGTCTGGCGTGTCCTTGCTGATGTCGCTGGCGGTTGGGTCTGCGCTTGCGCTTTCGTCTACGCCCATTGCTCTGCAAACACTGGAAGAGCGTGGCCAAAGCCGCACCGACGTGGGTGAAGCATCCTTTGCGGTGTTGCTGTTTCAGGATTTGTCGATCATTCCCATTTTGGCGCTGGTGCCGCTGATTGATCCGGCGCTTAATGCGAATGGCTCTTTTCTGATTACTGAACTTAGCCTCTTGGCTGTTTTTGCCTTCTTTATCCTGTCCAGCAGGTTTCTGCTGCGGCCCCTGTTTCGCTATATCGCCATGACGGGCCTGCGGGAGGTGTTCACCAGTTTTGCACTGTTTTTGGTGGTGGGTAGTGGCCTGCTGACAGAGTTTGTCGGTGTGTCCATGGCGCTTGGTACATTCATTGCGGGTGTTCTGCTGGCGGACAGCGAGTACCGGCATGAGCTTGAATTGAACATAGAGCCCTTTAAGGGCCTGTTAATGGGGCTGTTCTTCATCGCTGTCGGCATGTCTGTTGACATCGGCCTCTTTCTTTCTGACCCGCTTGAAATCATCCTGTTGGTTGCAGGGCTTATGATCGTGAAAGCGATGGTGTTGATGGGGATTGCCCGTTCAGCCGGGTTTACCTTCAATGATCAGGTGTTTTTCGCCCTGTTGATCGCCCCAGCGGGTGAATTTGCTTTTGTGATGATCTCATTGCTGACGGGAGGGGGTATGAATGAATAGTGATCGGTCAAACGCCCCGGATTTGGTATTGAATTTGGGGAGGCGGATAGGTCTCAGGCTGAATGTCATCTTAGGGCATTGTGACCCTGCACGGGAGCTTAGCCTTCGCCTGTTTCCGAACAGCCCGCGTAAGGCCCGATATATGTCGGTGACCTTGTATAGGAGCTTGCTTTGGCCGTTCACACCCCCTATGGGGCTCCGCCTCCCAACAAATGGAGTATAGTCATGTCTTATATCGGTGTCGATCTACATACCAATTCTTTTACGAGCTGTCGTCTTGAGGATGATGGAGCGGAAGTTTTTGAGACCTTTAATCTGAGTGCCAGCGATCTGAGCCGCTTTTGTTTCAGTCTTGATGCGAATGATGAGATTGCTGTGGAGGCGACGGGAAACACGGCCTGGTTTTGCGATGAAGTTCGCTGCTGTGTCGGACGGATTGTGGTGGTCAATCCCCGTCAGTTTCAGGTGATCCGCAAATCGGTGAAGAAGACCGATAAGAACGATGCGCGCGCTCTGGCTTTTTTCCTCTCAAAGGATATGCTGCCGGAAACCCGCCTGAAGACAACAGCGGAATCAGAACTGAGTTCTCTGGTCTCAACCCGCGATGTGTTGGTCAAGCAGCGCACCATGCTGCTGAACAAGATCCATGCCCTGTTTGTAAAACGCGGTATGAAGTTGAAGAAAGAAGGACTGAGCAGCAGGAAACGTCTGCGCGACCTGGATCTTAGCCCCTTCACGCCTCTTGAAAAAGTGGAACTGGGCGTCCTGCGCGACCAAGCCCTCAGTCTCACTGCAAGCCTGAAGTCTCTTGATAAGGCCATTGAAGAGGCTGGATCCGATCTCCCCGGATACGAAGGGATCAGTTCCATCAAGGGGGGCGGGCCGCGGTCTGCTGCTGTCCTCTTGTCAGGTATCGGTAATATCAATGACTTTGAAACGGCTGATAAGCTGGCCGCTTATATGGGTATCGTTCCAAAGGTGAGCCAGTCCAATGAAACGGACAATCGGGGGCGGATCACCAAACGCGGCAACAAGCTGATGCGCACCACGCTGGTGCAATGCACGCTTATTGCTATCCGCTACAATGGCTATCTCAACAGCTTTTACCGGAGGATTAAAGAACGGCGCGGGTCGGGAAAGGCTATTATCGCAACCGCACGCAAGCTGTTGTCAATCATTTATGACACACTGAAAAACGGCTGGGTCTTCGAGGATTTTACCCACTTTAAAATCAAACAAAATCAATGTCATGCTGGACATTCATCATAGGAGATGGCATGAATGAGGTGTGAGCGGTCAAACACCCCGGATCTGTTATGGCATTTGGGGAGGCGGATAGGTCTCAGGCTGAATGTCATCTTAGGGCATTGTGACCCTGCACAGGAGCTTAGCCTTCGCCTGTTTCCGAACAGCCCCCATAGGGCCCGGATTCGTCCGGTGACCCTGCATAGGAGCTTGGCCTAACGAGCTTTTGGGGGCCGTTCACGCCCATTCCGGGGTCCGCCCCCACCAACGGGGAGAATTATAGTCATGTCTTATATCGGAGTCGATCTTCATACCAACCCTTTACCCGCCCGGACCTGCCTTTTCCTCTGGATCCAGGAGCTGCCGGTAGCCGCCCCGCACCATGGTTCTTGCGCCGGAGAGCAGACGCTGGACGCGGGTGCGCAGGAAACCGGCCTCCCAATCCTCCCGGACCGCCCGGTCCCCGAACAGCACCGCCGCGATATCACGCTGGCTGGCCCCGGTGGCCGCCCCGTCATAGGCGCGCAGCATCGCGATCCAGCGGCGGGCGCGGCGTTCGGGCGGGTAAAGGGATTTGAGCAACCGTCCGCTGCGCGCCAGGCGGCACAGGCGCTGCAGGATCACCGGCTTGATCTCGAAGTCTTTGAGGCCGCAAAGCGTGCAACTCAATAATGCCGGGCCGATAAGGGCGTCGCCCTCAATCACCGCGAGTTGCAGGTGCCGCGTGCCGTCGCTGAATAAGAGATGCTGACCGTCATCACCATGCACGACAGCTTTGAACAGGGGGCATTGGCGATAATCGAAAGTGTTGCCTGTGTCGACGGGCGGCCGGGCTTCTACCTGCAAGACCAAGGGATTGCATTCCGGAAGCCAGAAGCACGCCATCTCACTGTCGACCCGGCAATAGCGCACACCCCAGCGGGAAAGGCGGCAATCCTTGTTGAAAACGATGTGCCCGGATTCATCGGGCGGGGTGCATCCGGATTCCCGCAGATCGGCCAGAAACGCCGGGTTCCTTTGCAGCCATTGTCCGGCCCAGCAATGCCGGTCGCAGTTGAGGAGCCGATCATAGTGTCCAGGTTCGCGCCAGTCGGCGCCCGGGCTTATGCCCGGTTCGGGTTTCTCCTCAGACATGACAGTATTCCTCCTTGGCCCGTGATCATCACAAGCAGAGGGAAGAATGCTTGTTGGCGATGGGGTGTTGTGCGTCCGCTCTATTGACAATGATGATCGACAGGCAACGGCGGGGGCACGTTTGCAAAACGATCGCATCTTTTGAAATGGCGTCAGAAAATATCCATAGTTTTTTAAGTAATTCAGACTGTTGTTGCCATATAACTCTCAATAATCATAGTACACGACTCAAAGCGCAACCCTCCCTATTTTAGGACTTGCAAGCGATCGCTTTGGGCATATTCGTCGCCAAGCCTTGTCGCCATAAGCTCCAGCACACTTCTTTCTCTTTTGATGAGATTTTTCGTTTCATTATGAAAGCTCCGCAGCTTCATGCCATCTGAACCATACAACAGTGTGTTGCCTTGACAGGTTGAATTCGCCCAATATTGCTCCCATGAGTATCAAAAAAAGCTCAAATATCATGGCATGTGCGGATCCATGTCTGGGAAAGGCTATGGCATGAATGAGGTGTGAGCGGTCATGCAGGCGCATAACCGCCGCCTGCGGGAGCTTGCGACCATCACCTGCCGAACCGATTGTGAAGATACAGACAGTCGAGAAAAGGATAAGCCTGCCCCGCCGCCCTGATGCCTTCCCAGGCCATGTGGTGACAGAGACACCCCTGATGCTCACCGGGCGCCGCCTGCCGGTGATCCTGGAAGAAATTGCCAAAGGGTCACGGCCACCCCTTGACCATGCCTGCCTGACCAATGACCAGTGGGCAGAGATCAAGCGGATCTTCCTTGACGTGGCCGCCTGTATGCGGCAGGCGGAAGCCTATTTTGATGACATTTCAAGGCAGGCAGCAAGCCCGCCACCTGAGACTGATAACCCTGATACTGATAACAAGGATAGATAGCCATGCCTCACTATGCAGACCCGGCGCTTGTGGCGCAGCTGGGCCAGGACCACAGTTTTCATGTCGCCGAGGACAGAAACGTTGCTGCCCGCTTCCCCTTCGCCGAGGATGTGGAAATCCTCACCAGCAACACGGGCGAGGCAGGGGCCCGCGCTGTGGCGGCCCGTCTTGTGCCCATGGGCCGGCCCCTGAGCGGCGGCTGGCAGATGAGCGTGCCGGGAGGGCGTCAGGATTTTTGTGTAACTGTCCGGTGTTAAATTCCCTGATCGGGGAATCTGTCACCGAAGATTATAGCGAACTGATTTATAGCCGCTTTCCAGTCGCTGATCGGCATTTTCCATTTTTCCTGAGCCTTTAGCAAGGCCAGATATATAATTTTAAGTGCCGCCTGCTCATTAGGGAAAGCGCCTTTTGTTTTGATGATTTTCCGGATTTGCCGGTTGGCGGCCTCTATGGCGTTTGTTGTATAGATCGCTTTCCTTATCATAGGATGATAAGCTAGGAACGGTATGATCGTCTCCCAGTTCCGCTGCCAACTGTCGGCAATGGTGGGATATTTCCTGTCCCACTTTTCCCGGAAAGCCTGCAAGGCCATTTCCGCCTCTTCCACAGAGGCTGTCGCATAAATGGCCTTCAGATCCCGGGTGACATATTTCTTTTCTTTCCCAAAAAAAACTGGCCAGGATACAAACCGCAGGCTGTGGCGGATCATATGAACCACACAGAGCTGTACCTGGGTTTTGGGAAAGACGGCATTGATGGCATCCGGAAAGCCTTTCAGGCCGTCCACACAGGCAATGAAGATATCCTCCACACCCCGGTTTTTCATCTCCGTCACCACCTTGACCCGCCCCCATATATGCAGCCAGTTTTTATGTAACTGTCTGAGTATTGTTTTGTAAAGGCTGATTGTCCTGTAGCCCCGGAGGGGCGGAAGGATAATCAGCCGGCAATATAGTCTTTGGCGCAGGTGGGCGGTAGCCCAAACTGCTGTGTGGCCTTACAGTATTATAATGCTGCCGCCACTGTTCGATCACAATCTGCGCTTCTTTCATTCCATAGAATATTTCTCCGTTTAAAAGCTCATCCCTGAGTTTTCCATTGAAGCTCTCATTATAGCCGTTCTCCCACGGGGAACCGGGCTCAATATACAGCGTCTTAACACCAATCTTCTTGAGCCAGTCCTTGATCAGATGAGCGGTGAACTCCGCGCCATTATCTGACCGGATATGATCAGGTACACCGCGCACCAGCATCAGGTCAGAGATACACTCCAATACATCCAGTGCCTTCAGCCGGCGTTGCACGTAAATTGCCAGGCATTCACGGGTGTACTCATCAATCACCGTTAGCATTCTGAACGCTTTGCCATCATGAGTGCGCCCCATAACGAAGTCATAGGCCCAAACGTGGTTTGGACGCTCAGGTCGCAACCTGACACAAGATCCATCATTGAGCCAAAGACGCTTGCGCTTGGGTTGCTTTGCTGGAACCTTAAGGCCTTCTCGCCGCCAGATTCGGAATACACGCTTGTGATTAACATGCCAGCCCTGTGTTTTCAGAAGGGCCGTAATCCGGCGATAACCATATCGACCATACGCACTGGCAAGATCAATGATCGCTGTCGTGAGTGCCTTCTCGTCATCTGTAACCCGAGGCTTGCGCCACTGGGTGGAGCGCACCTGACCAACAGCCCTGCAAGCCTGACGTTCACTCACATCAAGCGTGCGGACAATATGATCAACAAACAGGCGGCGACGGGAAGGCTCTACCAGTTTCCCTTGGCGGCTTCCTTCAGAATAGCATTGTCCAGAGACAGGTCCGCCACAAGGCGTTTCAACTGAGCGTTCTCGCGTTCTATGTCCTTAAGGCGCTTGGCTTGCTCAACCGTCATGCCAACATATTCCTTGCGCCAACGGTAATAGGTCAGTTTGCTCACACCTAACTGCCGAACCACTTCAGGCACTGTCATGCCACCACCCAATAAAATATCCGCTTCTCTCAACATCGCTATCGCTTGCTCCGGTTTGTAACGCTTACCTGACATTCTCGTCTCCTTAATGCTTGCCAGAAATACTATCTCAAACTGGCTGCAAAAGCAGGGGCAAGGTCAACCTGAAGCCAGAATTTGGCCCCTTCATTCTTGCTGGTCCAGAGACCCAGAAGATCTATGGGGGCTGCTTCTCCCCTTCCATGGTGACGCCGATCGCCAGATAGACCGCCCGATAAATCCTTCAGGTACAGATATGGCCTGCTTCCTGCATTTTCACATGCAGTGCATCCATATAGACGATAGGCCAGATATCCGGAGATCAGGGGCTCTCAAGCGGCCTTGATTGCCAGGCCCGCACCTCCTCCATCACCGCATCGGTGACCTTTGAGATCAACTCGGGCGAGACAGAGGTGCCGTACAGTTCCTCAAGATGGCCCTGTATCTCGCGCATGGAAAGGCCCCGGCTGTAAAGCGAGATCACCTTCTCGTCAAAGCCCTCAAGCCGCCGCTGGTGTTTGCTGACCAGTTGGGGCTCAAAAGCGCCTTCCCTGTCCCCCCGGAGTTGTTATTGGGGGTACCTCAAAGCGAACCGGCCCGGTCTCTGTTTCCACGGTTTTGCCAAAGCCGCCATTACGGCGATTGCTGCCCTGGCTCTCTGCATCGCCCCAATATGATCTCTGGGCGGTTCATAACCAAGGTGATCTGTCATCTCTGCCCGCAGCATGCGCTCCACAAGCGCAGCCTGTAGCTGCTTGAACAGGCCATCGGGCCCAAAGAAGTCCTCCGGGGTGCTGCGGCCATCAATCAGGCCGTCGAGAAACTCTTTACTGAAAGGGTGTTTTGTTTTGCTCATGATAGTGTACCTTTATGTTACTGGTTGTTGTTCCGACAATTGTTCCCCGGCCCAGCCGCTCCCACCTTACAGGTGCTCCCGTCTGTCCCAGAGAACAATCATCCTTTAACCAGTTACACAATCAATCTGACAGACCCCGTGCCGGCGCTTCTCTATGATATAGAGGTCGGCGATACAATCAGCATCCGCGCTCAAGGCCTGTGGCAGGAGGGCCGTCCCTTCTTTGTGCGCGACCGCAAGCTGAATACAGACAGGGGTGAGACGGTGTTTAGTCTGATCGGGGGGAGAGCAAACCAGGGGAGAACAGGCGTGACCAGCTCCAACAGCCTGATGGCCGCCCCGCTCAAGGTGGCAACGATCGAAACACAGCAGGCGCTTAATCCCACCACACCCATCACCAACCTGCTGGATCCGCGTCCGCGCAGGCTGGTGGAAGCCGTGGGCACGAGCCTGACACTGGATATTGATTTGGGGGCCGCGACAGAGATCAATCTGGTGGCGCTGCTGTTCACAAACGCCGGCCATGACGCCACATGGTCCATAAGGGCGGCGAACAGGAGAAGCAGCCTAGCGCGCGCTCCCTGGCTGGTGGCGCTCAGGGTGGTGATGGAAGGTGGCACGGTCGCTGGCGGCAAGCTGCAGGTGGGGCGTATCATGATCTCAAACGCTCTCCAGCCCACATGGAACCATGCGCTTGGCAGCAGCATGGCACGCAGGCCGCTGGTGGATGAGGCGGTATCCCGGACCGGGCAGGTCTCAAGACGGCTGTGGCAGCGGCGGCGCATCCTCACCCTGCGCTATCCGGAACTGACGGAAGAAGAGCTCTACGGCGCGCTTATGCCGATCGCGGAACGGGCAGACGCGGAACCGGTGCTGATCATTCAGGAACCGGCAAACACCCGCTATAGGATGGAGATGATGGTCTACGGCATGCTGACGGTGCAGACCAGCAAGGTCAGTCCGGGTGAATATGATGCCCGGCTGACGCTGACCGAGTGGAGGTGAAAAAAGCTACTTTCAGATTTTTATCTGGGCGTACTTGAAAGTGCCTAGGCTAAACTCGTAATGGGTGCAGCATCGTCCTTTACAATTCCATCTGTTGAACTGGAAAAAAGAGCCTGAAGTAATACGGTTTTATCTTCTGTTGAGATTGCACGTTCTTTCAATAGCGCTTGAAAACAGTCAATCATGACGCCTTTTTCACCACATTTTATTTCAAGGTGCTGATGACTGAGGAATAATCTGACGACCAGCCTTAGTCCCCAAAAATATAGTACGATGGAAAAAAGTATAGCACTCGTATAGGGAATGAAGCGCATAGGTGATACGTATTGATTGTCAGCCAGGTAAATCTCGGAAATTGCTGCATTTACCCAAGCCCATACTGGGAATACTGCTCCCAAACCGAACAAAAGAAGTACTCCAAATACTCCTAAGAACCTCCGCTTGTTTTGCTTGTGATCCAGGCTCTTGTCTTTCCAGTATTTTGCCGGAGCTTTAAGCTGCATATGTATTTCATACTGACTTTTTAAATTTTCAAGACCGTATCTTGTAGAATCAACCTCTTTGCTCATATCCATACGCGCATAATATGCAACCACCCCACCTGCGGTGCGGGCATTTATAGTAATAGGAGCCCCAGGACTTAACAATGAATCATGGATGGCACGGAAGACATCCTCAGAATAATCCTCCGCAATCCCTCGAAGGATATTTGATCGAGATCTTTTGGAATAAAGGGTGCCTCCTGACATGGATTTATGAAAGAAATTTTCAAACTCCTTTGCTTTTGTTGAGTTCAGAAACGCTTGGAAATTTGTGTCGCTGTTTAGTAAATTTTCAATGACTTCTTTTTGGTTTGCTAATTTTCTAAAGTAACTGTGGTTATTAGGAAATCTCCCATTTGTTCCTCGCCAGAAGCGGATCTCTTCTTCTATGAAGGTCAGAACATCTTTAATATTCTCAAAGTCTTCCGGTGTCTCCTCGCATGGTGTTATAGTAAACATTTCTATAGCCTTTCTTGCTCTTGGGTTCATTCAATCCTCAACAAAAGTCACTTTTTTGGAAAGGGTGTGATCTCGATAAAAGATCAGGCATGCGCGGTAAAACCACCATCTGCCAGCGCTTGTATGTGTTCGAGATGGTTCTCAGAGTCACCTAAGACGTGTGTATGTGGACACTGTAATCGGGACAATTGGACACCATAGTCAGGATTGATTTTTTACCGCTTCCAGACACCTATAATACGATAAAAAGAAGCATCTCGGAAGTGTCTTGGGTACTTCTCAGAGTCGGCTCACACGTGTACCCCCCCTAAAATGATTTGAGTCCAATCTTTAATGTAAAAATGTCTATAGTTTGATGCAAAGCTACATATGGACTCATAATTCCACTGAAAAAGCTCAAAAGCGATTGCCCTGAAGGTCTCCCGCGATGCGGAATTCCCCATCAGAGACTGGGTTAACGCGGCTTTATATGGCGGATAAGGCTCTGGGGCAGAGTCCCAGCTAATATCTGCCATAATAAGCGTATCTGTCTACATGGAGTGAGGGCACTCATTAAAAGAGGGGCTATGAAAAACTGTCTTCTACTATTTGGTCTGATTTTTTGCTGGTCTGTTGAGGTCTTGGCGCAAACCTACGATGAAAAGCATTTCTCCGGTATCTATATCGGCAGCGAAATAGGCTATTATGATGGCAAGGATGGTATTGGCGGCCTCTCTTATGGAGCCGCGCTTGGCATACACGGCCAATCTGGTGGTTTCGTCTATGGCCTTGAAGGCAGGTTCGGCAAAGCCGAAGCCGAAACGGGCGCCAGGGTTATATTTGAAGGCGGCGAAGCTGTGGGTGCCAAGGTTGACTATTTATGGGCCATCACGCCAACCATTGTATGGGTCGTGGGCCGCGAGGGTCGCGGGCTGTTGAGTGTGGGAGTCGGCTATGGAAAATTCAGCGCCTCTACTCCTGTGAGTGGTTCAGTTAATGTATCATCTGCTGAAACCGTCACTGGTTTTGTCGGGTATGAATATGCTCTGGGGTCAAGGTCAAGTCTGCGCCTGCGCGTAACAACTTCCGAGTTTGACAGTTATCAGGCAACGGTTGGTTTTGTATTGCGCTTCCAGGACCTGGTGACAAAATATGTTTCTATGAGATCATTAAATCTCAATTCGGGGGGCTTATGCTAAAACTTGATCATGTTTCAAAGCGTTATAAAACACGCTTAATTCTCAATGATGTTAGTTGTGAGTTTAATTCTGGTTTAAACCTATTGGTTGGCCCTAGCGGCGCAGGAAAATCTACACTTCTTCGTATGTGTGCGACTGTGGAAAAACCAACCTCGGGTCAGTTGTGGTGGCATGATACAGCTTACGCCAAGGTTAAACGAAAACTGAGATCTGAATTAGGCTATGCGCC
This sequence comes from Kordiimonas sp., assembly GCA_965199355.1. Classification (GTDB taxonomy): domain Bacteria; phylum Pseudomonadota; class Alphaproteobacteria; order Sphingomonadales; family Kordiimonadaceae; genus Kordiimonas. The sequence goes on from CBDARB010000001.1 coordinate 116,166, forward strand.
TCAGATTGTTGACCTTCCTCTTGATGTGACCGGGCGAGAGTTTTTAGAGCACATCGCTGCATTAAAAGCAGTAGGTAAAGATGCGAACGCTCAAATAACTGAACTTTTGGAACAGTTGGGTCTGAGCCAAGATGCTGACCAGCGCATCATTGGCTGGTCTGGTGGTATGCGCAGACGGTTAATATTGGCACAGGCATTTTTAGGGGCGCCGAAATTATTGGCGTTGGATGAACCAACTGCGGAATTGGATACTGATACAGCAACAAGAGTTACGGAATTGATAGCCCACGCAGCCCAATCAGCTACGATATTGCTGACTACCCATTTAGTAGATCATTTTGATTCTATAGGAGCCAGTATTTTACGAGTTGCAGATGGCGGGGTGCATGCAACATGAGTACTTTTGGCGTCCTTCAATCTAGCACCCAGTTGGAACTGAAACGCTATGTACGCAGTTCCGCTTTATTGTTGGCGGCACTCGCGACACCCATAGCGGCGCATTATATGGTGCCAGATAAAGAAGCGTCGTATGCCGTTTTAACAATTAACCAGCAAGTACCCGTTTTAACGGCAGCAATTTTGGGGCTCGATCTCGGTGTAATTGCAGCAACCTTGTTAACACCGCTTGCTTATATCTTTTTGAGAGCTGGGCCCACGCGGCACCGGCCATGGCAGATAACAGATACAGCGGCGCATTCACGTGTTGCTTGGGCTTTTGGCCGCTGGGCTGCTGATACATGCGCTTTATGGATGTTACTGGTCGGGCTTACTGTAGCTGGCTTGATCCTTGGTATCTTTAGGTTAGAAGGCCAGATGAATATTGTTGAAACAACAATTGCTCTCTGGTTGCCCGCTGCGCCCGCACTTGCCTTGATTGCTGCAATTCGACTGTTTTTAGATGCACGCAACCTTACCCGTCGGTGGTTTGGGGATGTGGTCTTTTTCATCCTTTGGATAGCTTTGTTGATCGTGAGTATCATTGGAACCGTTGATCCTGAGACCAATTACATGGCCAATAATCCAATGACAGACGCCTTTGGTTTTACTTCACCTATCATTGGTGCCGTAGATTATCCCGTAGAGGATGTAACCATTGGTGGTGCACCTAATAGTGGTGAAACAGTTATGGTGGATGCTTATCGCGGTGTTACTGACGCGGGTTATATGGTGGCGCGTTTGTCTTGGCTTGGTGTTTCAGCACTGGTTGCTGTTGTTGCAGGGCTGATTTGGGCACCGATGAAGGCTCGTTCGATTAAGGTAAAGAGTAGTCCAGCCGTACCGCTATCAACATATAAAACGTCCATAAAAGATGTGCCGTTTAAGGCACCTAAAGTCGTTTCTGCGCGAGTGTCTCATTATGTCGCTGGTGTTATTAGTGAAGTTAAATTGCTGTTTAGAAGTCGTTCATCTCTGCTAATTTTGTTGGCGGTTGCAATTGCCGGGGCATTTTTACCTTTTAGAACGGTTGCGGGCCCTGCAATTTTCCTGGTGCTTATATTTCCAATCTCGCAGGCAAGCGCTCGGTGGCAAAACAACACTGTAAGCACTTTGCTTAATACATTTGGGCCAGGGCGTTTTGAGCGAGCGGTTATTTTGTTTTTGAGTTCAATGTTTGTGGCAATCGTGACGCTTACGCCTGCAATGATTGTTGCCGTTTTCAGCGGTAATTCAAGCAGCTTAATAGACGGAGGGCTGATTGCTGTATCTGTGCCGTTGGTTTTAGTTGCTCTTGGAGCCTTAACCCGTAGCGCTGTGACAGGTCGGTTGATTATGTTGATGGCTTGGTATGTTTATCTGTCATCTGCGACTTAAGCTTTATGTCACCCGATTAAAGGAGCGGGCATTAACTTAAAAGAAGAATGCAACCTATTTAGGTATACCTTTTCTTCTTGGATCAAAGAACCACTCCGAAATACAATCAAGAAAAGACCATACGTCTCCTTCATCCGGGGTTAAAAAATCTACCGAACTGGGATCCTCTCCCATCTTTTCAAACACTTCTACAAGCCAGTTTGGTCCATGACCTGTTACATTAAGCTGTTTTAACCAACTTTCCAGCTCACCATTAGGAACAACAAACAGCCCATATTCAGCCAGTTTATTGAATAGGTTTTGCAGGGCTTCTCGATCTTGCTCTTGAAGTATATCGACTCCTCCATCCCGCTTCATATCCTGCCCTGAATCATCAAACTTCTTTTTAATCGCTTGACGTAAGGTAGCCAGCGGCCCCTTTTCCAGTTCAGGGATGGCCCCACAATCTAGGAAACTTGTCCAAACACCACCACCATCTTTTAAAATATCTATATCAACGATGCCCGCTACAGGTATACCCAACTCCCTAAGGGGCTTGATAATTGTCTTTACTGTTTGCTTATTTTGTGCATGTAAAAATAAGCAATTTGGGATACCTCTTCCATCAGAATGTTTAAGTAGTCGATCATTGATTTCTTGATAAAAAGCTCTGTCGGCATCTGATTCTGTCACAATCACAAACTCATAAAACAGGCCACTGAGAACTCCCGTAGATCGTAACAACGGATTTCTCATGAGTTTTAAAATGTCTTGGTTCGGCAAAATTCGCGCAGTCGGTACACCACCTCTATAGGTTAATCTAACTATATTTACAGGCGCGCCAGACTGAATGCACCCCATTACAAAGTTGGGGCTATGTGTAGATACAAACAGACACTTATCTGATTGTGACATTATCCCGGAGACTTCTTTTCCCAACTTGAAAGAAAGTGAGGGGTGCAAAAATGCTTCTGGTTCATCAATAAGCAGTACTGAAGGATCACCTGCTATCATTTCTGTAATCATTCCAGTAAACGCTTTCACCCCATCGGAAGCCTGAGAAATATTCATTGCCTTAGAATGAAATTCAACAGCTTCAGCATGGATTCCTCTTTCTTCTATATCGCTTGCAGGCTCATTTTCGGATAACCGTAAATTAAGATTTCCCAAATTAGTAGGATCGATAACTAGATATTGCCCAAATGCGTCGTGAATGATTCTTCTAGCTTCTTTGCGTTTTTGGTCATCACGAAATAAGACTTGGAAACTAGTGCTCGCAGGTTGTTGTAAATTCCCGGCACTTTGTTGTTTGATTAGGTTTATTCTATTGCTGCCATTCAGAATTAATGTGTTATACGCTAAATACCATTGGCATATTTGTGTAGGTTGGGCATTGGGATTTAGTAATGCTTGCTTGAATTGATCTTCATTCACTTGATGGCGAGCTCCCCTTTTTCCTACAAAAATATGGTTAGGGTGAACTGCTTCGCCCGGATTAGGCTGAAGTTTTACGTCATCAATAGTTTTTTCAACTCTGCCATCTGAAATGGGGGAGAGCTCTATTGAATCAATAATTAGATTATTGGTATTTCTATTACCGCTATCACAGAATTGTTGAATTTCTGAAAGTATCTTGCTTTTCCCAGAATTATTAGGTCCGACAAAAACTGTTATCGGTGCTGCTTGAATAGTTTCAGGATCAAGGTTTTCAGCCCTTCCGAATTTCAGCTTTATATCTTTTATCATGTCAAATCCACATCCGTCCTTTTATTCAAATGTCTGCTTTGGGTCGACTGCGCCCCACCATTAAAACTATCGCATTAATTGTATTTCAAAAACTAAATAATAAGAAACATGAGCACAATCCCTTTTGCGTATGCACATAGTAAAACTTAATCCCTCAAATAACGCGACAAAGTACGTGGTGAGACTTCAAACTCATATGCCACCTGTTCAATTGTCGCTTCCGGCATTTCCTGCATACCGAACGAGAGGATTATATGCGCAGTCAATTATCACATTCACCCTCGACAAGATTGTCAATCGCTCGCTGCACAGTCTTTCCAGATACAGTAAAATCCTTAGAAGAGAGCTGACAGGCAATTTTGTCATAAGATAACTTATGCACATTAAACAACACCTTGGCGGCAAGCGCTTGGTCACGAGTGAGTTTTACTTTCCGCCCAAATTTCTTTCCCTTGGTTTTATGCGCTTTCATACCAGCCGCAGTGCGTTCAGAGATCGTATCCAGTTCATTCGCATCTATCGTATATTGCATCCGAAACATAAGCTTGCCACTGGCAGTACGAATATCTTTGGGCTGGTTGAGAATTTCAAGATCAATGCCTTCGCGGATAAAGCGTTGCAACCATGTTTCCATCATAAGCGGATCACGGCCAAGGCGGTCTTGCCTTGTGACAACCAATGTATCCCCTGACTTTAGGCGCTTGAGTGCCTTTTCTAAGCCTAGGCGCGGATAGGCTGTGCCGGATATACCGCTATCCTGAAAAATGGGCGAACATCCTGCCTCTTTCATGGCTTGCCGTTGAGCCGTCAGTGTTTGATTTCTATTCTTCGTTGATATGCGGATATACCCAATTCTTTCAGCCACTTAGCATTACGATCTCTATCGCCTCCATCAGTGTTTTTCTTCTTGTCAAAAAGGCTCGTTTTTGTCTTACCATCACATTTACTCCATTTGCAATAAGGGGTTAGCTCTATCCCTTTGAAAGAATTATCTTTCCCAATTTTTTAAATATGTAAAAATACCTATGCCAAAAACGAGCGTTTCTGGCTCTTCATCTGAGACCAGCATTTCGCCGCTATGCATGAAGGCTTTTGCAGCCTTGAGTGTCTGAAATGTCTTGAACGCATAGCCGCTTTTGGTCGATTTTCTTGGATATCGAACTTGGTAGGTTGTTCCTTTTTTGCCTGTGCGCTTGCGTATATCTGCCATGAATTTATAGGGCTGGTTCTATTTCCTTATTATACCTGCTTTGTTGTTCTGCTGTCTGCTGTGCATGGCTATATATCCCCAGTAATTTGCGCTTTTCTATCTTCAGTCGTCCGTCAATTGGGTCTTTAAAAAACGGTATTTTGCGGTTGCCATGCGCATCCATTTCTGCGGCGCGTTTCATTTGCCGCTCGTTTAAATGAACCCCGATTTCTGCCAAGACTTCTCGTGCTGCAATCAAGTCAATATACTCAGGTACGTACATTCATCTCCTCCTAACGATTTAAATCATAATGGTCGGCGGCAGACCGATACGGACCCCTTGAATAAAGCTTGTTGATCGGCCTGCCTTATGGCGGCTATGGAATGCTCCCCTTTGATGCGTAACTGCATGATCGTCCTCCTTAATTCCATTTTACCACCTATGATTGCTAAGAAACTATTAACATAACTAATATTAGAAAACCTTTTCTTTCAATGACTTACAAAAAACGTAGCGGAGGCATTGATTTAGCTTTCTTATCAGAAAAACTGAATATAAAGCGTTCTTTTGGAACGCTTATGGCAGCAACAGAACAAGGCGGATTCACTCGGTCAAGGCCGGAAACTTGTTTCCGCAACGCTTGGCCTTGAGGGATGAATTCAAGAGAGGGAGAGAGTTTAAAAAAGTGCTATATTAGGGATCGTAAGTACCAAAATTGGATGAACATTAAACTGCTGTATGCGCCCCGCAGAACAGATATAATGTATAATCATTTTTCCTCATTTATTACGATTTGTAATCGTATTTTATAAATTGTAATCAATATTCCCTAGAAGGTAAGTGGATAAAAAATAATTAATATTACACAATAATAATCACTAATAATTATTTTTCATTGCATGTAAGCATTTTTCATGAGATTATCGTTCCAAGAAACTCATATAAAAGAACGCTACATGACAGACTATATTTTTAAAGCCATTGATTTCCCAGACCGCTATCCTCAAGAAGTTAATGGGCAACTTGTTGGATACGCTGCAATTATTATGGAGCATAAATTGCAGGTCGTAGCCCCTGCAAAGCTATGTATCATTAGCAAGAAAAACAAAAGATACAGCACAGATCAATGGGAGATATTCACACCTAGATATGAGGTGGAAAAGAAATTATCTGCTCATTTAACCTTTGCACTCCGATATCAAGGAATTGATCTTGCCCTGTTAAATGCTCTGTTTCAGATAGAAGGTATAGAGCTTGTTCTGCATGAATGGATCACCTCAGAGCCAACAGGGAAATATTCAAGAAGAATCTGGTTTCTATTTGAATGGCTAACAGATAAGGTTTTAGATATCCCTGATGTCAAAACAGGAAACTTTGTTGACCTGCTTGACCCGAAAAACTTTATAACAGGCCCGTCTTCTCCATCGAAGCGTCAGAGGGTCAGAAATAACCTTCTTGGCAATATCGATTATTGTCCAATGGTTCGCCGCACGCCAATCATTGAAGCTTATCTATCACAGGATATGAAGTCGGAGGCTGCCAAGGTCATTGGCAAAATTCATAAGGATGTTATCGCCCGCGCTGCCGCTTTTATGATGCTATCAGATTCAAAAGCATCGTTTGCGATTGAAGGAGAAACACCCCCAAGAGGAAGAGCCGAAAGATGGGGACAAGCACTCGGGCAAGCAGGCAAAACCGATTTAACAATTAAAGAGCTGGAACGCTTACAACATGTCGTTATTCCTGATGCTCGCTTTATTGATATGGGCTTGCGTGAAAAAGCCGGTTTTGTTGGCACACATGCACGGGATGGGACACCAATACCAGATCATATTTCAGCGAGACATGAAGACCTTGATAGCCTTATGACGGGTTTGTTTTGCTTAAATGAACGATTAGCTGGAAGCGATATTAACCCCGTTATCATGGCGACACTAGTTGCCTTTGGCTTTGTCTTTATCCATCCATTTGAAGATGGCAATGGCAGACTGCATCGATTTCTTATACACCATGTTTTAGCTAAAACAGGCTTCTCGGATGCAGGGGTACTCTTCCCTGTATCAGCAGTTATTCTGGAGCGGATAAATGATTATAGAACTGTGTTGGAAGCCTATTCAACACCGCGCCTTTCATTAATTGATTGGATACCTACATCTGATGGCAATGTTGATGTTCGAAACGGAACGCTTGATTTATATCGTTTCTTTGATGCAACGCCGCAGGTTGAGTTTCTATTTGAGTGCGTTGATAAAACCATCAAAGTCAATCTGCCAGAAGAAATAGCTTATTTGCAGTCTCATGACCAAATGAAGGCTGAACTGGTAGAGCTATATGACATACCAGATCATAAGCTGGATTTATTGATTTCTGTAATACATCAAAATGGTGGAACGCTATCAGCGACTAAGCGCAAAAAATTATATAGCGCTTTTACGGATGCTGAGGTCGAAAAATTGAGTGACCTCTACAATGAGGCATTTAGAGAATAGTTTTAAGAGGCTTCCGCGAGGAAAACTGCACACATTGCACTGTACTGTGTGCTTATGACCCGCAAGAAGCCCATATCAGAGCGTCCAGAAAAGGATGCCTTACCTCGCGAAGATCAGCGCTTACTTGAAGCGCTTGCCGAGTATCTGGCTGATCTGGCCGCAGAAGAACATTTAAGACAGACTTCCAAGAAACGGGAGGGGGTATGAATGAATAGTGATCGGTCAAACGCCCCGGATTTGGTATTGAATTTGGGGAGGCGGATAGGTCTCAGGCTGAATGTCATCTTAGGGCATTGTGACCCTGCACGGGAGCTTAGCCTTCGCCTGTTTCCGAACAGCCCGCGTAAGGCCCGATATATGTCGGTGACCTTGTATAGGAGCTTGCTTTGGCCGTTCACACCCCCTATGGGGCTCCGCCTCCCAACAAATGGAGTATAGTCATGTCTTATATCGGTGTCGATCTACATACCAATTCTTTTACGAGCTGTCGTCTTGAGGATGATGGAGCGGAAGTTTTTGAGACCTTTAATCTGAGTGCCAGCGATCTGAGCCGCTTTTGTTTCAGTCTTGATGCGAATGATGAGATTGCTGTGGAGGCGACGGGAAACACGGCCTGGTTTTGCGATGAAGTTCGCTGCTGTGTCGGACGGATTGTGGTGGTCAATCCCCGTCAGTTTCAGGTGATCCGCAAATCGGTGAAGAAGACCGATAAGAACGATGCCAGAAAAACAACATTCAGCGCTCTGGCTTTTTTCCTCTCAAAGGATATGCTGCCGGAAACCCGCCTGAAGACAACAGCGGAATCAGAACTGAGTTCTCTGGTCTCAACCCGCGATGTGTTGGTCAAGCAGCGCACCATGCTGCTGAACAAGATCCATGCCCTGTTTGTAAAACGCGGTATGAAGTTGAAGAAAGAAGGACTGAGCAGCAGGAAACGTCTGCGCGACCTGGATCTTAGCCCCTTCACGCCTCTTGAAAAAGTGGAACTGGGCGTCCTGCGCGACCAAGCCCTCAGTCTCACTGCAAGCCTGAAGTCTCTTGATAAGGCCATTGAAGAGGCTGGATCCGATCTCCCCGGATACGAAGGGATCAGTTCCATCAAGGGGGTCGGGCCGCGGTCTGCTGCTGTCCTCTTGTCAGGTATCGGTAATATCAATGACTTTGAAACGGCTGATAAGCTGGCCGCTTATATGGGTATCGTTCCAAAGGTGAGCCAGTCCAATGAAACGGACAATCGGGGGCGGATCACCAAACGCGGCAACAAGCTGATGCGCACCACGCTGGTGCAATGCACGCTTATTGCTATCCGCTACAATGGCTATCTCAACAGCTTTTACCGGAGGATTAAAGAACGGCGCGGGTCGGGAAAGGCTATTATCGCAACCGCACGCAAGCTGTTGTCAATCATTTATGACACACTGAAAAACGGCTGGGTCTTCGAGGATTTTACCCACTTTAAAATCAAACAAAATCAATGTCATGCTGGACATTCATCATAGGAGCAGACATGATGCCTGCCACAGTTGCGGCCAAGCTGCTTGTGGTCGCCTCCGTTTCCATGCTTGTTGCCCCGCTTCTGATATTTGTGCGTGACTTTATCGTCGAGCGAACAACCGCCTTTGAGGATCGGGAAAGCGATGTGCAGGCAGCGGAAGGCCATGTGATTATCGCGGGCTTTGGCCGGTTCGGGCAAATCGTTGGGCGATTGATGTTATCGCTGAAAATCCCGACGATTATTGTTGATAACAACCCCAATCATATCGAAACCCTGCGCAAGTTTGGTTTTAAGGTTTTCTATGGTGACCTGAGCAGGCTGGACCTTTTGGAAGCAGCAGGCGCAAAGGACGCCCGGCTACTGGTGCTGGCGATGGATGACCCGGCTGCAATTCTTAAGGCGGCAGAAACAGCCAGCAAACATTTCCCCAAGCTTACGAAACTGGCGCGGGCGAGCACGCGCGGTGACGTGAATACACTGAAGCAGGCCGGTGTTGACCATGTGCGGCGCGAAACATTTGCCTCTTCACTGGAGATTGGTGAACTGGCCCTGCGGGAACTTGGTTTCCCCGCTCATGTGGCACACCGCACCGCGGGGCGTTTCCGGCGGTATGATGAGCGAGGCATTGAAGAGGTTGCCAAGTTCACGGGGGACGAGGCCGCCGTGATTGATTTTGCCAAACGATCCCGCAAAGAGCTGGAAACCCTGATGGGCAAGGACATTGCCGCAGATGTGGGCGAAGATGCGTGGGAGCCGCAGAAAAAATAGCCTGCGCTGTTTGGGCAAAAGAAAACCCGGCTACAGACATGGTCTGCGCCGGGTTTATTGTTTGATTTGGTTCGCTTAAATGGTGCGAACGTCCGCGAGGAAACCTTCGACTTCCTGCTTCAGTTGCTCCGACAAGCTGTTCATCTGACCAGCAGCAGACTGTACTTCGGCTGAGGAGCGACCGGCCTGTTCGGATGCATCGCTAACACCGGAAATCTCCTGCACCACATCTTCCGTGCCGGTAGAGGCATATTGAACACTGCGGTTAATTTCCGACGTGGTTGCCTGCTGCTCCTCGACAGCGGCGGAGATGCTCGCCATCACGCCGTTGAGTTGCTCAACCGTTTGTGTGATGGACTGGGTCGCATTCACCGCCCGTTCTGTCAGGTTTTGCATGCGGTTGATCTGGCCCGTGATCTCATCAGTTGCTTTGGCGGTTTGGTTCGCCAATGACTTCACTTCACTTGCTACAACAGCAAACCCTTTGCCCGCTTCTCCTGCACGCGCCGCCTCAATGGTGGCATTCAGGGCCAGCAGGTTGGTTTGCTCTGCGATTTCGTTGATCAATTGCACCACATGCTCAATTTCAGCCGAAGCTTTCGACAGTTCTTCAATCGCTTCCCCGCTATCTGTCGAAGCTGTCACGGCTTCATTTGACACCTGAGAGGCAGACTGAACCTGCTGCGTTACCTCGCCGATCGAGGCTGAGTATTCCTCAACAGCCGCAGCGATGGTGCCAATGTTGCCCTGCATCTCAAGGGATGTAGAGTGAACGCTTGTGCTTTTGGCAACCGCATCATCAGCAACGGATGCCATCGAGTCTGCAACCTGTTGCATGGACCGAGTCGATAGCGACAGATCCTGAAGGCTGTTGGAAATAGCCCCACGGAAGTTGTCGATCATGGTATCAAGAGCTTTGGTGCGCTCTTGCTGTTCGGCAACGCGTTTGCGCTCTTCTTCCATTTGCTGCTGTTCGCGGGCGCGTTCTTCTTCTGCCACCCGGGCCTCGCGTTCTTTTTCTTCTGCTTCGGCAACACGCTGGGCTTCGACGAGTTTTTCGCGCTCGATGATGCCATCCTTGAAAGTACTAAGCGCATTTGAAATGTCACCCAGCTCATCATTACCAGCCTGTGGAATGTCCACGCTGGTTGTACCGTTTGCCAGCAACTGCATGGCATTAACCTGCCCTTGCAGCGGCGTAATCAGAAGCTTGCGCGTGAGCCAGCTTACTGCGACCGATACGATAAGAGTGACAGCAATAAGAGACACTGTTGCCAAATTGCCAACAGACGCCATCGCTTCATTCTGTGCCGCCAGAACAGTCGCCTGCTTCTGGGCACCCTGGCTAAGGATGCCGGCAGCAAAAGCTTTCAGCCCGCTTTCCAGCTCGGAAAGGGTTGTTGTAAAAGCACGCAGTCGGCTGTTTTCCTCAAACCGGAAATTATCGATCGCACGCTGTTGCTCGCCGCCATTCAGCAGGCCAACAGTGCGGATATTGGTTTCTGACAAAATGTCAAACAAGCTGCGAGTATTGGTCGCCAGGCGGTAAACGTTAAAGAATTTGAGCCGGGTGTCTTGCGAAAGACTGCCTGCACCTTCCTCGTTTGTTGTCGCAATCGCGGGATCAAGGCTGATCATGCCGAAATGTTCTAGCCTCTCGCCAAGTGCTTTTGTTGTTTGTTCCAGTTCTGACAGTTGGCTCGCAAGCTTGCTGCGGGTTGCTCTTGTCTGGTCAGTAAGTCCAGTGTTGTTCAATAGCAGAGAGGTCTGGTGGCTGTTCAGCAGTCTTGTTGTTTCGCCCAATATACCAATGATGATGGTATTCTGCTTGCGGATTGAATTGATAATCTCGCCTTGTTGCTGGCCGTTCAGCTGTTGTTGTTCCGCTGCATCTTGCTGAGTGGTCAGTAGGCTTGTGACGGCGATGCCAGCAATGATTGCCACGCTCACCATTGGTATCAGGACAAGAGCAAGTATTTTGCCACTGAGACCGGAGAACATTTGTTTTAGAAGTTCCATGATATGTCTCTTTATTATCCTGAGGGTTATTGAAGGGCGCGCAATATGGCTTGCGCTTTGCTGAATTCGTCAAATACGTTTGATGGGGTCATGCCCGAAGAGGGGTCTTGGTTACCCATCGACATGTCAGCACCGCTTACAACCTTCAGGGAAGAGAGATCAGCCAAAATATTGATGGCAACTTCCCTAACATGGCCCGGGGTGATACGGCCTGTTGTCGAATCCGGCATATTAACGCCGCCCGGAATGGCCCTGCTTTCATCGCTTTCGATGTATGCCTTCAGCGCATCGTAGAAAGAATAAGCCTCTTCATACACATTGCCGGGTGACTTGCCGTTGGCGGGTTCAATGGCTGGTCCTGAGTAGGGCTCGCCCGTGTTCGCCTGATAGATTTTTTCCATATCAAGCGCGACGAGGCGGGCGACCGCGTGCACATCATTGGGCACCACAGAAGGAAGACCAAGTCCATCCAAAAGCTGCGATACCTGATTGAGGTTTTGATAAACATCGGTTGGGGTGGCGTTGTCGCGGCGGGTCGGTATCTCGTCTGTCGCCTGTGTCCAGTATGCCGCGAGAAGCTCCTCCATCCCGGATGACGCGGCAGCTACAAGCGACCTTACATCACCGGGTGTGATTTCACCGGTCGGCGCAGGTGGCAGGGATTGGACACGAAGACCGTTCAAACGGCGCAGCATTTGCACCTTTTGGAAAACCTCTGTTGCCTTGCGGTATACATGACGCGGACGACGAGGCGGGAGCGATATAGTCGACGGCCTGATCGCAGTTTTCAAGCTTGCCTCATAGAGTTTTTCAACATTGAGGCGAAGCGTGTCAACCACGACCAAAACGTCTGCTGGTTTAGCGCTTTGTGCTGAAGCGGGGAGGCTTGAAATCAATAGCAAGCTGGCAACAACACTGAGAAACAGGGACGATTTCATCATTTGTCTTTCTATTCAGTCCTGGGGGACGATTTGACTAGAATCTGGTGACGAGTTGCAGCCAGAATTTGGTGGTATCTGTAGAGAAGTTTTCGTCATCATACAGAGCGACTTTTGCGAGCAGGTTGACCTTGTCAAAAAGCTTTGTGGTCACCTGCGCATTCCACTCGGTTCCATAGTCAATGTTGCCTACATCAGATTCGAACTTGTGATAGGCGAGGGTGAAATTGGTGCCTGCAAGAGCGCCGTCACGTGCGCTGTAGACAAGTTCACCATAATAGTCGCGCAGGCCATCTGCGGGCGTTACCAGAAACTGGTCTGCCCAGCCATTATAGGCATGCAACAGGGCAAGAGGGGTCTGGAAACCACGGCGGCCATTGCCACCCAGCACTTCATAGCCTGCTCTGGCTTTCAGGCTACCAACCGTAATGGATGGCTCTGCCTTGAAGTAACCAACGCCAATATCAAACGGGTTGTTGCTGATATCCTTTTGGTGTGCGGCTTCGATTTCATAGCCGAACTTCATGCCTTGACCAAAAGGGCGGCTGCCTGAAAAGCTTGCACCAAACGTGCGGGTGGAAAGCGCCTGGGCAAAGCCGTCGTCCATATCCAGCCAGTACCCATAAGTGGTGAGCTTACCGATAAACCCTACGTCGTAGGACAGGTTGGCCAGATGGAAGTTGCCATCAAAGTTGCCTACTGGGGACCGGTCGGTGAAGGCCCGATTTACATTGTAGGCATAAGCATACTTCAGCTCCAGGCCCGGTAGTGGGGCAGACTCGATGAAAGCACCATCAAAAGACATTTGGTTTTGCCGCCAAACAAGCCGACTGACAAAACGCTTGTTGCCCCAGTCCATTTTCCGTCGGCCAACGGTGATCCGTGTTTTTTCTATGCCGGTGTAGGAAAGGTATGCTTGGTCAACGTCCGTTGACTCCGGGTCCGCAACAACCGGGAACTGGGTTCTGCCGTTAATCGTGTTGTTGAAGTTTTCCGCGCCCACATTGGTGACATTGCGAAATTCGACAAAAGCTTCAAAACCGTTTGTGTTGCCAGTTTTGGCATGAACAAGCGTGAGCAGTGTGGAGGCTCGTGCTGTTTCCGGGCGGTTGTCCTGATCAACAACCTCAAGCCGGTAGCGAGCGAAAATGCCCGCATCCTTGAGCCCAAACAGCCCTGGATCTTCTTTCTTCTCTTGCTGTGCAGTTACAGCGGTCGTGGCTGCAAGCAAACAACATGCGCCGATGGCCCGACGCGCAAAGGTACCCGTTTTCAAATCATTTACCCCATTGGATAGTCTTATATATCTAGGCTTTAGCTGTTGGCCTGGCGGAGTTTGTCCCTAAGCAAGACTCGGTACCGGGTGCTCAGCTAATTTGTTCAAATTCAATGAAAATGATTAAAAATCCCTAAACCTGTTTAAGTATAAACCTTTGTTTGAACGAAAATCGCAACGGCACTACTATGGAGGGAAGAATTCAATAAAGTTTATGGTAAACAATATGTTAACCATGAATCGCTAGATTCGGTTTAGAGGAATACTGGCGTTGGGAAATGCGATTAGAGGTGTTTGAGTGAAGATTTTGAAGGTGGGCGTCACCAAAGATGGGGAGCCGTTTTTGAACGGCGATTTTGAGGTGACTGACGAAAATTATGCGGCTGTGAAGCCACTGTTGCCCGAAATTGAGATGACCCGCCCTCAGGCGGCTTCAATCCTGTCAGGTTTCATGCATGCGCGCGATGTGGGGCCGGTGACGGAGGGCATGGGCAAAATTGCCCTTATCGCGGCTGTCTTTTTTCTGGATGCAGGGGAAACGGATATTATCGTGCCGCTTGAGCAGAAGCCTCAGTAGGGCAGCGGAGAGTCCTACTGTTCGTGGTCAGTGTTAACTTTTTGTGCATAGTTTTTTACTATCAGTGACTTAGAAGCTCTTGTCAGCGGGACTTTGCGAGATTGAAATGCCTTGACGATTGCCGTTGGCACGCACTATGCATCATGAAAGCTCGTGATTTAGACGAGAGCTGCTGAAAACGGCACGATTGGAGGAAACTCATAATGGTAAGAGCGACAATCATGATTGATTGTGGGCGCAGCTCAGGCTTAGGCCGGGTCAGGCGCACGCTTACCCTTTTGGATGCCTTCCAAGCCGTTGGCGTGCAGCCGCGTGTTTTCCTGAGCGATGTGGAAGGCGCCACTCTTGTGCGGGAACAAGGGTATGAGTTTCAGGTTGGTACACCCACTGATCTGGCAGACGATATTCTTATTATAGATACCTGTACGCAGTCGCCGGAAGAGGTTTCAGCCCTTTGTGCGAAGGCACGCGTTAGCTGCGTGATTGATGACCTTGGCGAGCGGCCTGTTCGTTGTGATTACATCATTAATCCGAACCTGTATGCCTCCTCTATTGATTATTCAGCCTATAGGGTTAGCAAGATTTTCCACGGGCCGGCTCATTCGCTTTTGTCGTCAGAGTTCTTTGACCCGGGCCTGGAAGCAGATGAGCGCGAAGGCATTGTGGTTAGTTTTGGTGGTACCGATAATGGTGGTCTCGCAGCAGCAGTTGCCGAGCAGCTTAGCCACCGGACCAAAGAACAGATATTTGTGCCGATACCGGATTATCTGGTGCCGACACCATCGCTGCTGCAACTCAGCAGTGAAAAGCTAAATGTTACCATCCTGCATAGCCCGTCCATGCCGGCGCTGTTGCGGAAGTCACGCCTTTATGTTGGGGCGGCAGGGGCGACGGTTCTTGAAGCACTGGCTTCAGGCTGCAAAGTGTGTGTTGCGGCAACGCAGGACGATCAGGCACGCAACATTGAATATCTGCCGTCGGTTGGTGTTCCGGCCCTCGCGACTTTTCATGCAGATGCCATGGCCGTGATGGCAGCCAGCCTGTTGCAGGAAGACCTGCCCGGGTTCGATTTCAATGCCAACGCCCCTATGGACATTGCGTCTGCCGCTCTGGAAACGTACCACCAAGTGGCCTGATTTCAGGCGTTTGGACCCGTGATGGATCAGGATTGAAACATGGCTTTTCCAAAGGCACTTTTGATCGATCTTGATGATACCCTCTATGAAGAACGTAGCTATGTGGAAAGCGGCTTTCGAGCCGTTGCAGACTATCTTGAAGCTGAGCGAGACCTTCCCGCAGACTATAGCTATCCATCCATGCTGGCGTTTCTGGAACTGGAAGGCAGGGGCAAGGTGTTTGATCGCATCATTGAACGGTTTGAGGTGCGCAATGCAGACGGCCTTGTGAGCAAATGCGTAGAGGTTTACCGCGACCATACACCGACAATAACTGCATATGAAGGCGTGGAAACAGCGCTGGGTGACCTTGCGCGAGACTTCAAATTGGGATTGGTGACCAATGGCTTGTCGTTGATGCAAAGGCATAAACTTGATGCCCTAGGCATTGGGACGCATTTTTCCTCGCTGGTGTTCTGCGATGAGATAAGCGCGCCAAAACCTTCACCGGCTGGGCTTGAGCAAGCGCTCCGGCAATTGGGTGCCGGGCCGGAAGAAGCGGTTTTTGTCGGTGATAATCCGGCAACAGACGGCGCGGCTGCGGCAGCGCTGGGTATTCCGTTCATACGGGTAAAAACGGCTCGCTTTGCCGTCCATGCGCTTGAAGGTGTACCGGAAATCGACCATTTTTCCGACCTTCCCGCGTTTTTGGCGCGTGAACAGACACTTTAGATTTGTAAACTCCGGCTGGTCTGGCCTAAATGAAAGCACGGGGACCAATTGTGCAACAAGCCATGAAATCCAAGCGCGAGTTTATGCTGACAGACCGTCAGGTCGGCGGCAACGCAGCTCCTTTTGTGGTGGCGGAAATTTCCGGCAACCATGGGGGCGATATCGAGCGGGCGTTCGCCCTGATTGATGCGGCTGCAGACGCTGGTGCCGATGCGGTGAAGTTCCAGACCTATGAAGCGCGTACGTTGACGGTTGATAGCAATGATGATGCCTTCATTGTTAAAACGCCCCTGTGGCAAGACCGTAGTTTGTTTGAGCTTTATAGCGAAGCCCAAACCCCGTTTGATTGGCATGAGCGCTTGTTCGAACACGCACGGGCGCGCAACATCATGGCGTTCAGTGCCCCGTTTGACCTGACGGCAGTGGATTTGCTGGAGAGGCTAGACTGCCCACTCTATAAAATTGCCTCATGTGAACTGGTTGATATCCCGCTGATTAGGCGTGTGGCAGCAACGGGTAAGCCGATGATTATGTCCAGCGGAATGGCAACTTTCGACGAGATTGAGGAGGCCGTGATGGCTGTGCGGTCCGCAGGGGCGGAAGACCTCGCTCTTTTGCATTGTGTCAGTGGTTATCCGTCCACGGCGGCGGACGCTAATCTTGCGACAATTCAGGCTATTGCCGCCCGGTTCGAGTGCCCGGTTGGCCTGTCGGACCATTCGCCCGGTACGCTGTTGCCGGTTGCGGCTATCGCACTTGGTGCTTCAATTATCGAGAAGCATTTATGTCTTGCTCGCGGCGACGGCAGTGTTGATGCAGACTTTTCGCTGGAGCCAGAAGAATTTGCCGATCTTGTGCGCGCTTGCAGGGACGCCCACAGCGCCATGGGCAAAGTGGCAGATGGCCCAAGCGATGTTGAAAAAGACAGCCTTCGGTTCCGTCGGTCGCTCTATGTGGTTGAGGATATGGCCTCTGGCGAGCCCTTTACGCCAGAGAATACACGGTCCATCCGGCCAACAGGTGGTTTGCACACCCGCCATCTCGATGACGTTCTTGGTAAAACTGCACGTGTCGACATAAAGTCGGGCACGCCTCTTGCTTGGGAAATGGTTGATAGGGAAGGGTGCGATTGATGAATATCCTGATTACCAGTATATCGGCCAAGGTGCAGCTTGTTCAGGCATTTAAGGATGCGGTGCGGCCACTGGGCGGGCTTATTGTTGGCACTGACATGGATGAGAAATGCTGTGCCTCGCATTTTGTCGATGCCTTTGTCACGCTGCCGCCGGATGGGTCTGACAGTTATGCAGCATCCCTTCTTGAAGTGTGCCGTCGCTATAGTATTGACCTGATTATTCCTACCCGTGACGGGGAACTGATCCAGATTGCCGGTCTTCGCCGGGAGTTAACCGCGCTTAACATAGCTTTGCCACTGCCCTCGAAGGAACAATTGCAAACCTGCCTTGATAAGCGGCGGTTCCATGAGTTCTGTACAACAAACGGATATCCGGTACTGCCAACCGTTAACCCCGAGGATAAAAACAGCTTCCCGCTGTTTGTTCGGGCGATCAATACATCAAACGGCAAGGTCGCCTATGAGGTGCCGGACCTGCAAGTTTGGGAGATGCTTGGGCTGGACCGCACGCATTTCATTTGCCAACCCATTTGCACAGATAACGAGTATAGCGTCGACCTGCTGATGGATATGGACGGCAAGCCCCTGCAAGCGGTTGCTCGCCACCGTCAGCGCCTGGTGAACGGCGAAAGCTGGCGTTCAGAAATTGTAGCGTTGCCTGACCTTGAAGCCATGGTGATGGAAATTGGCGGCAAACTTGGATTGCGGGCTCACAATCTGGTGCAAGCTTTTGTCAGTCCAAGCGGCGACATTCACCTGATTGAGGTAAACCCTCGTTTTGGCGGTTGTTCTAACCTGAGTGTGGCAGGGGGGCTCGACTCCCCGCGTCGTATTATTCAGATGGTGCAGGGCAATATGAAAGACGCGCGGGTAAACCCGTCGATCCGGCATGGATTGCAGTCAAACCGATACAGCCTGGATATATTCAGCATGCCGGGGTCTGGCAGTTAACACCGTTTAGAACGGTACCTTTGCCTCAAAAGTAATAAACTCTTTCCGCTCCGGATGCAGGATGGTGAGGGATTTGGAGTGTAACTGCAACCTTGATGCAGCGCTCAGCGCATCAGCAGGCGCATAAAGCTGATCACCAAGGATAGGGTGTCCCATCGCCAGCATATGAACACGCAATTGATGGGAGCGTCCGGTTTCCGGCTCCAGCTTCACTCGGGTAATGTCTGCGCTGTCTTCCTTTTCATGGTCCAGAACGCTCCAATTGGTGATCGCGGGTTTGCCCTTGTCATGATCTACCATCTGTTTTGGCCTGTTGGGCCAGTCGCATATAAGGGGTAGCTCGACCCGACCTTCCTGTTCGTCCGGTGTGCCCCAAATGCGCGCGACATAGGTTTTCTTGGCGTTGCGATGTTCAAATTGCAGCCCAAGGTGCCGCTGTGCTGCTTTGGTACGCGCCATCAGGAACACACCCGAGGTTTCCATATCAAGCCGGTGAACCAACAGAGCATCCGCATAGGCTTCTTTGGCGCGGCTTTCCATACAGTCTTTGTGAGTTGCAGCTTTGCCGGGAACCGACAGAAGGCCGCTCGGTTTGTTGAGGACCAGCAGGATGTCATCTTCATAAAGAATATCAAGCGGTGTGTCCGGAGGGGTGTAGCTTGTAAGCGTGGCAGGCATGGAAAATGGTATTGCCTTTAATCAAAAGCGTCTTGGATATGGGGCGTTTGATAGTCAAAGCCCATGTCAGTTGCACGGCGCGGCAAAACTTTTTGTCCGGTCAGCAGAAGGTCTGACATCTGGCCAAGCAGCGTGCGCAAAACGGGAGCAGGGGCCCAAAAAAGTCGGGGGCGCTTCACATGTTTGGCAAGCGCGTCAGCAAACTCGCGCTGGGTTACCGGGTTGGGGGCGGTGCCATTAACCGGTCCTTTGACTGCCGGATGGTCGGCGATAAACAGGATCATGCGTACAAGGTCGGTACGGGTTATCCAACTCATCCACTGTTTGCCTGAGCCAAGGCGAGCGCCCAGCCCAAGTTTGCTGGATAACTTAAGCGGGGCTAACATGCCACCGCTTGGGTCCAGCACGAGGCCGATGCGTAAAAACACCAGCCTGACGTCCATATCGGAAACCGGCTCTGCCGCTTTTTCCCATTGTTGGCATAGATGTGCCATCTCGTCAGTGCCCGCTGGTGCGCATTCATGGCAAATTTCGTTGTTTGTCATGCCGTAATAGCCAATGGCGCTGCCGCTGATCATCACAGATGGTTTGGTATCCAATCGTTCAATCAGGGATACGAGGGCGTGGGTGGTATCAAGCCTGCTGTTGAAAAAAGACTTTTTCCGGCGTATGGTCCATAAGCCGCCAAACAGGGGTTCGCCGGCCAAATTGACAACAACATCAATTTCTTCCGCGCCAGAAATCTCATCAAGTGACGTTATCACCGTCACATTGCGCCCCAGCTTGATCTGGGTTTTTTCCCTGTTTCGGGTCAGTACAAAAACCCCGTACCCTGCTTTCTTTAGCAGGCGTACAAGTTCCTGACCGATGAAGCCAGAGCCACCGGTAATCAGCCACGATTGTTTTCTGGATTTAGAAGCCATATGCCTTGTTACAAGCCCTTGTTTGTGGCCTTACTACGATCCGGAATGCATTTCCGACCAAAGTATATAAAATCTATATATGGCGTATCTCACATAAAAAAACCCCAGCAGAACTGGGGTTTGAAAAGCTCTTAGGCTTTTGAAACTGGGAACTAGTCCAGAACTTTCAGGTTGGCAGCTGAGTTGCGGCCACGACGATCAGGCTCGATGTCGTAAGAAATTTTCTGGTTGTCGTTCAGCGTACGCAGACCAGCAGCTTCAACAGCAGAGATATGTACGAATACATCGTTGCCGCCTTCTTCTGGTTGAATGAAGCCGAAGCCTTTGGTTGCGTTGAACCATTTAACGGTACCGTTTGCCATGTTAGTCAGTCCTTTTGCGCGATGTCAGATGAGGGTGCGGTCTTAGGTGCGCAAAAGCCAAATCAGATCAGTCGCAGGGTTAAAGTTCAAGCTCGAAAAAGAGCTTATAACCTGCATATGTTGTTACCTGCCTGTACAGGCCGTCTTGCAGTGGACACAGGGTTAGCAGCTTTTTGTTACAAAAAGAAAACTGAAATGGCCTAGAGGGGATTTTGTTAGTGGCGCGGTGCAAGGAAGCAACAGTTAGGCTCTGTTTGTTAGTGTCCAAGCGCTTCAAGGCACGCCTTAACGTCATCAACGCGAACAGGTTTTGTCAGAAAACGATCAATGCCGGACTCGACACTGCGCTCGCGGGCTTCTTCCATTGCATCCGCAGAAATAGCAACAATTGGCACCCGGTTTTTGCCCTTTTCATTGGCGCGGATGGCAGCGGCAAGCGCAAATCCATCCATGCGCGGCATGCGCAGGTCAGTGAGCACTAAACCATGTTTGGCCGGGTCATAGAGCGCGAGCGCTTTTTCCCCGTCATCGGCTGTATCCCATTCATACCCCAGTGATTTGAGGATTTTACCAATCACCAACTGGTTAACTTTATTGTCTTCTACCACCAGAATATGGGTGTTTTTGCCAACAGCCTCTGTCTGGTGTTCTTCTGTAACCGGGGCTGGCGTCTCGGCTTGGCGATCATGCTCGGTCAGCGGAAGCTGCAACGTAAAGGTAGACCCTTTGCCTTCTTTACTTTCCAACAGAATTTCGCCGCCCATCATATTGGCAAGGCGACGACTGATCGTCAGGCCAAGGCCCGTACCACCATATTGGCGGGCAACGGAGCTGTCTGCCTGCTCAAATGGTTGAAACAGCCTGGCCATCACTTTTGAACTTATGCCAATGCCCGTATCTTTCACTGCAAGTTGAATGGTGTGCTTGCCGTCCCGGCCTTTCTGCGAAGAGGCATGGATGGCAACTTCGCCTTTTTCAGTGAATTTAAGCGCGTTGCTCAGCAAATTATACATGATCTGACGAATACGGTTCGAGTCTCCTTCCACATCCACGGGAAGATCATCATCGATATTGATGCTGAACTTGATCTTTTTCTGCTGGAAGCTTTGGCGGAGCAGGTTGGCAACACCATCAATTAGCTCAGGCAGAACAAACGGGTGTGGACTTATGTCCAGCTTACCTGCCTCGATTTTCGAGAGGTCAAGAACATCATCCAGGATGGTAAGGAGCGTTTCAGCAGATTGGTTAATCACTGTCACCAGTTGGTTTTGTTCCGGGTCCAGCTTGCTTTTGCCAAGCATTTCGCCAACGGAAATGATGCCGTTCATCGGCGAACGGATCTCATGGCTCATCATCGCGAGGAAGTTCGCTTTGGCCTGTGCAGCGGCTTCCGCTCTGCGGCGTGCTTCTTCAAGCGTATGTTCGACTTGCACTTGCTGGGTGTTGTCCACAGCGATCAATTGGAACGCTTTTTGACCATGCCATTCAACCGGGCTACTGGTCATGGAGAACCAGCGGGTTACCCCATTGCGGCCCTGAATGGCGTGCCTGGCGACGCTGCGCACACCTTTTTCTCTGTCAGATGTTAACAGCTCGCTCGGGAACAAGGTTAGGATGGTGTCTTCATTGGCAACCACCCCGTTGCGTGGGTCCAGCCACAAGTCAGCGAAAGCGTCGTTGAAGTAAAGGACTCCCTGCTCATTTGCGATGCACATGGCCTGTGGTGACAAGCGGACAATTGAGTTGATTTGCTCTGCGCGGTCCAGCAATTGCAGTTGGCGTCGGTCAATTTCGTCTACGAAATACTGCACCGCAGAGCTGATTTCTCCCACTTCGTCATCACCCAGTTCCGGCAAAGGGTCTGTGCCGCCGGCAGCGCGGCTAATCACTGCTTCCCTTAATGCGGAAAGCGGCGCCAGCAAGCGACGCTCAATATAAAAGAAGCTGATGAAACCAACCGCGATCGCCACCGCCACACTGGCGAACATGACAACAAGCTGTTGTTCGCTTTGGTTCGCCATTGACCGGGCGTCAGACTGTGCTTCGGCACTGCGCTCTGTGGCAAGCCGGTCTGTGTTGCGTAGCAGTTCGGCAACCAGAACACGTGTCTGTCGTTCCAGCGCACGGGCACGTACGTCAACCTGTGATAGTTCCCGCAGGGTTCTCACAAGGCCGGATTCAGCAGTGAGTTGCTGGTTTAGCCCTTCAAGGCGCGCTCCGGCTGTCGGTCTGAGTTCAGCGGGAACGTTAGCAATATTGCTTTGAAGTGACCGAAGGGCGCGCTGAATAGAAGGCATCAGCCGTTGCTGAGTGCGGAAATCGTCATTGGTTGCCAGGTTAATAACCTGTTCAACCAGGCTATGTTCCTGATCGAGCCAGTCCTGATAGGCTTGGCTGTCTGAACTGTTAAGCCGTGATGTCTCATGGATCAGGTCTTCAACGACCCAGTCCCCAATATCCTTACGGCGCATTTCAAGACGGGCGGCCAGATTAATCTTTGTCTCGATCAACTGGTTCAACTCGCCTGTGGTGTCACCCAAAATAACAAGGACGGTGCTGATGTCTTCATAGTCCAGCAGCACTTGCCGGGAGTTGAGCATTGTTTCGATACCAAACAAAGCCTCCCGGGTGGCGGTGTAGGCAATACGGCGCTGTGCCTGAACATCACTTGTTACAAGCTGTTCGGCATTTTGCACAACCCTTTCCAGTGACGTGTTTAGATCGATTGAAGCTGCAAGTGCTGGCAGCGTCTGATCAGAATACTGGGTTACTTGCGCACTGAAGCGTTGCAGCGTCAAAAATGAAAAAATTGCGACACTCGCCAGCAATATGATGAGAAACGCCACAACAGCCTTGATACGGAAACCAAGCCCGAACGTGTTCTTATGGAATTGCTCGCTCAATTCCGCCCTCCGTTCGCATTTGCGATGTCTTGAATGCGTCCTTCGGTTTGAAGCGAGAGTGCTTCTAGCTGTTCCACATGTTCTACGACCACATTCCAGATCAGCCTGTTGGTGCCTTCGTCATACAGACGGTCCGCAACCGCAAGCTCTGTGAAGCCATCATGCCCGCCAGCCATAAAATCACTCACGGCAATCCGGTAATAGGCATCAGGGTCAATGGGCGTGCCCGCCAGTTTCACTTCAACTAATCGCTCCCCGTTTGGTTTGCTGCTGTCAAAGCGTACAGACATATTGCTAACATGAAGAAAACAGCCATCCTGCCTCAGCCCGCAATCTGTTCCGTGCTCAAGGGCAGTCAGTATGTCACTCCCTTTCAGTCGCAAGAGCGCGGTTTTGTTACCAAAAGGCAGTTCGCGCTGAATGTCGCCGCGATTGAGCGCATAGCCGGCTTCATAGGCGCGGTTGCCACGAATGGAGCCTGCGTTCAACAGCATGGCGTCAGCGTTCAGGTGTTCCCGCAGCGCGTCGGCCACCAGATTCGCGAAAGCATTTTCCCCCGATCTGATATTGTTGCGGAACGTGTCAAAGCCTGTGTCTATATTAGCGATGGTGCGACCAAGCAGTTGATCAAGGCGTTCCAGATAATCCTCAAGTAGCAGGCTAACCGCTGGGTTTGGTTCCTCATCCGCAAGCGGCAGCAGCTGCGCATCACTGACAAGCGTTTTGTTGCCCTCGGCGTAAGTTGTCAGCGATAAGTCAACAATGATTACCATCCCGTTTAGCGCGCCTTCGGTAAGAACTTTACCCTGAGCGTCCAGAGAGTACGGGTTGCCGAAATTGTGCGTGTAAAAAATAATGTCTACCTGCCCGCTCTCGCGGTATGGGCTCAGGTCATCATAGTCGGTATCAGCAAGCAAGATGATAGCGTCAGCACCCTGCTCGCGCAGCGCCTGTGCTGATTGGGTTACCGCCGTATCAGTTTCCAGCAGTTCCGCCTGAGTTGCGCCATACTCTTCGATTGCATTTGAAGAGGTAAGTGCGATCACACCAATCTTAAGGGTGCTGCTTTCAAGGAGTGCTGTACCGTATGTTGCATCAATGGGGGCACCGCTGATGCGGTCAACCAGATTACTGGAAACGAGAGGAAAGTTTGCGGAAATCGCATTGAGGATGAAATTGTCATACCCGTAGGAAAATTCCCGTTTCCCAACGCCCATCACGTCCGGTGCGATCTGGTTCAAAATATCGACCATGTGGGCACCGTTATCCATCGCGCCAAAAACCGAAGGGCCAAAGGCTGCGCCGCCATGGATGAAAAATGTATCAATGTTCGCGGCGCGTTCGCGCTCCAGAAGGCCTGCCAAATTTGCCAGCCCGGCAGCTTCCTGATTTTGTAAAATTTCCGCGTAAGAAGAGAAATAGATCAGGCGTGTTTGGCCCTCGGGTGTGGCTGCGGTAACCGCATTAACCCATACCAACAGAGCAGTTGTGTAACCAACAAGCAATTTAACCAGCCTAAGCGGCATTCGCTTCTCCTGACCCCGGGTCTCTTTCTACTCGTGCCAAGGTTAAGCAACCTTTAATGCTGCTGGCTGGAAAAGCCGAAATTCCCGCCTTTTTTGTGCTGCATACGCCAATCATTCGACACGGCTGCCTTGTTTTCCGTCCCTTCCCTCTTTCGTGCCAGACCAGTCTACACAATATGGACGCAACAAAAACCAACCAGATGGATAAAAGATGAAAAAGTTACTGACAGCGGTTTTGATGTGGTTTGTGGTGTCTCCGGCGGTGCTGGCATCCGGGCAAAAGGATTTGCCTCCAGCGTTGGATGAGTGGGTGAAAGCCTATGAAAGTTTCGATCTGGAAACTTTTGTGAATTTTTACACGGAAGATACCAGTTTCGTTGATCCAACCGCCCGTATCCATTTCAAGTCCCGGAATGAGCTGAGGGCTGCGTTTACGACGATCATGCAAGGGCGCTGGGGTGGCAATTTTCGCTTTGGGATTAACTCGGTAGTAAGCGAAGGCAACGTGATTGTTTTCGAGGGGCTGTTTTCGCTTACCTTTAATGGAGAGAAAGCCGAGATTGCCTATACAACCTGGCTTGAGTTTGAAGGCGGTAAAATCAAACGGCAACTTGATCTGTTTGATTATGCGGCTCTCAGGCGCCAGTTGCCGAATTATGGTCAATCACTCCCAAGCGAATATACCGGCCCGAGGGACTGATTCCCCCACTTGGGGTTGGTATGCGGCGGCGGTGAGTGTGGACACCGCCGCCGTTTTTTAGTTTCTATCTTCAACGACAGCCGTGAATTTAATTTCGGTTTGTCCATCCGGTGAGGCAAGAGATGTGGTCCCAACGGCGGTCCATGCCGGGTGTGGTAACCTCATCAAGTCACGTCGTACAGAGAGCGCTGTCTGCATCTGCCGAGGAAGGTCGGTGTGGAAGCTGGTTATCTCAACGATATCGTCGAGCGTAGCACCGCCTTCTGCAAGAATCGCCTCAAGTTGTTTGAAGGTTGACCGGATGCCGTTTGCATATCGTTCTTCGTAACTACCCTCGCCCTCAAGTCGAACAATCATGCCCGATACATAGATTGTGTTGCCGACTTTCAGGGCAGGTGCAAAGCCCCAGCTATCATAAATAGTTTGCCAGTTTTTAGGGATTAAGGGCACCGCATTTTGTCGGCTACCGTCTGCATAAGCAGTTGATGTCAGCGCAACAAGCGCGGCAAAGATGGCAAACCGTCTGAAAGGTTTCATTGGTTTCTTCCTTACAGGTTGTTTTCGTCAAGCCACAGTGCGAGCGCCTGCCCGATGCCATCGGGGTTGAACTCTTGCATGAAGTGGCCGCCGGGGCCCATGTCATAAACTGTAAGGTCCTGATAATTGCGGCGCATCCATTCCACATCCCAGCGCTGGATCAGGAAACCTTCACTCAGGTGCAACAGCAATTTGGGCAGCTGGGGCTGTTTTAGAAGATAGTTGCTATAGTGCTGCATCATGTTGAGGGTGTATTCGGGCGTTTTGCCGTCAATGGGTACATCTCTCGGAAATTGCAGCATGGGGCGACGGTTGCTGCCTTCTGAGAAGGGCTCGCGGTAAGCGTTCTTTTCATCTTCCGTCAGCATTCCATCAAAGCTGGGCAGGACAAGATTCTCAAGAAAGAAGTTATTCTTCAGGATCATTTCTTCGCCCACACCAGGTGTCTTGATTTGGGCAAGCAAGTTGGCAAAACCTTCCATGACAGTTGGCTTGGCGCCAGTAAGTGGTGCCTTCACAGGGCCGTACGGTGCCTCCGGTGGCGCCGTGATAACACCAGCTTCCATAAAGGCGATTGCCTTGACGCGTTCAGGATTGTTCGCGGCGAAGTCAAAGCCCAGCATAGACCCCCAATCGTGCACCACCAGCACCATACCCTCAAGCGCCAGCGCATCCATAAACCCTTGCAGGTAGCGGGCATGATCGGTGGCGCGGTACTCGATATCTGGTTTTGCAGATTTGCCAAATCCGATCAGGTCCAGCGCGACAACCCGGTGGTTCTTTTCCACATATGGGATGATGTTTCGCCACAGATAGGACCATGTAGGCTGGCCATGGATCATTACGACCGGTGTGCCCGGTCCGCCGGTGTCGACATAGTGCATTTTGGAGCCATGAACCTCCACGAAATGGGAACGATAGGGGAAGTCATGGCGGGCGTTTTCGTTTGATACTGTAATATCGCCATCAGTGGCGAATATTGCTGTCGAGAAACTCGAGCCCAGTATTGCCAGGCAAGCTATGAGCAGGTTTTTCATTTTTTCCTCTTGTGATTTGCGCTCAAAACGAGCGGCTTTCGCCCACCGGAAATTTCACCGCTTTGCAGTCGCGTCAACGTGTGATATCGCTCACGTATGAGCAAATTTGCACAAATAGAAATACTATGGGCAGAAATGCCCCTTTTTCTGGCGCTTGCGCGCAATCAAACACTTCAAGCTGCTGCTGATCAACTTGATGTGAACCGAACGACCATTTCCCGACGACTTGCGACTCTGGAACGAAAACTGGGGGCGAAGCTGTTCGAAAATACAGCTGGTGTATATGAATTAACAACGCTGGGCCGGGGGTTAATGGCTAATGCCGAAGCTGCGGAGGCGGCGCTTTATCAGTCTGAATCCATGCTGTTTGCCGAGCCACCTATGCCCAAAGGGCCGCTGAAAATTACCATTCCTCCGCACTTGATGCAGATGGCAGCTCCTATGATGAATGTCCAGCATGACATTGATTTTGTTTGATTTTAAAGTGGGTAAAATCCTCGAAGACCCAGCCGTTTTTCAGTGTGTCATAAATGATTGACAACAGCTTGCGTGCGGTTGCGATAATAGCCTTTCCCGACCCGCGCCGTTCTTTAATCCTCCGGTAAAAGCTGTTGAGATAGCCATTGTAGCGGATAGCAATAAGCGTGCATTGCACCAGCGTGGTGCGCATCAGCTTGTTGCCGCGTTTGGTGATCCGCCCCCGATTGTCCGTTTCATTGGACTGGCTCACCTTTGGAACGATACCCATATAAGCGGCCAGCTTATCAGCCGTTTCAAAGTCATTGATATTACCGATACCTGACAAGAGGACAGCAGCAGACCGCGGCCCGACCCCCTTGATGGAACTGATCCCTTCGTATCCGGGGAGATCGGATCCAGCCTCTTCAATGGCCTTATCAAGAGACTTCAGGCTTGCAGTGAGACTGAGGGCTTGGTCGCGCAGGACGCCCAGTTCCACTTTTTCAAGAGGCGTGAAGGGGCTAAGATCCAGGTCGCGCAGACGTTTCCTGCTGCTCAGTCCTTCTTTCTTCAACTTCATACCGCGTTTTACAAACAGGGCATGGATCTTGTTCAGCAGCATGGTGCGCTGCTTGACCAACACATCGCGGGTTGAGACCAGAGAACTCAGTTCTGATTCCGCTGTTGTCTTCAGGCGGGTTTCCGGCAGCATATCCTTTGAGAGGAAAAAAGCCAGAGCGCGCGCATCGTTCTTATCGGTCTTCTTCACCGATTTGCGGATCACCTGAAACTGACGGGGATTGACCACCACAATCCGTCCGACACAGCAGCGAACTTCATCGCAAAACCAGGCCGTGTTTCCCGTCGCCTCCACAGCAATCTCATCATTCGCATCAAGACTGAAACAAAAGCGGCTCAGATCGCTGGCACTCAGATTAAAGGTCTCAAAAACTTCCGCTCCATCATCCTCAAGACGACAGCTCGTAAAAGAATTGGTATGTAGATCGACACCGATATAAGACATGACTTCCGTAATGGGGCAGTTGATGTCAAGCACCTTTATCACACAATTAGCCGGCGCGACACGGTTGACGGTTCACGGGAGAGGGTCTTGTCGGCGTCCCTGTATACAGGGGGAAAGCCTGGATTTTGACTGTGTGGATCGTTGCCTTTGCCTTCTGGAGTCAGGTCACCTTCCTGTATCACCGCCGGGTACGTGCTTCCGTCCGTGGTCGGCGCCATGCAGGGCAAGGGCCGCCAACTTCATACCTTGTCCAATACAGTTCCCGAGTGCCTATCTTTGGGGCGTGCTCGAACCCTGCGCTACATATGTGCGGGGTCCGGCGACAAGGCATCCTGCGTGCATCATCGGGGACTGCGTCCCGGCAGGGACACTGGTGGCCGACCCCTGTCAGACGCGGCCAAACCTCCTGTTTCTTCTCGTACGCTGCTTGAACGGGTTTATACAGAGCGGACAGCCTCTTCGCGGGTGAAGCAGAACACCGTTGCGTCCACCATCATCCGGTGCAGCACCACACCGATGCGTCGGGCAAGGGCGACCGTTGCACGTTTCTTGCCCCGCAGGGCAGCAAGACGCAACGCCCAGGCTTTCAGCCAGTTGGATCTGCCCCCGTTCAGCATGACCGTCGCCGCCTGATACAGGGCGGTTCGCAGGCCGACATCGCCAGCCTTCGTGATGCGGCCGGTAACATCCCGTTCCCCCGACTGGTCCCGGCCCGGCGTTAGCCCCACCCATGGACCGATATCCTTCGATCGGCGGAACTGCCCGGGATCATCCACTGCGGACAGGAAGGTCAGCGACACGACCGGCCCTACACCGGGCATGGTCATTAACAGGTCACAGACCGGGTTCGCCGTCGCCAGCCCTTTAATCTTTTTCTCCAGACCTGCCATCTCCTTGCGCAGCGTGTCGCGCACGTGCAGGACAGGCTCGACGGCAGCTTCCAGCATAGGGTTGCCGGTCACAAGCTCGCGCACCCGTGCCGCGTACCGCCCCTTCGACACCTTGCCCATCTTCAGACCGAAATTGCGCAGGATACCCCGCACCGACAGTTCGAGAGCCTTCAGGGCCTTCTGGATGGCATGGCGGGTCGTCAGCAGCGCCCGTATCTCCTGCGACGAAACGGATTTGCAGTGGACTGGCCGGAACCAGCCCAGATGCAGCAGGCGGGCAATCCCTTCCGCATCCCGGCGATCTGTTTTGATCGGCATGGCCTTCAGCGCGGCCTTCACTCTGCGTGTTTCCATCAGCACCGTCTCGAAACCCGCTTCCGTCAGGCCCTTGTACAACCACTGGGACAGGGGCCCTGCTTCAAGACCAATGCTGGCGACATCGCACCCCAGGCTGTGCACAAAACCCACAAGCGCTGCCGGCTCGCTGGGCACCTTTGCCTCCCTGAGAATCTCACCCTTACCCGTCAGTACACAGACTGCCGTGCTTGCCAGAGAGACGTCTAGTCCTATAAATACAGTCATGTTGTTGTTCCTTTTTGATTGATAAAATGGCGCAGGCCTCATGGCGCGACGCCGTAGATACAGCTTACTGCATCAGGAGCAACGACACCCCCTTCCTATCCACCGTCACGACACGCCGAAACGGAGCAGGACGTGCCAAGCCCCATTACGGTATCTTTCGCAGATCACCAAGGTTGAAGGCGATCATTGAAGAACTTTCGAATTTTTTCCTTAGTCTTGATGACAGGTAACGAGGTGAGCAGCAAGACCAGCCCAGTCGAGAGGGGTGTTATGTGAAGCCAGCGTTTTTTCCATATGTGCGATGATGGCTGTGTGCAAAAACACGTTGGTATTTTCCTCCGATAGCGCACCGAAATACTGCATGTCTTTTTTTGCGAGCGTTAAGTTGAATTCAGCAGGTGTGAAAACCTGCTGTTGGATTTGCTCGCCAAAAATCGTAGCAGCCGGACTGCCGAGCGGGCTGTTTTTCACCACCTTTAGCAATTGAGCAGGATCAATGTTTGCAGCCCTCAATTGAGAAAAGGCTTCGCTAAAGCTGGCGATCATACTTGCGATCAAGAAATTCATTGCCAGCTTTAGGGCGGCGGACGTAGATGCGTCATCGCCCAAGTCATGAACTATTCCGCCCAGTGTGGCAAATATCTCAAGAATGTCCGCCCGCAGCGCACTATTGCCGCTGAACAGATAGCTCGCTTTGCCAGCTCTCACAATGTCCGGTTTGCCAAGGACCGGCGCGTTAAGGAAGTCGATATCCGATTTTGCAAATGTTTCTGCCACTGTCGACACCGTGCCGGGCGAGCAGCTTGCAAGGGAGGTGAAGACCCTAGGTGTGCGTGGAATGGAGCAGATTGTTTTCGCGATGTCCGTGAGTGCCTGATCATCGGAAACACAGCAAAAAACCAAGTCACAGTGGGCGCACAAATCTTCAAGGCTGCGCGCCTTGCGAACTCGATCATTTTTAAGTAGCTGCAACCGCTCGGCTGATCGGTTCCACACAGCTGCTAATCCGTGTTTCTCATCTATTTTTTCAGCAAGCGCGAGACCGAGCGCACCAAGGCCAATGAAGCCGAGCCTAGGCGCGGACACATTACTCATGCCTGTTCACCGAACATGGTAACAAGGTCTTTTTCAGGAATCTGGCGGCCATCCAGCATCCGGGTTAGCTTGTCGTATATTTTCCAACGGCCATTGATTTTATAGAGCCCGAGCTGGTCGAAAAAGCGGCCATTATTGTCCATTTCAACAACTGCAACGCGCCCTTCCTGTATGCTGATAGAAGTGATTTCTGCTGTATGAGTGTCGGCGCCCGGTATGGTGCTCCAGATTTTATCCCAAACCCTTTCGACCGGGATTACATAAACCTTTTCACGGCCTTCGGGGCCTGTGATCAGTTTCATTTGTGCTTTTGGCATATCGAACGCCTTTTCAATGCGGGCTTTGTCTTTTGTCGCGACGCCAAAAACATAATCAAGTGCGGCATCGGTAACTGCGAGGATGTCTGGTTTGTTGCTGATGGTTTTGGTTCTGGTCATGAAGCCTCCTGTATTTCTTTGGAAGATTGTTGCTTTTCTGTCCGGTGCTTTGCAGGCCCAACACATGCTTACGGTTTTTCAAAAATGAAAAACGGACCATGGTGCGTGGGGGCCTTCGCTGATAGGGTGTGGCTGGAGGGTTCTATGAATTGGGAGCAGGTAAAATTGTTTCTTGCTGTTGCCGAGCACGGCAGTTTGCTTGGTGCGTCGGCACACCTTGGGCTCAGTCCGCCAACACTTGCGCGTCATATCGCCCGACTTGAAGACTCGTTGGGCTTCCCGCTGTTCGACCGGCGACGGGACGGTTACCGCATGACCAAGGAGGCAGATGAGTTATTGCCCATGGCGCAGCAATTGGAAAAGGCTGCGGGCGCACTGGAGTATCAGGCGTCCAGATTGAAAGAAACTGTCCACAGAAGGGTGCGGTTGGCGTCTGGTTTCTGGTTTTCCAAATTGATCACCGAGCAGCTTGCGGCCTTTCATGCTGAGAACCCGGATATGGAACTGGAGTTGGTCACCGCACATGCCATTGCTGACCTTGATCAGGGCGAGGCGGACATTTCGATCAGGAATGTAAGGCCGGAGAAGGGCAACCTTGTCATGCGAAAGCTTGGGGAAACCACCTATGCCGTCTATGGAGGCGCGGACTATGTTGCGGCAAATCCCGCTGCCAACAGCGAAGATCGTTACCATCTATGCGACTGGATTGGGGCGGCCCCACCACTTGCAAAACTGTCGTCGCAGGTGTGGCTGCACGGGCGGCTCCAGAAAGAGCCAATTTTGCGCTGTTCCCAGACCTTGCAGTTTCTGGATGCGGTGAAATCAGGCGTTGGTTTGACGATTTTGCCCCAAATTATCGGCAACCGGGAAAGTGACCTCGTCCGTGTATCGCAACCAATCGACTTTGGTACAAATGAGGTTTGGCTTATTGTGCATGAGCGCATGCGCGGGTCGCCTATTGTGCGCCGGGTCATCGACTGGCTCGTGCCGCTGTTTCAAAAGATGCACTAAAAAAGCTCGGGAAGATTTGCTTGGGCTTCAGTTTCCGATCGCCTAAGCTTCTATTCCAAAGGCAGGAGGGGACGATGAAAGCAATTCTGAAAGCAGGTTTTGTGTTGCTGGTTGCACTGATGGCTGGTGGGCAGCCTGCTTGGTCTGTGACGGCGGACAATTTGCTTGATGTTGCTGCCGGTAGTGCGGCGCGTGTCTTTATCGAGATTGAAGACACAGGTGACGGCAATACCCGTATTCCTGTTTCGGTTTTCAAAGGCAAATCCGAAGGGCCAACCCTCGCCCTGATCGCAGGCACGCATGGCTATGAATATGCACCGATTATTGCGCTTCAGAAGGTAGGTATGCATATCGACCCAGCTAAGTTGTGCGGCACGCTGATCATTGTTCATGTGGCGAATATCCGCTCTTTCCATGGACGCACGATTTACTATAGCCCGGTGGATGGCAAGAACCTGAACCGGGCTTACCCCGGGAAAGCCGAAGGCACCATGAGCGAACGGGTTGCCCATGCGATCACGACAAAGATAATCGAAAAGTCGGATTATCTGGTCGATATGCATAGCGGCGACGGCAATGAAGCGCTGCGCCCTTATGTTTATATGCCGCGTACCGGGAATGCCGTGCTTGACGCAAAAATCAAGGGCATGGCGCTGGCCTTCGGTATTGATCATATCGTGATTGACGAACGCCCCGTCAGCGCGCCGGACGCAACTGTTTTCACAGACATGACCGCTCTGTCCCGTGGCATCCCGGCGATGACCACCGAAGCAGGGCAGCTTGGCTCAACAGACCCGCATTGGGTCGATATCAATGTACGGGGCGTGTTTAATCTGATGCGCCACCTTGACATGTTGCCGGGCGAGGAGATACCGCCGCGCCCAACCGTATGGCTTAAGGATTTTGAAGTTGTCACGAGCCCGGAACATGGTTTGTTCAGGCCCGCCGTGAAAGATGGCTACATGGTAGCCAAGGGTGGTGTGCTTGGTGAACTGGTGGACCATTTTGGTACCCATATCGCCACCATCCACGCGCCATTTGACGGCATCATCAACTATGTGATCGCAACGCCGCCCGTACGGATGGGCGAACCCCTTGCCATGGTTAGCAAGCTGGCGGACGAGTAGGTCTGGAACCTCTATTCAGACAGGAATGATCTGGATATCTGACGGGCAGCAGAAAGAAGCTCGTTACTGCGCCCAGCCTCGTCAGCGGTGCCATAAAAGGCAATCACCAAATCTAGCGATGGGTCCACATAAATGCCTTGGCCTGAATAGCCGCCCTTGAACATGGCACCGTCCGGCCAGATCATATCCCACTGCCATGCGGCATGGGTG
This sequence comes from Kordiimonas sp., assembly GCA_965199355.1. GTDB lineage: Bacteria > Pseudomonadota > Alphaproteobacteria > Sphingomonadales > Kordiimonadaceae > Kordiimonas. The sequence goes on from CBDARB010000001.1 coordinate 149,889, forward strand.
GGGTAATCGTCGCCAAACTGTTCTTTCAGGGCGAAAATTTGCTGCGGGCCAAATTTGATGCCGTTGCTGCTGCCAAGGTCGGTTAGATGCTCAGGTCCAACGACGCCAAGGTCGCGGGAAGTATATATCTCACCAAACCTTGCGATGTCGCGCAGTCGGGCGGACAGGCCCGCGTGCGCTGCTGACTGGCCGTTCAGGCCCGTCATCATCAAGCCGTCTGCCTCTGCACCGGTATGGTCCCAAAGAAGGGATTGTAGCGCAAGGGCAAGTGGCTGGCCGGTTACGGCTTCAATCACCAAGCCGGTTACAAAGGTATCGGCAGAGACATATTCATACTTTGTGCCTGCCGCCCGGTATTTTTTCATGCCCCTGATCAGGTCAATGGTGTTGGCAGGCTCATTGTGGGGTGCGGTCAGGCCGAGCGATTCTTCATATATGTAAACGCAGGTGGTGGTGTCCTGATAACCGTCGCTGTCCAGACAATTGATACCCGACGCCATATTCACAATATTGCGGACGCTGATGCCTGCCCAGTCGGTGCCTCGTAGCTCAGGCACATAGGTCTCTACAGGCTGGTCAATGTCGATCTTGCCTTGCGCTTCCAGGGCGGCAAGCGCGGCCCCTACGACAACCTTTGTAACGGACCAGCCAAGGTGCCGGTCATAGGGTTCCATGCGGGGATAGGCTTCATAAACGACGGTGCCACCCGACAGCACAATCATGCCATCAACAAGGGGGCTGTTGTTCACATAGGCGCCCAGGGTTTGCGGTCCATCCTCCAGCGTAAGCTGTAAACCTGCCACATCATCGCGGGTGACCTTATCAAGCGCCCGCGCCGGTTTGGTGCGGGCAATGGTTGCGTGCGGGAAAAAGGCAGGGAAGTTTTTCCAGGCATAGTGGCTGACGTCACCGCCATCATCGAAATTGTCTGGTGTGAACTTTTGGTAGATGTCCCGTTTGTATTCCAGCGGTGTTTGCTGGCCCTGAGCTTGTGCCGGGCCAATCACCGCTGCGCATAGCGCAGAAACTGACACCATGGTTTTCAGTTTGGAAAAAGTTGCCACCTGTTTTGCTCCCGACCATTGCATGCGTTGCAAAAACAATAGGAGGGCACAACCATACTGTCCACCACCTGCACGCAGGCGTGCGCGATGATGATTAAAAAGTGATATCCAGTATGCGGTGGGTGCTGACGAAGCCTGCGCGCGTGATCGCCTTTTGTGCCCCGATGTTGCTTGTTTCAGTTGAACAGATTGGTTGAAGCGCTTTCGCGCGTGCTTCCTCGGCCAGAGCCCGCAGGACGTTGGTGGCAATGCCGCTGCGGCGATTGTTTTTACCAACAACCATGCCGACATCGGCAATGCCTTGTTGCGTGTCGCTGACGCGACATTCGCCCGTGGCGATAATCTGCCCATCTTGCCACAGAGCAAACAGTTCATGACGGCTAACTAGCCCAGCGAAATATCCATTCAGCCATTCTTCGCTGGCCCCCAGTGTTTGGTGGGCAAATTGAACTGCCTGATCAAGCATGACGGGCGTGACCGGTGTGAACTCGGTATCAGCCGGAAACTGTGCTGGCGCGTTGGGGGCTTTCGCCGGGAAGTCATACATGATGGCCGCTGTCTTGAGCGACTTTTGATGATCGAGCGCGAGTGCGAGCGCCTGTGTGTCACAGCTTGGTACAACTGCGCCCTTCACATCCTGTTCACCAATAAGCCTTGCAAACAGGTCGCGTGCGTCAAACTCGTTGCGCAAGAAAAATTGCAGTATCTGGCGTTCGCCGTTAACGGCGGCAAAACCAACCAATTTACCGTCAACGCTGAAGGCCCAAGGCGTCGCCATGCCTGCAAAGGCTTCCCACATGCCGTCAAAGGGCGCAGCGAGTTTTGCCAGATAGTCTGCGCGCAGTGCGGCAATATCGTCATTTGTTACTTCGGAAATCTGAAACTCGGTCATCGGCCTACCATTTTGTAATTTTCATAAACAGCCACCAGTGTTGCTTCCAGTGGATAATCGTCATAAAGGCGCAGGTAGTGGAGGGCGATGCCATCCAGTTCGGCAACAAACCGTCGTGCCGTGGCCTTCGGGTCGCGGGCGCCTCCCCTCATGAAAAGTCGCTCGCTTTCATACAGGAGTTTACGGGCGCGTTTTTTCATCGGCGCATCTGCGATATCGTGCAGTTTCGGGTCAAACAGTAAACTGAGCTGGAACGACAGAAGCTTACGGCGGGTTGTCAGCATGGTGCCAAGCTGCGCCAGCATATCACGTAGGGCAATTTGGTACCCGGCACTGGCCAGATGATTGCGTGCAACCTTGGTCATTTCCGCGCTTGTGTTGTCGATAATGGCAATCAGCAGCTCTTCTTTGCTTTTGAAATAATTATAGGTCAGCCCTTTGGATACACCCGCTCGCTTGGCGATCTGATCAACAGAGGTGGCGTGAAACCCTTTCTCTGCGAACAGGTCAAGGGCTGCTTCCAGGATTTTGTCTCTTCCGGCGGGTGGGCGCATGGTGATAACTCTTTATGACTGACCGGTCAGTTATAAAGAGTTTATGCAGAATATGTCAAGCTCTCTCAGCCGGTTTTTTGCGCTATGAAACGGGTCTTAATTCAAGAAGCGGCAGCAGCGGTTGCGTTATATGGGCACAACATCGAACGCGACGGTGGTTCGCCGCTTGCCTTCCGATATGGGAACAGTGCCATGCACCATAAAGGACGGGAATAACACCAAACGCCCCGGTTTGGGCTCAACAAAGCGCCGAGGTCCGGGGTTCTGCGGGTCAAAAACTGTATCACCGAATTTTAGCCAGCCTTCGTGGCTATCACGGTCCAGGTTATCTGGCACTTCAACGTAATATACGGAACTGATCCAGCCTGCTGAGTGCACATGGTCATGATGGTATCCACCATCGGAAAGCTGCACGCTCCATGCGCCGGAAAAATCGAAATTCTGTGAAATTCTGTCCCTGAACTCGCCGGGGCCTGTGCTGCTTAGTTTCTGGATATATTCACTGATTGCCTCGCGAAGCCTGATTTGAAGCTGGCTGATCTCGCGTCTATCGGAATTGAACAGGTTGCCGTGGGTCTGGGTGCCGCGCACCAGTGTTTGGTCAATCGGGGCAATGTCAGATCTGTGCAGGGGGTGCAGGGCTTGCAATAGAGAGCTATTGAACGAGTCGATGGATGCATAGCCTTGTGGTGGTGAGAGGTCAAAAACCTGCACAAAATCTTCAAAGTTATTGATGCGCGCCGCTTCTATGGGTTTCACGTGATGATTGGCAGCAGCCAGATAAGCGATACATTCCTGATCGAGCCCGTCAATTTGACGAGCGTCTGTCATCACCCCTGCGGCCTTCTCATAGTCACCATTACCGATAAGGGCGCGCCCATAGGACTTGAGCAGGCCAAGGTCTGCGGTGTCCATCTCATAGGCCTGCGCGTATAGAGGAAGCGGATCAAATTCCTGATCAAGTTGCTCACGCACACCGGCGAGTTCGGCCAATATGCGAGGGTTGGGGCCAAATGCCTGCAAGCTCAATTCAAGGATGGAACCTGCCGCTTCAAGCTGGCCCGCCATAATGAAGAAATGCGCCTGTCGCAGGTTAAGTTCCAGCAAATCAGGGTGGGCTTCCGCCGCTGTTTCAAAGCTTTTCATAAAGCCATCAGCGCGTCGGTGTTCCCATAGGGTTTTATTGAGCGCATCATGGGCATCAATATACCAGGGTTTCACCTCAATCGCTTTTTCATAGTGGAGAATGGCTTTGTCTATTTTGCCGTCATCATAAAGGGCATTGCCCGCGAGATAATAGGCTTCTGCGTCGGTGCATCCGGCCCCCAGGCATTGTTCAAAACAGGCAATGGCGTCTTTGGTTCTGCCCATCAGGCGCAGAACTTCACCCATATAGGCAAGGGCGATTACCGGGCCGTTTCGCTGCAAGGTTTGCTGGAACATTGACCCTGCATTTTGAAGGGAGCCAACAGATAACATTGCGAGGCCAACAACCATAAAAAGGCCAGCCTGCTGCCCATGTCCTTGTATGGCCTCGGTTGCAATGCTGATCCCCGCATCTTCGCGTTTGGTATAGACGTTTGTGAGCGCATGCAGAAAAGCAGCCTCAGCCAGCGCTGGGTTGTTGGCATGCATTTTTGACGCAACTGCATAGGCGAGGTCAGCGGCCTTGAATGCCAGCAGTGTTTCCACAAATGGTTTCACCTCGCTGGCGGAAACAGCAACTCCGCCTGCATTAAATTTTGCAATTGCTTCCTTTTCCCGGCCTCGCGCTGCTTGCTTAAGCAGAGCGGTTGCGGATTCCGAAAAATCGAAACCAAAATACATAGATGCCCCTTTGTCCCCCCCAACCAGACAGTTAGCACCCTGAACTATTGAAACACCATAATCAATCTGTGAATTCTATAGAATTTCACTCGGTTCACCGATCCAGCGCCTCATTTCATCTGTCCGGACACGAAAGTCCGTTACAAATCTTGTGTCCCGGCAGCATATCTCTCGCAATTGATGTGATGACCAGCCACCAGTTTGGACAGCAATAAAAAGCGAGGATAGTTTAATGACAAAAAGAAACTCAAAACTTGGCCTGATGGGCGTGATTATCGGCGCTGGCCTTTTTGGTGCTTCTGCAAATGCTGAAGTTTCCATTGATACGATATGCGCCCGTGACGGTATTGAATGCCTGAAAAGTGAGGCTGGTATCGTAATCGGAACGCCTGGCAGTACCGCCGCTTACACAGGTGGTATGGACCGTGCAGCCGCGCGGTTTGAAGAATATTTTGGCGTACCTGCACCGCAGGCTGCTGTCGTATTGGGTGAAATCGTGGACGCTGGTATCCGGTCAGAGCTTCGCAGCCTTTATCCGGTTGTTCTGCCATGGCTCACCATCAAGGATCGGGAAACCATGGTGGCGGCGGGTGTGCGTGCGCAGGTGCGGCGGCAGCGTCCCGATATTGATGACGCGGCGCTTGAAGCCATCGTTAAACGATCTGTTGAGGCAAGTATGAGCGCAAGCGGCGGTGTGTCTGAAGGATTGCATCAGGGTGTTTTCGCCCACGAGCTTGGCCATCTCTATTTCATTAGAAGCTTTTGGCCGGAAGATAATCTTGATGTAACACAAGTTACGCCCGGCGAGGTGACACGCTATGCCGGACCAGCGCCTGACTGGCTGGATGAAATGGCAGCAGTGTTGATGGAAAACGACGCCCTCACCAATCGGCGCGAGGAGGGACTGAAAAGTGCCAAAGCAGCGGATGATGACTATCATGCGCTCTGGTCACTTGATGAATATTTTACCATGCAGCACCCGGCATTTGAGCAAGCGCGGCGGTTGATAGCTCAGCGGCAGGCAACTGCTGAAGGGCGTGCGCGTGGCGGCGTTGTGATGTTGTCGGGTGACCAACTGGACAGACGCGATGACGGTCGAAGCCCGGCGACATTCTATGCGCAGTCTCGTGGTTTTGCGGATTTTCTAATTGATCAAACAGGCGACAAGCAGATTTTTGCAGACATTGCCCGGCATATTGCAGCCGGGGGCGATATGGATAGCTGGCTAACCGCTCAGGGTGCCGCGCTTGGCTTGCCGCTAAGCACACATGATCTGGAGCGGCAGTTCAAGGCATGGCTCGACACCCGCTATGATGGGAAGCTTCCGGGCGCTCCCGCCGGGCATGGCCACCTTTAGCCAGCGGGCTTTTGACCATCGGCCAGCAGGGCCTCTATCATGCGGGTCAAGCGGGCCATGTCGTCGGGCGCAATATGCCTGTCGATTGCGGTTTGTTTTAAAAACTCAGTACGTTCCGCCTCGCTCATGCCAGGCGGAACGATAAGAACTCGCTCATCACTATCTTCATTTCCGATGTCGTGCTGCCCACGAAATTCAAGCGTGATATTGGTGATCCTGTCTACTTCATTTGCATCGACGCTGGCACTGCCATCTGTGTCGACGGTTTTGATCAGCCAATTGATGGTGTCGGCTGTGGTTTGGTCCAGTGTTTCAGTGTCGGATGCGTCTAGAATGCCATTGCCGTCGGCATCAAAATACCGAACAACCCGCTCCCCCGGGGTGATGGGCCTGTTGGCCCCGCTCCACCACAAGTAACTGCCTGAAAGAGCGGTAAATGCTATAAAGGCACCGACAAGGGCGCGATTGCGCGCTTTCTTGCGCCTCGCGGCATCCGGGTTCTGGAAGTCGCTGATATATCCACGAATGGCCTGGCTGGCGGTGATGCCCGCCTGTTTGCAGGCGTCCATGAACGCGAGCTTTTCGGTGTAGGAAACCCGTACTTCGATGGTTTCACTTTTCTTTTCGGGCCTGTTGGACTTGGTCGTGCCGGTCATGGCCCTTGTTTAGCAGTGAAGCCTCAGTCGGACAAGGTAACTCGTCAGGGTGTTGCGCCCGGCCTGCTCCTGCTTCCGCGACATTCAACAAGTTCCCTCCCCCCTTGAGGAAACTTGTTTAAGGGTTGTCCAGACGGAAGATGCGGCCAATTATTAAAAGGCGAAATTGATGTCAGAAATATCCGTTGATGTAAGACCGGTTAGGGTCAAGGTTGCGTTGTCGCCAAGGTCTATCACTAGACCATCAGCGGTTTCTGTGGCACGTGCCTGAACGTCGGCAATATCTGTAAAATCAAATGACGTGCTGCTGAGGTCCAGTAAATCAACGCCTGTTTCAAAATCGGTAATGGTGTCGGCGCCGGAGTTGGTGACAAAGAGAAAGCTATCTGTACCTTCGCTGCCTGTTAAGGTGTCATCACCTGTGCCGCCGTCAACAGTGTCGTTGCCGTCGCCTGCATAGCTTATGTCGTCGCCGTCATCAGCGGATAGATTGTCATTGCCGCCGCTTTCCTGATCTGTGCCTTTTCCACCGAACAATATGTCATCGCCTGCTCCAGCAGAGATGAAATCATCGCCTGCACCGCCACCAAGGAAATCCACCGCTGCGCCGCCAAATAAACTGTCTGCGCCCAATCCTGCCCATAGTTTGTTGATTATCCCGTTCCCAATCGCAGCCAGCTGGTCAAGTGTGTCGGCATACAATTTATCATTGCCGAGGCCACCAAGGATAAGATCGCTGCCAAAGCCGCCGAACAGAAAGTCGTCGCCTGCACCACCGTTTACCACGTCGTTTCCGGCACCCGCGTCAACGGTGTCATTACCAAGGCCAGCAAGGAAAATCTCTGCTGCATCACCGCCGGTAAGATCCTGAGGTGTGGCGGTAGATGTATCTCCGCCGCCATTTTCCAGTTCTACAAGTTCACAAAGGGAAATGTCGCCGTGTGTGGCAAGATATTCGTCTACTGTTTGTTTGCTTAACTCAAGCAGGAAAGGGTCTTCCTGGATATATTCGATAGCAGTTCGGATGGAGGCTTTGGTTTCCTCGTCAAACGTTGGGAAGGTTAGCAGGGCCTCCAGAAAGTCATCCCAGCTAAATTCGGTTGACCCCAAAATTTGAAATGCCAGGTCAAAAAAGCCCTGAAAGTCAGATAATTTAATATCGCATCCGGCGTCCGTCTCGTCCATCACCAATCCCCTGAAATAATAGCTTAAAAAAGCAGTTAGCTTTGTGTTTCGATTGGAAATGTAGGGTGAAATGGTGTGTGGATTTTATCCCCCGAATAGGGGAGGTACGTTGTTTTATTGTGCGTGATCTTGCTGGTTGCGGAGCCCTATCTAGTGGTCACGTTGCAGGCGGACAAGCAGCATCGCTTTGATTAAAGGCCAGTGCATCGTATACTGCAGTTCATTTTGTGCAAAACCAAGTTATGAGACAGGTGAGTATAAAAAGTTTCTACTGGCCGGATCACCATTTCAAATAGGTGTGCTTTTTGCGCTCACTTGTAACAACCGCGGCTTATTTGCGGTACATTGTCATAATCAAAGGTCACCTTGCACGCCTCGGTTCTTTGTGTTTTTCCCTTGGTGGGGGAACTGCCAAAAGGAGCATGGTGGCAGAGTTTATCACCGCCTGGTGTGGGAAAGTCACCAAAGGTGAAATCCAGCGATAAATTTTCGCGTGCAATGGGCTCGCCATCGACCAGGAAGGCATGATATTTCCATTTTTCCAGAGTTGAGAAAACTTGCTTCGTGAAGTTGTTTTCTTCCTGTGCGTCTGCAAAGCGGATGTTTCCCACGTCACCGTTTTTAGCAACGTCGAAGGTAACATTGATACGAGCTGATTTGGCTTCTATGTCTTCCTGCCGAGGCATTCTGATCCGCCAGCAGCGTTTCAGGTTAATCAGCGGGTCGGCAGAGTCGCCTGCATGCGTGGGACCAACCGGCACCAGCCCGGTAAGGCATGTTTGTTCTCGTGATAAATCATTGGTCTCCTGCTCGGATTGGCGGAAATGGAATGTGACAGAAACATCACTGCGCGCCGCTTCTGTGCCTTCTTTTATATAAGCGAAATATTCCCAGCGGTGCAGCGCGTTTTTTGCGCTTCTTGCCATGGCGGCAGCCAATCGACCAGTTTTGTCATCATCGGCTTGTTGCGCTGTTACACGGATATTTTCCGGCCTTCCTGTCGCCGAAATATCAAACAGTAAGGAAACGTTCCCGTCGGTTGGTGACCGGCGCACACTCATAGGCGCTCTGGGGTTAATGCAATAGGCGTTTTGCCAGAAAGGGTCATGGGGTTCAGCGTCTTCTTGGGCGAAAGCCTGCGCAGATGGAACACTCATCGTCAGCAGAAACAGGACGCCACCAAATGCCTTCATCATTCACCCCCCTAATAATCTGACACTATCAGATTGATCAGAGTGTATGGTCAGCGGTAATGAAGCGTCAAGAACCCTAATGCCCTTCAATTCAGGAAGGGAAATCAAAGAAGAATGATTGCGTGTCTCTGACGTCTGGATACAAAACCAGCCGCAGGTTCAGTCGAAGCTTTTGTCCATTTTGATCAGGCTGTTCAGCAACATGTTGGCACCGTTCGTAATAGCATCCGCGTATGTTACCTCATCGGGGGCGTGGCTAACCCCGTTCACGCTAGGCACAAAAATCATGCCGAGTGGGGCAATATCCTTAAAGCTTTGCGCATCATGACCCGCGCCCCCTGAAATGAGGGCGGGGCCAGTTGATGCAGGTTAGCGCAGGCGTGCAGCGATACCATTCAGTGTGCTGCCAAGTGCCGTGGCTCGGCGGACGGCATCTGCATCGCCCGTTACGTTCAAGCCGCTTGCCATGGCTGTTAGCCTGTCCGCGAGACCGCGATCGCGGTCATTTGCGGCAAGCTTGCTGTCTGCATCGTCAAGCATACCGCGCAGGTCGCTGATTATGGTACCGGACAGAGAACCACTGCGCTCCAACTGGTCGACATAGGCGCGAGCAACCACAGGTGCATCTGGCCATGTGACCTTAAACTGCTGTTGCGGGTTGAAGGCTTCGCCTTGGTCCGCCAGCGCTGTGGCAGCAATCTCGTTTGCCGTGATATACTCGCTTGGCAACAGTTCCAAAACGTCCAGGCCGCGGGCAATTTCACTGCCGTAGATTTTGCCGTCATACCAATAGGTGGACCAGTAACCTGCAAGCACCATCACGTCGTCATGTACAGGGCCGCGGTCGAAGTAAGCGATTTCAACAGGATTTGTTGAATCAGTGAAATCAATCACCGATACGCCGCCCTGATACCATGCCTGAACAAAGATATCGCGGCCCGGCACAGGCACCACAGAGCCATTGTGCGCCACACAGTTTTCCTGTGCAGACTGTGGGGCCGGTATTTTAAAGCGGCCTTTGTATTCCAGCTTGCCGTCCTCAATATCATAGATGGCATCCGCCCCCCATGTTACCGGGTCATGGGCCATACAGCGTGGTCGGCCACCGCCGCCCCATTCGTCCGTAAACAGTACTTTGGTGCCGTCATTATTGAAGGTGGCTGAATGCCAGTAGGCAAAGCCCGGATCGGTTACCGCATCAATGCGGACCGGTTTCAATGGGTCTGATATATCAAAGATGATCCCGTTGCCGGAGCAGGCACCCGCCGCCAATTTCGCTTCCGGGAAAACCGTAATGTCATGGCACTGGTCGGTTTGGCTGGTTGTTTGGGTGTCTTCACCGTGATCACCACCTGTCCACAGACCAGCGAGCACACCTGTCTCAGGGTCTGCAAATACGGCTGGGCTATCGACAATGCGCGAGGCAGCCGGGTTATCAACCGGGATTTCTATCACGTCAATGCGGAACAGGGCGGTACGTTCGTCACCCGGTAGGCCGTCCACACAGCCTGCGAGTTCCTCTTCACTACGCACGACCGATGTGCCTGAGTTATAAACAATGATCTTGCCATCTTCACCGGGGCCGGACACCACCGAATGGGTGTGCGAGCCGCGGCAGGTTTGTACCTGTCCCACCTGTCGTGGGCGCTTTAGGTCGCTGATGTCAAAGATGCGTAAACCGCGGAAACGCTCAGCGCTCACTTCTTCGCTGATGCCTTGCAGGCCGCAGTCTACCCGGCCACGGGTTTGTTCAACCGACATGATCAGCAGGTCGCCAACGATAGAGATATCGCCCTGACCGCCGGGGCAAACGATGGAACTGTATAGTTCGGGCTTGTCGCCCCCCAGTTCATAAACGTTAAAGCCGTGATAGCTGCCCACCACCAGCTTGTCGCCAGCAAAGGCCATGTCGGTGTTGGAGAAGCTGAGGAAAGGTGCCCGTTCTCCGCGTCTTACCTCTCGGCCTTCTTCATCCTCGGATTCGTCATCGCCCTCAATAACCGGTGGCAGGTCCGCCGGATTGTCCGGGTCAAAGAAACCTGCCGGGCGCGGCTGCGTGCTCAGAAGCTCCATATTCATCGCCGCAGTGCCTGCATTATAAAGGCCCGCGCTCAGTCCGGCGCGTGGGTCAGCGGACAGGCCGGAGAGCATGATGGTCATGCGGTCAATTTCCGAGTTCTGGTCATTGACAATGTCATTCACAAACTGGAACAGCACCGGATCATAGGCGGAACCGGAACGGCCAAGCAGGTCCTGTACCATGACAATTGCACCCTTGTGATGCTCGATCATCAGCTCAAGGAACATCCGGTCAAAGTCGGTTGCGTTTGCCTCTGCCAAAGCAGCCATCTGCGCCGGGGAGGCCATGCCTGCCATATCGTGTGACATATGCATGGCATGGTGGGCGGTGGCTTCCGGCACATTTTCACCGCGTGCGGCAAGCCAGTCTGACATAAACTGGATTTCGTCCGCCTGGCTTGCGTCAATGCGGCCTGCGATACCCACCAGTTCCTGATTGTTCGTGCGGTCCTTCACGAGGGCTGCCATCTGCACAGCCTGATTATGGTGCGGGATCATATCCTGCATGAAACGCACGTCATCGCGGCTATAGCTGTTTTTCGCGATTTCCGTTGCTTCACCGGCATCAAGCGCCTTGCTGGGCTTGCCCGGTGCGCCCGGTTGTACAATGGGCGGTTCTTGCGCGAACGCCCCTAGCGTACTTGTGTGCCCAGCCAGCACAAGGCAGGTTGCGGCAGGTAAATAGAACTTGCGGAAAGCCGTCATTGGATGTGTCCCCCTATCCTGTTTCAAGACCTGAGGGTAGCCTACCCGATTTTCGGGCAAAGGCAAAAAATAGCCGTTGCCTGTTTGTTGTAAGCGAGGCGAAGCTTATTTCTGGAGCGCTGCGAACAGTTTCCTGATACGCGCTGCGTTTACGCCGATGTCGCTGCCGGCGAAACGGGAAACCGAGCGCGCATCAACAACGCTGCCTCCATTTTCTGCTGCACGCACACGCAGAACCAGATCATCCTTGAACCGGAACCAGCGTGTGGTTTCTGTCACTTCAAGGCGACCGTCCTGTGGGTCGGCAACCGCGACATCCCAGCCGAAGGCCAGGCTGACAGCTTCCGCTTTTGAGATCACTTCTGCAACGCTCATGTCCAGCACAAGCGGCTGGATATCGCCGTAGCCTGCTCTATGCAGAAGCGCCCAATTGTCCTCGTTCGGGTTCTGAGGGTTCAAAACTGCATATTGCGGTATGTTTTCCAGATCTGTGGTTACATCATGAATAGGCGGTACGGAGCGCGCAGTTACCACCAGCGAGATCGTATTGAAGGCAAAGCCGAGGCAAGCAACAAACAGAACGGAAGAGATTGTGACCCTTGCCACATGCCCGGTTTCACGTGCTTTTGCAAAGGCATATACCCACAGGGTGATTATCGTGACCAGTATCAGGCCCACTGCTGCAAAAAAGGCGTAACGCAGCATGGCGAAAGCCGTGCCCACATCCCACCATTCGTTGGCGTAACCAGTGCCAGACATGGCCGCCGTAATAAAAAGAAGAACAGCAACCGCAATTGCGACTGTATTGGCTTTAACAAGCCAGCTTGGTTTTTGTGACATGGCATTTCGCTCCTGCGATTCCCTACAATCTGTTGCACTGTTTTTAGCGATTGTAAGGGCAGAAAGCCATCGATTTGTATGAAACCAGAGTTGTTGGCAACGCTATTTATTGCAGCCAAGCTAGCCCCTACGATGGCAGAAGGCGTGTGCTAGATGCTCAGGCGTTTCTCCACTTCTGCGTTAAAGCAGGCAAGGGCACCTTCATAACGCCCAAATGTGAGCGCATCATTCGCGCCCGATGCCAAGCCCAGTTGCACGCTTTCATTCACTTCGAAGTCTTCCCTGAGCGTGGTGATCGTAATTTGATGATTGCGTTGCCAGTGCGCCATTGTTTCCGGTGTGATGGCATCTGTTGGTGCCATTGTGCTTACCCTCAGCTGGGTTCTGCCCGCTGAAAGTGGCTGAGCTTCCACCCACGCAACATGGTCTTCCATCAATAGGAACTGGTTGGTTGGAAAAACAGAATAGAGCACATTTGTGTGTTCCCGAATATTCCAGCTTTCCTGCGGTATGTCGGTGATGGTTTTGACTGAACTTTTAGCAAGAATAGAGCGCATGTGAGGCCCCAGCATTTTATAACTGGATAAGTTATCCAGAAAATGTGGGCCTATGGTGCTGCGGTGGGTCACTTTGAAGTGATAGGCTTCAATGCCGCCTTCAACGAGCAGTTTCCAGTTTGCCTTGATGGTGAAGGTGTCTGATGCCGCAATGGCCATTTGGTCCAGCTTGAACCACTCAAATTCATCGAGCATTGGGGCAAGGAAGCCGTCAAAGTCAGGGGCGGCATTCGGGTCTGCAACTACCCAGATCATGCCCGCGATTTCCTGCACCGGCAGGCGCTTAAGGCCGTAGGCTGTTTTGGCCAGATCAGGGAAGCCCTGTTTTTGATGAGGCACACCCTTGAGGGTGCCGTCATTGCTCCATGTCCAGGCGTGGTAGGGGCAGCTGAAAGCACGCTTGCAGCCTGATGCTTCGCTTTCCAGCCGGGCGCCCCTGTGGCGACAAACATTCAGGAAGGCATGAACTTTACCCTCTTTGTCTCGGGTCAACAGCAGGGGCAGGCCCGCGATGTCCCGCGTCATGAAGCTGCCTGCCTCGGGGAGTTCGCTTGCGTGCGCAGCGATCAGCGGTTCTTTCCTGAAGATATGGGTTTGTTCTTTGGTGAACCAGTTTTCGTCGATGTATCGATCGACAGGTGCCTTGGTAATACCATCGTCGAGGAAGAACATTTTGTTGTTCTTCAGACCGTGGAGTTCCTCAAGAAGGGCAACTTCTGTTTCGCGTTTCATGTCGCTTTTCTCTTCGATACTTACCGATCGGTAAGTTAAATACTTTACGATTGGTAAGTTGTCAAGCATGTGTTAGACAGGCCGGGTAGTAACAAGGTAAAAACGGCCATGACCGAACGGAAAAAGCCAGCTAAAGACAAGTTTGTCGAAACTGCATTGCTGTTGTTTGCGGAGCGTGGTTTTGCCGGTGTGTCTCTCTCCGATCTGGCGAAGGAACTGGGCCTGACCAAACAGTCGATCATCTATCATTTCAAAACCAAGGAAGCGTTGTACGGCGAAGTGCTGTTGGGCTTGTCAAACCGGTTTGAAGCAATTCTGGATGATGTTCTTGCGGCAGCTTGCGAGGGTGACGCGAAGTGGCGATTGTTTATTGATGCGCTGTTTGACCATATGGAAAACGCACCTGAGGATTCCCGTCTGATTATGCGCGAACTGCTGGATAACAGTGACCGTGCGCAGGCAGGTAACCGATGGTATTTGAAGCGTTTTCTGGACGAAAGCGTTGGGTTGATTGCAAACACAAGCGCATGGAAAGGCCGGTCGCTTGATGAGCAAACCGCTGTTGTTTATCAAACGGTTGGTGCCATCAACTATCTCGCCGTTTCAGATGTGACGCTTACAGCTATCTGGGGTGAAGATCGCCTGAAGGGCATGAAGCATATGTTTCGTGATACGTTGGTATCAAGAAGCTGGAGTCCTTCTGGGTTTTGAGGGTGATAGTGTTGGCATGGTTTGCGATAAATCACAGATCTGTTTTGGAACCCGTAACGGCAATTTTGCCGCGTGGATAGTTTTCCAGGGCGCCAAGAAAATCAGCTCTTTCCATTTTTAGCGTCACGTCCGCATCTCCCCCACATAAATAAAGGTCACCATTTATCTGAGCAAATAGATCCTTATCCACAACATAAGTTAAATCGTTTATTTCTAATGGGAAAGGAGACAGGCCGCCTATCGGGAAGCCAACATCAAGAACACCTTCAGTTGAAGACAGTCGAAGCTTGTTTTGTCGCAGATCGACTAATTCAGCAACTGCGTTTGTGTCCACCATGTCGAGCCCCGAAACTATTGCAATTACATATTTGAATTTTTGAGGACCATTCTTGTCGTTATTCTGCAGTAATACCGCTTTAACCATATCACCTGCATGAACGGAGAGTTCTTCTACAACGTCTTCCAGTGTATAGGTGTTCGCGTGAATGAGTGTTTCACAAGAATATTTTGCATCTTTTATGGTTTCCAGGATTTTGTCAGATGTTCGTTGTTCCTGACCGCGACGTGCAATCGCCGAGATATAATGACCGATTGGTCGACCATCACTCTTTGAAATCTCTATATCATTTGAATGCACTATGTCGTGAATGGTTTGTTCCGACAGTACTGAATTTGGCAAAATACTCATCATTGTCGGGAAGCTATGTAACTCCTCCACTTGAAGGTAGTTGCTAAGGATTTTCTGTACTGGTGAAGTAAATGGATTGCAGAATATCTGAAACGCTTGTCCTGTAGGAAGCGTGACATGTAGTGTTTTACTTTGGGCATCAATATTGGCGGACAAAGATGTATCTCGCCAAGGGGGCTCATATTTGTTCAGGATAGATTCTTCGTTATAGAATGAAATGAATAGGTACCCTCCGGGCCTCAACCATCTAAAGAATCTCTGGATCATCCGATCAGTGTTCTCGATGAAGGATCCCATGCCGAAGGAAGCTATGATCAGATCGACGGACCCTGTGTAGGAATGTTCATCGACAATTGTTTCGTATTCAAAGTCTGCAACTGAGAAGCGTAATTTTCGATCTCTTATTTCTTTCTTCTTTTCTTTAGCTTCAATGATCATCCGACTGGAGATATCAAAAGCGCTTATGGAACTCGCATAGTTGCGCACCAGAAATGAGTGTCGACCAGAACCACACCCAACATCAACAATAGTTAAGCCCGAGCCACCTCTCTCTGTCTTTATCTTCTCGCAAAGATTTTTGAGCAGCGTCTCCTCAAACCTCATGGTGGCTTGAGTGGCAAGATTATCTCGTCCGTACTCCTTGTCATACAAAGGCGCTGCAATTTCTGAAAGTATCATGTGGAAGAGTTTTTTTAGGCGCCTCTCAAGATAGTTGATATAGAGGTTCCTGAGCAATGCATTTTCGGACGAGAGCCTTGGCATCATCTGATAATGTTCAAAGCTTTCCATACCTCGAAATTCGCTGCCGATAACTTGAATTACATAGCAATTCAGGTCTTTCAAGGCGGCGATGGTTTTGCTCTTCATGCGTTTTATTGAAATAAATGCAATACAATCATAATTTGTTTGTGATTGCAGTTCACGCAGTTCAGCAAAGAAGTCTTGATTAACAATTTCAGGGTTTATTATTTTTGTTGAGAAAAGAAGACTATAATAGTCGTGTTTGTAGATATGAGGATACTTGTCTTTTGGAGCTCTGAATTTGAGTGACAAGCACTCTTTTTCCGTGAAGTTGATCACGTCCCCTGAAAAATAATCGGTAGAATAATCAAAGTCCCCATCCATACCTGAGAAGTTTAGTCTTTTCTTGAGGAAACTGGCTACTTCATCAGCTGGTGACTCAGTCAGGTGGTTTAGTAGTTTTTGAGGGTTAAAAGTCATAATTTTTTCAAGCCTCTTAGTGTCATGTTAAACGCGTTACAGTACCTCTTGAACTACCATTCTTCGAAGTTGTGCATACTGACATCAGCGCCATCTTGAGAAGTAAAATTCTTGGTGGGGAATCTAGTCCATGATTATTATAGTTGAAGAGAAATTTATGCATTTAATAAGTGTATTAGACAATCTATTTTTGATTAACACTATAATTTAGTAAGTTCATGATCTACTATATGTAGAATATACTTGTCTGAAAGCTCCATTGATTTGGTTACATCTGGTGGGTTCGTTGTGATTTTCTGATCTATCGGTGTTAGTGTTGATACCCAAGAAAAAAGGCCCGCGGGTGACGCGGGCCTTTTCATTTTGTTTGATTTATGGGTCAACTAGGGTCTGACCATGCCCAGGTTATTCTGGCGAGCCCAATCATTCACGGTTTTGATGTCGCTATTAATGATGGCGCCCATTTCAGCCTTATAGGTTTGCCATTCTGCACTCAGGTCCTGATAGCGCTTGACGGCACCGTTTGACACCGGAGGCCCGGCCCAGTTGATCGCATCCAGAAGATGGCGAACCTGAGCGTCATACATGCTTGGCCAGCTGTCTTCATCCTCGAACACGCGGAACTTCACCTGGGTAACCTTGTCTTCCCATGCCTTGATGCGCTCAAGTGCTGACGCGCCTGCGGTTTGCAGGGCTTGATCATCAAACTCTTTCATCAGTGCCTTGATCTGCTTGCGGGCAGTTCGCATGGAATCGATGCTTGTCAGCAGCTCATTCATCAAGTCTGTTGCTTCATCAAGACGTGCTGTCAGGAAGGCATAATCCTCCGGTGTTGCTTCAACGCGTGGGTCTGGCAACAAATTGAAAGACACAGTTTGCTGGTTATCACCTGCTGTGATGCGCGCCTGATACTGGCCCGGAACCGCATCCGGACCAGAGAAGCCCGCGAAGATAGCAATATTGTTGATGCACAGATGGCCGTCGCGGCTCATATCCCAGTACCAGGTATTCATGCCCTTGCTCTTGCCCGGGTGCCTGATCGGTGACGCCAAACGTGGTGGCATATTGCCAGCTACACATTTGTCACGCTCACTTTCCTCGCTGCTGTAGTGGCGCACGACGGTGCCAGCGTTATCCAGGATATCGATGGTCAGTTCACCGTCAAAATCCTCCTCCAGATAGTAGGTAAGCCCAACACCAGAGGGTGGGTTCTGGGCATTTAGGCCCTGTGGCCAACCGCCAGACCGTTTAAGCACGGTATCAGCAGGCTGGAATACATAAAGCGGGCTGTCTGTCTCATCGCCGTCAACCTGTTGAAGCAGCGACAGGTCGTCCATGACCCAAAAACCCCGGCCCTGTGTGGCGGCGATAAGGTCAC
This sequence comes from Kordiimonas sp., assembly GCA_965199355.1. Lineage (GTDB taxonomy): Bacteria > Pseudomonadota > Alphaproteobacteria > Sphingomonadales > Kordiimonadaceae > Kordiimonas. The sequence continues at coordinate 167,528 of CBDARB010000001.1, forward strand.
CTTGCCTGATTGTCAGGTCGGTGATTGGCACAGGCGGAAGGTTCAACCTGAGAGACTGCCAATTTTTGCCATCATCGAACGAGACATACATGCCGCGCTCGGTTCCCGCATAAAGAAGCCCTTTACGCTCGGGGTCCTCGCGCACAACGCGGACAAAAGTGTCTTGCGGCAGGTCTTTATCAATCCGCTTCCAGCTTTTGCCATAGTTGGTTGTTTTGTAGATGTAGGGACGGAAGTCATTCAATTTGAAAGCTGTCACAGCCAGATACGCTGTGCCAGCGTCATGAGGGCTAACCTCGATGGCGTTGATCTGAGCTTCCGGTGCGCCTCTTGGCGTTATATTTTCCCAGTTTTCGCCCTCGTCGCGGGTGATGTGCACAAGGCCATCATCGCTGCCGACCCAGATCGTTTCTTTCTCATGCACTGACGGCATGATGTAAAAGACAGTATTATAATATTCAGCACCAACAGACTCGTTGGTGATTGGTCCGCCGTTCAAGCCTTGTTTGGACTTGTCATTGCGGGTTAAATCAGGGCTGATTTCTTCCCATATCACACCGCGATCATTTGTGCGGATAACCTTTTCGGTTCCATAATAGATGATGCTTGGGTCGTGCGGGTTCGCAACAACCGGCGCGTTCCAGTTGGTTCGGTAGTGGATATCCTTTGGTGCGCGACCAAACACATACTCCGGGTATGGTTTGATAGGGCGTGTCCGTTTGTTTTCCGTGTCAAACTCGGTCAGTGTGCTGTTGATTGTGGTGGCATAGACCAGACGCGGGTTGTTTTCATCAAACGCGATGTGGGCGCTTTCGCCGCCGCCGACTGCGAAAAAGTCTTTGTCGCTGATACCGGCACCGTGCGTTTCACTCAGGATAGCAACAGTGGTGTTATCCTGTTGGCCGCCATAGATGCGGTAAGGTGTCTGATTGTCGGTGATCACACGGTAAAACTGAGCCGTTGGCTGGTTATAAATGCTGGACCAGCTTTTGCCGCCATCAAATGTAATGGTTGCGCCGCCGTCCGTTGCGTTGATCATATTTTTATTGTTGTTCGGGTTAACCCAATGATCGTGGAAATCACCATGCGGCAAGGTGGTTTCCATTTCAAAGTTCACGCCGCCATCGGTTGATTTCATGTAGGTCACATTCATCAGATAGACTGTGTCTGCGTCAACCGGGTCTGCGGTTAGCCTGTTATAATACCAGGCGCGGGTTTGGATCAGGCGGCTTTCGTTCAGAAGCTTCCAGCTTTTGCCATAGTCATCACTGCGGTAAAGGCCGCCTTCGCCTTCGTGAGCTTCCACAATGGCATAGATGCGTGATGGCATGCTTGCAGACACATCTATGCCGATTTTACCAACAGTTTCTGGTAGGCCACCAGTCAGTTTTTCCCACGTGTCACCGCCGTCGACAGATTTGAAAATGCCGCCTTCGGTCCCACCAGATTTCACATACCACGGCTTGCGGCCATGCTGCCACATGGCGGCATACAGAATGCGCGGGTTTGTCGGGTCAATGGCCAGTTCGCCAGCACCGGTTTCACCGCTAACCGCCAGAACATGATTCCAGGTTTCGCCGCCATCGGTGGTTTTGAAAATGCCGCGCTCGTCATTTTCACCCCAAATCTGGCCTTGCACGGCAACCCACGCGATATCCGGGTTTGTCGGGTGAATGCGCACTCGGGAAATCTGCCCGGATTCCCTTAGGCCAATATGCTTCCATGTCAGGCCAGCATCGGTTGATTTGTACATGCCGTCGCCGTGGCTGGTGGTAACGCCGCGAATGGGGGCTTCGCCCGTACCCACATAAATGACATTCGGGTCCGACTGTGAAACGGCAATGGCACCGATGGTGCCAACACCGAAGAAATCGTCGGAGATATTTTCCCAGCTGATACCTGCGTTTTCTGTTTTCCAGACACCGCCACCAGTGGCACCCATGTAATAAACCTGCGGGTTGCTTTCCACACCCGCAACCGTGGTCACACGCCCGCCCCTGAAAGGCCCGACAAAGCGCCATTCCTTGGCTTTCAAAAGTTCAGGGTCAATAACATCTTTTGCTACCGACAGGGTGGGCAAAAGACAGGCTGTTAAAAGGATAGTCGCGAGATATCGAAGGAGAGACATGTTGTGACCTAGCAGTTTGAGTGACGTGAAAAAACCATGTAATAACATACCATTTTAGCGTGCCAGATAACCCTGATCCCTAGACACAGTTAACGCGAAATGGTGGAGAAAACTCACCATAGCGAAACTGGCAGCGGTTTCCAGAGGAATTCTGGCCGAATATCGCCTGCCGGGAACCGGTCAGCGACTAGGCGGCAAGCTTAATCCCGATCAGCTGTGCTGATAAGTTCCCTGAGCTGGTCAACAGGTAGCTTATGATAGGTTACCTGCTCACCGTTCATTATTGATGAAGTGGTTGTTGCCATCAGAAGCGAATTCAGGATCGCTTCTTCCGTTGCTTCAATGCTCGCCTGGAACAAAGGGGATGCAAGGTTGTTGGGAAGCTCGCGGACAGCTGCGATCTCATTACGGCGCGCTTCGGTGCGGCGCACGGTTTCCGCAGTTGAAAAGGCAATGGCATAATCACCGCTGCCGTTTGTCATGGAAGACCCGGTTCTGGCAAGGCCGCTGATTGTACGGGTTGCCATGCGCCGCAGGTTGCGGTCGCTGAGCGGGGCATCTGTTGCCAGAACGATGATGATGGAGCCATCAGCATCATCATCGTTCACATGGTTCTGAAGATAAAACTGGTTTAGTGCTTCGCCCACTGCATGGCCGTCCATTTGGAGGATCCCGCCATAGTTTGACTGCACCAGCACACCAACTGTGTAGCCGCCAAGGCTGCTGGGCAGTTTGCGGGAACTGGTGCCAATGCCACCCTTCCAGCCAAACGCAACCGTGCCGGTGCCAGCCCCGATGCTGCCTTCTTCAACAGGCCCGCTTGTCGCGCTTGTGATCGCTGCTTGCACCATGGCCGGTGTAATGTGTCGGCCCCGAATATCGTTCAGGCGGGCATCGTTGGTTTCACCGACGATTGCGTTGACGGAACGAATGGTTTCATTGCCCGGCTGGTTCAATGTCCATTCAATAATCCCGGCGGCAGCTTCCGGCACATTCAGGGTGTTGGTCAGCGCGATGGGGGTTTCAATTTCCCCCAGTTCATGAATTTGCGTATAGCCCATCATCTTGCCAAAGCCGTTTGCGATAACCGCACCTGCGGGCACTTTGTTTTGATAGAGATTGTTGCTATGCGGCAGGATAACGGTTACGCCGGTACGGATGTTTGGCTCCCGCCGCAGCGTATAATGCCCGACCTCTACACCTGCGACATCGGTAATGGCATTCAATGGGCCGGGCGATAAAGTGCCGGGCGTCAGGCCAATATCTCGCGCCCGAACGTGGTCGCCGTCATCGGCGAAGGCGGGCATGCATATGCTGCAAGCTATGATCAATGGATTTAGGGCTTTGACTATTCCGTGCCGGATCATGGCGTGGCCTCCGGTTTATTGCATTTGGCAGCTTCAAAACACATGGTGGTACCGCCCGCAGGCAGGATACCTGTTTTGTCGAGAATACCATCAAGCCGCAAATGTGCGATGGCCGGTGTGTCGCCCCCATTGCCGCCAATGGTTATGAGCGTTACATGATCAAAGGAGCTGTCTGAGTTGGGGTTTTGGCTGCCGCCTGTGGTGCCCAGAATGATATGATCCCGTCCCGCGCGGGTGTGATACTGCATTTCATGGAAGTGGCCGTTGATAACCGTGTAGGGGCGGTCCGCCAGCGCTGCTTCTACCTGAGCATAGGCATCCCAGCCATCATTCATCCAGGCCGGTTTATGCATGAAGACGAATGTCCAGCGCACATCAGGGTTTTCTGCAATTGCACGCGTGAAATAGGCGGCCTGTTCGGCACCGATTTTACCAGTTCTGCGTTCGCGCATCTGATAGTATGCGCCGGCGCGGGCTTCTTCACCCTTGCCTTCGTCAAACAGCCTTATGGCTTCGACGCGGGCGTCAAAAATCTCCCGCATGCGCTCTTCGCTGAAATCTTCGCTGTCCATAAACAGGAATAAAATATCGCGGTAAACAAAATGGGAATAGCGCGGGCCATATCTGTCCGCCCAATGCTGGCGCACTTCGGGGTGCGTAAGGTCGTGGTTGCCACCAACACGCACCAGTGGCACGCCCATCACAGCGGCTCTTTCATCGAACCAATCAAATTCCTGCTCGAAGGTATGCTTGTCAGTGGTGCCTCCATCCACCAGGTCGCCCACACTGATGACAAATTCAGGTCGTAACAATGCAATCTGTTCGGCTGCGACACTGAAAACACCCTCACGTTCGCCGCCGTTAAGGTCCGAAATGATGGCGAAAGTGAATTTATCGTCAGCAGCATCCACGGCATTGCTAATCCAAGGCGTTGCGCCTTCAACGGTGTGCTCAAACTCCGGTGAGGCTGTATCCTGGCCCTCGGAACAGGCGGCGAGAAGGCCGACCAGTATTGCCGCCAGAAGTTTATTCTGCGCTCCGGCATATCGGGCCAATAAGGATAGGGTCATGGCAGTGCCTCATGATTTGCCTGCATAATCAGGCTGAAGCTGCCAAAATCATACTGAGCTTGTGTTTCGGTAAGGGTGTCTGGTTGTTTTGCGCCGGTATAAACCGCTTCAAACCCGTCGCGCACTTTCAACAGTTCTTCCGGGTTGCTGAACGGTTCGTTGTGGGCGCCGTGAACGGCCTTCAGGTCAGGCACGAGTGCAGCGAGCCGCGCAATGGATGCGCGGTATGCGCCGAGGTCGGTTTCAGGCGCATAAAGCCAGATGGGGCCTTTATAATAGCTATCACCCGTGAACAGCCTGCCGTTTTTGCGGTCCAGCAGGCCAAGCGCATCAGGCGTGTGCCCCGGAATGGCCAGAACCTCCAGCGACAGGCGGCCCAGGTTTATTTCACTGCCGTCTGCAACCCGGGCGGACGGTGTGAAGGGTTTGATGTGGTGATTGTCTTCACTCACATCATCGGGCAGGGGTTTGCACAGGGCAATGCTGCTTGCTTCCTCGCTGACAAAATCATTGTTTTTGCCTTGTGCGCGGTTGTTGGTGAAGTCGGTGTCAGGGGCCAGAATTGTATCAAATTGCCAGTGTCCGCCTACATGGTCGATGTGGCTGTGGCTCGCCAAAACTGTTATCGGCAGATCAGTAATCTGGTCGACAACAGCCTTAATATCCCCCAGGCCATTGCCAGTATCAAACAGCAGCGCTTTTTCCGTGCCGATAATCAGGTAATTGATCACTTCCTGCCATTGGAACGGTTCAGTTATGGCATAAAGGTCATCATTCAGGCGGTACACATGGAACCACTCATTGCTGCTGTCCTGCTTTTCATAAGCCGCCCAGCCGGGGCGCGGAATTTCAGCGCAGAATGACGGTAGCCTATCGGGTGTGTTTTCAGTGCTGCCAGAACTGCCAGAACTGCCAGAGCCACCAGAGCCATCTGAGCAGGCGGCAAGCGGCAGCACCGCCAATGCTGCAAACAAGTTCTGGCCAATTTTATGTTTTCTGTTGCCGTTCAGCAGCATAGGCCCGCGCTCCCCAATTACTTCACTCTGATAAGTGAACCCTTGCGGAAATATCGACTAGTTTGCTGTATTTTACAAGCTGGTGGCCGGGTGGCCCTGCGGCATCACACGGAAGCTTTCTTCATCCCACCATGGTTTTGCTACCAAATGGTGTTTCAGTGGCGAAAGATGAAGAAAGTGAAACATGAAAAGCAGTGAAGACAAGCGCTGGGAGGAGTTGTTAGAAGCAGCACGTGCGGTAAAACTGGATCATATCCCCCGTGAGCAGATCGAACAGCTCTTCGTAAACTTCATCAATCAGGCAAAAAGAGAACTGCCCACCACACCGGACCCGCGCGATCAGAAGTCAGCTCTTGCTGGCCTCGGTTGGTTGTTGGCCGGTGCAGTTTATCTACTGCTGCTGGTGCCGCTGAAGAATGGCCTTTGAGTGCGGTCGATGGGGTGACGCCTTGAGGGCGGGCGTCGGTACAGTTTTGGTCTTTGCTTCCCGGACAGGCTGAATGTCTAGCTGGCATTTCCATCAAGTTTTTTCAGCTGTTCGCAGCTTGCGTTAAAGCCGCGTTTACAGGCCTGGTCGTAAAAGTGCCGGGCAACGTCAAGGTCCTTTGTGACGCCCAATCCCTCACGGTACAGGTGTGCCAGATCATTGCAGCCATGTGAACTGCCACCATCACAAGCCTGGGTGTAATAGCGGTGTGCTTCTGCAAAGTCTTTTGGCATGCCTTCGCCGGACTGGCTCAGGTGGCCAAGGCCAACACAGCCCTCAACCATTTTGTCACTGCAGGCTAGCTGGTATATCTCGCGTGCTGCCGCAGGGTCTTTCGGGATAACGCGTCCGGTTTCATACATGCTTCCAGCGTTAAAACAGGCGCTTTCCCTGTTGCCGTTACACGCTTTTTTAAACAGTTCAACCGCGCGCATGCCGTCTTTCGCCACACCTCTTCCATCGCGGTAAAGAACTGCCAAATTAATACAGCCCCCATTATTGCTGCCTTCACAGGCCTTGTCATACAGCTCGGCGGCTCGCCCGAAGTCTTGTGCGCCTCCGCGACCGTTCTGATACTGAACACCTAAATTGTTACAGGCGATAAAGTTGTTGCCGTCGCATGCTTTCGCGTAGAATTCTCTGGCGCGCGCCTCACTCTTTTCAACGCCCTGACCTCGAACATAAAGGACTGCCAAATTGTTGCAGGCACCAGCGTTTCCGCCCAAACAGCTCGCTTCATAAAACTGTCGGGCTTTGGGGAAATTTTTGGCCTTCACAGCATTCAGGCCATCGGTAAATGCCTTACCGGCACCTGCTGCAATCCCTTTATCGATTTCCAACAACAGCGGTGCAACCTCGCGCTGCAGGCTGGTATCGGCGTCAGAGGAATAAAACTCGTCAATTTTCACTTTTGCTTCAGCAAACCGCTTTAGGCCAACCAGGATTTTGACTTCAAGCGCCAGAAAGCGTGCATCGGTTTTCCCGCGTAGTTCCTCCGCCCTTTTAAGGGCACTAAGGGCATCGCTGAAGTTGCCTGATGTGAAGGCGTCTTCCGCTGCGAAATAATAGGCGCGCGCCTGTGCCGAATTGCCAGACTGTGCCTGTACAGAAGGCAGGGCCATCACCGAAAAAGCCGTAAAAAGAAAAAGTACAATTACTCTCTGATTCATTCTCAATCTACCTTCACATAAAGTCATCATGGTGTTCATTCGCGCCACCCGTCCATTTTGCCAATGACGTTGGCGTAGTCTTCATAGTCTTCAGTAATTTTGATATTGTTCGCGCGCGCGTGATCCCGGGCCTTGGGTATAAACTTCCGGCACCGGCGGTCAGACCCACTGAAATACCCTTTTTTCGTTGGGGTGATGATCCATTTGCCGTTCTGGTCAATCAGTCCCTCAGCCCAAACCGTGAAATAGGCGCTTTTTAGTGCCGCACCCCTAAAGGCGCCGCGCCCTTCGACACACGTATAGGGTATTACCTCGACCTTTTCTGCGGCCTTTGCGATACCGTCTTTGTAGGAAAGGATCAGCTTTGTCGAGAAGGGGATAACCATCCTGCCACCTGCTCCTCTGACGCCCCATTCGCGGTTGTCATTTTTGATAATTTCAAATGTTTGCGTTTTTGCTTCATTTATTGTTGCGGCTTTCTTTTTTGGGGCTACCTTCGGTTCAGGCTTTTTCCAGCAGTCACTGTTTTGGTCCGGACAGGCCCAGAAATCATCCTCGTTTGATTTGCGTTCCCGTGATTCTTCCTCATCCTCGTCACCCCAGAAATCATCGTCGTCTGACGTGTTTTCGGACTGTTCTTCCTCCTGTTCGTCTTCTTCCTCTTCCGCTTCTTCTTTTTCCCGCTTCAGATATTCTTTCTGAATACGGTCAAGGGCTGCAAAGGGCACCTCGAGCGTGTCGATGGTCAGCGTGCTTACCCGCAACCGGTCTGCCAAATTCAGCGTATTGCTGGCGGCTTCCTCCGCGTCTGCGCCGCTTGGCAGATAGTTCCATTTGATAAAGCTTTGTGTGTTTTTTGGGCTGCTGGGGATGATATCGGTGCCAAGCTCGCCAGAGCGCACAATCACCAGATGTGGCACACGGGAAATGGTTTTGGTGCCCTGGGCAAAATAAGGGTTGCTCGAACGGGCATAATTGTTGGGCTGATAATCACGCCAGTTTTCAGCACTCAGCTGCGCGCTGTAGGCGAGTACCTGCGTATTCAGGATAATCTCGGTTGGCTTCAGGTCATCGAACCGTTCCAGAAGGTCAGGATATTTGTCAAGGTCACTGCGCCTCAGCGGTGGTTTGCCGCTTTGGCGGATAACCTCGCCCATTTGCCAACGCAGGGCATAAGATTCAACCGGCTGACCAAAGAAACCTGCCCATTTGAAGGATACTTCCAGTTCCCGCACAAACCCGCCGGTGCGGCGGGATACGTCTTCAGAAGATACCTTTACTATACCATTGAAACTCTGGTCTTCAGAGCGGGGAACTTCGGTGTAAGTCTGGGCGAACGCGGCGTTATCAAGAAGGGTCAGTACCGCAAAAATTATTGCTGCAACGCGTAATGGCATATGGATCAGCCCCCCTGATTTCACACCCTATAAGACTCAGCCACCGGTATAACCGCGGTTACATATGCGCCTTCCCCCAAGTGCATAGCCGAACCGACCTGAACGTACCATAAATGGCCTGGTCAGGAATGTCAGATCACGTTTATGATAATTTTGACATGGTGCCCGGGGGCGGATTAGGTTCGCATTTGCTTACCAGTTACGCCTGAAGCTTTGCAAAGAACAGTGGTAAAAGCCGCTACCAGGAAGAACGACAAAAAAAGCCAGTCCGAAGACTGGCTTTCCAAAAGGCTGCTAGGCGTCAGCCCTCAGTTTGTGGTGGGAAAAATCCCCTCAACAGCGCGCCAGTCAACCAGTTTGAAATTCTGGAATTCGCCGCCCGGTCGGATACCATCCTGAACGACAAGGAGGCCGTTTGGAAACTGGCTGCCAAGAGACGCGCCAGAAGCAGCCAAACCATCGGTTTCCTCAGTGCCATCAAACTGGCCCGGCGCAACGCGGAAACGCCCGATGAATTTCCTGTCCGCTATGGTGTAGAGTGCATAGCTATTGTCACCCTGAGAAGAGGCAACCAGATAAGCACGGTCCCCGCGGCGATAAATGGAAAGCCCTTCCACATCTGCAACAAGCCCAGACGGGCTGCCAATTGTGTCAACAGATTCAGCTTTTGAAAATTCGCCATCAGTAAATGTCGCGGCCCAAATGCCGGCTTCTTCCTCGCCGATGAAGACTTGGTTGGTAGGTTCGTCAAACACACAGCCTTCCAGCTGGGTGTTGAATTTCAAACGATAGGTCTGTTCGATAGTTGTCGGCCCGCTAAGGGCATAAAAGACGGCATCGCCAGTTTTATGGGTTACCGTTACCATCAACCGATCATCAAGTGTGCCCATGCAAATGCCATAGGGTTCACTGAGAATTGAAGGAAAAGCGCCAAGCTCGGTCACCTGTCCATCGGTTGATATGCCGTAGATGGCAACACTATTGTCCGTTCGGTTGGAAGCGACAGCAAGGTCACCTTGCCAGTCACCAACAGTAATGTTTTGGCGCAGATCAACGTTGTTAAGGCGGCCTGTTGGCAGGAACTGCTTCACAGCGCCAGACAAATCATAGACGTACAAACCTGCCTGCTTATCGGTACCCAGGATGAGGCTTTGCGAACTGTCAGCTCCGTTGACCCAGATGGCCGGGTCATCAGCCGCGTCATCACCTGATTTTACAGGAACCGTCTGAGCGCTTGCCGTGACAGTTGGCAGCGGTTGCAGAACCGGGGCACTATCGCATGCGGTAAGAAGCGCCAGAGCCACGAAGGAAATATAGGTTTTCATATCAACCCCTTTTTCAAGATAAAGAGGGGCAGCGCGCTGCGCCAGCCCCGAAAAGCTAATTTCCATCTTCCTAATAGACGAAGGAAATGCCGACCTTGGCGGTAAGACCATACTCTTCAAACTGAGAGTTCAAGCGACCGAACCGAGGGGAATTGATCCGTGCAAGGAAAGGCTCGTTCGTAAGGTTCTTCAGTTCCACAAACGCCTGAAGCTGATCATTGAAGCGATACTTGCCAGTGAAATCGAGCTGGAAGTGATCGTCAACAATGCGGTCAAGGTCATCGCCGTTTTCATCTTCGGACACGGACAGCTCGTCCAGATACTCATCCCGGTAGGTGCCTGCCAAGCGCAGGTTCCATGGGCCTTTCTCGTACCCGACAATGCCAGTGAAGACATTTTTGGACTGACCCGGGATAGAAACCTTGCGGCCACCCGCCAGTGTCGCTTCGCCGTCTACATAGGTGTAGTTGGCCGTCAGGATAAATCCGTTCAGGAAGCCCGGTAGCATATCAAGCGGTTGCTGAATGTTCACCTCAACACCGGTCAAGGTGGCGTCAGGCAGGTTGATGAATGTATCAAGTTCATCGTATCGGTTGCCGTTGAACACTACATCATTCAGCTGGGTACGGGCGATGAAGTTGCTGATATCCTTGTGGAATACGCCGATCGAATAAACTGCAGCGTTACCGGGGTACCATTCAATACCAAGGTCAAAGTTCTTTGCTTTCTGGCGCGCGAGGTTCGGGTTGCCGGCTTCCGCAACAAGACCATCTTCGCCCTGCTCGGCGAGGGTGCGAGGAGACGCATCTTCAAGGTTTGGACGAACAATCGACGTATGGAAACCAGCGCGGATAACAATGTCGTCCTGCACATCGAAGCGCGCAAGGAAACTGGGCAGCCAGTCGGTGTAGCGGTTTTCAAACTGTGCGCCTTGGCGAATGATGGCTTCATATTCGAGCACCGTCACGCCTTCATCAAACTCAAATTCCAGATCGGAAAACAGAATATCGCCAGGCACGCCAGCCGCAGGGATCAGATCAAGCGGGTTCTGGTCGGTGATATCACCATCAAATTCGGCTTCGAACTCCTGCTCAAGAAGAACCTGCCCATTCGTGCGGAAATCAGTGTGTTCAACCCGCAGACCACCGGTTACGGAAAAGCGGGGTGTAATCTGGTTTTGGAACATCAGGTAGCCCGCGTAGATATTTTCTTCTGCGTCATAATCAGATTCCCCGGACGCGAAGATGGTATCATACTCGTTGGTATCAAACAGGCCGGCATTCTGATTGAAGAAATCACGAACCAAGGCACCATTTGGTACCGGGTTGATGGTGGCCAGGTCATATTCAACCGGGGCATCAAGACCAGTCAGTGTCAGGTCATCTGCCTCAAGGACTTCCAGATTAAAATCGAAGAATTTTTCCCGCAGGCGGATTTTACCACCGGTTTTAATGAAACCAGGCTTTCCAAACAGGTCCAGACTGTATTTGAAATTGGCAGCGAAGGCGAATTCGTCATCTTCGGTCACGCCGTTTGTGCGTTCAATACCATTGAACTCGTAATTGTCTGTATCAAGGTACGCCGCCTGCGCAGCCGAGTCATTAAACGCCACCACAGGCAGTATCGGGTTGCTGACATCAACGCCAAAAATGCCGCTGTCGAACTCGGCCCGGAAATCTGTATCCAGTCGGTCCGGCTCTACTTCGTCTGCAAAGCTGTAGGACGCAGAAAAGTCAAACTCTATTGCGTCTTTTTGATACTCGGCCCCTGTCACAACCGACCATATGCGTTGTTCTTCAAGCCTGTCTTTAACGTCCCGATCCACTTCAAACGGGTCGTCCGCAGCGGCGTCAACAAAGGCTGTAGAGCCCGTTGCAGATGAAAATTCCGGGTCGCCAAACTTATGTTCAACACGAGAGCGGAATTCCTGGTCGCTGAAATCTGAATAAAGACCGCGTGCATAAAGTTCCAGATTTTCATTGGCTTCAAAATCCAGATTGAGAGAAGCACTCAAACGCTTCCGGGTGATTTGATAGTCACGGTATTCCAGTTCTTCCGGGTAGGCGATATCGTCTTCAAATACCCACTCCGGGCCGTCGACCTCGATATTTTCAGAGCCAAAGCGGCGCTCCTGCCATGCAAGAGAGGCGGCAATGCCAAAGCGTCCATCATAGAAGTTGTTGGCATACACACCGGAAAGGCGCTGGGATAGTTTTTCAACCTGTTCCGCATAGATGCCTGCCGCTTTGAGGCGAAGAACCATATCTTTCTGGTCACGGCCAGACAGGGTGGTAATTTCCACGTTACCGCCAATATTATCGGCGTCCACATCAGGTGTGAGCGTTTTGGTAACTGTGATGGAAGAAAGAATATCACTGTCGATCACATCAAGCGGTACCTGGCGACCATCAGCCTCCGGGGACGGGATACGAACGCCATTAATGGTGGAACTGATAAAGGCCGGGCTCGCACCCCGGATGGATACAAACCGGCCTTCGCCCTGATCATTCAACACGTTCACACCAACTGCGCGGCGGGCTGCTTCGGCAACATTTTCGTCCGGTAGCTGACCAATCGCATCCGATGACAAAACAGTAATCAATCGGGCGGATGACCGCTGGCGGCTAAGGGCACTGTTTAGCGCGCCGCGTTGACCAATCACCAGAATGTTTTCCATCACGTCTTCATTGGACCCTAGCGCCACATCGGCAACTGTGTCCTGTTCGCCTGTGCCAACACTAACGGCAACTTCCACAGGGTCTGTACCGATGTAACTGATCCGCAGCGTATAGTTGCCCGCGGCAATATTGGCAAAGCGGTACTCACCAGCCCTGTTTGTGACAGCGGTTGCACCGGTTTCCACGATTTGTACCGTTGCGCCATCAAGCGAGATGTTGCCTGTTTGGTCGCTGACCCGGCCCATAAGGTCAGCGGCAGCAGCTGTTTGAGACAGAAACAGCAGGGATGCTGTTAATGCGGTGGTTCCTAGCAAATGTTTCATGATTTCCCCGAGAGAGTAGATTTATTTTGCGGGGAGATTGGACATGGTTTGTGACATCCACCATTCACTTTGATGACGTTAGTGGGTCACATTGGTTTCGCTTTTGTTGCAAGAAGCATGGGTTAGCGAGTTTGGTTAGCAGTGTAACTCTAGCAAGATTTAGTCACCAGTCAGCCAAGTCATAGGCGGCTTATTTTCCTGATGTCAGGTTGCCTAGTATATTGAATTTCAATAGTTTTGCTTTTGCAAAGGGTTTGCACAAGAATTGAAGCAAGCTCATCAATGCAATCAAAGGAGCCTTTGGTGTCATCTGCTTTTACCAGCAAACTGCCAGATTTAGAGACCAGCATTTTCACTGAAATGTCGGTGATGGCCAATCAATATCAAGCGATTAACCTGTCCCAAGGCTTCCCTGAATTTGATACGCCCGCTTTTTTGAAAGACAAAATAAACCAAGCCATTCGTGACGGAAAAAATCAATACTCCCCCTCAAACGGCTTGCCTGAATTGTTAACTCAAATCGCCAAAATGGTGCACCGTCACTATCAAGCCGAGTTAACGGCTGAACAACAACTCGATGGTTTAAACAATGTTACGATTACGACAGGGGCAACCGAAGCCATATGGGTCGCGGTACAAACCCTAGTGCGCAAAAATGATGAAGTGATCGTTTTTGACCCTGCTTACGACTCATACGAGCCTTCTGTTGAGCTTGCAGGCGGCGTGTGTCGCCACATCGCGCTTGAGGCTCCAAGCTATGCAATAAACTGGGCATTGGTCGAACAAACGATCAATGCCAACACGCGTGCCATCATCATTAACAATCCGCACAATCCGACAGGTTCAATACTCAGCCAGTCTGATCTTATCGCGCTGCAGACACTCGCTGAAAAATACAATCTGTATGTCATCAGCGACGAAGTCTACGAGCACATGACCTTTGATGGCCTAAGGCATGAGAGTGTTTTACGCTACCCCGAGCTATTCAAACGCGCCTTTGTCGTCTCCAGTTTTGGCAAGACTTTTCATTGCACCGGTTGGAAAATGGGATATTGCGCTGCGCCAAATGAACTTTCTGCGGAATTCAGAAAAGTCCATCAATATGTCAACTTTTGCTCCTTTACCCCTGCACAAATAGCGATTGCACAAATGCTGAAAGAGCAGCCATCTCATATCACTGGGTTGGCAGGTTTTTATCAAGAAAAACGCGATTTGCTAGTGGGCGCCCTAGAAGGCTCCCGCTTTACGATACTGCCATCAAAAGGCACCTATTTCCTGCTGCTGGATTATTCAGCCATATCATCACTTAGTGACCGTGAGTTTTGTGAATGGCTAACGAAAGAAATTGGCGTTGCCGCCATTCCGCTCAGCCCTTTTTACCAAGCAGAACAACGGGCAACTTTTCTTGAGAACAACAGAGTGATCCGGCTTTGTTTTGCGAAAAACGATGAGACTTTGCTTAAGGCGGCAGAAATACTGTGCCGGCTTTAGCCATAGTAGCAGTGCAACACTTCTGACGCTTTCGGGGCTATTTGGGGCCTCGCTATGTCTTACCTTCAAGGAAATCCGCGATTTTTGGGTTCTGTTTTCTGGTTACCTCCACGGAAATCCGCCGGATTTCTGCTTGTTGCGTCTTGTCTGGTGCTTGGGGAGATTTCAACCGATAAGTATACTCATTATTATGTTGCACAGTTTTGGCCGCAATTTCCCTCAGTTCCCGATATGTAAGCTTGTCACCTTCCTCATGAAGTCTAGAAAGTTCTTTCTGAAGATAGGGTTCGAAGAGAGCTATTGCGCGAATTTGAGGTTCTGGCATTTTAAACACAAATGGCTTGAAGGAATTCCATGCTGGCCGTTCAACGAAAAGCCTGCGCACAGCCTCATTAACTTTTTCTTCGTTTTCCGGTTTTCCGGCCTCATCAAAGATTTCCGAAAGCGAGCCAGAAAGAACACCAAGTTCGTATGTCAATGCATTGATTGTTTGTTTCTGAAATTCGGCAAGCTCAAGTTTCTTTTCCTTCGTACGTTGACCCCATTCGTCTTGTTGCCGTTCATCCGCTTTTTTATCCAGTTCTTTTTGCGCGATCATTTGTTCGGTAAAGTGTTGTTGGGTTAGGGCTTCTCGCCTGTTTTCCAGCGCGATTTGTGCTTCAAATCGCCGATTAGCTGCTCGGTTGGTAAAATATGCGACCGCAATCGCTACTATACCTGTTACAGGTCCAGAAAGAGCTGCGATATAGTCGATCCATTGTTTGTTACCTGGGAATTGACAGCAGGTAACAGGCTGCAACAGCCAGTATGTAATACTTGCGCCCAAAGTAATGGCAATCGCAATTCCGGCAACTATCTTTCGCAAAGTCAGGGTGTGCGTCACTTTGAAAACCTCCCCACTCAGTTTCATTCACAAGATACGCATTACTCAGCCTGCCATATTAGAGAGAAAAATCAATTCTCATGGTTGCATTCGGTCTGGCATGCCTCAAAAGCCTCCTCCCTCTTACGGGGGGGTACCTACACTGCTGGAGGTGGTTCATGCAAAGACGCCTTCCCGGTATTGAACTTGCCATACTTGGCGCGGATTACGCATTGTTTCTGTGCGCTAACATCGTCAGCTGGCGGATTAGTCTCGGCGCTCTTGCGCCTCGTCACCTTCGCTTTGCTCGGTATGAACAGTGGTAAAAGCCGCTACCCGGAAGAACCACTAAAAAAGCCAGTCCGAAGACTGGCCTTTTTAGTGGTGCCCGGGGGCGGATTTGAACCACCGACACGCGGATTTTCAATCCGCTGCTCTACCCCTGAGCTACCCGGGCACATCATATTGTTTCGGGTGGGTTTCCCGAAGTGCGAAGCGGTGTTTAGCCAATATTACGGGCCCTGTCCAGCGCTGAATCTTATTTTTTTGAGATGATCGTTGGTCTTGCTGCCTCTCAGCCGCGCACCCATCCATAAATCCCGGTTTATTGCTGTGTGGTGCGCTTTATCCAGTCGGTTACCATGCTGAAGGTTTCGCCCATATTATTATGCCCAAGGCGCGAGAAAAGCGCATATTCATAGGGCTTTCCCGTATCAATCAGAGCATTCAGCCGGTCAATCGACAAGTCCACGGGCACGCTGCCATCCTGCTCGCCAAATACCCACAGGCCGGGCACATCAAGCGTAGCGAGCGATGTGGTGGGGGCTGTGTCCTCGCCCAAAAAATCAGGCCATATATAAGGCGTTGTGCGGGCATTTAGGGCTTCGGCATAGCTTGGCGCCCGCTTGCCGTCCCGGTCACGGGTGTATTTGCTGTAGATATCCTCTTCACTCACCTGGCACACCGGCCCGCTCCACAGCACCATAAAGTCTATGCCGCTAACCTGTGTTGCCGCGACTGGTACAATCCATCCCGCCTGACTGATACCAGTTAACCCAAGCGGCACGTTGGCAGTGCTTGGGTGGGTGCGTAGTATTTCTATTGCGGCCTGCGCGTCTGCCGCTAGCAGCTTGATGTTTTGCCCGCTGACGCTTTGGTTGCTCTCATAACTACCGCCAGACCGGCCAACCCCGCGCTTGTCGTAAACAAGGGCCGCAATACCATCCTCGGCAAAACGCCGCGCTACATGGAGCGGGCGTTCCTGCTGTAGCTTTACATTAAACTTTAGACATTTTTACATTAAAGATTGGACTCAAATCATTTTAGCGGTTTTTACACGTCTGAGGCGATATCAAGACATGTTCAGGACATACCTGAGAGGGAAGCTTTCATGGTGCTAATACTCCGCCGCCTGTTCAAGCTTTGGCTCCACAGATAATGATCAAAGAAGTGATATTTGCTCTGTTGGGTTTAGGCGCAGCACTCCCACCAGCAACCACTGTTTAGGACGTCGAGAGTGTGTTCCCAATGCAAATGCCATCCCCTCAGAGGGATACCGCTCCCCAAATACTTCAGCCATTTGTTTTAGTGCCTTTTCCTCACCGTACTTTCTACGCCACCGAAAGAAGGTCGCTCCTGTTTCCCAGTCCCCGCAATCATGGCTGTGCGAATGGCCTTCACTGTCAGCCCAATCATACCGGAACTCGAATGGGCATGGCTTCATTGCATCCATATCATCGCTGAAAAGGCTCCCTTGATTTGCTGCAATTTTATATGCTCGCTGTTCCAGATTTAACTGAGTTTCAGGTTTCGCTGACATTTTAAACTTAGGGTTTTCAGGTACCAGCAAAGCAAGCGTCATATCTTTTTTCACCGTCGTCTCCAGTGAGGGCTGCACAACGCCTTGAAGGATTCTGTCCCGATCTCGCTTAGTCACTTTGCCAGTGACTTTGATGGATCCCTCCTGAATGTGGCGGCTTTCCGTCCTTGTATCATTTTTGGGCTTGTACCAGTCATATTCTATCCAGTCCCAGCGAGCGAACTGCTGACTTTGTTGCAATCGGCGAAACGGGACGGGAAACAGTCGAGCCCACTTCCCGTCTGCGTCAAGCCCGGCACAGCAAACCGTCTCGGTATACTGTTCGCTGGCGTGCGGACGAGCCTTAACAAGCACTAGAGTTCTGGATTTATTCAGCTGCAACCCATTGCTCCGAAATCCCTTTCTGGACATCAATGTGCCTGACCTTTTTTCCTGAGGTCTCGGATAGCCTGTCAGCAACGATTGATCTATGGCAATTCAAGGGTTCGCGCTCAAAGCACATGAGGCAGGCCACTGTCCCGGAAACAATATTCATCGCGGTATCCAGATGCTGTTGCGCAGCGTCTGTTTCCATATGCGAAGAAAATATTTTCCTGAACAGACCCCAATCGCCGCTACGGGCAGCCTCTCTACCCGGCTTTGGGTCTCCCAGACCTTTCAGGTGGATATATTCAACACCCTCGGCCGCCAGGGCATTGGATAGAGCGGTTTTTGCGAAACCCTTTCTCCTGGACATTGCCACCTCACGAACATCAATCAGCGTGTCTACACCGGCGGCCTTGAGACTGGCGACAAAATCCATTAGATTGGCACCTTCATATCCGATCGTATATATCATCATTTACCTTTAATAAGTTGCTCCTGTTTGCATAGAGTCAGACCTTAAAGGCAAAGTCAAATAATAGCGGTTTTAATTATTTGGTTAAGTTTAATTGAGAAGCAAATAGCTTAGGAGAGAAATGATGGATAGCTCAATTATCACAGCATTCAATGAGGGGTTGGTGGCAAGCATTTTAGTCTCTGTTGCCGCAATAATTTTCATCGGAATATTATACTATCAGGCTAGGAGTCCTAGTAGCGAAGATGATGAAGATTTATTAAGAAATATAGCATGTTGGTTTTATAATTGGCCTAGTAGCCCAAGAGAGATTCGCGAAGCAGCAACAGAAACGGCTAAACAAATTGGCAAAACAACTCGCAGGATTAGAGAGCTCAAGAGCGACATCACAATCGCCTTTAACACAACCGTAGCTGCGCTATTTCTAGCACTTATTGTAACCGTTCTAATGATTTTCCAGGTTATAGATGCAGATGCAGGGCTTCCGTTAGTAGGATCAGTGCTGGCATTTGTGGTAGGCAAGAGTTCTGGTTCATCAATAAAACAAGAAGATAGCGATAATCCATCAAGGTCATTGGATAAAGATCCAGAAGCATAATTACATAACGTAGAGTTTTTAAGCTACTGCATTACCTAGATCACGTCCACTCGGTGAGCGTCAGCCGTGCATCATACTCACTTGGGCTGACCTTGCTGGTTTGCACGGTCAGCATGCCGTAGAACATCTTGTCCATGCGGTAGCGGGTGTTTGCCGGTTCCTGGATAATCAGCACCGGTTCCGCGTCTGCTATTTCAGCAATCGGCATAAGCGCGCCGTAGAGCTCCTCTTCCGTCAGTTCCGGGTAGCGTAGGGTCAGGATACGCCGCCGCTGCCACAGCCGGCGTGAGACCTGCCCGGTCCGGGATACCGCCTCATCCACCAGCGGCCTGCGTGCCATGCTGCTGCCCAGCGCATGGTTCCATGTGGGCTGCAGGGCGTTTGAGACAATCAGGCGTCCCACCTGCAGCTTGCCGCCCCTGACCGTGCCGCCTTCCATCACCACCCTGAGCCAGCGGCGGCGGGTGGGCGTGAAGAGGGCAAAGCCGTGCTTACGCTTCCTGGCAGTCGGGGACGCCGGGAACGGTGTCCTGGGTGCCACCAGCCAGGGCGCCCGTGCGAGTGCGCTTCTCTTGTTCGCCGCGCGCACGGACCATGTGGCATCATGGCCGGCGTTTGTGAACAGAACCGCCACCAGATTGATCTCTGTCGCAGTCCCCAGATCAATATCCAGGGTAAGGCTTGTGCCCCCGGCTTCCACCAGCCTGCGCGGACGCGGGTCCAGAAGGTTGGTGATCGGTGTTGTGGGATTAAGCGCCTGCTGTGTTTCGAGAGCTGCCACCTTGAGCGGGGCAGCCATCAGGCTGTTCGGGCTGGTCACGCCTGTTCTCCCCTGGTTTGCTCTCCTCTGGTTTGCTCTCCTCTGGTTTGCTCTCCCCCGATCAGACTAAACACCGTCTCACCCCTGTCTGTGTTCAGCTTGCGGCCGCGCACAAAGAAGGGACGGCTCTCCTGCCACAGGCCTTGAGCGCGGATGTTGATGGTATCGCCGACCTCTATGTCATAAAGAAGCGCCGGCACGCTCATCTGCCAGCCGCCGCTCAGGGGCCGGCCCATGGGCACAAGACGGGCCGCCACAGCGCGGGCCCCTGCCTCGCCCGTGTTGCTGGTGAGGATTTCCACATCCTCGGCGAAGGGGAAGCGGGCAGCAACGTTCCTGTCCTCGGCGACATGAAAACTGTGGTCCTGGCCCAGCTGCGCCACAAGCGCCGGGTCTGCATAGTGAGGCATGGCTATCTATCCTTGTTATCAGTATCAGGGTTATCAGTCTCAGGTGGCGGGCTTGCTGCCTGCCTTGAAATGTCATCAAAATAGGCTTCCGCCTGCCGCATACAGGCGGCCACGTCGAGGAAGATCCGCTTGATCTCTGCCCACTGGTCATTGGTCAGGCAGGCATGGTCAAGGGGTGGCCGTGACCCTTTGGCAATTTCTTCCAGGATCACCGGCAGGCGGCGCCCGGTGAGCATCAGGGGTGTCTCTGTCACCACATGGCCTGGGAAGGCATCAGGGCGGCGGGGCAGGCTTATCCTTTTCTCGACTGTCTGTATCTTCACAATCGGTTCGGCAGGTGATGGCCGCAAGCTCCCGCAGGCGGCGGTTAAGCTCAGCACGCATAGCCCGCTCAGCAACTTCAGGACGGTTTTCAAGGGCATCTTTCCAGGCTCCCATTCGCTTTCGCATGTTAGTGAGTTCATCATTTCTCCGCGCCAGGATACGGGCGTTCTCCGCCTCCCTGATCTTCTGGCGTTCTGCGTTGAGAACTATATCCTGTTCCAGTTCAGCGACTTTGGCCGCATTGTTGTTGGCGGCTTCTGTGGCCACATTGGCGCGGCGGGTCTCGGCGTCGAGCATTCGCTTTGTATATTCATGGTTCGACTGCTCGGATTTCCACAGGAACGCCAGCACCAGGCAGGCGATCACGCCCGCCCCGCCCACTATGGCCATACCTTTCATGCCTAGCATCCGCCTTCTCCCGGCCCGAAAAGGCGGATGGACCTTGCAGCCCTGCGCACGGACGCTTTGGTGATGTTAAGGCTTGCCGGTGCATTGCCGTAGGCAAAGCTGATCCGCTGCTCCCTGAGTATGGCTTCATCCACCTCTGTTTCCCTGGCTTTTTCAATGAGCCTTTCAAGTTTTGGATCGACTGCCGCCTTGCCTTGAAAATGGTTGACATGTGACATCAGTATCCCTCCGGTTTATAGCGGTAATAGTCCTCCAGATATTTCTCGGCCGTGGCCTTGCCCGCTTGTGTGTTCCAGTAGCGTTTGGCATAGCGGGCCATGCCGGCGTCATCACCGACCTCAGGCAGTGGCTCCTGCACCCGCCAGAGGATGAGCCGGGCGGCGGCACAGGCATAGGCGTCCACTTTTTCCAGGGCGTCCAGATATTTCATATGCTCGGGCCAGAACCGATCCAGCAAGGCCTGCTTGTCAGCACGGTAGACAAGATAGTTGTTATAGAGATCATCCAGCGTGTCCGGCTCTATCTGGAAATAGCTGAGCGCCGGCCCGCCCACCTGCTTGCGGTAGCGAAAACCAGCACTTTCGTGGGCCGCGATCATCAGCAGGAGCTTCTCCGCCTCCGGCGACCCCATTTTCATCTCGTCAAGGGTGGGCCTGAGGGCGCTCTCCAGAAACCTGCCCGCCGTCATAGGAGGCTCAGTCATTATCGCTTTCCTCTTCGACTGGTTCGGCGGGACTTGCTTCCGTGGGATTTGCTTCCGTGGGATTTGCTTCTGCGGGTGTTGCCTCTGCTGTTTCAGGAGATGCAAGGCTTGCGAGCACTGTCGCTATGGCCATGCCCCGGGTCTGTGCATCCTCTATCACCGTACCTGTGCCCTTGACTTGATGCGGTAAGCGCACTGAGGCTTCCAGGAACGGGGCAAGCTCAGCGGCAAGAGCTGTCATTATCCTGTCGGTAGCTTCCTTGCCTTGTGCGTGGGCCCTGGCAAGCTGCGCCAGTCTCTGGAGCAGATAGAGGGTGATATCATTGGTGGTCCCAAGAATACTCTCTGTATCACCTGCGGCTTCATCTTCCCCAATGGTCTGGCGAACCGTGAAACGTCGTTCTTTTGTCTGCTCTTTTTCAAGAGCCACACGGATAAGCTCATCGGCCTGTTGCGCCGATAGGCCAAGGGCCAGCAAAGCAGCTTTATCTGCTGGCACACCATAGTATCGGCTGCCGTCCTTGAGGGTGATTTCATCAATGATCATGGGCCTGATCCTTTCTAAACCTGTCCGTTCCTGGGTGATTGCCGAGCGCTGTAGGGGATTCTGTCAACATAAAATCGGGGTGCATTGTTTTGGCTGCTTACGGTTGTGTGCCGCGCGTTTTCACCGCCCACAAAGCTGTTCACATCGCCGGCCCAGTCCTTGACAATCTTGTATGTATTGCTGCCCCTCAGATAGAGGCCGCTATATCTGTCTGATGCGGGATGATAGCTCCGTGCAGACAAGCGGTTGCTGGTCACGTCCTTCATATACATGCCGGCGGAGACATGGCTGCACAATTTCCGTGTGGGAGCGCTTTCCTCCCTGATCATATCGACGGCCATGGAGAAGAGTATAGCATCGGGATGATGCCGTACCCCGCTCAGCTTCATATGCAGGTACTTATGGGGACTGGTGCTGACAATCTCCAGCCCGTAGGCTCCGTCCGTGAAAGCGGGCCACTGCCACCAGACCGGATAGAAAAAGTCTTCACTGCCGCCTATGGTCAGGGTCTGTGTGTGTTTGTTTCTTGCGCCAGGGCCCTGATCACCTTTGTCCCCTTTCGGTCCATCGGCGCCGCGCAGGCCCTCATGCCAGATCACCGCGGCCCCGGCGGGCACATCCAGGGGGGTCAGGTTGTCGCTATATTCCCGGCCGTCCCGTATCTGCCTGTAGGGTCTGCGCCCTTCCAGAACAGCGTGGGGTCCCGTCCGGTTCAGCCGCGCGTCAAAATACTCGGTCGCCGCCCCTGTCATCACCTTGAACCGGCGTCTGGTGCGCGGGGTTTCCGGCGCCAGATACAGCAGGCTGGCAAAACCGGGCAAATGCGCCCCGAGGGTCAGGCTGCCCGTGCCGCCCCCTGTCACCTTGTTGCCGAACGCCCGCTGGGCCAGCGCTGCCGCCGTATCAACTGTCATTGTCTGTCTCCGATGTCTGTGGCTCTGGTGTCTCTGGCCCTGGTGTTTCCGCTTCTGGTGTTTCCGCTTCTGCCGCCGGCCAGGCCAGGCTGGTCATAATGGTCTCGACAGCCGCTTTGCTGGGGGCTGTCCTGATCTGCTTTTTGGCGGCGAGGCGCACCGCTTCAATCTGCCCGGCCAGCACGCGCCAGGCGTCAGCGCGGGTTGCCACCAGTTGCGCAACAGCAGCAAGGGTGGCAGCGGTGATGCCCACCTCCTTTGAGAGAAGGGGATAATCCGCTGCCCGGGGTGTCTGGTCTGCCCCAAAGGCACGCAGGCACGCCCGCGCTTCCGCTTCCTTCGCCAGATAGGTCATTTCCTGGCCGAAGCCGCTGCTCGCATGCTCGCTGCGGACAATGCCGGCGATCCGGTCAATATCCGCCAGCGCCACTGCGCGCGCCTCCCCCAGGGTCAAAGCCGGCGGTGCCGGCAGCGCGGGCACCGGGATCAGGGGTGGGATCAGGGGATCAGGCATTAGGGGTCTCTCGGTCATTTCTTGGCGCTCTCCCAGATGATCAGCGGGGCGTGATATGTGACATCCTGCGTGGCCCCGTACCAGCGGAGCAGCAGCTCGAAGTTTTTGCGGGTGGCGGGCCGGCTAAAGCCCCCGGCAAGCGCAAAGACACTGAAGCGGCGGGTGTTGCCGGAGACCGGGGTGATCACCTCCGCAAGAGATGTGCCCCGCCCCACCTCCCGGATCTGCAGCGCAATATCCCGGGTGGTGAGCCGGTTCCTCAAGGAGACGGTGGCAAACAGCTTGGCGCCTGACGGGTAGCCCGTCACACCGCGCAGTGTGGCGATCACCTTTGCCTGCGTGCGGCTGTTCAACTGTGCTCTACCGCCCCTGCCCACCGGGGTAAAGCCATAGTCCGTGACCGCCCGGTTCACCAGCTCGGCGGTGTTGATCGCGTTCAGATCCGCAAGCCGGCCGATGTTCCGGGTGGCGCGCAGATCGCCCCTGTAGCCAAGCCCTTCAATGGTTACCACGCCCAGGTTGATATGCTGGCGGCCGTTAAACCAGCTGACGGTGCCGTCAGGGTTGACCCGGAGGCTGCTGTTGGCGATCCGCCGGTCACCATAGTTGGTCACATCCGCATTCAGGTCGCCGAGGAACCCGAGCCCTTCGATGGTCACCACACCCAGATCCACCACCCGCCTGCCGTCATGATAGCTGGCGCGCCCGTCCCTTGAGAAACGGAGGCGGCTGTTGGCGATAAGCGGGCTACCGTAATCGGTGACATCCGCATTCAGGTCGCCTCTGTAGCCAAGCCCTTCGATGGTCACCACGCCCAGGTTGATATGCTGGCGGCCGTTAAACCAGCTGACAGTGCCGTCAGGGTTGACCCGGAGGCTGCTGTTGGCAATCCGCCGGTCCGAGTAGTTGGTCACATCCGCATGCAGGTCGCCCCTGTAGCCAAGCCCTTCAATGGTCACCACGCCCAGGTTGATATGCTGGCGGCCGTTAAACCAGCTGACAGTGCCGTCAGGGTTGACCCGGAGGCTGCTGTTGGCAATCCGCCGGTCCGAGTAATCGGTCACATCCGCATTCAGATCGCCGAGGAACCCGAGCCCTTCGATGGTTACCACGCCCAGATCCACCACCCGCCTGCCGTCATGATAGCTGGCGCGCCCGTCCCTCGAGAAACGGAGGCGGCTGTTGGCGATAAGCGGGCTGCTGTAATCGGTGACATCGGCGCCGTCATCAGGCTTGCCGTCCCCGCTGACCTGAGACCAGAGGGCTTTTTCCCCGAGCCGGGCGCCATCGGTTATCTCCCCGGTGTCCGTGATCCGGTTGGCGCCCCGTTCCACATCTGCGCGCACCGGCGACCACACGGCCGCCCGGGTGCCGCGAGAGAGCATCAGCCGTCTGGCGCCCACAGCACCCCCTTTCTGTTTGGGGGTGAGCCGGAGGCGTACCAGCACAAAGCGCATATGGGTGGTGCCTGCCGGTATGATCACCCCGCCCTCGATGGTGACGCTCTGGTAGGTGGCGGTCTCCGGCGCCGAGGCCGGGCTCAGCAGCCGGGACCCGAGGGCACGCTTGTCCGCCAGGAAAAGCAGGCCCAGCCGGCCGGTGCGTTTGCCTGTAGAGAGGATTTCCATACTGGCGGCGACCGTGTCCCCTGGCCTGAGCCCCGCGTCCGCAAGGCTTATCCGCCCCACGGTCTGGTTTTTCGACGTGTCCCGGGCGGCGATATCCTCAAACGCCAGCGCGCTCGCCAGATTATGGGACAGGCTCTCCGCCGCCGGGCCCGTCACCCGGCCGATGCCGATCCAGTCAATCTCGAAAGCATCCCCCGTCTCGGCGGACGGGTCCAGCCGGATCTGGTCAATGAGAAAGCCCCAGGCGGCGCTCCCGGCCATGTCAAACACCAGCGTGCGCCACGCGTCGTGGCGGATGCGCCGGTAGAGCCGGACCCGCCGGGCCTCACTGAAGCCCTTGTCCGTGCTGCGCTTGTAATAGAGCTTCAGTTCGTCAAAATCATCCTGGCCGTCCCCTGCCGCCAGGCGCCTGATCCGCACCGCCACCTTATCATAGCGGTCACCGCCAAGCCCGAGCCCTGCGGGGCTGGTGAGGCGGAGATCCCTGCCGCTGCTGTCCGCCCGTATGGCATTGGCCCGCACCGCCAGCGTGCCGCCCGCCACCGTCCAGCCGAGGGCCTGATGCTCAAAATCCCACAGGTGTCCGCCGGCAAAACCGAGCTGGCCGTCACTGGTGACAAGCGCCTGTTCCTGCGTGACAAGGCCGTCCCGGTCGAACGTGTCGACCCCGATGGTGGCGCCGGGCGTCGCTCCCGGTGCCCCGGGCCCGTGCAGGGCATTGAGCGCGCTGTCCTGACCGGCGATACCCTGTCTGGTGTGTCTGGAACCCGTGATATACCAGACCCCGCGCCGATGGCCCCGGATGATCAGGAACGCAATGCCGTAGGCGCTTTCTTCCGGCGCGGTGAACATACGGCCGCCCCCTTTAAGGGTGGCATCAAAATAGAGATTGTCGTCGGGCTCCAGCGGGTCATCATGGATGATATCCCGGATCAGGCTGCCGTCCGAGCGGTAATAGCTGATCCCTGCCCACATCAGGCCGTCGGTGCCAGTTGCTGTCTTGCCGAAAAACGCCGCGGTGACCCGCTCGCCGGGCCCTGTGTCAAACGGCTGGTTCCAGGCCCGGGCACCATACGCGTAAGGGCCGGCCTTGCCTTCCAGAAAGTCATAGTCATCCCCTGCCTGGCCGCGCTTTGGCGGATCATGCCGCAGGCAGTTTCTGGTCCGTCCGTTAAACCGCACCGTGCCTGGCGAGAACCCCCCGGTGAACTGCCAGCCTCTGCCTCCGTTCGGGCCTCCGTTCGGGCCTCCGTTCGGGCCTCCGTTCGGGCCTCCGGTCGGGTCCAGATGATTAAACCAGGCATCATGGACAAGCTCGCCCTCATAAACCCGGGTCAGGAGCGCGGGCAGGTCGGCGATATCCTCCGAGGTGATGCTGGCCAGCTCGCCCGCCCTGTGCACGCTCCAGATACGGCTATGACTGATGCGCAGCTTTTTGACCGCAGGCCGGTCTTCCGTTTTGCGCAAGCGCTGGTATGTGTCGGCGTCGAACGTCTGCACAGGCACGGAGAAGCCCATCACCCGCGCCCTCAGAACCCCCAATCGGTCCACCTGCCAGAAAGCCCCTGCGGCAACAGCGATGGTTTCAATCACACTGGCAACGCTCGTCTCCTTATCGATATAGATGCCGAGGGCATGGGGATGGTCCCTGTCAAGCTGATCGAGCGCCCTGCGGTCATAGGGCACATCATACAGCGCTGGCAGCGGCGCCAGGCTGTCGAGGGTTTTCCTGATCAGGCTGCCGGGCCGGTCGCTATAGCCGTCCCCATCTTCTCCGCCCCCATCCTCTCCGCCATAAGCATCCCCTCTGCACCAGACCGCCAGCTTGAGCGCGATCCGGCCGCCCAGACGCAGGAGCCCCAATGCGAGGCAGGTGGCATAAGCCCCGAACTTTATCTCCGCGCCCTGGAGCGCGGCGAGCGACGGATAATCGCCGGCAGGGTCAAGCCGGTTGCCGCCGTCTGTCACCTGTGTCACCGCCTCTATCGCCCTGAAACTCAGCATATAGATGAGATGGAGCGGGTCCAGGAGAAACGGGGTCGGATCAACCGCCAGCGGGGCGCCCAGGATCAGCGGCTTTTTCTTGGCCTTAAGGTCAGCCCCGCCTTCAAGACCACCCGTGCCCAAAAATTCCGGGACGGCAAGCGGCCGGTCCAGCCGCCAGCCGCTGTCGCGCAAGTCGAGCGTCAGGCGGTTTTCATCATGGGTGGCGCCGGCAACCGTGCCCGCAAAACGCAGGACATACTCAGCGAGACGCTCGCCGTTGCCCGCATCACTGTCCCCTTCATAAATCCTGATAGCACTGCCGGCAAAGGTGAGCCTCTTCCAGCCGTCAAGCGCTGCGTCGACAACGAGCGTCACATCGCCCTGTGACGCCTTTGCTGCCGCCTGGCCCCAGGCGCCAAAAATCTGCGTATCCAGCGTGAGGATGGTTTCCGCCACTTCCTCATGCAGGATGCCGTCCACCAGAGGAACCTCAAGTCCCGCCGATATATGGAGCGTCTCCGTCTCGCCGTTCGCACGGGTGGCGTCTATATGCAGGAGCCAGCTCATGAGCGGGCCGCCAGATTAAAGCGCAGGTCACCCCGGGTGCCGCCCCCGACAGGACTGCCGCCAAAGCGGCCATAGCCGCCGCCATACCCGCCACCGGATCCGGTGTTTGGACCCCCTCCTGCAGTGTTGTCGGCAATCTCGCCCAGGAGGGTGATCATCTCCCTTTGCCCGCGCTCCACGGTCTCCGTGAGGTTAGTGATCTGTTTTTCGCTGAGGGCCGCCGGGCCAATCTCGGTCGCCAGTGCGGCGATATCCGTCCTGGGCAACTGGGCCCTCAGGCTCTCCAGTGTGCTGCGCACAAAGGCCTCGCGGCTGCCGTGGGTCGCGCTGGCGCCAAAGGCACTCTTTGAAATCTCCAGCAGTTGCCGCGCCGCCTCAAAGATACCCGCAATCGCCGCCTCGTCCCCGCCCCTGGCCGCTCGGGTCAGGTCGGCAAAGCGGGTCTCGGCGGCCCGGAGCTGATGCACGGGCGCCACCAGGCTGTCGCTGCCAAAGACAAGATCGCGCTTGAAGAGCGTGAGGCTCTTGTCATACTGGCGAAACAGACTGTTAACCTGCCCGTCAAGCCGCTCAATCGCCCGCTGCCATTCCTTGGCATTCAGCTTCTGCACCGCCCCGATATCCGCGCCGAGCGCCAGCGCCTCTTCAAGTCTCCCCACCTGTTCGTCGCGGAGCCGGGTCAGCTCGGCGCGCGCCGGGTCGGTGATATCCTTGAGCCCGAGCCGCACGGACTTCTCAAAATCGATGCGCAGGCGCGCCGTCTCCCGCTGCCAGGCGTCAAACACCGGCGCAACCGCCAGCCCCAGCTTCCTTGCCTGCTTTGCCGCCCCTATGAAGCGCTCATTCAGCGCCTTGATATTTTTCTCGGCCTCCGACACATGCCGGGTGGTGCCGGCAAGCCCGTCATAGACCTTCAGGAAATCAAGGTTGGCGAGCACCCGGTCGATGGTTTCTTCTGTGGTGCGCCTCAGGAAATTTGCCACCTCTTCACCAACACCGGTGATCACCCCGCGCGACAGCGCCGTAGCGAGCGCCGCCTTCACCGCGCCTTCTTCCGTCTCGAAGGTGCGGGTGGCGCCCCGCGCCTTGCCCAGATGTTTCAAGGGCGTACTCGACGTGGGGTCAAAGAAGAAGCGGTCTTTCCGGTAGCCGATCTCGCCCAGGCCGAGGCCGCCCTGGATCGAGGCCCCAAGCGAGGTGGCCAGCGCATCAAGCTGGCTGCCAAACAGACTGAACAGGCCGGAGGCGATCCCTTTGTCCGCCTTGCCTTTGGTGCGGATATTACCGTGGGTGAGCTGGCCGCCCGCATCGGTCCACAGCTTGGTGCCGGCCCTTGGTGTTTTGGTGAAAATGCTTTTGAGAAAACCGCCGACGGCGCCCAGGACCACGCCGCCGATCAGGCCGCCGAGTGGGCCGCCGAGCGCTGTGCCGGCCACCGAGCCAAGCGCGCCGCCGATAGCGCCGCCCGTGCTGTCCCCGCCAAGCAAGCCGCTCGTGAGCCCGCCGAGCGCCAGGCCTTCCCCGAATGTTTTCACAAGCGAGGGTGTGCCCTTGACCGCCCCCTTGCTGTCCACAGGTACCGTGCCGGTCGCCACAGCCTCGTCGGTGATGCGCGAGGCGCCGCTCTTGCCGAAGCCGAGCGACTTGCCGAAATCATCAATCACGCTGCCAAGCTTGCCGATGCCCTGGCTGAGCAGCCCCAAAGGCCCGCTTGCTGTGCCCGGCGCCACCTGGCTGCCTGACTGCACGGTGCCTGCCGCACCAAGACCCGCCGCGCCGATACCAAGGAAGCTTGCGATACCACTCGCACCACCACGGCCGAGAATGTTCAAAGTGAGCTTCTCCGCAAACTGGCGCTTCCACAGGTTAACGATCGACTTGAAGAAGCCCTTGACCCCTTTGAGGGACCCATTCAGGCCGTCATAAAGGGCGTCCGAAAGGCTTCTCTGGATTGTCTCGGCGGCGTTCCTGTAGAGATTTTCCAGACGGCGCGCCGGCTTCGCGCTCGATAGCGGTGATGTTGTCCCTGGTCAGCTCCAGGCCGCGCTGCCGCGCCTCATTCTCCGCCTGGCGGACAGTAAGCTGGATCTGCCGTTCCCGGGCCGACAGGCCGAGTGAGCGCGCCTCTTCCTTGAGGCTCTCAGTGGTCCGTTCTGTCAGGCGGGCGGCGTCCGGGTAAAGCTCGGACCTGAGCCGCTCCAGATAGGCCGCATGCTCGTCCTGGCTGATCCTGCCCGCTTCCCGCGCGGCCCTCAGGGCACCGTAAGCCCTTGCCAGTTCAAGCGTGCGCTGCGCCGCCGGGTCGAGGGTTTTCAGCAGGCCGTCAAAATGCTGCAGGAGCTTCTTGTTGGCAACAGCTGTCTGCCGGGCATCCAGCCGGGCAAGTCTCACGGTGATCTTGTCAATGGTGTCCTGCGTTTCCTTGCCGCTGCTGGTGATACCGGCCAGGACATTTTGCAAGCCTTTAAGCTCCTTTTCTTTTTTCCTGATGGCCTCCAGATCCCGGTTATTGTTCAGGTTCAGGGGTCTGGGGGAATAGATCCCGGGCTGGCTCGCGACTGTAAGGTTTTCACGCAGATCATCCAGTTCCCCCTTCGCCTTCCTGATGGCACCAAGGATGTGCTCGCGGGCCTCTGCGCCGCGGGCGAGGATAGTCTGCTGGAGGGCCAGTTCCGCCTCCAGTCCGGCCCTGGTCATTTTCTCCATGGCTTTCTGCAGGCGCTCGTTTGCTTCACTCAGCCGGTCGGTTTTCTCCGCCGCATCGTCGCTCGCCAGCCCCCAGCCCACCAGCGCGGCGGTGACCAGGCCGATCCCGACAGCAACAGCGCCGATGGGGTTGGCAACCATGGCGGCGGTAAGCCCGCGCCAGCCTATGGTGGCGACCTTGAGCGCCCGGGCATAATTGCCGGCCATCAGCGCCGAGAGCCCTAGCGTTACCGCCCGGGACTTGACCATGGTGCCGAGACTTGACGCCTGCACCACAGTGAAGGCCTTCAGGGCAACCCGGGCCGCTATATAGCCGCTCGCAAGCGCGACGATGGTATCAAGATTATCCGCCGCCAGAGCCGACAGGTCCGCCGTGACAGCCAAAAGCTGTACCCCAACGGGAATGGCGGTGCTGACAGCGGCCCGCAGCCGGTCAATGGCGTTTATAAGCCCGCCGGTGGCGTTTGTCGCCCTTGAGCCTTCGCCCAGTTCCCGGGTGATATCATTCCCGAGCTGCACCCAGGCTTCCGCGACCGTGCGCGGCAGTTTTTTGAACTCCGCCTCCACAGCGTCTTTCTGGCTCAGAAGTGCCGCCCCGACTTTTTCTGTGGTCAGTTCACCCGCTTCCGCCAGACCTCTGAGCGCCGTGATCGGCTCACCGAGGCCGTCCGCAATCCGCTTGGCCACATCCGGGATGTTTTCCATGACAGAACGGAACTCCTCGCCTCTCAGCTCGCCTGATGACAGCGCCTGGCTAAGCTGCAAGAGACCCGCTGCGCTTTCCTGCGCCCCCGCACCGCTGATCCGGGCTGATTTGGCAAGGATACTGGTGACATCCGCCGCACGGCCCGCCAGGGTGATATGCTGCGACAAGGCCCGTGCCGTGCGGAAATAGACCTTGTTGAAGGCCGCGAACCCGGCCCGCGCGTCCTGGGCCCGCCGGTGCAGATCATCCATCACAGTGCTCACCGTCTCGCCGGTCCTGACCACCAGGGACATGCGCCCTTCCATCAGCGTCCAGCTGTCCGCGACAGAAACCGTCTGCTTTGCGAGCAGCACCAGCGACAGGCCGCCCACCAGCCGCATGGCGGACGCCAGGTTTATGGCACTGGCGGCTGTCCTTCTGTTCTGGGCCTCGGCGACCCGGCTGGCGCCTGTTGCCCGCTCGGTCGCCGCGCGGCCCTGGGCAATGGCACGGGCGGCGTCCCTGTTGGCTTTTGCCGCGGCAAGCACCGCCCGGGTCTGCACGCGGGTCTGGCGCTCGAGCGAGGAGAGTTTGCTGCTGGCCTTTTGGGTTTCTCGTGCGAGGGTGCGCAGGGCCTCTTGCTGCCGGCCAGAGGATCTGGTCTGTTTTTCCGAAGTGGTGGTAAGCGTCTTGCCCTGCCGGTCGAGCTTCTTGACGGCCTTTTCCGCATCTCTGGCGGCGCCCACTGCAAGCTTGCTGTCGGCGGTGATTTTTATGCCATATTCAAGACCTGCGGCCATGGGTTTTATGCTTCCTGTTATAGAGCCTGATAAATTCCGCCTCGCAGACGGTCAGTAATGAAAAACTTTCCCGGTCCAGCTTTATGTCCATGGCACCGGCAACCGCGATCACATCGCTTTTCACCAGCCCCTGCAAGCCGCCCATCAGGCCTATGCGCCAGCTGCCCTGGCACTCAAGGAAAAGCTCAAACACGTCTGCCACATCCGCATGGATCCCGTAGGGCTCTTTCTGACCTGTTATATCCTCAGGCGTGCCGTCAAGACCGAAGGCGGCCATATCCTCCCTGAAATCACCGCCGCCAGACCCGCCGTCAAGCCCACCATCAGACCGTCCGGCGGAGAGCAGGACCCGGACGGCGCCTTCTAGTTTTTTACCCGCCTGCCCTCGACCGCAGCATTGAAGCTTTCATGAAAGCTTTTGGCGGTATTGATCTGATCGAGCACCTGCCTCAGCGCCGCCTCTGAATAGGCCGCGTCCTTCTTGTCACCGTCTTTGTGCACAAAGCCGTGCCAGCCAGTGACATGGCTGACGATATAGTCCGTGAGCGCCTCATCCGCGGCCATCAGGTCACCGTCGGCGTCGTCGTCCAGGCTCTGGATAAAGGTCCGGTAGTCTTCCTTGCCCGGAAGGGAGAAATCCAGCCCGCCCCGGAAGCTCGTCACAGCGCCGTTATCGCCCGGCACCGGGATATGCCAGGGCCAGTTCTTCACAGTACGCTGCTGGTCGATAATGAATTTGGCCATCGGGGTGTCCTTTTACGTATAAGTGAGTTTCCAGGCGAGACCATCCGCGCCCGGCAGCGGGTTGAGGGTCATGCCGATCATCAGGTCACCCTCGCTTTCAGAGTATGATGGCTCCAGCAGTTGCACACGCGGCAGATCAAGCGTCATGATATGCCCCGCCGCTGTACCGTGGACGAGCCGCACAGCCGCTGTGGCCTCCCGGCCAACCTGCTCGATAAAGTTCCGTTTCGTCAGCGCCGGGTGGGTGACTGTGAGCGAGCCTGAGGGCGCTGCATCCCCGGTCTTGATCCCCGTCTGCAGGGTGCGGCTGATAAAAGTTTGCGGCAGACCGCAGTCGAAGGACAGCGTCTCCAGGTCAAACTCTAGAAGATCCCCTGGTCCGCCGATCGTCAGCGTCGTATTGGCTTCATTCACTTCAAGCGGCCCCTGAAACCCCGAAAAGTCAGCTGTCCCCAGGTCCATTGCCTCAGGGGCCGCAAACCCGCCTTCGCCGGTCACTGTGAACAGCGGATCCTCGCCCTGTGTCACCTCCAGGGTCAGGTTGCCCTTGACGCCTGTCGCTTTATGCACAAGCCCGGACTGGTTAAAATAGAGGCTGGCCGTCTCGAAGCCTGTGCGCACCGGCGCATAAATGACACTGGTATCCTCCGTTACCGTCTCGCCGAGACCACAGGCCCGGAAAAGCGCGGCCCCTTCGGGTTTTGTGCCAGCGGTGCCCGAGGGCGTCCCGAGGAACGGCAGCGTGAAGCCGGTGCGCTTGCGGCGCAGGCGCTGCGGGCTGTTGCCGCCATAAGGCTGGTCGATATCCAGCGCGCTGGCGTCGGCTGTGAGGGGCGTGATCTCGGCGCCGATGGTGCGCACAAGGTCGCTTGCCAGCACAGGCAGGCTGTCTGTGCCCTCTGTCGCCTCAATCTTCGCAAGGATCAGTTTTTCTGCATAGCGCATTATGAGCTCCCTTTCTGTTTCTGCTGTTTTTGGGGCTGTTTAGGGGATTGTGTTTCCGGTTGCTGCTCATCAGCCGTTTTTGCCCGACCCTGCCTGCTGGCAGCTTTCCCTGTCTCTTCCCCTGTCTCTTCCCCTGTTTCTTCCCCTGTTTCTTCCCTTGTCGCTTCCGCCCGGTTTCGGGTGCGGCTCAAAAGCGTCAGCTTGCCGCCCTTGCCGCGCACGTAAGAGCCGCCTTCTGTCGGGAGACGATTCTGGACGGGCTGGATTTCTTTATGGGGTGTCATGGGATCTTCTCCATGTCGGTGAGGGTTTCAAAGGTAAGCTGCCAGACGACCAGATTGTCGCCTGCCTGCAAAAGCCTGCCGTCGGTCCAGCTTACCGGCCGCTGGGTCCCTTTCAGGCGGGCACCCTGCAGCGCGCTGTAAACTTTCATATGCAGATCGCGCACTTTGGCTTTGTCGGTGGCCTTGAGGACAACCCCGACGCCAAACTGCTCCTCGGCTCTTGGGTGACGACTGCCGCCATCAACCGGCCGGCCGTGAGGGCGTGTCCGGAGCGGCAGCACAAAGCAGGCGGGCGAGCGCCTGAAGTCGGTCACCAGCCCCGCCGCCTTCTCCACACTGCCATACTGGCGGAACGTGGTTTTGAGGGTGGTTTCAAGATGCGTGAGGACCGCCGGCAGGACAATCATAAGACGCCTCCTGAAGAGTGATGATCTTGTGGGCCAAAATGGTCATCCAGCAGGGCGGTCATTTCTTCCTCGTCCGCCGCCGAGATACCAAATATCTCCCGGCGGGGGATGGTGACGGATCCTGCAAACACCGTCTCGCCGCCGCTGCCTGTAAAGACAAGCGCCTTCTTGGTCTTCGGTTTGATGGTACGGCCTTCCTGGTGAGTGACCGCCCAGAAAAAAGGCGTGCCCACATAGACCCCGTCCGGATCCACCCGGTAGTTGATACTGTCAGCAAGGTCGCCGCTCTCCTTGAGCGTCTTGCCGCCGTGGCGGGCAACCCGGATACTGGGCCGCCAGGCACTGCCTGACGGGTCTATGCCTGTATCGAACCGGTCACGGGTACTTTCCTAGACCATCTGGCCAAGGCCGTCATAAAGCGGTGTCATATCCTGCGCGGCCGCGATCAGCGCCTTCAGGGCCGGGGTGGCAGTATCGTCTGTGGTGACATGAAACCGCATCTCAGAACACCTTCAGCTTGTCGCTGGAGAAATGCGCGTCGCCCGCCTCAAACTCGGGCATGCCGGACGTGGCGGCAGTGCGCGCCTGAAGGCCCGTGAGCCCGCTCCCGGTGGTTGCCAGACGCCGCAGGTCGGCACGCGCCCCCTTGGCCGCTTCCGCTATATGCTCGGGGATAGTGTCCGCATACCTGTGCAGTATCTCGCGCGTCAGGGTGGCTGCGTGTGTCATGAGTATATCAGGCGGGTTTAGGGCCGGTACCCGGTAGCGGGCCGCCAGCACCGCATCTATCTCTGCCGTTGCGTCCTTGAGCGCCGCCATGAAACGGTCCCTGTTCACCCGAGGTGGGGTCACATGCGGATCCGAGGTCAAGAGCAAGAGTTCCTCCAGCCCGAACCGGTCCCTATAGGCCGCAGGGGCGATATAACTGTGCAGCCGACCCGTACCTGTCTTATCTGTATCCGGCAGAATGAAATCAAGGTCGAGCACATGAACCTCCACGGCCCGCTCCAGAATCTGCCCGTCCGCAAGCGTGAAGGTGAGGTCGATCCGGTAGACCCTGCCGTCCATGCCCGCCGCCAGCTCAAGCCGCGCACCGGCAGGGAGAGCTTCTGCGCTACAGGTCAGCACAGATTTTTGGGCGCCGTGCCGGGCAGCGACAACGGCCTCGACACCAGTCACGCCGCTTTCGCTCCCGATGTCATCCGAGATGTCGATATCGACGCTGCGGCGCTCTGCGGGAGTTTTGCTGACCAGCATCATGGGTTATGCCTGCTCCCCATCAGCCGTTTTTTGGGCGCCAGCGTTTGCTGTGCCGGTTTTGGGACCATTACTGGTTTTGGAACCCGCCGCTTTTTTAGCGGGTGCCTTTTTTGTCGTGGCCTTTTTGGCAGGCGCTTTTCCGGCAGCCGGTTCCGGCGCTGGATTACTGGCAGTATCCGCAGCCTCTTCACCGGCAGCGTCTGTCACCACCAGCATGGGCTCTGCCTCAAGACGGGCAATCTGCTCATCGGTGAAGGTGCCGGCCTTGTGGGTGACGGCCGTGTCCGGGTGGGCCATGCCGCAGCGGCGGAACCCGGCAACTTTTGAAACAATGGTGATGGCACGTGACATGATCGGTCCTTTGCTGTTGCGTCAATTTCTTCTGGATCGGCCTGCAGGGGGATAGCGCTCCCTTGGCACTATCCCCGCCGAGCTCCCTTTCGGGCCTGTGGCGGGCCGGTGCTCAAAACACAGATCCGGCCCTCTCTCCGGGTGTTTATTCCTGTTTGCGGCCCAATCAGGCCAACCCCCTTACGCCAACCACGGCACCACAACCACGTCGACCGCATCCTGCCAGACGTTGGTATTACCACCGTCGATGGTTTCCGCCTTGATAAGACGCCGTGCCTTGCCCTCGAGCGTTGGCGGCACGATCAGTTTCTTTGGCATAATGCCCAGCGTGCGGCCATGATCGCCTTTCTGGCTTTCCATAGCCGCCTTGGCCGCCTCGAAACTTTCCGTGTTGAGCGTCTCTTTTGACGCATAGGAAAGCTGCCAGAGCGCAAAGCCCACATTGCGGCGCGCGTGGGTGCCGTAGATAAATTCCTTCTTGTGGAACACATTGGCATCCTCGGGCTTGTCGAGCGCGACAAAATCCGCCGCCTTGCGGTTCTGGTAGACAATGGGCTTCAAGGCCCGGCTGTCATCAATCAGATACCAGGCAGTGCCGCTGCCGCCCTGGGAGTTGGAGACACTGTCCTCATCGCCGTTCCCATTGATAACCGGGTGGTCCGTATCAAAGAAATACTGGCCGTCATAGCATTTGGTCTCAAAGCCCTTCCTGAGGAGGCTGTAGACCATCTTGTCCACATGCTCGCCCGTCGAGCGGCCCATCTCGGTAAACAAGGGGTTATAGATACCGAGCCTGTCGTCTTCGATATCGTTTTTCTGGACGCCGATCGTCAGCTCATAATCCTTGTTCTTGATCGAATAGTCGCTGGCCGAGAGGTTATGGATAACCCGGTCACCAATCCATTCGCGCATGCCGGGGATCAGGTTCATCCAGCCATAGGCTTCTTCCGAGCTCATGGACATGACCTCCATGGCCACATGGTTCCACTGGCTTGGTGCCATCGAAAGCGCCCCGTCAAACAGCCGCTGGAAGCCTTTCGAGAGGTCGATAAGGGTCTGGGGTGTCACTTGCATTCTTCTGTTTCCTTGCTTTCTTGCCGGTCTGCTTTTCTGCCTAGCGGATTTCTACCCAGACGCGGGTGCCCTCCAGGCCGATAATGCGGCCTGCCTTCGAGCGGGTGTTAGTGCCGCTCGCGGGTGCGCCTGTGGCCGCAACCGTATGATCGTCGACAATATAAGCGTCCTTGCCGATATGGCTGGCCGTCACAGTGTCCGTGCCGTGATTGTCGAAAAGGAACACACCCACATCCGTGCGGATGGTTTTGGCGCCGTCGGTGCCACCTGTGTTATCCACCGTCTCAAGAGCCCGACCGCGGGCAGTGAGATCTGTTGCAACAGCCCCCTTGACTGCCTTGCCAGCCTTCAGGCAGACAAGGGCGCCCGCGAAGATCTTTGCGCCAGCCGCTACCGGGTCCTCATTGGTGGTATGCTCCCGGCGTTTGGTATCCCGTTCTTTTGTGAGGGTCATGGTCTAGCTCGCTTTCTTCCTGTCGTCCCCGGTGTCCTTGCTACCGGTGTCTTTATCCCCGGTATCCTTACCGA
Organism: Kordiimonas sp.; assembly: GCA_965199355.1. Lineage (GTDB taxonomy): Bacteria > Pseudomonadota > Alphaproteobacteria > Sphingomonadales > Kordiimonadaceae > Kordiimonas. The sequence continues at coordinate 204,701 of CBDARB010000001.1, forward strand.
GAAAAGTGTCCTCGCTCATGCCGAGCTGGCTGCAGATCGCCTTCTGCCGGGCGGTGAGCGTCTCGCCCTCGCCGCCAGTGCTCGCCAGCGTCACCGTGCGGCCACCGTCAAGGATGGTGGGGGCGCCCTTGATATACCTGTCGAAGCTGTCAGGGTCGCTGCTTGCAAGCGACAGCGCCCACTGCTTCTGCCCCGGCACCAGCTTGCCGTCCTTGATCGCCGCCGCCACTTTCGCTTCGGCTGCATCCTTGCCCCGGTCCGCCTGCAGGGAGGCCAGCTCTTGTTTGACGCTGCCAAGCGCGTCCTGAACGCTTTTCATGACACCCACTTCCACATATTTGGCAGGGTCAGGATTTTTCAGATCAGGGTTTTTCGGGTCGGGAGTGTCAGATCCTTCATCCCCCTTCTTGAGGGAAGCAAGGATCACAGCTCCCGTAACAGCATCGTCTGTGTCCAGAGCCTCGCCGATCTCTTTAAGATCGTTTGCTGACAGCAGAGCTGCGCCCTTCAGCCTGTCGGCGGCGGCAAGAAGGGCCTGATCGTCCGTCTTCTCAGCGTCAAGGCCCAGCAGGCTGCAAAGCGCAGTCTTGAGTGTTTCGTCCATTGGTTCTTCCTCATCTTCAGGAGTGGTATGGTAAGCATTTGCAAGGGCCGGCAGGTCAAGGGCAGGCGTGTTCGTAAGGCCTGCGCGCAGGATACGCTGGACATGGACGACACCGCCGACAATTTTATCTGGCTTGATGCTGGGGGAGATATAGCGGTATTCGCCGGCCTCAATCATGGCGCGGGCCCTGTCGGTCCATTCCACCTCCGCATAAAGGCCGTCCACTTCTGCGGTCAGGTTTTTGATCCAGCCTGCCGCCGGGGCCATCTCACCCTTCGCCGCCTTCATTTCCGAGCCGTGCTCATAATCAATCACCAGGTCCGTACCGCGGCGCATGCTGGCGCGTACCACAGCCGCCAGATCGTCAAGCCCGAAGACCCTGCCGTCATGGGCGCGGTTGATACCGGGATCAAACAGCTTGATACGGTCGGGGGCCGTTCTGTCTCCCGGGCGGTCGCCGGACCCTGCTGCCAGGGTGACAAAATGATATGCCTTTACAATCTTGCTCATGGGACGCAGCATAAAAGCCCCGCACCATTAAAACTAGCCCGGAAGGATTTCCGCCCTGATGGAAACAGGCGGGGAACCAGACGCCGAAACAGAGGCACCCCACCCCTGATTTCCAAAAACCGACATCTCGTTTTAAAGCCCGTCAGCGCCCGTCTCCATGCTCCCGGCTATGGTGGGTGCAGGGACACCCGACTCCTAATGTCTTATAAATGTCTTAGACGTCTTATTTGCCATGCCAGAGTGGCAGAGGCGGTCGTTTTGGGGTCCGCAGCGGCATTTTGGGGCAAAAAGAGCGTTTTCTGTTGAAAGAGCCCACAGGCAGGCGGTATAAAAAATCACCGTCCGGGGCGTGTTTCCCCAGGTGTTAGCCATGACCTGCTTGTCGGTTGAAGCTTTCTGGCGCATAGAAAGACACAGAAAACCCGGCTGGATATCCAGCCGGGTTTTCGTTTCTTCGTCGCCGTGCCCTCTCCGGTATCATCCCGTGATGATCAACTCCCCGAACGACCGGCGGCCCTTTGTCTCTTTCGAGACCGAATAGCGGGCTGTCACGGCGTCCATCTCGAACCCGGCAAATATTTCCCGCACCTCCGGCCGGTCATTGAGTGAGAGAATAAAGCGGCCCTTAAGGTCCGCAAGCTGTGCGGCCATTTTCTCAAACTGATCGCGGGCAAAGATATCCCTGCCGTAATCACCTTCATTACCATAGTAGGGCGGATCCAGATAGAAGAGTGCCTGCGTCCGGTCATAGCGACGGATAAAGTCACTCCAGTCCAGGCATTCAATGGTCACAGGGGCCAGCCGCTCCGAGAGCGCATCCAGCATGGGGATCAGTTTGGTGACATCAAACCGGCTTGGCCGGTCCGGTGATACCCCGAAAGTATTTGAGCCCGGCCTGCCGCCAAAACCGGTGCGCTGCAGATAGAGAAACCGGGCCGCCCGCTGGATATCGGTGAGCGATTCGGCAGGCACTGTCAGTTGCCGCTCGAACTCCGTGCGCGCCGATACCAGAAACCGGATATATTCCACGAACGCCAGATAATGGTTCTGCAAGACACGGTAGAGGGTGGTGATATCCCGGCTCACATCATTGATCACTTCTGCCTTCGGGCGCTGTGAGCGCCGCAGAAACACACCGCCCATGCCGACAAAAGGCTCGGCATAGAGCCTGTGGGGGATTGCTTCAATCCGGTTGATGATGGTTTTTGCCAGACGGCTCTTGCCGCCCAGATACGGGGCAACAGGCGCGACAGGTGTCACGTCCATATAATCGGGTCTGGACTCCATGATCGAGGCCCTCCTACAGTGAACCCGCCTGTAGTGCAGGTGGCGGGCCAGTTAATGTTATTTTGGCATAGCTGGCCATGATGGTCGTAGGGAGCTCCAATCCCTGGTGCGCGCTGCTACCGACAGCGCAACCCCCGCCTGGCCCTTTATCAGGAGATCAGGGGCCGGGCAGGACTGTTTCTTACGGTTCCTCCCTTCGGTAGCCAAGAATGCTGCCACGCTGGCGCTCCAGGTAATCCTGCCCTGTCGCCCTGAAAGCGGTGACACCCTGCCAGCCGTCTCTGCCAAACTCTGCCGCCACAAGCGTCTCTACTGGTTTACTCTGACCTTCCACCAGCCAGCGGGCAAAATAGCGCCGGGTCAGCCGGTAGCGCCAGCGTGTCTGACCCCTGTCAAGCCAGACCCGCTCCCAGTGCCACCAGATCTCGTCCGGACTTTTGAGCGTGTCTGCCAGAAGAAGGGCGGCGGACTTGCGCACACCGCCCACCATCTTGACCGTGCCGTCCCCGTACCGGAAAAAATCCTCGCTGATCACCACAGGCTGGCCAAGGGCGTCCACATGCAGCACCGACCGGTTGCGGCTGGCGCCAAACTCGCCGAGAAACGCATCAATAGCCTCGTCGCCAGAGATGTTCTTCGGCAGCAGGCGATCCGCCGGTGCTGTGCGCGACGGCGGCATAGGCACCCAGTTGGTTTTTTCAGGGGCCGGGTCAATGGTTTTTGGCGGCCCCACTCGGCGGGGTGTGACGATAGGCCCAGTCTTCGGTAGCGGACTAATCCCGCGCATATGGGCCTTGCCCACATGATAGGCAAACCCCGGATGAATGCCCTCGGGCACCTTTATCCTCTCGCCCGTGCGCGGGTGCCGCTTTGTCACCCAGGTGATCTCAGGCACGTCGCCGATGGTGATCCCGTGCTCGGCGGCCAGCCTTGAGGCCTGGCCTTTGGTGAGCGCCCGCACCCGGCAGCGGCAGCGCCAGCCATTGGGCGGATAATGGGTGTTCCAGAAAGGATGATCCACAGGCAGGATCACCAGATGCCAGGGCCGGTGCTCGGCCCGGACCTTGTCGTCATCCGCTGTATAGTAAACCAGATAGGGCATAAAGCGCCTGTTGCGCTCGATCTTTTCCCAGCGGCCCGCCGCATTGGCCATACGAAGATTGGTTTCATAGATGATCCGGAGCCGCCGCGGTGTGCCGAGCTCCACCCGCCGGATCTCACCTGTGACGGGATCAGTCATCTCCCTGAAACCGGTCCAGCCGTATTTCTCAAGCGTTGGCATCAACGCGCGCGCAAACGCCCGGAAGGTGACCCCGTCCCGGAGCGCCCCATCCACAGCCTCGCGGATATCGGAGAGCAGGTCGCCGCGCATGACCTTGGCCACCGTGAAAGCCCGCCCATGCTCGCCCCGCCACACATCGGCCCAGTGATAGCTGGTCACATAGCCCTTTTTCTCGAAGAAGCTGATGGCCGCATCGTGCGGCAGCGGCTCAAGCGTCATGGCTGCTTCCCTCTTTCGGGGTATTTCCTTCTTCCGGCCCACCTTCATCAGATTCGTCTTCACCGTCCAGGCCGGTAAGGCCGCCCGCGCGCGCCATAAAGAAAACCTGTGTCATCAGCTCAACCGTTTCCGGTTCCGCCCCTGCCATGAGATCGGGCAGTCGCTCGATAAACGCATCAAAATCAGACACCTCATCGGCGAGCGCCTGCACAGGGGCCAGATACTCGCGGTCAAAGGCAGAACCGGCAGCCCCGAGCCCGGCCTCCAGCAGCCCCTCCAGACTATCAGGCAGACTATCAGGGTCGTTGTCGGATAGACCGTCTCTGCCTCCTCTGGCCAGAATCATGCTGGCAGTTTCCGTTCCTTCCTGGTCGAGCTGTTCTTTTTCGGGTTGCTCTTTCTGTGGCTGCTCTTCCTCTGGCCCCTGCGCTTTTGCAAGCGTATCTTCGTCTGTCTCCGGGGGTGTCAGGCCGGTGGTGCTGTAAAGCTGGTTCTTCGAGAGCGGCAGGCCAAGCGCATGGAGGGTTTTCGCGGAGCTGGTGAACTCTTTCAGATCAATATGCTCGGCCCGGCCGATCCGGAGCCGCGGATATTTTTTCTGTTGGCCGAAGTTGAGCTCAATCATCGGCCTGACAAGATTCTGGTTCAGCGCAGCCGCTAATTGCCGGGCGTCCGAGCGCTCGATATCCTCCCGCACCTCATTATGGACCGTTGCCTGGGCCTGGCTGGAGCCGTCGTCTGTGGTCATGGTCTGCCCCAGCACCACCTTGGATATCTGCTTGTCCAGATACGCGGCCTTGGCTTCAAACAGCGCCCCGGACGTGCCCTTGCCCGAGGCCTCGACAAACTCCACATTCATGCCCATCGGCAGGATGCCGGCAAAATCCCGACCGATCGACGCGATGGTGCGCAAGAGCTCCTTCCGCTCGGCGACGGTGGCGCCGGTACCGAACCGGCCGATCCTGACCGGCTGGCCGTAGGTCTCCAGAAACTGGGCCCAGTTCTTGATATCATAGTTTTTGAACATCCAGACAAAGGCAATGGCGCGGGCCAGCCCCGAGCGCATGGGAATGCCGGACTTGGCCCGGAGCGTGAAGGGAATGAACTTATAGGGCGCCAGCGGCATGGGCCCTTCGGGGGATTTGATATAAGGGGTCGTCAGATCCAGTTCGTCAAACTCAAGCCAGGTGGGGTCGATCCAGTGCAGGCGCTTTGGCATCCACTGGTTCTCCGACGTTTCCCAGACGATCTCGGTCAGCGAAAACGCCTTGCCGACCGCATCCAGCATATCGAAGAGCTCATCTTCGAGGCTGTCGCGGGAGAGGAAATCCTCGACAAAACGGGCCTGCACATCCGCCTGATGGCTCTCGTCCGCCCGCTCTACCGTGATCTCCAACTGGCTGACCGCCCGCTTCCGTGTGCCGAGGGTTGACAAGTATTGCGGCTCTTTCTCTTCCATATCCTCAGCGAACGCCAGATAGCGCTTCGGGTCCTTTTGTTCGCCGTCCTTGAGGATTGCCGCCAGCGACACCAGATCAAGGCCCTCGGAGGGGTGCTCGTTCATAATGCGCCGCACACTGGCATACTCGGGGCCTGCAATACGGCCGGTCAGTGTCTGTCTACTCGGGGCCTGTCTACTCGGGGCCTGTCTACTCGGGGTCTGTCTACTCGGGGTCTGTCTACTCGGGGTCTGTCTACTCGGGGCCTGGTTGCGGCTCACGCCCCCGGGATAAGGACTTGCCTGCTGGCGCTGGTATTTTTTGGTGATATGTTTCACTAGAATGTTCCTCTGATCCCCATGCCGCCGCTCAGCCCGGGCATCTCATCCTCCCGATGGTCCGGCCGCATGGTCAGGCGTTGCTCCTGCTCGCCGGCGATTTCACCCGGTACCGTCTGTGCGCCTTCATAGGCGACCGCATCGCGGGTGGTGCTATATTCAGCGAGCAGGTGCGCGATAAAGGCGTCGCCGTGCCGCTTGCCACCGCCCTCGTTATCCTTCCGTTCCGGCGGCATCTTGATCACCCCGCCAATCCGTTTGGCCATCCGGTGATCGCTGATAATATCCCTGTCCTTCGGAATGCGCGCCTGGCCGTCGGTGAAGCTGGCCACAAGCCGCGGGCTGTTCTCCCGGTAGAATGTGTCCGAGAAATGCACCGCCACCATCATGTCGGTGCCGTATTTCATCTGGGCCACCTCGGCCAGATAGGCGCCGTTGCCGGTAGCATCCAGCGCCCCGCCCGAGAAACGGGGCAGCATGTCAACGACGGCATAAAGGATCATCTTCTGGGCCTCGAACGGCACATCCGACAATTCGACAAGGAAGGGCGGCCTGCGCGTCAGATCATCCGCCACCTGCAGCGGCCAGAAAATGGAGAGATCAATCTTGCGCCCGAAGTCACCGCCCAGATAACTGGGCCAGCCCTGGTTGAGACGCGAGGCGTGCGGCCGTATCTCCCGGTCAATAAAATCCCGGACCACAATACGGCGCACCGCCTCGCTCACCAGCATCAGATCCTTCGGCGCCTTCCAGCGGATAACCGGGATATCCCTGCGCGCCGCTTTTTCGAGCACCGCAAGCGGTATGGCTGTGCCCGAGCCCGGCTGCGGGATCGCATCCAGCTCCTCGTCCGCCGCGTCGCCGTAACTCTTCCTGATATCCTCGACCCATGCCGCCTCGGCCTCAGGGGACGGATCAAGGCCTTTGACCAGTGCGATCCGCGCGTAAAGGCCTTGTTCCACAGCGTCTTCAAGAGTCACCCGGTGCACCACACCGCGGCGGCGCCCCGCGCGAATGTCCTCAATAAGCTCGTTAAAGGCGTTGTCGTCACCGTCATGGGTCGAGATAACAATCACCTTGCCGCCCCACATCAGGAGCGCGAGCGCCGCCTTCAGGACCTCATTCAGATTATCATGGAAGGCCGCTTCATCAATGACCACAATGCCCTGACGGCCGCGGAGGCTTCTGGGGTTGCTCGTGAGCGCCACAATCTCGAAGCCGCTGGCAAACTCGATGCGGAACGCCTTGATCTCTCTGGTGTCGCCGTCCTCACCCGCGTAGGAAAACACCGTTTCCTCAATCTCGCCTGCCGCCCAGTGGAAGGCTTTGGCGAACAGGGCGCAGGCATCAATAAATTCCCGGGCCATCTCAAGGTTCGGCCCCATATAGAGGGCGTCCTGGCCGCCTGCGGACCGGACTGTGGAGGCCGTGAGCGTCACATAGGCGGCGACCGCCCAGGTATAGCCGATGCGGCGGGACTTCTCGGCGACAATCAGGGCGTTGAGACTGATCAGCGACCAGGCTTGCTGCTGATAGGCAAGCAGCACATCGCCGATCCCCGCCGCGGCCTGCACCAGCTCCGCAGAGCCCGGCTCCCCGACCTTAAACTCTATCTTGTTATCCGGTAGCACCGTCATCCTGTAAGCACCGTCATGACCTGAGGCCCAGGATCTTGGCCTTGATCGCCCCTGCAGCTTCTGCGGACAGACCTTGCTCCTTGGCCGCCCTGGCCGAGAGGGTGGCGGCTTCCCTGAGGGCCTCGGTTCTGATTTCCCGCTTGTAACCCAGATCCTTCATCCGGGCGTCAGACAGGTTCTTGATCGAGAGGGTCAGTTTCATAAAGTCGCCTGTGTTAAAGATACCGTAATGGGGCTTGGCACGTCCTGCTCCGTTTCGGCTTGTCGTGACGGTGGATAGGAAGGGGGTGTCGTTGCTCCTGATGCAGTAAGCTGTATCTACGGCGTCGCGCCATGAGGCCTGCGCCATTTTATCAATCAAAAAGGAACAACAACATGACTGTATTTATAGGACTAGACGTCTCTCTGGCAAGCACGGCAGTCTGTGTACTGACGGGTAAGGGTGAGATTCTCAGGGAGGCAAAGGTGCCCAGCGAGCCGGCAGCGCTTGTGGGTTTTGTGCACAGCCTGGGGTGCGATGTCGCCAGCATTGGTCTTGAAGCAGGGCCCCTGTCCCAGTGGTTGTACAAGGGCCTGACGGAAGCGGGTTTCGAGACGGTGCTGATGGAAACACGCAGAGTGAAGGCCGCGCTGAAGGCCATGCCGATCAAAACAGATCGCCGGGATGCGGAAGGGATTGCCCGCCTGCTGCATCTGGGCTGGTTCCGGCCAGTCCACTGCAAATCCGTTTCGTCGCAGGAGATACGGGCGCTGCTGACGACCCGCCATGCCATCCAGAAGGCCCTGAAGGCTCTCGAACTGTCGGTGCGGGGTATCCTGCGCAATTTCGGTCTGAAGATGGGCAAGGTGTCGAAGGGGCGGTACGCGGCACGGGTGCGCGAGCTTGTGACCGGCAACCCTATGCTGGAAGCTGCCGTCGAGCCTGTCCTGCACGTGCGCGACACGCTGCGCAAGGAGATGGCAGGTCTGGAGAAAAAGATTAAAGGGCTGGCGACGGCGAACCCGGTCTGTGACCTGTTAATGACCATGCCCGGTGTAGGGCCGGTCGTGTCGCTGACCTTCCTGTCCGCAGTGGATGATCCCGGGCAGTTCCGCCGATCGAAGGATATCGGTCCATGGGTGGGGCTAACGCCGGGCCGGGACCAGTCGGGGGAACGGGATGTTACCGGCCGCATCACGAAGGCTGGCGATGTCGGCCTGCGAACCGCCCTGTATCAGGCGGCGACGGTCATGCTGAACGGGGGCAGATCCAACTGGCTGAAAGCCTGGGCGTTGCGTCTTGCTGCCCTGCGGGGCAAGAAACGTGCAACGGTCGCCCTTGCCCGACGCATCGGTGTGGTGCTGCACCGGATGATGGTGGACGCAACGGTGTTCTGCTTCACCCGCGAAGAGGCTGTCCGCTCTGTATAAACCCGTTCAAGCAGCGTACGAGAAGAAACAGGAGGTTTGGCCGCGTCTGACAGGGGTCGGCCACCAGTGTCCCTGCCGGGACGCAGTCCCCGATGATGCACGCAGGATGCCTTGTCGCCGGACCCCGCACATATGTAGCGCAGGGTTCGAGCACGCCCCAAAGATAGGCACTCGGGAACTGTATTGGACAAGGTATGAAGTTGGCGGCCCTTGCCCTGCATGGCGCCGACCACGGACGGAAGCACGTACCCGGCGGTGATACAGGAAGGTGACCTGACTCCAGAAGGCAAAGGCAACGATCCACACAGTCAAAATCCAGGCTTTCCCCCTGTATACAGGGACGCCGACAAGACCCTCTCCCGTGAACCGTCAACCGTGTCGCGCCGGCTAATTGTGTGATAAAGGTGCTTGACATCAACTGCCCCATTACGGAAGAAGGCAAAGGCAACGATCCACACAGTCAAAATCCAGGCTTTCCCCCTGTATACAGGGACGCCGACAAGACCCTCTCCCGTGAACCGTCAACCGTGTCGCGCCGGCTAATTGTGTGATAAAGGTGCTTGACATCAACTGCCCCATTACGGAAGGCTTCCTTCGCTTCCTCTACTGTGTGTGAGCGCATCAGCTTGAACATCAGGTGCGACAGCATTTCTGTGATCAGCCCGAACGTCTGGTCGCCTTCCTTCTCCCCCAGATCAAGCGCCAGTTGCCGGGCAAACGCCTGGGTCTCCGACAGGCGGCGGGTCGCGTCCTTCAGGGTCTTGCCGTAGCGGCCAACAGAAGACCGGGAAATGCGGATATCAAGACCCGCCGCCTCAAGCTCGCTGTTCATCATATCCGCTATCTCTTCATAGCTGACATGATCTTTTACCATATCGGCAATCCGGGTGCGGAAGCGCTCATCAAGGAGCTCAATCTTCGAAGGGACAGGCATACGCTCACTCCTTAAGACTGGATCTTCTGGGCGGGCGCACGCCCTTGACGATCCGTTGCCGCCGCGCCACCTCAATGCCAGCGTCCGTAATAGTGGCGCTGATGATATCGAACATATCGTGCTCTTTGAGCGTCACAAGCCCTCGTTCTTCCAGCCAGCGGAACTCCCGGACCACAAAGGCCCGGTTCACGTCCAGACACATATCGCGCAAGCCGTCGGTCATAAGACCCGCCTGACAGAAACCGGACGGCATCTCGTCAAGAAGCCGCAGGATGGTCAGCCGTACATGTTCCTTCAAGGCTTTCGTGGTCATGATCCGTTTCCTTTTCTCATTTGGCTTTCCCGTGCTGGTCCACCAGAAACTCCAGCGTACTCCTGATGCCGTTCACCGCTTCACCAATCGCTTTTACGTCCCCCTCCAGTTCCTTCACCGCCAGCTCCACCTTGTGCACATCGGCTTTGGTGGCAAAGTTTTTCATATCGCTCTTGAGGTCGGCAAAGCGCTGCTGGCCACTGTCAAGCCGCTGGTCATGTTCTTTGAGCACACTGTCGATCTTGTCGGCGCGGCTGTTGTGCTCGTCGCGCGTGACAAACTTGTCCTTGAGCCGGTAAAAGAGCCAGCCGACAAACAGCGTCGCGATGGTGGAAAGGAAGGCGATGATATAGCCCAGGTTCCGCGCCGCCGCGCCGATAGCGTCAAGATCACTCACCGGAGGTTCCTTTCTGCTTGTGGTTTTCTGGAAACGGCTGTTTCACCGCTTGTTCTTCTTTCTTTTTCTCTGGCTGCTTTTTCTGTGGCTGCTTTTTCTCTGGCTCTGGCACCGGCCAGCTTATCCGGCCCGTCCCGGCTGACGCCTTTTATCTTCTCAACCGTCCTGAGCCCGCCAAGACCGAGCAGCGCCAGCAGCACGGTGACAAGCTCGCCGGTGCCGGTCGGGGACGCAGGGACTGCCCTATGAGGGGCCACGATCGCCACGGCCCACAGCAGCAGGTCAAACAGGAGAAAGTGCCAGGCGAGCGCCAGCACACAGATCCAGCCAATCGTGGGCCGCCAGCTTGTATGAAGCAGACCGCTCATGCGCGCACGCTCCATCAGGGGACCCCCTCATCAACCGCGAGCCAGAGCAGGAGGATGAGCACTGCCAGCACCACAGTGGCGGGGAAACTGAGGAAAAGCCACCAGACGCTATAGCCCAGCATCAGGGGGATAGCAGTCAGAACCGCCACAAACAGCCAATAGAGCAGGACACCCCACCAGGCACAGACCCACTGGTGAGCCGAGGCAATACCACGGGCAGAAAACTCTTTGACACAGGCGATGAAAAGCATGGCTGTTCCTTTTCAGGGATAAGGGGTTACACTGCCGGAAATTCACCGTGCCATCATGCCTCACAGCCAAAATCAAAGATAGCCCGGAAGGATTTCCGCCAGCAGGAAACGGGGCCGGAAACAAGGCAGGAAACGGGGACGGGCGGGAGCGGGAAAGGGGTGCTGTGGGCGGGGTGCCTGTGAGCAGGGTGTCTGGGGGCGGGGCTGGCCGGTTACAGGATCAATCCTTATCCGAAAAAAGGTCCGCCTGCCGGGGGTCGGGCGTGTCCCGCATGATCTGCCGGATGCGCCGGGTCGACAGGCCCAGTTGCCGGGCCGCCTCCCGGTTGCTGAGCATGCTGCGCTGCAGCTTCTTCAGCACCGGTGCCCGCTGCCAGCTTTTGGCCATGGGGATCTCATAGCTTTCCGTGCCATGCGCACCGGCCAGCTTGCGCGCGGCGGTGATGCCGATCGCTCTGGCAAGCGGATGCGCGGGCTCAAGCGCCGCCCGCTTCGGGATATACAGCCGGTCCAGACCGCCAAAGGTTTCGCAGAGCCTGAGAGCCGCGCGCACGCCCATCAGCTCGATCAGATAGCCGATCGGCAGGGTATGGGTGGTCTGAGGGCCAGCGTGGTTTTCAGTCTGATGGTCGGGTTGGCGTGTCACGGGGTTTCCTGCTCCCCGTTCTGAGCTGTCTGCCGGGTTTCCTTATGCTGGCGCACAAGCGCCCCCAGGTCCTGGATGATGACATCAAGGCGGCTCGCCGCCACCCGCTCGTCCGCCTCCAGCCCCGCAAGGTCAGGGACTGCCTTGAGGATATCCCTGCTTGGGATAGGGCTGAGCATGGTGAGCTGCGCCATGATGACCGCCCGGCGCGGGTCACGCCATGCGGACCATTTGACGCCGGCCCGCTCGCCCATCTTCTTCAGGCCCTCAATCACCTTCCAGGCATCCCGGCCGCGGATCCAGGTGAGGGAGGCAAGACCCAGCTCCCTGCCGCCTGTCACCCGTCTGGCGTATGAAGTAAGGGCTTTCTCGGACGGGTCCTGGACAACACCAAGATGGTATAAAGACAGCCACAGCGCCCGCATCTTGCCCGCTTCGGCGTGATCAGCGGCACGGCGAGACGGGTTGGTGGTTTTCTGGCCGCCCGCTTTGTCGGCAGATTTCCCGGAGGATTTGAAGCGAGCCGGTTTGGCCCGGAACCCCAGGCTTTGAAAATGCTCCGCCAGATCCACAAGCTGACGGTCAGAAAGACAAGCAGCGCTATCCTTCCCGTAGCGGGCCGCCAGTATCTCCCGGTAGAGCGTATCGTCAAAGCCGAGCTCTTTTTTGCCGATATGGGTTTTGGCAAGCAAGGCCCGGCGGCGCGGCGTAAGAGGAGGTTTGCGTTTTGCGGTCATGCCCGGACCCCTTTGTCAGGCGCCCCGGCCTGCTGTTCAGCGTACGGCCCGAGGCCCATCCAGGCAAGCCAGCGATCAAGCGCTTTTTCCGGCGTATCGTCCGGGTTGCAACTGAGCAGGCCGAGCAGGCGCTTCTCTTCAGGGGTTTCGGCGGCCTCGGCGCGCCAGGCGTCATAGACACTGCCGATCACATGGCGGCCGTCATACATCAGCCGGCAGCCGGCGGTGATAGCCTCGAAATCTTCTGCGCTCCTGCCGCTGGCCAAAAGGATCGCGCCCTCGGGCAGCTCGCTGCCATGCTCCACGCGGCCCGTGCGCCAGACATAGCAATAGAGATTAGTGGAGGGTGTCATGGGATTTTCCTTTCTATGGTGGTTACCGGGAAATAGGGGCGACAGGGAGGGGCCTTGCCCGTCAAAGCAAAATAGAAGCCAGGCATTGACCGCGAGTGGCTCACTGGCAGGTCTCCCTGGGCTTTAATGGGCATGGAGGCTCTCCTCTTTCTGCTCCAGAAAGCGGGTCATATCCGCAAGGGACTGGCTCTCAAGCCAGTGGCTGACCGTCAGAGCGCCATAGCCATCATAAAAGTAGACCTCTTCAGGGGTGTTCAGGTCCGCGTTCAAAAGGAACCGCCCCCAGATCAGCGAATCGATAACGCCGTGCGCAACATGGAAAGCAAAACAGGGTTTTGACCAGAGACAGCCGGGGTCAAAATCCGGATGATGGTATGCATCATCCCTGTCGGGCAGCCGGGCCCGTACAGGTACCAGCAGGCCGCTCACGGGCAGGGTGCCGTCAAGCGGGCTGTCTGCGCCTGCCTGGTGAGAGACTGTGGTTTTACCGGCTGTCATGCTCACACCCCTTTCCGGGTACTTGACCGGTTCGCTGATCGGTTACGGGCCTTGTGCGACAGGTATGCCGGCAGTTCGGTCACAGTGCTCTGGGGTGTGATCCATCCCAGATACTCAGATGCGACCGAACGGGCGCCCTTGGCGTGGCGCGCCAGCACAATCACCGATTTGCCGCGCCAGTTGGTCACCTCAAACAATCTGTCCGGTCGTTGCCTGCTCATGTCGCTGTTTCCTGTTTCTGTCTTTTTTCCTTCTGCATCTGGTACCTGAGGCAGCTTGCCTCGCCGGCAAAGCGGTTGACCGCCGCCACGAGGCAGCGCCAGTCACCGCCCGCCAGGATATAGGCGCGGAAAAGCGCTTCGGGGTCTGTGGGCGTGCCGTCATAAATGACAGGTTCCGGCACAGGCTGTTTGACAATCCCGCGCGCCCTGTTCACCGCCGCCAGCAGCCGTTCCTGTGTCCGGTTGCGCCCTCTCCCGAACGAGCGCACATAAGGCGCGGCACAGAGCATCAGCTCCTCCAGCACAGTCCTTTCCTCGCGAGCCGTATGCTGGGCGGGCTGGGCGGGCGGGGAGATATGCCGGGGAGCAGGCATCAGTGCAGTGTCTTCCCTGCTTTATGGCCTGCTTTATGGCCTGCTTTATGGCCTGCTTGCCGGTTTACCTTGAGCGCCGCCTTGAAGGCCGCCCTGAAGGCCGCCCTGAGCTCGCCGGTGTCCGAACTGTTGGTGATCAGATGGCACTGGCCCCTGTCGAAGATCACAAGACCGAAACCCACCGATGCGCCCGCGTGGCCTTCAAGCGTCTGCGCCAGATCTTTCGCGATCGCCGGCAGGTGGGGTACCAGTGTATCTATAGGCTTTTCAGCAGGCTTTTTCCCGGGAGGTTTTTTCATACCCGCCCCCTCACACCGCTGCCAGAGAGAGCGGCACCTGCCGGAAGCGACCTTCCGCCGTATCGCGGGCATAGATGCGGATATAGGTCTTGGAGCCGGCGATGCGGATACTGTCGGAGATGGCTTCCATGGCCCGCTGCCAGCGATCGTCGTCCACCTCAATCTGCCGAAGGGCAAACAGGGCCTCCCGGTTGACCCGGCCGGGTTTTTCCACATTGAAGACCTGGTTGATAACAGCGCGGATGGCGTCGGAGGCCGTCTTCGCTTCGTCCGCCAGGAAATCGTCCAGCAGTTCCTTGGCCACCTGCAACTCCGGGCCGTAATCCAGATGGTCAGAAACCGCCACCACAACCTTCATCCGCCCGTCAAAGCTGGTGAAACTCATATTGCCCTTGCCGGTGCCTTTATGGGCCCCGCCTTTGTCGGCGCCATATTTTTCACGCAGCAGATCGGTGAGCGCTGCCAGGTCATCATAGGTATGACCCTTGAAGCGGGCGATCTGCGCTGAAAGATCATCGGCATAGTCAAAAATCTTCCTGACCGTCTGGTCCATCAGCTTGTGCTGGTCGCGGACCTTGCTTTCCGGGATAAGGTGGCCCTTCCCGTTCATCATATAGCCGTGTGGTATCTCTGGCGGCATCTCCGGGTGTAGGGCGGGGATGGTGTCTGCTGTTTCTTCTATTGTTTCTGGCATTTTCTGCTCCTGAGGGTTGGGGGTTTACCAAAACGAGTGACCTGCCAGCGCCACTGCGCCTTGAGCCATTTGAAAAAGGGTCTCATTGCAGCTGCTCCGCCATGGACGGCACGGGTGCCGGCTGCGTCTCTGAGTGCTTCTTTGGGGCGTCCCTGCACGGCTCCAGCTGTGTCTCAAGCGCGGTCACAGTGGCCGCGAGCGTGGTGAGCCTGCTGTCGGCGGGCAGGTGCGCCATCTCGCCCGCCAGGATACGTCCGGCCAGATCAAGACCGTATTCAAGGGACCGGGGGCCGTGCCGGATCACCGCAAAATAGTCATGATCCTCAATGTCCCTTGCCCGGAACCAGAGGTGTCTGCCGCCCGCCCGGCGGACCTGCAGCTTGAGGGTATCGCCGCAGGCCCTGTAGGCGGTCACAATGCCTGACAGGCGCCTGCCATGCCGCCCGGCCCAGGCCACCCGGGCGCCAACAAGGATGCCGTACCGGTTTGTCGGGAGCGCTTGCATGCCAGTCTCCCGCTCAGCTCTCGATACTGCTGATCTGGCTCCAGGCGGCGCGGATCATATCCGTATCAAGAGACGTGCCTCTGCCGCCCGCCACCATGGTCGCCAGCTTGAGGGTCTTGTCCATGTTCCTGAGCGCCCCCGGCTTGCGGGCGGCTGTCTCAAGAAGCGCCCGTTCTTCACGGCCCGCCACACCCCAGGCATCCAGCATGGCCTTGATGTCGCCCGCCTTCGGTTTCTTGCGGTTGAGCCGGAGGGCTATGCGGCTATAGAGCTGGGCGTAGGCCGCGTCTCTTTTTGCGCCCTCGAGGCGGGTGTGGATATGCCGGTTGCCAAAGAGCGCGATACCCACCCCCATCAGCTCGTTCCAGGCCTTCAATTGGTTCAGCTGCTGCAAGGAGAGATTCTGGGCCTCGTCAATCACCATCAGGCCGCCCGTATCCCTGAGCCTGTCCTCCAGCATCTCAAGCCTTTTTGCCGGGTAGCTGCCGGATACGCCAACCGCTTTTGCAATCGCCGCCATCATCTGCGGCAGGGTGGCCATATGGGGCTCGACCATCAGATACCAGGCGCCGGCATGGGTTTTTGTATAGTGCCTGAGCGCTACCGATTTGCCGAGGCCCGGCTCGGCGGCCACCACCACAATCTCGCTCATGCTCTGGGCAAAGGTCAGCGTATCCATAAACCGCAGCGCCGATGGGGTCTCGACAAACCCGGGCCCCGCGGCAGAGACCGCCTGCAGTCGCTGGCGCTCGGCCCTTGTCCTGAGCCAGTTCTCAAGGGCGGCTGCCACCGGCGCCTTGCGGCCTGTGTAGGTGCCGCCCAGGAAACTGGAGCTGGTGCCGGGCTTGAGGCCGCTCTCGCTGGCAAGCTGCCGGTGGGTGATCCCCTCCGCCTGCATCACCGCCCGCACGCGGTCGCGCAGGTCGAGATCGCCCTTATCGGCTTCTGCCGCTGCTTTTTCCGGAAGACTTGCTGCCGCCAGTTCTTTTGTCTCTGTCCGTTCTTCTGTACCCAATTGGGCGATATCAGGTGCCGGCTCATCCGGTGACAGGGCTCTGGTTTCCAGGGTCATCTTTTGTCTCCCTATAAAAGATCATCTTCAGGTTTCACGAGCTTGAGGCCACTCCTCAGTGCATCCATAAAGGCGTCCTCCTCGCCTGCCGGCGCCGCTTCCTCTTCGGCAACGGCTCTCTCTTCGGCAACGGCTCTGGCCGCCCCGTTACTGGCCGCCCCGTTACTGGCCGCCACCAGGCGCACAGGGTTCCTGGTACCGGACGGCTTGCCCATCTCGCCAAAGCCTTCATCCACGTCAGGCAGGAGGCGCTGGAGCTCGGTGAGCGGCAGGCTGCGGAGGGTATCCGCCTGCTCTCTGGTGAGCCTGGCCATGCGGCGGCGCTTGCGCTCATGCTCCCGGGCCGCAGCTGTATCCGCAAAGCCCACCGGCTCCACACAGTCCGCCGTGCACACATAGGAGCCGTCAAGCCGGTAAAGGCGGGCCCCCGCGTGCAGATAGTCCGGGTCAAAGCGGATGGTCATCTTGTGGCCTCTGTGTTCATGAAGCGCCTGCCGCCAGTAGCGGTTGCCGTTGATGCGGAAGCTGCCGTCCTTGCGGTCGAGCGTCACGCGTTCCATGGCCAGCATGCAGGCAGCGATCTGGTCAGCGCTGGCCCGGCGCACCGGCAGGTCGCCCGCCTCTTGCCGCGCGGCCAGGGATGTCTCGAACGCCTCATCGAAACTCAGGGTGCCGCCGCAGACCCTGGTCCGGCGCCCGGTGCGCGCGTTATGCTCAAAGATGCCCTCGCCGACCACACGGATGAAGGTGTCATAAGGCACAGGGCGAATGGTGCCGCCCGGATAGTCGGGCTTGCTCGCGGGGCTGTTGCCCGCGTAAGCGCCTGCCAGCAGCGGGTGTTTGGCAATCGCGTCACAGAAATCCCTGAAGGCCCGCTCGATGGGTTTCGATTGCCCGCTATAGGGTTTGGTCCAGTGCACCTCGATGCCCATGTCGGTCATCACGCCCGAGGGGTCTTCCGGTTTGATCTTGTGCCGGAAACGGCTGGTCTGCCGCCCGGTGATAAATTTGCTGGCAAAGGCCCGCCCGTTATCGAGCCAGGCCGCTTCCGGGATGCCGTGTGCGGCCACCATATCCGCAAAGGCGAGGCGCACCAGATCGGCGTTCTCGGTCCGGTCGAGGCGCCAGCTGAGGATTTTGTTCGAGTAAAGATCCTGAAAGGCCACCATCACCGGGCGCGCGGGTTTTGCGTCCGGCTTGTCGCCCGGCCAGTCCTTGACCCACACGTCCCAGATATGACCGTCCGCATTCACCGCTTCCATGGCGCGGAAGTCCGTGCGGTCCCGCTCCTGGGGCGGATACATGCCCTCGAGCGCCCGGCGGCCCTCGCGGCAGAGGATCATCACCGCTTCAGGGAGCTCCCGTTCCATGCGCCGGCGCAGCGTCGGCTCAGGGGGTATCTGCCAGCCACGTACCTCCGCCATGCCTGTCAGCCGGCGGTAGCAGCTGGAGAAGGACGGCGCTTCGAGCCGCAGCCAGTCGGCCTTCAAGACCTCCCAGGCCAGGGGGTTGCACGCCGTGCATCCCTTACCCCCACCCGCACGCCGGTCGGCAAGCATGGGCAGCCGGTCGCTTTTGGGTGTGCCGTCTATGCGTTTGAACCAGCCGTAGATGCTGGCAGGGGAAACACCCTTCATGGCAGCCATATGCCGCACCGCCTCGCTCTTGGTCATGGTGCGGTGGGCCACAAACTCCTCTATGAGGGTGAGGGTCTCCAGCCGGTCGCGGGCAACCGCTTTCTTTTTATCAGAGAGCCGCTCGAAGGCATTCCACAGCTCGTACCTGCTGACTGCAGGCTGCGGCGGGGTATCTGCTGTGCTGGTGGCCCCTTTTTTGTCGCTGGCGACCTTTTTTGCCATGGCAGTGCGGCGGGCCACGGCAGCATTACGCATAAGCGCCGTGCGGGCGCTCCGGGGCAACAAGGAGACATGATAGGCCATGCCGCCACCCCGGCCGCGACGACGGCGGGCAAGGGGGGTGCCGTCTGTGTCTTTGCGGCGCGCCCAGCCCTCTTTCTCGATCCGCTCCTGAACAGCGCTCTTGCTCGACGGAAAACCCGGCAAACGGGCGGCGGCAAGCTCGCTGGCTGTAAACCAGTCTTTCTGGCCTGCCCCTTTTATGCCTGTTGTTTTTATGAGGGGCGCCGTCATGCCACGCCTGCCTCTGCCACACCTGCCTCTGCCACACCTGCCTCTGCCACACCTGCCTCTGCCACACCTGCCTCTGCCACACCTTCTTCTGATGGTGGCCCGATCCGCTTCATCTGGCCGGTGTCGCGCAAATAATAGAGAAACGCTTTCTGTGTGGCGGCGGGCGCGTGGACATAGGCGCTTTTAAGGTGCCTCAAGAGCGTGTCCAGGTCCGGACCAAGGGACCCGCCGCCCACCAGTTTGAGGGCAGCGCCCACGGACTTGACCGCGCCGGGCTTGTGGCGGCTGCCGTCTTTAAGCAGAGTATCCACAATCTGCTCCTGCGTGTCCGGATCCTGTTTCGAGAGATAGAGAAGCTCCCCCTGTTTCCTGGCGAGCCAGGTGCCGGCGATCTGGCGGCGCAGGCCGGCGGGGATGTTTTTGGCGATCTGGCAGTATTTTTCGATGGTGCGTTTTGAAAAGCCAAGTTTTTCTGCGGTATCTTCCGAAAAACAAAGCGGCATGATGTCGTTTTGATTTTTCTCTTTAAAATCAGCACTTTTACGATCACCGCCTTGCTTTGTTTCCGGGTACAGCTCTTCATATATCTTCTTGCGCTCATACAGAAAGACAGCCCGGTCGAGGGCTGACAGCTCATACCGCATCAGATTATCGTCAATCTCCCGCAATCGGCAGGCAATATCAAAATCCACAAGGCTTTTGCCGCGCCAGCGCAGGATACTACACGTAACCTCTATCCCGAGCGCCGCGCAGGCGGCAAGCCGGTGGGCACCCGCGATCAGCACATACGGCTGGCCATTTCTGCGCGGGTTCAAGGCCACCAGGGTGGCCTGCATCTGGCCCTTGTCAGCGATAGAAGCCGCAAGCGCTGCTACATGATCCTCGTCCGTGAGGCGCAGGCGCTCGGGCACCGCTATATCGGCTGTGGCCAGCAGCTTGTGGCCTGCGTCCCCGAAACTGCCAATAACAGGATGACCCGTAACACTATCCGGGGCGGCGGTCATCAGGTCGCCTCCTGCGCGATCGCAGGGCGGTAACAGAGCGGCGCCTCGCCGTGGACCTGGGCCAGAAAATCAGCGGGCAGGCCCTTGTCCAGATACCAGGTGATACGCCCGGCAGCACCCTCGGGTGTGTTGTCCACATGCTGCCAGCGGGCGGCAAAAAGCCAGTGAAACACATCCGTGTCCGTGCAAAGCCTGCACTCAACATAATCACTCCAGCTAAGCGTGCCCTCGGGGTCGATACCAGCAGCGGGTCCGTGGCCGACCGCACAGGCCACGGTGCCGCAGGCATGGTTGCGGGGTGTGACCTTTATTTTGCCAGGCTCACAGCAGTAGGAGGCCATGTCAAACCGCATGGCGGTGTTGCCTGCTGTACGTGGACACTATATATTAGACATACCCGGGATAAGGTGTGATCCGGTGGGATTTGGTGGGAAATGATAGTGTTTCTGCGGTTTTTGGCGTGATGATCTGAACGGACTTCCAACAGGTTTCAATGTTGGACCTGAGGCCCAAAAACGGCTTTTTGATACGAAAGACGGCCTCTTGCTTTTGTGCCCCGGCGTGTTCTGGAAGCGTCTTGATACCATCTCCTGGCTGCCTTTAATGCTATCTAACCCTTTGTCTTATAACCGTCTCTCAAAGTCCGCCAGTTAAAAATACCCTGCCGGCTGCTTCTCTGCGTCCGGATTGATGCGCTGTCACCCGGACCTTGAATAAATCTGTACCCTGCCTGTCCGGGAAAGGGACTTTTCTATTGTCATCAAGGGTTTGACTAAAACAGGTACGGAGATTCCCTGATTTGGTAACCCGGACCTGTCCGTCTTTTCTCTCCGGCGACACTGTTAACCATGGGCTGCATGCCTGGCCCTTATGCTGACTGTATCGGGCAAGGGGTGCGCTCTTTGAAACACAGGATGCTTTTCCGGAGCCCTGCGGGATGACTTTCAGGGTTTCCCCGGCGAGCGCCAGAAGCGATTTCCCCGGGGTTTTCTCTCTGGGGCTTTGGGGACTTTCCTGTATGGACTTTACGGGCAGCCGTTTGCGCGTTATGGCAGCTGTCCGGATGGTGTGATCCGGGGGCAGTTTTTTGGGAGACATGGAATGGATCACGGGGAAGACAGCAAAACGTGGCTGACGGCGCGGGAGATAGCCTGTGCCCGCCTGCCGGGTCTGCCGCATACAGCAAGGGGCGTGCGCCGTCTGGCCCGCAGGGAAGGCTGGCACTGCCAGAAGGAGGGGCAGAAGGAGGGGCAGAAGGAGGGGCAGAAGGACAGGCTGAGGGCCGGGCAGAAGGACGGGCAGACGGGCGGAGACGGCAGGGTTTTGATAAAACACCGCCGTGGCCGGGGTGGCGGGTTTTTGTATCATGTTACGCTGCTGCCGCCCTCTGCCCGCGCGGCCTGGCGGGCACACATGGCTAAACAGGATGCAGACCTGTCAGGCAAGACCCGAGATGAGTGGCTGAGGCCACGTGAGGCGCCGACATCGGCCAGAGAAGATAGGGAAATCAGAGAAGCCAGGGAAAAAGAAGGCTCAGGCAGGAAACAGGCTGCCACTCCTGCCGCTACGCTTATGGCCTCTGCCGGCAGGGATAGGCCAGAGATGCCGAAGAGACCGCACGGAGACGGAGAGACGCTGGCGGCGTACGCGCTGCTGTGGCAGCGGTATGGGCGGTTGCCCGCACGGCAGAAACAGATTGCCCGCAAGCGGCTTGAGGCGATCACACATGTGGAGGCATTGCTGCAGGAAGACCCTGAAGACCCCTGTGAAGCCGGCGGTGAAAGCCGGAGAGAGTGTCAAGGCCGGCGGAAGAGCAGCAGCGTCACGAAGGACGGGGCGGTGCGGCATGTGGCGTTGATGACCGGTCTGCCGCGCAGCAGCTTTTATGTATGGTTTAAAAGAATAGCGGCTGTGCCCCGTGAGCACTGGCTGCCGGTTCTTGTGGACAGGCGTGCCAGTAAATATTCTGACCAATATTCTGGCAACAGGGGTTCTGGCAGGCAGTTGAATACCGGTCCATGCCCTCAAAAACAAAATGACCAAAACCACAGGGACCCAAACCACAGGGGCGACCACGCCGGTGACAGGGAGACTCCAGAGCCCTCTCCTGCAAACCATGTCACCGCCGGACAGAGCGTCAGATATGCCGGGACAGGCAGTCCCCGCAGGCGCGCCTGCCCTGAGGCGGCGTTTGAGGCTTTGAAGGCGGACTGGCTGCGCTATGAAAAGCCCTCTTTCATGAGCTGTTACCGCCGCCTTGAGGCTGTGGCGAAGGACAAGGGCTGGGTCTTGCCCTGCTCGCGCAGTCTCTACCGGCAGATGATGGAAGATGTGCCGGTTGCCACAAGAGTGCTCTTGCGCGAGGGGCCGGCTGCGCTCAAGCGGCTCTGGCCGGCGCAGGAACGGGACCGGTCGTGCTTTCAGGCCCTGGAGGCGGTGAATGCGGACGGGCATGTCTGGGATGTGTTTGTCATGTGGCCTGATAGCAGAACAGGCGTTAAGAAACCCGTACGGCCGGTGATGGTGGCCATTCAGGACCTTTATTCGGGCAAGATCCTTGCCTGGCGTCTCGGTCGCCGGGAAACCACGCAGTTGGTGCTGCTCACCTTTATGGACCTGTTTCAAGATTATGGCATCCCGGCGCATGCCTGGTTTGACAATGGCAAAGCTTTCAGAGGCAAGCGGCTTGTGGGCGGCCTGCTGCAACAGCAGACCAGTAACAATCAGGTCACAGAGCAGGCTGGTGGAGAAAGGAGTGGCGGCCATGCTGATGACCAGCCCCTCACAGGTGAACAACTGAACCACCCCTTCAGGGGCTGTTGCGCTCAGGAGGGCGCACGGGCTGGCAGCAGCAAGAGCCGGATTGGCAGGGATCAAACAGACATTAAAAAGCCCGGCAACAGCAGGCATCAGGACCCCGCCCGGCAAAAAATCCATCCATGGGATGCTGATAGCTGTCAAGAGGATACGGAGGAGGATACGGAGGGTTGCAAGCCCCCTCTTTATGAGCGCCATGGTTCAGGATCAGATATGCCAACATCAGAGGGGTCACCATCAGGCCAGAGCGGGCCCGGCCAACAGGCGCAGCAACAGGCGGGGATATTGACGATGCTCGGGGTGCAGGTACACCGGACATTGCCCTATAGCGGGCAGTCGAAGCCCATTGAGCGGGCGTTCCGGGATTTCTGTGATGCGATTGCAAAGCATCCGCTGCTGGCCGGGGCTTATACGGGCAGCAGTCCGTCAGACAAGCCCGCCAACTACGGCAGCCGGGCGGTAGAGCTTGAGCTGTTCCGCTCGGTTGTTGACGAAGGGATAAAAGAGCATAATGCCAGGCCCGGCAGGCGCACAGGCGTCTGCGGCGGCAGACTGTCTTTCAATGAGGCGTTTGATGCCTCCTTTTACGGGTCTGGCAGGACTGCCCCTGGTGGCGGTGCCATATCCGGCAGACAGGCTACAGCAGAACAGCTTGCGCTGTGTTTGCCGTCTGCCCTGGTACGGGCAGACAGCACAGATGGCAGCCTTCGGCTTTCCTGCCTGCCTGCAAGCGCTGCCTGTGATCATGCAGGGGCACATCCCTGTGACGGCAGCCGGCTTTACGGGCCGGAAAGCTATCGGTCAAACTGTTACTGGCCAAACCGTTACTGGTCAGCAGAGTTGCTTGAGCAGCGGGGCTGCATTGTGACCGTGCGGTTTGATCCGGACCATCCGGAGAGCGTGCGGGTGTATGGGGCGGAGGGCGACTTTCTCTGCACGGCAGAACGGCTCAGGCCCGCGGGCTTTGATGATGCGGGCGCGGCAGGAGAGCATGCAAGGGCCCGAAAGACTTTCATGGTGGAGGCAGAAAGGCAGGCAACTGCCGCCCAGGGTGATAAAGCAGTCTGAGAAAACAGGCTGATGCACCACAGATCGTGCACAGGCGAAACCCCACAGACGGAAGGCTGCCCTGTCTCTTGATAGTGCCCTCTGTTGACTCTCTGTGATCAACTCCCTGTGGCCTATCTCTGAAGTGCAAGACAGAGCGCTGAAAAGAGCGGAGAATCGATTTTTTCTTTCTTTATCAGTAGCGGTTTTTGCCGGCTGGCTGCGTTGAATGATCGGATTATACTTTATTGCCTGTCGCCGGAGAGCTGATGCCTTTGACCATCCTCGACCTGCCTCAATTGAAATCTGTTCCAGAGTGTGATCAGAGTCTCATATCACCTGGACCGTTACAGATGGAAGACCTTGGTTGTGAAGAACCGGATTATTTTAAAACGCCGGGTTATTGTGGAGGGCGATAAGAGAACACTGTTGCTGTCGGAAAAAAATGACACCTATGACGGTAATAGTGAAGCAAACCGTATTGACGGTCTGGGCGGCGATGACAGGATCTTTGGACTCGCCGGCGATGATGCGATCTTTGGCAGTCAGGGGAATGATATCCTCTTTGGCGGCACAGGCAATGACCGGCTTGTTGGAGGTGCAGGCAATGACACGCTTGACGGCTCTTCGGGCAATGACACGCTTGACGGCTCTTCGGGCAATGACTGGCTTACAGGCAATCTGGGCAATGACCGGCTTGCTGGAGGTACAGGTAATGACACGCTTGACGGCTCTTCGGGCAATGACCGGCTTACAGGCGATCTGGGCAATGACCGGCTTGTTGGAGGTACAGGTAATGACACGCTTGAGGGCGGCGCGGGGGCTGACCAGCTTTATGGCGGCGCTGGCAATGACGCTCTTTCGGGTGCTGCCGATCATGATTTTCTTCAGGGCAACCAGGGCAATGACACCCTTGACGGCGGCCCGGGCGATGACACGCTTGAAGGCTCTCCGGGCGATGACCGGCTCACGGGCGGCTTCGGCGATGACCGGCTCACGGGCGGCACAGGCAATGACACGCTCAATGGTGGCGCAGGGAGTGACCGGCTTTATGGCAGCGACGGCACTGATGTTCTTCAGGGCAACCAGGGCAATGACTTGCTCACCGGCGGCGCGGGGGCTGACCGGCTTGAGGGCGGCGACGGCACGGACTGGGCCATGTATGCAGGATCCCCCGGGGCGGTCGCGGTTGACCTTGCGGCGGGCACCGCCTCAGGCGGTGAGGCGGCGGGGGATGTGCTTTCGGGCATTGAGAATATTCTCGGGTCCGGGCATGATGACAGACTCACAGGTGATGATCGTGACAATTATCTGAGCGGTCTTGGCGGTCATGACCGGCTTTTTGGCCGGGGCGGCAATGATACGCTTGAGGGCGGCACCGGCAATGATGTGCTGGTCCCCGGCCCGGGTGAGGACCAGCTCACCGGCGGCGACGGACGGGATATCTTCCGGATTGGTCGAGACAATGGCACCAACAGCGTCACGGACTTTAATCCCGCGCAGGATGTGCTGGAGTTCCGGGAGGGGCTGTTTGCGGACCTTGCTGCGGTGAAGGCCGCGGCCACGGTGCTGCCGGATAATGGCGGTTTGAGCATTGCTCTGCCGGCGGTCGAGAGCTCGCCAGCGGGCACGCTGACGGTCAGTGGCATCGACAGCCCGGACGATCTGACGGAGGCCAATGTGCGCCTTGTGGCGGCGGACGTCGTCACCGGGGTCGCCGGGAACGGCACGGTGGCCCTTGCGGGCACGGCGGCGCAGGGCAGCCCGCTCACCGCAACGGTCACGGACAGCGACGGCACATCGACCACACCCTTTATCAGCTACCAGTGGCAGCGCAGTGACGGGACAGGCGATTATGAGGATATCGGCGGGGCCGAGAGCGCCCGCTATACCCCTGGTCAGGCGGATGTGGGTCATACCCTCCGGCTTGTGGCCACCTATAGCGATGATGACGGCAATGACGAACAGGTGACCTCGGCCCCCACAGCCCCGGTCAGCAATGTCAATGACGCGCCTGAGGGCGCGCCTGTGATCAGCGGCCCGGCGAGCGGCCCGTTGACGGCGGGCATGACCCTGAGCGCCGACCTGACCGGCCTTAGCGATGCGGACGGGCTGCCGGACGCGGCGTCCGGCTTCCGCTACCAGTGGCAGCGCAGTGACGGGACAGGCGGGTATGAGAATATTGGCACCAACAGCGCCAGCTATACCCTGACAGACGCGGATGCGGGCCGGACCGTCCGGGTTGCCGTCCGCTACCAGGATGAGGGCGGCAAGGAGGAAGAGGTCACCAGTGCGGCGACGAACGCTGTGGCGGCCCGCCCGGAAGTGCTCGCCCTTGAAACCATTGCGGATTATGCCGAGGATGATCAGAGCAATGATGCACCAACGGCGGCGACCTACACCACGGCGGGTGTGACCGGCGTGACGGCTGACAATCTTGCGGCGGTGAATGCGCGGGTTGCAGCCGCAGAGCGCGAGGGTGCGGACACGGTGCCTGAAGTGGATGCGCTGGTTGGGCTGGCCAACGAGGATGTTGCGGCGGCGGCAGCGGCAGCGGCGGCAGCACTGGGGACCATTGCGGCCTATGCCGATGATGATCAGAGCAATAGCGCGCCAACGGTTGACATCTACACCACGGCGGGTGTGACCGGCGTGACCGATGCCAATCTTGCGGCGGTGAATGCGCGGGTTGCCGGGGTGACGCGTGAGGGTGCGGACACGGTGCCTGAAGTGGATGCGCTGGTTGGGCTGGCCAACGAGGATGTTGCGGCGGCGGCAGCGGCAGCGGCGGCAGCACTGGGGACCATTGCGGCCTATGCCGATGATGATCAGAGCAATAGCGCGCCAACGGTTGACATCTACACCACGGCGGGTGTGACCGGCGTGACGGCTGACAATCTCGACGCGGTGAATGCGCGGGTTGCAGCCGCAGAGCGCGAGGGTGCGGACACGGTGCCTGAAGTGGATGCGCTGGTTCAGCTGGCCAACGGGGATATTGCGGCGGCAGCTGCTGCACTCAATGCGCAAGCCGAGCGCGAGGATGCACTGGAGGCGATCGGTGATTATGCCGACGATCAAAGCAATCCAGCACCGACGCTGGACACCTACACCACGGCGGGTGTGACCGGCGTGACCGATGCCAATCTCGACGCGGTGAATGCGCGGGTTGCCGGGGTGACGCGTGAGGGTGCGGACACGGTGCCTGAAGTGGATGCGCTGGTTCAGCTGGCCAATGGGGATGTTACGGCAGCAGCGGCAGCGGCGGCAGCACTGGGGACCATTGCGGCCTATGCCGATGATGATCAGAGCAATAGCGCGCCAACGGTTGACATCTACACCACGGCGGGTGTGACCGGTGTGACGGATGCCAATCTCGACGCGGTGAATGCGCGGGTTGCAGCCGCAGAGCGCGAGGGTGCGGACACGGTGCCTGAAGTGGATGCGCTGGTTCAGCTGGCCAACGGGGATATTGCGGCAGCGGCGGCAGCGGCGGCAGCACTGGGGACCATTGCGGCCTATGCCGATGATGATCAGAGCAATAGCGCGCCAACGGTTGACATCTACACCACGGCGGGTGTGACCGGCGTGACGGCTGACAATCTCGACGCGGTGAATGCGCGGGTTGCAGCCGCAGAGCGCGAGGGTGCGGACACGGTGCCTGAAGTGGATGCGCTGGTTGGGCTGGCCAACGAGGATATTGCGGCGGCGGCAGCGGCAGCGGCGGCAGCACTGGGGACCATTGCGGCCTATGCCGATGATGATCAGAGCAATAGCGCGCCAACGGTTGACATCTACACCACGGCGGGTGTGACCGGCGTGACCGATGCCAATCTTGCGGCGGTGAATGCGCGGGTTGCCGGGGTGACGCGTGAGGGTGCGGACACGGTGCCTGAAGTGGATGCGCTGGTTGGGCTGGCCAACGAGGATGTTGCGGCGGCGGCAGCGGCAGCGGCGGCAGCACTGGGGACCATTGCGGCCTATGCCGATGATGATCAGAGCAATAGCGCGCCAACGGTTGACATCTACACCACGGCGGGTGTGACCGGCGTGACGGCTGACACTCTTGATGCGGTCAACGCCGCGATTGCAAGCTTGGGCAGCAGTGCCTTTGTGTCCGGTGCTCTTGTGGAACCGCTGGTCTTTGTTCAGGGCGTCGTGAACGAGGTGAACGGGACGACATCCCCGCCGGAAGAAACCGACGGTGGTGAAGGCCAGACCTCAACGGATACATCATCGACAGAAAACACCGATGGCACCGGCGACGTTGATGCGGACGGCGCGGATGCATTTGATGCGCAAGCTGTGCGCGAGAATGCCCTTGATAACATCGCGGCCTATGCCGAGGATCAAGGCAATCCTGCGCCAACGCTTGACACCTACACCACGGCGGGTGTGACCGGCGTGACGGCTGACACTCTTGATGCGGTCAACGCCGCGATTGCAAGCTTGGGCAGCAGTGCCTTTGTGTCCGGTGCTCTTGTGGAACCGCTGGTCTTTGTTCAGGGCGTCGTGAACGGCGTGAACGGGACGACATCCTCTCCGGAAACCGACGGTGGTGAAGGCCAGACCTCAACGGATACATCATCGACAGAAAACACCGATGGCACCGGCGACGTTGATGCGGACGGCGCGGATGCATTTGATGCGCAAGCTGTGCGCGAGAATGCCCTTGATAACATCGCGGCCTATGCCGAGGATCAAGGCAATCCTGCGCCAACGCTTGACACCTACATGACGGCGGGTGTGACCGGCGTGACGGATGCCAATCTCGACGCGGTGAATGTGCGGGTTGCAAGCTTGGGCAGCAGTGCCTTTGTGTCCGGTGCTCTTGTGGAACCGCTGGTCTTTGTTCAGGGCGTCGTGAACGAGGTGAACGGGACGACATCCCCGCCGGAAGAAACCGACGGTGGTGAAGGCCAGACCTCAACGGATACATCATCGACAGAAAACACCGATGGCACCGGCGACGTTGATGCGGACGGCGCGGATGCATTTGATGCGCAAGCTGTGCGCGAGAATGCCCTTGATAACATCGCGGCCTATGCCGAGGATCAAGGCAATCCTGCGCCAACGCTTGACACCTACACCACGGCGGGTGTGACCGGCGTGACGGATGCCAATCTTTCGGCAGTGAATGCGGGGATTGCAAGCTTGGGCAGCAGTGCCTTTGTGTCCGGTGCTCTTGTGGAACCGCTGGTCTTTGTTCAGGGCGTCGTGAACGAGGTGAACGGGACGACATCCTCGCCGGAAACCGGCAGTGGTACAGACCAGACCTCACCAACATCGGCAACCCCTGATACGGGCACGCCAGAGCCCTCAGGTACCACAGATACAGGCGCCACAGGCTCGGGGCCGGCAACCCCGCCACCCGTACCCACCCCTGATGCTGGTTCTGGCACTGGTTCCGGCACTGGTTCCGGCAGTGGCGCCGGCAGTGGTTCTGGCAGTTCAGGCTCTGGTACCTCTGGTGGCACTTCTGGCGGCCAGACCCTTGTGGGCACCCCGGCGAATGACACGCTCTCGGGCGGTGCAGGCAATGACCGTATCACTGGCAATGCGGGGGATGACCTGCTGCTTGGCCGGGACGGACGGGATACCCTGACCGGCAATGCGGGCGATGATGCGCTCTGGGCCGGGGCACAGGATGCCAGTGTGGACCGGCTCAATGGCGGCACGGGCAATGACACGCTCGGGGCCGGCGGCGGTGCTGATCTGCTTGAGGGCGGTGCGGGGGATGATATCCTGTATGGGGCCGCAGGGGCTGACCGGCTCTCGGGCGGTGCGGGCGATGACCATCTCTGGGGCGGCACGGGCAACGACAGGCTCACGGGTGGCAGGGGCGCGGACAGCTTCCATTTTGGCCGTGGCAGTGGCCGGGACCATGTGACCGACTTCAACACGGAGGAGGACAGTCTGATCCTGTATACCCAGGGGGCCTTTGACAGCCGGGCCGACCTGATGGCGGCTGCGGAGGAAACCACCCGCTATGGCACCGAGGGCCTGCTGATCAGGCTGGGGGAAGACAATCACCTGTTCCTTGCGGATCTTGAGACAGCGGATCTGGCGACACTGGACCTTACGCTGTTCTAGGCTCTGCGGGAAGGCCCCAGACCATATCCGTGCAGGCATGGATCGACCATATCGACCCCTGCGGGGCCGTAAGTCAGGCATCGCCGCAGAAACTGGGCCGGCTGGTTCATGACAGGCACGCCAGGGCCCGCCTTCTGCCCCTGATTGACTGCTGGTTTGAGGACAATGCAGCCATCCGGTCTCTTGTGGCATCAGCCAGTTCGTCAACTGGTTCAGCGGGCCGTGCCGCAGAAACCGCCCTCTGGGCCTATCTGGAAACACGCCGGGATATCTGGACGCAGTGGATGCTGCATACCGCAGCCATCCTGAAAAAAGAACATGAAGCCGGTGGGCTGTTTCTGACAGCCTCTGCCCTGGGGCTCGTCCGGCAGCGCCCTCTCCGGAAAATACCTGTTATGCAGACGATTGTTGACACAACACTGGCAGCCGCAGAGGCTTTATATCCAGAGGCAGGGCCCGTATCGACTGCAGAGACACAACAACCCCCTCGGGGCTGTCGGGCTCCGGTTACCCGTGATAACAGAGGATGACTATTCAGACCGGGATGCTGCGGCGGTCGGGGACTGGGTTGAGGCTGCCTTTGCCGCGTTTGAAAAAGATCCGCTTTATGGGGAACTGAGCGCCTGTGAGCGGGAAAACGGCTATTTTATGATCCAATGCTTTTACGATTATTGCTATGGCTACCATCTGGTCGGCCCGGCTGATATCACGCTGGCCATCACCGATGATGTGTGTCTGGATATCATGCCGCGCAAGGTGTCAGCACCCGCTGACGTGTTTGCCGCTTTTGCCCCGGCATTCACGCGATTTCTGACATGGTGTGACCGGCAGGAAATAGTATCGGCAACGGAAAACCTGCGGCACCATATTGACAAGATCGCTCCCGACATGGTCAGGAAAGCAGCGGACCCCGGCAATTGGGGTCTGGCGAAATCCATGCTGACCGGTTCTTTATCTGATGAGAGGCTGGCAGCACTGGCCGATCACCCTGCCAGCTCCATCCCGTTTGAAAGGCCACATGCCAAAATCGGGCGCAATGAACCCTGCCCGTGCGGCAGCGGCAGGAAATACAAGAAATGCTGCCTGAACTGAACAGGATGGGTGGGAAGCGTGCGTGGGCACTGTAAGTGGGGCAACTGGTCACCATAGCCTGAATAACCCCAATTATGGATAAGAGACGGCTGTCATTTGGATTTTTGTTTTACCCAGGCTATAGGCTGCGAGGCATGAGAGGATATGAACGAAGGCGTTTGTCGGTGACCTGTGCCTTGAATGCTCCAGACCCATATCGGATTTGAGTTTGTCAAAGAGGGTCTCGATGACAAACCATTTTCTGAGCAGCAGCTTGTCCAGCAGGGGCATGAGATAGTTCTTCATGTTTCTGCGGATTCCCGTGATCAGTTTCAAACGCTCCATCTCACGGTCAGAGACATCTTCCAGAAACTGAAGGACCAGCATACGAAAGGCACGCTCCGCTCCAAGCTCTGGGCGACCCCGGTCCGAGTAAAGCGTCTGGAGCGGGCGCGCCAGAACACTGAAATCAACAATAACTTCAAAGCGACGATAAGGATGAGCCGGTGTCACCAGGCCCTCCAGACTTGTAAACATCTCAACCTGATCTCGCTTCATAGCTCACTGCTACTGAAAATTATACCCAAAAACCACAGTACTAGACTCCGCTGCTGAAAGCGCTGCTCAAGCTTTGTTTCGAGAGTTTTCGGTTTGCGATTATGTGCTCGAACATGATACTGTCTCGGCCAGCGTCCGGCATGGCAAGCAGTCGTTTCAGGCTGGTCAGGCCCACAGAGAACAGCGACATTGCCGGGCGTCCATGCCGTTTCACGGGAACAGTTTTTACCGCCTTTACGGCCACGCCGGTCTTGGCGGCCAGGGCCACGGCAATGGCCAGCAGGGCGACCAGGGTCTCATCTTTGCCGGTTTGCCGCAGGTGGGTTGCCTCCAGATCAAACCCTCTCGTCTTGAGATTGGCAAAGAGGGTCTCAATCGTCCAGCGGTCCCGGTAGAGAGCGAGAGCCTTTTTGGGACGGGACGGACAGGCGAGCGCGAGCAATTCCCCGGTCGCAAGCCGCTTGATGACAAGCCGTCCTGTGTCCAGCTGTAGGGGCGGGCTGTTTTTGCGACGGTATTTTCCCCTCAGGGTCCTGGACTGGCCCCGTGTCAGCCTGACCGCTATTTTTGCCGCTATTTTTGACAGGGGCTGCAAGCCACGGCCCTCCCTGCTGACATGCTGGTTCCCCCCCCCTCATGCAAACAATGGCGCATGACACAATAGATATTGTTCTCAATCAGATAGCGCATCCATGCCCCGCCTATAAACTCCCGGTCTCCGATCAGCGTAGCGACCTTCATATCGGGGAAGGTCCGGCGCAGACGGTCGAGAAGCAGGGTGCGTTCCTTTGTCGAGCTGTTGCCCTTCTTTGGCAGGCATGTGTCGATCAGCGGCATACCCAAACCATGCCAGACAATGGCAATCATCAGGATATTGATGCTTGTCTTGCCAAAGGTCCAGTTGGTCCGGTCTATGGTAAGGGTCCAGCGCTCGCCGGCAACCCCCAGAAGAGCCACCACCATCCGGGCCTGTCATCCGGGGGCCATGACGCTGGCATCAATATGGATATACTGGAAAAACCGGTAGAAGCGCCGACGTACACTATCGGTCCGGGCCCTGGAGGGCGCGTGGGCCGCCAGAGGTGTTTTTTTAAGGCGCCACAGGCTGACGGTACCGTGGCGCATGATCAGGAAAATCAGCCAGCACAGCGTTTCCCGTCTTGTGTCGCTCAATGGGATATGCTTTTGTGTCATGGTGGATAAGGTGCCCAGAAACACGGATATCATGAAACGATCCTTTCCGGAATGAATAAAGAATCGCTTTTATGAATCAATTCAGCACCTTATCCTAGGGCGTCTAGTACTGTGCCCAAAAACACAGAATCACACTCAAAGGTGCCAGTCCAGAAATTAAACAAACTTTTCCGACAGGGCAGAGGGCGATCGAAACTCTGCCCTGAGCGTCCGAGATCACCGTGCACAGCACCAACAGGAAAATTTCCTCCAGCGGATAGATGATCTTCGCCTCTTGACGGGGTCCTTCATCGCTGCGAAATGGGACAGAAAAATCGGTGATTTACCGAACGGCGGGTGTGTGACATATGAAAATTCCTTCAAAAGATGCGGTTCACACACCTTTGATTCAGAAGAATGTAGCTATGTCAATGGCTTATTCAGTCGATTGCCCTGATTCATACCCCCTCTGTTGGTGGGGTTTTCCGACCGTGACTGCGTTTATTCATTAGAGTTTGCTGTTCTTGTGGAGCGGCAATGCGGTTGCAGTGCTTGCCTATGTTGACCTGATCTCCATGGCATTTGCAGGCGACCTGGCCGAAAGTGTGCATGTTGTTGACTTTTAAATCATCAAGGGGACAGCAAGGAGTCATGTCTATATTAAGGAAAGGATTGACGACCCCGATATCTGCTGTCGATTACAAACTTTGCCCGGCAAAGACCTTTACACAGGAAAATGGTAAAAAAGTCTCCGGGCGTACGGTTTTTAATCACTGCCAGATTGTTGGGCTGGTCGCGCAAGAACTGATCCGGCGCACGCCTGGTAATCTCGGCATTTTGATATTCCCGGTGGGCGCGGAAATGGCTGTCGCCTGCCATGATATTGGTAAGGTCTCCCCTACTTTTTACAACAAAATCATGCGAGCTTGCTCCTTGCCGGAGATTGCTGGCGCTGACCCTGTGCTGGAACGAGAATGGGGCGGGCATGCTGGTGTCAGTCAACTGACAGCCAAACATTTAGGGGCACCCGACCATGTGCCTGAGATACTTGGCCAGCATCATGGTTTTTCTGCCAATGTTGCCGGAATGCGAGCGAGTGATCACAAATTTGGAGGAGAGCTCTGGCAGCAGGAGCGTGAAAAACTGGTGGTTTCATTACAAGAGTTTTTGGGAAATACCTGGCCTCTGGTGGAATCCGTTGCTCAGGCACGCGTGCTGGCAGGATTGACTTCCGTAGCCGACTGGATTGGCTCGGGCGATTATTTTGAAAACCCGCAGGACCCCTGGAAAGAAACGATTACTGAAGCGCTGGATGATGCGGGATTTGTGCTCGCGTCATACAGGTCGGGCCTGAAGTTTCAGGATATATTCGGCTTCCGCCCGCGATTATGTCAGTCGATGCTGACCGAACAGGTATCCGGTCCCGGTGTATATATACTGGAAGCCTCCATGGGTCTGGGTAAAACCGAAGCAGCTCTATATGCTGCATACAGGATGCTGGAAAGTGGTCAGGCCAGAGGTATCTATTTTGCTTTACCTACGCAGTTGACCTCCAACAAGATATTTGAACGTTTCCAGAGGTTCCTCGATAAAATACTGGGGGAACAGTGTCGGCATCGGCCGTTGCTGTTGCACGCCAATGCCTGGCTGTTCGAAACTGATATGGGCGAAGAAGGTCGCCCGGGTGGTGCCTGGTTCCACCAGAGCAAGCGCGGGCTATTGGCGCCCTTCGCCGTGGGTACGATTGACCAGGCGCTGATGGCGACGATGAATGTGAAACATGGTTTTGTGAGGGCCTTTGGTTTGGCAGGCAAGGTGGTGGTTCTTGATGAAGTCCATACCTACGATGCCTATACCGGGACGCTCCTGGATGCATTGATCCGATTGTTGCGCGACTTACATTGCACCGTTATTATTCTCAGTGCCACGCTCAGTCAGGAACGCCGTGAGTGCTTGTTGGGTCGCCCAGCCCTGTCTATGGATTATCCACTGATTACTGCCACATCGGGCAGGGTTGGATCAACAGCAAAAGAAGTGAGCGTTCCCGCCGGTATAAGCAGGCAATATCAGTTGTCGCTGCTACCGGATGAGACCCGCGCCATCGAACAGGCATTGTTGCGGGCGAAGCAGGGCCAGCAGGTGCTATGGATTGAAAATACGGTCAAGGAAGCGCAGCAGCGTTATTTGGATCTGGCTGCGCGAGCAGCAGGACTGGGTTTAGGTTGTGGCTTGTTGCATTCGCGCTTCACCGTATGTGATCGCCAGAAGATTGAGCAAAAGTGGGTCAACCTGTATGGGAAGGGCAAGAAGAACTGGATGCAGCGTCAGATACAGGGCCGGATTCTGGTGGGAACCCAGGTGCTGGAGCAGTCACTGGATATTGACGCGGACTTCATGGTGTCGCGGTTCGCGCCTACCGATATGCTGCTTCAACGGCTGGGCCGACTGTGGCGGCATGAGGAAACGCCGCGTTGCGCTGGTTCAAGGCCGGAAGCTTGGCTACTGACACCTGATCTGAAAGCCGCTGTCGAAGCGCCGGAGAAATCCTTCGGTGCCAGTGCTTTTGTCTATAGTCCCTATGTGATGTGTCGTAGCCTGGAAGTTTGGAAAGACCGGAGCAGTGTCTGCTTACCTGAAGATATACGCGACCTGATTGAACACACCTATGCCGGTCGGAAAGAACAAGGAGCGATGAAGCGCTGGCTATACGAGCTTGATAACGGTAGCCGTCATAGAAAAGGGCGTATCGCTCTGGGGCAATTAGCCAGAGTGGGGCTGGCAGAGGGAGGCAAGACGCTACCCGAGAGCAAGGCGCAAACCCGATACAACGAGCAGGATAGTTACGAAGTACTGATACTCCGTAATATCTCTCGGGGGCGTGAGCACGCAACTCTGACGCTGCTCGACGGGGAGCAGGTGGAACTACCCTTGCGACAGCACAGTCTGGACAAAGCCGGATGGCGGCGGCGGACAGCAACGCTGATGCGCCAGATTGTGAATGTCCCGTCCAGAGAAAAGCCCCGGTCTGTACCTGTGGACACCCTGAAACGCTTTGGCCTGCAGCACTGTTTCTTTCTTGGCAGTTCGGACTGGCCCGACGATGAGAGCATGCTGCGTGTTGCTGTGGTTGACAACACAGATCGCCTGCGAGCTATTGAGAACACCGATATACACGGCAAGTATATTTTGGAATACCGCGACGACCTTGGGTATCGTGCCGTCAATAATTAGGAACCAAAACTATGGAAAACCGCTTCAATCTGATTGACGAGCCCTGGATTCCAGTCACTGATCACAGTCGTGTCAGTCTGAGGCAGATATTCAGTAATCCGGATTATCGTAGCTTGGGCGGCAACCCGGTTCAGAAGATTGCCTTGCTGAAACTGCTGTTGGCAATTGGGCAGGCAGCTGCAACGCCCAAGGATGAATCTGAATGGCGAGCACTGGGCGCGCAGGGGCTGGCGAGGCGTTGTTTGCTGTATCTGGATGAATGGTATGATCGGTTTTATCTGTATGGGGAAAGACCGTTTTTGCAAATGCCCGCGATCAGGGCTGCAAAAGTCCAGCCGTATGGGGCCGTGCTTCCTGAAGTTTCTACTGGCAATACGACTGTTCTAAGCCAGATCCAGAAGCAGAGAAATTTGGATGATGGTGCGAAGGCTCTACTGCTGTTAGTTCTGATGGGGTTTGCGCTATCTGGTAAAAAAACAGATAACAGCGTGGTCTTAACTTCAGGGTATATAGGAAAGCACAATGAGAAAGGTAGGCCATCTACAGGCAAATCAGGACCGTCTCTGGCTTATATGGGGCTGCTGCATAACTTCTTGTTAGGACCGGATATTCAGAAGACTTTGTGGCTGAACTTGCTGACATTACATGATATGCAACTCATGAATGTCTATCCCGAGGGTATTGGTGATGCTCCTTGGGAGTCCATGCCGCAAGGTGAAGACTGTACCCGGTCGAGAAAATTGAAGAACTCACTAATGGGCAGATTGGTGTCATTGTGTCGATTTTGTCTACTTGAGAAAAATGGTTTGCATTACTCGGAAGGCATTGCTCATTCCGGGTACAAGGACGGTGTCTTCGACCCAAGTATTTCGGTTGATAATTCAGGCAAGGAAGCTAAAGCGCTTTGGGTTCAGCCCGATAAACGACCTTGGCGAGACCTGACTGCATTGCTTGGTTTCATTAAACAGTCTGGTCACCAGGGTTTCCAGAGTTGGCAGGTGCGTTTGAGTTTGACACGGATACGAGAAAGCGATGATGAATTTGCTGTCTGGTCAGGAGGCTTACGTGTTAGTAGCAATGCCGGTGAGCAATATGTGTCTGGAAGTGACGACTTTGTCGAGTCACACATATGGCTTCGCAGCAGTCATCTGGCCGAAAGCTGGTTTGATCAACTCAAGAAGGAAATGGATGCGCTCGATGGACTTGCTCGAAAACTGTATGGTCGGGTACAGAGTTTCCTTAAGGAGCAGAAAGTTGACAATAGAAAGATTTCCGAACAATCCACGGAACTTTTCTGGCAGCTTTGCGAGCGGGATTTTCAGCAACTGGTCAATAATTGTGATCAAGCCGATGCCCGACGGCAACTGCGCCAGCGTTTTGCGGGGTATATCCATCAGGCCTACGACAGATTTTGCCCGCGTGAGACAGCCCGACAACTGGATGCCTGGGCCAGGTATCGCCCCAATAATAGCGAATATTTGAAGCAGGAGGATTGAGTCATGCAAGACAGCCCGCAGCCTAAACCTTCCGGCACGGACAAAAGTCGTGAGCAGCGCTTTGTTGAAACAGTGATTGATCGATGTAATCAGGACAAGGGGCTGGCAGCCCGGTTACGTCGAGCCGATAATCCTGCCACAGAATATCAGAGTTGGGAGATGCTGGGTCGGTTCGGCGTTAACCTTGAAAATGACTTTGAGCGCCTGCCCTATGCAGTCATCGCTGCGGCTATTGTCCGGTCCAAGGCCGAATATAATGGTTCTCTGACACTGGGGTGGGCGATTGCCGCCTGCTATGAAGATGGCCGGGAAAGTGAGCAGGCGAAGACTCGACTGCGTCGCCTTCTGGCATGTAACGACTTGAAAGAAGCCTGTCGCATTCTGCGTCCGCTACTAGGCCTGATCAATAGCAAAGTCAAACAGCCACTTGATTATACATGCCTGCTGCGCCAACTGCGCTTTTATGGGCAAAGAACCAGAATCCAGTGGGCACAGGAGTTTTACCACCAGCCAGTTGAGTCAGCAGGCGGGGAGGATGAAACATGTATATGATTGCCAGTGTATTGTATCTGGATCGCAAATCTGTCAGGGCTTTGCGTGTTACTGATGCATATTCATTGCACAGGGTGGTCTATAGCCTTTATGAGGATGTGCGCACCGCGCAGCAGAAACAGGCTGGCGAGGCCAGCGGTATCCTGTATGCAGATCAGGGCGGTGATATTCGGGGACGCAAGATTTTGATGCTGGCCAACCGAAAACCAAGGGATACGGTGGACGGTCAATATGGCGACGTACTGAGCAAATCGGTTCCGGATGATTTTCTGTCGCATGAACGGTATCAGTTCAAAGTAATTGTTAACCCAACACGCCGCAACAATGCCAGCCGCAAGCTGGAGGCCGTGCGTGGCCGTGATAACATCGCCCGGTGGTTTGCCGAAAGGGCTGTTAACAGTTGGGGCTTTGAAGTTCCATCCCGGTATTTACAGGTGGATAAAATTGACGTGCTAAAGTTCAAGGACAAGCATCGACGCGACGTAACCATTGGCCAGGCTCATGTCCGGGGACGATTGCGAGTCACTGATAGAGACCAGTTTAACAAGAGTTTTACCAGGGGGATCGGGCGCGGGCGCGCCTATGGCTGCGGCCTGTTACAGATTGTTCCTCTTGATCACAAACCATCGCTTTGATGCCTTCCAGATTAAAAATTTTGTTCAGCAAAAGGAATTCGACATGACCAACGTCTATACCAACACCCGGATTGAATATCATATCCTGCAATCTTTTCCGGTTACCTGCCTGAACCGGGACGATGTAGGGGCGCCAAAGTCTGCCATGGTTGGCGGCGTGGCGCGTGCGCGTGTGAGTTCGCAGTGCTGGAAACGCCAGGTACGCCTGGCCATGCAGGAATTTGGCGTCAAGCTTGGTATCCGCACCAAAAAAGCTGAACAGATTTTCACCGAAGCCTGTAAAGTCGCCGGTGCCGATGAAGAGCAGGCTGCCAGATGCGGTGCCAAGATCGCCTCGGAACTGATTGACGACACTTTGCTGTTTATCAGTGATACAGAAGCGGCTGCTTTTGCAGCACATGCGGCGGAGACAGAGTTTGATGAAAGTAACATCAAAGATAAGGATCTGGCCATAGTTGCCAAAAAAGCCTTGAACCCGGCGGAAGATGCGCTGGATATTGCTCTTTTTGGGCGCATGGTAGCCAAGGCAGCGGAGATGAATGTGGAAGCCGCAGCGTCGTTTTCCCATGCCCTTTCCACGCATCAGGTCAGGAATGAAATAGAATTTTTCACGGCACTGGATGATAGGCAGGACGAGCCGGGGTCTGCCCATATGGGAAGTCTTGAGTTCAACTCGGCGACATATTATCGCTATATCAGTCTGGACCTTGGCCAGTTGGCGCAGACTATGGGGGAAGCGGACCTTAAGCAAGCGATTGGCATGTTCACCAAAGCTCTGTTTGTCGCTGTGCCTGGTGCGCGCCAGACCACGCAAGCGGGAGCCAGTCCCTGGGAATTTGCTCGCGTACTGGTGCGCAAGGGCCAGCGCCTTCAGGTGCCCTTTGAAACGCCAGTAAAGAAGGGGCCTAACGGTGGTTATTTACAAGCAAGTGTGGACGCACTGAAAACCTATCTGGATAAAAAGGAAAAGCTGGCGGGTTCCCTGTTCGGCAAGCAAGCTGTTTATGATTGGGGTGAAGACGAAGGTTTCAGTATTGATGCATTGGTTTCATCTCTGCAAAGCCACGTCGTTGTATATCCGGAACAGTGAGGCAAACCATGAATGACCCCTATCTGCTGCTGTGGCTGGAGGCTCCACTCCAGTCGTGGGGACATGACTCCAAATTCGGGCGTCGGGACAGTCTGGATTTCCCGACCAAGTCTGGCGTGCTTGGATTACTGTGTTGCGCCCGGGGAGCCGGGGGCAAACAGGTGGAATGGCTGGCCCGGTGGGCTAAACGTGATATGCGGGTACATGCCTATGTATCTGTCAACAAGCAGGGAGAGGCGCTGCCGCGTCACCCTTTAATGCGCGATTTTCAGATGGTGGGCAGCGGCTATAATGAAAAAGACCCGTGGCAATGTTTGCTGATTCCCAAAAAGGCCGACGGTAAGAAGGCAGTGGGTGGTGGCGCCAAGCTGACCTATCGTTATTATCTGCAGGACATGGCTTTCGCTATTGCCTTGCAAGGACCTGAAGAGGAACTGCTTGAGCTGCAGGATGCCTTGAAAAATCCCGTCTGGGATTTGTATCTTGGGCGTAAAAGCTGTGTACCCACCGAATTTATTGATCAGGGCATACACGCTGACGCGGAGCAGGCCAGGGACAGATCCGGGCACCTCGCTGCAACAAAGAATCGTTCGCTGACATTCACAGTTCTGCAAGGAGAGTTTGAAGGGGAAGTGTTGACCCTCAGCGATGTGCCTCTGCAGTTCGGTGAGCACAAACTGTATCGTGATCGTCGTGTCACTATTCTGCCGGGATCCGGTGGATGACGACCGGGCAGCGCTTGTTCGTCAAGGTAACCCGAGATTCCTTGCCGCAGGTTAAGGACAAATATCCATTCCTTTACCTTGAGCGCGGGAGACTGGAAATTGATGACAGCAGCATCAAATGGATTGATGCCGATAACAATGTCGTGCCGCTGCCGGTGGCTACACTCAATGCCTTACTGCTGGGGCCGGGTACCAGCATCACCCATGATGCGGTAAAAACCGCCACAGCCGCCAACTGCTCCATTTGCTGGGTGGGAGAAGACAGCTTGTTGTTCTATGCGGCAGGTTTTCTGCCCACCGCCGATACGCGCAATCTGAAACAACAGCTTGAGTTGGCCGCTGACCCGGAAAAATCCAAAGAAGTTGCCCGCCGTATGTTCGCACGTCGATTTCCAGATGCAAAACTGGAGAAAAAGAGTCTGAAAGAGATGATGGGTATGGAAGGTCACCGTGTGCGCAGTCTGTATCTGTCAAAGGCCGAAGAGTATAAAATTGGCTGGAAAGGGCGTAAGTTCGTACCGGGGAAATTTGAAACCGGCGATGTCACCAATCAGATTCTGACTGCCAGTAATGCGGCCTTGTATGGTATCCTTTGTTCCGCTGTGCATAGCATGGGCTATTCACCGCATATCGGCTTCATTCATTCAGGAAGTCCTTTGCCTTTCATCTATGATCTGGCTGATCTTTACAAGGAACCCTTGTGCATCGATCTTGCTTTCGCACTGACCCGTGATATGGCCGGACGCTATAATAAACATAAAGTGTCGGCGGCATTCCGGGAGCGGGTTATTGAAATGGACTTGCTGGCACGGCTGGGCAATGATATCGCTGAAATACTGGGAGAGGGACGTGCTCGTCGTCGTCGCAAATGATTTGCCGCCTGCTGTGCGTGGGAGAATGAAACTCTGGTTCGTCGAGCCTCGTGCCAACGTTTTTGTGTCGGGCATCAAGGATTCAGTCGCTAAAACAGTGATTGATTATCTTTATAAGCATTGTCCATCTGAATCAGGTATCGTCATGTTTCGTTCCCTGCCAGAGCCTCCAGGGTATGAAGTCCGCACGATTGGACCGATCCGCAAAACCCTGACAGAGATTAGCGGACTGAAACTGGTAATAGAAACCCTGAAATTACAATAAAATCGATATCTTGTGTTTTATGAAG
This sequence comes from Kordiimonas sp., assembly GCA_965199355.1. Lineage (GTDB taxonomy): Bacteria > Pseudomonadota > Alphaproteobacteria > Sphingomonadales > Kordiimonadaceae > Kordiimonas. The sequence goes on from CBDARB010000001.1 coordinate 245,890, forward strand.
AGTTCTGCAACAATTTGTTGGTGTCTTCCCCACGTGCGTGGGGGTGTTTCCACCATGCTTAAGGAACTTGAAATGAACGATATGTCTTCCCCACGTGCGTGGGGGTGTTTCTGTAGTCGTCGGTGTACTCGATAAAGCCGGGGAGTCTTCCCCACGTGCGTGGGGGTGTTTCTTGGACAGAAGATAGAGACCTCGACATGATCACGTCTTCCCCACGTGCGTGGGGGTGTTTCTGAGTGAGCGACCAGCGAGAGATACACAAGCCAGTCTTCCCCACGTGCGTGGGGGTGTTTCTGTGTGTGTGCACATAGAGTGAATGAACGAGCGGTCTTCCCCACGTGCGTGGGGGTGTTTCTAGTGCAGAGCTAGTAACCCGCGTGCCGGATTAGTCTTCCCCACGTGCGTGGGGGTGTTTCTTTTGTAATAGACACTTGCGAGAAATTTAAAGCGTCTTCCCCACGTGCGTGGGGGTGTTTCTGTATACGTCAGGGAGATGACCGATGACCGTTTGTCTTCCCCACGTGCGTGGGGGTGTTTCCGAGCGTACCGCCGATGATAGGTGTCCTAGGGGGTCTTCCCCACGTGCGTGGGGGTGTTTCTGTGTTTGCTATCTGGTGCAGTACTACTAAGCGGTCTTCCCCACGTGCGTGGGGGTGTTTCCATGCTGGTGTAGATCTATGATATTATATGTAGTCTTCCCCACGTGCGTGGGGGTGTTTCTGCAGCATGAAGCACACACTGATACACACACTAGTCTTCCCCACGTGCGTGGGGGTGTTTCTGGCGGCGGTATCCGTTACTATACGGTCCGCTGGTCTTCCCCACGTGCGTGGGGGTGTTTCCAACGAGGGGCCCGGCTCCCGCATCTACTCACGGTCTTCCCCACGTGCGTGGGGGTGTTTCCAGGGCTCGCTTCATCGGTCTGCCGAAGAACAAGTCTTCCCCACGTGCGTGGGGGTGTTTCCTACTCTAATTACGAGTTCATCGAAGATATCCCGTCTTCCCCACGTGCGTGGGGGTGTTTCCGGTATGGAGGGTAAGGTATTCAACATAGCTACGTCTTCCCCACGTGCGTGGGGGTGTTTCTGAATGATACTATGAAACATAGTGAAATAGATCGTCTTCCCCACGTGCGTGGGGGTGTTTCCGAAGTTGTTAGGACGCGGTATGTGGTGGAGTAGTCTTCCCCACGTGCGTGGGGGTGTTTCTTAGCGCGTTCATGCGCCTACCGCATTGGACTAGTCTTCCCCACGTGCGTGGGGGTGTTTCTAAAACGGTAAGGCTGAAAATAAGTCGCAATATGTCTTCCCCACGTGCGTGGGGGTGTTTCCAGCGCTTTCGGAACTAGTAGCAACCCACGAAAGTCTTCCCCACGTGCGTGGGGGTGTTTCTACGTCTTTTCCTGAGCTTAGCCCTTGGGAGTTGTCTTCCCCACGTGCGTGGGGGTGTTTCTCCGTGTTGAGGAAATACATGTGCTTTTCAGGGGTCTTCCCCACGTGCGTGGGGGTGTTTCCGCGGTGGGTTAACGTCGCCTGTTGACCGTCTTGTCTTCCCCACGTGCGTGGGGGTGTTTCTACCCGTCAGGCTTGATCTGAGCGGTGCTGACGGTCTTCCCCACGTGCGTGGGGGTGTTTCTGATGATCGGCAGGGCGATATTGCGGATATGTAGTCTTCCCCACGTGCGTGGGGGTGTTTCTATTTTTGGCAGTTTCGGCAATGACTCTCTTGCGTCTTCCCCACGTGCGTGGGGGTGTTTCCGAGCGGTTGGCTATGATCATGCTGAAGACAAGGTCTTCCCCACGTGCGTGGGGGTGTTTCTGTCCGCCTCAGGCACCCAGACACTGATGAATTGTCCATAATGGGAAACGGCATGGACGCCCGGCAATGTCGCTGTTCTCTGTGGGCCTGACCAGCCTGAAACGACTGCTTGCCATGCCGGACGCTGGCCGGGACAGCATCATGTTCGAGCACATAATCGCAAACCGAAAACTCTCGAAACAAAGGTTGAGCAACGCTTTCAGCAGCAGAGTCTAGTACTGTGGCTAAAGAGTTGAGAATCGGGTATTATTTAAGTAGCATTTCGAAGACTATATCTATGTTCACTATGAGGTGTCAGGATGAGCCAAGACAGATTTCAGTTATCATTTCACCATATTTCGTTGATCGATATTGAGGATTTGAAACAGAAAATTGATGAGAGTGAAATTTCAATAATAGAGCCTCCTAAAGATGGTGAGAGCCATAACGAACTTTCAGAGTTAGGTACAATTGCTCTGATTACGATCACCCATGCTAGCATTACTGCATTAGCCTTCTGGCTGATAAAGAACCGCAAGGAGGAATTAATTGAATGGTGTGTGACCGTTAGAACACCCGCAGGTCTTGAAATTACTACCAATCTCAAGATCTCTCGCAGCGAAAGCTCTGCACCTGAAGAGCAAATCTTGAAACAACTCTCGGAAGCTCTAAAGCTGTCTGCTGACGATATTGTCTCTTATCAGAAAGCTACCTAGTTATGATGACCTCCCGGTCCTTTGGAGACAAACTAAGTAATACGGACCCTATAAGTAATGCTGTTATCATTTCTGGCCTGAGGTTTGATCGAGATTTTGCAAACCTCATGTTGCCCGGTCGATTTCCAATTTCCATATTTGGTTCATACGTCCATGAATCAATTCACCATTTCTGTTTTCGATCGCCGGTTGGCACCGCCATTTCATATCTCTATTTGCGAGCATTCCTTAATATAACCGACCACCTCAATGGGCATGCCCTTGCCGACCTAGACGAGTACGACATACTTGACGACATTTGCAGAGTGGAAACTGCCTTATATGTAATGAGGCCATTTTCTGAAGGCCTTGCCCTTTTTGGAGAGTTTGATGCTTGGCCCGGCGATAGCAAAAGTTTGTTTCCTGTCTTCCTCAACACGGCGATCTCATTTGCCGAACAAGTAGAGGGCTGGCAGGAGATGCAGATTCCTGATTTGCTGTTAGGCGTCCTTGCAAGAGCTCGACATCACCCTAACTTGAGACTACGAAAAGAAAACTTGCTGATGCAGGGATTTACTACACGAAATGGTGGATACTTGCCAGGTTACCACATGGTTAGAAATCTACAGTTTACTCTAATCCAAAAATCCGGATGTGACCTTCTTTTCGACACCGAGTTCTACTTGAGCTTCCTGATACATTGGGTCTTTGGTGATTTCGAGCTTGTAAAGAGCCTTCTTGACGAAGAAAAACTGCTCTCATCGTTCACCGAAGACGGTGTTCGCAAACATGACTCAGCAAATGCCATAGTGGTAGCTTTTCAAAAGCGGATTTCTGGCTTGTTTGAACTTACAGCCGATGACTTCATGCGATTCGATGAAACGAGGGTGAGTCGCAAAATTGTACCTTGGCCAGAGTTAGAACTAGGCATGTCGACTCAGGATGCTATTGAAATAGAAAACAACCTGATGACTCGAATTAACTCCTTGGTCGACTTTAGCATTGAGGATATGAACGAAACTCAGCGGACAATGAGATCAGCCTGCTATGATCACTTCTATAGAAGAGACTATCTCTGCATAGGATCCTTTAGGGAAAAAATCCGAATAAACAATGAGGGCAGAATCGTTGTTCTGAGTGAGATTAACGGTATCGAGCTGCCGATTATTGCGTTGCAACCACACGATAATCTCGAGCCATATGAAGGAGAAGCTGTTATCGACGTATTCCACTCGGGCAGGAGCAACATGATTTTCTATGCCATTAGCATCGATGGAAAACAAATTGTTGTAGATACATTGCCAGACAACGACTTCGACGAAGAACGCGAGCGGCTCAAGTCTATCAATCTGTCTTCACGGGCATGTGCTGCTAAAAAAGAACTAATGAAATCAGTTTTTGATCTCTTTTTAGAGAGTGATGAAGTTCTAAAACTCCTAATTCAGCACTATCGGGAACAATCTGATCAGACAACCAACCAAATTTATAGAAACTGGTGTGGAGCGCTCATGTCAACTTTTGGAAAGGAAGTGTCTATCTCCGAGGATAAGGATGCACTATTTGATCTCTGCGGGCGCGACCCTGCCTTTTTGAGAGTAATTGCTTCTCTTGGTGTTAATGGACCAGCATTTCTTGACCAAGATCGACTAGATCGCGAATGCGCTAATATGGGCATGAAAGCTGCGGAATTTGTAGCAAAAGCCAACGTAATTGCTGAACGGTCCGGCTTCTCATTCCTCATAGAGATGGGAAGCAATAAACTTCTAACGATCTGAGGCAGAATTATAAGAAAACCTAAGCTCGATCAAAATCAAACTGAACAACTTGTCTGTTTTTTCACTGCTATATTTATCCGGCTCTCTATTTAAGAGGGTACCATGAAGCCACAGGCCTGTGGCTTCATGGTCTGTGGCAGTGCGTCGATGAACGACTTGATATTTGGTATCGTTCGGTAGCATGACGGCTGCCACAACTGGACTCTAGCTTCGAACAGTTGCCCGTACAGCAGGTACGCAGACAAGTAGGATGATACCCATGACAGAACCATTTTTCAGTATAGGCGGTGATGTTGCCAAGAAGAAACTTGATGTTTATAGCCGTTCTTCAGGCGAACATAAGGTTTTTCCCGATGACATTAAAGGCCTTGATTCGATGTTTCTCTACTGGAGCTTTGCATCAAACTTTAGAAATTTTTACAACAAAGATTAGACTCAAATCATTTTAGCGGCTTTTACAAGTCTGAGGCGACTCTGAGAGGTTTACAGGACACTTCTGAGATACCTCTTTTGATCGCCTTATAGGTGTCTGGAAGTTGCAAAAATTTAGTCCAGACTAGGGTGTCCAATTGTCCAGACTTCAGAGTCCACGCACACCTGCGGCCAGATAATCAGCAAGCTTCTTCAGGTTGTCACGCTGGCGCTCTGTGAGGCCTGTCATGACAGGGACCTTTCCTGTTCTTCAGCCGCAAGGATCCTGTTGCGGCGGGCGACGTCACCCGGCGCCATCCACTCCACTTCCCAAAAGTCAGAGACCATGTCACACCAGGCTTCGGCCTGCGTGCGGGAGCGTGTCGCCATCAGGCCGCCCTCGTCGACGGCATATTCACCAAGTTCGCTGTCATAGATCACCCACATGGTATGGTCTCCCTATCCAGCTTGATGATGCCCTTGAAACAGTCCCACCGGTTAAGGGCCCGCTGTGCCTCGCGGGCAGTGCGCAGGGCAGCCCAGCGGCTGCCGAACAGCCCCTCTGTCCTGAATCGAGCGTCCTCACTATCCGCCGCCTCAATCTCATAGAGATGATCGTGGTCTGTGGTGACAGCACCTATGGTATGCCGCTGGCCGGGTGACGTACCGAATGAGATATAATATTTAGCCATGGGCGTCCTCCCCGCCTGTGCCATTTCGGTCGCAAAGGCGGCGCATTCTTCGGGGGTGCGTTTTCTCTTGGGGATGATCGGCATCAGATGGCTCCTTCATGCTCAAAGGTGTCTTCCGGTTCTGTCGCCGCCGCAAGGCCGAACAGTTTGAGGCGGTGCAGATCAAAGGCCCAATCAAGCGTCATGCCGTCAGGCAGCCGTCCGGTCTTCTTGATGGTGCGCATCAACCGCCGGGCCTCAGCCCTCGCCTGCCGCTCTGATCCGGCCCTGATGGTAGCCGGGCTGGTCAGCAGGCTGGCTTTCACCTCCAGTGTCACCGTGAAGGCTGTTGTTCCCGGTTCAGTCATTGGCGGGCTCCTGTTTATGCCGGGTGCCAGCTGCCGGGGACGTGCCGCTGAGGCGCTCGGAGGGTTTAAGGTCGGAGAGAGGGACGGCGCGGTTGAGCAGGGCGGTAAACTGCTCTTGAAGGGCGCGCCGGGCAGTCTCGCGGGTGACAGGTTCCGGCGAGGCCGCAAACCAGCCGTCAATAGCCTCAACCATAAGCCCCAGTGCCACATACTCCCGTGTGAGGCGGGTCATGTCAGGGCGAAACCCTTTCTCTGGCGACTCAGGTGGGCGCGACTCAGGCATCACAGGGTTCCTTTACAGTGGGAGCGGGACGAGGAATGTCTTCAGGCCAGGCAAGATCAGCAGGCCAGTGGTCGGACATTTTCTTGATAACCGAATCCCGCTTTTCAATTGTGAAGTTCTTGCCTTCTTTGATACGCTTAAAAAAAGAGCCGCTATCCGCAAACCTCAATCCTACAGTCGATAATTTCCATCCTTTTTTGCGGGCAAAAATCTCGGCCAAGGTAATAAGCGTATATACATCGTTGGATTTCATACCAATATAAATATTGGAAAATATTCCAACATGGATTTTTACGAGATAATTGATGCAGAAATTAAGAATCAGGGCACAAATGCCGCTGATGTATCCATGCGGGCTGTTGGCAACAAGTGGCTCGTTTATAGTTTAAAGAAAGGTCACCCGCCTAACGCGGAAAACCTCAAAAAATTATGCGCGGTTCTAGGTCTCGAATTTTACGTTGGTCCCCCGCGCAGCGCTTCTCCCGTGCCGTCAGCTGATGCCTCCGGCCCCGATAATTGTGACAGGGATTTTGACCCTGATGCCGTGACCGGGTCCACCCTCATGCTGGATCATTATGGTGATATTGCCGCAGGCGGGTCCGATCATCCGAACGATGGGCGCATCTGGTTTGCCGGCACGTCTGGTGAAACAGTGATACCGCCGCCTGGCTTTACCGATGCCGAGCTTGTCCGCCACGGCGGCCTTGTGGCCCTGGCGGTGCGCGGGCGCTCCATGGACCCGGTCTACAGGGATGGCGATACCGTCTATATATACAGAGACGATCCGATACAGCATGATATGGAAAAGCTGATCGGGCTGGACTGTGCCGTTACCCTCGCCAGCGAGCATGATCATGCCGTCTATCTCAAGCGCCTGCGTCGGCCTGACAATGGCGAGGCGGGCTTCTTCAATCTGGAAAGCCTGAACGGAGACTGGAAAACCCTGGTGGATATGCCGATCACCGCCGCTCTGCCCATCCGCCATGTGAAGCGGAAGGTTTAGGGTGACTGGCTACATAAATTAATGTGAGTCTTTTCTGAAGAACAGGAGATCATGATGAAATGGAAAGCAAGTTATTGGTGGACGGTTTTGTTCGTTGTGTCCACATTGGGGCTGGTTTCATTAATAGTTATGATAGCATGGCCATTTGATGATGCGGGTTGGAGAAACTTACTGGAAGAATGGGAGACATTGATTCCAAGCGTCGGCGTGATTGCGGTGACCGTGATATCAATCTATTTTTTACGCAGAAACAGCCAACTTATCCAAAAAAACACCGATGTTCTGACGGAAAACACCGATGTTCTGACGGAAAACACTGAGGTTTTGCGGCAAGGCAGCCAACCACCCGCAACACCGAAAACCATGTCCGACTATATGACGCTAGCAGTTATATCTGTTACAGTAGCGGGCATGGTTATCGCCTTGCTGGCTGTTATTACCATCGCGCTTAATCTTCTGGTATTGGCGGAGTCGTCGGAAAAGGGGAGCAGGCTTACGCAGGAAAAGCTGTCAGGGGTGGAGAAAACACTGAGCCAGATTAGCATCAATAAGGAACAACTTCTTCAAGGGGCGCAGAAGGCCTTGCATGCACAGGCGCAACTGGCGCAGGAGGTCGAGAATAAACTGAAGCAGACAAGCGCCTCAATGGAAGACCAGATCCACGAAGAGGCGCAACGCACCAGACATGCCCAGACGAAACTGATCCAGAAGGCCGAGAACACGCTGAACGAGGCAACAGCATTGATGGGGGAACAGATCCTTGAAGAGATACAGCAGACCAGACACGCCCGGGGGCAACGGGTTCAGGATGTCGAGGCGGCCCGTGAAAGAGCCGTTGAAGCCGAGGAGAAGCTTCAGAAACTGGAGAGCGCGTTAAGCCTCTTGGTGATTGGTGATGTGGCACATATGAAAGCCGCCCTTAAAGACTGCCACAGCCAGGTCAGGCGCAAGATGCTGGCACGGTCTTCTGTGAAACCCGTTTTCAACTCGGATGACAAGCTATGGATCAGGGCCTCCGATTGGATCAAGGCCGCCGGAATGCCAAAGACCCACGAAGATTACTTGTCCCTGACTAATCCCTTTTCTTTTCGCGGCTCCTTTAAAGACAGGAACGGTATAAAAAGAAACGGGCATAAATATTATGAGACCTATCGTTATGAATGCCCCTTCGTTCCGAAGGCAGGGATCTATGGGGAGATCAGTATAGAGAAGCAATAAACCACCTATAATTGTATATGGTTTCAGAGAAAACGCCGAAAACCGGTCAGTTCACTTACTGTGAACGCCCTGCCTAAAAACAGCTAACCTCTTGTTTCATAAAGCCGCAACCCCTTTCTGACCGGTTTTTGAAGGCAGAAGGCAAAACCGGCCAGTTCCAGCGCCCCAAACTGACCGGTGAAATCAGGGTTTTAAGGGGCATGGAAGGGAAAGAGGGTAAAAGGCTCCGTTTTTCGAGACAATTGTATTTCAAGGGGTTAAGGTGCTTCAGGGACGGTTTTAAAGGGGTTTCAAGACACTTTCGAGACGCTTCAAGACATCAGAGGCGAGAGTCCAGTGTTTATTGTAAAAAAGCCGGTTTCGGGCCCTGAGTCCAATCTTTAAAGCTTTTGGAGCTCCGCCCAGATCATCACGCCAAAACCCGCAGAAACACTATCATTTCCCACCAAATCCCACCGGATCACACCTCATCCCGGGTCTGTCTAATATATAATGTAAACTAACAATTCTGACGCCGCGGCGCACAGATACTCTACCTCCGCACCATCGATAGTCACTCTGTATGGGTCACCATCAAAAGGCACGTCGGTTGTACCGATCAGCGTGTAATCCTGTTCGTAGGGGATCGCGAACATGACCCGACCATCCGCATTCTGGAAGGTGTAAGCGCGGTCATGCTCAAAGAGCTTAGGGACAATGATATGGCTGCCCTTCACGAGCCTTACAGACGTTTTGTTGCCGCGCTCAGGCAGATTACAGGAAGACAGAGCTTCTGACACCCATGGCCCCGCCGCATTCACCAGCATACGGACATGAACCTTGGCAACAGAACCATTCTCTGTCTTGAGGGACACCCGCCACCCATTTCCATCCTGTTCAGCCCCTAGGAAACTATGTCGCGTCAGGATTTCGGCGCCAAGTTCCTCTGCGCCGAGCGCATTTGCGACCACAAGCCGTGCGTCATCCACCCAGCAATCTGAATATTCGAATCCGAGGCGAAACCCGTCGGCAAGCGGCTCTCCCACAGGGTGTCTTCGAAGATTGAGGCGCTTTGTTGCCGGAAGCAATTTCCGCCCGCCAATATGGTCATAGAGGAATAGACCAGCACGTAGTATAAAGGCCGGTCGCAAGCCTTTGTGGTGCGGCAAAACAAACCTGAAGGGGGTGACAAGGTGCGGCGCAACCGTCCATAGTCGCTCCCGCTCCATCAAAGATTCGCGAACCAAACCAAATTCGTAATTTTCAAGATAGCGCAACCCACCGTGAATTAACTTCGAACTGGCCGATGATGTCGCACACGCCAGGTCTTGCTGTTCAACCAGCATAACCTTCAGGCCGCGACCAGCAGCATCCCGCGCGACGCCCGCGCCGTTCACACCACCACCAATTACCAGCAAATCAACTTCGTCTATCATCAGCCTATTCTAACAGTGAACCCATCGCACTTTATCTACTTGGCTTTTAACATCAATTATATGACAATTATCAGTCTCTGGACTAGGTGAACTAGTGTACTTTGCAAAGGTTACCAATAATGTCGCGTCAATTGAGCGAAAAAGGCTGTGTCATAGCCATCTTGCGTGGTGTTACCCCGGATGAAGTTTTGAATATTGGCCACGCACTGGTTACCGCTGGTGTGCGTGTGATTGAGGTGCCACTTAACTCACCTTCACCGCTATACTCCATCGAACGCCTAGCAAAAAAATTTGGCGAAGACGTTTTGATTGGCGCTGGTACGGTTCTCACACCTGACCAAGTGAGTGACGTTCACGCTGCGGGAGGAAAGCTTGTCGTCTCCCCAAACAGCGACACCGATGTGATTAAGAAAACCAAAGAGGTTGGCCTGTTCTCCGTTCCCGGCTTTGCGACGGCGACCGAAGCATTCGCCGCCCTAAATGCGGGTGCGGATGCATTGAAACTGTTCCCCGCCGGTGCTCAGGGTGCAGGAACGATCAGCACGCTAAAGGCTGTGCTGCCTGAAAACAGACCGGTGTTTGCGGTGGGCGGTGTCAAACTTGACAATATCGAAGGCTTTCTAAAAGCAGGCGCAGATGGGTTTGGCCTTGGTTCTAACCTGTACCAACCCGGCGATACGCCACAAGAAGTCGGGCAAAAAGCATCTGACTATGTCGCTGAGATAAAAGGCTTCGCTGGATAAAAAAATGCCCCGACCGGGCGAACCCATTTGGCCGGGGCTGTGGAGTTAATTATGACGCTCCAGCACTAAAATCTGGCACGAACCGATGCCAAAATTCTGTCTGACGAGCCTTTTTGATATTCTGCGCCAAGTGAAAGCGTATCTGTGATCAAGAAACGGACAGCAGCCCTTGCACCAAACTCACCTGTTAGTTTCAGGCTATCGGCATCAGCAAGATCCAGTTTTCTGGCACCATTGTAGTTCAACGCGCCGTCGAACTCGATCTCGTCACTCAGGCGTGTCCTGATGCCAGCCTCAACAACCCCGGATACGCCCGACTGAGATTCATCGCTAAAATCGATCGGGACAGATGTACCAGTCGTTGTGCCGGTTAATGTGCCGGTACCAGCCTTGAATTCGCCGTATGTCAGGCCAGCTTTTACATAGAGGTCCATGTTATTATTGATGTTGGTTATATACCCAAGACCAACGCGGAAATTTTGATAGGTTACGTCAAAATCACCGCTCACGGTTTCTCCGCCGAATGGCGCAGAAATATCATAATCGGACTCTTCCCTCTCGTAGCCACCGAAGATAAAAACACCTTCCTGCACTTCTACAGAGCCTCTGAGGAAGAAGCCGTTACCGTCATTTGCCTGCACGTCCGACGGCACGCCGCCGTCGACAAGCTGAGTATCCAGCCCGTCTATCCGATGTAAAAAACTCGCTTCCAGATACGTGTATGAAAAATCTTCGCTATCCTGCGCCGATACACCTTGTGCCTGCATCCCAAACAGCAAGCAGCTTGCAACCGGTATCAGCCATCTTTTCTGTTGATGCTTCACGAGTTACCTCCCTGTATTTATTGTACATGTCAACCGCTCAATGGCGGCTATAGTGCCTTTTGATCACAGTCGGATTGAATAGCGGAGCAATTTGCGCTCAACGTCTCTGGGAAACTCTGAACGTCTCAAAAAGCGCCACTCAACGGCAAATGTTCGTGCTATTGTCTTGATATGAAATGGTTCTTTAGATTTGGGATTGTGTTCGTCGCGGCAGCTGTAAGCATCGTTGTTGCCCATGTCCTAGCGCTGTCCAAATTCCCGCCTCCTCATAAGCAAGGCACAACCACAATGCGCGGTATGTACATCACACATATGCGCATGAATGAAGGCGATGATCCCAGTTGGGCCGCTCAAGACTTTAACGATTCAAATTGGGAAGTTCGTGACCTGCGCTCCTTACGTCAAACGCCAGGTATTGTCTGGGCACGTCAGAATTTTCTTGTCTGGCCGGAATATATTGAAGGCAAGGTGCCAGCTGCAATCTTTGTTGAAGGCGGTGTTTCAACTGAAATATATTTCAACGGTGCATTCGTCGGACGCAACGGCAACCCGTCTAATAACCCTTCCGAGGAAAAGGCTGGCAATATAGACGCAAAGTTTTTCGTGCCATCGCATCTGTTCCATGAAGGCAATAATGTTTTGGCAGTTCGGTTTTCAAGCAGCCTGCCCTGGCAGGAGCGCTACGAATTCAACATTGGTATCCGGTTCGAAGCCTATGGTAGTGAGCGGGAAAAGCGGATTTCAGATTATTTGCCCAGCCTTTTGCTGATTGGGGCGATTGGTGCCGCCGCGCTCTATTTTGCCACAAGATATGCGCTAACCCGGGACGACAGAAGTACGCTCTGGCTCGCGCTCTTGCTTTTTTGCGCGGTTACGCAGTTTGCTGCTGAGTTAGTTCGCGGCCTATATAGCTACCCTTACCCCTGGCATGTTTTAAGAATGTCGACGATCACACTGATGGCAACCTTATCAGGCTTTTTCCTAAACTTGCTGGTTGCTGAAAAATTCAATGATATCAGCAAAATAGGCTGGCCAACAATCACCGCACTGTCTGTCACCTTAATTATCGCCATAAGATTTTATGGGCAGGATCACGCGACCTATTTTGTTTTGCTTGTCAGTATAGCAATCGCCATGTCTCAGTCAGCTTGGGCCGCATTTCGACGCCAGAAAAACGCTGCAACTCTCCTCGCGGGCCTTTTACTGTTCAGCCTCGCGTTTCTGGTGCCAATGGAAAGGTTTCTGGACGGCATTTACTATTATGCCATGTCTGCGTTTGCTGGCGTGCTGTTTATCTGGCGTGCTATCGACCACGAAGCCACGCGCCGTAAAGCTGAATCGGCAGAGGCCACGTCAAACCGCTTGAAACTTGACCTCCTGAAAAAGCAACTTCAGCCACACTTTATTATGAACACGCTAATGGCTTTGTCAGAATGGATTGTGGAAAGCCCAGCAACCGGCATCAAAATGATCCAGGCCCTGGCGGCAGAATTTCGCCTATTACACGCCATGTCAGACAAGAACACCGTCAGCATCGAAGAAGAGCTTGCACTTTGCCAAGCCCATCTTGAAGTGATGAGCTTTCGCCGCGACCAAACCTTTGAGTTGGAAACCGAATTACAGGATAGGGGAGCAGAACTCCCACCAGCCACGCTGCACACCTTGCTTGAAAATGCCATTACACATAATCGCTACGCAGAAAAGACCATTGTGTTTCACATCTGCCAGAAGACTCGAGACAATCAGCATTTCTATGAGATTCGCACGCCGATTGGGCATTTAAAAACACCGGAAAAACAAAACAGCGGTGATAGCGGCGGGCTGGGACTGGGATACATTGCCGCCCGATTGGCCCATATCTGGGGCAAGCGCGCCACTTTGGAAAGCGGCCAGGAAGGAAACTACTGGGTTAGCCGCATACATATTCCGATGGAGCGAGCATGAGATGAAAATTCTAATCGTTGAAGATGAAGTCATGGTTGCCCGCGCGCTTAAACGCATGATTTCCGGTATTCTGGGTAAACGGCAAACAACACTGGCAACATCACCAAGCATTGAAGAAGCTCATGCCTATTTGCATTCCAATAAGATTGATTTGCTGTTTCTTGACCTGAACCTGAACGGGGAAGACGGCATGTCCCTTCTGGCTGACCTGACATCCTCCTCTTTTCATACAATCATTGTGTCTGCCAACACTGATCAGGCGCTTCGCGCCTTCGAATATGGCGTGGTGGACTTTGTTCCAAAGCCGTTCGATGAAGCGCGCCTGGAAAAAGCAATCGCGCGGTTAAACCTGCCAGAAACTTCCGTTAACGGCGGACAAGGCAACGCTGAGTTTCTTGGCGTGCGGCGAGGCGGCACCACACAGCTTGTCGAAACAGCGCTGATTGTGAGCGTGAAGGCAACCGATAGCTATAGTGAACTGATCCTTGCCAGCGGCGACCATTTTCTTCACGAAAAAAACCTGAAGCAACTGATACAGATATTGCCCGCCAGCTTTCAGCGCATCCATCGCTCCACGATTGTTAACATGAAGTATGTGAATAGTCTGGAAGCCTATGAAGGTAGCCGCTATGAACTGCGCCTCTCTAGCGGGGGCACAATAACTGTCGGGCGTGCCTTTGTTGACAAATTACGCGAGCGTTTGCCTTAGCTTCTGGCGGCGGTAATGATCCAGCAGAGGCTCGGTATAGCCTGATGGCTGGTCAGCCCCCTTAAACGCAAGCGCGAGCGACGCCTGATAAGCATGATTTGTCTGTAGGTTATCCGACATTGCCTGATAGCTTGGGTCATTGCTGTTTTGCTCGTCAACGACAAGGGCCATTCGCTCAAAGGCTGCGGCCACATCCTGCTCGGTGCATATACCGTGCTTAAGCCAGTTTGCGATATGTTGGCTGGAAATGCGGAGTGTTGCCCTGTCTTCCATCAGACCAACATCGTTAATGTCAGGCACCTTGGAGCACCCGACACCCGCATCAATCCAGCGCACAACATAGCCTAAAATACTTTGCGCATTGCCTTCCAGTTCCCGCTGAACATCCTCTCGGGGCGGCGGTGTAGCAGCCTGTAGCGGCATGGCCAGCAGTGTATCCAAACCATCAATTGGCCCATTTGCAAGCTCTTGCTGAACTTTGAAAACATCAACCTGATGATAATGAAGGGCGTGCAAGGTCGCAGCTGTAGGGCTTGGCACCCAAGCCGTAACCGCACCTGCCTTCGGGTGGCCGACTTTCTCAGCCATCATGTCAGCCATCTCATCCGGTTTGGCCCACATGCCTTTGCCAATTTGCGCAACACCGCTGAAACCACATTGCAGACCAATGGAAACATTCCTCCGTTCGTAGCTATGAAGCCACTGGGCATGCTTGATATCATTTTTGGGGATAACCGCACCGGCATACATGGTAGTGTGGATATCGTCACCAGTACGGTCAAGAAAGCCCGTGTTGATAAAAAATACTCTGTCTTTTACGGCGTGAATACAGGCTTTCAGGTTTACGCTGGTCCGGCGTTCCTCGTCCATGATTCCAATTTTGAGTGTATTGCGGGCAAGCCCAAAGCTATCTTCAATGGCGTCGAAAAGTTTTGCCGCGAATGCAACCTCATCGGGGCCATGCATCTTGGGCTTCACTATATAAATCGAACCGCCGACACTGTTTTTAAAACGCCCTTTGGCATTCAAATCATGTATGCTGATCAATGCAGTAACAAACCCATCGAGAATACCTTCCGGCACGGGTTCACCATCCAGTAGAACAGCGTCTGTGGTCATCAGGTGACCAACATTTCGCACCAAAAGCAGGCTGCGCCCCTTCAGCACGACCGGCGCACCATCAAAACCGCGATACCTTCTGTCCGGGTTGAGCGATCGAGTAATTGTTTTATCGCCCTTCCGTAACTCAGCGGTAAGGTCACCTTGTATAAGGCCAAGCCAGTTGCGGTAAACTTCTGTCTTTTCTTCTGGTGACACCGCCGCCACCGAGTCTTCACAATCCATGATGGTAGAGAGCGCCGCTTCAACCATCACATCGCAAACACCTGCTTTATCAGTGCTTCCAACCGGATGAGGGCGATCAATTTTGATTTCAATATGAAGGCCATTATGCACCAGCAGAACTGCGGAAGGCGCATGCTGCTCACCATCATACCCCACGGCTTGCGATGGGTCTGTTAGAGTGGTTGCGCTGCCATCGCTCAACAAACACTGCAATCCGCGCGAGCCGACGGAGTATGCCACACAGTCCGCATGACTACCTGTAGCCAATGGAAAATAGGTATCCAGAAAGCCTTTGGCATAAGCAATAACGGCGTTGCCCCGAACTGTATTGTAGCTGGCACCCGGCGCAAGTTCACCATCTTCGGGAATAACATTGGTGCCGTACAAAGCATCATACAGGCTGCCCCACCGCGCATTGGCGGCATTGAGCGCATAGCGGGCATTGTTGATCGGCACCACAAGCTGTGGCCCTGCAAGCGTCGAAAGTTCAGGATCAATACCTGCAGGGTTGATTTTAAAATCTTCCGGCTCAGGGGCAATATAGCCAATATCCGTTAAGAAGGACTGATAGGCAGCATGATTCTCGATTGGTCCTGAGTTGTCGGTGTGCCAGCCATTGATTGCTTCTTGAAGGCGTGTCCTTTCAGCCAGCAAAGCTTTGTTTTCACCGGATAAAATACGAGCGTGATGCTCAAATTTATCCCAGAAACTCTGGGCTGCGATATCAAGGCCATCAACCGCCTGATCAATCAACACTTTCAAACAGGTCGCGACTTTCAGGCCACCAACAGATTGATACTGTTCAGCATTTTCACCCGACACAAAGTTTCTCCAAATCTGTCTAGTTGTTTATCTGGTCGATAGAGGCAGCTTCCCCATCGAACCAATGTTCGACCAAGTTGGCATCACTCGGTTCTGCCGGCGCGTGCCGGTCCACCACCAGAAAACTCTGGTTCCCGTCCGTCGGCAGCAGCGGGTGGTGCCAAACGCCTGCCGCATACTGAACACCCTGATCACCGCGAGCCACAAAAGCATGGCAGTTCTTTGCCGCCGGCACCTCAACGCTATCAGCTACCACAACGAGCCAGTTTTTATTTTCCAGCGGCATGAAAGCTTGCGAACCCAGCGGATGTTTTTCCACCATCTCAATTTTGAGCGGCCACCCCCGGCTTTGACCCGCAAAAATGGAAATAATCGGGCTGCCACCACTCGTTCCCACGTCAACATCTGCAAGAGCATGATAGCGGCGTGTTGTTCCCTCATTGATCAGGAAACTCTTGGACATATCCGCTTCAATCACCTGCCCAAAGGGCGCAAAAGCTTCTGCGGTCAGTGGTGTTGGCTTCAGTTTAAACATTATGCGCCACTTTTTGCAGGCTTACCAAACAGACGAAGCCGCGAAACACCGCCATCCGGGTATATATTCAGCCGAACATGGGTAACCGGGCCCAGCTGATTAAGGTCGTCGGCACCAAACTTATGAATGCTGTCCGCTGACAGTGGTTTGCGCGGCATTAGCTCCTGCCAGAACATGGACTGCGTTACAACAGACGCATCGGTCCCTGCTTCTACAAAAGCGGCGTCGATGGAGCATCCGTCAGGGTAATTACCTTTGAAATGCGCCGTATCCACCTCAATTTCTTCGATCTCGCCTGCGGTACCAAGTTCAACAATGATCCAATCATTGCCCGGCTCCCTTCGGCGGCGGGTTTCCCAGCCATCGCCCATGTCTTTACCGCGCCCCTCAGCCAGAATGGCCCAACTACTGCCATAGTGGGCGTTATTGAACGCAACCACCCGGCCACCATTTTTTAGGGCAGACAGCTCGTATGTTTGGTTCGGGTCACGTTCTTCCCAATTGCAAAAAGGTTCACCGTAAAGACGCAGGCGTGCAATGCCGCCGTCCGGGTACATGTTCAGCCTGATCCAGTTGAAAGGCTGATCAACATTCGACAAAGCAATGTGCTGCTGGCTGGGTCCAAGTGACAAGGGCGCTACAATTTCCGTCCACTCCGCGTCATCATCCGGCATTTCATCCGAGAGGCAAGCGTCGATGGACGCCGCCGGAGGGTAGTTACCGGTGAAATAAGCGGTGTCGATATCCACACCCTTAATGACACCGGGTCCACCAAGCTTAAGGATTGCATGATCACGTCCACCATCGCGGCGACGGCGGGATTCCCAGCCATCCATCCATTTGCCGTGATCATCATAGACATCCTGTTTCCAAACCGGCGCATGATCCTGTATCAAACGCTCTTTAGCGGCGAAAAAGTCATCCGTTGCATACACAACACTGGTGCCAAAACGAGGTGACCCGAGGTTCACATATTTCGCCTCTAGCGCCTCAAGCAATTCTTTTTGATCAGTATCAGTCATTGGTTTCGGCTCCGTAGGGGTGGTGTTGTATCCAGTGGTTGGCAATATCTATTCTGCGCGTGCACCAGACTTTGTCATGGGATTGTACATAGTCAACGAACCGGCGCAGTGCCGCAAATCGACCGGGGCGCCCGATCAGGCGACAATGCAGGCCGACAGACATCATTTTCGGGCTGCGTTCGCCTTCCAGATAAAGGGTATCAAACGCATCTTTCAGATAGTTGAAAAACTGGTCGCCAGCGTTGAACCCTTGCGCACTGGCAAAGCGCATATCATTGGCGTCAAGCGTGTAAGGCACCACAAGATGCGGCTTGCTAGTGATCTGGGTTGACCAAAACGGCAAGTCATCTGAATAATCATCTGCGTCATAGACAAAGCCGCCTTCTTCAGCGACCAGCACACGCGTGTTTTCAGATGTTCTACCTGTATACCAGCCAAGCGGGCGCTCACCCGTGATACGCTTGTGTATCTCAATTGCTTGCTGCATGTGGGCGCGTTCAACATCTATCGGGATATCAGCATAATCAATCCAGCGCAGGCCGTGGCTACAGATCTCATGACCATCAGAAAGGGCACGCTCTATAACTGCCGGGTTCCTCTCCATCGCTGACGCTACGGCGAACAGAGTGATGGGAATATCCGCTTGCTTGAACAAGTCCAGAATACGCCAAACCCCGGCACGAGAACCATACTCATAGATAGACTCCATGGACATATGGCGTTTGCCTTCAAACGCACGCGCGCCGATTATTTCTGACAAAAATGTTTCTGATGCGGAGTCGCCATGGATTACGGCATTCTCTCCACCCTCTTCGTAGTTCAGAACAAACTGCATCGCCACACGTGCACCACCCGGCCAGTTCGCGTGCGGGGACTTACCTGCGTATCCAATCATATCTCTCGGGTAAGGTGTCATGATGCGTTAACCCTTCCTTCCAGACGGAACATCATTATTCGGCAAATTTCATCAAGGGCGCGTCGAAACTCTACGGGCGGATCATTGTCTATACGCTCCGCGAAAGACGCGAGAATCTGCTCTTTGGTCGCACCTTTTACGGCCAGGATGAAAGGAAAGCCGAAGCGTTCACGGTACCGGGTATTGAAGCTGGTAAAGCGTTCAAACTCTGCTTCACTCAGTTCATTTATCCCTGCCTGTGCCTGTTCCGCTTTTGAGTCAGGCCCAAGTTCGCCAGCCACAGCCGCCTTACCGGCAAGGTCTGGATGCTCGCAAATCAGCTGTAGCTGCCTGTCTACATCCGCGCCTCTCAGGACCACCGCGAAGGCATCAACCAGACCGGAAACATTTTTAAACGGGGCAAAACCAAATGCTTTAGCCGCCACCCAGGGTGAGTGCTCAGCAACATCGCCGAACGCATCGACAAAAGCGTTTTTGTCCAAATTATTGACAGCTTCTATTGATAAGTATTGCATCACTGCCCTGCCCCTTCTAGCGACTTAAGCCAAACGGCGAGCATGGCCCTTTCTTCGTCGGTCATGCCCGTTTCATTGCCAAGCGGCATAATGTCCGTGTCCACGGCCTGCGCTTTAATCAGGGTTGCATAACGCTTCAACTGGTCAATCTTTTCCAGCTTTACGCCCTTGGGCGCTTCCTGAAACAGCTCACTGGTTGGCACTGTCGCATGGCAGGAAGCGCAGTGTTTTTGCGAGAGTTGCAACACTTGCAGGTCTGATACCTGTTCAATGCCAGATGTATCGCGCTCCTGCGGTGCAGTTATCATAATCAGGGAGAAAGTTCCCATCGCAGCAACCAAAAGGGCCCAGCTATAATTTGGAACCTCTTCAGCGGGCTTACCATGTGCTGCTTCATGATTATTCAGGAAATGTCGCAGGCAAGCACCCGTCACCAAAATGAATGCAACCACAATCCAACTTTGTGGGTGATTGGTAATGAAGGGATAATGGTTTGAAACCATCATCAAAAGCACCGGCAGCGTAAGATAGTTGTTATGCACAGACCTTTGCTTGCCAATCTGGCCAAGTGTTGGGTCGGGCGCTTCACCAGCCAACAAGGAAGCAACAATCTTCTTCTGGTTTGGGATAATCACGCGAAACACGTTAAATGCCATCATGGTGCCGATGATCGCGCCAACATGGATCAGCGCGCCACGCCCGGAAAACACATGCGTGTAACCATACCCCGCAGCCACAAGAAAGATAAAGACCGTTACCCCGAGCCAGACCGTACTTTTCCCAAGGAACAGTTTGCAGACCGTGTCATAAAACAGCCAGCCACCGAAAAGGCTGACGAGCGAGATGCCAATTGCCTCCCACTGTGTTAGCGCCATCACTGAGGGATCAATAAGGTAAGTAGTGGCCTGAATATAATATTGCAGCACAATAAGCGCGAAACCGGTGACCCATGTCAGGTAGGCTTCCCATTTGTACCAAACCAGATCATCCGGCAAATGATCAGGCGCCACCGTATATTTCTGCACATCATAGAAACCGCCGCCGTGCACAAGCCATGCAGAGCCCAGCACGCCTTCCTTCTGCCCGGCACGTTTCCGCAGCGAGAGGTCAAGCGCAATAAAATAGAAGGATGTTCCAATCCAGCCAACGCCCACAATCAAATGAGCCCAGCGAAATAAAAGGTTCAGCCATTCAATAGCAAAGGCGTCCATAACAGATACTTTCAATACTTGGATTTGGCAGGCGCTCGAAGATGCAACGCACAGTTTCCACCAAAGCAGTATGCTATGACCCCATTGATCTACCAAGAGCTGATTATATAGCCAAATGATCTCAATATGAGAGCACTTGGCTTAACCAGGGATGTGTTCCCTCAGAAACGCCTCTGCATGATGGGCAAACTCCAGCGGCGCCAACGAAAGCTCCTGCGGCGCACTGCGCATGAGAACCAGATTGTCTACTTTCGCTTTTGCGTCCGCAAGCGGAATGAAAACGAATTCATCAAGAAGCTGCTGATTATGTAAACCAAGATGAGTTTGAAAGGCGACAAAATCACCAGCCTCCAGGAAACTACGAACAAACCTGAGAGAGTTTGATTGCACGACCGGGCCCTTTGCCCGTCGGCCTTCTTTTGCGGCTTCATCAATAAGCTGATGCACGATGCGTCCAACGGAAAGTGTGTCTTTGGGCAGCGATAGAGGGAAGGCGAGGCAATCATCAATCGTACACGACTTTTGTGTCGCTAAGGGGTGTTCCCGCCTGACCACGGCACCAACAGGCAGCTCAAACGAACATAGTTCAATGCCCGCCCGGTCTTCACCAGAAGTGAAGTTGATCGCCAAATGACATTCAGATGCTGCGAGCAACGCACTGACAGATGCTGCGCTGCCGATATGCACATCGACTTGAATGCCCGGATATTTATCCTGAAACGCCCGCACCATATCAGGAAGCAGAGAGTCCGAGACACTCTCCACCGTCGCGATGGAGACATGCCCTCTCTTCAAGCCAGACAAATCTTCTATCGAAGCCACCGCATTATCAAAATCAGCAAATGCGCGCTTGGCATGCCTCAACAACACAGCACCAGCCTCTGATAGGCGCAAGCGCCGCCCAACGCGGTCAAACAGACGAACGCCAAACTCCCGCTCCAGAATGAGCAGGTGCCGATTCACCGCTGAAGACGCCACATTCAACTCACGCGATGCAGCCCTGATTGATTGATGTTCAGCGACAGCCACGAAATATCGCAGGGCCGGCGCGTAAAAGAGTGCTTTCTGTTTATGGTCGAGCATATTTGTTGCCTTTTTGATGGCGTTATTACTCGAATATTATTCTTTTTAGAACAACAGAATTCTGCGAAACTGCTGACATATCTGACTGAACACAGAAAATAGCGATTTCACCACAGAAAACTGGGCTACATAAATGGGTTTTGTAACGACGCACGTTTTGGACACAGCGAACGGCATTCCTGCCGCTGGGATGAAGCTGGAACTTTGGGAACAAACACCGGATGGCCCTATTTTCCTGCTTGAAGGCACCACCAACGCTGATGGACGCATGAACAATCCGATCTTAAACGCGGAGCAGATGCGCCAAGGCCAGTTTGAACTGCGTTTCCATGCAGGTGATTATTTCCGGGCCAAAGGCACCAGCTTAGCGGAGCCTGCCTTTCTCGATGTTATCCCGATAGCCTTCGGTATTGCCGATGCGGACAGCCACTATCACGTGCCGCTTCTGGTTTCGCCCTACAGCTATTCAACATACCGAGGCAGCTGAACGAAATGAAAGCCAACACAATAAACTTCTGCCGCAACGGCAAACCCGTTTCTGCCTCTTTGGAAAGCCCAACGGAAACGCTGCTCGACTATCTGCGCTTACGCGAAAGAGCAACCGGCACTAAAGAGGGTTGCTGCGAAGGTGACTGCGGCGCCTGCACTGTCGTGGTTGGGCAGGAAATTGACGGCGAGATGAACTATCGCCCCATCAACAGCTGTATCACACTGTTGGGCATGGTAAATGGCCTTGATGTCGTTACCGTCGATGACCTGGCTGTGGATGGTCAACTGCATCCAGTCCAGCAAGCAATGGTAGACAAACATGGCTCGCAGTGTGGCTTTTGCACACCCGGTTTCGTCATGTCCCTGTTTTCACTCTATGAAAATGACACAGCCGCTGTGGACCGCAAATCGATCACCGACCAACTGGCCGGCAACCTGTGTCGCTGCACCGGCTATAAGCCTATCGTGGAGGCCGGCCTGCACGCGTGCAGAAACCGCGATGAAAATAAAATCCAGAGCAAACACGCCGTAGCTGCAAAAGCTTTGCAAAGCCTGCCAAACGATGAAGACAGTGGCCTTTTTGTTGGCGATGAAAATGCCTTTTTTGCTCAGCCCAAAACTGTTGATGAGCTTGCAAAGCTTTATATCACCCATCCGGATGCCACAATCGTGGCAGGGGCAACCGATGTTGGCCTTTGGGTTACCAAGCATCTGGCCGATTTGCCAAAAATCATCCATGTAGGTGCGATTAAAGATTTCGCTGATATTGGCAATAACGAACACGATCTAACCGTCGGTGCCGGCGCGACATATGAGCAGACACTTGATGCCCTGTCGGAAATCGACCCTGACGTGGACGCCCTTGTAAACAGAATCGGCTCCAAGCAGGTGCGATCAGCAGGAACGATTGGCGGCAACATCGCCAATGGCTCGCCAATCGGTGACATGCCACCCTTGCTGATAGCGCTTGATAGCAAACTAACTCTTACAAAGGGTACCGAAAGCCGAGCCATACCGATTGAAGACTTTTTCATTAAATATGGCCAGCAAGACCGGCAGGCAGGTGAGTTTATTCAATCAGTCTTCATTCCAAAGTTACAGAATGGCGAACATCTGCGCACCTATAAACTTTCCAAGCGATTTGATCAGGACATCTCTGCGGTGATGGCTGCTTTCAAGTTCAAAGTTGATGAAGCGGGCACCATTGAGTCTGCTCGTATTGCTTTTGGTGGAATGGCTGAGATACCCAAACGGGCGACTAACGCAGAAACAGCCCTTACGGGCCAATCGCTAGGTAACGACACCGCCCTTGAGCAAGCCGCAAAGTCGCTCGCAAAAGACTTCTCACCGATTAACGACATGCGCGCCAGCGCAGATTATCGCCTACTTTCCGCCCAAGGTCTCCTCAAAAAAGCGGTTCTGGAGGCCCGCGCGGCCCATGAGGGGGATGCCTTACCAGCTTCTAGAATCATTGCTCGCTCTACGCCTGAAGCGGAGGCAAGCGCATGACTTATCGCGGATTAAAGCTAAACTCAACCCCCGACGAACCGGTCATGCAAGGCGGTGACACACAGGCTGTTGGCAAACCGATCAAACACGATAGCGCCCACCTGCATGTGCAAGGCTCTGCGACCTACATCGATGACATGGCGGAGCCTGCAGACACCCTGCATTTGGCCCCGGGTTTTGCTGATTGCGCCGTCGGTACGGTTAGTGAAATTGACCTGTCCGCCGTTCGCACAGCGCCAGGGGTTGTTTGTGTTCTTACCGCAGATGATATTCCAGGCAAAAATGACTGTAGTCCCGCGATGGGGGATGATCTAATTTTATCAGATAAAGACATCACTTTTCACGGGCAGGTCCTGTTTGCTGTCGTGGCCAAAACGCGCCTAGAGGCACGGAAAGCCGTTCGGCTCGCCAGAATTGACACCGTAGCCGAGTCTCCCATCGTAACAGTGGAGGATGGACTGAAAGCCGATGCTTCAGTTCAGGCACCCTATCAGTTTTTGCGCGGTGACCCGGAAAATGCAATTGGGAAAGCACTCGATCGGTTGACTGACAATCTCCGTGTCGGTGGTCAGGAACATTTCTATCTGGAAGGTCAGGTGTCCATGGCACTGCCCGGCGATGACGGGGAGATGGCTGTCTATGCCTCTACACAGCACCCGTCCGAAATTCAGCATACCGTGGCCAAAATGCTCGGTGTTCCTAACGCGCTAATCACATGTATTTGCCGCAGAATGGGTGGTGGTTTTGGCGGCAAGGAATCCCAGGCCGCTCAGTGGGCAGCGCTTGCGGCACTTGCTGCATACAAGACCGGACGCCCGGCCAAAATGCGGCTGGACCGTGATGATGATATGAAACTGACCGGCAAGCGGCATGA
Organism: Kordiimonas sp.; assembly: GCA_965199355.1. Lineage (GTDB taxonomy): Bacteria > Pseudomonadota > Alphaproteobacteria > Sphingomonadales > Kordiimonadaceae > Kordiimonas. The sequence goes on from CBDARB010000001.1 coordinate 270,066, forward strand.
TTTCTTGTGCGAAACCGATGTAGGCTTTGATGCAGACGGCGTTATCGCGGGTGTCTCCATGCAACTTGCAGCCCGTTGTGGCAACTCCGCTGACCTGTCTGGCGGCGTAAACGACCGCGCCATGTTTCACGCAGATAATGCCTATTACTATCCAGATGTTCGCATCCATTCAAAACGGGTGAGAACCAATACGGTTTCCAACACAGCCTTCCGAGGTTTTGGTGGCCCACAAGGTATGATTGCGGCAGAGCGGATGATGGACGCCATCGCATTCAAACTGGGTAAAGATCCGTTAGATGTACGTTACGCCAACCTTTACCGAGGCGATAAAAACATCACGCCCTATGGCATGGCAGTAACCGACAACATTTCTCGTGAAGTACTTGAAAGGCTTGAAGAAACTTCAGACTATCGCGCACGGCGGAAGGCTGTAAACCAGTTTAACGGTGAGAATGATATCCTGAAAAAAGGCTTGGCGCTTACGCCCGTTAAGTTTGGTATTTCCTTTACCCTCAAGCACCTTAATCAGGCTGGTGCGCTGGTTAATGTTTATTCCGATGGCTCAATCCAGCTAAACCACGGTGGCACAGAGATGGGTCAGGGTCTCTACACAAAAGTCGCTCAAGTCGTTGCTGCAGAGTTTGGTGTGGACATCAGCTATGTTCGCATCACTTCTACGAACACAGACAAGGTGCCGAATACGTCACCGACAGCTGCCTCCTCCGGCTCGGACCTCAATGGCAAGGCGGCGCAGCGCGCGGCACAGGCAATCAAAACACGCATGCAGGAGCTAGCTGCCCGCCTGTATCAAACCGATGTCACGAAGATCACGTTCAAAAACAACAATGTTTATGTGGGCGATCAATGCCTGCCGTTTAGTGAACTGGCAAAGCAATGTGTGCTGGAGCGTGTGTCTCTGTCAGCGACCGGATTTTACGCAACCCCCAACATCACATGGGACCGCGAAACCGCTACAGGCCAACCATTTCTCTATTTCGCGTATGGTGCTGCGTGCGCTGAAACCACGATTGATACGCTGACGGGTGAAATGGCCATCAACCGGGTTGATATCCTGCACGATGTGGGGCGTTCACTTAACCCCAGCATCGACATTGGCCAAATCGAAGGCGGGTTCGTGCAGGGTATGGGCTGGCTGACAACCGAAGAACTTGTGTATGACGACAAGGGCATTTTACGAACGCATGCACCTTCCACTTATAAAATCCCAACAGCTTTTGATGTTCCCGAAGACTTCCGGGTAGAATTAATGCCATCAAACGGCAATCGGGAGGACACCATTCACAAGTCCAAAGCGGTTGGCGAGCCGCCTGTGATGCTGGCGAACGCAGTTTACTGTTCTATTCTTGATGCGGTTTGCAGCCTTGTGCCTCAAAATGCGCCTCGTGGGCTGCCAACCTTGCCAACCCCTGCGACGCCAGAAAACATTTTGAAAGCTGTTGTTGCGGTACAGCAATCTCAAGAGACATAGGCGGTATCGTGCGAACCTGGCCTCATGTTGAAAGCTTTATTGTGCAAGAAGGCGGCGCTGTGCTTGTGACAATTCTTGATGTGCAAGGCTCAGCACCACGGGATGCTGGCACCCGCATGATAATCGCACCAAGCGGCAGCTTTTACGGCACTATTGGCGGCGGACGCCTTGAATGGGAAGCCATCAAGCATGCAAGGCAACTGCTGGAAAGCACAAACGCCCCATGCACTCAGCATGTGTTCCCGCTTGGCCCGCAGCTTGGGCAGTGTTGTGGCGGCTCAGTTCGTGCTCTGTTCGAGTGCTTCACGGATACTCAGCTAGACACGGTTCGGGAATTCAGCAAACTCGAAGCAGCTGGCGGTTTTAAAACCACCGCAACCTTTAGCGATAATGGCGTTGACAGAGAGATTACGATGAAGCGGCCAAAACAACAGCAGTTCTGGGATGGCAAAAACACCTTTCATGAAACCTTTGATCCGGGGCTTACCGATCTTCGCCTCTACGGCGCAGGGCATACAGGCAAAGCGCTAATGCTTACGCTCGCGACCCTGCCCTTTCGCGTGACTTGGTATGACGAGAGACCGGATGCGTTTCCATCCAATGTGCCGGCAAGCTTCACCTGCATAGCGGTGAATGATTTAGCAGACAGCCTGAAAGCGGCATCAGATGGTGCCTTTGTTCTCGCGCTGACACACAGCCATGCAAGTGACCTGGAAATCATGCGAGCCGCGCTCGCGGAAAACCGTTTCGGTTATGTTGGGGTGATCGGCTCCAAAACCAAGGCGGCCCGATTCCGGTCGCGGTTAAAAGATAGTGGCCTGCCAACCGGCTTGGTCGATCAAATGATATGCCCCATCGGATATGATGGCATCACGTCAAAAGAGCCCGCGTCGGTTGCGATCTCAATCGCAGCTGAACTTTTGATGCGGCGAGAGGAAATTCATGCAGAACACTGAAATCAGAAACGGGCAAAAGCCATGTGTTCTTAAGGGCACCATTGTCAGCTTCGAGCCGGCAAGCAATCCTCCTGTTTCTGACTACCCGCTTTACCATATGGAAAAGGGCGCTGTCGCAGTTAGCTGTGATGGCCGCATTGAATGGCGCGGCGCAGCATCAGAATTGCCGGATACATACGCGAACTATTCAGTTGAAGACCACGGCGACAATCTAATCATGGCCGGGTTCATCGACACCCATGTGCATTTCCCGCAGTATCGCATGCTCGCAGCATCCGCCGACGGCCTGCTCGATTGGCTGGAGCGCTATACATTTCCGGAAGAACTTCAATATTGCTCCAAGGAGTATGCCAGCAAGGCGGCTAAGAAGTTCCTCGCCTCTCTGTTCAGGAACGGCACCACCAGTGCCCTCGCCTTCGCGACGGTTCATCCGGCAAGTGCGGAAGCCCTGTTCGAGGCGGCATTCAGCGTAAACATGGGCATGATTACCGGCAAAACCATGATGGATCAGTCCGCACCAGCAGGTTTAACGGACGACGCAGAAACAAGCGCTGAAGAATGCCAAAAGCTTATCAACGATTGGCATGGCAAGGCGCGGCTACAGTATGCGATCACACCTCGTTTTGCGATTACATCGACAGAGGCTCAATTAACAAATGCGGGGAAATTGTTGCAGGAAAACAAATCTTGCCTGATGCAAACCCACCTGTCTGAGAGCCTGGGCGAAATCACTACCGTGAGGGACATGTTTCCAAACGCCAAAGATTATACAGATGTCTATGATCGGTTTGGGCTCGTGACCGACCGAAGTATCTTCGCGCATGGCATCCATCTGTCACAGCGGGAACTGGAGCGATTGAGCGAGGCGGGCTCATCAATCATTCATTGCCCCACGTCAAACACCTTTCTCGGGTCAGGACTGTTTGACATGGCCAGCATGAAAAGCGGCAGTAGACCTGTTCGTTTCGGCCTGGCAACAGATATTGGTGCAGGCACAAGTTACAGCATGCTCGCGACTATGGCCGAAGCATATAAGGTGGCGATGCTGAAAGGGTATAAGCTTTCGGCGAGAGAAGCTTTTTACACCGCAACACTTGGCAATGCACATGCCCTGAAACTGGAAGCAGAAACCGGCAGCATTGACCCGGGCAAATGGGCCGACATTATTGTGGTAGACCCAAAAGCAACCGAAACACTGGCGAGCCGAATGGAGTTATCAGCCTCGATAGATGATGTGCTTTTTGCCCTGATGATGCTGGGTGATGATCGCACAATCAGAGCGACCTATGTGGCCGGCAAGGCGGTACATACAAATACCGCCTGATAGTGTTGAAAGTGCCCGGCGATGCTCTCAGGGGAATAGGACCTCTGGGTTTTTCATTGTCTTGATCTCCAGAATGTTATTATTCGGATCAGCAATAAAAAAGGTCTCTTGCTCGTATTTATCCCCTTTGAAGCGACGGTAGGGCTCGTCAATGTATTCAAGCCCGGCTTCTGCGATACGGGCTTTCACCGCATCAAAATCTTCCTGTGTCAGATGCACGCCGAAATGCGGCACCAACACTGCGCCCATATCCACATCATGACGGACAGATGGCAGCTGTTCCTCACTTTGATGCAGGGTCAGTTCATTGCCCCAAAAGTTGACGTCAACCCAGCGCCCTTCTTCCCGATTGCCCAAAGTGCAGCCAAAGACATCGGTGTAGAATTTTACAGTCTTTTCCAGATCGCCCGCCGGAATGGCCAGATGTACGATTGCAGACATGCATCCCTCATTTAGTTTCATATGTAACTCTATACCTGAATAGGCGATGCACGTTCTTTTTTCCATCAATAATTAGATTATTGGGCGGTTTAATTTCAGTCGGCCACACGCGGGAAGCCTCACGAAAAAGCCTGCTCCCAGCAGAAGAAACAGGCTTCAAATCTTTTTGACAGTTTGTGCTCAATATTTATTGTCGATCAAAAGGTGCCTTTATGCCCGAACGGTACCGTGCCAGCAGTTCTTTCATCACTTCTTCCGCAAAAACACGCGCAGCATCTGCCAAAGCAGTGCGGTTCGTTTCGTCCCCCACCTCATATGTCATCGCCGGGATGCCAAACCTTTCATATGCATAGGTTTTAGACGTTGGCAGCTCCGCATTGTGGCCTGGTTCCCGGGTAAACTCATAGTTATCCAGCCGCGCTGCCATATTTGTCATCAAGGCATAGGTAATGCCCTTCATGAAGGTTTCGTCTTCATCGCGCTGAGTGTAAACAAGGTTGCGTGATGTGGAATGAAAATCCAGAAGCAGCCACATGGAACTACCGGTTTCACGCTCAGCATCGCTGAACCTATCCAGCTCACGCTTAATAGCTTGCGTTTCCGCATGTTTAAAAGGCCCCCAGTCGCGGTTCAGATCCTGACCCCGAGTATTATGGCGCCAATGCCCCCCAACAACCCCATCCGGGTTGAGATTGGGCACAATGATCATATTGAAGGTGTCTCGAAACTCTTTCGCAAGCGGGCTATCACCAAGTACCACTTCCATAAAAGCGAGCATAGCGAACGCGCCTGTTAGTTCAGGTGGATGCTGGCGCCCAACAAGGAAAACATAGGGTTTATCATCGCCGTTCGGCACCGCGTTCGCGGCGGGTGTTTCCAGTTTAAAAATGGGGCGACCTTCTACCGAATGCCCGATAATCGACTTTTCAAAACCCGGTATAAAAGCATACTCATCAAGCAAAGCTTCATAGTCTGCGTTGGTGAGAATTTCCTGAGCAGCAACCAAAGTTGGCTGCGCTGTCGGCTCAAAAGTGAGTTTCACTTCATCTTCGGCAACCTGTTCGAACGCAGCAGGGTCAAGCCGGTGCCAATTTTTGGCGTCATAGCTGATTTTTGGCCAATAGCGATGCCGGCCATCAACATACTTTAAAGTAACGGTGACCGGCACTTCGTGGCCCGAAATCCGAAACGAATACCAAGCACTTTGGTTAATGGGCGGTGCGTCTTCAGGATGTATTTCAACAATGAAACTGTCTTCAGTTTCCACAATACATTTTGAAATGCGACCAGTTGGATAGTCTGAGTTGAGGGTTGCAGCAGAACTGGAGCAAATAGTCTGAGCGCCATAAGCGCCCCCTAACGGGGTGAGCGCCAAGATAAATGCTGTACAAAAAAGGCCCGGTTTCCAATTCATTGGCTGCTCTCCTAAAAGGTTAGCAATCCCGCCTAGTCAAAAAGCAGGACTGCCGTTTTATTTGCTAAATCGGTATTAAATACCACCCATGCAAAGGTATTTTGTTTCCAGATAATCATCTAAACCTTCGCGCGCACCTTCGCGGCCCAAGCCAGAGGACTTCACGCCGCCGAACGGTGCAACTTCCGTTGACAAGATGCCTTCATTAATGCCGACCATGCCGTACTCCAGAGCTTCAGCAACGCGCCAAATGCGGCCAATATCGCGCGAGTAAAAATAACTCGCCAAGCCAAACTCAGTGTCGTTGGCCATTTTCACTGCTTCTTCCTCGGTTTTGAAGCGGAACAGCGGTGCCACCGGGCCGAAAATCTCTTCTTTGGCGATAACCATATCATTGGTTACGTCGCCAAGAATGGTGGGCTCAAAGAAAGTTTTGCCAAGCGCATGCGGCTGACCACCGGCGATAAGTTTGGCACCCTTATCAACCGCATCTGCCACATGGCTTTTCACTTTCTCAAACCCTGCAACGCTGATAAGTGGCCCTTGGGAAACACCGTCTGCGGCGCCGTTGCCAACCTTCAACCCCTGAACCGCTGCAGCGAACTTCTCCGCAAAAGCGTCGTAAATGCCATCCTGAATAAGGAAACGGTTTGCACATACACATGTCTGGCCTGAATTCCGGTATTTGCTTGCCATCGCGCCAGCAACCGCCGCATCAAGGTCCGCATCGTCAAACACGATAAAGGGCGCATTGCCACCAAGTTCAAGTGACAGCTTTTTGATCGTGTTGGCGCTTTGGCGCATCAGGATACGGCCCACATTGGTGGAGCCTGTGAAGGAAACCTTCCTTACGATATCGCTTTCACACAGTTCCAGGCCGACGGCTGGCCCATCAGACGATGTCACAACGTTGAACACACCAGCCGGGAAGCCAACCCGGTGTGCCAGTTCAGCAATTGCGGTTGCGCTCAACGGTGTTTCCGCTGCAGGTTTCAGAACAACCGTGCACCCCGCCGCCAGTGCCGGGCCGATCTTCCGTGTAATCATTGCGTTCGGGAAATTCCAGGGCGTGATCATACCACAAACACCAATTGGCTCTTTGGTAGTGACAATCCGCTTATTACCGGCAGGCGTGGGGATTACATCGCCATATGCACGGCGACCTTCTTCCGCGAACCACTCCAGAAACGACGCGCCATACATGATTTCGCCGCGCGCTTCGGTCAGGGGCTTGCCGCATTCTGCCGTCAGGATTTGTGCAAGCTCTTCAGCGTTGTCTTTCATCGCCACAAACAGCGCCTTCAAAAGGTCTGCTCTTTCCTTGGCGGTTTTAGCACGCCATGCAGGCAGCGCAGCATTGGCGGCATCAATCGCCCGCGCTGTATCCGCCCGGTCCATATCTGCAACCTCGGCAATTACTTCATCGGTCGCCGGGTTGGTCACAGCAAAACGTTTGCCCGTTGCGCCCGTTTGCCATTCGCCATATACAAAAGCATCCGCTTTCAACAATGAATAAGACTTGTCCATTAGCTTTTCCCTTCGCTCACTAGGGTGACAATTGTCATCGTGGGTCATCGAACCCGTTAATTGAATAACCAAGCGTATCAGGATAGCGGATTTGCCGCTTTGACACGTTTGGTTTTTTAAAACTGTGAGGCCAGACCTCGCCCGGCCATCTGATTTCGGATCGCTTCTGGCAAGGCCAGTAGACAGCCGTGTAAAGCGTGCCGAACCCTTTATTGAAATTGGTAGAATATAGGGGCGGTTTCAGGAAGGCCCTGATGAACTTTTCCGCCGGTTCGTCGTGCATGGTCAGCCGCTGCAACAAAAAGCGCTCCCGTTCCACTGTTGCGGTTGCCCGCGCATGCCCGTGCCATTCCACATATTCCTGATGATTGGTTGCCACACGGGTGTCGGTGACAACTACTTCCCTGTCGGGAGACAAATAGGCAGTGGCATACTTCCCGTTCTTGTCGACCGCCGTGATATTGTAAGCCATATGACAAGGTACACGCTTCAAAACATCAATCGCTTCCTGCACCGTATCGCAAAACTCCAGAATGTAGCGCAGTATCAAAGGCACACCAAAGCCTTCGCCAACAACCCGACGACCGCCGAATGTTAGGGATACAGCCAAGCCCGCATCGTTCATACCGTCAACAACGCCCCACATACCATCGGATGTGGCAACAACCCGCCGTCCATTCCAGCAACTATCCAAGATCAACCCATCTGAAAGCTCGGGTGCATAATCATAGTTACGCACCAGCATGGGTTCTTCTCCGAACCAGATGGCTTGCGAACAGCCCGATAGATAGAGCGGTGGCCGGTAAAAGCTGAGAAACCTTGCAGCCAAATCGCCTCCACCAGCCAGCTCACAGAGCTTTTCGTAGGTCGGCATCAACTCCGGCATGTGCGCCTTTAGCGCGCGAACACCTGCAAGATAGGTCTGTCGAGCGCCAATGCCCTCGCTCAGGAACCATTTCTTGTAGGCTGGCCACAGACGCATAAAATGCTCCTGCCACTGAGAGCCAGCCTCGGCCTCGCAGACCTTTTCGAAGATTAAATCCATCGGTTTCTTCAGTACGCAGCGCGTCCAAGCACAACTCGGACGGCTGTTCAATCATAGTTACATAATCTTGAATGCAGGCTCATTATTAACAGGTAATGCTTCAGCCGTTGGAAGCGGGTCAGCTTTGAACTTCGCCTTAATACTATCCACCAACTGTTTGGAACGCTTGCGAAGACGGAAACCTTCCCCCATCGCACGACCACGGGTCACAAGAATGCCGAGGTCCGCGCCTTCGTAACGATAATCACCCGGCTTCAGAATGCGCAGGAAGAAGGCTTCACTGTCACTGTTAACCGCACGGCGGTGATAATCGAACCGGTCAAACTCAACGGTTCCATCATCGAGCAAACGCCAAATACCCGTCTCGGGCGCTTCGCGCAGGATATCAACACTGTCGTCGGTGTGCTTGATAACCATCTGACACCATTCGTCGATATTGTCCGCATCAGACCAGCGAGCATTTAGCTTCGCAACATCAAGCTCGAACGGCGCACCGGAAAACTCCAGCAGATGAAACAGAAAGAGCGGTGCATCAGCGTGTGCAAACGCCGCATGATTGGTCATGGAGCTAGCGCCCGTAACGCGAGGATTACACTCGCCCAGATACACTTCGCCGTCATCAATATCGATCAGATAATCCAGCTCGAAATAACCGCGATAGCCTTCCTTCACCAATTGGTCGCCGAACTGCTCGGTGTATTTTTTAGCTTTTTGCCGGGTGGCTTCGTCAAAGGCGTCCGGGAAAATTTCATTTCCACACCACCCGCCACGATAAGGTGTCAACTGTTTAAAACCTACAAGCTCTGTCATCATTGGCCCGACCACGGTTCCTTCTTTGGTCGCGCAAGCTTCAACCGCAGCACCGCGATTGCGGATGCGCTTCATGATTTTGATCTCGCCCTGCCCTACAATCTTATGCTCATACTTGCGAAAATCCTTTTCGCTTTTAATGAAGAATGTGGTGTGCCCGCTGTCACCAAAAGCTGACTGCAACACCAAATCTGTACCTAGTGATTTTGAAACTTCTTGCAAGTGCTTCCAGCCTTTCACTTCGCTAAGAATGTTTGGCACACTTGGCACACCGGCAGCATTACCGATGCGGACAGTCTCGATTTTATGGTCAATCTTTTCACGCAAAGCAGCCTTCGGGAACCAAACATCGACACCCAGTTCCTTACAGATTTTCTCTACCCGCTTATCGAACATAAGGAACACCACCTTCGGGCGCTTGCCGCTTGATTTCAGCAGGTCTACAACCTCTTTATGCTCAAGAAGGTAAGCGTTGATATCTTCAATGCTTTCAAATTCCGGATGCTCGGTCTCGGTAGGCACAAACACATTTGGATGCCGTCCATCAAAACAATCTATGTAGCTGATAAACTTAAAGTTTCTGCACCACTCATCAATGCCAAGCAGATTGAAATTTGTAGCACTAATGAAGAAAATTGGCTGCTCGTTTCGGTGAAAAAAACGGCGAATATCCGACATGGTATCCAACGTCTTCATAGACTTTTTCCTGGACTTGGAAGGCTTGGCTTTTTTTGCGACTGCTTTGCTCATGAGTATGCTCCACTCTTTCGCTTTTGGGTTTCTCTCTCGAGCGCCGCAGGCGTAAAAATACGCAAACCTAGCTCGGGACGATATCCGTGTATTTCCTTAACATCGAGCTTTCTAAGGAACTCGACAATTTCCAAACTCACAACTTGACCAGGCACCAAAATTGGGAAACCCGGTGGATAGGGTATGACGAACGAGGATGAAACAATGTCTCGTCCATCTTTTAGTGCAGCATCAAGTTCTGGGCTTTCGATGCTTACATATTCACAGTTATCTGCGTCATAGGAGAGGAAGAAGGCTGTTCGCGAATCCCCCTCTGCCACATTGCCGTCCGGGTCTTCCCTGAAGGCGTCATGAAAACAGGAAAAGTCCGGCAAAGGCGGCAAGTCTTCGACGATAGACTTCACATTGTTTTCGTGGATACGCTTCTCAGCCGGGCTCATGTCCTCAAGTTGCAGCTCAATCTCGTTGGCAACCTTCACCAGCACCTCAATCAAATACGCGACAGAGCTACGTGTGGTGCCAATATTGGTCATAAACAGAACAGAGTTGCGCGAGGTTTTGTTAATCTGAATACCGTACTTATCCATCAAGACTTTATTCTTGAAGGTATCGCCGTCCATGCCTGTTTCACCGACAAACAGCGTCACACGGGTTGCATCCAGACAGAACTCATCACCCTCCCAAGCATCCCATATATCATGCCAGCCATGCTCAGGTTCATAGTAGCTCTCGATCCCGGATTGCCGATATTCTTCGGGCACCATGTCACCAACCGTCAACACCCTGAAGTACTTGGAAAGTTTGGGGTGCGTTCTAATGGCCTGACGCAGCATCATCGCCATTTCGACTTGCTTTTGAACCAGTTCAAACCCTTCCAGTTCAACCTGCCTTCGCCCGACATCAAGTGAGGCCAAAATCTGATAGTTTGGCGAAGTGGATGTGTGGGTCATGAAAGCTTCGTGGAAAGGCTCTTCCACTTTGGATTTATAATCCTGATCATAGATATGGATCATTGATCCCTGACGTAGTGCTGTCAGTGTCTTGTGAGTCGACTGCGTGGCATAAACGCGAACCCGCGCCTGATCTGGATTCGGATAGAGCCTCATATTTAGGCGCCCCTCTATATCATCCTCATCCAGCTCGTTTAGGCTTTTCTGGTGGTCGCCATATTCGTCACGGTAAGCATCTGATTTGAAACGCCGCCTTAAGCTGCCCGCTGAATACATGGCCGTACGTTGGCGGTAGGTCGGTCCGAAGCGAGCAAATCCGAACCAAGCCTCATCCCAAAGGAAAACCAGATCGGGTTTGATCGCCAGACACTCTTCCATCACCCGCTGCACGTTATAAACGATGCCATCAAAGGTGCAGTTGGTCAGCAGCAACATTTTAACCCGGTCCAGCTTGCCTTCCTTTTTGAGCAGAAGCAGCTTTTCCTTGATGGAGCGCAGGGGCACCGCCCCATACATGGAATATTCGCTGAGAGGGTAACTATCCAGATAGACGACATTCGCACCAGACAGGACCATGCCATAATGATGTGATTTGTGGCAGTCACGGTCAATCAGCACAATATCGCCCTGTTTCACCAGAGATTGCACAACAATCTTGTTGCAGGTTGACGTACCGTTAGTGGCGAAGAATGTATGTTTTGCGCCGTAAGCGCGCGCTGTCAGGTCCTGCGCTTCCTTGATAGGCCCATGGGGTTCCAGAAGTGAATCCAACCCGCCAGACGTAGAAGAAGTTTCCGCCAGGAAAATATTCAGGCCATAAAACTCGCCCATATCCTGAATCCAGTGGGATTTTATGATGGATTTTCCGCGGGAAATCGGCAGCGCATGAAACACGCCTGTTGGCTTGGCTGAATAATCCTTCAACGCAGTGAAAAACGGCGTTTTATAACGCTCTTCAATGCCGCGCAGAATATTCAGGTGCAATTCAAAGAAATCTTCACTGCCATAGAAAACACGCCGACAGGTGTGCCCTACCATACCGGCCACTTCCTCAACGGACTGGTCTGTGACCAGAAACAGATCAAGCTCCGGGCGGATATGGGCCAGCGTATCAGCCAGAATAATGCCGTAGTCACCACGGTCTGCTTCTTCGATGTCCTCGGTGCGGGCGCGCTTGATGTATTTGGTTAATACCGGCATATCATTGTGTGAATGCAGGTCAAACCCAAACCGTATGATAACCGATTGAATATTGTGATTTAGCGAAACCGCAATCAGGGCATCATCAAGGCTGGAAACAAAAACGGGGGCGTAGGTAAAACGATCCTCATCGCGCCGCATGGTTTTGAGACCTTCGCGTTGAGTTTCACGCTTACCGGCATTATAAGAGTCTACAATTAGGACTTCAAAATAAGGGCGGGCGCGAGCGCGCTCAAAATCCGCATAAGCCCCCGGGTCGTCTGATGAACAATTGACGATATCAGCATCCGTAAGAGCATCAAGCTTGATATGCTTGCGGCGATATTCACCACTTAACAGAGCAGTGGCAATACGGGCGGTCTTACGGGCAAAAACTCTAAAGTCACCGGCTTTTTCATCACGCACCAACTCTTCAACAACTTGCTCGCCAGGAAATGCCCAATAGGTTTCAACGGGTTGCAAATATTCGATAAGCTGACGCGCCTTAAGCCGCAGCTTTTCAGACGGTTTGTCAGACGCAGCAAGCTGCTGCGCAGTGGACTTTAACTTGTTCCATGTATCAATGCGGAAGTGTGATGCACTATAATACTGGCTGACAAGCTTCCGTCCGTCGTTCTTATTCCCCGAAGAGGCCATATGCCCTTTCCCCAAACTAACGTTGCTCCCGATGGTACTCTAAACTGCTACTTCATCACATGCTCTAGCATATTTATTGAGGCATTTTTTTTAATTTTCTCCAGCCACCTTTTCAGGCTTTGCAACCGTATGGATATTGCGGGTTGGCATTTTCAAGCCACCTAAACTCTGATGATAGGTATGATCAAAGCGCTCGTTATCATAAACAGCGAAATCAACATTACGGTCACGGAAGCTTTTAAGAACCTGCCCAAGGCCATTTTGGCCCTGTGCCCGCTGCCGCCGAACCACATCAAGGTCGATCTCTAAAGGAATAATTTCCTCGTTGCCGCGCGCCTCATAAAGCATATCACCGCCCGGCCCAACGATGCATGACCGGCCAATTCCACCCGCGCCAATGCCATTAATATCAACCACATAGCACTGGAATTGAGCAGCAGTAGCCCGTGCAATCGCAAGCTCGACATCACGGTCTGTTGTGCCTGTAAGCACGGGATGGATCAACACCTCAGCTCCCATTGCGGCTAGGGTCCGTGTCGTCTCCGGGAACCAGATATCGTAACAAATTGAAAGGCCAAAACGCCCGATTTCCGGCACGTCAAACACCAGGAATTGGTCACCGCCAGTTACCCCAACCTCATAAGGCATAAAGGGAAACATTTTGTCGTAGCGGCCCACAATGTTACCCATCGGGTCTATCGCCACTGCCATATTGAATACGCCGTTTTCCCGGCGCTCAAACATGGACCCCGGCACAATCCAAACATTAAGCCGTGCCGCCAATTCCTGAAATCGTTTGATTGTATCATCGAGTGACTTTGGATGATTACTAATCAGCGGACCGTACGGCGAAAGTTCGCTGAACACCAACATATCCACCCAGGGAAACCGCGTAAGCGCCAACTGAGCGCGTTGCTCCATTGCAGCCACATTTTCCTCTGTGGCAGAAACATACATTTGGATCCCAGCGATGGAAAATGGTCTCATTCAGGTCGTCTTTCTATAAACATCAGTTACATTACTAGAAAAGGTGGGGCAGCACCCTTTCCATTTTTATCGGGGGATATGCTTTTCGTGCATGGGGAGCGAGGGCAGCTATCTGTCTGTAGCAACGGACAAACTACCCTCGCAAGTCTTTTAGTGGCTGGTCTGGGCGGCTTCAGCTGCCTTTGCAGCTTCGCGTGCAATTGCGTCAGTGATGTCAACCAGCGGCACATTTTCTTCTGATTGCACTTCGGCAACCGCTTCGACAGCCTCGCCGACTGGTGTTTCCAACACTTCGCTTCCGCTCAATGGCGCAAGCAAAGCTTCATACCGTGCCTGAATTTCTTTTTCAGTCAGGTTTTCGACTTTCTTTGAAAGAACCCAAACCTGACCGTAAGGGTCGACAAGCTTTCCTGTGCGCTCGCCCCAGTATGCGTCTTCCAGTGGAAGCAGAACCATAGAAGCCGCTTCTGTCGCACGTCCCCACACAGCATCTACATCGTCCAGATACAGCTGCAGAACACTGGTCGCAACACCGATGCTTGCCGGGGACAGAATGCCGAGCGCGGGCATCTCATCGCTAATTTGCACAACCGAATTACCGATCTTGATCGCAGCATTCGCGATGGTCACACCGTCAGCCGCGTAAGTGCGTTTCAACTCAGTCGCGCCAAACGCAGCCTGATAAAACTCAATCGCGGATGCCGCACCACGCACGATAAGAGACGGCGTTACTGTATGGTACCCTTTAGGCACGGCGGAAACGGCACGCGGCTTCGCTACAGTTTTGGCTTTAGTTGTTTTTGGTGTTGTCGCCGCAGCTTTTGCTTTTACGGACGCAGCCTTAGCTGGCTTTGACTTCACCGTTTTTTTGATGGCTACTTTTGATGCCACGGCGGCGGACTTAGCCGTCGCAGCAGCCTTGGTTTTTTGCTTCGATTTAGGCGCTGTTTTCGGGGATTGCGCTTTAGAGGTCGACTGAGTAGTGCGTGCCATTGCATGCAGCTCCATTTTATTGATAGATACGAGTATCGACTACAGTTCAAACTGTGGCGAATTAAGATATAGATTCGAGGATTTGTCAACACCATGGATCAAGATGTAGCTCTCGGTGTCACCACAACTATCACGCAGGCGGACCTGCCGCTATTGCGTGAAACTGGAAGACTAGGTGAGTTTCCAGTGGTTTACCGGGTGCATCGCCAGCAAAAAGGCGGCGGCTATGGCGATCAGAAAAAGCATCCGTTTGCCTGGGGTATTTTGGTCTACGTTGACGGCCAACTAGCCAGGGTTAACAGTGCCCGTGGCTTTGGCCGCGAATGGAACGACCTTGATCGCGCCGAAAAATGGCTCAGAACCCATGGTTTCTGGTATTGGTGGACGCGAAATGATCTGGAAGTCGTCGGCGAACCGCTGGCAACAGAGGAAACAGATGAAGAAGCGTCACACACCACGCCAGACGCTGACTACACCAATACGGTGCCCGGAATAGAAAAGAAGTTCAGCCTAAAATAAACCCCGAAGAAATTTCTCTCTCCGGGGCATGATTTACTGCTTTAAACCGCGGCAGCAGCCTCAATAATGGCTTGCTTTAGCTTGTCCAAACCCTCTTGCAAATGGTCGTCCGGAACAGTGAGGGGTGGCAGAACACGGACACAGTTACCGTAATAACCGCACGCCAGAACAATCAGCCCCAACTCTCTCGCTTTGGAAAGAACTTGCGGCACAATCTCGGTATAGGGTTCCGCTTTGCCGCCCTCGGTTTTGATAAATTCAATGGCGCACATAGCACCGTTTGCCCGCACAGCGCCGATCGGAAGCGAAGTATCACTTTCCTTCAAGCCCAAGAAGCAGTCTTCAAAGGCTGAGCCAATGGTCAGTGCCCGGTCAGAGAGCTTTTCTTCAAGAATGACATCAATTGCGGCAAGTGCAGCGGCGCATGAAACCGGGTTACCGCTGTAGGTTCCGCCCATACCACCTGCACCAACGGCGTTCATGACCTCGGCTTTACCAACTACGCCGGAAATCGGCATACCGCCGCCCATCGCTTTGGCAATTGTCATAAGGTCTGGTTCTATACCGGAATACTCTGTAGCGAACAGCTTGCCTGTACGGGCAAAACCTGTTTGCACCTCATCAGAAACCAACAGAATACCATGCGTATCACATAGCGACCGCAGCGCCTGCATGTAGGATGGCGACAATGGATAGAAACCACCCTCACCCAACACTGGTTCAACAACAATCGCAGCAACCTGGTTGGCTTCAATTTCCACCTTGAACAGATGGTCAACGGACTTTAGCGCCTCTTCCTCGGACGTATGAGGCGCCATCGGGGCCAGCGCATGATAAATGTTTGGCGCATGACCACCCACATGACCGGCCCGGTACGGCGCAAGCTTGCCATTCATGGTGCTGGTCAGTGCTGTTCGCCCATGATAGCCACCTCGTAGAGTGATGATGCCAGGCCTGCCTGTGGCTGTGCGTGCTATCCTGACCGCATTTTCAACCGCTTCAGCACCTGAATTGAAGAAGACAGAACGCGCATCTTTAATCGGTACAAGGCTGTTAACTTTCTCCGCCAGCGTGACATACTCGTCATACATCACCACCATCGCACAAGTGTGCATTACCTTGTCCATCTGCTCTTTGGCTGCCTCCACAACGCGCGGATGGCAATGCCCGGTATTACAGACGGCAATTCCGGCAGCAAAATCCAGATAGCGATTGCCTTCCACGTCCCACAGCTCCGCATTCAGAGCACGGTCGACGCTAAAAGGAGCAACTGACGCAAGGCCACTTGGAGTGGCCGCGTTCCGACGATTTTGAATGTCGAGATTGGTTTGCTTCATGATTTTATTCTCTCTTGACGATAAAATACTGGTCAATTTCGGGGATCAATACAGATAGTTCCAATTTACACAAGCCTTGTGATGAAAGCTGCTTCACACGATCATACTACGCCTAACAATTGCTCTCACCACATCAACGCTGTTTTGCTACCAAACACGGAAGCCTTAGGTAATATCCCAAACAAGATATGTCGTTGGTGACATTAACATAATCGGCATGCCATCCTTTCAGGTCAGTATTCAGTTACACTGCGCGCGTTTCAATACAGTGCCGCCACGCTGCCCTGTTAGGTCACCGTTTTTAATTGTTGTGACACCGTTCACCAACAGGTGTGTTACCCCCTTACTTAACACCCGGGCGTAGAAAAAGTCCGCCGAGTCCTCAAAAACTTCAGGATCAAAAACCACCACGTCTGCAATATATCCGTCGCGCAGGTACCCTCGGTTACAAAGGCCAAATGTATCAGCAGCAAGGCCACTGCTGCGATAAATGAAGGTGCCTGTGTCCATTACAGAAGGATAGTTTTCTGTGCCCTTTACATACTTTGCATACTTACGCGGGAAGCTCGCATACTTGCGCGGGTGACCAACTGAACCGTCAGAACTTGTCATCACCCAAGGCTGCACCATGAAGGCGCGAATGTCGTCTTCGTTCATGTTGAACGATGCAACGCTTGCACGGGCTCTCGTTTCGATAACCAGCTGTTTTGCCGTTTCAATGTAGCCAAGCCCACGCTCTTCAGCGATTTCCTTAAGCGTCTTGCCAACGATGGACTCGACAGGTGCGTTGGAAATCAGCAAGGCGTCCGGCCCTCCCCTAATCACCAAACCTTCTTCCATGTCTTTATCAAGTCGCTCTTTAAGTGTCGGGTCTTGCAACCGGGCAATCATGGCATCTGTGCCGCCGTCCATCGCCCATTTTGGCACTAAGGCAGCAGAAACCCGTGTGCCGGAGGCCTGCCATGGGTACTGATCAGCAGTAACCTGAATGCCTTCCGCCTGCGCGGCTTCGACAATCTCGATAATCTCTTTGCTCTTGCCCCAAACAACAGTGCCAAGCGCTTTAATATGGGCCAAATGCACTTTGGTACCGCTTTTACGGCCAATTTCAATGGCTTCCTCGACAGCAGAAACTAGGCCAATATTATAGGCGCTTTCGTCCCTCAGGTGGCTATCGTAGACGCCGCCCTTAAGGCCGACCTCTTTATTAAGCTCAATCAGTTCTGACGTTTCAGCAAAACTTCCCGGTGCATAGTAAAGCCCGGCGGAGAGACCAACGGCACCCGCTTCCATGGCATCACGCACCAGTGTACGCATTTGTGCCAGCTCTTCATCCGTTGCGGCGCGTGCCTCGTTGCCGATAACGGCTTGACGAATTTGACCGTGACCAACAAACAAAGCCACATTGGTTCCTGGGGAATTGGCCTGTATGCCAACCATGGTTGCCGCAGTGTTCACAGGGCCGCCACCGTCGTTACCCACGAAAACTGTTGTCACCCCTTGGGTAAGGTAATTGACGTTCAAACTGCTTTTTTTGAAGCGTAAATCCAACATCGCGTGGGTGTGCGGATCAATGAAACCCGGTGCCACAATCATCCCGGACGCATCAAGGGTTTCTTGCGCCTCGTAATCAATACTGTTCAAGTCCCCAACAAAAGTCACTCTGCCATCATTGATACCAACACCAGCGGCGGCACTTTCGCCCTTTGCTCCGCCGACAAACACTGTTCCGTTGATGATAACAGTATCAAACTGCTTCATATCTCTCTGGTTCGCCTGCGAACAGGATAACAAAACCATTGTAAAAGACACGGCGACTATTTTGGTGATTGCCTGCATAACCGACTTGGTCATCAATTCCCCCTATGAACCGGCTCTTCAATGATTATGCTACAGGCTGGCAGGTCTGGCCGCCAATTCCATCTTGACCAAGCCACATAGCCAATAGTTATGGCTCATATATTTCAGCCAGCTCTAAGCCATGCTTTGCTACGGTCAGCTTCGCTCTTGAGAAAGGCTCATTACACGCCCGAAATGTCGGATAAACTCCTGGCAAACCAAAGGCACCGGGTCGCCCGCTAGCGTCAGGGCATGCACATCATATTTCACCGGGTGCTTTAACCGAGCTATCTTCACATGCTCACTGTCTTCAGAAAAGGCGGTGATTTCGTCCACGATGGCGATCCCCATACCGCGACTGACCAACGACTTGGCAATATGATATGTCTCCACTTCCGCGATGACATTATAGTCCAGGTCGCGCAGTTTTTGCTGATCCATCAACAAACGTCCCAAAGGGCTTCGCGCATTCAAACTGATAAAGCGATGCTCAGAGAGGCTCGCCATATCAACACGCCCGTCGGGCAAAGGTTGGTCTGATGGCGCGATACACACAAATTCACCACCGCCGATCCGCTCTTCCTTTATGTCTTCCCGTGAAGACGAATCAAAAGCGATTCCGATATCGACTTGCCGGTTGACCAGCGCGTCAACTATCTCGCCGTGGTGAAGTGTAGCTATCTCAAACGTGACATGATCATGCCGCTCCGCGAATGAGGCAACAGCATCAGGCAACAGCCCTACACCCAGCGTCGGCGTAACCGCCACCCGCACAGACCCTTCGCTCAGGTCTTTTAAGCTTTCAGACAAACGCTGGATGTTTCCAAGATGTCGGTAAAGCTCCGACACCGACTCGTACAACTTACGTCCTTCGCTTGTAGGTACCAGTCCCTTAACAGTTCGGTCAAACAACCTATACCCCAGTTGGTCTTCAGCGTGTCGCAGCACCTTGCTAACCGAAGGCTGGGATACGTTCAGGAAACGCGCCGCACTACTGACCGACTTACTGATATAAAGCGCGTTGAACACTTCGATGTGTCTTAGCCGCATATACTCCCCCGCGTTTGCCTGCTTAACCTCGTTAAGCTTGCAGACTGTCATTGTTCATGATGCCATCATATAAATAGAAGCTATACCCTATAAAAGGAAGCGAATTTGACGCAGGACAAGGGCTGGATCATCCTGAACGCCTCAGAGAGCCACCTTGGCAAGTAATTTTGCAGGTCTTGGCATGTGGCTGATTGGATGAAGGCCATAAATAAAATGGGGGTATTGATGGCACAGCCGAAACAGGAAACCACAGAACCGAACGGGCGAAAGCCATATGATGTAGCGGTCAGCCCGTCCACCAGAAGGCAAGTTTCCAAACTTTTGTCATCTGCTCTTTCGCAACAGGTTATCGACCCGTCGTGTGATCTTATTGGCTTCCTTGACATTGATGGTGTTCGCTCAACCATCGCATCCTTGAAGAATGCCTTTCCTGATAACTTCACCCATTTGTTCGCCGCAAAATCAAATACTATGCTGGCAACGCTTAAACTGGTTCGTGAATGCGGCATGGGCTGCGAAGTAGCCAGCGCCTCAGAACTGGAACAGGCCGTCCGTGCGGGTTTTACAGCGGATGAGATTTCGTTTGATGAACCTGCGAAAACAGCGTCCACGCTCAAACGCATTATTGACCTTGGTGTCGGCTTGCATCTGGATAACTTTGACGAGTTTGCGCTTGTAGAAGACCTCGCCAAAGACAGCCCACCAAAAGGCCCAGCAGGGTTTAGGTTAAACCCCCAAAGGGGTGGCGGCGCCATCGCTTCAACCAGCACCGCGACGCCCACTTCTAAATTTGGCGTGGGTATGCGTGATGCAGGCAATCGCAGCCGTCTTATCGAGCTATATCGCAAAGTTCCGTGGCTTAACCGCCTTCATGTTCATGTTGGGGCACAAGGGTGTTCGTTTGAATTGATGGCAGCGTCGATCCGGGACGTTATTGATTTGGCTGCTGAAATCAACGCGGGCCTACCCGAGCAGAAGGTTACTGCGATTGATATTGGTGGCGGCTTGCCAGTGAATTTCATGAGCGATGAAATTTCCCCTACCTTCAAAGAATATGCGGACTTTCTGCGACCACATCTGCCTGAGTTGTTTGACGGCAGTTATCAGGTATTTACAGAATTTGGCCGTTCCATTCTGGCGAAGAACGGCCTTCTGGCCTCTCGGGTAGAATATGTAAAACAGATGGGCGGCAAGAACATTGCCATCGGCCATGCCGGGGCACAAATCGCTGCCCGCACAGTGTTCAGCCCAAACGATTGGGCCCTGCGTTTTTCAGTTTATGACCAACAAGGTCATGCAAAAGACGGTAATTTTGAAACATATGATTTGGCTGGCCCTTGCTGTTTCTCTGGTGACTTGATCGCGCGCGACATTGAACTGCCCGGCATCGCAGCCCATGACTGGGTCGTTGCGCATGATACGGGTGCATACTATTTCGCGATCCCCTATTTCTTCAATGCGCTGCCCGTCCCCGCGATTTACGGCATTGACTGGGCAGACAGATCGAACGGCGGACCACAATTTATAGAGTTTCGCAAACAACAAACCATCGATGCTGTGTTGGACCTAATTGGTTAGGCTGGGGCGCGTCAATTCTTTTGGCGCGAACTAACCACCTTCCGCCAGTAGATCCACCGCCAGCGACAAGATGAACAAACAGGGGTAATTCATGTCATTCCATAAACGCATTGTCACTGGAATTGCAGCCGGTTTGGCATTTTTCTCGCCGCTCATGTTCACTGGCATGTCGGTACACAGCCAGCAGTCTACATCGCCCAGCAACTATATTATCCGCTATGACACCATTAACCGCCCCGTGGTTGGCACGGGCGGCATGGTGGCCAGCCAAAATACTGTCGCCTCTCTGGTGGGTGCAGACATCCTGCGCAAAGGCGGCAACGCTGTTGATGCATCCGTTGCGGTGGGGTTTGCCCTTGCTGTTACGCTGCCACGCGCGGGCAACATTGGCGGCGGAGGCTTCATGTTGGTGCACGACAGCGCATCAAATGAGACACGGGCGATTGAATTTTACGGCCAGGCACCCGCTGCGAGCGATGCAGCCAAGTTGCGGGGAGAAAATGGGCGACTTGACCCCAACAAGCGATACAGTCATCTGGGTGCCGCCATACCCGGCACCGTTGCGGGCCTATTTCACGCCCACGAACGGTTTGGCAAGCTGCCTTGGAGAGACGTTGTCATGCCAGCAGTGCAGCTGGCAAGAGATGGCATTATTGTAACGCAAGACCTGGCTACTGTTCTCAAAGGCAAGCAGCCAAAGCTTTCTAAAGACAGAGCAACCGCACAAGTTTTTTACAAGCCGGACGGCACTGCTTATGAGGCGGGTGAGACACTGCGGCAGGAAGACCTCGCATGGTCGTTGGAAGCCATTGCAAATGGTGGTGCAGACGCCTTCTATCGCGGCAAGGTTGCCGACAAAATCGTTGAAGACATGGAACGCAAAGGCGGCTGGATTTCCGCTGAAGACCTCGACGGTTACCGAGCAAGAGAAAGCGCACCCATTTGGGGCAGCTACCGCGGCACCCGCATTGCCTACATGCCCCCCACCTCTTCCGGCGTCATTCTCAACCAGATGATGCAAATAATAGAAACTCAGCCTATGGCGGAATTTGGGACAAGCAGCGCAGATGGCCTCCATGTCATTGCCGAAGCAACTAAACTTGTGTCAGCAGACCGTCGCGCCTTTATTGGCGGTTATCCGCATCATAGAGTTGCCGTCGATAGCCTGCTTGACCCAGACTATATCGCCGCGCGAGCCGCAAAAATTGATATGGGTCATTCACTTACACGATCAGAAGTGCCGGCTGGCCCGTTGCCGGAAAGAGAAAGAAGCCGCGACACAACACATTATTCCGTTATGGATGCGGATGGTAACGCCGTTTCTGTTACTTACACCATCAGCAGCTCGTTTGGCACGCACACCATGGTTGAGGGCGCTGGTTTTTTGCTGAATGACAGCATGTCCAATTTCACAGTCTCGATTGACCCCGAAAACCCTGAGCGGCACCTAACACATCCAAATCGCCTTGCGCCGGGCAAGCGGGTGATTTCGACCATAACGCCGATATTGGTTTTCGACGGCGACAAACCATGGATTGCGACAGGCTCCCCCGGTGGTGCCCGCATTATCACTTCTGTAGCCCAGTTACTGGTAAATATCATTGATCACAAGATGAACATTGCTGAAGCCACGGTGCAGCCACGCATATTCTCTCGCTTCCCACGCGACATATTGGAAGTCGAAAAAGGGCTGTCAGCCGACACTATTCGAGCCCTCGAAGCCCGTGGCCACAATGTTACCTTTGGTGCCACCATGGGCAGCACACAAACAGTAATGACAGAAGATGGCTTGTTTTTCGGCGCGGCAGACCCCCGCCGCCCTGACGCCAGCGCCGTAGCCGTGAACCCATAAAAACCTGAAACACAAACAAAAAAGACAACCCGAAGGCTGTCTTTTTCTGTGTTCTACCAAGATGTTGGTGCCTCCGACGAGAGAAACCTCGAACTATTTTTTTGATGAATTACAAGCATGGGAAGAGCGGTTAAAGCGGGCAAAAGTTTAACAGGGCATAACTAGTCAAGCGCATTCTTCCAGGCAGATCACACAACGGGCAATCGGTACCCATCTAAAGACCGTAACCAACAGGCAAGAGGTCGCCGATTGGACGAAGACCAGTAGCTCACCTAAACGCACCCGACAGACAATAATACTGATAACCGTGATTTACGACACAGAACGGAGACTAGTTTGTCGCTAGACTGATCGGGAGACCTCTATATCCATAAAGGAAAATCGAAATTGAGTAGGAAGAAAAATACTCAACCGACAGGGTGACCCCAATGGCTTCACCTTCAGCTCGCTAACTATTCCAGGCATCGTTCCCAGAAAGATGGTGGTTCGACAAGATACGGATCGCCTAATGGGTATGTAGGGCCTCAAGAAGCTTAAACCCAAGGTCACTAAACCGCCCACTACCACTTGCTAGTACCACAACTACTTTTTGGTTATCTCTGTCAAAGGCTACAAAGCTTCTAAGTCCATTTGTCCCGCTTGAAAAATGATATATCGTCGTTTCAGTTTCAGGCCTTTTCATAATTGGTCAACCTGAGCTTAAAGTATATTTCTCATCCCGATAAATTTGCTGAGAGCATTTTCAAGAGCTTCACTATAAGCAATATTAAAATCTATTTAATGCATCATATATCAACCACAAAGTGGGTTTTTATTCGTTTATGCGTTATATTTAATGCATTAAAATCATTTTAGCGATAATAAATCAAAACTGAAAAATTATGGTATTTACTGCATATAAATAGATGCAAACTAGCTTCGCTACTATAACGTGGAACAAAGGAGTTTCCTACAAATACATCGGAATGCCCCCTAACCATCTTCTGTGCCTTGAACTCAGATATTTCTCGGAATTCAATCAGCAGGCCATCAAGGAATCGCAGAGACCATTATTTACGACCTGCACACTCCTAGCATATCTATTTCCGTTTCAACGTCGTCATCTCTATCTTGATCATCGGAAATGACTAACAAGGTAGCAGGCCCCGGCCCAGTATCTATGATGCGGTAAAATACCGAGTTATCTTCTGGTTCCAACTCTTGAGCTAAAACAGTACCGCCCAACAAAAACACCGGAAACATCACAAACAAGATACGCATGATTTCCTCCTATGATGAATGTCCAGCATGACATTGATTTTGTTTGATTTTAAAGTGGGTAAAATCCTCGAAGACCCAGCCGTTTTTCAGTGTGTCATAAATGATTGACAACAGCTTGCGTGCGGTTGCGATAATAGCCTTTCCCGACCCGCGCCGTTCTTTAATCCTCCGGTAAAAGCTGTTGAGATAGCCATTGTAGCGGATAGCAATAAGCGTGCATTGCACCAGCGTGGTGCGCATCAGCTTGTTGCCGCGTTTGGTGATCCGCCCCCGATTGTCCGTTTCATTGGACTGGCTCACCTTTGGAACGATACCCATATAAGCGGCCAGCTTATCAGCCGTTTCAAAGTCATTGATATTACCGATACCTGACAAGAGGACAGCAGCAGACCGCGGCCCGCCCCCCTTGATGGAACTGATCCCTTCGTATCCGGGGAGATCGGATCCAGCCTCTTCAATGGCCTTATCAAGAGACTTCAGGCTTGCAGTGAGACTGAGGGCTTGGTCGCGCAGGACGCCCAGTTCCACTTTTTCAAGAGGCGTGAAGGGGCTAAGATCCAGGTCGCGCAGACGTTTCCTGCTGCTCAGTCCTTCTTTCTTCAACTTCATACCGCGTTTTACAAACAGGGCATGGATCTTGTTCAGCAGCATGGTGCGCTGCTTGACCAACACATCGCGGGTTGAGACCAGAGAACTCAGTTCTGATTCCGCTGTTGTCTTCAGGCGGGTTTCCGGCAGCATATCCTTTGAGAGGAAAAAAGCCAGAGCGCGCGCATCGTTCTTATCGGTCTTCTTCACCGATTTGCGGATCACCTGAAACTGACGGGGATTGACCACCACAATCCGTCCGACACAGCAGCGAACTTCATCGCAAAACCAGGCCGTGTTTCCCGTCGCCTCCACAGCAATCTCATCATTCGCATCAAGACTGAAACAAAAGCGGCTCAGATCGCTGGCACTCAGATTAAAGGTCTCAAAAACTTCCGCTCCATCATCCTCAAGACGACAGCTCGTAAAAGAATTGGTATGTAGATCGACACCGATATAAGACATGACTATACTCCATTTGTTGGGAGGCGGAGCCCCATAGGGGGTGTGAACGGCCAAAGCAAGCTCCTATACAAGGTCACCGACATATATCGGGCCTTACGCGGGCTGTTCGGAAACAGGCGAAGGCTAAGCTCCCGTGCAGGGTCACAATGCCCTAAGATGACATTCAGCCTGAGACCTATCCGCCTCCCCAAATTCAATACCAAATCCGGGGCGTTTGACCGATCACTATTCATTCATACCCCCTCCCTCCTTGTAATAGTCGGCGAGTGACAGTTGAGCTGTCGTCAGGCCTTTGGATGAAAGTATTGTGAACCTGTGATCCTGCCGCCCGATTGAACCTTCTTGTTGAAGATATTCGCGGATGATCGCATTGGCTTCAATCCTGGTGCTGTTCTCGAGAGCGGCAATCTGGATACTGGATCTGCCCGGATCATCTATCCAGCGCCGGGCTATGGTGCCTGCCAACTCATCTGACTGATATTCTTCCACCCGGTCACCGAGCGTGGCAAAAACTTGCGCATATTTTCCATCCCGAGCAGCCTTCACAAGCATTTGCATCCGGGCGTTCTTCTGGCGAAAGGATTTCTCGATAAAGGTCTGACGCATGCCCATGCGTATCAGAAGATCAAAAGGTTTTCCCTGCTCGACAGCGTCCAGCTGTTTGACGTCCCCAAGAAACACGATCCGCGCTTTTCGCTTCTCCGCGATATCGAGAAGCCTCACCGCCTGACGTGTGTTCGACATGGACGCTTCATCGATAAATAGCACGGAGTTTCGCCCGACCTTCTCGCCCCCCGTTTGCAAAAAACCCGCCAGTGTGTCCGACTGCACACCCGCGGAGCCGCCAAGGTCGATGGCTGCCGTCGCTGTCGGCGCGAGCGCGAGATAGTCGCGGTTAGGTGCGGCCTCTTTAATGGCTTTCACCAGGTGAGACTTGCCGGCGCCCGCGACCCCCGAAACGATAACGGCCCTGTCCCTCGAGCGGAGAATAAACGCCGCTGCCGCCTTTTGTTCATCCGTCAAACCGGACCCTGCAAGGTGAGCGTCAATGACATCTCTGTTCGCAAGCGACCACACGACATCGCGCTGTTTGGGAATCTGTCTGGCAAGGCGAACCTCCCAGGCGAGTGACGCGTCCGTGGTCCGACCCTGATAGATATGCTTGCCCCCGGTCTCATGGCGGGCCGTCAGATATTCCTGACGGCCCTCACGCCGCAGGAGAGCCGCTTCAGCCTCGTCGATCGTCACATGGCCAATGTCCGATTTAAGGGCTTCCCGAATGACATGACCGTGTTCCACCACAGCTTCCGTTGCGGTCAGGTGACTGACACCGTGATGTGCCGCCCGGTCGGCTGCTTCTGGATCTCTCGTGGGCGCCAGTCTCTCCGAGGTTTTCTGTGCGAGCTTCTGGAGTGTTTCCAGATATTCTACGCCTCTTTGTCGCAGGTCCTCGACAAGTTTCTGGTGATCTGTCTTCGCCTTGTCAGGCCGTGTCAGAAGCGTTGCAATCGCCATGGCTGCGGCCGATTTCCATCCTTTGTCCCTGGCATAAGCTATGATCTGCCTGCGGCGCGAAGAATAGATGTCGATAAGTTTTTCAGGGATACCTTTCATGTCGAAGAGACCAGTTTCAGCGTTTCTGAATATCTCATAGCCCAGAGCGAGACAGGCGGCAGCGAGCTCATTCCGGTACACCTGGCCCGCCGCCATCTTGATGGCGTAAAGGGCACCACTGTCGAGCCCATACCAGGCACCCCGTTCCTCGTCATAGGTCATATTGGAAACAGGTGCGTGGGTATGCAGATGCGGATCGAGCGCGCGTGAGAAAAACTCTGTGAACCTGGCCGCAACAATGTTTCCCGTATGTCGGTAATTTACTTTTTGGTCTGCACCACGGACCCGGACACAGGCATAGCTCTCCACAAACTTCAGCGCTCGATCCACTGCCTTTTCATGGGCCTTTAGGAGCCGGGTGTCGCCACCAACAATCGACTGGATACTGATGCCTTCCGTAATGGGGCAGTTGATGTCAAGCACCTTTATCACACAATTAGCCGGCGCGACACGGTTGACGGTTCACGGGAGAGGGTCTTGTCGGCGTCCCTGTATACAGGGGGAAAGCCTGGATTTTGACTGTGTGGATCGTTGCCTTTGCCTTCTGGAGTCAGGTCACCTTCCTGTATCACCGCCGGGTACGTGCTTCCGTCCGTGGTCGGCGCCATGCAGGGCAAGGGCCGCCAACTTCATACCTTGTCCAATACAGTTCCCGAGTGCCTATCTTTGGGGCGTGCTCGAACCCTGCGCTACATATGTGCGGGGTCCGGCGACAAGGCATCCTGCGTGCATCATCGGGGACTGCGTCCCGGCAGGGACACTGGTGGCCGACCCCTGTCAGACGCGGCCAAACCTCCTGTTTCTTCTCGTACGCTGCTTGAACGGGTTTATACAGAGCGGACAGCCTCTTCGCGGGTGAAGCAGAACACCGTTGCGTCCACCATCATCCGGTGCAGCACCACACCGATGCGTCGGGCAAGGGCGACCGTTGCACGTTTCTTGCCCCGCAGGGCAGCAAGACGCAACGCCCAGGCTTTCAGCCAGTTGGATCTGCCCCCGTTCAGCATGACCGTCGCCGCCTGATACAGGGCGGTTCGCAGGCCGACATCGCCAGCCTTCGTGATGCGGCCGGTAACATCCCGTTCCCCCGACTGGTCCCGGCCCGGCGTTAGCCCCACCCATGGACCGATATCCTTCGATCGGCGGAACTGCCCGGGATCATCCACTGCGGACAGGAAGGTCAGCGACACGACCGGCCCTACACCGGGCATGGTCATTAACAGGTCACAGACCGGGTTCGCCGTCGCCAGCCCTTTAATCTTTTTCTCCAGACCTGCCATCTCCTTGCGCAGCGTGTCGCGCACGTGCAGGACAGGCTCGACGGCAGCTTCCAGCATAGGGTTGCCGGTCACAAGCTCGCGCACCCGTGCCGCGTACCGCCCCTTCGACACCTTGCCCATCTTCAGACCGAAATTGCGCAGGATACCCCGCACCGACAGTTCGAGAGCCTTCAGGGCCTTCTGGATGGCATGGCGGGTCGTCAGCAGCGCCCGTATCTCCTGCGACGAAACGGATTTGCAGTGGACTGGCCGGAACCAGCCCAGATGCAGCAGGCGGGCAATCCCTTCCGCATCCCGGCGATCTGTTTTGATCGGCATGGCCTTCAGCGCGGCCTTCACTCTGCGTGTTTCCATCAGCACCGTCTCGAAACCCGCTTCCGTCAGGCCCTTGTACAACCACTGGGACAGGGGCCCTGCTTCAAGACCAATGCTGGCGACATCGCACCCCAGGCTGTGCACAAAACCCACAAGCGCTGCCGGCTCGCTGGGCACCTTTGCCTCCCTGAGAATCTCACCCTTACCCGTCAGTACACAGACTGCCGTGCTTGCCAGAGAGACGTCTAGTCCTATAAATACAGTCATGTTGTTGTTCCTTTTTGATTGATAAAATGGCGCAGGCCTCATGGCGCGACGCCGTAGATACAGCTTACTGCATCAGGAGCAACGACACCCCCTTCCTATCCACCGTCACGACACGCCGAAACGGAGCAGGACGTGCCAAGCCCCATTACGGTATCTTTGGGCGCGCTGAAGGTCAGGTCCCAACCGGGCTGGTGCCGGACATTGGCTTTCTGCCACCCGGCCTGATGACCTTCCGGCAGCACCCCGGAAAGCAATTTGGCAAGGTCTTTGGCCGACACGGCACCACCGAGGTTCAATCGTTCGGCCCCTTTACCAGCCCACTCCGACGGTTCATCGCCGTCCTTGGAATAGTAATCTCCGGATGCATAGTATTTTGCTGCCGAGCCCGGTGAGCCGGTAATTTTGCCGATCGACAGCATCAGGTTGCCTTGCGGGAACCTGATGATTTTCCGGGACGCCGCCGGGTTTTGAGAGGGCCTTCAAAAGGAAGAGGCTGTTGTGGTGTCTCCGATGCCGATTTGGCTCTGGCGTTTCTCTTCGATCTCTTGACTTCCGAGATTTTCTTTTCCGTGAAGAGCGGTAGCCCCTGAACCAGCCTATGCGTAGATGCATTTTCAACCGGCTCTGACCTGGCAAAGGCGTCTTCTTTGTCTATATGATCGGGGGTTGAATGGTCAGGCAGGGTGTCACCGGAGGCAGATACTGATTTGTGGTCGACAATCATTGTCTGATCCCGCCGGGGAACGAAGCGCTTTGCAACCACTTTATGGTCCACATAGTTGAGCTGCAGGGGCACGATAGGCAGACCTGAACCAGCGTTCAGGTAGAACTGCAGGTTTGCGAGTGCACGTATTTCACTGGCGAGCAACAGGGGCCTGGTGGCACGGTGAATGTTGGCCGTTCTGCCGTCCCTGATCTCGCTGATCCCATATGAATAGCCCTCGTTGGTCTCAGCCGTCTCGGTTTCACCCAGGTCCTTCTGCCCCCATGCCGCCGTTGCCACATCCTGGGCTCTGTATATGCAGTGAATGGCACAGGCACCTGTAATAGCTTCCGCAGCCTCAGCGCCATAAACCTTCTTGAGCAGCGTATGCGACTGATAGCCGAGGATATGGCAGCCGCCATATTTTGGGGCATTGGTGAGTGTGGTCAAAAGAGACGGCAACACATTCATGGTCGGCAACTCATCATAGACGCTGTAGATACGCCGCGTCGGGCTCGGAGACAGGGACAGAATGGCTGAGGTGGCAATATCGACCCACATGGAGATCAGTGGCCGGAGCGCATCGATCTGGTCTGCTTTTGTCGAGATAAAAAGCCAGCTGTCACCACGGTCGTCAGCTACCCACCTCCGGATTGAGAAAGAGTCGCCTGTTGCGGGCAGATAGTTAAAGCTCTTAAGATAGGAAGCCAGATGGCTCATGATAGAGGAGGCAGTTTTGTCTTTGGAAAAAGCCGCTGACGCTTCCGTTTTTTTGAGATACTCAACGACATCATCCGCGTCCGACTGGAGCCCCCAATAAAGGAGCTGCCTCAGGTCCGGGCTCTCCACTTCCCGGGCAAGTTTCCGCGTCAAGGCAACATAGACAGTCCTCGCTGCAATGGGCCAGAAATTATCGCCCACTGTTGCTTCAGGCACCAAACTTGCGGCCTGCTGCTCAAAATGGGCTGGCTCAAATGCGTCATACCAGGGACGCCATTCGACGCACCGGTCATCGGTTGGATTGAGGATAAAATCTCTTCCAGGGCGGTAAAAAAGCCCTGTGAAATTGCCACCATAATCATAGACGATGGCCCGCTTCCCTGCGTTTCTGATCTCTTTCAAAATGGACGCAATCTGTACGGATTTTCCGGTCCTGGGGGCACCAACAAGGGCAATGCTGGTGGGCTCCAGCACCGACGGCAGCCTGACGCCGCCAAGGGAGATGATGCCCTTCCGGCCCCTCTTTTTCAGAAGCCTGATGAGCTCGGAGGCGGTGCCTATACGCGCGCCCCTGATATGGAAGTCCTTTGTTTGCTGCCTGCCTTTCACATAGAAGAAGAGCAGCACACCGAGAGTGATGACGGAACCCGAACTCATACCAACAATACTGCCTTTGATGGCCGCACCCATGGCTTTGTTCATCGCTTTTTTGACCAGTGAGGACCGCTGATATTTATCGGCATACAGGCGCATTATTTGCCCGTCCTCATCACGAAATTCAAACACAGCATCGCGTCCCGACATGGCGACTTTGAAACCGGCGACAAACCACTGGCGAATGACATAGCGGTCGTAAGGGGTGGTCTCCTGCCACGCCTGCCAGGCGCCAAAACCAAGCACAATGAGCACCGTCAAAACCAGCGTTTGCCGGAGTGATTGCAGCATCATTTGATACTCATGGATGGTGGTTTGAGCACCGCGAATAAAGGTCGAAAAAGGTGTCCTGAAGAAGTTAGCCATCGCCGCCCTCCTCATGGCCCTCGACCTGACCGGATGAAAGGACGAGACCGCTTTTCCGGATAAACTCTTCCGCATCTGCGAGCACGTCTTCGGCGGCATCCTTGTCGATGCTGTCAGCAATGAAGCGGAGTAGATAAAGCGCCTTGATCGTCAGGCTGATATCGAACTGAAGATGGTCATGAATGTCTGAAAGACCGCCACGTTTCTGGCCGGTATATTCTTCCAGAATTTCACGAATAAAGGCTGAAACAGTCGTGTCGCGCCTGCCCGCTACATCCTCAATTTCTCGGTAAAGCTCTGGTGAAAGGCGCACTGAAGTCGCAAGTAACATAAGCCGGCTCCTTCGAGCCGGACAGTTCACATCGAGCAATATGGATTAGGCCATAGTTTATCGGAGATGACAAGCGCATACGGGTCCGTATACGCGTATACCTGGTTTACCATTGATATTGCTAATGTTTTCCGCATGGTCGTATACCGGATATGCTCCCGTATACGGAGCGTTTACATGGATTACCGCTAACTCTCTGATCCCTATGAAAGAATCACATCCGCAGTTGGTGCATCAGGTGTGTCCCTCGCTTTCGCTGGCGACTTGACGCCTGCGCAAAAGATTCAAAAGTGGCGGTCTATTTGATGAGGGGAAAGAAGGGCGGCACGCTCTACCGGGTGCCGCCTCGGGCATATCAACTGTTTTGCTGGCTGGGACGATACACATGCAGCCCTTTGGCGCGCGCCTTATCAGCAAGGTTTTCAGTGATACCGTTACCGGGAAAGATAACAACCAGTTTAGGCAATTGTGCCAAAAGTGTATCGTTTCTGACAAACCCGGCGCGGCGGGCTCCGTGTTTTTTCCAGTCGGGCAAAAAGGGAACACGAGGCACGCCCCTGTTTGCCCCCCAACGGTCGGCAATAAGGTCAGCGCCTTTCTTGTTGCCGCAATGGGCCAACACCATTTTTTCACCTTGTTTGTCAAGCCGGGCCTTGACCCTGTCGAGTGCCGCCCATATGGCATTATGATCGGTGTAATCCTTACCGCCTGCGAAGGCGATCAATGCGCCTGCCGGCGCATGCACTCGTGTTTCCTGCTGCTGTTTCGCCCTGATGTAATGGCGGCTGTCAATGATGGCGGATGTGACCGCCTGACGGTTGACCATTGACCCGGCTGCGGGCCGCCATGTCTCGCCTGTCCTGACGTCAAAATATGCCGCGCCCTGATCGCGCAAAAACTCGAAAACCTGCTGTTGCTCCAGCATGGTCTGGCCTTCGGTTATCAGGTCTTCAAGTTCAACACTCTTGACCTCCGAGCCATCTTGCTCGTTCTGGCTTCGTTTCTGCGCGTCTTCGTTCTTGTCGAGCGCCCTTTGTACTTGCTCCGCCTTGCGGTGAAACAGGTTGACATATCCCCACAGGATGCCTTGCGCGTCTTCCTCCAGCCGCGTGTCCCTGAACAGGGTGTTCAAGACATCAAAGGCGTTATAAACCGCGTCTGTCAGCGCGTCGGCGTCTGGCAGGGGCCTATGGTCAATCTCATCCGAATACGGGCGCTTGCCGTAAAGTGTCATTTCGTTGATTGCGCGCTGTGTCTGGCTTTCTTGGGGCGTATTGTCAAACATGGAACTTGCCTTCCTTAATTGTGGCTGGTTATCAGGTTGACCCCCTTGGGGGTCCGTCCTGAAAACCTGCCCCTCGGCGAGAGTGGGGGTAGCAACTGCAAGGGACCGGAATGCTAGGGCGGCTTGGCGGCTTTGCTGCCTAGACGGACTTGTGTTTCGAAGCCCTTGTGGGCGCGGGGGGCAACGCCCCGTAGCACTAGGATAAACAATCACCCCGTTTGAAGGCATCAAAACTCATGTGAAGATGGATACCACCTGTAGACCCAAGACCGTGCAATAGACGCCCGGTGCCCTCCCTCCAGGGAGGACATGCGCCCGACCCTTTTGAAATCTCCATCATCACGCTGCCCGACAGATTTTATCGATCACCTGAGACAGGCGCATTCTCAAAAACTCGACCCCGAATGCCTTAAGGTCTGTGTTGAAATCGTCATGGCGGGAACAGATCACCGTGGTCGCAATGGGGATCGCCATCATGCGGTCGCGCAACCGCTGGGCGGCGGTTTTGCCTGCCGGATCATTGTCGCGGGCGATGATCAAATGCCTCAAGCCTTCGGGCGGCTTGAAGGCGGCGAGATGGTTGGCGGTCAGGGCCGCAGCCATGGCGATGTCGGGCCGTGCGGTCTTGAGCGAAAGAACGGTCTCAACCCCTTCGCCGACAAGCTGGACATTGGTGGAGGTGCCGAACCAGACGGCGTTACCCTTGAGCGCCCCCTGCACCTTTTTGGGGAACAGGATGTCGGCAACACCTGAGCCATCAGCCTTGAGCCATATCTTGTTGACGCCGGTGAACTTGCCGGTTGCCGTGCGGATGGCTGCCAACAGTGCCGGTGGCTGGCGCTGGTCGCCGGTCTTGTCACGGTAATAGACGCTGCCGTGAAACCTGAGTGAACCTTGTGCGGTCACCATGATACGCCGGGCTCTGAGATAGGTCTCCGCCAGGGTGCCGCTGGTCGGCGACGCCATATGAAAGAGCTTCCTCGCCCGCTCAGCTGCTTGCCTGTGGTCCGCGGCCTTTGGGGCCGGCGGGCCGGTCAGTTGCCCGCTCGGCGGGTGCGGCAGGGCGAGAAAGTGCCTGGCTTCGTCGAGGGCCTGGCCGATGTCCGTAAACCCGTTTTGCACCATGATCAGGTCCAGCAGGTCGCCATACTCGCCGGTGGCCTCATCGACCCATTTGCCGCGTGCCTTTGGCCCGGATGTGGGTCCGGTCAGGCGCACATGCATGCTACGGCCTTTCTCGTTCATGATATTGCCGACGATCCAGTGATTGCCTGCCCGGAAGCCGCTCGACAGGTACCGGCGGCAGACGGCCTCGACATTGATGCGGAGTTGCTCCGCGATGTGTGCCACTTCACCCATGAGCGGTCTCCTTTCAATGAAAAAAGCCGGACACCCGTCTGTTGCGAGCGCCGGCAGTTGGTGTTGGAGGTGGTTAAAAAATCGCCGTCAGAACGGAATTTCATCGTCGAGGTCGGGAAGCGTGCCGTTTGCTGCACCGTTCGTATAACCGCATGCTGTTGCTTGCTCGGGCGACATGGTGTCGGGTGCAGGGTCGCCGTATTGGTTTTCATTGTGCTGGCCCGCGCTCTGGCCGTCAGGAGAATTGCCACCGAGCATGGTCAGCTCGCCACGGAAGCGCTCAAGCACCACTTCGGTTGTGTAGGCTTTCTCGCCTGACTGCCTGGTCCATGAACGGGTCCGCAAGGCGCCTTCCAGATAGACCTTCGAGCCCTTTTTGAGGTAGTCGCTGGCGATCTTGCCAAGTTGTTCGTTGAAGATGACGATGCGGTGCCACTCGGTTTTTTCCTTGCGTTCGCCGGTGTTTTTATCCTTCCAGGTTTCGCTGGTTGCGACGCGAAAGTTGACGATCATGCCGCCGTCATCGAGGGTGCGTACCTCGGGGTCCGCGCCCAGATTGCCGACGAGGGTGACTTTGTTGACTGAACCTGCCATTTTGAGTTCCTTTCTCTGTTTTGCTAAAGTTCACGTGGACAAAATGTCACTTTTCCTCTCTGCGCCGGGTGGTTGCTTCAGGCTTGGTGCCGGAAGGTTCAAGAGGGGTTTCGGGGTGGATTTCAAAGTCGGCGAAATACCCTTCCCTGGTGTGGACAAGGTTTTCATGCCAGCGCATTTCAAGCGCATTGGCGTCGAACCAGTCCCAACCGGTGAGGGCTTGCGCCGCAATGGCGGCTTCCATGCTCGTGAAATGCACGACAAAGTTTCCATAGGTGGCATGAAGCGCGCTGATGCCTTTGATCGTTGTGCCGTCAAATCCCCAATCGCTCAGCTTTTCGTCCGGGTCATCTCGCCCATGGATGAAAAGGATTTGCTGTGTGGGTTCGCTCCGGGGTGGTTGCAGATAGGCAGGGTCATCCGCTATCTCGAACTCTTCGTTGTCAGCGGTATCATCATCGACATAGGTGCCTGTGCTGATCTGGTAGATCCGCAACTGGTCGCGCTCATGCTGTGCGTCCACCCCGTCAAAGGTTTCGCCTTCATCCCGCCTCATCTGTGCGAGGTCCGCGATGTGTTCGTCGATTTCCGCCTGTGCCTCAAGCACGGTGTCGAAGCGTTGTGGCTCTTCCGTGTTGCCGTCACCGATGTGCCAGCAATTGACCCAACCGTCGCAGATGGTGTCGGTGTGAACTTCGAAATCGCCGGGAATGGGGGGAATGATTTCCGTCAGGTCGCTACCGCAGTGCCTGCATGGTGTTTCATTATTGAGGTATTGCTGTATTGCGTGTGGATCGCATGGGTCGCAACTGTATGTGCTCATGATGGTGTCCTCTCTCTTTCTCAAATCGAAATCGCCAAACAGAAAAAGCCCTCCACCTCATGGCGTGAGATGAAGGGCATATGCGTTCAGGAAAGGGCCGATCATGCCGCTGACACGACCGGCGTCCTGTCGAGCACCTTGGTCAGTGTTTGGACCGCTGCATTCCCGCGCGGGATAAAGAGCCGGGTTTTCCAGTTGATGATCTCGGTCATTAAGCCAAGCGCCTTGAGCGTTGGCAGGTCCGTATCAACCGGCCCCACAAGCTCAAAACGGTTCTCGTCCATGATCCGGCTGCGCCTGACGCTCCAGCCGTTCGCAAGCGTAAATTTGGCCCCACGCTCAATCACAGCGCCCCAGACCTCATGCGGTTTAAGATCAACCTTGCCGGTGAGCCCAAGCGCCCGGTAGACGCCGTCCAGCCTGTCAACGGGGATCACGCGGCCAATGATGCGTTCACCGTCATCACTCTGGAGCCGGTTGACGCGGTTGTCGTTGTCCGGCAGCGCCTTCCAGAGCGGCAGCAACAGCCCGGTGACGATAAAGAAGGTGCTGGTGGTGAACTCGGGTGTTGCTTTCAGCTCCTCGGCCCAATAGCGGGTAAAGGTTTTCTGGTCGATCTCACGCCAGTTGGATTTTTCAAGCTCCTCCACATGCATGGTGAACTGTGTGAGCGGCCGCATGAGCCTCACCCGCTCAATGACAGCGCCGGTCTCGGAGATGGCATTGGTGTAGGGCTGCACCAGCGCAACCCTTTTTGAGCGGGTGTTGAGGCAGAATAGGCTCCCGTCTGTGTGTTCATTGAGATCAAGGGCGACCTCAAGCGGGGTCGGCTGGCTCCGGTCCCGGCGCTCCACTTTGAGGCACTGGCTGGCCGCGCCCGATCCTGTGTGGGTATGAATAGTGGTTCGCTCCAGGACACGGAAGCGTTCCGCCATCAGTGTCTCGACACCGACATCGTAAGTACCGGCCTCTTTCGCACCCTCAACCTGCATGGTAAGCCGGGCTTCAAACGCCTCAAAGAGCGTGTTCTGAAGCGTGATGGTGAGTGCCAGCATGCGGTTCAGGAACTGCGTGATCGGCGGCAACTCGTCGAGGAAGGTGCCGTTTGTGTCTGCCAGTTTGAGGCCGGTGTGGCTCTCAAAGGTGGTGATCGAACAGCCGTCGATCTGGCCCTTGTAGATGGCGTAATAGAGCTGCCGTAGCGCCATCCTGGCGTAGACGCTTTCCAGATTGTCCTCGGGCCGGAACATGTTCTGGCTGCCTGTCTCGCGCTGGCCGCGTGTGATGGCACCAAGGCTGTCGAGCCTGCGGGCGATGGTCGAAATGAAACGGCGTTCGCCCTTCACGTCCGTCGCCACAGGCCGGAAGACGGGCGGTGTTGCCTGATTGGTCCGGTTGGTGCGCCCCAGCCCCTGAATGGCGGTGTCGGCTTTCCAGCCCGGCTCCAGCAGGTAATGGATACGCTGGCGCTGGTTTTTGGCATTCAGGTCCGCGTGATACGAACGCCCCGTGCCGCCTGCGTCCGAGAAGATGAGGATACGTTTATCGTCATCCATGAACGCACGGGTCTCGTCGAGATTGCTGGACGCAGGGCGCTTCTGGACCATGAGCCGGTCGTTTTTGCGGACGATCCGCTTGCTTCGCCCTGTGACTTCCGCCACCAGGTCGGTGCCGAAGTGCTGGACAATCTGGTCGAGAGCGCCCGGCAAGGCCGGTAGGGACGCAAGTTTTTCTATGAGCTGATCTCGCTGGGCAAGGGCGGACCTGCTCTGGACCGGATTGCCGTCAGCGTCGAAGGCTGGCTTCGAGCGCAGCTCACCGTCATCAGTGGTGTAGGTCTCATAGAGGCTCGTTGGGAACGAATGCTGCAAGTAGTTGAGCACATATTCGCGGGGCGTGATGTCGATGCTGATATCGTTCCATTCGCTCGCCGGTATCTCGGCAAGCCTGCGGTCGAGGAGTGCTTCGCAGGTGGAGACAATCTGGATGACGACAGCGTCACCGTGCTCCATATCCGCCTCGATCGCACGGATCAGTGACGGGCATTTTATTGCTGTCAGCAGGTGGTTGAAGAAGCGCTGTTTGGTGCTCTCAAAAGCAGAGCGTGCCGCGCCCCTGGCATTGCTGTTCAGTGTGCCGCCGTCGCCTGTGATGTTGGTGGCTTCAAGCGCCGCCTCGATATTGTGGTGGATGACCTTGAAGGCTCCCGCGAAAGCGTCATAGATGCGGACCTGCTCTGGCGTCAGGGCGTGCAGGAGCGCTTCATAGTTGACGCCTTCGTATGAGAGCGAGCGCGCCGTATAGAGACCGAGCGCCTTCAGGTCGCGGCTGATCACCTCCATGGCCGCAACGCCGCCTTCTTCCATCTGGTGCACAAACTCGGTGCGGGTGTTGAAGGGGAAATCGTCGGTGCCCCACAATCCAAGCCGTGTGGCGTAGGCAAGGCCCGAGACTTCAGTTGCGCCGGTTGCCGACACATAAACAACGCGCGCGTCCGGCAAGCCGTATTGAAGGCGCAGGCCTGCAAGGCCTTGCAGCGAGGCTTTGCTGTCGCCGCGTGCGCCTTTCTTCGACGCGGCGTTGGCCATGGCGTGACTTTCGTCGAACGCAATCACACCGTCGAAGTCGGCCCCGAGCCAGTCCACGATCTGGTCCACGCGGGACTTCTTGATGATCGGGGTCTCGTCTTCGTTCTCGATGACACCGCCCTGGCGCGCGCCGGTCCTGAGCGTGCCGTAGGTGACAAAGAGAATACCCTCGTCAAGGGTGATGTCGCTGCCCTGTTTGAACCTGGCGAGCGGCATGACTTGGGTTTCAGCACCCCCGAGGGCCATCCAGTCGCGCCTGGCATCCTCAAGCAGCTTGTCGGACCTGGATATCCACACGGCCCGCTTGCGGCCCTTGAGCCAATTGTCGAGGATAATGCCAGCAACCTGACGACCCTTGCCGCAGCCGGTGCCGTCGCCGAGCGACCAGCCGCGCCGGAACCGGACAGCTTGCCTTTTGTCTTCGCTGGTTCGCTCCACCTGCTCGTAACTGTCGTTTACTGTGAAGTGGCCCGACAGGTGGCCCCCGTGGGCTTCACCGGCATAGATGATGCTTTCAAGCTGCGCGTCCGAGAGAATGCCGTCCTTGACCAGTTTTGCAGGCAGGGTCGGGACATAGCGCGCCTTGGGACCAGGTACGGACGCCATTGCCGCCGACTGCATCAGCTTGGTCGGGTGCGCCTTCGCGTTTGGGATGACAATGGATTGCGGCTCGTAAACCTCATAGACCACATCGCGCAAGGTGGTCTCGCTTGGGGTCCAGTCGCGGGTCTCGTATGTGAGGTCGGCAGGGATGCCGAAGGATGCCCGTGCGACCGGCTGGGACCTCGTCTTGCGTTTGGCTGTGGCCGTAGGTTTAGGAGATGCGAAGGGGCTTGCCGGCTTTTGCGGTGTGTTGACGGTAGGCGGCAGAGTCGGTGATGGTTCCGACACAACAGCCGGTTTACGGGCCGGAAGGTGGGCGTCAAGGAGCGCCAGCAGTTCCTCAGCCGATCCGGCGGTGCCACGGTAAGCACTCAGGTCAGTGGGATCGTCAGCCGGGATTTTGTCGAACACCGTCAGGCGGGTTGCTGCGGTCGTGCCGTGCTTTTTGTAGACACTGCCGTCGATGGCCGCCGAGAAGACAACCCGGCACTTTTGCTGCAAGCGCTCGAACGGTTGCCGCCAGCGGTTTTCAGTGGCGGCGAAACCGCGCCCCGTGATGGCCACAAGACGGCCACCTTCCTTGAGCCGGGCAAGGGCGCTTGCAATGTGCCAGGCTGTCACATGCCGTTTCGTGCCTGTGATGCCGGGCGATGTGGAGAAAGGCGGGTTCATGAGCACCACATCGGGGATGTGGCCGTGGTCAAGATAGTCGTCGATCTGCTCAGCGTTATGCTGCGTAACGGGAGCGCCTTTGAAAAGGTGCCTCAAGAGCGCTGCGCGGTTGTCGGCATATTCGTTGAGAACAAACGGACAGCCATGTGCGGCAGCGTACACAGCAAGCATACCGGTGCCCGCGGATGGCTCCATCACCACATCGCCTGCCCGGAGCTGCGCGGCGTGGTTCACAAGATAGCTGAGGGTGAGCGGTGTCGAGAACTGCTGGAGCTGCCGGCTTTCTTCTGTCCTGCGCGTGTGAGTGAGGGTCAGTGCTTGTACTTTCTCAAGCATGGCAAGGGCGTTTGATGGCGGTTGTTTGAGGATCGCGGGGCCGTATTTACGCAGAAACAGGACAAGAGCTGCTTCCACCACATCGTAAGCGTCTTTCCATGCCCAGAAACCTTCGGCGTCGCTGCCGCCAAAAGCGGCTTCCATGGCTGAACGCAGGGATTTCTTGTCGATGGCTGTGCCTTTCATCAGGTGCGGCAACAGCAGCTGCGCGGCATGGACCTGTGCGGTAGCACTGTCCGGTTTGATGGATTGATCAGGAGCAGCAGTGAAATTGAATGCGGGTTGGGCTGTAGGCGTCTCAGCGAGCATGGGAACCTCCTCGGGTTTGGGGTAAAGGCGCGGAAGCTCTCTCAAGCTTCCAAATTCACCCCTCCCGAAGCGGCTCTCTAACTCTTTGCCTTTTGCTTGC
This sequence comes from Kordiimonas sp., assembly GCA_965199355.1. Taxonomy (GTDB): domain Bacteria; phylum Pseudomonadota; class Alphaproteobacteria; order Sphingomonadales; family Kordiimonadaceae; genus Kordiimonas. The sequence continues at coordinate 309,995 of CBDARB010000001.1, forward strand.
TTATGTGTATAATGTTCATAAATATACACATTAAGAGCTGATATGCGTACTAACATAGAGATTGATGACAAGCTGATGGCTGATGCGATGGCTGCTTGCGGTGCGACCACAAAGAAGGCCGCGGTTGAGCGTGGGCTTGAACTTCTCATTCAGATTGAGAAGCAATCGGCAATTCGCGCCCTTCGCGGCAAGATCAAATGGGAAGGTTCACTTGAAGAGATGCGGACCGACGCATGATCGTTGCAGATAGTTCGGTCTGGATTGACTATCTTGACGGGGTTCGTAAACGCGAAACCGATCTACTGGATAAACTGCTCGAACGGCGAACGGTCCTGATGGGTGATCTTGTTTTTGCCGAAGTGCTGCAAGGTATTCGCATTGACCGTGAGTTTAGAGAGGCGAAATTCGCTCTTGGTGCCCTTCCATTTGCACCGATGGTAGGGCCTGACATCGCGCTGAAGAGTGCCGAGAATTTCAGGAAGCTGCGCAAGCGAGGAATTACGATCAGAAAAACCATTGACGTTATGATCGCGACCTTTTGCATTGAAAACGGGCATAGTCTTTTACATGTGGACCGGGACTTTGACCGGATGGTCAAGCCCCTGGGTCTGAGTGTGTTATGATCCCTGCTTCCTAAGCCCGTCGATTGATTGTTGAAGCGCCTGTTTCGGGAACTAAGGGCCAAGTTTCCGGTAAAGCTTTTGTTTGGCTTCCAGTTTGCGGGCAACCGGTTTTGGCTTGAGATCGCAGGGTTTGAGGCGGTGCAGTTCGTCAGCCTTTTTGCGATAGATTTTGAGCGTGCCGAAATCCATGAACCTGATCCATTTATAGCCCCGGTGAAACAGCACGGGCGAGCCGCCACCCACCTGCGAAGGCTTAGTATCGGTAAAGCATCTGATTGCTCCTTGAATGCAGGTTTGTTGATGTGAGGTCGGTATTCGCCAGGCCGCAAAATCGGCGATTGGGAGTTGCTCAGGCGAGCGTTGCCACCCGAGCGACGTCTTGTGATAACGGGTTATGACCCTTTCCCTTGCCCTTCGATCTTGCGGTAAAAGGCTTCGCCGTTTGATGCACGGGCAACGAGTTCATAGTCACCGAACAGGCCGGTGAAACGCTTGGCGATATGGGTGCACCATTGGTTTGCAAGAGCTTCGTGGGTCAATCGCTGCCGCAAAAGCCCGTGTAGGCATATCCTTGCGCGGGATTTGAGCCAGATGGCTGCAAGCCCGCAATATTCAGACGCCCCGATGTAAGCGAAAACATTGGCCACAATAGCACGGTCTTCCCGGTCACGCCCTATGTCGGCAATAAACATGCTCGGCCGGACTTCAAGGGCGCTGTTGCGAAGCGGGTCCATATAGTCATGCCAGTCTTCGTCATGCCAGTCTTCGTCATGCCAGTCTTCGTCATACCAGTCTTCGTCATACCAGTCTTCAGGGCATTCGATATCGCTGATATCACGAAAACATACGGCTATGCAGTCGCGAGGGTACCTGACAGAGCGTCAGACCCTCCTGTCTGCTGAGAGGTTTCGCGTTGAAGGTCCTCGCCTTCCAGCGCAAGAGCTGCCGCTTCAAGATGGGTATTGCTGAAGGTAATATGCCCCTGCCTGCAGGCCGCTTCCGCATAGACAGCAATCGGTTATGTCGACTTTATGATTATGCCGAGGTTATGATCATTAATCGGCGTATATCCAACCTGTTCCGCCGATTAAGATCGGCGTAATAATGTTCCTTTCCTGACCATAAAATTGAAAGGACCATTATGTTAAATCATAGGAAAAAACTTGATTCATGGAGTTATTCCCCACGAATTCCATATAACCATCAAGAACTAGTTGAAGCTTTCGTAAAATATCTTGCCCCTACTTGCGGCCCAACTGTTTTAATGAAGTGTAGGGGAACATCTCACCATTTTATTCTCTGGCTCGAAAGTAAAAACATTGCTCTCAAAGATATTAATGACGAAGTTCTACGTCGTTTTAGCCGTCATCGCTGCACTTGCCAAGGGTACACGCGGGCTGCAATGGACAAGCCATGTTATATAGGCCGCGTTAGCAGGTTTGTGCTCTATCTCGAAGAAACCGGTGTTATTCCCATACCCCCTCGTGAATTTGAGATTGCACCGTTACTCAAAGACTTTGAAGGGCAGTTTATAAAACTAGGCTACAGCGATATCGTAAAGAGCTTATATATCAACGAGGCGGAGCACTTCTCATATTGGTTGGACGAAGAACGAGTATCTTGGGTTAATGTTGATGAAGCTGTTCTTAGTCGTTTTATTCTGCATAAATGTATATGTCCCATTAATCGAAGGCGAGGCCAGTTGGCAGCATCTGGAATGTACCGCAGAGGTCGCTCCGTTCGCAGGTTTCTATCTTTTCTCAGGAGTTGCGGTTACCTCCCAAAAGTTAAACCCGCGCCGCCGACTAAGGAAGATATTATTGTAGCAGCCTATCGTAATTGGCTAAGCAATAGCGTAGGTGTTACAGAAGCAACCCTCATTAGTTACACTAGTGAGATTAATCGGTGGATTGGAACACTTGGAAGTGATCCTTCTAAATATTCACCTGTTTTGATCAGAAGCATAGTTCTCGATCAAAGTCCCAGCCGCGCACCCGCATCTGTCAAAAATACATGTATTGTACTTCGTTCGTTTATACGGTTTCTTACGTTTCGGGAACAAGTATCGCCACATCTTCTAAAAGCAATACCATCAGCCCTTCGAAGCCAGCGTGATAAAACACTTCCACGCTATGCGACCCCAGAGAAGATCAATGAAATTATTGCATCATGCCATGCAAAAACACCAATAGAGATCCGTGATCGCGCAATTATCCTTCTTTTAGCACGATTAGGCCTGCGTGCTGCAGATGTTGCCAATCTACGCTTTGACGACATTGATTGGGGGAAAGGAATATTGTGGCTTGCAGGAAAGAACCGTCGGCAAACACGGCTACCATTGCCTCAGGATGTTGGCGATGCAATACTTGACTATATTGCGAATGCACGTCCCCATATCGTCCACAAACGTATTTTCCTGACCGCTCAAGCACCAATTCAGCCATTCGGCTCTTCCGGTGAAATTGGAGGCGTTGTTAAACGCGTCCTGCAGCGAGGACAAGTCGACGGCGTACCGTCAGGTGCCCACATGTTCCGACATTCCCTTGCTACATCTATGCTTCGATCTGGCACTCCAATAGATGTTATCAGTACGATATTGAGGCACAAATCATCATCTGAAACATCGGTCTATGCGAAGGTCGACATCCCTATGCTTATGAGTGTTACACAACCATGGCCGGGGGAAACAGTATGTTGAACGCTCATGCTGATCGGTTTATCCAGATTCACCGTAAACTCGGATTAAAACTCGCTAACAATGAGAGGGTACTAAAGCAATTTACCATTTATGCTGATGGTATTGGTGACAGACATCTGCAGTTTGATCGGATAAAATCATGGTGCAAATGTGCTTCTTCACAGAAAGCGGCAAGGTCTAACTATGAAATTCTTCGCCGTTTCTGTCTTTTCATGAATGCTGAAGACCCTGCTCATGAAATACCTCCTGCGGGCTTGTTTGGTCATGGGAAACAGCCACGACCGACGCCTTATATCTTCCAACCAGAAGATATTAGAAATATTATAAAAGAGGCGCAGTTGCAGCGGCCTGAGCGATCAATGTGTCCTCATACCTATCCTCATTTGTATGGGTTACTTGCTGCGACCGGCCTGAGAATATCGGAGGCCTTACGTCTGACATTTGATGATGTTACAGTTGATGGCCTCATCATTAGACATTCTAAATATGACCTCAGCCGATTAATCCCTCTTCACAAGACAACCCGAGAGGCATTAAATCGTTTTCTGGTAATCCGCAAACAAATCAATTGTCCCAGTAAAGAGCTTTTCATCGTATCACATGGCAAAGCCCCTACAAAAACCAGAGCACACGTAGTATTTATCCAAATTCTACGACGACTGGGACTTCGCAGTCCATCTGGTCCAGGACCTAGATTGCATGATCTTAGGCATACTTTTGCTGTTCGTTCCCTTGAACAATGCCCACATGATCCAGCGGCGGTAGCAAGGCACATTTTGGCATTAAGTACGTACCTTGGCCACGCCAATATTCACTCAACTTACTGGTACCTTGAGGCAACCCCTATACTGTTGCACAATATTGCCAGAGCAAACGAAATGCTTTTTGAAGGAGGTAGAATATGAAACCTCTTGCGCCATTACTTTCAGCTTACCTCCGGGTCCATCTTCCAATAGAACGCAATGCCAGTCCGCACACCATTGCGACTTACGCATATTGCTTCATGTTACTATTGAGATTTGTATCCAAAAGGCTTTCAAAACGTCCAACTGATCTCGTCGTTGAAGATATTGGACCACAACTCATATTAGCTTTTTTGGATCACATTGAACAAACGCGCTCAAACAGCGTAAAGACACGCAATGCCCGGCTTGCGGCAATCCGGGCACTCTTCCAATATATCGAGTATAATGAAGCTTCTTGCCTCGAACAATGCCTAAGAATTCGATCGATTCCCCAGAAACGCGCTAATGAAAAGCTCATCCCATATCTTGCGCGCAATGAGATTGAAGCACTAATAAACGCTCCAGGAACTAACAGATGGATTGATCTGCGGGATCGGGCCATGCTTCACCTTTGTTATTGTGCCGGGCTACGGGCTGCAGAACTTCTATCGCTGCGAGTTACCGACTTTCCAGATCGGTCACTAGCGACGGTGCATATAATCGGTAAAGGGCGCCGGGAACGAGTGCTTCCTGTCTGGAAAACAACCCGTCAGGCAATATCAGCTTGGTTAACTAAACGGCTCTCTCGTAATTCTCCTGAACTCTTTCTAAACAAATACGGTAACAGAATGAGCCGTGATGGGTTTGCTTTGCGTATACAGCGACATGCAGAAAAAGCTGCGGTAGTGGTACCTTCAATAGCTTTGAAGCGCATAACGCCGCATGTTCTAAGACATAGCTGTGCGGTTCATACACTGGAGGCAACCGGCGACATTAGAAAAGTTGCATGATGGTTAGGTCACTCCAGCATCCAAACAACAGAGGCCTATCTCCGAGTAGATACAGTCGAGAAACTGGCAATGATGAATTCCGTTGTTTCAGCGACAATTAAACCTGGTAAGTTCAAACCACCATCGGATGACGTACTGGCCATGCTGGAAGAAGTCCGAATTCATAGACGTTCTATTTAGCCAGGTAAGTTTAAAACCAATATATGTCACCTGCCCATAGATATATGGTTGTGTTGGGCAAGTATTATTATGCCGAGTTGATTGGCTACTATTACACCGTGTTACGGCCAACTTGGATGTTCACTTTGGCATAATAAAAAAGTCGACATAACCAATTTTATGCAAAGGTCTGCATAAAATCGGCCATTTGGCAGTGAAGTGAAGATCACGCTCAATACCGAGGCCAAAAGGCGGGCATTTAACCGATTGCAGGTCGCTCAGGAGGACAGAGCCAAGCTCGGGATACCCCACCAGCGAGTCCAAACAGACAGTCGGGCCACTCGGGATCACGCGAGACAATGAGCCATGTGCCCAGGCCGGATGGATTGAAGAATTTGACGGCAGGTTTGCACAGGCCCTTGTCATCAGGCCAGTTCTTGTCAAGTTGCCGTTCGATGGCTTTGGTCAGGAGTTGCATCACACTTCCTCCTGACCGCCGATATAGAAGCGGCCTTCATGGATTTGCCTGGGGCCATTCCACCTGTGGAATGTCGCACTCATAAGCCGATAGAACGGTCATGTAATACTTGCTGGTATCGACCATTGCGTTCTGCCATTCGTTGCTCAGGTCCGCGAGTTCCTGCGCGGCAATCAATCGTCGAAATCGGTTGGTCATGATAAACCTCCGCCTGTTGTCAGATGGTGAAAGAAATTGGCTGGCCTGCGGGTGTCAGTCGGTGCAGCCGCCGTGGGCGCTGTTGCAGAAAAAGTGAGGGCGTTGAAAATCCAGTCGCCTTGCCAGGCTACCGCATCCCGGATCGCGCGCAGCGAGAAACGTTTGTTGAAACGGGCCAGCTTGCCTTTCTCAACGGAAACGCTTTCTTCGAGATCGATCCACCATTGCGCCCGTTCGGGAAAGTCCCGCATGATGCCTGCGATGCTGCGCCCGGATTTGAGAAAGCACATGTCGCGATTTCCGAGCGGCGTGCGGCCACCGACATTGGGAAGTTGACGGTCAAAAGGCTGGTCCCGCCAGAATGCTGCGACCGTGTACCGCGTGACACCTGCTGCTGCCATCGGACACACGTTGGCCCATCGTTCTTTGCTCGGTTTAAGGCTCTTGATGACCCGGCGCGGCTCATCGTCCCGGAGACCGGGGACGGTAATCCAGGGATCGAACCCCTGTGCCAGCATGTAACGTTTTATCTTGAGTTCTGCCGTACAGAAGCGCGCCACTAGGTTTGGGAGGTATGCAAGTCTTTTCACCAGTGCTGCGAACGGTTCACCGTTTCTGGCAGCAAGCCGGTAATCGACGCACTTCCAGAGTGAGGGTATTGAAGGGTCATATTCAAGCCACTCGACAGGAATATTCCAGTTGCGTGAACAAGCCTCGACGAAATCCAGTGTTTGGGGCATTTCGCGGCCTGTGTTCTGGAAGGTGACGACAGTGCTGTTCGGCAGCCTGCCATCATGGGCGTCGAGAATATGATAGAGCATGTAAGCGGAGCTGCGCCCGCCCGAAAAGGCGATCTGGGTCGGGCCTTCAATACGGTATGGGCTGGTCATCGGACTTCTCCCAAATGATAAAGCCCAACCGTGTTTTCACGCGGCTGGGCTTTGTTTGTGGATTTTGTTTGTCTGAAGCTGTCAGGCGACTTGGGGCTCCTTTTCGTTATCAAGGTTAAAATAGAGGCTGTCTGTGGCTTTATCGAAGCCCGGCGGCTTTCGGGCAGCGTGGCAGCGCACGCTCGCGTAGCAGGGTTCGCCGTGTTTTTCCGCAAACGCGGTTACAGCCGCTACCATGTGCGCAACGCTATCAGCCGTAAATGCCTTTTGAGGGTATTTATCCATCTCGCCGAAGGTGAAGCTGGTCCTGATAAAACCGCGTTCACGCGTTGCCGGATAGAGTGTGACACTGTAGGGATTAATCTTGCCCATGTGAGGTCTCCTTGTCAGGTTGTTGGGGTGAACAACTCTCTTGCGCGACAGCCATCCCCCCTTCCTCACTGTCCTCTCACTCTTTTGGCGCCCTAGCGTGCAACGGGCAGGATAAATTCGCCCTCGCCTTTAAAGACAAGGATCGACCCGCCCTTGTTGCCTTCATCGTTCGACATCGGAACAAGGTGGCTTCCGTCATCAAGCGTGATGACAACGGGCCGCAAATACCAATCATTCTCATCTGACTCATTTTTGTCCATATGGCGGATGTCGGTGATGGTGCGGCCTATGAGATGTTGTTTTGCTTCTTCAAGCATGATCTGTCCTTTCGATGATTGATCTGTGAGCCCCGTGTCAGAAACGAACCAGGGCTCTGCAAACAAAGCCTGCACGCTTGCAGGAAGCGGCGGGCTTGATTGCACCCAAAAGGAGATCAACCGACATCTTGCAGAAATGCGGGTAGCGCCTCGTCGGTGATGTCAGTGACCTGTTCTTCGGGGCTGGTCTTATCCTCACCATCGTCCGGTTTTTTATCCGTCACATGGATGATCTGGATATGATCTTTCATGTGTTGTGTCACATCGCCGTTGTCGCCTGTTGCGGTGTCAATGCTGTCATTCTCCACAGGTCCAGCATCCTGATCATCCCCGGCAGGTGTGGAAGGCAGATCATCTGTATCCTGCGGTCGCGGCTCATCGGCTAGCCGTTCTTCCTGTACAGGATTGCCGTTAACCTGTATGGCCTGTGTCGGTTCTGCCGGTAGCCCCTCATTGGCATCACCAAAGGCCATGAAGTCAGGCAACCAGCGAGCTGCGTCCTCGCGCACATGTGCCGGGAAGCTTGCCGCATCGCGACCGCCATAGATCGCTTCCAGCCGCGTGCAGAGAGTCGCCTTCTTGTCCCTGGAATGTGCAAGCGCCCATTCAGCGCCCAATGTCCTGCTGGCGAAGGCGAGACCGTGGGTTTTATTGATCCGGCCCCAGAAATTGTCCGCTGTGGGCCGCCAGTCGTCAGCAAGGTCGATGTTGAGCCGCTTGCCAGTCGCCTCGAAGACGGGATTGGCATCATCGATATCGAGGCTGCCGTGCAGTATCTTGGCTACACAATAAGCAAAGAGCCGCTGTTTCTCGTCCATGGACCTGGCGGACAACGTGGCAAACGCTTCGGCTTTGTCCTTGTTCATCCATGAGAGATCAAAGCTTTCAGCGAGTTTGTCCAGGCGCGCTTGTGCCGGTGTTTCATCAATATCGTTGCGGCTGCTTTTGCACGGCGTCCGGCTGACCTGAAGGTCCAGCGGTTTGGAAACGTGATAGTCGCTTGTGTTGAAAACGTCCAGGCACAGGCTATAGAGCAGCAGGTCAAACGCGAGGCTGTAATCGCTTGCGAGCCAGGATTTGGTGATCAGAAGCCGGTGCGCCGTGAGGTCCTGCGCAAGCGTCTGGCCAGGTTTGAACTCTTTCGGCTTTTCTGCACTGTCTCCCTTTTCCTGTTCAGGAGAGGGGGGTTCCTCATCCTGTGTCGGTTCCATGTCCTCGGGACGAACGAGGCCTTCATAGAGCTTGACCTTGCCGCCCATGCCGACGATGGCAATACATCCGGCTTTGGATTTCGCATCCCCGGTGAAGCCCAGATGCGATTTGACCACGCCTTCCAGTTTGCGTTTGCGGGCATAGAGGTCGGTTTCCTCTTCGTCCAGTTCCTCGGTCCAGAGGTCTTCATCCATGCAGTTGAGCTCATCCAGTCTGCCATTGATCTTGGCGATTTCAGCAGTCACCTCCTGCGGGACATCGACAGGCTCAGGGTGGATCTGGCCATACTCGTTAAGCGTGGCACGCTCCACATCCCGCATGGCGTCGACCCATTTCCAGCCCTGTTCAAGCAGAGCCGCTTTCTCGTCCTGAAGCCGTTTCTCGACCAGCTCATAAAGAAGCGCTGTGTCCCCGAAATAAAACAGGTCTTGCTCAAAGAGGTCCGGCGTCACACCGCCGTTCGCTTCAACATAGGCATCGACGCCGACAAACTGGCCGATCTTGCTCGTGGACGGGATACAGTCCTCGGTGATAATCTGTTTGATGGTATGGGCCTGATAGGTCCAGGCGCTTTCCTTGAAACGCTTAAACAGCGTTTGTTGCAGGTCATGGTCATCGGTGAGAGTAAGGGCTTTCAGCCGCTCAAAGTCGATCTCGTCGTTGCGGAAAGCCTCAAGGATACCGGGGGCGAGCTTGCCAAGCGACAGGCGTTGCCGAACGGTTTTTTCCTCAATTCCGAACCTCAGTGCAATATCGGAAACGGTCGCACCGGCATCGACAAGCCGGGCAAAGGCTTCATACTCATCAGCCGGGTGCATGGCTGCCCGTATCATATTTTCAGCAAGAGAGGTTTCGATTGGGTGGTCGCTGTCATCCAGTTTGCACGGTACCTGATGGTCTTCAGGTAAGTGACCATCTGCCTGCAGAAGCCTGAGAGCTGCAAGACGGCGCCCGCCTCCGGTCACTGCATAATTATCAGCAAGCGTTGAGTGAGGGATGACAATAAGGTTTTCAAGCAAGCCTTTAGCCTTAATGGACGCGATCAATTGGGCATCGCTCTTTTCGCATGGATTAACCTTGCGGGCGTTAAGGTCTGAGTGATGAAGTTTGTTAAGCAGGATTTGCATAAACATGGGATATCTCCGAATAAGAAAAAGCCCGGCTGAACAGATCAGTCGGGGCAGTGGGATGATCGGGTTGAATGACGGTTTAAGCGGTCAGGTTAAGGCTCTTTGTGATCGTCTGTGCGAGCCCGGCTGGGTCCGCCAGCTCTTTTGCCGACGCAAAGTGATTGCGTTCACCGCAGTAGTCCTTGCGACCATTGCAGCGGCGATAAAGCACGTCGTTGCCGCTCATGCTACAGGACTGTGAGATCTGGACATATAGTTGTTCACTGTGAAGCGTGATTTCGCCGCTGACGGCGATACCGCCCTGATTGGATCTCAGGTCGTAGGTGCCTGTTTCAAGGCCAAGTGCCTTCGCCACCTGGCGCAACAGCCGTTTGGCTTCACGGTGAAACTGCGTTTTCAGGTCAATGTCATAGCTTATCCGTTTAGACAGGATTTGCTCGATCTTGGATAGGTGGTATGGCTTGGATGGGCGGGATGGTGCCATTGTTCGTCTCCGCGACGACCGGGAAAAGGCCCTCTCTTCCCTCTCAAATCGTCACGAAAACCCAACCTCTCTCTTACTCTTTAACTGCCCCTGCAAGTTAGCCGAGATAGCGTACCGTTTGAATATTCGGCACGGGTCTTTTTCGTCAACAGGGTACCTTATGGCGACATACCTGACTGGCTGAACAGCTATGGTTGCTCCTCTCCATCATCCAGTAACGGATATAGATGGCGGAGACTATTTGCCTATGTCCCCCGATTTTGCTGGCGACTTCTACGCCCGGGCAAAAGATTCTCACAATGGTGGTTCTAATGACACGGGGGGCTATTTCAAAAAACAGACAGTTACATCCAGATGGAGGACTACTATGGCTTGCAATACCGAGAGCAAAGCATGTGACGGCGAGAAACAACTGTTCATACTATTGGTGGACGCGCCACCATGGCATTTTGAGCGATCACGACGACGGCTGAAAGAGCCCCTGGGACTGTAAGAAAATCCGACCCGACCGCTGACTGTCATGGTCACCGTTCACCAAATTTGGCGATTGTTATGAATGTCTTTCAGGACATTCCGACACGCGTCATTACAGATATTGAAAATGGTATCCTGCCGCCTGGCACGCCATTGTCACAGAGAAAATTTGGCCAAATCTATGGCTGCGGACGTGGCGTCGCTCGCCGGATTTTAAAGGACCTGCTTGCCGAAGGATATATCGACATAGCCGGTTGCGATCTGGATGGAGGCTATGTGGTTGCAGCCTACACAGAACGCACTCTTGTTCAAAGCATAGAGCTCAGAGCTGTTCTGGAAACTTACGCCGTACAGGCCATATTGAAAGATGTTTCGCCAGCCCTTGTACACACACTGAAGAAGATCAACAAAGAGATGCGCCAGTATGCCGAACAGGGAGATCTGGTAAAGGCTGTCCTGATGAACAGACACTTCCATCTGTTCATGATTGAAGCCGTAGACCAGGGACCCCTTTCCCGCATGTTTGGTGTCCTGTTCAGGGACGCTGCCGTCGATCGCCATGAAAGCTACGAAGATACGGAAGAAGCCTATATCAGTGCGTGTGAACATACAGCCATAATTGATGCCATCGAGATGGGCGATCATGATCGTCTCGGTATGCTAATGGAAAATCATGTCCTGCGCGGATTTAGGCATAAGGGACGGCCACTGTATCCAAGAGAGCATTGACGTGCAGTCAGCAACGCGTCAGCAGAGACGCAATTCAGCAAGCAAAAAAGGCCCCCCTCTCCTCATGCGCTCAGTGGTCGAACTGGTCGGCTCATCAAGCGCCTGAGGCATACTCTCCGGTGTTGAACCTTCAGCTTCATCCATCTGCTCGATCTCGCTATAGCCATCAGCAGACAAGATGCCTTTCAATGGATCGTGGGAACCGCAGAGCCTTTACAGTCGACTGTTATGGGTGCCAGATTTGGGTGCACTGAACCTGACAGCCCTCGGTCGAGAGGTGCAATGAGCAACGGCCCCCTGGGTTCAAAAGTGCTCATTTACGAAAAAGTTGTGAAAGAGCATACAGGGTGACAGGCAGAAACGAAGCAAGCGTTGTGGCGAGTATGAGCCGCGTGGCATCATAGCAGCTATCAAGAAAGGTACGTTGATTGGCCAGGATAATATAGAGCGCTAAATGGGCGTTCCCGGCCAAGAGTTTCAGCAATGTTTCACCTGCGGTCGAAAACGACGAGAGACGGATAAGGGCCACGTTGAAGCCTGCTCGAGCAAGACTGTTCCGAAAGAGAAATGTAGCAATCACCATCACAGCAATACCGCTCGGAAGGATCGAGGCTGTGAAGACATAAACCAGCGTTGGCACAGCAACGCACACAGCGAGCAGAAAGCTGCTTCGGAAACAGGTTGTGAGCGTTGGACTGTAAAATCGTTGCATGAGGACAGTATAGGCGTGCACGCCGGGTTCACAATAGCAGCAACGGATGTGATCAGTGCAAGCAAAAGAAATGTCCCGGAACCAAAGGTCCGGGACCAGAGCGCCGCTTTGGAGAAACGATACTCTTGGGAGGTGAGTTCAGGATGACAGTATAAACTAAATTAGTCCAGTTAATGCATCATCTGCTGAAACTATCACTGGTTTTGTGGGGTATGAAACTGCTCTGGGGTCGAGGTCAAGTCTGCGCCTGCGCGTAACAACTTCCGAGTTTGACAGTTATCAGGCAACGGTTGGTTTCGGATTACGTTTCCAGGACTTGGTGACAAAATATGTTTCCGGGTCTATCAGATTGATTCAGACTTTTGAGTTCATGATATCCTATTTTGAAGATGCATGACGGGTTATAACAATTATGCTCGTGGGCATTAGGGTAATAACCGCCTTAAAAAGAGCAGACGGCTTGTTGATATGGGTTTTGTATCCATCGACATATGCGCATGCCCGCGCAGAGCAGCAGTGAAGCAACCGATTGTCGAGAATGCTTTTGACAAGTTTCCCGTCCCTCATTAGTCTTCTTATGCAAGTTAATAGATTGGACACTATGGGGCCGCAGCATGCAGACATCACATCCGGACAAGATTGCCGCCTACCGGGACGCGGGCTGGTGGGATGATGTAACACTTTACGATATGTTTGTCCGCGCGTGTGACAGCGCTCCGGATCGCTGTGCTCTTGCCGACCCGCCCGATCGCGGTGACCTGACGTACGACCACCCGAAACGCTATAGCTTCCGGGAATTGCGGGTTGCTGTTGAAACGATGGCGGCGGAGCTGTTTGCCTCCGGTATCAGGCAAGATGATATCCTTGTCATCCAGTTGCCTAATTGTGTTGAAATCGTCATCCTCTATCTTGCTTTATCCCGCCTTGGGGCCATCGGCAGCCCGGTCCCCATGCAATATGGCCAGCATGAACTTGGCCATATTGCGGAAACTCTAACCCCAACAGCCTATATTGGAACATCGGTTTTCAAAGGCATTGATACAGCCGAAGCCCATGGGGCCGCCTTTGCGCCCGAAACCTTCCTTCTGCCCATGGGCCAGGTGCTTGGTACGGGCAGTGTCAGCGATAAGCATCTTTTAGCCATGCAGACCTATGCCGACAGCCTGTATCATTCAGGGGATGATATTTTTACCATCTGCTGGACCTCTGGGACAACGGGGCGTCCAAAGGGTGTGCCTCGCAGTTATAACCACTGGCGGAACACGATGCTTTCCTGCCTGGACAGCGTAGCCCTTGAGGAAGGGGAAGCCCTGTTAAATCCGTTTCCCTTTGTCAATATGGCAGCTATTGGCGGGTTTCTGTTTGTCTGGCTGGAGATCAGGGGGACTCTGGTACTGCATCATCCATTTGATCAGCAGGTCTTTTTGCAGCAATTGCAAAGCGAAGATATTGTTTATACAGTTGCGCCGCCTGCTGTGCTGTCCCAGCTCATCGCTATCCCGGGTATTTTTGACAGGATTGATCTGTCAAAGCTACGCTATATCCTTTCAGGTAGTGCGCCCCTGTCACCGGATATGGTGAAAGGGTTCAAGGATCGGATTGATATTGATATCATCAATGTTTTCGGTTCGAATGAGGGCTGCACCCTTGCCAGTTGCGCCAGGGATGTGCCTGATGCTGTTGTGAGAGCGACCTGTTTCCCCCGGTATGGGGTTGAGGGGCTGATATGGCATAACCGTATCGCGGGCCGGATGCGCAGCCAGCTCCGCGATCCGGACACCGGGGACATCATTACCGAGCCTGGACAGACGGGCGAACTCTCTATCGCCGGCCCGGCGGTGTTTGACGGCTATTATAAGGCTCCCCTTGATAACGCAGAAGTCTTTGACAAGGATGGCTGGTTTCGCACAGGGGATTTGTTTGAAATCACAGGTGAAGGGAATGTCTTCTACAGGTTTGTGGGGCGGTGCAAGGATGTGATCATTCGGGGTGGTGTCAATATTTCTCCGGAGGAGCTGGATACCCTGCTGGAAAGCCATCCGGACATTCTGGAAGCAGCAGTGGTTGGCTACCCGGACAAAATCCTTGGCGAAAAAGTGGCAGCCATCATTGTCCCGCACGAGGGCAAAACGATCAGCCTTGAGGATATGACCGACTTCCTGAGATCAAGGGATGTTGCTGTTTTCAAATGGCCGGAAAAACTCGTTACAACCAACCGCCTGCCAAGAAACCCGACAAACAAGGTGATACGCGCGGCACTGAAGGACTTGGTTTGATGGTGTATATCCTTGATGCGGTACGCACGGCACGGGGCAAGGCGAAAGACACAGGTGCTTTGCACGGCGTCAAACCAGCCGACCTGCTGGCTGAACTTTTGAAAGGTTTCCCGGACCGTACAGGGCTGGACCTGTCCCATGTGGATGACCTTGTCATCGGATGCGTCACCCAGACCGGCGAGCAAGGGAGCAATATCGCCCGCACCGGCGCCTTGCTAACGGAACAAATGGAACGGGTTGGCGGTATCACCATCAACCGCTACTGCACCAGCGGCCTGGACGCAGCCTTGCTCGCAGCCAGTAAAATTCAGGCTGGTGTTGACGGCATTGCCATCGCCGGCGGCGTTGAATGTATGTCGAGAGTCCCTGTTTTCGCCGATAAGGGGGCTTTCTTCTTCGATCCGGGGATTGCTGCCCGCGCCCGCGCCGTACCAATCGGCATTTCTGCTGACCTGATTGCTACAATGGACGGCATCACCCGGTCAGAGGCAGATAGCTATGCCTGCCTGTCCCAGTCCCGGGCCGCTTCTGCACAGGAAAATGGCTATTTCCGATCAATTGTGCCCATTCTGAACAGGGAAACGGGCCAGATGGTAGATATGGATGAATGTATCCGCAAGGATATAACGATAGAGACGCTTGCCGAACTGGCACCTAGTTTTGCTAAGGCCGGGGCAGCAGGGATTGATGACAGGCTGGTGTCCATGTATCAGGGCCTGGACCATATTGATCATATTCATCATGTCGGCAATGCCCCGGCAATGTGCGACGGGGCATCGGCGGTGGTTCTGGCCGGACAAGAGGGACTTGATATCGGAGGACTTGAGCCACGGGCGAAAATTCTTGCCGTGGCCAATGCATGCGTTGAGCCAGTGGTTGGATTGACGGGCGGTTATAAAGCCGCCATGAAAGCATTGTGCTCTGCCGGCATGGCGGTTTCAGACGTTGACCTGGTGGAATTCAATGAAGCCTATGCGGCTGTGGCGATCAAATTTTTAAACGATAGCGGGTTTAGTGATGGTATTGTTAACGTGAATGGTGGCGCCATTGCGCTTGGTCACGCCATGGGATCAACCGGAACAGCGCTTATCGGCACTGTTCTTGATGAGCTGGAGCGGCGAGACCTTAGGACGGGCCTGATTGCCGTTTCCGGTGGCGCCGGGGTCGGCACGGCCATGATTATTGAACGGGTTTAAGGAGTGCATGGCAGGCTGGCTCGCGAAACTGGACAATCCGGAAACGGTTGGCAACAAAAGCCAGGTCGGCAAGACAGGCATTTCCGGCCTTGTTCAGCCCGGTCACATGATAATCGCTATAAGCCGCCGCGAAATTAATCGGCATGCGGCCCGTCATATTGCACCACAGGGAAGCACCGGCTGCGGCGAACGCTTCTTGCGCCTGTGCCAGATAAGCCAGATCATAGCTATAGGCGTAACTGGCGATAGCGCCGTGATCGTGCACCATCCGGGTCACAGTATTGAGAGCAGATTCCCTGTTTTCTTCCCTGATCACGAAGGATATTGGCCCAAAGTGTTCCTGGTCATATAGAGCCTTGTCGTCGGGCGTTACTTCCAGCATCAAGGGGGTCGCTGTTCGGGCCTTTGGAAAATCGGGATGGTCATAAGGCACAGAATCAAGAAGGACGGGCGCTTTATCCCGCATGTCCCTGATCAGGTCCAGCGTTTCATCCGCCTGAATTGTCGCGCACAGATTCATGCATTTTTCAGGGGAGGAAAGAGTGGCTCTCACTTTGCTGACGAGCAGGTCCCGAATATCTTCATAGCTCATAGGACCATCCCGCGTGTCAACACCCCGGGCCGGAATATGAATATTCTGCGGGCTTGTGCACATCTGGGCAGAAAAGCCACACAGGGCATTTGCAAGCCCCTGCAGCATATCGTCCACATCCAGCAGGCTTTCAAGAATAACAGCGTTGCACCCCGCTGTTTCTGTGTAGACAAGCTTGTCCGTGCAATTCTTTTCAATCCATGTGCCAAAGCGTTGACTGCCTGTATAATCAATGATTGCCGTGCTGGCATGTCTGAGCAAATCGACCGTCACAGGCGCCTCTCGTGTATCCGCTGCCATCATGACAAGGTTCGGATCATAGCCGTTTGCTGCAAGAAGGGTGCGCGCCGTGTTAACGGCAATAGCAACAGGCAGGATACCATTGGGATGAGGTTTCAGAATAACGGGATTGCCGGTCATAAGGTTGGCAAAAAGAGCGGGATAGGCATTCCATAACGGGAAAGTCGCACAACAGACAATAACGGCAACACCGCGAGGCACTGTACGATATTGCTTCTTCAGACAAACACTATTTCTGGCTCCGAACGATTTTTCCCAGTCGGCGCTGACGGGAACATCTTTTAACGCCTTGTATGCATACGCCAGCGCCTCAATGCCCCGGTCAATGGCGTTTGCGCCGCTGCCGGAAAAAGCCATCAGGTAGCTTTGTCCGGCTGTATGCATGGTTGCATGTGCATTTTCAAAACCATTGCTGTCAAAGGCGAAGGCCATCTCAAGGCATAGGCCCGCCCGCTCCTCTGCACCCGTATCCCGGAAACTGTCCATGGCCACTATGGCCGCCTTCATGGCTGTATCCACGTCAATCCGGGGATAATCAATTCCCAGCGGCTTCTGTGTATAGGGCGAGATTTCGGCCCCTGTGCGGCCCACTTCCCCCGGTTGCTCCAGATCGAACGGTTTATGCAGGCGCGCATCAAAGGCAGCCTTGCCGGCTGCTACTTTGGTGTCACCATGAAGGTTGGTGCTTGGCGATTCAATAAAAGGAGACCAGTAAGCCCGGGTCCGACAGGCCTCCAGTGCCTTTTCAAGCGTTTCCTCATGTTTCTCAAAAAGGGTTTGCATCATTTTGGAGCCCGTTCTTTTCTGTTAGTACTATAATGCAAGTTATAATGATTGTATGGCTTTAGCAAGGTTTTTGATCGCTGAGCAAACCCGCACATTGCCCTTGGAAAATCATCTGTGCCTGCGGGGGCTGGCGTCACTGCTTCCAGAAACTTGTATGTTAATGGAAATTTTGTTGTACTATTTACCTTGAGTTCGATGTTGCAGTGGAGATAGCATGATTGATGAGTGGCAAAAAACATAATAACATAGATGTCAATTGAAAGGGAGGATCAGACCGACCTCTGTTATACTTTCGCCTGCACTGATAAATGTTCTGAAGGCAAAGAAATATTTCGACGCATACAGTGTGATGCTAGCTGAACATTCGCATAGGAAACAGATAATAGTCCCAATCCGTTAACATTCGGGTTGGCGGGAAAACTTCATGTCTAACGATACCGCCAGTTATGTTTGTGGCACATCCGATATTCCCCTTCTTTTTAAAACAGTCGGACAGACATTTGATGAAACAGTTGCTCTGTACCCCGACCGGGAAGCCATTATAGTGTGTCATCAGAATATACGCTGGAGCTATAGCGAACTGAAGCAAGCAGTGGACGCGTGTGCTGCAGGACTGGTGTCGCTTGGCCTTGAGCCAGGTGACAGAGTCGGCATCTGGTCCCCCAATACTGTAGAATGGGTGGTCACGCAGTTTGCCACTGCCAAAGCTGGCATTATCCTTGTAAATATCAACCCGGCTTACCGATTGTCTGAACTGGAATATGCCCTGAAACTGTCCGGCTGTAAGGGGCTTATACTGGCGGACCAGTTCAAGACCAGCAATTACGTAGAAATGGTACGCACGCTCGCCCCTGAAATTGATACTGCAACGCCTGGGGCACTCAAGGCCGCAAAGCTGCCAGACTTGACCCTGGTTGCTGTTATTTCTGAGGAGGAAACGCCTGCTGGATTTTTCAACTTCAAGGATATTGCGACGCAGGCAACAGAGATATCTATGGCAAAGGTGGTTGAGCTTGGCAGCACACTCCAGCCTGATGACCCGATCAATATTCAGTTCACATCCGGAACAACCGGTTCGCCGAAGGGGGCAACCCTGACACACCATAACATTGTCAACAACGGCTATTTTGTCGCGGCGCGGCAGCTTTTTACAGAACAGGACAAACTCTGTATTCCTGTGCCCCTCTATCACTGTTTTGGTATGGTTATGGGCGTGCTCGGTTGTGTAACCCATGGTGCTTGTATTGTACTGCCCGGGGATGCCTTTGACCCGACGGTCACCCTCAAAGCTGTGGTTGAGGAAAACTGTACGGCCCTTTACGGCGTTCCCACCATGTTCATTGCCCAGTTGGAAGACCCGACTTTTGGCAATTATGCGTTCCCGTACCTGCGCACAGGGGCAATGGCAGGCTCCCCCTGCCCTGTGGAAGTGATGAAGCGGGTTATCTCTGACATGAACCTGAGGGATATGACCATTGCTTATGGCATGACCGAAACAAGCCCTATTAGCCTGCAAACCCACCCTGATGCCCCTCTTGACAAGCGTGTGGAAACAGTAGGCACCGTTCATCCGTTCGTAGAGGTTAAAATTATTGGACCCGATGGGTGCTGCCTGCCACGCGGCGAGCAAGGCGAACTAGTCACGCGTGGCTATTCCGTCATGCTTGGATACTGGGCTGATGAGGAACGGACCGATGAGGCCATTGACGAAGGCGGCTGGATGCATACAGGCGACCTGGCTGTTATGGCGGAAGATGGTTATGTGAGCATCACAGGCCGTTTGAAGGACATGATCATTCGGGGCGGTGAAAATATCTCCCCACGGGAAATTGAAGAGTTTCTCTATAGGCATCCTGAGATTTCTGACGCGCAGGTCTTTGGTGTTGCTGACAAAAAATTCGGCGAACAAGTTGCTGTCTGGGTTAAAGTCAAACCCGGGTCTTCCCTTGATAAAGAGGGCCTGAAGACTTTCTGTAAAGGCCGGATTGCTCACTATAAGATACCGACATACATAAACTTTGTTGAGGAATTCCCCATGACGGTGACAGGGAAAATCCAGAAATTTGTCATGCGCGAGCAAACAGAACAAATGCTCGGCTTGTGAACCTTCAGATAATGCCTGATGAGAAAGCCTTGAACATTGGGGCTTTCAAAACTAGAATCACCAACATCAAAACGTGCCGGAAAGAGTATGCCAAAAGAGAAATATATAAGAGCCTGTTCCATATGGCGTGCCCTGGAAATAGTGGGTGATGTCCCGACGCTGTTAATCCTGGAAAGCGCTTTTTTGCGGATAACCCGTTTTGACAGTTTTAACAAACGGACAGGCATATTGAGGACAGTTCTGAGCCATCGGCTGAAAAAGCTCATGGATGCCGACTGTATGAAAAAAAGACTGTATAAGGCCAAGCGGTACGACTATGTCCTGACGAAAAAGGGATTGGGATTATATAGCACAGCCCTGATGATGCTGAGATGGGAAGAAAAATGGGGTAGCCGCCAGGGTAAAATCCATGTCTCGCTTCTCCACAAAAAATGCGGTAAGACATTTACGCCCGTGCCAGCCTGTAACGTATGTCATCAGGAATATAGCGCGCGTGATGTCAGCTGGAAAGAAGGCCCCGGCACTGGTCATGTACTGCTGAACTATCAACGCCGTCGCAGAAAACCCGACAGCCAGCTGGCAAAACAGAATAACACCACCCTTCTGGACACCATATCCCGAATTATAGGGGATCGCTGGTCCAGCTTGATTATCCGTTCCATTTTTACCGGCATCAATACCTATGATGAAATGCTTGATGACACAGGCATGGCAACAAATATTCTCTCTGATCGCCTGAAAATGCTGACACATGATGGTTTTCTGGACAAGGAAACCTACCAGACCCGACCGGACCGGTACCGCTACAGGCTCACTGAGAAAGGGATAGACATATATCCCATCCTGATGGCGCTCCTTGAATGGGGTGAGCGCTGGTACAGTTTTGAGGCAGGTCCCCCCCTTGTTTTGACCCATAATGCCTGCGGCAATGCTATGAAACAAAGCATCTGCTGTTCTGAATGTGGCGAAGAAATCAGGCCGCAGGATGTGGATTTCATTGTTACGGGCACTGTTTCGGAAACGGGCCTGGATATGCCGGAACTGGCTGAGACGGCATAAAGCCAGGCTCTGGAAAAATCAGGCTCTGGCTGGTCCTGCTATAAGTCCTTATCCCGGTATAGCCCTTGTTTCTAGTTTTTGATTTGATCACCTGTGATTTGATCACCTGTGATTTGATCCCCGGGGAACCAGCAGGCGTGGAACCCCATCGGAATACGCTGCGGGATCACAACCCGGCATATGGGGCCCTTGTCAACAGCCAGCGGTTCAAAGATATGCAGTTCGGTCCGTCCGTTTTTATTCATATCCTCGACAAAGGTCATCAGGTAGCCGTCCTCTTCCTCTGTACTGCCGACACAGGGGGCAAAAACAGGTTCACTGGCATACACATTTGTATCATACATATATTCCTTCCGCTTACCCGTATCGGTTTCATACTGGATAATACCCCCCATTCTCAGCGGTTCCCCCTGCGGGATGTAGACACAGTAGGAATATTTGTTTTTCCTGCCCTGATAATATTGGTTGATGGTCGGAAACTCGACAAACTGATCATCAATGGCACCTTCGGTTGTTGTCCCGGTTTTAAGGTTAAAACGGTACCGGTAATATTGTGCATCCATCGCCCCCCAGGCCAGCAGGGCTGCATATTTGGTATTGCCTATACGGGCATCATCGGGCGGACAGGGTGTCCGCATGCGGCAAACGTCATGGATAATATCATCCCCTTCCTCCCAGCTGTTAATCACATGATAGATATATCCAGGCTCTGCGTCGAACCAGCGGATATCATCCTTCTTCCCCAGGCGGGGGAGAATACCAAACCGGCTTTTCATCTCCGGATAGAAACAGACCTTGTGAATATCCCGTTTCAGAAGGTCGGGATCCCAGAACATGGGCAGGTCATGCAGGATGGTGTATGTATCCGTCAGACCCATATCATGGGGCAACCGCGCTCCGGGCAAATCAATGTCGGTAAAATGCCTGAGCGTGCCGTCAGGGCTTAACACACCGTAGGTCATATGAGGGGCTTTGGTGTGATAGTCAAAGAAATAGAAGTCGCCTGTTTGCAGGTCCGTACGGGAATGAGCGGAGACACGCCTGGCTTTCATGGCCTTGAGGTCGATAATATCGGTGGTTTCAAGGGTGACCGGGTCCACAAGATAAGGCTCGCCGCATTGATAGAACATACACAGGATTTTGCCGGCAAAGGGCACAACATCCGTATTGGCCGCATCCTTGAGGTTATCGTCCGACCCCCACATGAAAGGCAGGCTGCGATCAGGCATCTCGATAAGGCCCGGCCACAGGCCTTTTCCCGCATCCCGCTCCATCTCCAATGCGCGTGTTTTAACCCAGCGATTCCTGTAAAAGGCCTTGCCATCCTTTAGCTGAAGAGCGTGGAGCATGCTGTCCCCGTCAAAAATATGATACCGCCCCCTGGGCTGAAATTGCGGGTTCGGGCCGTTTCTGACATAAACACCGTCAAGACGGTCAGGGAGCGTGCCGATAATTTCCATATCCCATGCATTGATTTCCATCCCGACAGGCTCATACCCGCCCTCAAGGAGAGGGTTGGTGTCGCTATCAATATGGATAGGGGTATCCGCTACTATTTCTTTCATAAAATCCTCCTATGATGATGGTACCTTGTCGTTTTCCAGCAGGTGCCTTTGTTACAAATCCATATAAACCGCTGCGGCATTTGGCAGATTTATCGCTTTACAATCAGATCCTTTTAAAGCGGGTGCGCTATATGACAGGCAGGCAACTCTACAGCTGCATCATATTCGCGCTTTAACCGGGCCACGATATCTGCAATTGGCCGGACCTCATGGATCGTGCCGACACCGTGACCGGCCGACCATATATCTTTCCATGCCTTGACCTGTTGTTCGGACTTTCGGAAATCCGGCCTGTCTTTTGTTGCGAGCCTATCGGGATCGAGACCCATTTTGACCAGACTCTGCCTGAGGTAATAAGCCTGCGCCCCGGTCAGGGCGCTTGACAGGACCAGATCCTCAAACTCTGCAGCCAGAATCATGTCTTTATAGTCTTTATCGGCGAGACTTTCACGGGCCGCAATAAATCCTGTACCAATGGACGCGATATCTGCACCCAGCACTTCAGCCGCCCGGATGCCGCCGCCGCTGCAAATACTGCCCCCGAGAATGATAAGACCATCGAAAAACTCACGGACAGCAGAAACAAGGGCAAAGCCGGACATATGTCCGGTATGACCGCCGGCGCCGGCGCCCACCAGCACAAGGCCATCAACACCTGCGGCAGCGGCCTTTCTGGCAAAGGGGACACTGTTCACATCGGCAAATACCAGACCGCCATAGGAGTGCACAGTTTCCATAACCGGTTTCGGGCTGCCCAGAGCCGTAATGACGACAGGTGGCTTGTATTTTTTGATCAGTCTGAGTTCATCGTCCAGGCGGTCATAGGAAGAGTGGACAACCATATTGGCTGCATAGGGAGCAATTTTACACTTTTCTGACCGCCAGGCCTCCAGGGTCCCGGAAATATGCGCCAGCCAGGCATCCAGAACATCAAGGGTCCGTGCATTCGGAAAAGGGAAGCTCCCCATAACCCCTTCGTGGCAGGCTGCCAGAACCAGATCGGGACCAGACACCAGAAACATGGGGGCTGCCATGAGCGGTACCTGAAAACCCGAAAAAAAATCCGGCACCATATGTCGTCTGGATGCCATAGTATAGTCCATATCCTGTCCCTGTTTTCATAAAGACACTTGAGTTAAAACTCTCACCAAACACTCTTAGGGCCAGACCTTCCATGATGCGCAGCCCTGCCGCACACATGCTGGTGGGCAAGCCCTCCGGGATGCCCTTAAGTTTAAAAATGCGCTGTCAGGGATACACCGAAGGTACGAGGCGGACCGAACAGGGAAAAGCCTGAGCCTACAAAACCGATCACATGATTCTGCCAGGTTTCATTGGTGATATTCTTGCCCCAGACCGCGAGCTCATACCGATTATCCGCAAAACTATAGGCCACGCGTCCGTCCAGAAGACCAAGCGGCGGGATAAAGGTTGCCGGTGACGGGTCTGCGCCTTCGGCGGTAAAATCGAAAATATAGTGATCCCGCCACTGATACCCGACCCGGACGTCAATCTCTCCGCCTTCGACCTGCCTGCTCCAGGATGCATAGACATTCCATGACCATGACGGAGCCCGTGTCAGGTCTGATCCTGCAAACAGGTCAAGGGACGTGCTTTTCAAGTTGGTCTGCAACCAGGCGCCATTGCCGCCAATCTCGAGATTTTCCGTAATCAAGGCTGCAAAATCCATTTCCACACCATAGTTCCTGGCAACACCCGAGAAGGTTACAAGCCGAAGTGCTTCATTCAGGCGGAACAACTGGAGGTTATCATAATCCAGCAGGAAGGCGGCCATATTCAGCCGCAGACGCTTGTCAAACAGGTCTGATTTAATGCCGACTTCATAGTTCCACAAACGCTCGGGGGGCTGAGATGTTACTGCAACAACAGGGTCGTTGGGCTGGCCCGGGAAAATACCGGATTTATAGCCACGGGATACCGTTGCATAATACAAGCTGTTATCCGCTTTATATTCAAGGGAAATCTTGCCCGTCAGAGCATCCCAGCTCTCTTCCGCCCGCACATCAAACGGGGCACTCAGCAGAGGAATACCAGGGACCGGATCGCTCCCGTCATTATCGCGTGTCATCTGGCGTATGGATTTTTTGTCATAGGTATAGCGCAGGCCTGCCGTGATCTGGAACTGCTCTGTCAGTGGGTAGGTGGTTTCAGCAAAAGCCGCGTAACTATCAGCTTTTGCATCCTGAATAAAACTGACATCCCCCCCGAGAGCTGGAGGAAAAATGACAGCCGCCTGCGTGATAAATCTCTCTGACCGGTCAACCGATTCAGTGAAAAAAAAGAGGCCCGTAACCCATTTGACAGGGCTGTCGGAGAGGGAGGCCAGTCTGACTTCCTGACTGAACTGGCTGGCTTTCTCTTCGGCCATATCATCATTAAACAGCACCCAGGGCGTTTCCGGAATGCCGAATTGAACCCCTCCCAGGTCTTCAAACCAGCTATAGTCTGTTTCATGATAAGCTGTAATGGACGTCCAGATGCCGTAATCGGTTTCATGGTCCAGTCGTCCCATGATACCGACCATGTCCCGCTTCTGGAAACTGTCCGGGTCTGCAAAACTTTTACGAACAGAAGTGCCGGGCGGAAACTGCTGATTGATAAAGGCATCAAGCGGCGGACGGGACGGAAATGGCACACGGGCATTGCCGCCATTATCATCCTTTGACCAGTTTGCACTCAGCAAAAAACGGGTGCGGTCACGGGGCTTGTACATAAATTGAAGGCGGGCGCTGAAGTTTTCAGCGTCCATCAGGTCAGCGCCCGTGACAATATTCTCCGAGTAGCCATCATGGGACCGATAGCTGAGAGAAAGCTTGGCATCCAGCATGTCTGACAGGGGACCATTCACAATGGCTTTTCCCTGAATACTATTATAATTACCATAACTGAGGAAAAACTTTGAGTAAGCGTCAGGCGACGGCTTTTTTGTAAGGACATTAACGGCACCGCCTGATGTGTTACGACCATAGAGTGTTCCCTGTGGTCCTCGCAATACCTCAACCCGTTCCAGATCGAAAAAATCGAATATGCCAGACCCGGGCCGAGCCATATAAACGTCATCGACAAAAACAGGAACCGTCGGGTCACTGGAAGCGGAGTCAGAGGTTGAGCCCACACCGCGGATATTGAACTGGGGCTCCCCCAGATTAAACTGGGTCATATTAAAGTTGGGCGTGCGAAGAACGATATCAGCTACGCTGACAGCATTGATTTTTTCAAGCGTATCGGCCCCGAAGGCGGAAATGGCAATAGCGACATCCTGAAGGCTTTCCTCCCGTTTTTGCGCCGAAACAATAATTTCCTCCAGTATAAGATCGCTGCCTGTATCCTGATCTGTATCCTGGTCAGTATCCTGGTTTGCCTGCTGATTGGTATTTTGGGCGACCACCGGCTGCATGACAGCAGCCATTGCCAGACCAGCTATTGCTATATTAGCAGCCACAGAACCCATAATCCTGAACATTTTCATCTCCCCTTGTTCTCCCTGCCTCCCATTGAGAGGCATTTCCATATCTGATTAAATTAGTCCTTTTATGCAAGTCACCCCTTGCTCAATGATACTTAAGGTTGCCAAGGCACCAAAATGAAAGCCGTTTATCGCCGAACGAGCGGCTCTTTTTATCTGCTTTCCGGCTGTCTGTTATCTGGTTGTCTGGCTATCTGGGTATATGGGCCCTTTCCGGATACGGCCTGAGTGTCAGCCGTTTTACAGGGGTCCTCGGGTCAGCGCTATGAACGGTGATCTCCTGAGGTGGTTTGCCGTCCTCCACCCACTTTTCCAATATATCAATGGGGTCAAACCGGTCGGGGGCGCTGCCCGGCATTTCCCAGCAATGGCCTTTACCGGGAATAGTGAAAAAGCGGAGAAAGTCACTGATCTGGTCATAGCCGCCCATTCGCGCGGCGACATTCCGGTACCAGTCAATACTGTTTTCGGGAATGACGAGCGGGTCAGCCAGTCCGTGCCACATCAGAAACTTACCGCCCTGGTCGCGAAAAGCCGACAGGTCCGGGTCGGTCGCATCCATAAGCCTGCTTCGGCCCTGAAGTAATGGCGGATGTTTATCAAAGTCGAAATCCTCAACGGAAAAATCATCCGAAGGTGGCGTTTCAAATCCGATATATAAGGCATAGTGCGAGGCCAATGCTTTACCAGGCGCCAGCGTGCCGTCCTTTTCATCCAGAAACCAGACATATAGAAATCGCTCCGACCCTGGCGGCATGCCAGGATAAAGCCGCCTGCCATCCGAGTTCCTCGGCCCCTGATACCATTTGGACAACACAGATTTTTCGGCAGCCGTGAAACAGCTGTTATTCTTTGCTCCAGACTCTTTCATCCCAGACTCTTTCATCTCGGGCTCCGTCATACAGGCGGGTAAAGCGTCGAGATTAACCTGACAGCTATAGGGTGTGGTGATCAGGCCGTCGTTTGACCCGTCAACAGCATCACACTGGTCCAGTACATGACGTTCCAGAAACAGCGCCTTTTCCAGACTGAAGGTTTTTTTAGTCAGAATATCCGTGCCGTTCGCATCCCTGTTTGCCTGATACATCCAGGAACCGTAAAGACCGCCGGAGCTGGATAAATCCATAACACCGGCACCCCCGATAATACCGTCAAACAAATGCGGGTATCTTTGTGCTGCCATGGCGGCCATCCGTCCGCCATTGGAACAGCCGGAAAAATATCTTTTATCAAGCCCATCACTACCATAATAAGCTTTGACAAGCGCCGTACCTGCATCATGGGTCAGCCTGATGCCCTCATGGGCATAAACTTTCAGAGCTGGCAGGTTGTCTTTTGCCCATGAGGCATCCCCGAGCGATCCCGTGTGGCCATTATCCGTTGTAATAGCCGCATACCCTTTCTTGAGAGCCTCGTTAATGGTGTTGGAAAAACCTGGCTTGTCTGCTTCAATCGACCCACAAAAGCCGCCACAGCCGGACTGATAATATTTGCCATTCCAGTCTTTGATGGGAAACCGTGCCTGAAATCCGATATCAGGGTCAATCTCGCCCTCTATGCGGCAATAGGCAGGCAAAAGCCCTGTCGCTGCCACATAGTCTGTTGCCCCTATGGTTACCCCGGTTATCGGGGCAAGAGCAAGCGTGTCGGAAAAGGCTTCACACCGCGTCACCGTCTCGTCGCCTGACATGTCGGATGCGGAGACTGGCGCATAGAATAGCGCTGTTGCTGACAGGGTCTTCAGGAAGACGCTAACCTCTTTGATTGTCATCATATATCATTCACCTTCACAGCTATTCCCTGTTGTATGTCAAGTGAGCGGCACCCTGACTGTCTGGAACCGCGGGGGCGCAGACTGTAACCTGAGCCTTTCTTTTCATACAGGAACAGAAAGTAACTTGCAATATAATACTTATTGTGAATATGCTGGGTGATGTAAGGGATCAGGTAGCGAACGGAAAAGGCCATGCGGCAGACAATAGAATTTTACTTCGATTTTTCATCGGCCTACTCTTATATAGCGCAGGCCCGCCTTGACGAGAGTGTCACTAGTATTGACAGGGCTGCCGGTTTTGATCTGGCGGTCTCCTGGCGTCCTGTTCTGCTGGGGCCTGTTTTCCAAGCCTTGGGCACTGTACCAGCCTCTCCTGACACGCCAAAGGGTCGCTATCTATTCCGTGATGTTGCCCGCTGTGCCCGTGACCATGGCATTCCCTACAGAAAACCTGATGTGTTCCCTTTCAACAGTGTTGCAGCCGCCCGCCTTTTTTACGCACTTGATCGCCAATGTCCGTCAACCGCCGTGCTCTTCGCCAAAGCCATTTTTAATAGCGCCTATAGTGAAGGCCGGGACATTGGTGCCCCTGAAACAGTGGCCGACATACTCTCTGGCATACTCTCCGGAACCGGCCTGAAAGCTGATATAGATGAAGACAGCAAGGCCGCCCTGAAAACAATGACCAGCCATGCCCAGTCCCTCGGGATATTCGGGGCGCCCACTTTCAAGGTCGGTGAGGAGATATTCTGGGGCGCAGACCGGTTGCCGCAGCTGGTCAAATGGGTAACCTCGGGCGGCTGGTAAGAAAGGAAACCTCTTATGAGCAGCGATGTTTTTATTCTCGGTGGATACCAGACCGACTTTGCCCGCAACTGGCACCGGGAAGGTCTGGAAATCTTTGATATGTTCAAGGAAACGCTTGAACAGGGCCTTGCCGCAGCCGCTCTGGAGGCCAGGGATATCGATGCCTGTCATGTGGGGAACTTTACAGCAGAACTCTTTTGCAACCAGGGCCATCTTGGCGGTTTTTTTGCGGAGGCGGAGCCCGCCCTGTCCGGAAAACCCGCAGGCCGCCACGAAGCGGCATGTGCATCCTCCAGCCTTGCCTTGCTGGCCGCAAGCAGCGAGATAGAAGCGGGACGATACAATCTTGTCGCTGTCCTCGGCCTTGAGATGATGCGGAATGTACCCGGTGATCAGGCAGCCCTCTTTATCGGTGGCCCTGCCATGTGGGCAGGGCATGAAGCACAGGAGGTCAAATATCCCTGGCCCCATATGTTTTCCCGGCTTGGTGAAGAATATCAAAGGCGCTACGGTCTCAGCCATGACTATTTGTCAGAGATTGCCCGGATCAATTATACCAATGCCAGAAAGAATCCCAATGCCCAGACCCGGCAATGGACCTTTGAAGACAGGAGCTTCACACAGGATAAGGAAGCCAATCCCGTTATTGACGGCATGATCCGCCGACAGGATTGCGGTCAGGTGTCCGACGGAGCAGCCATCGTGTTTCTCGCAAGCCGGGCCTTTGCGGAAACTTATGCCCTAAAGCATGGCATGGTGCTTGACCATATCCCGCGTATCAAGGGCTGGGGCCACCGTACGGCTCCCATATCCTATCAGAGCAAGCTGGAGGAAGGACGCAAGACCAACCATATATTCCCGCATGTGCGCGGCACTATCACCGATGCCTTTGACAGAGCAGGTGTAAAAGACGTGTTTGACCTGGATGCCATAGAAACACATGACTGTTTTACCACCACCGAATATATGGCCATTGATCATTTTGGCATCACCAGACCCGGTGAAAGCTGGAAAGCCATTGAAGACGGCACCATCACCATGCAGGGTCGTTTGCCCATCAACCCGTCCGGTGGCTTGATTGGCCTGGGTCACCCGGTCGGCGCTACAGGCGTACGCATGATGCTTGACGCCTGCAAGCAGGCTTCCGGCAAGGCGGGCGACTATCAGGTAGGGGGCGCCAGAAATATCGGCACGCTCAATATTGGCGGCAGCGCAACAACGTCCATAAGCTTTGTTGTTGGCGTTTAATCATGGAGATCGGGACTGAGCAGTTGCTGGGTGTATGGAATTTGCTGTCATGGACACGGGTTGGCTCTGACGGTACCGTCAGTTACCCTTACGGAAAAAAAGCAAAAGGCCGACTGATCTATGATCCGTCAGGCCAGATGTGCGGTTTCTTGATGGACCCGGCCTACAGGCATACAGACGGGCATCCTTCACGACCCATGGTCTTGTCCTATATTGGACATTACAGTCTGCATGGCGATGTGGTCAGCCATAAAGTGGAGCTTTCCTGCGTGCCAAACCTGATTGGGGAAACTGTAAGGCGGCAGGCCAAATTAAACAAGGACATCATGATATTGACCACATTACCATCAGTCGGGCGTGCCGAAAGAGAATCCCGCTACGTGCTGGTGTGGCAAAAACTAAAGTAGGTAACCTCATTGATGCTGTAAGCAGAATGGATGGACTTTAAGTGATATATTCTACCTTGGTTCAGATGCGGTATGGGGTTGTGGGATCCAGGGGTGCTGGTTCAGGAGTGAGCGGTTCAGACTGGTTTTAGAGACAAAGGTCTTGATAAGGTCGCCCTGCCTGTTGGTGTTTCTTGCGAAGCCGTTTGTTGCCTTGGGCAGCTCTCCCGCAGGACGTGAGGGCCTGTACTCAGAAGGCTTAAAGTTTCACTAACAGGGTCATCCTGACCGGGATTAATGGACCAGCTGAAGGAACAAGGGAAAAGATCGTGTCTCAACCATTACATACCTGCCTTGATCTTATTCAGTCACATGGTTTTGGCTCCCCTGTATTCGATGCCTATTTTATGTCTGTCCTTCCGGACTTGCTCCGGGATGACGCAGTTGCACCGCGATAAAGCCATTACATTCCTGACAAAGACAACGGAAATAAATTTTCTCTGAATCGCCCTGCTTAGATTGGTCGTTTCACATTCGTGAGTTTGTTAACATATACCTCACCTTCAACATTCCAGTCATACTGATAATGATCGCCTTGCGTTAATGGGCGTTGGAGTATTTCTGGCTTGAACACACAGATATTGATACCCCCCTTGCGGCGCACGCTATCATAGCGTAGGCCCGTTTCACCCCCATCAATAAAGGGCCAACGAATGGAGCGAGCGAACTTCTGAGATGCTTTGTAATCGTTAAGGTCATAAAGTTCAGGATGAGAAGTTTGTGTTTCACACAGGTCTAGTAATGGTCCGCTAACTGTGGTGATTAGTTCCCTCATTTGCATCTGGTTAGGAAAGCCACCTTCGGACATCTTGAGGCGGCGCGTTAGATGGTAAACTGTTTCTTCAATAGCGGTGGTAATATCAAGGGCTGCATACCATGCACCAAGATCACCATCATTGAATCGTCCACCATCATCATAACAATGAACAAATGCAGCCATTACTTGATTAGCGCTTTCTCCCATAACAATACCGCCGTCCGGGATACGATCTAACCTCCCTATAGTCACATTCATTCGTGGGTTGGCTAACATCTCCAGATGAAAAAGCTGCCGCAATTCATCTTCACTATCTGCCAACTCATCAAACAGACCTATAGTAGGCCAGCGGCTATTGATTAGGCGATGGGTCTTTTTTCTAATCCGTACATGCTTGAAATCAGCCATTAATGAGCGCCGCGCAGTCCATCGATGTAACGTCGCACCGCATACATATCTGTAATACCGCCCTCGGTCATGCGTTCAGCAGGAGATTTACCTTTAAAAGCATAATCAATATTGGGGCTTTTAAACCAGCGCATACGACCACCTTCATCGGTAAAGAGAAGTTGCAAGCCTTTGAAGATACCAAGTGTGATGCCAATACGCTCTAACTGGTCACGGCTTAATGTTCCCACATCACCACGTGCCCATTTATAATAGGTTTGCTTGGGTACATCGCCAAGAATAGCGCATCGCGCCATGATGGACATATCCCATGTTTCCATGATGCGGATAAATGCTTTAATGGCTGTGCCTGAGTAATTACGGCGCAATTCTGCATCTCTCAAGACTTCGATGTTCAGGTCACCGCTTTCAGCTATCTGGTTTTGTGTTCGTAGCATATCATTAACCTAAATAGTATCTATATATATTCATGGTACATAAATATATCATTCATGTCAAAATTCAAGATGAGGTTAATGGTGAACCAATAACATTTGAGAAATTGTTCAATCGATATCCAACTTGAATCTGTCATACATGAGCATTCTTACTCTCAATGAGAGTGATAAATGATATTACAGCCGTCAATGTTAACTCTGCCGTAATCCATGAGCGAGAGGAAATGCCTAAAAAATTCATACAATAATAAACTATAACGATTATCTAGACTAGTGATAATAGAAATTTAAACTTACCACTCTTCAAAAATTTGTCCCTGATTTGACTTTCGGCTGATCCGTGTGATTCAAGACGTTTCCATTGTGTTTTTGGAGGCTGATATGACTGGAAGCGACTGTTTTACAGAGCTTTATTCAAAAGTTGAGGCGGACTTCCAGAGTCGCCTTCCCGGATACCACAAGTCGCGCGGGGAAGGGTTATCGCTGATCGCCAGCATGATTTTGAACACGCGAAGCGTCAATCTGATGGAAAACGCGGCTGCGTTGCCCCGTGATATCGGCTCGGTGGACCACCGATATCAGTACGTTTCGCGGGTTTTGGGCAATTCCCATAGCGATCCTGACGAGGTCATGCAGGCCTATGCCGGTGAGATTTTCTCCCGCCAGCAGGAGGCCGGAGAGACAATTGTGCTGGCCCTGGATCAAAGCAAGCTCAACGAGGGCCATGAGGTTTTGATGTTATCGGTGCGCATGCGGGACCGCGCCCTTCCGGTTGCCTGGTGCGTGCGACAGACCAAAGGGCCAATTGGCTGGCGTGTGCAACACGATCTTCTGGAGAGTGTTCGCCCATGGCTCCCCGAGGGTGCGCGTGTCTTGCTGACTGCAGATCGGTTCTATGGCACAGCCCGTCTGATCGGATGGTGCCAGGAGGCGGGATGGGGCTACCGGCTGCGTATGAAGGGCAATATCACGTTGCAGCATCAGGGGGTGAGATTGCTGAACTGATGCCCGAAGGCCTTGTAAACGCGGAGCTTTATGGCTCGGGCATCATTACCAACATCGGCGTGCTCCACGAAGATAGGCACAAGGAGCCGTGGATCATCGCCATGAATGTAGCCCCGTCTGAATACAGAGTTCTCGACTATGGCATGCGATGGAGCATTGAGGCCATGTTCTCCGACTTCAAGACCCGGGGTTTCGGCATCACCCAAAGCCAGATTAAAAAACCGGATCGACTGGCTCGTCTCGTCCTTGTGCTCGCCATTGCCATGTACTGGCCATGTACTGGGCCGTCTCAACAGGAACCGCAGAAGAACAGCACGTCGCGCAACGCGGCGAAAAAAGGGGATTCAAAAGACCCGGCGGTCCCTATGCTCGCTCTTCAAAGCCGGACTCCGCAACATCCGAAGGTGTCTCGCTGGCTACGCCAAAATACCCAAGCTCTGGGAGGTCTGGATAAATTGAAGGGTGGTAAGGAAATTTAAATTATAAGATCTCTGCATAATTGGGATTCTGGACGGGTCCTTGATCTGGTATGCTATAGGCAGGTTTTAGGGAGATGGTTTGATGGACCTGTTTTTGCGCGAAGCGGCGGATCGGATCGGTGAAGAGGACGGTCTGGCCAGGATTGACGCTCTGCTGGCATGGCGGTTGTTTTCGCCGATCCTGAATCGTGGTCTGGGCCGTTCCGGTATAGGGCCTCAGGGCTATGATCAATCCCCTGGTTTTGTTCAAGTGCCTGCTGATCGGACAGTGGCATGGTTTGAGCGACCCGAAGCTGGAACGTGCGTTGAAGGTGCGCCTTGATTTCATGCTTTTTTGTGGGCTCGGCCTGCAAGCGTCTGTGCCGGATGAGACGACCCATTGCCGTTTCCGCAACGCGCTGGAGAAGGGGGGTGTATATGACGCTATTCTGGCTGAGGTCTGCCGTCAGATTGAGGCTCATGGGCTGAAGCTGCAGGAGGCCGAAGCGGCCATCATTGACGCCACACTGGTAGAAAGTGCCGCTAGGACAGACAATCGGCCCCGCCGCTATAGTGATGCCCCGCAGGACCGGGAGGAAGAGGAAGCCCCTGATGATCCAGAGGTCCATTGCAGCGCCGATCCTGATGCCCAGTGGGTGAAGAAAGGATCGACCGCCACACTGGGGTACAAAGCCTTCGCTCGCACCGACGAGGACGGTTTTATTGACCGTGTCCACACCACGCCTGCCAATCGAGCCGAAAGCCCTGAGTTTGGCACCATGATCGACGGAGCAAAGGCGCAGCGCGTGTTGGCCGACAAGGCGTATGCCAGCAAGGCAAATCGCACGGCTCTGTGGGGTCGTCATCGTGACGGGATCATGAGAAAGGCCGCCCGCAATCGCCCGCTGCGTCCTTCTGAAAAACGCTTTAACAAACTGATCTCAAAGCGCCGGTTTCGGGTGGAGCAATGCTTTGGTACCATGAAGCGCCTCTTTGGTCTGGACCGCGCCCAATATTTCGGGTTGGCCAAAACACACGCCCAACTGGCCCATGAAAAGGACCGGGCGGCAATCGGACAGAACCTGCTAAAGGCCGCGAACAGGATAACCCTCAACCAGCAAACACCGGCAATCGCATAAACCAAACCATCAAAACCGCTTTGCCCGTCAAAAGGCCAGCGGACCAGGCGGCAGGGCCAAATCAAACTGCAACTGAAAATTACGCCATCATGCAGAGGTCTCACTGATGGTTTTGCCGTGATCCCTGGTGATGACAACTGCGATCTTCTCCTTGCCCCATGTGGGGTTTTCCCCCAAGAAATCAGGGCGGATGCGCAGCACCAGTTGCTTCTCCGCCTCCCCCCTAGTGTGGCTTGTTCAACTGCTTAGGTCGCTTTGAGGCCCCGATAATATTGCGGGCTATGCCACGCTTGAGCCTTTCGAGTATCCGCTTGTAAATAGGTCGCACGAGATATGCCGACCATCTGCTGGCATGTTTTATCACAGACACCCTCGGCCTTCAGGGCCTGCCAGCGGCGAACCTTGCCTCCATACTGCTGGCGGTAGGCATCGAGACATTCCTGTGTACGGGCATAGCTATATAGCTTATAAATAGTCTTGGGCAGTCTCAGAATAGATACAGGGAATCTGCATTGTGGTGGCCTCCGGCATAGGTTGTTCACTCTATCTGGCTTCCGGGGCCATATTGACAAGCTCATGCGACTGCCTGGCAGCCATGTTTCTGGCCGCAAAGACAGCCCCCGGCAGGGATAGCTATCCCTGCCGGGGGCCGGCTCACATCTATCTGAACCAGCACATTTGTTACTCCCAGACCTGCCGACTTCAGTCTGCGGTCGGTTTAGTTATTATTGTGAGGTTTTCTTCAGGCGGATTCTTGGTCGCTCCTTGTCCCGGCGGGACAATGGGACAAAGCCATGAAAGCTATTGGTTAAAAGATGCTTATAGAGCGGATGAGTTGAACTATTACTATGTAACATAGCGCCTATAAAGCGGGGAGCCTGAAAACCTGTATCAGACAATGGCGGGTTTTCCGTTTCGACCAAGTCTAATTAACAAATTAATGTAGAATATAAATTAACAGGGCTATTTACTGAAACTTAAATTCTCATGCTAAAACAGAACCTTACAAAAAACATAAAACGTGGCCGCCCAAATTGTTTCAGGCAAAAATTCCTTGTTCGAGTGGCGAAATACAGCCAATTCCATGCCCGCTTTGAACCACTTTTAGACCGAATGGCCATTTTCTCTGAATCGCCATGCAGTTGACTGAACTCAAAGCCATATTGCACTCCAAACGTGCCAATATATGTTATCTTGAAAAATGCCGGATCATGCAGAAAGATGGTCGCGTGCTCTACCTGACCGAGGCGAAGGATGAAAACCAGTATTGGAATATCCCTATCGCCAACACCACCTGCCTGCTGCTTGGCACCGGCACGTCGGTCACTCAGGCGGCTACGCGCATGTTGGCGCAAGCTGGGGTGTTGGTTGGATTCTGCGGCGGCGGGGGCACGCCATTATTAATGGCCAATGAAATCGAGTGGTTGACGCCGCAGAGCGAATACCGCCCCACCGAATACGTACAAGGCTGGCTCTCTTTCTGGTTCGATGATGGAAAACGCCTGCTCGCTGCCCGCCAGCTTCAACGCTCACGCATCGCTTTCCTGAAAAAAGTCTGGGCGAAAGACCGTGACCTGCAAGGCTACGGATTTCACACCGACGATAATGACATTGCGCAAAGTCTGGATGCTTTTGACCGGAAAACCGATACCGCGCAGAATGTTGGCAAGTTGCTGCAATCCGAGGCCGAACTAACCAAATTCCTATACAAAATCGCCGCCAACCGCACCAAACAAAACAACTTTGTGCGCAGTCGTGATGCTGAAGACAATGCCAATGCGTTCTTGAATCACGGCAACTACTTAGCCTATGGTCTGGCCGCCACTACCCTATGGGTACTCGGTATACCCCACGGCTTCGCAGTCATGCACGGCAAAACCCGCCGCGGCGCTTTGGTCTTCGATATCGCCGACCTCATTAAAGATGCCCTGATCCTGCCCTGGGCTTTCATTTGTGCCCATGAAGGCGCCAGCGAACAGGAGTTCCGGCAACAGTGTCTGCAGGCATTTACCCGGCACAAAGCGCTGGATTTTATGTTTGAGCATGTAAAAAACACTGCTCTGAATACAGACTGGGGGAGCCAGCCATGATGGTCACCTTAGTCTCTCAATGCGAAAAGAAAGCTCTCTCTCGCACTCGTCGGGTGCTGGATGCTTTCGCTAATCGCATCGGCGATAATACTTGGCAAACAGTGATTACCGAGGAGGGGTTGCAGGCAGTCAAAAAACTGCTACGCAAAACCGCCAGCAAGAATACTGCCGTTGCCTGCCATTGGATTCGCAACCGCTCGCGTTCGGAATTGGTTTGGGTAGTAGGTAATAAGCGCAAGTTTGGTCACCAGGGTGTTGTACCGGTAAACAGCACCATCACTAACAGAACCTTTCGAGATGACCGGGAGGACTGGCATTATCTTCCTGTGATTCAGTCTCTCGCGGCTTTGTCTGCGTTATTGCACGATTGGGGAAAGGCCAGTGCTCGGTTTCAGGAAAAACTGGCACATGAGTACAAGGGTGGGTATGGAGATGCATTGCGACATGAGTGGGTTTCCTGCCTGCTGCTGAAGTCATTGATCTGCGCTGCTGGTTCAAGTTCGGATAGCGGTTGGCTCAATCAGTTGGCCGAAGGCAAGATCAATGAAAAGGAAATACAGAATACTGACTTAAAGAAGTTCCAGGCACCACTGACTGATCTGCCTGCTGCCGCAAAGTTGGTCCGTGGCTGGTGTTAACCCATCACCGTATGCCATTAAAAAATTTGTCCCCTGCGGAATTATTGGACCAACACCAAGGCAAGCCGACAGAGTCCATCGATGACTTACTTCATCAGATCACCAAGGAATGGGGTTACAGCAACCAGATTGCGTCCGACAATCTGGAGAGCTGCCTACACTTCCCCAACGGTCTGCTGAGTAATGCCTCTCAATGGCTAAAACCCGTGAAGCGCTGGGCAAAAAAACTGCTCGACCAACAAACCCAAATTGAACAGGTTATGCAAATGCATTGGATGTACATGATTTTTTAAAACTCCATATGCAGGACGGAAAATTGTTACTTGAGCATATTCAAGAGGATTCGGAACTTACTAAGGAACTTCTGTCTATCCAATCTGAAAGCTATGACATCCTCAGAAAGAAGTTTCTGGCTATGGCCGACAGCAATTCCGAAATGGTCACAAGTTCAAAGATTAAGCAGGTCTACTTCCCCGTCAATGGCGATTATCATCAGCTTTCCATTCTCGGTAATTCGGGGCTGATCTACGAACTCCGCCAGCGCATTGACCATCTCCATTTTTCAGAAGAACAGATACAACTGCGTGACCTCAGGCGCGATAACGTATTCAGCGAACAGGGTTTTGCTGAAATCCATGATGTCACTACCATCGGTTATGGCGGCACCAAACCTCAAAATATCAGCGCGCTCAACAACCAGAACGGCGGCAAGGCCCGCCTGCTGCTTTCAGTGCCACCAGGCATGGAACAGCGTGAAACCCATTTCCCGAAATACAACTTTTTCAAAGAATCCATTCGCTTTTACGATGCCAGGGAGCAGTTGGAGAAACTGCACCGTATTTTCACCAGCGGAAAGGATAGCGTTATCCCCCGACGCAACCTTGAAACCGGCCGCGATCATCGCCTTGAAGAGATACTGGACCTGATTATTCTGCGCGTGGCGGCTCTGCGACGGGTCGCAGCAGCTCAATATCTGGAAGAGACCAGCCAGCTTGAGCAATACCAAAAAATCTGGCTTTGCGTTGGTTTTGAGACTCAGCGTGAACAGGAAGATGAATGGCTGGAGCACCTTTGTAAAACCGTAAGTGACTGGATAATCATTGCCTACGAGAAAACGGTCAAAAATGCTGTAACGCTTGGCCGGGCCGAAAGGGCTTATATCCAGCAGGTGATTGAGACACGCAGGGAGGCGCTGCGATGAGCGATCTGTATTTACTGATTTCCCACCTGCGCATTCAAAATGCCAATGCGTTGTCCAGCCCCTTCACCATCGGCTTTCCAGCGATGACCGCTTGGCTGGGCGCTATCCACGCACTGCAACGCAAACTGAATGCACAGGACATCACCATAGAATTCGAGGGTATGGGTGTCGTCTCCCATCAGTTTGATTTGCAAACCTACAGAGGTCCCGGAGATTACGACTATTCCATTATTGGCATGGCTAAACCGGTGGGCCTGAACGGCAAACGGGCACCGTTTATCGAAGAAGCACGGTGTCACCTTGAAGTCAGTCTGGTGGTTCAATGCAAACAGTGTGAATCACTCCACGAAGATGAGTTACTCGCAACAATAGACCACGCACTTCGATCAGGAATGAAAATGGCTGGTGGCGATATTCTTGATTTTGATAAACCGTCTCTGCACAGGGACTTTACTCGACTAAAAACCAGACTGATGCCCGGCTACGCTATTGTCGAGCGTCGTGAACTGATGAGTGAAGCAATGAAAGATGGTCAGGATGCACTGGAGGCCATGCTCGATTATCTGGTTATTCATCATCGTTGCGAAAAGACGGGTGAGGGCGACCGGTCAGCCGTGACCTGGAAAAGCACCAGGAAAGAAGCAGGGCATGAAGGGCAGCGTGGTTGGATTGTCCCAATCGCGACAGGCTTCCACGGCATCAGCGAGTTGGGCCATGCCGCAAACCAGCGCGACCCAAATACGCCGCATCGCTTTGCCGAGAGCATTGTGACCCTCGGCGAATTCAAAATGCCCTACAAGCTGGAAACCGCCGAAGAACTGCTTTGGCATTACCACTTCGATCCGGAATACAACCTGTACCTGTGTCAGCAATCCAGAGCCGGCACCAACCCAGACTCATTACGTCACGATCCCGGCTTTTAATGGCCCGTCAAATTAAGGAGAGCTCACATGGCTAAACATGAAAACACTGCATCTGTATTGGCATTCGAGAAGAAACTGGTTCCCTCCGACGGCTACCTATACGGAACCCGGTGGAGTGACCGCAGTGAGGCCAGCCCGCTAAACCTGAAGGAAAAGTCCATGCGGGGCACGATTTCAAATCGACAGAAACCGACTATTCAAAAAGATCCTGCCAAGCTTAACAAGGAGGTGGAAAAAGCCAATTTGCAAACCGTAGATGCCTGTTCACTTGGAGCCGATCAGGACACCTTGAAATTGCACTTCACTCTCAAAGTACTGGGCGGCATCCAGCAACCATCGGCCTGTAACAATGCGGCCTTTAAGCAGAGCTTTAGCGCTGCCGCCAAAGGCTATATCGAGAGAGAAGGCTTCGCAGA
This sequence comes from Kordiimonas sp., assembly GCA_965199355.1. Taxonomy (GTDB): domain Bacteria; phylum Pseudomonadota; class Alphaproteobacteria; order Sphingomonadales; family Kordiimonadaceae; genus Kordiimonas. The sequence continues at coordinate 349,318 of CBDARB010000001.1, forward strand.
ACTTGCACGCCGCTACGCACTGAATATAGCCAATGCCCGTTTCCTTTGGCGCAACCGGGTGGGTGCTGAGAATATTGAGGTTCAGGTTAAAATACTCAATGACGGTGCAGAACAGGAATATAACTTTGATGCACCCAGATTCAGCACCCGAGATTTTGACGTAGACGATAGTCAGGTTGCAGACTTGGCAGCTAAAATTGCCAATGCTCTGTCCAGTGACGATGATTTCCTGATGCTTGAAATCACCTGCTATGCACAAGTTGGCAAGGCGCAAGATGTCTATCCCAGTGAAGAACTGGTGCTGGATAAAGGAAAGGGCATCAAGAGCAAGATTCTATACGCCGTTAACAATATTGCAGCCATGCACTCGCAGAAAATTGGGAATGCCTTGCGTACCATTGATACCTGGTATCCAGATTTTGACGATCCGGAAACCTCCGCAGGCCCAATTGCCATTGAACCCTATGGTGCAGTAACCAACTTGGGCAAGGCGTACCGCACGCCAAAAGACAAGCAGGATTTCTATACCTTCTTTGACAAATGGGCTCGCGGCGGTGAGCTTGAACGAGTGGAAGATGAGCACTATGTGATGGCAACCTTGGTGCGCGGCGGTGTGTTCGGCGAAAGCGAAAAAGGCACATAGGAGGTGTCGCTATGAAAGCCTATTTGGATATCACACTGTTGCCCAGTAATGACATAGGGCATCACTTTCTTTGGGGGAAAGTTTTTCAGCAGATACATCTGGCGCTTGTTGAAAATAAAAATATAGATGGCAGCTCTTCTGTGGCTGTCGCTTTTCCTGAATTCAACGCAGAAAAACACCGACTGGGCAGAAAGCTGCGCCTTTTCGCCCCCAACCCCTCGGATTTGGAAAAGGTGTCGCTTACTCGATGGCTCGCCCGACTGGAAGACTATGTGCATATCACCTCAGTTCGGCTAACACCTCAAAGAGTTGAGCAATATGTGTGTTTCAAGCGCTTGCGGACAAAATCCAGCCGTGAACGACTGGCTCGCCGGGCGGTAAAAAGGCATGGCTTGACTTACCAACAAGCACTGCAGGAAAGGGAAAACTTCCAACCCCAATGGACAGATGCCCCCTTTATCCAGTTGAAAAGTTTGGGCAACGACCACTCATTTCGCCTATTTATTGGAATGGAGGAGAAGAAAGGCCCTGAGAATGTTCAGCCGACTTTCAGCACTTATGGATTAAGTAAGGAAGCAGCTTTACCCAAATTTTGACCATTATTTTTCATTCTCTTTAAAAGATCAATAGAATCAGTTAGTTAAGAAAATGCTTGCTTGCATAGGTTTGCAACCCTATTTCAGAGTAAGCATTTGTTGTAGTTATCTTTTTGCGTTATACACTACAGGTGCACCGCCGCATAGGCGGCTTAGAAAAGCAACGATATCTGGACGAATATTCTCCCGCCGTGCACCGCCGCATAGGCGGCTTAGAAAACCACCCACGCAGATATCATGGCGCTCTTTGAGTGCACCGCCGCATAGGCGGCTTAGAAAGTACAAGCGAAACTTTTGCTGTGCAGTGATGTGTGCACCGCCGCATAGGCGGCTTAGAAACGGACGATGACAAAAAGCTTGCCCGATATGCTAGTGCACCGCCGCATAGGCGGCTTAGAAAGCATGAGGTAGCAAGGGATGGCAGTTTATTCCGTGCACCGCCGCATAGGCGGCTTAGAAATCTCCCGCAAAATCACGCCCATGTGTCCTGATGTGCACCGCCGCATAGGCGGCTTAGAAAATATGCTTGGAGGTAATCCCATGACGGATTCCGTGCACCGCCGCATAGGCGGCTTAGAAAAAAGACAAGAAGCGCGTAGTCGAGGTATTGCAGTGCACCGCCGCATAGGCGGCTTAGAAACAAACCGGGCGTTTCGTTGGCAAATGCTGCTAGTGCACCGCCGCATAGGCGGCTTAGAAAAGCCCGACGACGGCACGTATTTTTTGCGGGAAGTGCACCGCCGCATAGGCGGCTTAGAAATATGAGGCCGAATTTGAAGAGCATGATCTGGATGTGCACCGCCGCATAGGCGGCTTAGAAAAGTAAACGTCTGATTTTCATCATAACCTTCTTGTGCACCGCCGCATAGGCGGCTTAGAAATCTACAACCCACTGCGGCGTCTCAAACGCCTCGTGCACCGCCGCATAGGCGGCTTAGAAAAGACCGAATGCTCGGTAAAATCGCCGTCGTCCGTGCACCGCCGCATAGGCGGCTTAGAAAGAAGGCATGCAAAAGGCTGTTGCGCCGATTCATGTGCACCGCCGCATAGGCGGCTTAGAAATCGTATCCGTATTGTAGGTGTCGTTGCCAAACGTGCACCGCCGCATAGGCGGCTTAGAAAAAGGTGTCTGCTGAAGAACTTGTTTCTCATGTGTGCACCGCCGCATAGGCGGCTTAGAAAGATAAGACGGCATAGATAGACGTAAATATTCAGTGCACCGCCGCATAGGCGGCTTAGAAAAGCAGAATTTATCGCTGCCTCGATTGCCCTCTGTGCACCGCCGCATAGGCGGCTTAGAAAACCGAGAGATTTAATGATATCGCGGTAACGAAGTGCACCGCCGCATAGGCGGCTTAGAAACAAATCTTTACTATCACGAATCCAAAGGCTAAGTGCACCGCCGCATAGGCGGCTTAGAAATTAAGAAATTCTAATATTTATTTTTTTTAAATGTGCACCGCCGCATAGGCGGCTTAGAAAATTCTTCCGATTTCATAAAATCATGTGTACTCGTGCACCGCCGCATAGGCGGCTTAGAAAATCAACAGTCTATGCAGCTGTCAGTGCTGAATGAATATTCCCCAATAGTTGGAGTGCGCCCCTTGGATTGGACACTTTAGGCCTGATTATTTACCACTTAGCGGGCTTTATTACAGGGAGTTCCTATGACCAAGAGAAGACATCGCCGCCACAACACGCCGCCCGTTCGAACTGACAATCTCTATGCGACCGGATACGCCAGAGGCGGCCGCACAGGGCGCAACACCGGGTGCTTCAGAAACAACAAAAGGCACAAAACCCGATACACTCTTCCCGGCCAGGTGCCCCTCGCTATAGGCCTTGCGCCACCGGCGCAGGATCTTGTCAGAAAGCCCGTACAACCGGGCCGTTGCGACAATCGTACGCGACGCTGAAAAGCTCTCTTCAACAAGGGCCAGCTTCTTAGCCGCAGTCCAGTGCCGTCGTCGCCCCGCCAATGCAGGCCCCGCATCGCTAACCACTGCTTTTACAGGATTGGTGTCAATGTGTTCCATAACCCCAACTCAAAACCAAAATCAACTGCACCGCAAGACGGTCTTCACCGGAGGCTTACTTTGAAGGTTGAGGCGGATTTTCAGGGCCGTTTGCCCGAATATCACAAATCTCGCCGAGAGGGTTTATGCCTCATAACAAGCGTGATTTTGAACATGCGCAGTGTCAATCTGATGGAAAATGCGGCCGTTTTGCCCCGCGCGATCGGCTCGGTGGACCACCGATATCAGTATATTTCGCGGGTTCCGGGCAATTGCCACATCGATACTGATGAGGTCATGCAGGCCTATGTAGCTGAAATTTTCCGCCGCCAATGTGAGGCCAGGGAAACGATTGTGCTGACCCTTGATCAAAGCAAGCTCAACGAGGGGCATGAGGTCTTGATGGTATTGGTGCGGATGCGGGACCGAGCGCTCCCGGTCGCCTGGCGCCGTGCCCAACCCGGGACGGTTCAAAAGCCCATATATCACCTCATGCGTGTATAAACCTGTCAAATATTCAGTCCAGACTAGGGGTGTCCAATTGTCCAGACTACACTGTCCACGCACATCTATCTAAAAAACCTTACAGAACGAACTGATGCTCTCTTCAGCTGCTGTGGACAGCCCGGCTTCCTGTACCGTAATTTCTCTACAGTATTTTCACTGCACTATTTTCAGCTCAGGGTTATAACCGCTTGCCACATCAAGAGCCACCAGAATACAACCTTCTGCTTCCTCACCCTGCCTCACGACAAACAACTTACCCGTTTTTGCTCTATTTTACAATAAATTAAGTTATTCTTGCACCAAAACCACAGGTGGCGCCAAAAATATTTATCTTTTTTTCACTTATTTAGAATATTCCTACTTTTGGTTTATTTCCCAACAGGCTCGAGAGGAGACCCTAAATGGCTGCAATCGTCAAAAATGTCAGGATCGGTACACGCGTCATGATAGGGTTTACCGTTGCTTTGCTCTTTGTCATCGTGCTGACTGTCATGGTGAACTCCTATGATGAATGTCCAGCATGACATTGATTTTGTTTGATTTTAAAGTGGGTAAAATCCTCGAAGACCCAGCCGTTTTTCAGTGTGTCATAAATGATTGACAACAGCTTGCGTGCGGTTGCGATAATAGCCTTTCCCGACCCGCGCCGTTCTTTAATCCTCCGGTAAAAGCTGTTGAGATAGCCATTGTAGCGGATAGCAATAAGCGTGCATTGCACCAGCGTGGTGCGCATCAGCTTGTTGCCGCGTTTGGTGATCCGCCCCCGATTGTCCGTTTCATTGGACTGGCTCACCTTTGGAACGATACCCATATAAGCGGCCAGCTTATCAGCCGTTTCAAAGTCATTGATATTACCGATACCTGACAAGAGGACAGCAGCAGACCGCGGCCCGACCCCCTTGATGGAACTGATCCCTTCGTATCCGGGGAGATCGGATCCAGCCTCTTCAATGGCCTTATCAAGAGACTTCAGGCTTGCAGTGAGACTGAGGGCTTGGTCGCGCAGGACGCCCAGTTCCACTTTTTCAAGAGGCGTGAAGGGGCTAAGATCCAGGTCGCGCAGACGTTTCCTGCTGCTCAGTCCTTCTTTCTTCAACTTCATACCGCGTTTTACAAACAGGGCATGGATCTTGTTCAGCAGCATGGTGCGCTGCTTGACCAACACATCGCGGGTTGAGACCAGAGAACTCAGTTCTGATTCCGCTGTTGTCTTCAGGCGGGTTTCCGGCAGCATATCCTTTGAGAGGAAAAAAGCCAGAGCGCGCGCATCGTTCTTATCGGTCTTCTTCACCGATTTGCGGATCACCTGAAACTGACGGGGATTGACCACCACAATCCGTCCGACACAGCAGCGAACTTCATCGCAAAACCAGGCCGTGTTTCCCGTCGCCTCCACAGCAATCTCATCATTCGCATCAAGACTGAAACAAAAGCGGCTCAGATCGCTGGCACTCAGATTAAAGGTCTCAAAAACTTCCGCTCCATCATCCTCAAGACGACAGCTCGTAAAAGAATTGGTATGTAGATCGACACCGATATAAGACATGACTATACTCCATTTGTTGGGAGGCGGAGCCCCATAGGGGGTGTGAACGGCCAAAGCAAGCTCCTATACAAGGTCACCGACATATATCGGGCCTTACGCGGGCTGTTCGGAAACAGGCGAAGGCTAAGCTCCCGTGCAGGGTCACAATGCCCTAAGATGACATTCAGCCTGAGACCTATCCGCCTCCCCAAATTCAATACCAAATCCGGGGCGTTTGACCGATCACTATTCATTCATACCCCCTCCCTCAGCATCGCCACCACCCCCGTTGACGCAGGTGACGGGCAAGCACGGTCATGAAGTCGGGATCGCGTTTGGCGGCAAACACGGCCAGCGTGTGCCCGGCGACAAACATCACCAGCCCGGCGACCCATTGCTGGAGGCCGAGGCCGACGGCGGCGGCGAGCGTGCCATTGAGGATAGCGACCGCACGCGGCGCGCCGCCGAGCAGGATCGGCTCGGTCAGCGCGCGATGGACGGGAACTTCAAATCCCTCAAGGGAGCGTTGCGCGGCCATCTAGAGAAGCGCCCCGCCACCGAAAGAGAAGAAGGAGAGGAAGAACGAGCTGGCCGCGAAGGCGATGGACAGGCCAAAGACGATCTGGATCAGCCGCCGGAACCCGCCCGAGCTTTCGCCAAAGGCCAGCGTCAGACCGGTGAGGATGATGATAATCACCGCGACGATCTTGGCGACCGGGCCTTGCACCGATTCCAGGATCCGTTGCAGCGGCGCTTCCCACGGCATGCCGGAACCGGCCGCATGGGCCGGGGCCGTAAACACAAACATGAGGGCGGAGACAAGAAGAAGGTGAACGACCGACGGGAGTGCTAATCGAAGCGTCTTGCGCATGAGATGTCCTTTCAGAGTTGCTGAAGCTGAGGGAGGGAAATGTTTGTGACGGCGTAATCGCCATGCTCGTCAAGACCCGTCACGTCGGCGATGGTCTCGATGCGGCGCCCGCAACCGCGACCGGCAATGAACACCACCATGTCGATGGCATCAGCGATCAGCCGGCGCGGCACGATGGTGACGCTTTCCTGCACGAGCTGCTCGATGCGGTAGAGCGCCGAGCGGGCCGCATTGGCGTGCACCGTGGCGATGCCGCCGGGATGGCCGGTGTTCCAGGCTTTGAGCATATCGAGCGCTTCCGCGCCGCGCACTTCCCCGACGATGATGCGGTCAGGTCGCAGGCGCAGGGTCGAGCGCACCAGATCGCCCATGCTGATCGCGCCCGCGCGGGTTCTGAGCGCCACGCAATCCTGCGCCGCGCATTGCAGCTCACGCGTGTCTTCGATGAGAATGACACGCTCATCGCACTCAGCGATTTCGGCCAGCAGCGCGTTGGTCAGCGTCGTCTTGCCGGACGATGTGCCACCGGCAACCAGAATATTCTTCCGATCCCGCACCGCCTTGCGCAAAGCCTCGGCCTGGATCGGCACCATGACATGATCGCGGACATAATCAGCGATGGTCAAAATCCCGGTCGCCGGTTTGCGGATGGCGAAACATGGCCCCAATGCTACCGGCGGCAACAGACCCTCGAAGCGCTCGCCCCCCGTTCCATCCGGAGAAGACGGCAATTCCGCACTGACGATGGGATTATCCGTATGCACCTCGGCCCGCACATAGGAGGCCACCAGGCGAATGATCCGTTCGGTCTCGGACGGATGAATGCGCACGCCGATAGTGCCGCGGCCCTCGCCGAGCCGGTCGATCCAGAGCCTGCCATCGGGATTGACCATCACTTCAATCACCGCAGGGTCGCCCAAAGCCTCCGCAATCACAGGCCCCATGGCGGTTTTGAGCATGGCGCGACGACGCTCTTCGGATGTGTCGCTCATTCCAAATCCTCCCCGGTGTTTTTGAGAGAGCGCTTGCCGCCCGCGATCTGGCGGCCAACCTGCTCGATGAATTTCCGGAAACGCTCGCGCGCCACCGCCTGCGCCGCCTGATCAGGCACGGGGGTATGCGCGTTGAAGGTGAGGTAAAGCTTGACGAAAAAGGCCAGGCTCTCGGTCAGCACATCGAGATCGCGCCGGACGAGACCCATGTCGCGCGTCACCCGGTCAAGGCGGATTTTCAGCGCCGCGTCGAGTCCCCTTGCGCCTTGATGGCGGATGTAATGGCGGAGGGCGTCGGAAATGATCGCCGATTTGGACGCCCCCGGCTTTGCCGCCAGCGCCTCCAGCTCGGCGCTGGTCTCTTCATCAATGTAAATATTGTGGCGTGGCTTCATCTATTCCTGTCCTGACACATGGAAAGTCGGAACAAGAATGGTCCAGGCTGCTGAAAACTCTTATATCCTTTATGTACGACGACGCACGATCACGTGCGGGATCTTCCTCAAAACCCGTCGAGCAGATCCCTGTCCGGCCCCATGGCTTCGTTGATACCATAGGCGCGCGCGGGTGTGGCGGCGCGATCCATCATGGTCTGATCGGCGCGGCTGTCAGACTCATCCTCCAGCAGGTTCGGCAAGTCGCCCTGCCCGGGCTCAGTGGTTTTAACACTTTCTTCCGCTACCCCCGGATGGCGCTGTTGCTGCATCCCGCCTTCGTCAGGGAATGTCGATTTTACATCCTCCCGGGCGGCAAGCCTCGTGTCAGCCTTGCGCACCTGCCGGCCCCAGTCATCGGGGCGGGGTTCCGGTTTGTCAGCATAATCGCCTGTTGCCAGCACCGGCGCAGGCAGCAGCCGTTCTGTAAAATTCCCGTCCTCGTAATATCTGAGTTTATGCGCCCGGATCGGCGCAAGGCCGGAGATCAGCACCAGTTCATCCGTCGGCGGAAGCTGCATCACCTCACCAGGGGTCAGCAAGGGGCGCGCCGTTTCCTGCCGCGACACCATGACGTGTGACAACCACGGCGCCAGCCGGTGGCCGGCATAGTTGCGCATGGCTCTGAGTTCGGTGGCCGTGCCCAGCGCATCGGAAATCCGCCTGGCGGTACGCTCGTCATTGCTGCTGAAGGCAATCCGCACATGGCAGTTATCGAGGATGGCGTTATTCTCGCCGTAAGCCCTGGAAATCTGGTTGAGGCTCTGCGCGATCAGATAAGCCCGGATGCCGTACCCGGCCATGAAGGCCAGAGCCGTCTCGAAGAAATCGAGCCGTCCCAAGGCGGGAAACTCATCCAGCATCAGGAGGCAGCGCCTCCGGGCAGGTTTTTCCGGGCCGTGACATGCTGGATCTCTGTGTTTCGGGTGGCCGACGTCAGGTCCGTCTTTTCCGGCCGGCACACAGGTCTCCGTCAACTGCCGCCCGATCTGATTGAGAATCAAGCGCACCAGAGGTTTTGTCCGCGAAATATCCGACGGCGGCACCACGAGGTAAAGCGAGACGGGATGCCTGGCATCCATCAGATCGGCGATGCGCCAGTCGCAGGCCGATGTCGCCGCCGCGACGGTGGGGTCACGATAGAGGCCGAGGAACGACATGGCAGTGGACAAAACGCCCGAGCGCTCGTTCTCCGACTTGTTCAGCACCTCGCGCGCGGCCGACGCCACCACCGGATGGACCTTCGGATTTTCCGCCGTGCCAAGATGATTGGTTTCCATCATCCGCCGCAGCGTCGCCGCGAAGGACCGCTTCGGATCCGACAGAAAGGCAGCCACCCGCGCCAGCGTCTTTTCTTCCTCGGCATAAAGCACATGCAGGATCGCACCCACCAGCAACGCATGACTGGTCTTCTCCCAATGGTTCCGGCGTTCAAGCGCCCCTTCGGGATCGACCAGGATATCGGCAATGTTCTGGACATCACGCACCTCATCCACCCCCTTGCGCACCTCAAGGAGCGGGTTATAACGGGCGGACCTCGGGTCGGTCGGGTTGAACAGGAGGCAATGCGAAAACCTGGCGCGCCAACCGGCGGTCAACTGCCAGTTCTCGCCCTTGATGTCGTGGATCACCGTCGAGCCTGTCCAGGACAACAATGTCGGCACCACCAGCCCCACTCCCTTGCCCGAGCGGGTCGGCGCGAAAGCCATCACATGCTCCGGCCCGTCATGGCGCAGGTATTTTTGCTGGTATTGACCGAGGAACACGCCTGCGGACCGGAACAGCCCGGCCTTGCCGATCTCGCGCGGTGAGGCCCAGCGCGAAGAACCATAGGTGTCTACCTGCCGCGATTGCCGCGCCCGCCACAGTGAGCCGAAAATAGCCGCCGCGCACCCCATGAAGCCGCTTCCCGCCGCCAGCATCCCGGCCTTGTCGAACACATCAGGTGCGTAGGCCTCATAGAAATACCACCACTCGAACAGCTTCCACGGCTTATAGACCGGCCAGCCGAACAGCAGGAACCACGGGGTGCCCAACTGCGCCTGATGGCCCAGCATCGCCGCGCACCACTGCGTCGCCGCCCATACGCCCAGAAGGACGATGGCAAACACAATAGCGATCTGGCCGATCAGCAGTTTGGTGGGGGTCATGGCGAGAGCTCCGTTCTTCGATAAGACAAACGGAATGATTATGGTGCGAGATGGCAAAAATCTGTTATAGCCTTTATGTACGACAAGATGCGATCGACCAGTATAACATTGTCTAAAACGCACAGAATATTCAAAATCGTAAGTTTCTGTTCAAATGCTCCCGCTAGTCCAAGTTAAATTATGCGCACGGGATGCCATTTTAGAAGTGTTGCGGTTAACTGCGCGCAAACGCATTAAGGGCATCAAAATCATGATTGTCGGCAGCTCGAAGTGCGGCGATATAGGTCGTGCGGGCCTCATTCTCGTCAACCAGATTGCCCTGTCCCCAGCTAAACGTAGGCCGCTCAAGTCGCAGGGCCATTAAATCCCCCATCAGGCGACTGTGGCGGCCGTTACCATTGGGAAACGGATGGATAAAGACCAAAGCGTGATGAAGACGCACAGCTATCTCATCAGGATCGAATGTACCCGCTTAAACCCAGTAAGAAACATCGCTCAAGCGCTGCATCAGTTCTGCCGTAATTCTGTTTGCGTCAACACCTATCGATGTGCCGGTTGTCCTGTAGCGCCCTGCCCACCCCCAGACATCGCCGAACATCTTCTTATGCAGAAGGAGAATATAGTCGATCGACAGAATGTCGCGCCGCCGGGCACGTGAAGACTGAGCCCAAGCCAAAGCATCCGCAATATTAGCTGCCTCAGCCTGATTCAAATCTTCACGCGTGGTAATCCAGCTTTGCTTTAATCCTTCTTGCTCTTCGTCCGTCAAAGGGGTAGCGCCGTCAGGTTCTGCAAACAGATCATTCATTTACGGGAGCTAACCTTGATGCTTTCAATGCACCAAATGTCCCGGTCGCTGACATGTTCTGCAACATATATAGCAAGCTCAATCTCTCGACGCAGATCATTTGGCTTTTGTTTCTCTAGCGCCATAGTGTGGCTCACCCGGCTCAATGCAATATCTGCGATATCGCGTGCGCGTGCATTGACACTCTGTTCCAGGCTTGTACGCGGTACGAAACCATAGACAAGTTCGCAGTCCATTGCCTCTGCTGCTTGGCGCAGCTTTTGAATTGTGATTGAGCCATTCTCTTCTGATTTTTCGAGCCCAAGTACACTTTGTGATTTTGTGCCCAAACGATGGCCAAGCTGGATTGATGTCATGCCAATCGCATCCCTGATCGCTCGAATGTAGCCACGGGGCGGACGCCGTAATACTTTTCGCACTTGGTCAGCAAAGTTTCCGGACAATCTGTCATCCAGCTGTTGTCGTGCGAGTTTCCGTTTTTTGCTTAACACCTCTATCACCGATTACAGTTTTAATATGTATATAAGTTCAAAAATATCATTTATTTCCGATATAATGTCAAACAAATACAGTTTATATTATGTATATAAAGTTAATAAAGCAGGTTATAGAGCGGATTCAGTTTACATAAATTTATATCCTGCTGCCTTGAAGTAGTTTCTGCATTCTTGCGGGGAGACCATGTCGCAGACCTCGCCGATCGCCTTCCAGACCTCATCGAAGCTTCTGGCCCCGATTTTCCTGAGGTGGGCCTAGAGTTTCGTGAAGGCCACTCTATGGGGTTGAGGTCGGGGCTGTAGGGCGGCAAAAACAGGAACCACGCTCCGATTTCCTTGAGTATCTGCTGGGCTTTTTCGCTCTTGTACGACGACAGGTTGTGTCTTGTCACAAGCTCCTCGTCAGCTTCGCCAACTAACAGAACAACCTCTCTTTTGGCTAGGAGCGGGGCCAGTTGGGTCTCAATATAGACCTCGAACAACTGCTTGGTCATGGGTCGGTGGGTCACCCAGGGTGCAATCAAGCTATCACACCGCAGCCCGGCAACAAATGCCTGTGTCTGCCAGTGTCGCGCACATGGGATATGTCCGGTTTATGTACCATAGGACTTGTCCGGTTTAGGTTTCTCTGACCCCCCCCCGTAAACAGTACCAGATAGACTGTCCGGAGTTTCATTAGCTGGCCGCTGCACAATGCGGCACCATTCAGTATTATGCACTCAGTAACATTCTTGCTCACGGATAAAGGTCTTCATTATGACAAAATGTCACTCGACGTTTAAGTGTCACCTTTTATCTGCCTGATCAGTCGTTCAACCACTAAACGTCCATAATCAATATTCATATGCCCATAATCTTTTATGTTGTTACTTGCATACCCCATAAGGAACTCACGTTTCGTAAACAGAGGCTCATGAAGGGTGTCATCAACTTGAGGAATGATCTCAATATTGTGAGGATGTAGACTATTCTCCAAAACCTGAAAGAACAGTTTCTTAATCTCCGAACCATGGTCAGTGACCGTCTTGTATTGATGGCCAACGGCTTCTTTTTCAAGAATAGACCACATTGGGGCCATACAAAGAAAGATAGGTTTGGGGGACGCTTTCCTGACGGCAAAGGCAATTTTGATCACTGGGTGGTTACCTATAAATTGCCTTACCTGTTCCATTACTCTCTCTAGAGATACCGATTCATCAGTTCTGTCGTTGCTGTCCTTGTCTCTGCTCAAAAAAGCGTTGATCATCTTCAACGGGAAACCTACTCCATAGAAAACAAATGTATCAAAATTTCCCAAATAAACTTCTTTGGCGCCGCCAGAGGTTTTGGCAAAGCTATCAGCAACCTTTTGGTCATCTGTTCGAATAACGCCGTCATGGACATATGCTGTAGACATACCCTGGCCCGCTACGCCGAAGAAGGTTGGACGTATTTCTGGATACTTTTCAGAGAGGTTTTCACGCCAGGCTTGTCGCACCACTCCCAAGTGAGAGTTACCAATCAAACAAATGCGGTCAGTGCCGTCTTTTGGAACTTACGATACAATCTCTTTGTCAGCAAACGCATCTAACAGAGCGTCCTCGCATACTTCATTGTCCAGCTCATCCAAGTTTTCAGAGACCTTGTCGCTGTCCTTTGAACCAAACGTCGCCTGTTGACAGCGAAAAAACTCTTTCATCACAAAATCCACACCTTCGGGGGCAACGCTGCGCATATTGGGTTCATAAAACATACCCTTGAAAGGAAATGCAGAGATGATCTCAAACGACGGAAAATAATCTGTATCTTTGCGGGTAGATGCAATATCGCCTGCGACAGCCCTCAACACCGATTTTGAATGAATTGTGGCGGTCAAAACATGGTTGCTCGATGCGGTGGCCGTCAATGGCACGGGAGAAACTGTCAGCAGGAATCGAATATTTGGGTTTACTGTTTTGATCAGCTCAAAAACCTCTCTGAGCCCCCTGCGAATCTCGGGATACTGATAGTTGATGAACTTATGCTTGTCACTGTCAAAAACGCCGGCCAGAGTACCAGGGCACATCGGATATATTAAGTCCGTTTCTGCATTAGCCCACGCCTCGGTAAGCCCCAATGTGAAGACAAAAATGTCAATATTTCCAAGAGTTTTCTGAATTGCCTGAAAAGTCGTTTTCCGTGCGTCAACAACAGCGGCTCGACTTGCAAACCCGGTCGGGACAATAGTGGGGCGAAAGGGATCAATATATCGACCTTTTTCGGGTCCCCATATTTCCAGTGTGGATGGGTCTTGATCATTTAGCGACCACATAACCCACTGCTTTAAGAGAGCTACACTATAGATATTGCCCGTTCGAAAAGAAAAAACTCCGTAATTGTACTCAGTATGGAAAGAAGGGTCTAAATCCGCAGGTGCAGGCTCACTATCCACCCAGTTAAACCCCCGCACTTTTAAAGCTCTACTGATATGGTGTGCAAAGCATGACCCGGTAGTCGCGATACGGTCACTCTTGTTAATTTGATACTTAGGGTCCCACAGCCCGGAAATCTGTAAAGGGTTCAGGTTGCCAACAGAAGGGCTCCAAAACGCCTTTCCGGGCAATGCGACATAAGGGGATTGGTTGGAGGACATACTCGGGCACCTTTCTTCAAACTATCTTCGACACCTTCATATAGTAACCGTAGGCCTTATAATTTCAGCTTTGTAAGGGTCACAGGCTTACGGGACAGCTTGATTGTCTATTTTAAGGGACTGTTCAAAATTCTGTGTCATTTCGCTAAGTTTTTTTACGAAAGGAAATGATCAATGGACAGAGACTTTGATTTTGAACAGGCTTTCGTCTCGTCCGGTGTTGTATCAATGATGGCGCTGTGAAGCCTTTCACTATCGTACCAGTGAACCCACAATTGCATGTTTCCCATTCGACCTCTCCGATGGACTTCCAGGGCCCGCATAAGCCTGCCACAGGCCATCAACCAAAGACAATGGGAGACGCCTATGCCCCCGAGAACCGCCTGAGAACCGCCGATAAGAGGGTGGGACCCGACCCTGTTTGTGATCAGCCGAGCTGGGGGGCTGTCAGGCCGGGTCCCTTCCCGCAGAGCCTAGAACAGCGTAAGGTCCAGTGTCGCCAGATCCGCTGTCTCAAGATCCGCAAGGAACAGGTGATTGTCTTCCCCCAGCCTGATCAGCAGGCCCTCGGTGCCATAGCGGGTGACCTCCTCCGCAGCCGCCATCAGGTCAGCCCGGCTGTCAAAGGCCCCCTGGGTATACAGGATCAGACTGTCCTCCTCCGTGTTGAAGTCGGTCACATGGTCCCGGCCACTGCCACGGCCAAAATGGAAGCTGTCCGCGCCCCTGCCACCCGTGAGCCTGTCGTTGCCGGTGCCGCCCCAGAGATGGTCATCGCCCGTGCCGCCCGAGAGCCGGTCAGCCCCCGCGGCCCCATACAGGATATCATCCCCCGCACCGCCCTCAAGCAGATCAGCACCGCCGCCGGCCCCGAGCGTGTCATTGCCCGTGCCGCCATTGAGCCGGTCCACACTGGCATCCTGTGCCCCGGCCCAGAGCGCATCATCGCCCGCATTGCCGGTCAGGGTATCCCGTCCGTCCCGGCCAAGCAGCAGGTCATCCCCCGCATTGCCAGTGATACGGTCATTGCCTGCACCACCCGAGAGCGTGTCATTCGCCGGGGTGCCCACAAGGGTCTGGCCACCAGAGGTACCGCCAGAAGTGCCACCAGAGGTACCAGAGCCTGAACTGCCGGCGCCACTGCCAGAACCGCCATCAGGGGTGGATGGCTGCATGGGTGGCGGGGTTGCCGACCCCGAGCCTGTGGTGCCTGTATCTGTGGTACCTGTATCTGTGGTACCTGAGCCGGTGCTATCGGTGGCCGCAGGCGGGGTGCCGCCATCTCCACCGTCAGGTCCCTGGGCGGGCGTCGTGCCCGGGTCGGTGGTCTCTGTCGAGGGTGTGTCCGTTGAAGTCTGGCCTTCACCACCGCCGGTTTCCGCCGGGGATATCACGCCGTTCACAATGGCCTGAACCTCGGCCGTTGTATCCAAACCCCCTGCGGTCACAGCGTCACTGCTCACAGCTGCAATCGCGGCGTTGACCGCATCAAGAGTGTCAGCCGTCACGCCGGACACGCCCGCCGTGGCGTAGTCGCCAAGCGTCGGCGCAGGATTGCCCTGGTCGAAGGCATAATCCTCGATGTTCTCAAGGGCATTCAGGCGATCAGCTTGCACCTCAAATGCATCCGGGCCGTCCGCATCACCGCTCTCTTCAGGATCCGTTGCTCCACCGGGTGTTGCGGTTGAGGACTGACCGTTGCCATCAGAGCCTGTCGCGCCCCCGGATGGTTCTGGCGCACGCGCCGGCAGCCCCACATTATCGGCTGTCAGATCGTCCGGGCTGTCAAGGCCGCTCACCGTCAGCGTGCCCGCTGGCGCGCCCTGGGCCGCCGGCAGGCTGATCGCAACACCGCCATTATCCGGCAGTGCCGTGGCCGCAGCCTTCACCGCAGCAAGGTCCGCAAACAGCCCCTCCCGGAACGCCAGTCTATCCGCCGCAGGGTCAAAGTCCGTGATGGTCGTGTCGCCGTCGCCAATCCGGAAGACATCCTGTCCGTTACCGCCGGTGAGCACATCCGTGCCGGGGCCGCCCGAGAGAGTGTCATTCCCATCCCCGCCGATCAGCACATCATCGCCGCCGCGGCCCTCAAGCAGATCATTGCCGTCGTCGCCGTCCAGACGGTTGGCACCACTGTCGCCCCTGAGTGTGTCATCGCCCAGGGTGCCGCTGATGTTCTCGATCCCGATGAGCAGGTCGCCTCCTGCCTGGCCGCCCGTGCCCGTGCCAGCCGCAAGGTCCACACTGACAGGGTCACCCCCGCCATAGACAGCCGTGTCATTGCCCGGGCCACCGTTCAGTATATCAGCCCCGGGGCCGCCATCGAGCCGGTCATCACCCGGACCGCCCTCAAGCCCGTCCGCATCGGCCCTGCCAAGCAACAGGTCATCTCCAGCCCCGCCCGTGAGCAGATTAACACCCTCATCGCCCTCAAGGGTCTGGCCGCCAGAGGGGCCGCCAGAGGGGCCGCCAGATGTACCGGAGCCTGAACTGCCGGCGCCACTGCCAGAACCACTGCCAGAACCACTGCCAGTACCAGTATCAGGTGTGGATGGCTGTACCGGTGGCGGGGTTGCCGGCCCTGAGCCTGTGGTGCCTGTGTCTGTGGTACCTGAGGGCTCTGGCGTACCCATATCAGGGGTTGCCGGGGATGGTGGTGTCACAGACTGACTGTCTGTGCCTTCCGACCCACCTGCAACCGCCGCTGCCGCCGCAACATCCCCGTTGGCCAGCACAACCAGCGCATCCACCTCAGACACCTCGTCCGCATCCTCGCGCTCTGCGGCTGCAACCCGCGCATTCACCGCGTCGAGATTGGCATCGGTCACGCCGGTCACACCCGCCGTGGTGTAGGTCGCCGCATCCGGCGCAGGATTGCTCGTGTCATCATCGGCGTAATCCGCGATGGTCCCCAGGGCTGCCGCTGCTGCCACTGCCGCCGCAACATCGCCGTTGGCCTGCTGAACCAGCGCATCCACTTCAGACACCTCGTCCGCACCCACGCGCTCTACCCCGGCAACCCGCGCATTCACCGCGTCGAGATTGGCATCGGTCACGCCGGTCACACCCGCCGTGGTGTAGGTATCCACCGTCGGCGCATCATCGCCCGTGTCATCCTCGGCATAATCCGCGATGGTTTCAAGGGCTGCCGCTGCCTCAAGCTCGGCCGCCGCTGCTGCTGCAACATCGCCGCTGACCTGAACCTCGGCCGTCGCCGCACTGGTGACCATCTCATTCTCACCGCCCTCATCCTGGTAGCGGACGGTCACCCGGACGGTCCGGCCCGCATCCGCGTCTGTCAGGCTATAGCTGGCGCTCTCGGCCCCGCCGATATCCTCATAAACGTCGGCCGTATCGGTGCTGCGCTGCCATTGGTAGCGGAAGCCGGACGCCGCGTCCGGCAGCCCGTCCGCATCGCTAAGGCCGGACAGGTCGGCGCTCAGGGTCATGCCCGCCGTCAACGGGCCGCTCGCTGGGCCGCTGATCACAGGCACGCCCTCAGGCGCGTCATTGACATTGCTGACCGGGGCTGTGGGGGCCGAGGTCACCTGTTCGTCATTGCCGTCATCATCGCTATAGGTGGCCACAAGCCGGAGGGTATGACCCACATCCGCCTGACCAGGGGTATAGCGGGCGCTCTCGGCCCCGCCGATATCCTCATAATCGCCTGTCCCGTCACTGCGCTGCCACTGGTAGCTGATAAAGGGTGTGGTCGATGTGCCGTCCCCGTCCGTGACCGTTGCGGTGAGCGGGCTGCCCTGCGCCGCCGTGCCCGCAAGGGCCACCGTGCCGTTCCCGGCAACCCCGGTGAGGACGTCCGCCGCCACAAGGCGCACAGTGGCCTCCGTCAGATCGTCCGGGCTGTCGATGCCACTGACCGTCAGCGTGCCCGCTAGCGAGCTCTCGACCGCCGGCAGAGCAATGCTCAAACCGCCATTATCCGGCAGTACCGTGGCCGCGGCCTTCACCGCAGCAAGGTCCGCAAACAGCCCCTCCCGGAACTCCAGCACATCCTCGAGAGGGTCAAAGTCCGTGACGCTGTTGGTGCCATTGCCTCGACCAATCCGGAAGATATCCCGCCCGTCGCCGCCGGTGAGCTGGTCCTCACCCGGGCCGGGGACCAGCACATCATTGCCGGTGCCGCCCGAGAGCGTATCATCGCCCGCACCGCCCGAGAGCCGGTCATGGCCGCCGCGGCCCGTGAGGCTGTCATTGCCCAGAGGGCCGCCGTCCAGACGGTTGGCGCCAGCGTCGCCCCTGAGCGTGTCATTGCTGATGGTGCCGATGATGTTCTCGATCCCGCTGAGCCGGTCGCCTTCCGCGTCGTCGCCCGTGCCCGTGCCGGCCGCAAGGTCCACACTGACACTGACACCTATGAACCCGCCATAGACAGCCGTGTCATTGCCCGGGCCGCCCGTGAGCATATCGCGGCCATCGCCGCCGTTCAGGATATCATCCCCGGGGCCGCTATTGAGCCGGTCATCACCGGCACCGCCCAAAAGCCGGTCATCGCCCGCATTGCCATTGAGCGTATCATTGCCCGCACCGCCATTGAGCAGGTCATTGTTCGGGGTGCCCTCAAGCAGGTCCGCCGCATCCGTGCCCAGGACGCCGTCATCGTTTGTGGTCTCCCTGCCGGCCCCATTAAAGGTTTTGACCGTGGCCGCGGTGAGCTGATCGACCCGGGTGAGGCCCTCAACCCGCAAGACCCCGGCCGCATGCTGTGTGACCGTAGCGTCCGGATAGCTGACGCTCACCTGGGGGATGGTAATCTCCACCGCGCCGTCCCGCACGCGGGCAGCTTCCCTCACATGCGCGAGACTTTCGAACAGACCGATCCGGAAGGCCAGCACATCCGTGCCCATCATGAAATCAGTGATCACCCCGCTATAGCCCGGATAGATCCGGAACAGGTCATTGCCGTCGCCGCCGGTGAGCTCGCTGCTGTCCGACTCCGCCAGCCGCACCGCCCCCGTGGCATCAGTGTCCACCGTCCGTATATCCGTGCCGTTGCCGCCGTCCAGCGTGTCATTGCCAGCCCCGCCAATGAGTGTGTCCGTGCCGCCGCGGCCAATCAGCAGGTCATTGCCGGCCCCGCCCGAGAGCTGGTTGGCACCATCGTCGCCCGTCAGCCTGTCGTCCGCCGCAGAGCCGATCAGGTTTTGGATATCAGAGAGTACGTCGCCCTCGGCATGGCCGCCGGACGGCGTGCTGAAGGGCAATTGTGAAAGATCCACCGTCACACCCTTAGCGGCCCCGGTGGCGTCCACAGACCCGGAATAGTCCACCGTATCGTTGCCAGAGCCGCCGTTCAGTACATCCCGACCGGCCCCGCCGACCAACATGTCATCGCCCGCATCGCCGAAAAGAGCGTCATTCCCGTCACCGTCCGACAGAACATCATTACCAGCCCCGCCGCCAAGAACGTCATTGCCGGCACCGCCCGAAAGCGTGTCTTTACCCGTGCTGCCAGTGATAGCATCGCTGTAAGGTGTTCCATCCACTTTTGCGGCGGTCTCCAGGGTGCGGGTGACCGTGTTGTTCAGGACCTCCTGGATTGCAGCAGACACCGATTGAACGGCTGCTTCAGCCTGCATAATCGCCGCATTCGCCGCCACCACTGCCGCATTCGCCGCCTCAAGATTGGTCGGCGTTACGCCATTGATCCCCGCTGCCTCGTAAGTCTCAACCGTCGGGGCGGGTTGCGTCTGGCTACCAGCATACGCCGTAATTATGGACTCCGCTGTTTCAGCGCCACCTGTGAGGACCGCCTGAGCGACCAATGTGCTCAGATCCTCAAAGCTGTCCACTTGCGCCCGGGTCGCGGCGGCCACCGCCCCGTTCACCGCAGCAAGATTGACGGCGTTGACCCCGAACACATCCACGGTCGTGTAATCCTGCGCCGTCGGCGCAGGATTGTTCGCGTCATCTTCCGCATAGGCCTCGATCTTCGCCTGTGCCAGCGTTACAAGCGTGGCATTCACGAGGCTCTGGACCTCAACCCGCGCGTCCGCTTCCTCGCGCGTCACCCCGGCAACCCGCGTATTCACTGCCATGAGATTGGCATCGGTCACGCCGGTCACGCCCGCCGTGGTGTAGGTGTCAACATCAGGGGCGGTATTGGCCGTGTCATCCTCGGCATAGGCCGCGATGGTTTCAAGGGCGACCGCTTCCTGGCGGGCTGCCCCGGGATCTTCCGAGACGGACACCTCTTGTACGCCAAGGGCATCATGCACGACAGGGGTCTGGATACCCGTGTTCTGGGAAGTGATCGAACTGGTTGTCTTCATATCATCTGGCATTGTTCATTCCAACTCTGGTGTTGCTGCGGGTCAGGCCTGCAGGGCCTGGGGTGTCAGTGGCCTGTACTGTATGGCCTGTACTGTATGGCCTGTACTGTATGGCCTGTACTGTATGGCCTGTACTGTATGGTTTGTTCTGATGGTGCGTGGGGCTCGCAGGTTTTGAACGGGGTTTTTGTGCGGTTTGTTGTATGGGCGCCCAGCCACCTGTTGGCGCTCTGTCTGCTCTTTGCCGGGTTGGCTCTCTGGCGGGAGGCCTTCCAGCGGCGTCCAGCCTGTGCTTCCGGACCCTCTGTGTGACGGGGGCTGTGGAGTTGCTTCGGAAGAGTGGAGCCCAGAGGAGTTTTGCTCAAGGGCGGGCCATACAGTCCGGACAGTCCAAGGCGCAGTCCGGGCGGCTGCACGGGCAGTCCGTTTCAATTGAGTCAGGTCGAGGATGGCCAAGGGCATCAGCTCTCCGGCGACAGGCAATAAAGCATAATCCGATCGTTCAACGCAGCCAGCCGGCAAAAACCGCTACTGATAAAGAAAGAAAAATCGTTTCTCCGCTCTTCCGAAGCAAGGCCAGTTGGCGGATGCTGCCTCCTGCATCGCGGCGGTCGGCATGCCGCCGGTGGCCCTCCATGCCGTCGTTCGCGTCGATTCACGGCGTTGCGACAAGGGACAAGACACAGGTCAGCTACCTGGGTTCCGTGGCGGCACAAGCGCCCGGCCTCTTCTGTCTCCCCGCGCCAGGTGATCCAGTGCCAATGGATGGTGGCACACGCGTCGAGGTATTGCTGAAAAATAATCCACTGGAAAAATAATCCACTGGAAACAGGGGGGCTGCTTTGCCTGAGCTCCTCCACCAGGCAGGCAATCACCCTGGCAAAACTCATGCACACTGGCAAAACTCATGCCCACTGGCAAAACTCATGCCCACTGGCGAAACTCGTGCGACCTGGCAAAACTCGTGGGCGCGGTTGCACCTACTCTCGATGTCGCAAGTGAGGTCTTGTCGAAAAGCGGGACGGAAACTGTCGCACAGCCTGGCGACTGGCTGAAAATCAGCGATCTTGATCTTGTGCATCGACTGCAGCCCGACCCTGACCCGGACGGGACAGGATCGCCAAAAGCAGAGCGAGAGCTCCTGCAACCGATCAAGGGTGACGATGGTCAGATATTCGGCCGAGCCTTCATATCTGCATCATGATGGTGGTCATTTTCAAGTGACGCAGGCCCGGTTTCAGGACTGCGCGCTGGACAGCGCCATAAGGTGGCAGGAATCTTGCTGGAAGAAGCAAGAAGCGGTGACCGCTGCTCGCGATGCCGCCCGGCCCCTTGCACCCAGCCCCTTCTTGCACCCAGCCCCTTGCGACGAGGGAGGCTCTCGCGCATCGGGCATAGAACAGGCAAAGGTGATTGCCGGCACCGTAAAAGATCAGGAACGCCAGGCGCGTTCTGCAGACGTTGTGCTTGAGGGCGGCGGTGACATCGGGAACCTCAAATTTATAAAATGGGGAGCGGATTGGTTGTCCACGCATGAGGTTACGGACAGACTTCGCTCCTGTAGCGAGCTTGCCATAAGTTTTGACGGCGCATGCGCCTATGACGAGGATCAAGACGATGTGCCCCCAGGGGAATTTCGGGCTGATTTTACAAGGAGCCAAAACATGGCTCTGGGTCCCAGGCACGATGGAGGAATTCTGACATTTGCCAACACCAGTTGGCCTAATTCTCTTACCGGACATGAAAAATCCAGGCCGGACATGAAAAATCCGGGGGATCAAACATAGAGGAATATAGGAGAAATCTTCTTCGTCAGGTGTGGGGTGATGACCTCGAAGAGGCAGAACGAGTAACCGGTCATGTGGCGGGGCATACTGATGTCCAGCGTACTGTGACGGTGTTCCGGGTTTTGGATAAACACGATTCGCCTTTTTGCCAGCAGCCATGGATTTCACGATATCCCCAGTCCCCTCTGCCGCCCGATGGTCCAGGAGATGGTCTCGCCGCGCATGATGCCGGAGACATGCTGGCCGATAGGGCGACCAAGGACAGGCCGCCAGGGGACGAGAGTGAACGCGCGGGATTTTTCGATAACGGCGTATGTGCCGCTGGCAAGGTCAACCGCGCGGCGCAACGTCCCTTCGACGGGTTCGCCGTGGCGGCTCTCAACATAGGCAAGGCCGAGCTGCTCGGAAAGCTGCCCGGCGACACGTGTCAGTTCGCGCCGCCGCAGGCTGTCCAGCATGTCGGCACGGTATAGGGTCTTGCCCTGCTCTTCACGCGCCAGCCCTTCCGCGACCAGCCATTGGCGGC
Organism: Kordiimonas sp.; assembly: GCA_965199355.1. GTDB lineage: Bacteria > Pseudomonadota > Alphaproteobacteria > Sphingomonadales > Kordiimonadaceae > Kordiimonas. Next base: position 371,570 of record CBDARB010000001.1, read on the forward strand.
GGCGGGATTGGGCCTCACGCACCTCGCGGCCAAAGCCGGAATCGCGCGGGACCTCGGACGTGTCGGCGATCAGGTCGCGGTCGAGCCAGGTCGCTCCATCGGAGCCCACCTGCTGATCGAGCGTCGGATGCGAGAGTTTCTCGACGATGACCGGCGCAGCCCTGGCCCGTCCGCGTTCATAGTCTGTCACCGTATCAAGATGGTCGGGCGTAAGGATCCAGGTGCCGTCCGGCTCGCGTTCGATGTTGCCGGTGGCACGGCGGATGGCTTCCAGCCTCCGGATATGGGTTTCGGCAAAACGCTCGCTGGCACCAGGATCGTGCTTCAGGTGGATGTCGATATTATAGCGGCCAGCATTGGCAGCGGCGACCTCCGTGACGGTGCGATCCACCTTGCGCGGTTCGATGCTTTTGGGTGTGACGCGCACGATCGAACCCTCTGGCAAAGGCTCGGTCGCCTCGCCCTTGCCGATGTCTATATAGTGGGCCTGCCCATCCACGCCGTCGACGATCAGGTAATGCCGATCGCTGATCTCGTCAGACAGGCCCCGCGCCACCACGCGCCCCGTGACAGGTGTGACAGCGACGGGTCTGGTGTGCGGATCGGCAGGATCATGGATGACGTAATCGGCAGGACTGCGGGCGATGTTCTTCCTCGCAAATTCGCGATGCAGGGTCTTGAGCATATCGCCGCGCTCGCCCATACGCCGGAGCGTATCCTCAAACCCCTCTTCCAGCCGCCACTGACCGGGGCGGAGTTGCTCGGCGAGGCCAAGGCGCGCCAGCGTCTGCAACCGGCCCGCCCGCACTGTCTGCCGGAAGGCGTCGCGCTCGCTTGCGGAAACCATGCCGTTCTCGTCCATCTCACGCATGAGGCGGCGGTCAAGGCTGGTCAGGCGTTCCTGCTCGACTTCCGCCCGCAGCCGGTTTTCGATCTCGCGGTCGGTGCGCGGGCCGAGGTCAAGGCTGACCAGTTCAGCGGCGCGCTCACGCATGCCGGTGGTGATATAGTCGCGGGCGATGATCAGGTCACGGCCCTGATCATCCTTGCCGCGCAGCAGGATATGCGTGTGCGGATGGCCGGTGTTGAAATGATCCACCGCCACCCAATCCAGGCGCGTGCCGAGATCCTCTTCCATCTGCGTCATCAAACGGCGGGTAAGCGGCTTCAGGTCGTCATAGTCGATGCCGTCTTCCGGCGCGACGATGAAACGGAATTGATGCCGGTCACCATCGGCGCGTTCGAGGAAGGCCTTGCCATCGGCGGTGTTCTCAAGCGCAGTGTAAAGCTGACCCGGCGCGCCCTCGCGGGTTACCCCGTCACGCTGGATATAGCGCAGATGCGCCTTTGCCGCATTCCTTCCTCTTGGCATCCCCTTGCCGCCCAGCCGGACAATGCGCGATTTGATGATAACCCGGCGCTGATGCAAGGCGGCATAACGGCCACGGCTGGCGAGCACGCGGCCAGCGCCAGCGCCGCGCCCGATACGGCTGCCGCTGAAGGTCGTCTTGCGCGATCTTCCTTTGCCACCCCGCACGGGGCCACCCCGCGCCAGGTTTGACGCGGCCAGGTTTGACGCGGCCAGAGTCGACGCAGCCAGAACCCGGTGCAGAAATTTGCGTCCCGCCTTCGAACCGCGCGAGCGGATTTTACCGACCTTCGGTCTGAAGTCATCGTCATCGGACATTTACTCTTCTCCTTGCCCCTCTATGAGAAGTATGCAGGCGGTCTTTGTAAACCGGTGCCAGCCACACCCGGCAAAATCAGGGTGTTACAGCACCCGTGGCACCATGGCATAGCGCCTGGCACCATCGGCCCTCCCTAAAAAACAACGTGCAGACAAAGGCTTACCCTTCGCGATTCCCGCCCATGGTGCCGTTGCTTTTATCTTGCCTTACGCGGCTCCCGTCCTCCCTCCTGCGACCCTCCACGATCCCCTGCGACCAATCCGCCATCGAAGCGGAAATCCCGGCAGCAGCAAGGCCGCGCTGCCGGGGGTAAAAACAGGCAGAAAGCGCGATGGGAAACAGCATTTTCATCTCATTTCCCGTTCTGTTTTTGGGCGGAAAGCGGCACGAAAAACTTGCCGTTTCGCGCGGGATTGTCGCTGTTTTCGCGCGTCGAAACCGGCAAAAACAACCGCGTATCGAAGGCAATTTTCGGTGAATTTTGTGTGGGCGATGGGCCGGGTTTTGCATTCGTGACGGTGGTTTCCGGCGTACCACCAGACGCCTCCCGGGTGCCGGCGGCACAGGCGCGGGTCTCGGCAGACAGCGGTTTTCCAGCGCGCAAAGGCTCCCCGTAGCGTCCCTGCTTTTCCACCTGGCCGGCATTGCAAGCAGCGAACAGACTGCCGAAGCGCTCATCCATCGCCTTGAGACAGACGGTTGCGGCGAGCATATTGGGGCGCGGACCGCAAGGATCGCTTCCTAAAGAATCGCTTCCCCAAGGATCACTTCCCCAGGGATCACTTCCCGGGCCGGGCCCGGCGCTCGGGTCGCGAGAATTCTCCGCCATGATGGCGGCAGCGATCCATTTTTCAGGGATTCCGAAACGCTGCGCGGCTTCTTTTATATGCGCCTGAAATGGGTCGACAGCGGCGGCCTCGGCGGGGGAAATGACGGCGGCGGCCGCAATGTTGAGAGGCGTTATTCGGTCCATAGCGGTACGAGCCTCCCGATGATCTGCGCACGCGGGACCGGCCCGACATAGCGGCTGTCGAAGGAATTTTCGGCTTCGTTCAGCAGGAAATATTCGTCTGCCTTGAGCACGCGACATTCATTCCATCGCGGCAAAGAGCGGCCCGCGCTGTCATGTTCAAGCTGATAGGCAACGGCGTGACCGTTGATGATAACGGCACTGTCAAAGGCGCAAACATCATCGCTGCCCATGGCCGCGATGCGCTTGATCAGCGGCACACCAGCGGGCAGATAGCCACGCCCGGCGGCCAGTTTCTCAACAAAGTCCGGCGGACGAATGAGAACGACATCGCCCCGTTTCGGTGTGCCGGATACGATGCGATAAAGCCCAATCGGCGCGCTGGCGGAGGCGTTCCAGACCAGAACCGGTGTGCTGATGAAAGCAGATATGCCGATCAGTGCAACGCCGGAAACAGCGACGAGAAGGGCGACAAGGGCAGTTTTTTTCATCACTGCGCCCCGTCCGATGTGGAGTCCGATGTGGAGGATTGCCGCCGCCCTTCCGACCAGGCTTCGAGGTCGGCGATATGATAGCGCACATAGCGGCCATGCTTGCGAAAGCGCGGGCCATTGCCGGTGAGGCGCATCTTTTCCAGGGTGCGAAAAGAGAGGCAGAGATAATGCGCGGCCTCTCTCGTGGTGAGGAACGGGCTGCCCTTTTTGGCCTCGCTTGCCCGTGTCTGATCGTCTTGCATCGTCAGCTCCTTTCGGTGTGCCGGAGCGCATCCAGCCGAAGTGGGAACCGGTTCGGCGTTCGAATGCGCGACCAGGCGCAGAGGGCCCAAGGATGGCGAGCAAGGGCGCGTCGCGGGACGCTCGAAAAACGGGGGGTATGGAAATCAAGCCCCCTCGTTCACCGCCCTTTTCGCACACACGAAAGGGACTGCGCGACACGGCTTGCGTCGAAGAAAAACGGCGGAGCAGAAGGGGCATTACGCCCCTTCTCCGGTATCCATTGCGTTGAGTTGGACCTGTCATTCAGCGATCCTGGCGCGGCTCCGTGCGCTCTCATCCGCAGGCAGTCCCCCGCGCACTTCGATGTCCCCGCGCACTTCGATATTCAGGAGTTCGATCCAGATGGCGATATCCCAGAGGGCGATATCGATACGTGACAGGGTAAAAATCTCCTATGCTGAATGTCCAGCATGACATTGATTTTGTTTGATTTTAAATGGGGTAAAATCCTCGAACACCCAGCTGTTTTTCAGGGTCATAGATGATTTTGAGGAGCTGGCGCGCGGCTGCGATAATGGCCTGGCCAGCTCCACGCCGTTCCCTGATGCGCCGGTAAAAGCTGTTCAGGTAGCCGCTGTAGCGTATGGCGATCAGCGTGCACTGTACCAGTGTGGTGCGTATCAGCTTGTTGCCCCGTTTGGTGATCCGCCCCCGGTTATCCGTTTCATTGGACTGGCTGACACGTGGTACAATGCCACTATAGGCCGCCAGCTTGTCCTCGCTTTCAAAGTCTGTCACATCGCCGATGCCGGACCGGAAGACAGCTGCAGACCGAGCGCCAATGCCCTTCTTGATGGAGACCAGATTTTCATAGCCCGCCAGCATTGGCAGCCGCTTCAATGTCCTTGTCCAGTTGCTTGATGCCCGCTGGCCTCCCTCTACCAGACGCTGATGCAAAAAGGCACCGCCTTTTCTTAAGCGCTCATCCCTGAAACTGCCAAGCCCATACTCCATCTCACCACTAGTGTTTGCATGCCATGAATCAAATCAACAGGTCATAATCAAGCCGACAGAAAAATGTGTGAATGCCATAGGGCCTCGCCCCGAATGCCGGTGGCACACGACAGAGAATGAAGCCGTCTACCTCAATCGTCTCTGCATCGATAACGCGGGCCGGACCTTTGTGCTCACTATCGAGCGCGGGCCAGAAGGATACGAGGGCGAAAAACAGAATGCCGATGACGGCACCACCTTTGACAAGGTGAAACATCGGGACGTCTCCTGTTCGGGTTGCAGACAGGCTCTCTCCTGGCCGTCAACCTTTCAACCGCCCGGAACGTCCCTTTTCCTCTGGATCCAGGAGCTGCCGGTAGCCGCCCCGCACCATGGTTCTTGCGCCGGAGAGCAGACGCTGGACGCGGGTGCGCAGGAAACCGGCCTCCCAATCCTCCCGGACCGCCCGGTCCCCGAACAGCACCGCCGCGATATCACGCTGGCTGGCCCCGGTGGCCGCCCCGTCATAGGCGCGCAGCATCGCGATCCAGCGGCGGGCGCGGCGTTCGGGCGGGTAAAGGGATTTGAGCAACCGTCCGCTGCGCGCCAGGCGGCACAGGCGCTGCAGGATCACCGGCTTGATCTCGAAGTCTTTGAGGCCGCAAAGCGTGCAACTCAATAATGCCGGGCCGATAAGGGCGTCGCCCTCAATCACCGCGAGTTGCAGGTGCCGCGTGCCGTCGCTGAATAAGAGATGCTGACCGTCATCACCATGCACGACAGCTTTGAACAGGGGGCATTGGCGATAATCGAAAGTGTTGCCTGTGTCGACGGGCGGCCGGGCTTCTACCTGCAAGACCAAGGGATTGCATTCCGGAAGCCAGAAGCACGCCATCTCACTGTCGACCCGGCAATAGCGCACACCCCAGCGGGAAAGGCGGCAATCCTTGTTGAAAACGATGTGCCCGGATTCATCGGGCGGGGTGCATCCGGATTCCCGCAGATCGGCCAGAAACGCCGGGTTCCTTTGCAGCCATTGTCCGGCCCAGCAATGCCGGTCGCAGTTGAGGAGCCGATCATAGTGTCCAGGTTCGCGCCAGTCGGCGCCCGGGCTTATGCCCGGTTCGGGTTTCTCCTCAGACATGACAGTATTCCTCCTTGGCCCGTGATCATCACAAGCAGAGGGAAGAATGCTTGTTGGCGATGGGGTGTTGTGCGTCCGCTCTATTGACAATGATGATCGACAGGCAACGGCGGGGGCACGTTTGCAAAACGATCGCATCTTTTGAAATGGCGTCAGAAAATATCCATAGTTTTTTAAGTAATTCAGACTGTTGTTGCCATATAACTCTCAATAATCATAGTACACGACTCAAAGCGCAACCCTCCCTATTTTAGGACTTGCAAGCGATCGCTTTGGGCATATTCGTCGCCAAGCCTTGTCGCCATAAGCTCCAGCACACTTCTTTCTCTTTTGATGAGATTTTTCGTTTCATTATGAAAGCTCCGCAGCTTCATGCCGTCTCCTTGTTTGTTTTCCAGCCGACACTGCGCCGGACTGTTCGCAAGGAGTCAAGCGGTTTGGATATAGAAAAGGCGTTAACTGTCTTCTCGGTGTTGGTGCGGAAGGTCTGTTGATGACTTTTACCAAACCGCTATCCGTTAGCGAGAACAGCTCCGAGCGCTGTGTCGGCTGGAAACAAGGAGGTGAAATTGACCTCAAACCAATCAGCTAAATCGGCTATTTTACGGCTATTAGGTCTATCTAACTTGCCTAAACCACAAGCATATGGGCTATAAATCCTGGCAATATAGCCTAAATAATGGTTTATTATGGGCTATAAATAAGAAAGATATAGCCCATGAAATGGAATTGGCAGCGTAAGGAATGGCCTGAATTTAGCTATGACAGTAGCGCATTGACCGCATTGGAAACACAGTTTTTGCAAGGCTCTGGTGTGTTCTATGGCGCTTACAAGCATATTACCGAAGATGAAAAGCAAACCCTGCTGATTGATATTATCAGTGAAGAGGCTTTGAAGACTTCTGAAATTGAAGGTGAATATCTCAGTCGCGACAGTATCCAGTCTTCCATCAAAAAGCACTTTGGTCTGATAGAAGACATCAAACGCATACCCCCGGCTGAGCAAGGCGTTGCAAGCGTAATGCTGGATGTGTTTGAAAACTTCGCTGATCCCCTGTCGCACGACACCATGCACGCATGGCATACCATGCTTATGGCAGATCGTACCGACATCAATACTATCGGCAGCTACCGAACCCATGCCGAGCCTATGCAGGTCGTATCAGGTTATGCCCATATGCCAGTAGTGCATTTTGAAGCGCCACCGTCTGAGCAAATGCAGCCTGAAATGGACGCTTTTGTGGATTGGTTCAACGCCACGGCACCTGATGGCAATAAACCACTGCCAGCATTAACCAGAGCATCTATCGCGCATTTATATATTGTGTGCATTCATCCGTATGAGGACGGTAACGGTCGTATCGCCCGCGCTTTGGTGCAAAAGGCTTTGGCACAAACCACGGGGCAACCATCATTGATTGCCCTGTCGCAAATCATACAGGATAACAAGAAAGCCTATTATGATGCGCTGGAAGCCAATAACAAACACTGCGAGATAACGGATTGGCTGAGCTATTTTGCCGACACTATTGTGGCCGCGCAAAAACATGCCGAAACCTTGCTGGACTTTATTCTCGCTAAAACCAAACTGTTTGATCGATTGGCAGGACAAATAAACGACCGCCAGACCAAAGCTCTTGCCCGCATGTTCCGAGAAGGACCAAAGGGTTTTAAAGGCGGCATGAGTGCAGATAAATACGCCAAAATCACTGGCGCATCCAGCTCCACCGCGACAAGAGATTTGCAGGATTTATTGGACAAAGAAGCCTTAACCAAAACCGGCAAACTGAAAGGCACCCGCTACTGGTTGGCGCTATAGTAGCGAGTATTGACGTGCTTCAATCTCACGCTGCTGCCACTCAGGTTTTTGCGCCTCGTGATCTAACCATGCCAGCACATAGGTGGCTGAGCTTTCATACTCAGCAACAACCTCTGCATTGATGAAATGCGAACGATAGCCGGTTTCGGTAACAGGCAAAGGTGCTTTTGCAGGAACAAGGGTTCTCAGCTCAATATGCACCATATTGATGCCAACCGACTGCCGGAGATTAAACGGATTGGTTTGGCAACCAAACTCAATTGCATAGCCTTGCCATTGAATGATTTGTTTGGCGCTTTCCATAATTAGCACCCCCAGGCAATGTAGTTGGTGCCATCAATCTCAACTTCGGTGATGTCACCACTGATTACCAAATCGCGGGCAAAGCTTGCAGTATCAAAATAGAAGCGCACGTTCTCAGGCATTTGATCCAGCATGCCGGTATCGTCAATATACTGTTCTGCATATTCCAATGCCGAGCCCTGAAACAGGCAAACATCATCCAAATGACCAAGCACTTCATCCATACTGCAATGCAGGTCGTCAGCCAGGTAAAGAGCTTTGATAAAGTCTTCGCCGTCCAGGTCTTCAAAATCGTCAAACCATTGTTTGAGATTAGCCTGATTGATACCCAATGCTTCAAAGAGCTTGTAGTTGTCACCGTCAATGAGTCGGGTAGCAGGGGGAACATTGCTGTTCCTCCCGCCCCCCAAGAACCGTGCGTGCGACTTTCGCCGCACACGGCTCAAGCAGATCGAGCATGGATGGCGTTGTGACAAACGGTATGCACCAGTTGCAGATTGCTGTAGTTGTTATTTTGCCTGTTTCTGTCACGGTGATGCACGTCCAATGCTTCCCCATTATGAACAGACTGCTTACAGATCGGACATTTCTGCTTCTGGTGGTCTGCCAGCTTTTGCTGACCAGACTTTAGCTTGGGTGGTTGTTTGTTCAACCGTTTCTGCCAATAGTCCTGCTGGTCGGGATTATCGGGCACATGCCCATGTCTGACCTTAGTCCACCGTTCAATTTTGAACGAAGAAGCATGCAGCATATAGACAGGGATGCAGGATCACAAAAGGTATATCCATAGGTTGGACACATTTGATGACGGCGAAAGTACCGTTTCATAGCCCACTTTTTGGATTTTCGTCCGTGGTTGCGTTTGCACCAGCGTTTTTGGCGCATGTGCAAATGACTTTCCACATCCTGAAAGCATCTCGCCGCTACAGAATAGCGATAGAAGTTACACCAGCCTCTGATCACAGGATTAAGTGTCCTGATCAGGCTAGCGGCACTTTGTCCATTCTGAGAATGGAACAGGTCGCTCACTTTACGGCGAAAAGCTTTTACCTTTTCTTTTGAGGGTTTGATAAGTGTCTTATGACCTGATTTCCTGTCCTTTACAGGATAAGCACGGATGTTAAAGCCAAGAAAGTCAAACCCTTCGTAGACAGTACGGATGTTGGTTTTCTCGTCGGAGAGTTCCAAACCTCGTTCCGCCAAAAAGGCTGAGGCCTTGGCTTTGGCTTCCAGTGTAGCTTCTTTTGTGTGACAAAAGATCACAAAGTCATCTGCATAACGTACCAGAACAGGTGAATGATGTTTGACCATATTCGAGCTACCGCCCGTGCGGTATTTGACACCAACAGCTTGTTCCAGCCCGTGCAGGGCAATATTGGCAAGGAGGGGACTGATAATCCCGCCTTGCGGAGTACCCTGTTCAGTTTTAAATAAGACACCATCTTCCACATAGCCTGCCTTCAGCCACTTTTTAATCATTCTCCTTGCAGGGAATGAGCCAAGAGCGTCCAGCAAAGCTGTGTGATCAATTGCATCAAAGCAGCCTTTGATATCCGCGTCCAATACCCAAGTTCGGGTTGAACCCGACTTGGTGGCCAGATAAATCCGCTCAATAGCGTCATGGACGCTACGCCCAGGTCTAAAGCCATAGGATGTTTCTTCAAAGACAGCTTCCCAAGCGGGTTCCAAAGCATTTTTAACCATTGCCTGCTGGCAACGGTCAATCATACTGGGGATACCCAGTGGCCGTTTCTTACCGTTTGATTTCGGGATGTAAACCCGATTGGCTGGAAGTGGCTCCCATCGTTTGAGACTGCTCAAAGTATCAACCAGCATACCGCGCTCCTTGGGTGTGAGTGCAATATAGCGATCCACCCCGGGCGTGTTTTTACCACGGTTGATTTGAGCTGACCGCCTGACAGAGACCAATAAGTTCGCACGACCGCGCAGCATTAGCTTTTGCAGACTTCGAACTTTCTTCCAGTTGCCATTTACTCTGGCTTTGAAGATACGCTGTCTCAGATTTTTAACACGGGCATAGGCAAGCGACCAGTCAATTGCATGCCAGTCTGTTGCCATGTTCCCTGTCTCGGGATGTACGGTTGAGTAAATACTCATCTACCTTTTTATCTCCAATTCAAAATCATTACAGTGTCTCTCAAAACCTCCACCAGCTTTGCGTCAGCACCCTTTCGGGTTGGGTATTACCCTATCCGTCGGGTTATGATTTCCCTGTGCCTTTCGGTTGACGGCCTTCGCTTCTCAAAGCCTCCTTTTCCCGCTGAAGAATTACACATTCCTTACGGTCTGCTTACCTGATCTACGGCCATACATCAGGACTTCATCGGGCTTACTCTGTTCCACATGCCAGAGATGCAATCGGGACAGGTGCCTGCTTTACCTCGGGAAACATCCAGCCCTCTGCTGACAGAATCCAATGGTCTGTCAGCTTGTTTCCAAACCTCCCCGTTCAGCCACTTACGGGGGACTATACGTAACGAGACCTCTTCACAGGTTCACTTGCGTTCACCTTACCGATTTTCCCCTTGTTCGCTTTGCCGATTTGTGGCTATCAGCGTCGTCGACCGTTGCTGGGAGCTTCAGACCACCCAGTTACCCAGATCGCCTGTCCCAGTTAGGGATGACCCAGAAGGCAGGGCCAGAGACTAACGTCTCACTCTAAGCATGCGACTTCAGATCGCACACTGGATTTCATATTCTTCAACAGGGCTGCCATGTGCATTCCTGTGATTGGCAGCTTTCTCGACATATTCATCATATGTTTTGAAATAGAAACCGATTGCACTGATGTCATACGGTGTTGCGTGATAGATATTTGTCATTGCCTTTCTCCTTGCTTTGTTTGCAAGGGGGCTCTTGGTCACCAAGGCTAAACAGCAACTGTCTTCTCGGTTTGGTGCGGAAGATCAGTTGATGGTTCGACTGTGGCCGATAAAAGGGCTCACTCAAAGCAAGGGGGGAGGTCTTGAGTTTATTCGGTTTGCAAGATGTATCTCGAAAACAGGCTTTATAAACCATATCTGGAACTGCCATCACCCTCCGATAAGTACCCAAATTTTTGATTTACTGACGGTGACTCGGTTAAACAACTTTAGATTATTATACAATTATAAATAGTTTTGCGGAACTTATGTAACCACAAGCGTTTGAATTGTATTGTGTTTATCTTTCTGTTAAGTATCAACAATACCTTAACTATTGCCAATTAGCTGTGTTTCCTAATTTCTATTCATAGCTGCTGTGATAATATCAAAGATTGTTTTATATGACTCTTCAATGTCACATCCAAGATACAGCAGCCATTCTGTCAGTCCTCAAAAAAATCGACTTTGATTACACTCATGCTGATGGGCGCAGTTTAACCGTCCATGCACTTCACTTGCCGTATGTGGATGGAAAATTCGATTTGGAGGCGTTTTTTCAGCAAGTCAGAGACAGTCTATTAACAACCTTCGTTTTCAAGTGCTCAGAGATTGAACGCAAACTCAAAAGTAACAATCCAGTTACTCTGGAACGATTGTTTGAAAAAGCATTACGCAAGTTGAGTGCGAAGACCGCCCAAGGTGAGCTGGGCGAACTTCTTTTGTTTATTGTACTGGAAGTGTTTTTTGGAGCACCAAAGTTGCTCAGTAAGGTTGCTGACAAGCAAGACGCACAAATTCCTGTACTGGGTGCCGATGGGGTACATGGTCAGTTTTATGATGGTGAAATGCGCCTCTTTCTTGGAGAGGCTAAACTATACGAAGAATACAAACCTGCGAGCAGGAAAGCTGCAAAGTCAATTGAAACTGCACTCAAGAAGTATGTAAAGGAGTTTGATCTCTTGGATAGCGGGATGGATTGTCCCGACATGACCGACGAAATAAGAGATGAAATCATAGATATGCTGGACCCATTTTCTGGCGTGAACATTATGGAACTGATTCATTCGCCTTGCTTTATCGGGTTCGCGGACCAGAAGCTATTGGAAGGATGCGCTACAGAGCAAGAGTTCATAGATCGTTATCATGAAATTATTGATGAACATGCAGAGCACTTTTTTTCCAAAGTTGAAGGCAGAGGACTGGATGCGCAAGCTACGTCATTAGCCTTATTGCCATTTTCTTCCATCAGTGAATTGGTAAGTGGCTTCATAGACTATGTTGGAATCGAACAATGAGCAGCATTGCAAATGGCTTGGCCGCACAGATATCTGGTCAAAGTGCGTTTATTGAAGCCAAACAAGCCCTGTTCGAAGCATATATTCACCATATTATTGGTGAGGAACCTGAATTTGACCGCGAAACATTGCAAAAGCTAGTTACGTCAGCTCAAGCCCTCTCTCTGGCTGAAGACGAAAAACACCAGTCAGAAGGCGCAATTTTGTTATCCATGATCTTGGATGTATTTGGCGAAAAATATCCAGAAATTCCGTTGATTGCGAGAAACCTTTTCGCGAATAGTGGCGATTTCCCGAACATTGAGCTTTTAACCAAGCGTTATGGTGATCAAAATTCGCAGTTGAGCTTTTTCACAGAGGCACAAATCAGTTATCGAGAAGCTGCTAACACGGTGGACGCTCTGCCTTTCCCGTTGACTGATTACCAACGAGCACTCTGGTTGTCTCTAGTATCCGATGAAGACGTTGTGACATCAGCTCCGACTTCTGCTGGCAAAACACATATCATTTTGAATTATATTGTGCGCTCAGTCGCGGAACATGAACAAGCGTTTGCTGCAATCATTGTACCTACGCGCGCACTCATTTCTGAAGTAGCCGGTAAAGTTTATGATTTGCTGAGCGCTGATTTTGCTGATCAGCATGTTGAGATATGTACCGTGCCACGTGATGACGGAGATTTTGCGGAGAGAACCATTTTCGTAATGACTCAAGAGCGATTACATGAATTGGCCCTGCGCGGCGATATTGTTTTCAACTATTTGTTCATTGATGAAGCTCAGAATATATCCGATAAAAATCGAGGCGTGTTACTTCATATGACGATTGAGCGCATTCTGTTGGATGAGTCAATTGCCCCACAAGTCATTATCAGCATGCCATCTCAAGCATACAAAAATACATTTTCGTCCATTTTTCGGGACGCAGATTTCAAACGGCTGCTTACAAAAAAATCACCCGTATCGAAGATCATTATGTCGGTTGTACCTGAAGGACGAAATCTCACACTGACTATGCATGGCAGCTCACAATCCACGTCAATTAAGAAGGGTTTTACAGGTTCAGACCTTGAAAATATCGTTTATCGGCTCGGTAGTGGAGAGAGCAATATAATCTATCGTAATCAAACCGATCACTGTGAAAATGCCGCAAAAAAATTGGCAGGGATTTTACCAGCCACTGAAGTGCCAGAGGCGCTGGAAGAAGCGGCTGGATATATCGAGGAATTTATTCATGAAGAGTTTACCTTAGCAGGTAACTTGCGAAAAGGGGTAGCTTTTCACTATGGGCCACTGCCAACATCAGTGCGTTTGATGGTGGAAGACCTAGCACGAAAGGGAGCAATCAAAAATATTGTATGTACGAGCACTCTTGCCGAAGGCGTAAACCTACCCGCCAAAAACCTATTTATGAAAAATCCTGGGTTATCTATACCTACGAAGGGGCTCCAAAGACTTGAAGAAGTCAAAGTCAACAACATTACCGGACGTGCTGGGCGAATGTTACAGCATTTTTCTGGCAATATCTTTCTAGTTGATCCGGCATCTTGGACTTACCAAGATTATTTTGACGGCGATGAACCAGAAGAAAAAATACCCACTTACTTTCAATCTCTTAACGACGAGTACCTTCTTGTGATGAATGCGCTTATGGGGCATGTTGATGAAGAAATCGAAGACCCTTATCGTCTATATACGATTGCCAACAAACTCATGAAAGAGGTATCTGAGGAAAACATTGGACAGACTTTAGAAGCTCCAGAAGTTACCCTTTCTCGCGAACAAAAGACCAGTTTGAAAAAAGCTGTTGAAGCAGCTCTCGAGAATATGAAAGTTGCGCGATTCACATTGGAAGCAAACCCGAACGTAGGCTACATACAACAAAATCAGTTATTCGATTTTCTCAATAAACAGAAAAACTATGCCGAGTGGGCATTACCACACCCAAAATCCGCCGCGTTCTACAACACCCTGCTTCGTGTATGTGAAGAAATGTTGAGAGCTGGAGTATATCGGCCTTCAAGAAATATGACGCTTGAACATATTTGCGTAGTCACAAAAGGCTGGGTAGTTGGCGATAACTTAAAAAATATTATCGTCGAGAAGGTAGAATATGATCGCGACCAAGCAAGGAAAAACGGCGAAAAACAACCAGACGTCAACTCTTCAGTTCGGACTGTTATAAAGTTGATCAACAACGATATACGTTTCCGATTGTCAGGGGCGCTCAAGTGCTACCAAACTATCTTGCAAAATGTCTTAGCTGCCAAGAATGAAGACATCAATAGCGTAGCTCTGCACGGTTTTGTTGAAGTTGGGGCCTGTGAGCAAAGACTTGTAAATATGATAGACTTTGGACTTACCAGGGAGGCCGCTGTTGATATTCATGAGCACTTGGCTGCAGAAGTAGAAATTGAATCTGTATCAGACCTTCTGCTTCTAGAACGAGATGGGGCGCTCGTCTCTGCTCATACGGTTACACTCAAAGAGCTTCGCTCGCTGTTTAGCGAGAATGATAACTAGAGTTAACGAACGCGCTCATCGCATTACTAAGTGTATTTACTGCCTTCACCTCATCGACGAATTTGTTTCGCATACTGACTTCCTCTGAGTAACTAACAAATACCTTCTTGAAGTCTATTTTTTGCTTATGACCATTCTGATCTGTGTAATCAAAATATAGCGATTTGCAGTCATTATTATCGGAGAGAAACAGTACAATGTCTCTTGCACTTTGCTGAGTGAGCTTATCATCTGGACCATCCCCGACGGGAAAGACAAAAGAATACTGCTCAACTTCTTCAAGATAAGGATTTGTACTCATGTCTTTTATTGTGGAAGGGGCATCATCAGACAAATCAGTCAAAGCTGATGATTGAATTTTGAAGTGTAAGACACTCTGCGGGGGCAAATCTGCAATTCTGTTGAATTGAGGGTCTTTGGGAATAGGTGAAAGTCTTATTTTATGGCCTTTGATATTTGAAAACAGTTCCAGAACAGTCTTAGCAACAGACTTGATTGTACCAGTTAGGCCAGAAGTGAAACCGAGAACACACCCAACGCTTGGAACAACAAACAAAAAATACTGATCTCCAATAATACCCTGATTCAGCAATATTCCTGAAATTTTCCCATCATTTGTCGCACGTGCTTGCCAAGTATTCCGCTCTTTTACCACAGTAACAGCATAGGCTTTGACACCATCAATTTCTCTTTCACCAAGAATTTTTACTAAATGCTTCTTCTTTCTAACAGAGATAATCCGAGCAGTATTATCGCTATTAGTATTGGCAACATAACTCGATTTGAACGCATCAAAAAGCTCGTGCTCTGACTCAACCCGGAAGACTTGCGTGGTTATGTTTTTTGATACTTTGTTCATGTATGGACCCAAGCCGCCTGAATTTGATGCACTGCCGGACAATATATAGATTCTTTGATAAGCGTCAAAGATGATTAAAGGCAGGTACAAATGAATGATCGGGTTATGGTTTGAAACGCAGCAATTCGTGTAAACTTCGGGAATCAGAAAGATTGAGCAAACTCCATTCCGCTATATGCCCAAATTTATTCAAAACATCTTCCAAACTCAGTATTTCTGTTCTTGTCTGATAGCCACTGAGTGAATTTATGAATATCAATATACAGGCGTTTTTCGCCTTTTTTGATCACTGCTTCTTCAAGACCATTCCAATGGCGTTTTCGCAGCCAGTCATCTAACTTGGATGCTTTGATAAATCCGTTTTCCAGCAATTGTGCTCTGGTTCGCAGGTTGCGAAAGTCTGAGACAACAATCAACTCATTTTCATTTGAGTCTTCATATCCCTGATTTTAGCATTCAGGATTGTAATGATTTTTCTCATGACGGCCGCCAGGGCAACTATGGGCTTTTTACCGTTATCCAGCAGCCGTTGATAGAATGTTTTGAGCTCAGGGTTGTACCTTGACGCAACGAGAGCGGCCATAAAGAGCGCTTTTCTGGCCTCTGGTCGCCCGCCCGAGGTCCGTTGATAGCCTTGATATTTGCCACTTTTCCGTGGATGGGGCGCCAGCCCTGTGATAGAGGCGGCTTGGCGTCTGGTAAGACTGCCCAGTTCAGGCATGGTCGCGATCAGGGTCGTGGCGACAACCGGACCAACACCCTTGACGCTGGTCAGGATTTTCTGCGTCTGCTTGAGGGTGTCATCAGCCTTGATGAGCCGCTGTATAGCCGCTTCCAGATCAACAATCTCCTGCCCGATCAGCCTGATCAGGCGCCTGCAGGATGTCTTGATCCGTCCGGTTGCCACTGGTGCCTGAAGACGGTTTTTCTCTGCAGTTCGCAAATCAACCAGTTCCTGACGCCGGGCAACGAGGGTTGAGAGCTCCCGGGCTTTTGCTGCCGGTATCTGCCATAAAGGCACCCTTGTATGGCGCTCCTGCCCATAGGTCGCAAGGGCCCTGGCATCAATAGCATCCGTCTTGCCGTGAATGCCGAACGAGCGGATAAAGGCCTTGACCTTGCGTGCATCGGCCCGGTGCGCTGGTATATCCCGGTCCATAAGCGTTTCCAGCAAAACAGCCTCATGGCCGCCTGCAAGCTCAAGATGGGGGTTCGCAGATGGCAAGGCAGTGCTGGTCCAGATGCCGCAGATAGCGACCGATAGCGGCTGGTGTGTTTTCTATGTCAACGGTCTGGCCGGTTCGGCTGTGGTAAGCGGTAACGGTCTCTTTCGATACATCAAAACCAACGAAGGCACTGTAAGAGGGTTGGGTCTTGTCCATGGGGATGCTATGCTCCTCCTTCTTGCTTGGGATTGTCTGCGGGCGTGCCTTCCGGGAAGGCAGAGACCCCTGCAACTCTTCAAGCGATTGAAAGGGAGCGGATGGGAGACCTTGATCTCTACGGGCTACAAACCCAAGGGCCTGACGGTTGCCCATCCGCTCTCCCTCTGACTGGTACCATTTGAGACGTATTGGAGCCCGCACTTTCGAGCAACTGATGGAGGCCATCGGGGAGGTATGTGACCTCTTTACCCTGGAAGAATGCTACAATTACTTCCGTGAAGCAGAGTATGCTTCATGAATAACTGGATAGGCTGTAATGCAAAGCTACAAATGGTGAACCACCCCCGGCGCAGGTTGACGCAAGGCTATAGCCCTGTCGAGGGCTTCCAGTTACGAATTCATTATCTGATTTGCTTTAAATTATGGGAGTATGCCTTTGATGTTGGTTCAATGCGGTCTAGGTGTGATTGCAGTTAACCTCTACCAAATGGCAGGAAACGGATCAACAGCGCTACTGACGCGCCAAGAAGTCCAATAATCGCCTGAACAGACTCAGTGATGTTTTTCCCGCCAGCAACAACGATCAGTATTACAACGGCTCCTAGTGATACAAGAATTGGCACGCGCAACTTGCGCCATGAGCTATTTTCCGCGACGGCCTGTAAAGCAGTTTCCTTGAAGTCTACCATGTTGCGTATATAAGTGGCGAAGTGATAACCTCTTATCGTGTACGGCAGGCCAGACTCCAGAATGCCAAGTTGCGCCAGATCACATACTGTACGCCTTGCGGACCGCGTGAGTAACTCGCCATTAGCCATATGATATAACGCCAACTGCTGACGGAAGGTACAATGATGCCAGATGTTGGCAAAAGCGGCCTGATGCTCGCTAACCGTATCAATTAAATCTGCCAATTTTTCCTTTTTGCTGCGAAATTTTTCAGTCTTTTCGTCCGGAACAGCTTCACTCTTTAAACTAGGGCCCAATTCCTTCCATAGCTTCGCAAGCAGGGGTTCTTCCTGACCAACCCAATGTACTTTGAACTCCGCAAGCACGCTGCGCCACCTAGACAGTTCATGGGCATTTAACTCAAGCCGCCTGAAGGCTTCCGCGCGAGAGATATTATATTGGGGCCGGGTTTCCATGTACTCCTCGGCATGGCCGGATTCACCCACATCTGTGCCAATGTCTTCGGACACTAGGGTGGCGGTCTGGGGAATGGCGGTCTTGCGTGCCAGTGCCAGGCTGATCAATGATGGATAATGTTGTGGATTGTTAAGAAAATCCAATGGATTGACGCGGCAATCCAGAACCTGTACGGAGCCCGCCTCCGCGACGGTCTGTTTTTCAAGACGAAGCAGTAACTCCCGCCTGTCTTCCAGACTGAGAAGCTTATTTACAATATTGCCTTCAACGTTCCCTGTTACATCTTCCGTCTTTAGCGGAATGGGGGAAATAAAGATCACTCTGTCTCCATTTTCCACCTTTTCCGCCAAGCTACCTGTTTTGGATGTCACAGGTAGATTCAGGCTATTATGCCCGAACAGATGGTCAACAATTCGACCAAAATATAACCAGACAAGGAAACCTGTTAGGAGAGAAGCAAAAGCAGTCAAGACGGGATGCGTATGTATCAACCTCCCTGCACTGGCGAATTCAACCTTTCCAAACTCAAATTTATAGTTGCCCAGAGTCATTTCCGGCTTTTCGGGACGCACTATCCAGCTGCAGTCAGCCGCACTGTTTGCGGCAAAGGGTCTCAGGAACCGGTCATTCTGTGCAAGACCGCTAAAGCATGACAGCAACCAGCTACCGAATTTATTAGTGGTTTCCGCGGAGAGGCATTCGCCTGTCTCGGGGGTGTCGCCAAAAGTTGGGTTGCTGGTTTCACCATCAATTGACGGGGCAGTCTCATCGTTCGCAGATGGATTGGTTTTGCTTGTAGTTCGCTCTGCGGTTTTACAATCATCAGGCTCGGTAGCCTTGTCTTCACCTGATTGCGGATTCTCGTAACAGATATTCGAGGATTCATTAAACCCTTTATAGGCATGCTCACCGCTTTTGTTGGTCTTGAAGCTGTCTATGCTAACAAGGGCTGTTTTCCTGCTGGCGTCATAGTGATGTAACCAAGGCGATTCATTGCGTGCGAACTCAAGCACGGCATTGTCACGGTTTACTCGTTGCTTCAGTATATGGAGTGCATTGTATTTCCCAAGTCGTTCGAATTGGGCATCGGTTAATTCCTGCAGAACGATGGCTGCAGGTATCACTGAAACGATCAACGTAGTTGAGATCAGAGCCCATTGCGGCCAATTAAGATAGTTTAGAAACTTTCTTAGTGTGCTTGATGCCCATCGTCCTATATAGTTTAGAAGCTTTCTGAATAGGTCTGCCGCCCAAAGTACGATTTTGAGTTCAAGAATTATACGGCTGAACTTCTGCATCCAAACCGGAATAGTGACCTTGTTGCGAAGTCTCCGAAAACCATCAGCAAAGCTGTTTCCTGGTTGTTCAGGAAAACCCCAGCTACCAATCCGGGATTTCATGTTTTCTGTTGCAAGTTTGATGGTTTCAGGCAACTGGTCACCGTGTTCGGCGAACCCATACATGCCGCGCAGCCATCCAAGGCTTAAAAGGCCGCTGCCGATCAAAAGCCAGAGCACATTACTGTCGGGACGGAAGGTGCGGAGTAAAACAAATGACGTCCCGATAAAGAGAAGGCCTGCCACTGTTATCATGTATGCTTTTTTGGCGTTCTCATTTGGCCAGAAAGCCCGCTGGAATGCTTTTGAATAGGTGAAGCCTTTGCGATTCCGGAAAAACGCGAAAAGCACTAAGAGCAGGACAGAAAAAACAACGATATATAGCGTCATGGAAATTGAGGCGACGGAAAGATCGCTCATCCATATTTGATCATACATATACGTGTCGTAGAAAACGATCACGGCCCATGGTGTACCTTCAATGGGTTGTGCATTTGCCCGAACGTTTTGGCCGCGATAGGTCAAAGCAAACATATCACTTGATCGCGCCTCCATGGTTGTCCTCAGAGGCTCTGCATCAGTGATTTCTTCGTAAAAATTCTCAACCTGGCTGCGATTGTCATGGGCGTGATACTGAGTGACACCAGTGTTTATGTCGATGATTGCAAATTCAAAACCGGGCAGGAGAACAGTATGCCAAACGCTTTGCATTATGCGGCTCTGGGCTATGGCAACGGGTTTAATCTCTAGGTTGCTACCATAAGCGTCTTCGCTTGGCCGTGTGGAAACAACTGTTACCTGCTCACCAGAACTGCGGGATATGATCCGTTGCGCAAACAGTTTTTCATCGCCAATCTGCCACAAAGTTCCATTCTTCGCATTCTGGAAATATGGCCGGTCCCTTAGTGAACTGTTGGCGGAAACGTTTCGGCGCGAGGTAATCAGGTTGCCAACCAGTTCTCCATCCTTATTTAGAGCAAAAACTTCGCGAACTTCTGGAAGTTTGTAGGGGCCATTGTGTTGTGAGCATAGGCTCTGCTCATTCTGCGGTTGGCTGCTGGTTAGGTTGGATACTGAGCTTTCGGTTAGCCAGCCGGGGCAAAAATCCCCGTTGTCATCTAGTGCGACTGTCACAGCGGTTTGGTCTGCAAAAATACTGTAGTATTTAGGGCCAACATTTTCACGCTTGTTTTGAGGATACTTGGCTCGATCTTTTTTCTTTACCTCAGCAATAATGTCCTTTTCGACCAGGTGGGTCATCTTGGCAGCTTTGTTGAGTTCATTATGGAACTGCAAATTGATATTTTGCGTAATGTCTTTTGCTACAGCGTCAGTTTTTTCGGTGAACTCCATTCGGTAGCCCATCGTTAGCCCGGCAATTGTCAGAATGGAAAAAAGCACCAATGTAGAAATGACGACGGTTAGAGCTTCAACGGGGGAAATAGCATCTGCTTCCTTCAGGTATTGCAGTCGAATGATTGGTAGCAATAGCAACCCCACTGCCACCAGAAGAGCCAGGATTGCCTGAATGATAATGGGTATTCGCTTTACCGAAGCGATGAAACTCGCTTTCTTTTCAAGCCCCACGATAAACCCAAAAAGCCCGTCTCCTTTGCTTGTGTGGGTTGAAGTTTCTGTGATGGGTCGGATATAGAGGCGATAATCTGTTGCACCGATTTCCAAATCCCAAACGCTTGCTCTGGACAATGCCTGTGACCGCAGAATTTCCTGCTCTGCTGCCGCTTCGGAGAGGTTTGTATCGCTTTTTGCCAATTCAAGCAGCGGTGACTGTGCGGCTTTCAGGAAATTGACGTCAGCAAAGGCTGCGGTTGTGTCCCCGAAAGCTCGTATCAGGGAGGCGTTGGTGTCTAGAAGCAAGACGCCTTCAAACTCGCCCGATTGTCTGAGCCCTTGGCCGGCGCCACTAGTTCGCAAATGAGTTTGAAACAGGTGGCCAATGTCACTGAAGGACCAGGATGCACGGGAAAGTTTGCGCCAGGTACAGGTGTTGACAAGTGGACCTTTTTCACAAGAAGTGGCACCCAGCAGCTCTGCATATTTGATTTCCGCGGTCAGGTAGATACAGGCTTTGGCAACAATGCCGTCACCTGCCGTGTCCAGTTCGTAACGTACGCGCGAAGCATCCTGCTGGCACAACTGGTCAAAAATATCACCTTCTTCCTCTGTTGGGTCATAAAACAGGTTGATGTTCAACGATTTAAAGTAGGTCGCGCTATTGCTACCTTGGGAGAAAGCTAGGTGTTTGTTTGTGCCGTTGATCGCTGCTTCTTGTCGTCGGATGTCCTCTTCAATGGATTTCAACTTCTCTAGTTCAGTCTTGAATTTCGCTTCAATGGAAACCTGGTTTTCTTCAGTGCTACAAGCGTTCTCGTCAGTGGGAGCCGCGCTCTTTTTAGTTTGAATAGAGTTTTTGCCGGATGACTTGGCTTCATCCAGCAGGCACCTGATATTTTCTACTGCTGTTTCTATATCTTCAGGTTTTACATCGCACTTGCCTTGAGCATTCTTTTCTGCCGACAAGTTGCTTGTGTCTTGCATCGGCGCACGTTGTGGGCTTTCTATTAAGCCTTCCGCATCTGCACACTCTTGGCTTTGTTCCTCCTGTTTTGTGACACTGCTGTCTTGTTTGCTTTTTTGTTCGGACAGTTTGCACATCAGGGCCCTCTTAACGCTTTCCAACGTGTCTAGCGCGTCTGCAGTCCCTTGGTTTCGTTCGTTTTTTGAGTCATCGAAATCGTCTTGGTTGCGTTCTTCGGGTTTTGCGGCGAGACAGCGATTAATATCTTTCCTCAGCAGCTTGATTGGAGAAATTTCTTGCCGGATGTTCCGAAGTTTCTGCTCGGTTTTGTCGAGATTTTGCCTGGCACGGTTTCTTTGTGCCAGCTTTTTCCGGTATTCATTGTGCCGTTCGCCAGCCAGGCCAGCCGTTTCCATCCAGGTCGCTTCTGCTTCCAGTAACCGCTTAAGGTTTAGTCCTTCCCGATAAAGGCGATCGACCAGTTCCGTGCGGCGTGTATCAGTTAACAGCTCTTCAACAGCATGCGCGGAGGCTTTTTTATGCCTGTTGCGTTCTTCGTCAGCAGACTGTTGTAGCGATAAGGTCCTATTGAAGGCATTTTCTGTCAGGTTTTCAGCGCGCGCTGCTATTGCATCATGCAGGTTATTGATTAGCAGTTCGCGTTCATTGTCATTCTTGAATAAGGCATTTACCTTTTCGAACAAGCCTCGGTCTTTGCTGCTACGCTCCATAAACGGTTTCATGGCGTTTTCTGGCATCAAGGCAATCATCTGACTGTTGAAGTTGCTGATCAGTTTTAGCTGATTAGAAAGCAAAGCAAATCGAGCCTGGTCGGCATCTGTAAGAATATCGTTACTGCTGGAGTCTGAATCTTCGCCCTGCTGTTTTAAGCTGGCGTCGAAGCAGACTCTCTTGGTATCCATCTCGTGGCCCGGGATTGCCTGCAGCATGAAACGATTACAAGTGGTTTTTATGGTCTGGATTGCCTCCTGAATTTGGCCAAGTTTCACTATAAGGCCGCTTGATTTCGATTTGCCTCGGCTGATCATTCGGGGGTGAATGATTGATCTTTCCAGCCAACGGGTTGATTGCCAGAAGTAATCATATCGTTCCAGAATAATTTGTTCGTTGCTGAGGCGTTTCTCAAGTTTATTGACGGCATCAAGGATGTTGTGATCTGGGGATGTGGCCTGCGCATAGGCCTTTACACGTTCAGAGGCGCCAAGGGCCGAGTCTTCTGCTACATCATTGGGTGGTGGCCTAGCCCAATTGCCGGCCTTCTTTAAGCGCACCGTTGTTGGCTCTGCCTTTGCTATATCAAGCTCGTTAATCCGGTCATGCAGTTTCTCCATACGCCCAACAGACTCGGCATATTGTTTTGAAAGCCTGTCTATCAATAGAAGGCCGTCTTGTTGGGCGTCTACGCCTGCCCCACCCTGCTGTTCGAAAGCATTCAGCTCTAGTTCTAGCGCTTCTACTGCTTGCGTTTGAATGCCCCACAGTTTTGTCAGGCGCTCTTCTTCTGTACTGAGTGCTTTGCGCCAGTAACTGTTTTCCCTAGGACCAGAGTTTGCGGCAACCCGTCTTTGTTCATTGCGAACAAGGTTGGGAAGTGTGTCACGCGTTGCAATAAACTCGCGCGTCAACTCGTCAAGTGCGCGCAGTTTTCGATTGGTTTCCCGCTCGGTCTGGTCATCGAGCCAGACGAAAAAATAATAGAAAAAGATCAGCGCAGGGACAGTCATCCACACCGTCGTGGCAACCATAATACCAGCCAGCCGATTGATGCTATAGCGCATCACCTTCACTCTCTGTTTAAATCATACCGATATCTGATCACATTGACACCGGAAAAACCATAATCGGGCATAACCGGACTTTATCAGCATGACTCACCACTGCTCAGGGCGTTTTTCCATAACAAGGCTATACTTTTTGAAAGCGGCTGCACACAGTACTATATGACGAAAAGCCGACGCAATCTCCCTGCCAAGTGACTCCCTGAAATTTGGCAAGTGCCTGCTGAAGCAATGGAAACGAGGATGGCGCGTCTGACCTAGAGCACACCCTACACATATCTGCCAATCCATCCTGCCGAAAATCCTTGAAACAATAGTACCGATTCGGGACAAAAGAGTCGAGCACATTCTGATTCACTGTAATGGTCCAGGTGATATGAGACTCTGGTCATGCCCCGGAGCAGATCGTTTGAAGATATGCCATCGGGGTGAATCCGTCGAGTGCTTTATGGGGTCTGTAGTTGTTGTATTTGTCGACGGCCTTTTTGAGCTCATAGCGCAGGGCTCCAAGGTCGGCCAGCAGGTCGCACCGATAATAGAATTCTTCCTTGAAGGTCCGGTTGCCCCGTTCGACGCCGCCATTGTAGGCGGGTTTGCGGGGCGGCAGGACCTCAAGGGGGATATCCATGTCCTTGCAGGCAGTCTCGAACTCGGCCATGAACTCAGAGCCCCCGTCAACCTGGATTGACAGGATCTTGAAAGGAGCCTCCCTGATGAGTTCCATCAGGAAGCGTTTGGCAGAGGAGGCTTTGGCGTTGCTGTATATCTGGGCATGGATGAATTTTGATTTCCTTTCCCCAATAAGACTTCGGGCCTGGAAGGGGTTGCAGGTGATGCCGTTTTTGGTCACGGTCATATGGTCAACCTGCACCCGTTCCCCCAAGACCAGCTTATCATGGTCTTTCCAGGTCCATGGCTTGGCATGGGATGAACTGAAGCGCCGCTTCTTCCTTGTGCAGGGTGCCGAGAGGGACCTGGTGACCAGGCCTTTTTCAAACAGGTGCTTCAGGATACGCCCGACCGTACTGGTGCTGATGGTTTTGCCGTGATCCCGGGTGAGGATGACCGCGATCTTCTCCTTGCCCCATGTGGGGTTTTCCCGGCGGATGCGCAGCACCAGTTGCTTTTCCGCCTCACCCCAGTGCGGCTTGTTCACCCGCCTTGGTCGCTTTGAGGCCCCTCCCATACTATTGTGGGCTATGCCGCGCTTGAGCCTGTCGAGTATCCGCTTGTAGCGGTAATATGTGGCGCGGGATATGCCGACCATCTGCTGGCATGTTTTATCACAGACACCCTCGGCCTTCAGCACCTGCCAGCGGCGGACCTTGCCTCCATACTGCTGGCGGTAGGCATCCAGACATGCCTGAGTACGGGCATAGCCATAAAGCTTATAAATAGTCTTGGGCAGTCTCAGAATAGATACAGGGAATCTGCATTGTAGCCTCCAGAATAGCTGTTCACTCTATACCTGGTTTCCGGGGCTATATTGACAACCTCATGCGACTGCCAGGCAGTCATATTTTTGGCCGCGAAGACAGCCCCTGGCAGGGATAGCTATCCCTGCCAGGGGCTGTCTCACATCTATCTGAACCAGCACACACTGTTGCTAACATGCGATCTGTCCGGTTCTATTCTGTCTCTGAGACCTTCCCCGATATGAAGGTCGCTACGCTGATCGGAGACCGGGAGTTTATAGGCGGGGCATGGATGCGCTATCTGATTGAGAACAATATCTATTGTGTCATGCGCCAGTGTTTGCATGAGGGGGACGGTCACCGGGACAGCATCATGTTCGAGCACATAATCGCAAACCGAAAACTCTCGAAACAAAGGTTGAGCAACGCTTTCAGCAGCAGAGTCTAGTACTGTGATCATAAGGTAAACGCTAAATACGCCAACAATCGAGTACTTATCGACAGATATTACCCCGAATGATTAAAGATTGATGCGCTCTGAATAAGATTAGATTGGTTAACTCTTATGGTTTCCAGTCCTCAAAACACCGTATCGCCATAGTGTAATATCTACTACCTGTACACTTTCTCCAACTAAATCAGAGATTTGTAAACACAATGCATTAACACATCCATATCCTTGTTCAGCGGCAATTCGCACAAGGTGTCGGTCATCCTTTGCGATTGGAAAACCAAGGTTTTTCGCCAAGTGTTTCGCGGTAATGCTACCTAACATTGGCAGCTTTTCTAAATACTTAGTTGGGTTGTCTGACACTAATTTTTGTACTTCAGTAAAGCCCAGCTCGGCGACTGTTTCAGCAATGTTAAAGATTGCTTGGGCTTTTCGCTTGTTTCCGAATACTTGACAGGCAACATCAACACAAACTGCACCGGCATTCACAATCTCACCAGCGCTTTCCCAATCACAAAATGCCAAAGAATAGCTATCAAAGATCGTACGCACATAAGCTTCCCGAAAACCGGAACACAAAATCACCCAGGCAGCTTCTCTTAGAAAAACTGTTTCGGAATAACTTGTTGGGTCGCAACTCTGCTGCCAATCACGTTCAGGGCCAAAGCCCTCCGTTAACACAAGATTGCGAGCATTATCATAGAACTTTATCAGGTTATCGCTTGTCACCATTCCATCGTCCTCCCAAACGAAGAAAAGGCCAATAGCCTATTTAAGCGTATGTCGCCACCACAGTTTTATCTTAATAATCCACAAAAAAGCAAATGAACTGCTATCTAGCTCTTTACTTAGCTCAACCTTGCGCTTGTGATATTGTTTGGTTTTTAAAAAGTACTTTTCTGGAATTTTTACACATTTCTCTGAGACCAGAGCATATTCCTGACTGAATCGTTCCAGCTCGACTGTGCTGATATCTACTTTGCTATTCAAACTATCAATAATGTCCCTTTTATAAGCAGACAAAATGTTTACGGAGTCACGATGTGAAATTTCACGCCCCTTCCAGTCAACCTTCCAACTAATCACCGATGCGAGAAAGATTAAGATAGATAATATACCGACATATTGCTCTAAAATGACGCTAGACTGCAACAGCGTCTTTACGTCCGCAAATGTGATAGCCGCCAATACAGCACTCATGGTTAATAGTGTAATATCTAACGCAGTTGACCATCTACCATAATGGTCTCTCAGGTAGGCATGTTGAGAAATCATTTGGTCTACCAGCTTAATTTGTTTTTTCAGCACACTGTTGGCTGATGGATCGTTCGACATTAATCTTCACCCAAAATGCTTTTCCAACGCACTTTAGAGCCAAATGCTGACGCATTTGACATACGCTTCCAAACACGTGTGAGTAAGTGGCTGACTTCCTTACGTTTGACGCTATTTTGCGCACCAAGATATTCGTCTACGTGGCGAGACTGCCCACTACGATCTTTTATAGGCGAAAGTACTGCCGAAGACGCTTTTTCAAAAAACCTTGGGAGCATTGCCGCAGTGGTGTATGGGCCATTATATGACTTAAACACCTCCACTGCTATTGATTCAACATGATAACCAGATAACTGCTTATATTGAGGCAACTGGGCAATAACTTTTTTAGCTAACTTTATGGTAGGAACTAATTTACCTCCCATACGTTGATTATACATTGTCAGGGCTTTGGAGAACGCTCTCGTATTTATTCTGGACCACCTCTCACCATCCCATGAAGGAACAGCGAGCTTAGCTCCTTTTTTGACCGCTGGTATAATCTGAAACTCAGAACCATTTGGACGGACGATAGTAACTGCCACTCGTCCTGTTTTGATTTCACAATCAGGAAGCTCTCTTCGTAGGTCCGAAGACATTTTTTCAAGCAGCGATTGTGGTGTTGTTTCGCCAGCTAGTGTTTTTCTAAAGATGGCCAAGGCATCTACATCGCTCAAACCTTCAACATATGTGTTTTTAGATACTGAACCACCTAGCTGCATACCAATCAAAGGGCTATTTATAGCTTCTGATACAATGCTTTTAATATCATCCTTGAACTTCGAATCTGCCTGAGAATCTCTATCGTTTATCTCTGGCAATATTGAATTCAAAATCGCCTGAAGTTCAGGCTCAAATTCTGCCGCCACAGTTTCGGCCGCTTGTTCCAGATTAGCCTGTAGTTCTTTTGGGGAAAAACTAGAATAATAACCGCCTCCACCACCTCCCATTATGTAACTCCTCTCGGCTTAATCACTTGGTCCATACACTCTTTTAAAAGAGCATGGTGGGCACCAAATACTTTAAGATTACCCACATTCAAGAATTGCTGCATGCGGACTTGCATCGATACCAAGCAGTCGTAATTTCGCTGATGTATAAACGAATTTACCACAGCTTCAGTGTGTCCCCGATCTAATTCTAGAGCCGCATAGTTGTGTCTATATATTGCTAAGTCGTTTTTATAAGCAAACCTTAGCCAAGTAAGGCCATCAAAGATGTCAGCGCCCGCCAAAAAATAGAGATATGAAGATATTGGATCCAAACTTCCGAATATATGAAGTGGCATATCTACTGCATTTTCGGTAAGCAGTTGCCGGATATGATAAACTTTTTCAACTCTCTCACGAATTGACCTACCCAACTCTTTCTCGGTAACACCAAGAATATCAAATTTAGCTATCTCTTCAATATGGCGAGCAATCTGATCTACTGTAACGAAGCCTGAATTAGCCATACCATTTGCTTTTTTGTCAGCTTTGAGCAGTAAATCAATAGCAACATTAGGAAACGCACTAGCCAGTTTCTTCGCCCTGCTAATCTGAGTGGTCGTCTTCACGCGACGCTGCCTCGGGTTATCATAACTAACTAGCACTGTAGAGCTGGGCATAGACAAGTCATGCAACGCTTTTAGATGCTTTTCTTCTGTCCAGTAGTTTTGCCAAATCTTCTTTAGTATTTTCTTGTCAGGAATTAGCTCAGATAAAGGCGATACCTCAAACTTGTAATCACTAAGGTCAAATTCCTGACTAACTTCATATCCACCGCTATCTACGAAAACTAAGTCTGTAAAATTCCAATTTTTGAGCGGTATCTTCCTATAGTATAGATCAAATGCGCTGATTAGAGTCTGTTCGGAAATATACTCTTTCGTAACGTCAATAATTTTTTTTACATCTGGAAACCCACGGCTGGAGAAAGAAGGCACGATCTGGGGAGTATCGAAAGTCAAATCACCTACATGGAATTGGCGCTTGGCTGCTTGCACTGATAATACCCCGATCACGACATGACAAACATTCACCACATACCGGGTCAATGCCTCTCTCACAACTATATGTCAATTCAAGCGGAAGTTGTTCTTTAGCGCAATAACTAAATATAGAATCCTTACTCCATTTAATAAATGGTGCTATTAGAAGTTGGTTATGCACCCCAGAGTTGAGAACTCCATGATTCACCATGTCCACAAATTCATCACTGCAATCAAAATATTCGGTGCCAGCATGGATACCCATAACAATCTCTTTAACTGAACCAGCGGCACACATATTTGCGGCAGAAATCAGGAACAAATTCCGCGAATTAATTTCACCTTCTCGCGGTATTTGTACACCGACTAAACGCAGTATCTTCAATTCTGAATCTAGATATTGGGCCAAAGATTTGGCGGCCCGGAGCTCCATTTTTGCTGCTGGTTGACCATAATCCACAAAGCAACAAGTAGTTTTGCGTCCTAAAGATTGCATGTAATGAGTAGCAGCAAACGAATCTACGCCTCCGCTCAGCAGCACTATCGCTTCACGTTTCATCCATTCCCCCATTATCAAAACTTCCAACCGGAACGGAACTTGATGATGATTTATTGTGAAAGTTTTTCAATAGCCACAATACCGCGTTCCATGCGTTTACGCGCTGCCGGATTTGCGGAATGCACCCGTATTTCCGGCGGATTATACCCGGCTGTGACTACTGCTTCCTCTATCCAGACAATAACATCATAGCCCGTGCCACGCTCGTCGTCTCCAAGATCATGATCAAGACTGACCACAGAAACATCATTCGTTTTCAGAAGCTCAATAACTTCATCCGGCCAGTAGGCACGATGCCAACCATCCGGTGTGGCTCGTTCATCATCCAAATATATTTTCATTACAAATCACTACTTAAAACCATGAACAACTTAGCAGGATTAAGTCATCTAAACACTACAGAATTGTTGCCTACCAGACAACACAATATTGACATGCATTAATGTTGCCTGATAAACTACAAATATGATTAAGAGTTTTGCAGACAAGCGAACGAAAGACATTTTTGATGGTAAATCCGTCAGAAGGCTTGCCGCCGATTTGCAAACAAAAGCTCTGCGCCGTTTACGGTATATTCACGCTGCGGAAACGCTGAATGACCTACGAGTTCCACCTTCTAACAAATTGGAGAAAAAGGAAGGGGACTTGAAGGATTTTTATGCGATTTGGGTCAACACGCAATGGCGCATAATTTTTAAATGGAACGATGGCGAAGCCCTTGAGGTTCAGCTTGTCGATTACCATTAGAGGAGATTTGTTATGATTGATATAGAACACCCCGGCGTGATGCTGAAAGAAGACTTTCTTGATGATTCGAACATCAAACCCGGCACGTTTGCTAAAGCTATCGGTGTTGATCGTGCCGCCATTGGCAAGATCATCAAAGGCGAGCGTGCAATTTCAGCGGATATGTCACTGCGCTTTGGCCTATTCTTCGGTATGAGCGCGGGTTTCTGGCTCAACCTTCAAAAAGATTATGAGTTGAGAACAGCCAAACGCGAACGGCTTGATGAGTTAAAAAACACTATTCAGCCTTTTGAAACCGCGCATGTTTAAAAGCATTCAGCCTACAAACCATGACATGACACTTCACGGATTTCAAAATTTTTCCCCGCTACCCCGCACCAGCCTTACGGTCATCATTTCAAATGAGTTAATGGGGTGTTTTAACATGGTGCTTTTCACCTCCCGGTATAGGGCAAGGCCGGGATCGGTTTGTGGCTGTTCTTCCTTCATGATGCTCAGCCAAAGCACATAGGCCATATGACCACAAAATGTTTCAATGGGGATACCGCATTTGGAGCGCGATTGCCGGGTGAGAAGTTCATAGGTTTCCTGCGTGGTGTTACCCAATAAAACCTTATTGACCGGGTCATTGCGATCCAGCCTGTTATAAAGCGCCTGATGCATCGCCATGATGACAAGCTGCGTCACATATCCTTCTGGGAAAGTCGTACCTTCCGGCAGACCTTGCGCCAGTTCCAATTCAACATCGGTGAACCTGTATTGCTCGGGCAACATGGCATAGAGGTAATCTCGGAATAGCAAATAATAGCGGTTAGCGCTCTGGCGGCTGATACCCTTCTCTCCACGCTTTTTTGCACGCTTGTTTATAAGCCGGGTTGCGTGCGAACACGATTTTCCAAGGCATTGATATTTAAGCAAAATCAAAAATACATCTTCACGCACATTGCTATTCCAGCAATAGCGGTTTTTCCACACCCAAAATGCCCGTGGCATAAGCATTTCCAATAATTACTGAGTTTGAATTATCACTATATATGGAACGTCATTCTTGACAAGGAATACGCGCCCTTGCTGACAAGTACAAAAAGATGCGTAGTTTAGGAAACCTCTTTAACAGGTACCGGAAACGGGGCCACGGATTAACGAGGTTACTTAATGTCCACTTCCACCAAAAAAGCAGCGCAGAGCCTGTATGAGAAATCGGTGCGGCTGATCGCCGAGATTGCGGCAATTGTCATCTCGTTCTTTGCGAGCGGACCACTTTATTCAATGAGCGTTGATTGGGTTGTTGGCTTTGCCCAGCGGCAATACGGCGAGGGTTTTGATCCCCTGATCGAAATCTTCTGGTTCATCATTGTGGGTCTTTCTACCTACGCCTTCGCTCGCGCCACTGTCGCCACGTTGATCATTGTTGGTGGCACCGCCATCATGGTCCGCATTTTTTAATCCCTCAACCGTTCAACCTTTGGCATTTGAAAGGAATTTATTATGCCACAAAAACCTGATCGCATCGTCAATAAGGCGGCAAAGAAAACCCAAAATGTCGTTATCAGTTTTGCCGTTTTCTTCGGTCTGCTGGGCATTGGCGGTCTGAACAATGGTTCAGGCTCCGGCCTTGCCTTCCTGTTTATTGCAGGACTTCTAGGCTACGGCGCTTCCAAGATCAAAACCACTCACACATGGCAAGGCGGGGTCGATATTTACAAATAGCCGCATACGCCAGTCTAGCCGGGCAGTCCTCTGCCCGGCTTTTTTTGTGTCCCCCATTTGAGAGGCCGTGATGGCCGATTTCAATAATGCAGAAGACTGCTATGGCAGCGCCGGGTTTATGGACCCGGATGACAATGCCTTAAAATCCTGTTTTGAGAAAACCGATAGCTCATTGTTTGTCGGCTTCTTGGGCAACAGGCCGTTATACTGGACCGGCATGGGCGGCTGTTTGCTGACGGCTGGTGCACGCGGCGGTAAGCTGCGCGATATGCTGGTATACACCATGCTGGACGGCATGTATGACGGCACGCTGCTGATGCTCGATATGAAGGGCGAATGTGCCTATGTGAACCAACGTCAGACCCGGTTAGGCAAGCATTGTGTCTACTGGAATCCGCTGGGTCTGCACGGCATGCCAAAACACCGCATTAACCCGGTGGATTACATCCGTATTGATAGCCCCACCTTGATTGCGGATGTCAAAGTCTTCGCCGAGAATACGATTACCTGTTCCGGCTCGCATAACGGCGAATATTTTGAATTGCGGGGCCGTGAGTTTTTAGAAGCCGTCATTCTGACCATTGTGAAGCTAGACGGTGTTCTCACCCTGCCACGCCTTTATGAAGTTTTGAACCTGATCCCCGCCAATAATGACGCATGGCTCGATTTTGCTTTTGAGATGAATGAGTCCGGCTTTGAAATCTCCAAACGTATTGAAGAAGAGATCGCCGAAAACCGGGGAGAAAACACATCCGGTATGAAAGGCATACTCGGCGAGATTTTCAAATCCTTCGCGGCGCTGTCCGATCCTGTTTTGATGGAATCTGTCTCCCCGCCCTATGACTTCTCGCTGGGGCAACCCTGCGAAGAAGATCAAACCTACAATTTTTACATGATGCCTCCGGCTGAGTTTATTGATGCGTGGGGGCTTGTGATCAAGGCCATGTTTGTTGGCGCAATGATCTATAAATCCCGCGCACCGTCTGCACCACGTCAGACATGGATATTGGATGAGGCCGCGCAGCTTAATAAACCCCAATTATGGATAAGAATTTGTTGAGAGGGTGTTGAGAGGGATTCCCAAATCCCTATTGATGTGATTCATAGATCGTATCTGGTAACAAACGATCGGATCCCTCTCATGTCTCTTTCTACCACTGCTCTGTTCTGTTGTCTTGATGATTTTGCCAAAACATTTGAAGACTGGGAGCGTCATCAGCTTATCCCCACGGGCCGCAGGCGGCACCGGTCCGGCAAGCTCAGCCTTGGCGAGATGCTGTTTATCATGACGCTGTTCCATCTCTCTCCCTTCAGGGATTTTAAGCATTTCTGGCGCTACGGTATTCAGGACAAGTACCGTGACTGCTTTGGTGACCTGCCTTCCTATGAGCGGTTTGTTGCCCTGATCCCCAGACTGTTCATGCCCTTCTGTCTCTTGCTGCACAGCCTGCGTGGGGAGAAGACGGGCCTTTATATTGCCGACAGCACAAAGCTCGCTGTCTGCCATAATAGCCGTATCAGCCGCAACAGGGTGTCCGGGGTGTTCAGGGGACTGGCCGCCAGAGGGAAAACAATGGGGGAAATCAACCATGGGCTGGTTTTATGGCTTCAAGCTGCATGTGGTCATGAACAACAGGGGAGCACTGATGGCCATCAGGATCACACCGGGCAACACCGATGACCGGGCAGCGCTCAAGACCATGGTGACCGGGTTGCAGTGCAAGCTGTTCGCTGATAAGGGCTATATCTCAAAAGACCTGTTTGGCCGGCTCTGGAAACAGGGTTTGCAACTGATCACGGGAATCCGCAGAAACATGAAGAACTATCTCCTGCCCCTGCTGGACAAGCTGCTGCTCAGAAAACGGTTTGTCATCGAGACCCTCTTTGACAAACTTAAATCCGATATGGGGCTGGAGCATGTCAGGGCAACCGCATCCATCACGCCGCCACCTCCACCCAAAAAAACGAGGCAAGCCTAAAAAGGAGGCAGCCGCTGACGCATAAAATGGCTCGTCACCATATCCGGAAAGTGGGGAAAATTACTTCAGCACTTGGAGTGCACCCCTTGGATTGGACAGGTCATATTTTATTTTTTGACCCTTCCGGGGCATTGATTTGCTCGAATGTTTCAGTCTGAAAGAAACCACCATCACCGCTAAATGCGAAAGATATTTGACACTACCAGATCACGCCGCATGCCCAAGCATCCCTCGACCACAACGCGCGCAGTCCCCCACCCCCAATTTCGAGGCTTTCCCAAGAAACAGCCCCGTCACGGGGACGCCGTGCGGGACTGAGTTTCTTTTAAGGTGTTGTTATATCTGGATATCCAGAGCGCTATAACAAAAGTGGTTGCGGGAGTAGGATTAGTCTCGTCAGGACCATGTCCTTCCTCGTCATTCCGCTGCGTCTTCGACTTGCTCCATATGAACCGGCAATCCATGCTTATCAGCATGTCTAGCAATGTGTAAAATCATACGACCAACGACTAAAAATGAGAAAGCCCACCATATAGGTGGGCTTCTACATTTTTGGTTGCGGGAGCACGCAACTTCTTTTGTTATAACTTGGGATCGGTTTTGGGTTTTGTGCCCGGAAACGATGTCGAGAATCCCCATCAGCTCGCCGCGTAAGGTGGCCTTTACTTCGCCGCGCTTGTCGCCGGGCATAAGCACCACTTCACCCACAAGTGCTCTGATCGCCTCGGCTGCCTGATTGTGTAGTTCCGGATCGGCCAGCGCATCGTTCAATTGCGTCACCCTGGCTTTGTAGATTTCGGCGATATTCGGATGAATGTCAGGCACATCCGCAGGCACGTCCTCCATGCGTGCCAGAATCTCGGCCTTCTGCCGCTCCAGGTCATCCATCCGCGTCTTCATGCTGGGCTGGTACATGCCGTCCTCAATGGCAAACATGATACCGGCAATGCCGCGTTCGATCTTGTCGAGCGCCTTGCGATCGATATCGGTTTGCGCGCGGCGTTCGCGGTTCTGATGGTTCAGTTCCTCGGCGTAGGCACGCACGGCTTCGGCGACGTTTTCAGCGGAAACCAGCTTTTTGGTGAGGCCCGCAAGAATGCGCGCTTCAATCACAGCGCGTCGAATGGTACGGCCATTGTCGCAGGTACCGCGCCGGTTGCGGTTGAGGCAGCCATAGCGATCCTTGGTGATGATGCCATATTGCCCGTCGCAACAGCCGCAGGTCAGCAAGCCGGAGAACAGAAACGCCGGGCGACGCAGGCCATTCAGCTTCCTGGCGCGATAGGCACGCACGCCTTTGGTGACATTCTCGAACTTCACAGAAATTTCCCGCTGCCGCTGGCGCGCCGCCTGCCACAGCGCATCATCGATGATGCGCAAGTCGGGCACTGCCGTCCTGATCCAGTCAGCTTCCGGGTTGATGCGTGAGACGCGCCTGCCCGTCTCGGGGTTCTTGATATAGCGCAGCCGGTTCCAGACGATAACGCCTGCGTAAAGCTCGTTGTGAATGATGCCAGTTCCACGATTGACATGGCCGCGAATGGTCGTGTCACCCCAATTCTTACCGGAAGGGCCGGGGATAGTGTCGCGATTGAGGTCTCTGGCGATGGCCTTGGGGCTCTTGCCATCGGCGAATTCGCGGAAGATGCGGCGGACGATGGTTGCCTCGGCCTCATTGATCTTGCGCTCGCCGCGGATGGGTTCGCCATTGCCGTCGAGGCGCTTGACCACATCATAACCATAGCAAAGCCCGCCGCCTGACTTGCCCTTCTCCACCCGCCCGCGCAGGCCGCGATGGGTCTTGGCGGCGAGGTCTTTGAGGAACAGCGCATTCATCGTGCCCTTGAGGCCGACATGCAGCTCGGAGATTTCGCCCTCGGCCAGCGTGACGATTTTGACACCGGCAAATTTCAGGTGTTTGAACAGGAGCGCGACATCGGCCTGATCGCGACTAACGCGATCAAGCGCCTCCGCCAACACGATCTCGAACTTACCAGCGCTCGCATCCTGCAACAGCGCCTGAATGCCCGGACGCAAGGTGACGCTGGCACCGGAAATGGCGGCGTCCTTATAGGTGCCCGCCACCTTCCATTTTTCCCGCGCCGCCTGATCGCGGCAGATGCGGACCTGATCGTCGATGGAAGACGTGCTTTGCATGTCGGAGGAATAGCGGGCGTAGAGCGCGATGCGGGCCATGGGATGTTTCCTTTCTCTCAAAAACAGGCTCACCCCTCCGGGGACTGCCCCTCTTCCTCTAAAGCTGTAAGCTGGTTGTCATTTGCCGCCCGTTGCCGCCGCCTTTCCCAGGCCCTGAAATGCTCCCGGGCAATGTGGCGACCGATAGCACGGGCAATGCTGCGCCAATGCTGCCCAGCCTCTCCCTTTCCGGCGCCATTGTCATTGGCCGCCACTTTTTCTTTTTGTGTCATGGGCAAACCGCTTCCAGTAAAGTAATTCACCGGAATAGAATCACCCGAAACCAACAGAAGTCTTATACCCCTTATATACGCTCAATGGGCGTTTATGTTCCATGATCGGCGCACAACCCCGTTGACTTGTATTGTGTTCGCGCCATCAGTCATGCCACCCGATGGTCAATGGAGATGTTAACATATTAATCTTTTAGTGGAATACTTTTCACGAGTTTTCTGCATACCGTCAAATATACCGCCAATTTCCCGCGCTCATGAAAAGATTGGCTTTATGCAGCCTCAATCTCGGCATGCATCTTGACAACTCACCTGCCGCCTATGTGCGGGAGATTTGAGCATACCTGGTAGCATCTTTCACCTCCTGCCGTAAGTTTTCCGTGCGCTGATAAAACAAAAATGCGACCGGCGTGAACCTCTCCCTGCTTGTCACGCGCAACCATCAACGACACTGTCAAATATATGGGCAACGGATCGTGCGCACACTAATGAAACATCGGCACATAGATTTGAAACTGTTTTTCTCAAGATCACGACCAGCGCAACAGCGTCTCTGCCTGGCTCAAAACCGTGTTGATTGCCGCTGGTTCAAGATCCGGTGGATAGCCAAATTTTTGAGGATACGGCGCACAAGGACACGAATCTTTGCACGAGCGCTTTCTTTCAGGTGCCAATCTACTGTGACGTTCTTTTGCAGTTGCTCTACCAGTTCGTGGGCGATCACACGCAACTTATCGTTTCCCATCGCCTCAACCGCGCTGTCGTTCAGTGCCAGAGCGTCGTAAAACGCCACCTCCTCTGGCGTCATATCCAGATCATCTCCATGCAGCACAGAGGCGTTGAGCTCTTTCGCCATATCGATCAATTCCTGGATCATTTCCAGACTGGTGATCGCGTTGGCATGATAGCGGACAACGGCGGCTTCCAGGCGTTCAGAAAATGCCTTTGCTTCAACCACGTTTTGTTTTTGGCGTGCCTTGATTTCGCCGGCCAGCAGTTTGCGCAACGCTTCAAGCGCCAGATTTTTCTGCTTCACCCCCTGAATTTCCGTCAGGAATTCATCAGACAGGACCGAAATCTCGGGGCTTTTGACGCCAGCAGCGGCCAGCACATCGATAATGCTGGCATCAGCAAGCGCTTTAGACATAAGCTGTGCTACCGCAAACTATTTCTCACGGTCATTCAGACCTGATTTTGGCGCAGTTTTGGTCAACCCGGCTTTGACAGCCTGGAAAAAGCCAACTTCCTCTTTGACCTCCCGGGCATACTCACTGGCCGAAGCCAAGGCAAAGGCCCTGGAGAGCTTCGCTGTCAATTCCTGAAAGCGGTTTAGCGCCGCGCTTTGAAGGAGAAACTTCGAACGCATTTTTTGAGGCACTGGAGGGCTGGAACGCTTACCTTGAAGCGGAAGACATAGATTTGCCAAAGCCTGAAAGGCAGCACCGAGCGACAGTTTGTCGGGGATTTTTGCCATGATGAGGCTCACAATAAATCCACGGACGAATATAAGCATCCGGGATCAACTCCTGGCTATAACAAGAAGATCATATTCAAACATCGCGAACATGGCTATTGGCCGAATCCCGCGTTACACCTGGCAAGGATATGGGCAAGAGGCTATGCGAACTTAGTTCTGCCCCCGCAATCCGGATACAGCACGCACCCGAGGAATTTTCCGTACCGGCCCTTCCGCTCGACAAGCCAGCCATCGACACACTCAGGACAAGCTTTAAATTCAGCCCCGCAGTTGCAGGTCATGATACCGGGGTTGGTTTCGACTGTAGCGGGCAGGTCCTTGCCGCAAGTACCGCAAGGCCGCCGTACTTCATCGCACAAAGGGCGGTGTTCGCAGGACAGATACGGTCGGCCGTTCTTGCTCGTCTTTGCCAGCATCCGGCCACCGCATGCACTGCATTGAACGTCGGCAACACCCGGATCGCCGATTTCGATCGTCCCGTATTCCGGATGACCGATCAATTCGCGAACAAATACGGAAGGTTTCGCCCGATCCGCCAGAATCGTGACCGAATTCCGTGCCCTCGTGAGGGCTACATAGAACAGTCGGCGTTCCTCGGCGTGGTCAAAATTCTCTGGCTCGGGCAGGACCAGATCAAGCAGCGGATCATCAATTATTTCCGAAGGAAACCCCATGGCACCCGATTCTGCCCTGAGGATAATGACATGATCTGCTTCGAGCCCCTTGGAGCCGTGTGCGGTCATGAAGCGAATCGATAGCCTTGGGAACTGCGACGCCATAACCTTGAGTTTCCTGGGGCGCTGGAAGTTATAGCGGCCGAGCAGCAGGATGCTTGTTTTACCGGAGGCCGCAGAAGAGAGTCTCGCGAGACTATCTCTCAGCACGGCGGTTTCCTGTCCGCGCTTGTAATAGGCCACGCTGATCGCTGGTGCATCGGTGTGGACTGCCGTAACAAGCTGCTTTTCGAGCTGTGACGGATTGCGAAGCACAAAGCGCCTCGCGGGCAATGCGATTCTGTCCACGCTGCGAAATGTCCGCCCGAGGTCAATCGTGCTGTGGACATTGCGTTCAGTGCCCAGGCTCCCGCCGAATTCATTGCCGAAGTTGCGCATCAGGTGGGTGTCCGAGCCGGCAAACCGGAAGATCGACTGCCAGTCATCACCGACCGCAAACATCCGCGCATCCGCATGCTGCGCCTTCAAGGCGCGCAGGAGACGGGCCCGTCCCTCGGAAATATCCTGGAACTCGTCGACAAGAAGATGACAATATGGGCTCTGAAAACGACCGGCCTCGACATGCTCCGCAGCGCGATTGATCATGTCTTCGAAGTCGATCTGGTCTCCCAGGCGCTCCTCATAGGCGGATAGCAGCGGTTCGAATATCTGCAGGAACGCATGATTGCGAGGAGCATCTTTCCCTTGTCCGCCTTTGGAACGACACCGGTCGATGGATGCGCCTGAACTCTTGAAATGGCGCAGGAATGTTCCGAGTATTTGTGTAAAGGCATCGACCTGCCCCAATTCCGACAGGGTTTCGAAGAGTCGATCATCAGGGATGGGCTTCAGTTCGACATACGGCGCGAGTTTTTGCTTGAGTGCATCGAGCAGTCGCCCCTCCATCTTTTCGTAGCTGAAGGTCTCGATGAGGGTCGTACCGTTGTCGCGGTGCACCCGCCGCTTCCATTCCATCTCCTCAAGGTACTTTTCACGGTCGACATATGGTGCAGTCGTCAGGCGGCTCGAGCTGTCAGGGCCGCTGGACTTTCGGACCCCGAAGTGTTCAATGTAGACGCCGCTCTCTGTGAGATAGAAATCCGGTTTGTAAGCACCGCGAACGTCAGCCGGAAGATCGTGTTCATAGATCGGTTCATACTTGTACTCAATGCCGTTTCTGTAGAGCCAGTTGGATATTTCCAGTTCCTCGAAGCTCTTCACACGATCGCCGTTGAGCGTCCGAAGGTCATGCAATTCGACCCACTGGTAGTATTCTGCCTTTGTCCTGAAATCCCACTCGCTTTTGTAAGGCCGGTAGAACTCGGAAAACCAATCCAGAAGCACATCGCCCAGACCTTCTTTCTTCGCCACATCGTCAATGAGTATGTCACGTAACAGCGCACGAAACCTGACGTCGTCGCTCGCATGCGCAGCGAGTGCCGGTGCACGCCCCTCGGCCTCCCGGATGATTCTGTTCCCGAGCGCATGGAACGTCATGGCGTCCACCGCAGCACCGGTACGCTTCTTGATGCGTTCCGCTATCTCGGTGGCGACATCCTTGCCGAAGGCCATCAGGAGAATTTCTTTCGGCTTGCGGATGCTTCTTTCGATGAGGTAGGTGGCCTTGGAAACAATGACACTGGTTTTTCCGGAACCCGCTCCTGCAAGGACGAGCGTGGCGTCCTCGTCCGTGACAACGGCGAGCCGCTGCTCCGGCGTCAGCGGGTTCGACTCGATCCTGTCGAAGAACGCGCGCATGTCGCCCAACTCGCTTTCGATGAAAGCCTTGATCGCCTCTTCGCGCGCCCGTTTTGGACTCTTTGCAAAGTCGGAAACCTTGGCCAGAATTTCCTGTTGTTTGACCGAGAGCGATCCGTCAGGAATGGTCGGAGGAAGCGCCCCGGCGGCTTTGACTGCTCTTTCAATAAACGGATTGAGCAGACAGGCTGCAGGATAGCGGCGTGGCCGTTTAAGACGATCTATCGTCGCCACAAGCGCGAGCAACTCCTGCTCAATCGACCTGTAGCGCTCTGCAACATACCGCCGGAACGCGTCGTTCGCCACCGATGTAAAGCGCCTTGCATCATCCGCCCTCAGACCCGCGACCCTGACCTCTATGCCGCCCCTGAGGGGTAGGACAATCGCCCAAAAGCCGAAGGTTTTTCTTACCGTCGCCGGACCGGACAATTCCCGGAACACGACATGTCTCGGTTTCCCGCCGATCAGAACGAACCCTGAAACGTGGTGCTCTATGCCCCGGAATGTAAGCCCGAACAACCGGAGGACCGCCCCGTTTAACGCACCGCGCCGAATCCGCTGAGGACTTTCGGAAGCGGCCTTTCCGGCAAATATGGATATTTCAGTTTCGCCCATGCATTCAGCATAGCGAATAAATCTGTCAGTGTCGAAAGTAGGCATCGACAAAGCAGCCCTTGCAACCCGTCGGCAATGATGAACTCGCGCGCATGCAGCCTCACATCAATACCGACGCTTTACAGACCTTCAGATCGGTTTGCCGAAATAACCGACGACTATGGAGCCTGGAGTTGCGCTCAACCGGGCTGTCCGCACATGCATGGATTTCTTCCGCGGTCAGACATGGGTCGCCAGTACCGTTCATTCAAGCAACCGCACCAACATGCGCCGCATATGATCCTGACCACCAAAGAAGACCGCAAGAATCCGGACCTTACGCTCGTCCTCAATCACATCGAACCAGACGATTGTACGGTCAAGCGTGACATGACGCAGACCAGGAAACAAGTCATCATGCGTGGTTCCGCGATAGGGAGCCTTTGCGATAGCCTCAATGTCCGAGCGGATCGATTGGACACGCTCTTCTGCGCGGTCAATGGCAGGGGCTGGTGCCTCACCAAACTCGACATAACTTTCGAAGAGAAAGTCAAAGATGAGGTTGAAGTCCCGTTCTGCGTCTACCGAATACGTGACTTTATAGTCCGTGCGCACGACGCTTCCTGCTGGCGATGTCGGCAATCCTGCCTTTCATCGTCGTGCCTGAGACAAATTTTCCATCCCGGCGTGCGCCGACAAGCCTGCGGAGGGCCGCAACTTCGAGATCTTCGTTTTCTGTCCGCAGACGCAGTAATTCCAGGCCCTGCTGAAGGACGGCACTGGCACTGGGATAGCGTCCCCGCTCAACAAGCTTGCGCACAAACGCGTCCTGACTGTCGGTCAGCGAAACGGAAGATTTAACGGTCATTGTATGATTTCTCCTTCCCCACAATTGGTAATACTCAGTAGCACCGTTGTCAAGGTAATGACAGGTAATGACGGGCCCGCGCCCCTACCTTTCAAGCCTTGCCCAGGGGCGACCCTTGGCGCACCCATACCCAGCCGCAACAATAATCATAATGCACCAGCCTCAAGATACTTTACTGTCCGC
This sequence comes from Kordiimonas sp., assembly GCA_965199355.1. GTDB lineage: Bacteria > Pseudomonadota > Alphaproteobacteria > Sphingomonadales > Kordiimonadaceae > Kordiimonas. The sequence continues at coordinate 413,139 of CBDARB010000001.1, forward strand.
CTCATCTTTGGATCTTCGCCCTTTCGATCCCCTCCTTCCGCGCCTTCGCGAACGCACGGTCGCTGTCGAGGAAGGCGTCGAGCATGAAGGGGATCAGGTCGGCGATTTTTTCTGTGGTGTCATAGGTGGCGGCATAGAGTTTCTGGTAGTCCCTGAGCGCCGCATTGAGTTCTGCATCCACCGTGATGGTGATCCGGGTCGGCGTGCGATCGGGAAGCCTTGCGAGTCTGAGGTTTATCATAGTCGTGTTCCTTTCAGCCTTTGTTGCCGTGGTAAGGGCGGAGGACGATATCCCGCTGAACCACAATCCTGAGCGGCCAGCCGGGCCGGATGGTGATGGTCGGCTGGATGTCGAGGTTCTTTTCGGTGAGGCGCCCACCGGCCTGGGCGGTGTTCGCTTGTGTCGATTCACGGATGGCGCGAAGAAGATCGCTTTCGCCCTCGCCGAAGGTCAGTTCGGTGCCGACACCCAAGAGTGTCGCCATGGCGATGCCCTTGAGGAGCCGCCAGGTGTGATAGTCCACTTCATCTTCGAGGCCCGCATAACCAGCGGCGTCGGTCGGGCGGGGAGATTGTCGATCCGGATCGATGATCCGTCCGGCAGGATGATCCGCTGCCAGACGAGCATTGCACGGGACTGGCCGAACGCGACCACGCTGTCATAGGTGCCGATCAGCCGGGACCCTTGCGGGATGAGCAGCGCCGAGCCGGTCACGGTGTCATGGACATTCTCGGTCACCTGGGCTGTGACAAGGCCCGGCAGGTCGGAATTGATCCCGGTTATGAGGCTGGCGGCAATCACGCTCCCTGCCATGACCTGATACGGCGAGGCCGGGGTTTG
>CBDARB010000002.1:0-23937 GCA_965199355.1 Kordiimonas sp.
TTCGATGAAGGACGCGACCACATGCGTCGGCGGGGTAAAGCGCCACTGGCCTGTCTTCTCCATCGCGTCCCATTGGGCGTAAACATCCAGGCTGAGTGAATGGCTGTTGCCTTCCGCCGCCTTGATCGCATCTGTTTCGGCGATCACGAACCCAAAGCCCGGTACGCCCTCGATGCATTTATTGGCCGAGCTGACCATGGCCTGAAACGGGATCACATGCGGCTCGAGCGGGACAGCACCGAAGGCCGACATGGAATCGACGAGAAGCTTACGGCCCGCCGCCTGCGTCGCGTCCGAGATCTCTTGCAGCGGGTTGAGGATGCCCGAGCTGGTCTCGCAATGGATGGACAGCACATGCGTGATCGCAAGGTCGGCCTGCAGCGCCTCTGCCACCTGATCCCCGCGCGCGGGCAGATAGTCCCCCATATCGATCACGGCACAGTCGCGGCCAAGATAGCCCAGAGTCTGTACCGCTCGTTTGCCATAGGCACCGTTGCACAACACCAGCACCTTGCCGTCCTTGGGTACAAAGCTGCCCAGCATCGCCTCGACCACGTAAGAGCCGCTGCCCTGCAAAGGCACACAGTCATAGCGGGCTTTGTCCTGCCCCAGAATATCCAGCAGGCGGCTACGCAATTCGGCCGTCATGGCGCGGAAATCGGCGTCCCAGCTGCCCCAGTCGCGCAGCATCGCCTCTTTCACTGGCAGCGACGTGGTCAACGGGCCCGGAGTCAACAGATACGGTTCGCCGAAATGCGGCGATGGCAGTTTTTGTGTGTGATCAATCATGTCATTCATCTTCTATATGATGGCTGTCATAAAATAGGTTTTAGCTATGGCTTGGCTACAGTTTTCCGGTGACCCCCGCAAGGGTGTTTCGACCGGCTAAGCGGGTTCCAGCGCCTTGGTCCTTTCCGTGGTCACGTGCTGATCTAGATGACAGGCAACAAAATGCCCCTCCTCCACTTCCACCAGTTGGATCGGCTCGTTCGAAGGCTGTTTCGGGATACGCAGCGACACCCCGTCCGGGCCATTCGAGGCAACGGGATGGATCATGTCGCCCTCAAAACGGATCGGTTTAAATTCGGCGTCAGGATCAGGATGCGGTACGGCGGACAGCAACGCCTTGGTGTAAGGGTGCTGCGGGTTGAAAAAGATCTTGTCGGTAGGGCCATATTCCATGAACCGCCCCCGATACATCACCGCCACCCGGTGCGAGATCTGCGCAACCACGGCCAGATCATGCGCGATGAACAGGAAGCTGACGCCCAGTTCGGCCTGCACGTTCTTTAAAAGCGCAACGATCTCGGCCTGAATCGACACATCCAGCGCCGAGACGCATTCGTCGCAAACAACAAACTTGGGCTTGGAAACCAGCGCGCGCGCAATGCAGATCCGCTGCCGCTGCCCACCGGAGAACGCATGCGGGAAGCGGCGCAGATGCTCCAGATCGATCTTACAACGCGCCGCGATCTCGCGTACCCGTTCGTCGATCTGATCCCGGTCCGTCATGAGACCCGAGGCCACAAGTGGTTCGGCTATGATATCCCGCACTGTCATGCGCGGGTTCAGCGAGGAATACGGGTCCTGAAAGACAAGGCTCATTTCCGGGCGGAAGCTGCGCAGCAGGTTGCCACCAAGGGTGTGCAACTGAACCGGGCCTTCATGGAACGCCATGTTGATCTTGCTGCGCACCGCGCGCAGTTCAGCCTCGGAGGCGTTGGCAAGGTCGATATCGCCCTTTTTCTTGCGGTGAAAGATCACCTCGCCTTCGCTGGGATCAATGGCGCGCAACATCGCGCGGCCAACGGTGGTTTTGCCCGACCCGCTTTCGCCAACGAGACCCACGGTTTCACCCTTGAGGATGTCGAAAGTGATGTCACTGACCGCGCGGACCGTTTCAACCTCCGTTCGAAACAGCTTCTTCTTTCGCACCTCGAATTCGACGCCCAGATTGTGGACGTCAATCAGCTTTCGCGCTTTCTTCAGTGGCGCGGGCGGGACGACCTTGTCCAAACGCGGAACCGCGTCCAGCAAGCGCTGGGTATAGGCCTGTTGCGGGTTGTTGATGACCTCGCGCACGGTGCCACGCTCGACAATCTCGCCCTTATACATCACCGCAATGTCGTCCGCGACTTGGGCCACCACCCCCAGATCGTGAGTGATGAAAATCATGCTCATGCCCAGCTCAGCCTGCAGATCACGCATCAGTTGCAGAACCTGCGCCTGAATGGTCACGTCCAGCGCGGTTGTCGGCTCATCCGCGATCAGCAGCTGCGGACCGGCCGAGAGGGCCAGCGCGATCATGGCCCGCTGGCGCATGCCACCCGACATCTCATGCGGGAACTGAACAACGCGGGTGGAGGGGTTGGTGATGCCGACCTTTTCCAGCATCTCAATCGCAAGCTCGCGCGCCTGCCGTTTGTTCAGCCCGCGATGCAGCTGGATCGCCTCCATGATCTGGTTGCCGATCGTGTAGATCGGCGAAAAGCTGGCCATCGGCTCCTGAAAGATCATCCCGATCTCACCGCCGCGGATAACGCCCATATGTGGATCATGGGGGCGCATTTTGGCCAGGTCGAGGGATTTCCCATCCTTCAAGACGTAGTTGATCTCGGACCCCTGATCGATGCTGGCGATGCCGGGTAGCAGCTGCATCACCGCCTTGGTCGACACGGATTTGCCCGAGCCACTTTCGCCCACGATACCCAGCGTTTTACCCTTCTCAAGCGAGAAGGAGACATCGCGAACCGGCTGGATCAGCCCTTCATCGGTGCGGAAAGACAGGGTCAGGTTTTTGACGTCGAGGATGTGTGCCATCACTTCGCCTCCGCATAAGGGTCAGCCGCGTCGCGCAACCCGTCGCCGATCACTGTGAAGGCGAGAACTGCCACCACCACGAACACGGCGGGAATGAACAGCCATGGGGTTTGCTCGATCGCGCGGACCGATTGCGCCTGTTGCAGCAGAACACCCCACGAGACCGACGGCGGGCGCAGGCCCAGACCCACGAATGACAGCGCGGTTTCCGACAGAATCATGTAGGGGAACGAGATCACCAGATCGACGATGATAAAGCTGGTGAAGCTTGGCAGCATGTGCTGGCCGATGATGCGCTTGGCGCGCGCGCCAGCCAGTCGGGCCGCGACCACATAGTCTTCGTTCCGGATCGACAGAAGCTGCGACCGGATGCGCCGCGCCAGTGTCGGCCAGCCAAAGAGGCCAAGGATCAGTGTCATCGCGAAATAGACCTGCGTGGTCGACCATTCCTTGGGCATGGCGGCGGCCAGCCCCATGTACAGAGGGATGATGGGCACCACCCGGATCACCTCGGTCACGCGCTGGATGACGTTGTCGATGAGGCCGCTGAAATACCCGGCAATCCCGCCGATGATCAGCGCCAGTACAAATGAGATCAGCACCCCGATCACACCAATCGAAAGAGAGGTCCGCGTGGCATAGATGGTGCGCGAGAACACATCCCGCCTCAGATCATCCGTGCCCCAGAAATGGATCTTGGCGTCCGGGTTCTGCAATCCGATCAGGTGGCGGTCGGTTGGAATAAAGCCCAGAACCTTGACCGGTTCTCCTTTGACGAACAGCCCCAGATAGTTGCGCACGTCGGGATCGGGCACCGAGACGGCCCGCAGGGTCACCGGATCACGCTCGGTCTTGGTGCCGTTGATAAAGGGCACGATAGAGCATCCGTTGTCATCGCAAAAGCGCGGGATTTGCGGCGGACCTTCGATGTAGGAGGTATCACGCGTGACCGGGCCATAGGGGGCGACGATCTCGGCAAACAAACCGGCCAGCGCCACCAGCCCCAACACGATCGAGGCATACATCGCGGCGCGGTGCTTTTTGAAGCGCCACCAGATCAGGGTCCATTGCGAGGCCGAGTAGTATTTCAGCAGCTGCTGACGTTCTTTTTCCGCAGCCCGACGCTGGGCCGGGGTCATTTCGGGATCTGTCATATCGGTCATGTCACGCCCCCAGCTTGATGCGCGGGTCGAGCCACGCCAACAGCAGATCGGAACGGAAATTCATGAACACGATGGCAAAGGTCAGCATCAGCAGGATCGCGCCCGCCACGTTCATGTCGAGGTCGAGATACGCTTTCAGCAGCAGCTCACCCAGTTCGGTCAGGCCCAGAACCACGGCCACGATCGGCAGCTCGGAAAAGATGCGGTTTACGTCAAACCCGATGGTTGAGACGACCGGGTTGATCGCCAGCCGGGCCGGGTATTTGATCAGCAACTTCCGCTCGGGCACTCCGCGCGCGCGGGCTGCGGTGACGGACAGCTTGTTCAACTCATCCGACATGGTCGCGCGCACGGTCTGGATTTGGTAGGCCACCGCCGACCAGGCCAGAACCACAGCGGGCAACCACAGGTGTTTCAGCATGTCCCAGACCTTGGCCACGCTCCAAGGCGCGTCCTGATACTGGGCCGAGAACAAGCCGCCGATATCCGCCCCGAACCAGCGGTTGGCGAAATACAGCATGACCAGCGCCAGCAAAAAGTTCGGCAGCGCGAGACCCAGATACGAGAAAATTGTCAGACCATAGTCAATGGCCGAACCGCGCCGCACGGCCGCGTAAATCCCAACAGGGATCGAGATCAGATAGGTCAGGATCAGCGTCGCGAACAGGATGCCTGCGGTCAGCCAGACCTTGTCACCGATCACCTTGGTGACCGAGGTTTCAAAGGCAAATGCCTGTCCGAAATCCCAGCGCAGAACGATGCCGCCAATCCAGTCGAAATACCGAAGCAACATGGGCTTATCCAAACCCAGCTCCTGACGGATGGCCTGCACATCGGCCTCGGTTACGTTGACCCCGGTGCCCGAGTATTTCCGAAACGCGTAGCGGTCGGCGTAATCTCCGGGCGGGATTTCCATGATCAGGAATACCATCATCGACACCAGAAGCATCGTGATGGCCATCCCTACTAGTCGTTCGGCAGTGAATCTGAGCATGCGTCTGTCCCGAGATTGGAGCTTGGACTGCAAACTCCGGGGCGTCTGCTGCAAACGCCCCGGAGGAAAATGTCAAACCCGTATGGGGGTTACTGTTCCAGCCACCACTGCGAGGGGCGGTAGGGGTAGGTCCAGTAGAAGTCGTAGGTTTTCGACTTGATGGGTTTGACGTTCTGCAGATCGTTGCGCCAAAGGAAGGGGGCAACGATGTCACCGACGGTGCCGATCTTCAGCATGTTGTCAGTGTGGATCTTGACGATTTCCGCACCGATTTCATTGCTGGTGTCCGAGCCGAACTCAGCCTGAATGAACCGCTCGCTCAGCTCCCACAGCTTCTGGATATCGGCCGGGGGTTCAACGCCTTCAGCACCATCGGTCTGTTTCCACGTGGCCCATTTGGCGCCGGTGCCCGGGTTGAAGAAGTCACCAAATGGCGGCACGAAAACGGTGGTATCCTGCGAGATGGTCGGGCCGGCATTGCCGTCATACTTCCAAGTCGTCAGGTCCAGATCGTTGTTGTTGCCCGAGGCGCGGTATTCGTCCGAGGTAACCTCTTTCAGGTCAACGCGCACGCCCACGACGGTCCAGTAATCCCGCACCAGCTCCATCATTTTCACTGGCACACCCTGCGAGGAATAGACCAGGCGAATGACAAGAGGCTTGCCGTCCGGGCGCTCCTACGTGCCATCGCCGTCGCTGTCGCTCAGGCCCATTTCGGCCAGAAGGGCCTTGGCACCTTCGACGTCATAGGCGATGTCCTTGTTCAGCACGTCATCCGAGATGAACGACACGGTCTTGGGCTCGGCTGGAACACCCTGCATCGGAGTGCCCTGACCCAGATAGACGATCTCGTTGATTTCATCACGGTTCATCGCCAGCGACATGGCGCGGTTGAAGCGCACATCATTGAAGATTTCCCGCAGCACTTCGTCGTTATGGGTGCGGTTGAACGAGAAGAACACGTTTTCGCCCAGAGTCGGCGCGAACTGGATTGTGTAGCCGCCCTTGGCTTCGTTCTCTTTCAGCAGCGGGAAGTCTTCCAGGAAGATCGCCTGCTGTTTCCAGACAACCTCTCCGTTCATAACCTTGAGGTTCTGAACTTCCTTGTCGCTGACATAGCTCTCAACGATTTCGTTGATATAGGGCAGCTGATTGCCCGCAGTATCGACTTGGTGGAAATAGGGGTTCGCCACCAATTTGCGACCTTCCGAGGTCTCTTCGACAACGATGTGGCTTTCCAGGGTCGGCACAACCGCACGGCCGATGGCAGCGGCTTTGTCGGCGTCTTTCAGCAGCGGCGAGGGAACGTCTTTCCAGTCCGAGCCGCCATAGTAGAAATCAACCGCTTCGGCCCCGTTGGCGAAACCGTATTCTTGCGCCAGCGCAGCGGCGTTTTCGTTGTATTTGGGCATGAACTGGCCCAGGAAATGCTTGGGCTGGAACGGCTGGCCATAGTCGACCGCAAAGCGGTTCAGAATGCCCGGCGTCGGCACCGGGAAGGTCATGCGAACGTTCACGTCGTCGACCGCCTCAACATTGATCGGCTCGCCCGCAAACAGCCAGCGATCCGGGGTTTTTTCCAGAATGTCGGTGTTCAGCAGCAGATCATTGTACCAGAAGGCAACGTCTTCGGCGGTGAAGGGTTCGCCGTCCGACCATTTGTGGCCTTCACGCAGCGTAATCGTCAGAACGGTTTTATCTTCGTTCCAGTCCCACGCCTTGGCGACGTTGGGAACAACCGTCTGCAGGTCATCCGCATAGCGCACAAAGTTCACGTGGCGCACAGACAGAAGGTCGGACGTGCCCGACTCCGTCGCTTTCGAGATGCCGGTGATCGCGCCGCCATACTGGCCGATGCTCTCATAGGGCATCACGACCAGAGGCTCGGCTGGCAGACGATCTGCAACAGCGGCCAGGTCGGCGTTGCCAAGGATTTTGCCGTTCAGTTCGGCAATCGCTGGGTTTTCCGAGAATTCCAGGGTGCAGGATGCGGCCGATTGCAGCTCGGCCAGTTCCAATTGCTGTGGGAACACCGGCTCCAGCCCCATTGGATCAGCGACGGTGGCGACCGGGCAATTTGCCAGCGCGGGAACCGCAATCATCGTCGCGGCAGTGGACATCAGGATATGACGGATCGTCATGACAACCTCCAGGTTTGTTCGACGACCCGGTTAAGGGGCTATTGTAACAATTTAATAATGAGTAATAGTTTATAGCTTTAAACTATGTCACTCCTATTCGTGAACGCTCGCCAAAGTTTCTTGAGTGATTTCAAAGAATTGCCGGACAGTAGCCGACGCAGCCATTGCTGGCATGGAAACTAAAAATTGATGAGCGCTTAGTTTTTCATCGTTAATCGAGATGAATTTCAGATCCTTGTCGGCGGCCACCAACTCCGATTCGAAGCCTACCCCCTCGCCTACGCCAGCCCGAACCAGAGAGGTGATCGACCCCCAGGAGCCGAGGCCCAGAATGGTATCCGGCGCGATACCAGCTTCCGAGGCTGCGCGTTCAAAAATCTGACGCGTACCGGCATTCGGCTCCCGCTGTATCAGTCTCAGTTTCCCAACATCCGCCCAACTAAGGGTCTCGACGTCTCGCAATGCACCTTCGCTTTGGGCCACTATGCCGATCCGAAACGAGGCGACCTTTTGGCAATGCATCGTCTCCAGCGGTTCGCGCGCGGTGACAAAGGCGACATCCAAATCACCGGTGCGCAGCAAGGGCAGAAGGTCGAGACTGGCCATAGCACGCGCATTCAGGGTGACACCCGGATGGGTCTGGATAAATCGGGCAATAGGTGGCATAGCGATCTGATAGGTCGAATAGCCCACCCAAAAACTGCCCGACTTCAGGTCTTTCCGCACGCCAATCGCCAGATCGACCTCGGACTTCAACGCCAGCAGAGCCTTGATCTGTGGACGCAGTGTTTCGAACATTTCGGTGGTTTCAATACCCTTGTTGCCCCGCCGCAAAAAGCGACACTCGGTTTGCCGCTCCAAGGCGACGATCAGGTTGGAAACCGTGGGTTGAGAGACGCCCAACTCTTCTGCCGCAGCCGTGAAACTGCCGGTGCGGGCAACCGCCTCAAGCGCTTTGAGCTGGCGGATGCTCGGTTCTACGTTGCTGGGCATGGTTGGCGTCCTTCGCTCGCGCTGTCGTGCAGGTGATCCGGAACGGGCACAAAGTTCGATGCCCGGATACACTTTCCTAGCTTTATCCGTTTTCCTTTCCCGCGCGTCCAGTGCACATGAGAGCGGGCTAAGTTAGGTATTGCCGGCCTAGTTTGCCTATTTTTTCAGCTATCATGCTTGCCTGCTGATTTTTTAAACACTAAATCCGCATGTTCTTCTGATTTGAGATGTAGCCGCGCAATCTCGGATGCTAGTCAGAAGCCATGTCCCGACGCCTGCCACTTCTGGTTTTCTCCGATCTCGATGGTACTCTGCTGAACCATCACGACTATAGCTGGGACGCCGCGCAACCCGCACTAAACCGGCTTCGGGACATTGGCGCGGGGCTCGTGCTAGCCAGCAGTAAAACCGCTGCTGAGATTATTGGCTTTCGCCAAGCCATCGGCTTTTCGAAAATGCCGTCGATCGTTGAAAATGGTGCTGGCATTCTGGCACCGGGCCACCCAGAAACCGGCGGGCCATCTGAATATCTGAACATTCTGAATATCCTGCAACACCTCCCACCCGGCTTTCGCGGCTTCGCAGATATGAGCGTGCAGGAGGTGAGCGACAGGACCGGCCTTGGTCTCGTCGAGGCAGAGAAAGCCCAGGATCGGCATTTCAGCGAACCGGGAATGTGGGATGGAGCGCCAGAGGATCTTGACAGGTTTATCTCCGAAGCCGGGCGGTACGGTCTTAAGGCCAGACAAGGCGGTCGATTTCTCACCTTGTCGTTCGGAAAGACCAAAGCGGATGCCATGTCCGACGTGATCCGCCAGCTGAAACCGGAAAGAACCATCGCTCTTGGGGATGCACCAAACGATCTGGAAATGATCCTTGCCGCCGACACCGGTGTCGTTGTCGCAAACCGGCATGGTGCATCCATTCCGGTCCAGGCACCCGAAGCCGAGCGGCGGATATTCAGAACCACACGTGAAGGCCCCGAAGGCTGGGCCGAGGCCATTCTGACCCTCACTGCACCCGATCACGAAGACAGTTAACCAAGACAGGCAGCCCAAATGGCAGACTTCCATCAGAACGGAAACATCACCACGCTTCACAACCTGCGAAGCCGCCCGGCCGAGCATCTGGTGCACGAAATCTCGGTCTTTGCCGAAACGCGCAAGGTGACACTGATCCTGCCTTGTCTCTACTCTGAACTGGAAGGTCCGGCCCTTACTGGGATTATCGACGAACTGTCAAAGGTCAATTACCTGCATCGCATCATCATCGGGCTCGATCAGGCCGACGCAGAACAATACCAACGCGCCAGAGCGTTTTTCGACCGTTTGCCCCAGAAGCATGTTGTGATCTGGAACAGCAGCCCCCGGATGTTACAACTGGAAGACCGGCTGCGCGACCTTGGCCTTGCACCACAGGAACCCGGCAAGGGCAAAAACGTCTGGTCCTGTATCGGCTACCTGCTGGCCTGCGCCGACAGCTCGGTCATGGCGATCCATGACTGCGATATCGTGACCTATAAACGGGATATGCTGGATCGGCTGGTCTACCCCGTGGTCAACCCAACCTTCCCGTTCCAGATGGCAAAGGGTTTTTATCCGCGCATCGGCAATGGCAACCTGAACGGCCGTGTCACGCGGCTGCTGGTCAGCCCTCTACTAATCGCGCTGAAGAAGGTGATCGGAGATCGGGACTATATCGATTACCTACGCAGCTTCCGGTATCCGCTGTCAGGCGAGTTTGCCATTCGCACACCGACCCTGCCCGATCTACGCATCCCGTCGGACTGGGGGCTGGAAATCGGCGTTCTTTCCGAAGCCTGGAGGAACCTCGCGCCCAAATCCGTCTGCCAGGTCGAGATTGCCGACAATTACGATCACAAGCATCAGAAGCTGTCACCCGAAGATGCCAACACAGGGCTGAGCCGGATGTCGACCGACATATGCAAGGCCATTTTCCGTAAACTGGCCGCAGATGGTACCGTATTCACCACAAACACATTCCGGACCCTCAAGGCGACCTCCTGACTTCCGACATTTTTTCGTATAAGTCATTGATATTATTATGCCTTGGTTGCCAAAAGGCACTACACGGACTTTTTTCGCCAGCGATTGTTTCGGAGTGTTGAGGGAGCTCAGGCTTTGGTCTGGCCAGTTTTTCGGGTGCGCCCGGGGGGTATCTTGAAAGGGGCTTCGTTCCAGGTCAGGCCGACGCAGGTGAGGATGCGTCTGGCATCGACCGTGGCATGGCTTGGCATGCCGTAGCGGTCAGGGGTGCCTTTGTGGCGCAGGATCGAGAGCTGCAATGCGTTCAACTCGTTGCGGATACGAGCCGGGCTCATCGGGTGTCCGAGCAGGTCCAGATGCTTGCGCAGGTGCTGCAGGCAGCAGAAGGCCATGTAGCAGATGGCGATATGGGCCCGGACCCGACGCGGCGACCAGTGATAGATGGGCCGGATTTTCAGATCGTGCTTGTTGGTGCGGAAGCAGGCTTCGATCTCCCACAACTGGTGATAGCGGGCAATGACGTCCTGTGCCTCCAGTTCGTCCGCACCATGAACAACAATGGCATGCAGCCCGTCCCATTGTGCCGCTGCCTTGATCTTTGCATCATCCAGCGTGACGTCCCCGCTGTCGGGGAAGGCCAGGAAGCGGCCATATCCCCGGCTGCTGAAGCTGCCGGGTTTGCGAGAGCGCTTGAGCTTCTTGTGCAGCTTTTCGATTGCCTTGTCGCGCTTGTGGGCATCATTGCGTGCCCGGGTGGGTGACCAGGTCACAATGACCCGCGCTCCCTCCTGGTCGATCACCTTGTACCAGCCCTTCTCGGTTGCCTCTTCAGAACCGTGTCCAGCCCAAGGCTGGCGTCCCTCCGGGCTCAAAATGTTCGCCTTCACGGCGGCCGGGGCGGACTTCATGCGATAGCCGAGGATGTAGGGCAGACCCTTGTTCTGCAACATCTGCTGGTTGTCCTTGCTGAGCATGGCGGCATCGGCCACGAACGTGACCCTGGCCACGTCGAAGCGTCCCTCCAACGCCTTCAGCGCAGCTTCCAGCGTATGACCTTCCCAGGTGTTTCCCGGGAAGAGTTCATAGCCCACAGGCAGCCCATCGGAGGTGACGATCAGCGCCAGCATGACCTGAGCGCGGTGATGCTTGCCATCCTTGCTGAAGCCCTTGGCCAGAAGATGATCCTGCTCGACCCCGTCCGCATCCTCGGCCGGGTCCTCGCGCTCGGTGTCAAAGGCCAGGGTCGTGCAATCGTAGAACAGCACGGTCACTGGCCCGCCCAGCAACTTCTCTGCCGCCGCGTGAGAGGTTTTGCAAATCCCGTCTATCACCGGCGTATTGATGTAATCCATGCTCCGATAGACCACGTCCAGATTGAGCGTGATGCCTGCCTGGTTCTCCAACGCCTCCACGGTCGCGCGCTTGCTCTCGGGCTGTGCGATCCGCGCCATAACCAGCTCTTTCACAATGCGATTGGCACTTTTACGCGCCGCCCCCAGAAGGGCCCCCCAACCCAGTTGGTCATACATCGTCCCCATGACATCCCGCAGACCCAGAGAGACCCGCGCCTCCTCACGGCACTCGGCAAGATCAACGCCAAGCTTGTCCGGCCGCGGAGCGCGGCGCACCAGCGCCTGCAGATCGGCATATTCCGTGGGCGTGAACAGTTCCATTTGCGGCGAGCGATCAATGCGTAATTGCTCCATCAAGCGGCCCGCCAGACGCTTGATATCCTCAATCTCGCTGTCGTTATGGGCCACACCCACATGGCGCAGGATCTTCTGGCGTACCTTGGAGCCGGTGCGGACGGATTCAACGATCTGGATCCGTGTGCGGTTGAGCTTTGCGTCATGTTTGGTGCGGATGAACATGGGCGAAGAGGTTAGCCATCTGAAGGCCCATGTCAATACTTTTTATAATAATGGGGCACTACAACGCGCCTCTGAGCAACCACACCTGAAAACAAACCAAAAACCCAGTCAGATCAACAAAAAGGTCGGAAGTCAGGAAACACATTCCGGACCCTCAAGGCGACCTATTATCGCTCGGCTCTGGATTTGCTCGAGGGTTACTATACCGACGCAAAGATGAACGGCTTGGCACTTGACCGCCACACCGAGGAAAAGTCGATCGAGCTCTTTGCCGAAAACATCATCCGCGCCGGTCGGGTCTTTTTGGAGAACCCCCATGAAACGCCGTTTATCCCAACATGGAACCGGGTCCATGCCGCAGATGCCGAGTTTCTGCACCACTTGAGCGAAGCGGTCGCGCTGGATCTGGAAGAGTTCACACCGCAGGCGCGTTCGTGATCCAGCGACACTGGTAAGGTGCCAGCGAGAATTCGGACATATTGGCACCAAAGACCTCGCCGGTCAGGGCGTCCATCCACGTTTCTTCAGCAATCAGGTTTACTTCCGTCGGGTTGATCTGAACGTGATCCGAAGACACGTTGTGAAGGGCGAAAATGGATTGGCTTCGATCCAGGCTCTGCCGCCAGATGCCAAACACCCTTTCGTCGAGCCGTAAGGTAAACTGCGTCGCATTCGGGTGGAACGCCGATTGCTGCGCGCGAATGCGCAAACGGCGCGACATTTCCGACAACACTCGGGATTGATCCGATCCGGGGTCGGCGAGCTTTGACAACAGGTCCGGATAGTGCCAGCGATGCCGGTTGATCGCCCTGTTCATCCCGCGACGTTCAACCGCCTCATGGTCATTGGGGGTAGCCAGGAGGGAATGGATGTAGAACGCGGGAATGCCCTCAAGTGACATCACGATGGTCTGCGAACAGATGAAGCGGGCCAGGTGAAACTGATCTTCGCCGTTGAAGGTCGCGCGCATGGCCTCGAAGAAGGCGCAGTTCAATTCATAGGGTTCTTCGCGACCATCCGGTAAAGCGCGCATGGAAACCAGCCCGCCCAGCTTTCGCACCGTGTCGATCATCCGCGCTTTTTCTTCGGGTGGCAGCAGGCCTTCAGCTGGCCGCATCCCGATACCATCATGGCTGGCGGTGAAATTCAGATAGGCACACCCCAATTGCGCCGGGGGCATGGCCGCCTGCCAATCGCGCAAGTACCGGGCCGTGCCAGACTGCATGGCGTGCAAGATCAACGGAGGCAGGGGAAAGTTGTAGACCGCATGCGCCTCGTTCCGATTGCCGAAATAGCTTAGATTTTCGGTGCGCGGAACATTGGTTTCGGTTAACAGGACGACCGTCTCTGTCGTGAAATCGCAAAGAAGCCGAAGCAGTTGCACGATGGCATGTGTCTGAGGAAGGTGGATCGAAGTCGTACCCACCGCTTTCCAGATGAAGGCCACGGCATCCAGCCGTAGGATGCGCACGCCCTTGTCGATATGCAGTCGGATGATCCGAAGCATTTCGATCAGAACCTCGGGATTTCGGAAATCCAGATCAATCTGATCGTGGCTGAAGGTACACCAAACGTGACGGTCGCCACGGCTCGTTTCAACCTGACGCAAAAGCGGTGTGGTTCTGGGCCGTACCACTGGCAGCAGATCATCTTCGGGCGTCGCCTCGAAGAAGAACCTGTCATGCGGCGGTTTTCCTTGCAGGTAGTTGTTGAACCATAGCCCCTGACTGGACACGTGGTTGAGCACAAGATCCGACATCAGGTGGAAATCATCCGCAATGCGCGTGATGTCCGGCCAATCCCCCAATTGGGCGCTGACGCTGTAGTAATCCGAAACAGCAAACCCATCGTCGGAAGTGAAGGGAAAGAAAGGCAGGATATGCACACCGTTTACGACCCCTTGCAGATGACGCACAAGAAAATCGTGCAATAGGTCCAGCGGTTTATGAACCTGATCTTCGATGGAATTGCCATAAGTGATCAGAACACTGTCCCCCTCCGACCACAGACCATTGCCGGGCTTTCGCCCCTGCTTTCTTTGGTGGTGACCGGGCGGCCAGAACGCTTGCACAATCTGCTCGGATAATTCTGCATGGTCATGGTCCGGGTAGATACGGATCAGAAGATCCGTCAATCGCCGGGAGAAATTCTGGCTCATGGTCGTTGTGCTTGGCTCGGCTTCGTCAAATGCCAATTGTTCGCCAGAGCAGTAGATCTGTCAAACAAGTCCAATTCCAGCTGCGCACTATCCCGAGGTTTATCGATCCATCTGCCTGTAAATTGGTCGATGTCAAAGAAAAAATAACGCGCTTGCGATGTGGCCATCGCGCATAGCATCCTTCGGATATCGATTACTTTTGACGGAATCTTGGATTGGTTCTCAGCGCGATGACTTCGAAAGTCGTGCTCCGGCTAGCCAAGGCATTTTGGGCTGTCAAAAGTTTGCAACAGCTCTGGGAACGATGACTCGCCCGACCAGAAACCTCACATGCATTGTCCTCACAAGTCCGAGTTATGTGCTCAATGGCAAGCAACTCCTCAGACCCCGAATTTTTCATGACAGAGATCGGTGATCTGTTGCCAGATTGATTTGAATTCCGGCTTGTTCTCGGCTGCGTAGTGGAAGTTTTTCATCAAACCGGTGAGCTGCGTGAACACCTGCCGCACTTCGGCTTTGTCGGCGAAATCGGCTGTGGATTGGGTAACATCGTAGACCAGTTTGAACGTCATCTTTTGCCGCTCCAAAGGCACGGTTGCATCCACCTGGTCAAAGGCATCCTGCTGCAGATAGACCATGTCCACAAACAGCGCTTTTTGTTGGGTGACAAAGTCCTCGATGGTGACACCTTCTTCGCCGGTGACCTGCATCATCTGGTCGACCTGCTCACCTTTTTCGATCAGGGCTAACAAGTCCCTGACCTTACCCGTCCAACCGGGTTCCGCGTTTTTGTCGTACCAGTCGGAAAGCTGATCCGTGTAACGCGACCAACTGAGCATCGGGTCAACGGCCGGATAGAACCGCTTATAGGCCCGCTCTGAGGACAGGCCGAGGAAGCATTTCACCGTAGACAAAGTGGACTGGGTGACCGGCTCATCAAAGTTTCCCCCAGCCGGTGACACCGTCCCGATCAGGGTTAGGCTGCCCAGATCGTCATCATTGGTTTTCAACGCGCCCGCGCGTTCGTACAAACCCTTGATCGAGCTTTCCAGATAGGCCGGAAACCCCTCCTCACCCGGAATTTCTTCCAGTTTGCCGGAGGTTTCACGCATCGCTTGCGCCCAACGGCTGGTGCTGTCGGCAATCAGCAAGACGTCATAACCCATCTGGCGGTAATACTCGCCCAGCGTGATGCCGGTGAAGATTGAGGCCTCGCGCGCGGCTACCGGCATTGAGGACGTGTTACAGATGATGATCGTACGATCCATCAAGCTGCCGCCAGTGGTCGGGTCGGTCATCTTGGGGAATTCGTGGATCGTCTCGACCACCTCACCGGCGCGTTCGCCACAGGCCACGACAATGACGATATCTACCTTGGCGTTCCGCGCGATTAGGTTTTGCAGCACCGTCTTGCCCGCTCCGAACGGGCCGGGAATGCAGGCTGTCCCGCCGCGGGCGATCGGGAAGAACGTATCAATCAATCGCTGCGAGGTCAGAACTGGCTCAGTTGGATAGAGGCGTTCGGACAGGGCGCGCTTGAGGATGCTCTCTGGTAAGGGGCGACGTACTGGCCATTTCTGCGAAAGGGTGAGTGTGTGTTCGCCACCCTGCTCATCCTCTAGCCGGGCAACGATGTCGTGGATCGTGGCCGCGCCCTTCTGGACCCAAACGACCTTGTAGTCGCCTGTCCAATTGAAGGGCAGCATGATCTTGTGGCTGAAGTGGCCTTCGGGCACCGTTCCGATGCTGTCGCCCGCTGTGACCGTATCCCCGACCTTGACCGACGGCGTGAATGACCATTTTGCCTGATCGTCCAGAGGGGCTACGTCTGCCCCGCGCGGCAGGAATGTTCCAAACTCGCTGGCCACCTTGGGCAGCGGCGATTGCAGGCCATCAAACACCTGCCCCAGCAAGCCCGGCCCGAGTTCGACCGACAGCAACTGGCCCGATTGTTCTACTGGATCTCCGACGGCTACACCGTCGGTGCTCTCATAGACCTGAACATCCGCTGTATCACCGCGTACGCGCAATACTTCGGCCTTCAGTCGCTCTTGCCTGCCGCCTGGGCCGGGGCGCGTGGGCAGGATGAAGACCACCTCGTTCTTGACCAGCTGTCCGGGCTGGCCCGAAGCGTCGACGTTGGCTTGGATCTGCACCAGCCCCTCCTGCACCGAAACGACGCGGGCGGTGGCGGTCTGGGTGGCGGGGGTTGGGGCGGTCATGCGTATGCTCCCTCAAAATCGATATCAGCGACATCGGCCATGGCCTGTTTCGCCAGATGTTCAAATCTCTTGGCCGCGTCCTGCGCGTTGCTTTGCGCCCAGCGGTCGAAAATGTTCCATTTCAGCACATAAATCGCCACCGCTTCGAAATCGAAATAATGACGAGATGCGTGTCGTTTCAGTTGCTTGTGACTGACGGACAAGAGCAAGCGCTCCAGTCCCAAAGGGTCTTCGGCATCCAACAGCTGTTTCGCGTCCTTGATCCACGGCATCGCGCCTTCAAGACGGAAATGAGGATCGCCCCAATTCTCGGGGATGTGCCGGCTCCAACGCCCCATTCCGAATACCCCTGACGGGGCGCCACCGCCTTGCTTGCGCAGGCGCAGTGCGGCAACGGCGGTGCGCAGATCCATGCGCTCCACAAGGATCTTCCGCAAAGTTGGTTGCCGCGTATCTTCTAATGCTTCTTTGCATCGCTTGATCGCCTGAGCATCCGTCACGTCCATGTCATAGCCGCCCCAGTTCAGGGCATGCTCCAACGCCTTCAAAACGCGCGCGTCCTCGGATGTCAGCGCCGTCAAACGCCGCTCAAGGCGCAGGCGCGACAAGGGCGGCTGTTTGGCTACAAACAACCGTTCCGAGCCCGGCAGGCTGCTGATCAAAGCGATATAGGCGTCGGGGTCCGACATGTTACCGGATCACCCCTTCCAGCACGGCGCGGAAACGGGGCTGCAGATGCTGCATCAGCAACGAAGCCACGGCTTTGTCGGTTAGGTCCAGAACAACGCCCTGATCCTCGGCCCGCACTCGGATACCGTCCTGCGCATCGTCCGCAGCATGCAACTCCACCTGTTCGCGCAGCATTTCGGCCGTCAGGCCAAGCACGTATTTCGTCAACTTACCGGACTGGATGTCATCAGCGTTTTGCTTGATATCCTCTTGCGTGGCGACCTTTGCGGGCAGGATGACCTGAACCTTGCCCTCGAGATTGGCGCCCTCAGCCGCGCGCCCGACAACCTCCAGGATCATCTGTTTCAGCAGGTCCGGGTCTGCCATTTCTTTGGTGACGAGGCGCGCCACGTCCTCTCGAAACCGATCCGTCAAGCCCGCCTTCATGGTCAGAACCGCGTCCCGCATGGCGGTGTTCAATGCCTCTTCGCCGGCCGCGCGATAGCTGTCGGAGTCGCTGCGAGCCTTTTTCTGGTAGGCATCCGCTTCACGCTTGGCGTCCGCCAAAATCTTTGCCGCCTCGGCTTTGGCATCCGCCCTCAGCTTCTCGGCATCCGCCTGCCCGGCGGCCACCCCATCATTGCGCAGTTTGTCGATCAGTGCGTCAACGCCGTGCGAGATCATGCCATCTTGTGCCATCAACTGATCCCCGCGCTGATCACAAGGGCGAAGACGAAGGCGAAGACGCCAAAGCCTTCGATAATAGCGGCCGGAGCCAAGGACAGGCCGAATATCTCGGGCTTCTCTTTCGTCGCATTGATCGCCGCCGCGCAGGCGCGCCCCTGCCAGATACCGCAATACATCAGCGCGATGCCGGAAAGGATACCAATCCCGAACAATCCACCCGCGTTTTCCGGCGTCACATCGCGGTTAAGCGTGAACATGATGACGATCCCGTAGATCACCATCGTTGACGGAAAGGCCGAGACGCCAACGAACCGGCCATAGCCGCCCTCGGTCTCGGTCATCGCACCAATACTGGCCATGCCCGCAATCGAACAGCCAATCGCACTGGCCGCCGCGCCCAGCGCCATTGGGGCGTAAATGCCCAGCCAACCCAATGTCAGAACAAGCTCATTCATTCCTGAACCTCCTTGCGGGCGAACGGACGAAAGACAATGCCTTCGTCCGGCAGACCCCATTTAAAGAATTCGATGTAATTGAGACGTAAACCGTGGACGACGCCGCTCATCATGGCGAGGGCGAAGTTCAGTATGTGGCCAATGATCAGGATTAGCAGGCCGAACAAAATGCCCGGCCCTTTCAGCGCGTGGATCACCGAGACGGCCAGATCGTTGAAAGTGATTGCAAGCGAGGCCGAGGCCAATCCGAGTGCAAATAGACGCATGTAGCTAAGGACATCTCCGAATGCGCCCATGGCCCCGGCAAGACCCTGCACACCGTCAATAAGTCGCCATAGCCAGTCGATTGGTTTTTTGATCTGCCTCTCGCTGGTAAACAGCAGGATCGCCAAAAGACCCGCGCCCAATATCATCGCGCCCGGCGTTGCTGATTGGCCTTTCATGTAGCTGAGCCACAGGACGAACCCGCCGATCAGCGCCGCGATCCAACCCAGGTTCGCAACCGCTTTACGCTGCCCCCATGCCGCGCGCGCGGCCATTGCGTTGGCCAGCACAAGGTGCAAGACACCGACAACAATCGAGATCATCATCATCGCGCCGAAGTTATTCAGGTCCAGCAATTTGGCCTTTGCCAGAAGGGACCCATCAGGCGGCGCGACCCCGAAATAGCTCCCGACCAACACGCCATAGAGGATGGTCGCCGCCGAAACGATAACGCCGTAGCGCCTCCAGGATTGTTGGCTGACCGTCCCGCCCAAACGCTTCCAGAACAACAACAGGCCCAGCAGAATGACGGCCCCATATCCTGCATCTGCCACGATCATCGCAAAGAAGAACGCGAAAGACGCAGCGACGATCACGCTCGGGTCCCAGTCCTTGTAGCCCGGCACTTGGTAAAACAGCGCCAAGTCCACAGCAGCGCTGCGCTGTTCCGGCTGCTCCAGCAATGTGGGCGGGGTGTCATCGGCGCCCGGGTCTTCGATCAGAACGGCGGCATCTTTCGCCCCCGCCATCTCCAGAACCGCATCAATCCGATCCTCGGGGACCCAGCCCTGCAGGGCAAACATCGCCTCTTCGTCGCGGACCTTCTGGGTCGCGTGGGCTAGCTCTGCCGCACTTTCAGCTACGGACAGGTTGCGCCGCATCAGCGTCAGGTAGCGGGTCTGCGCAACCCGTTCCGCCTCAAGCGCTTCGATCGCGATCTCTGCCTCTTCCAGCTGTGCTTCCAACTCGTGAATCGGCAAAGACCCGGTATGCGTGCGCGGGACCGGCAGGATATCGTCGGCCGGTTCGTCTGGCGCAATCAGAACGGCATAGATGAAGCGATGATCCTGTTCGAGAATGGCCCAAGGTAGCGCCAGACTCTCCAACGCGTCCCGGTGCTTTAGGGGCAGTTGGTAAAACCACAACCGGTTGCCCGCCAGCACATCGTCGGGCGGGAAATCCAAATCCCCCCAAGGCTGCACCTGAGCAATCCGATGGTCCAGAAAATCCCTCCGGTCAGACATATCACGCGTACGCTGCATCAAGTCCAGCAAGTCTTTTACGAACTGGTCCATCTGGAAATCAGGGTCGCGTTGTATCTGCCTGCGAGGCTCGGGGACATCGGTCAGAAATCGCAGCGTCTTATATGCTTCATGCGCGCCCCGTTCGTTGACCTTTTCCGGCTCAGCCGGCGGAGGGGCCAGGGGCAGAACATGCATACAGCCCAGCGCCTGCAGCGCCTCAAGCGTTTCGATCTTCTGCGCCACCCGTCCCACCAATGAGAGTTTTTTGAGCCGTGCAACACTCATGACACGGCCTCCTGGGCGTGCTTGCGCTTGGAGATTTTCGAGCGCACGACGGCCTGCATTTGCTCATCACTCAGATAGATGCGGATCTTCTTGATATTGGCCTTGGCGCGCGGGATCAGAACCTTTTCGAACAGATTGACCCTCTGCGTGATCGTGGCGACGGCCTTGTCGAATATCTTGACCCGCTCTTCCGCCACTTTAACCCGCAGGCGCGCCTCGATCATGTCGTGCAGCAACTGAGCGGCGGCGTCGACCCAATGCGGCTTGGCCAGTCGTGAGTACGGCCGCACCGAGACCTCAATCCTGTCAAGGGCGGGCATCTTGACGCCGACGACATTCACCTCTTTGACCTTGTAGTCTGTCAGCTGGACCAACCCGTCCAGATCAATACCCTTCTGTGCCAGCATGGGGAGTTTCGCGCCGACCTGTTGCGCCAGATCGCTCACTTCGTCTTCCAGACGCTTTACATCTTCGCGTGCTTTGGCGCGTTCGGCCATCAATTGCTGGCGCTTCAGGTCCAGCGACGGCAGGAACCGTTCATAGCTTTTCAGCTGTGTCTGCTCGTGGGCGAGCGACGACTTATTCAGCTGCAACCGCGCCATCACCATCCTTTGGGAAATACTTGTCGATCAGAGCTTGCTTCATCAGCAATTGTTCAGGCTCAAAACATTCGGCCAGCGTTTTCCAGCCCAGATCCAGCGCGTCCTCCAACGGGATCGAGACGTTGATATCCATGAACCGCTTTCGGAACAGCGCACCAAATTTCAGCAGTTGATGATCGTAGTCCGACAGGTCAAAGGCCATCGCCTGTTTCTGCGCAGCATCCCGGCTTTCTGAATAGAAGCGGATCATCGTGTTCATGATCTGCCCGTGATCCTCGCGGGTGGTTTTGCCGATGACGTTCTGCTTGAGGCGCGAGAGGCTGCCGAATGGGTCAATGACGCCCGAATGCAGGTAAAACTGGCCCTCGGTGATGTAGCCCGTGTTGTCCGGCACAGGGTGGGTCACATCGTTGCCGGGCATTGTCGTCACGGTCAGCACGGTTACCGACCCGCCCTTGGCATAGTCGCATGCTTTCTCGTAGCGCCGTGCGAGTTGCGAATAGAGATCGCCCATATAGCCACGCTGCGAAGGGACACGCTCCTGACTGATGCCAACCTCTTTCATCGCATCAGCATAGGCAGTCATGTCGGTCAGCAGTACGAGAACGCGCTTACCCTCTTCCACCGCGAATTTCTCGGCCACGGCCAGCACCATGTCTGGCACCAGAAGGCGTTCGACCAGAGGGTCCATGGCCTGATTGACAAACATCACAGTGCGCGAGAACACCCCTGCATCCTCGAACGAAGTCCGAAACGTGTGATAGTCATCGAAGATCAGACCCAACCCGCCGAAGACCACGATATCCGCGTCCGCCTGTATCCCGATGCGGCTGAGGAAGGCATTGAACGGTTCGCCCGAGACCGAAAAGATCGGGATCTTCTGGCTTTCGACCAGCGTATTGAACACGTCGATCATCGGCACGTCGGTGCGGATCATCTTGTTGGGCACGGCCCGTTCGGCCGGGTTCACTGTCGGGCCGCCTATGTCGATCCGAGGCTCGGCCGACAGGTCAGGGCCGCCGTCAATCGGCTCTCCCGCGCCGTCAAAAACGCGGCCCAGAATATTGGCTGAATACGGCGTCTGCATCGGGTGACCCAGGAAGGTCGCCGTCGCCTCGGTCGAGATGCCCTTGGTGCCCGAGAACACCTGCAGCGTCACCACATCCCGGTCGATAAAGATCGCCTGGGCCAGCGTTTTATGCCCATCGACCGTTTCGATCACCGCCAGATCATTGAACCGAACAGCCGGTGCGCCACCATCTTCAACCGGCACACGAACCTTGATCGTGTCGCCGACAATTTCCAAAACACGTGTATACTTCAAAAGACTCTGAGACATCGCCTACCCTAAGTCGCATGTTTAAGAGTTTAAATTCTTTCCACCTTCGTGCTGCCCACCAAAGCATCAGCGCCGGAGGGATTTATATTGATCTGATAAATCTGGTTACCACCAAGTTAATAGACGTTTCCGGCCTAAAGCAATGAAATCGTTTCAATTCAGACTGGGTTTCGGGTTACTTTTCGCCTTCTGGGTCTTGCTGGTGATGACTCTGACGCTGGCTTTGCCTCAGTTCCAGCATCTCCACTGTAGTCCAAAACCCGTACAAGCAGATTGGCCATTTCTTCCAGTTCTTTAGAAGGCGTTCGGACTTCACCTATGATGTGCTTGACAAGCTCGACGGCTTCAGTGCGCCGCGCTTTGTCGGGCAATAGATAAGGCAACGTGTCGACCGCGCCCTTCGGATCAAAAGTGGCGACCAGGGATTGCTCATACAGAATCCGCTGACGGTCGGTGACCGAAAGGGACTTGAACGGCGCTTCGCGGTGAAAGATATACGCCCACCGGTGTAAAATCTCGGCACGAAAGCCTTTGTGACTGTCGGCCAATAGAACCAGTATACGAATGACCGCCTCGGGTAGACCTCCTTGCCGCATATGAGCAAGCACCACACTGACCTCGGGCAGATCGCGCAAAGTCGCCGGATCCGGCAGCGTTCGGCGCATTGTATTCCTTTGCCCGAACCAAGACGCAAACGGTCCACCCCAAATGGCGAAAAAGGACGTCTCATACCAGGCGTCGCGCAAATCTCGGCCAAGATCCATCGACTGCTCAATCCATTCACCGGTGAGTTTTTCCCATTTCAGAAACGGATTTTCAGCATCGGCGGGAGCGCGCTGCGCTCTGGCATTCTTCGCCAGAGTTTCGATTCCTTTCCCCAAAGATGTGCCTGAAGACATCGAAGCGCGCTGTGCACGCAATGGATGTGCATTGCGCAAAGCTTGGGCCATCACCGGTGAAGACAGGGCTTGCACCGCTGGGCGACCGAAGGTTTCATAAGCCCCTGCTTGCACTTCAGACATTTGCGCCACAGCGGCAAAGCTGGTCTCATCCTGCCGGCCGTCATCCAATGCCGCGACATCGGAAAGCGTACGCTCAACGAAACGAACTTCGAAGGATTTATCGACCCCGTCCCCTTCGATGTTGTCAATGATCATTTCATAGAGACCGGGCGCCATTGCCTCGACCGTCTCAAGTGTAGAGGCCAAGCCTGCGTGCTCTTTGCGCGCGACCTTGGAGGAAACAAAGATGCCCAGATGCCCCACTTCTTCATGAAGCATGTAGATTATGCGCTGGCCGCGTACCCGTATCTCTTCTTCGTCGGCATAAGTCTCGGCAATCCAGTTTAACGCCTGTTGAGGCGGCGTGATATTGTCACCATGGCTTGCAAAGACAAAAATCGGCGCTTTGATCGCCTTGAGATCAACGGGAATTCCAAACTCCAGTTGTGCGGTATTCTTGACCAGCCGGTTTCCAACGAACAGCTGTTCTACAATCCACCGAATTTCGGCCTCGTTCAGAAGAAAGAACCCACCCCACCAGCGCTCAAAATCGACAAAGCGTTGCCGGCCACCTTCGGGATCGCGATACAGATCGAAATATTTTCCATAGTAGTTTCGGCTGGGGTTTAGCTGCTCGAAATTCATCACCAGATTGGCGCCGTCGAACTTGCCATTCCCCAAATCCGACCAGAACATCGGCTGCCAGGTACCGCCAAGCATACCACCATTGTAGCGCATGGGGTTTTCACCAACCTCACCCGACCAAGGTGCAACCGGCGCTCCGTTGAGCACCAAAGGCCCGGTCAGATCAGGGTTGCAGGCCGCCATCAGCAATGTCGCCCAACCGCCTTGGCAGTTTCCTGTCACAACAGGTTGCGGGCTTTTGGGGTGACGCGCGCTGACAGTGCGAACAAATCCAGCCTCGGCATGCATGACGTCGGCTAGTGTCTGACCTTCAACCGGATCACGGCCGAAGCTCACAAAATAGACCGGATGGCCCTTGGCCAGCGCAACACCGACTTG
>CBDARB010000003.1:0-3391 GCA_965199355.1 Kordiimonas sp.
CCGGACAGATCGCATGTTACATACACCGGACATATCGCGTGTTAGCGACATCATTATTCAATGCCGATTGACAATTTCCGTCAGTCGATCCATTCTCGTTCCCCAGGTCTTGCTACTTGCAACGACTTTGCCCCTCAATCTGGGCGGAATCGGGGCGGACATGGGATAATATCAGGGTTTTGAATCGGATCGTTTGCGTATCAGAAACGCGGAAACAGTTGTTTCCCGCGATGGTGATAGCCCTGCAAACGGGCGTTTTCTGGAAAATATTCAAGATGTGCTAGATCTAGAATGGCATTTTTGTGACGAGGGAGGAGATCATGAAAGCCTTTTTTACAGCCATTTCAGTTGCTCTGTTTGCCACAGCCGCCGGAGCGCAGGACCAAACACCATCCGCGCCGGGTGCGGAGGTCTATTTCGCGAACCTTGCGGATGGTGACACAGTGCAATCACCGGTCAAGGTGGTCTTTGGCCTCAGTGGCATGGGCGTTGCGCCTGCAGGGACCGAGGCCGACAATACCGGCCACCACCACCTGCTGATCAACCGCCCGCCGCTGGGTCAGGGCGAAGACGGCGCGGATGAGTTGCTTTACGGGTTGCCCGCAGACGACAACCACATGCATTTCGGCGGTGGCCAGACCGAGGTCACTCTGGATCTGCCCGCAGGTCAGCACACGCTACAACTGGTTTTGGGCGATGCTGGACACGTGCCGCATAACCCGCCAATTGTATCCGAGGTAATTACGATTTCGGTCGAATAGGGCCGCACCAGGTAACCCCGCAAACGAAGGGTTTTGAAGGCCGCTGAGGGTTTGAAGTGCCTGCTCTTCGCTGCTATTCCTTCTCATCACATTGACGTGATCAAGGGGGAGCGCGATGCAAGTAGTCTATGGCGTGAACAGGTCTTTTCTGTTCCCGGCTCTGCTTTCCGCATATTCCGCTGTCAAAAACGCCAGCAAACCATTGGATGTGACGATCTTTGGGCAGGATTTCACAGACGATGACATCGCGATTGTTGAACAAGCAAATCAATCCCTCACGGGCGGGACGATTTCGTACCGAAAATTCGACCTCGATAACCTGCCAGGCTTTTCCGAGTATAAGTCGAAGTTCCCTGCGATCACGATGCTGCCTTTGTTTCTGCCCCAGATTTGCGAAAAGCGCTGCGTTTTTGTGGATGCAGACACTCTGGTTGTGTCCGATCTCTGGGAATTGCTGGACATGGACCTTGAAGGGCAGCCCTTTGCTGCTTGTGTGGATATGGGGCTGGTGACGCTTGGTGGAGGTGATTTTCTGCGCCCCTCCCTGCAGCAGATTTTCAGACCGGGACGCGAGCATAAAAAGTCACTCAGCCGCGTGAGCAAGAGCATTCGGCTGGGGTTTATACTCGGCGAAGGGTATTTCAATGCCGGCATCATGGTGATGGATTGTTCAGCCATTCACGGTGATCGCGAATTGCGCGAGATCAGCGATTTCGAGAAGCTGGTTCCGCACATTCCCTACTTGCCCGAGCAGGACAGAATGAACCAATTGTTTCACGGTCGCTGGTTTCGCTTGCCTATTCAGTGGAACACGCGCCCTCAGATCTGGTTTGACGCGCACAGTCCGAAATACCGCAAAATGTCCAAGACGTTCCGCCAGCATCTGAGTGATGCAAACAGAACTCCAAAAATCTGGCACTATGTCGGTGGCAAAAAACCTTGGCGCGCGACGCGAATGGCGCGCCTGCTGTTCCATCGCGCCTACCGTGACTACGAAACCTACATGGCCCGATTCGAGAAAGAGACAGGCCTGACTTATACCATGTAGACCTCAGCGCCCCTACATTGCGGCGGCCAGACTGTCGCTAACACGCGATATGTCCGGTGTATGTAACATGCGATCTGTCCGGTTCTATTCTGTCTCTGAGAGGAGGCGTTATGAACCGAGCAGAAGTGTTACAGGAAGTTCGACTGATGAAGTTTGAAGATGTGTATTCGCGGCGAAGCGCGAACAAGCTGACGCAAGAACAGGCGGCTGAGATACTGGGTGTATCCGTGCGCACCGTCAGGCGTTGGGAGGATCGATTTGAGGCGGATGGTGCAGAAGGTCTGTACGACCGTCGGCTTGGCAAACTGGCCAACAATCGTGTTGCCACGGATAAGGTCATGGAGATGCTTGAACTGTTTGATACCAAGTACTGGGATTACACGCCGAAGCATTTCCACGAGAAGCTGGTGGCCCACCATGGTTTCACACAGAGCTACAACTGGGTGCGGCTTACACTGCAGCGCCACGGCCGGGTTCAGGCAGCACCCCGACGAGGTGCCCATCGGCGCAAGCGGCCCCGCCGTCCGATGGTTGGCATGATGTTGCATCAGGACGGCTCCAGCCATGAATGGGTTCCGGGTCAGTGGTGGGATCTGATCGTCACCATGGACGATGCCACCAACCGGGTTTATTCGGCATTCTTTGTCGAGGAAGAAGGGACGATGAGCAGTTTTCAGGGGCTGACAGAGGTGATCGAGGCGCAAGGTCTGTTTTGCTCGCTCTATGCCGATCGGGGCTCTCATTACTGGCATACGCCCGAAGCGGGCGGCAAAGTGGACAAGGACAATCTGACCCAGGTCGGGCGCGCCTTGCAGCAACTCGGCATTGAGCTGATCCCGGCCTATTCACCGCAGGCCCGTGGACGGTCTGAACGCATGTTTGGCACGTTCCAGAACCGATTGCCGCAGGAACTGCGGTCCCATGGGATCACAACCATTGAAGAGGCCAATCAGTTCCTGAAAGAGGTCTATCTTCCCGAACACAATGCCCTGTTTGCAAAGGAGCCGGAGGATACGACCTCGGCCTTCGTGCCGTTTACAGGCAATGTGCGCGACACCCTGTGTGTGCAGGAAGACCGCGTCGTCGGCAACGACAATACGGTGCGCTACAAGGGCCTGGTCATGCAGATCGCGGCAGACAGGCACCGTCATCATTTCGTCAAGGCGAAGGTCAGGGTCCACGAATACCCCGATGGTCAACTGGTCATCTTCCACGGCCCGAGATGCATTGGCCGCTACCAGCCTGACGGATCACCCATCACACAGGAGGATAGCAAACACAAAGTCGCGTGACCCGCTTCGACGTGGCGCGAACGCGGTGGCCCAAATCTACGGTCGCCTACGGCTCCCTCCGAATTGGGCCACCGCGCAATCAACTGAAGCGGACAATTGGCATGTTACCTACACCGGACAATTCAGAATGTTCTCGACACATTGCGGCGGCCAGACGGGTGCCCTGATTGATCGCCCGTTTCGCATCCAATTCCGCCGCAACATCTGCGCCACCGATCACATGCGGCGTGATCCCGCGTTCGATCAGGGCGTCCGCAAGGCTGCGCTCGGACAGTTGACCGGAACACAGA